>NZ_CP058397.1:0-1533328 GCF_049262685.1 Gardnerella sp. DNF00550 | reverse complement strand
CCACGCAAAAAACACCAAAAAACATGCTATCTGATATTGAATCTACAAAAAACTTTTTAAAAAATAATAGATTTCTTAAAAAATACACAAAAATAGGATAAAAATACGCAAAAAATCAATAGCGCTCACGCATCAACACGCATATTAAAGATTTCTGCCAGGCCTGCAATATCTGGCTCACCATATTTCGTAACTAATTGCATCCACCGATTAGCATTGTCTTCACCAAATCGCGCAGCCTTGCGACGATAAGAATCAACTGTCAAAAAACGAGGAGGTATCGATTTGCTGTTATATTTATCCGCAACCATAACAATTTCTTGCTCAACTGTTTGCGGAATATAGTCTTCAGCAGGAAGAGGCAAATTTTGCGCAACAACTTGCTCTCGAGTTAAGCCAACTCCAGTATGATTGCGCGCAAATTGCGCAGCATCCTCACTAAAACCATTATCAATTAAATATTTATATCCGCGCAAACCATGCAAAATATAATTCGGTCCATCAAAGCGTAATATGCCACCAGCGTTGCTACTGCCATCACTTTCAAGCACAAAATACGTGCCAATATCGTGCAACAATCCACCTATTAAAGCTGCGTATTCATCAATATACTGTTTTGGAGCTAAGCCATCACTAACCGCAGGTAATATTGCATAACTATCTCCGACAAGCTCCTGAAGGCAATTTTTTGCTATTTCAGCACGCTTACGCAAAGTTCCACTCATTTGAGCAGCACGATTTTCAGCGGACAAAAGCATATTGCAATGATGAGCAATTTGCCAAGCAATTGTTGAGATTACAACACAATGACCGTGAATAAGCTCATAAGCAGCAGAAGATGGTGCAGTTGCACTATGCAATTTCTCTACTTCACCAAAATCAGGTAGATTAGCGAGTTTTATCGAGTTGCAATTAAGTATGCTTTCTGCACCATTTTCCATTTTAAGGCTCTTCCTTAAGATTCTTACTTAAGATTATTTTTTTGCACTCTTTTCAGTTGCTGCACTCTTTTCAGATTTCACACTATTCGCATCATTGGCACGAGCAGCATCCTCCACAGCCTGTACAACAGCATGCGTTACATTCGCTGCATCGATATTTGCCCCATCTTTATTAGGCTTCTCCACACTAACTTTTTTTGTCTCTTTAATTGGAACTGGGCTAATTTTCCCAGTATTGGCAAGTTTTTCGTTAGCAAACATCACATTAGCAGCAGCAATATCTCGTGCGTTCATAACAGCAGTCTGCTCAGCATCAGTAGGTCTGATATCTTTCACAACGTGAATATTAGTTTCAAGCGCTGAGGCACCTTGCAAAGATTGAACTGCTCGCTGAGAACAGTCTTCACGCTTCAAACGCGGAGGTCTGCGAGTAGAAACAAACAACGGCTGCACTTCAACAACCGGATTGTAAGGAGCCAAACCAAACCATTTAACAGGCGTACCAGCAACATGTCTAATTGCATATTTCATCTTTAAAGATAACGCTCCACGCACAGAAATATTAGATTCCGGCATCAACGCTTTGTGCAACAGAACATAGCGAATTGGTCCAATATCTGGATCTGCATCAACCTTTGGATACACGGATTTTTGCTGAGGAAGTTCGCCCGTGTGCGATAAGTCATGCATAATTTGGTGAAGATACGCTGGTATAGAAGGCGACACTTTAAATCCGAGTTTAATTTTTACGCGGAATAAGTAGTCCGTACCGAAATTCTCTACACAATACTCACGAGTAAACGGAGCGTCATCTGTTTCTACAGAAACAGCCCACCAAGCTCTAGCACGCTTTGGATGGTCGGCAAAAATAGAGAAGAAGATTCCAGTATCGAGACGCTTCATTTCACGATCGGAAGTCAAATACACAATATTGTCAGCGAAATACGGAATACGGAAATCTCCGTGCAACTTATCTAGCACAGGTAGGAAATCTTTCGGTTTCATGTGCAAACGTTGCGAACGCTCAATTTTAGTTCCATCTTTCCAAGTGACCATAATGATCAAAATTGAAACACCGAGCAGCATAGTAAACCAGCCACCGTGCATGAATTTCGCCATGGAAGCCACAAAGAACATCATCTCAATCATGAGGAATACGATTGCAAATATGAAGGCACCAAATCGCTTCTTTTGATACCACATGTGCACTGTGAGCAAAATAGTCGTAGCAAGCATAGTTAGAGTTAAAGCTAAACCGTATGCGCCAGAGATATGTTCAGAATCGCGGAATACTGCAAGAACCGTAATAGTGGCAACACACAGCACAACATTCACAACTGGAATATACAGCTGTCCACGAGTTCTAGCAGGATATCGCACTTGCAAATGTGGCATCCAATTTAGGCTTGTTGCCTCAGAAACCATTGTGTATGCGCCTGTAATCAACGCTTGAGAAGCAATAATGCCAGCAGTAACCGAAAGAATAACGGCAACATATCGCACATTTGGTTCAAGCATTTGGAAGAACGGGTTCAAACCTTCTATTGACCATAATGCTTTATCGTTTTGATTTTTCAACATCCAAGCGCCTTGCCCAAAGTAATTCAGCAGCAAAGCAACTTTAATAAACGGCCAGGTTGCGTACACATTGCCTCTACCAACATGACCCATATCAGAATATAACGCTTCAGCACCGGTAGTAGAAAGGAAGATCACACCCATAACCGCTAATCCCTGCACATTATGCGTGCTAAACAGGAATTTTATGCCATGAATCGGGTTAAGTGCTTCAAAAATAGTCCAATCTTGGCCAATGTTCATGACACCAACCAGCGCAAGGAAAGCAAACCAAAGCATCACAACAATGCCAAATACTTTGCCAATTCGCTCAGTTCCGCGTTGCTGTACAGAGAAAAGTATGACGATTATAATAACCGTAATCATCATCGACAAATTCTCATTTTCTAAGAATATTGGCTTAAACACTGCAATAGTGCGCAAACCTTCAACTGCTGAAGAGATGGAAACTGCAGGAGTCAGCACAGAATCTGCCAAAAACGCGGCTCCACCAATCATTGCCGGTATTGCAAGCCACGCGCCTTTTTTACGTAGAAGCGAATATAAAGCAAAAATGCCACCTTCGCCTTTGTTGTCTGTTCTCATTGCAACAAATACGTATTTTACGGTTGTAATTAATGTGATTGACCAGAACAGTAGCGAAAGCATTCCGTAGATAGTCGCGCGATTTATGTTTTGTAAGCCGCCTTGACCTGCTAAAAATGTTTGCGCAGTATAAAGCGGAGAAGTACCAATATCGCCATAAACAACGCCAAGAGCAACAATTGCCATTCCCAATGTAAAACGATCGGAACTGGTTTGCAATTTTGCCCACCATCTACCTAACGGACCTCGTACTGCACTAGCAACAAGCTTTTCCGCTTCTTTTACTTCTTGCGCTTGCTGCTGAGCTATTACTTTGCGCTCTTCGCGTGTTGTCGTTTTTTTTGACACCTGAGGAGCCTTAGTAAACGAGGCAGCTCGCAATATAGCATCCTTAGTACCTTTTAAGGATTTAGTGCTTTTCTCGGAATCTTTCGCGCCGTTGCGAGGATCCTTTGTACTATCGTTTGACGGTACAGCAGTGCGTGACTTAGTCATGCTTAATTGTTCCTCCATATATGAGGCTTCTTCTTGATGCCAACAAGAAGTCGCATAAACCTCACACCTCACAGTTTTATTTCCGTACTTGGATATTGTATACAACAATAGTGCATCGCGCAAAAAATATTAAAAAATCCTTGAAAATTAAGGATTTTATATTCCTAAAATTCGTAAATTTTTCGCGTATTTTCGCGTGTAACTTTCGCTGCTTGCAATAACGATATATTTAGAACTTCAGAAAGTGTTTCTAGCGTATAAGGAACCATATAAGGCGCGTTTGGCCGTCCACGATACGGCATTGGCGTTAAATAAGGCGCATCCGTTTCAACAGTTATATGGTCTTTGCCAATAATTCGCGCAGATTCGCGTAATTCATCATTGCCTTTGTAACTTATAGTTCCAGAAAAACTTGCGTACCAACCGTGCTCTTTCAATATTTCGGCTAAATCCACAGCACCAGCATAACTGTGAAATACTGTTCGCTCAGGAGCGCCATCTTTTAGTAAGACTTTCACTACGTCTTCATGCGCATCACGATCGTGAATTTGTAAAGGTAAATTCAGCTCTTTTGCGAGCGCAATATGGTCGCGGAAAGCCTCTATTTGTGCTTCTTGCGCAGGCTCTCCCGTACGAAAGTAGTCTAAACCGGTTTCACCTATTGCCACTACTTCTTTTGGATGAGCAATTACTAGCGAGCGCAAATGTTGCATAGCTTCGTCAAATGGAATATCGTGATACGGCTTGTAAACTATCGGTAGTCCGTCAGGTCCTTGAGCGCCTTTGTGACCATGTAATACTGCTTCGTTTGGATGTATTGCTATTGCTGCACGAACTGAATTTTCATGCGTTTGAGCAAACTTAATCGTCGGCTCCCAATCTGGATATTCACATCCGACTTCTAGCATGTGTGAAACGCCTGATGATTTTGCTTGAGCAACTAAATCGTCTGCAGTAGGTTCCGCTATTAAATCGCGACCTTTTTCTGCTAATTCTTGATTCAAATTATGTGCAAAATCCACAACGCTAAGCATGTGCGTGTGATCGTCTGCAATTGTTATGCCTTCTTGTAGCAGATTTTCCCATACTGCAGATTGCGCTGCTAAAGCCGGCGCCCAATTATGTTCGCGATGATGTTTACTCATATTTTTAAGTCTACTCGCAAACTCAACTGTCAATTTTTATTGAATGATAAGTATTTATAAAACTGCTTTGCGAATTGCATCATATTGCGATTTTACAAGACGATAATACGCTCCTCTTGCCTCCATAAGCTCGTTATGAGTGCCTTTTTCAACAATTTCTCCATGATCGATTACACAAATCAAATCCGCATTCTCAATCGTCGAAAGCCTATGCGCTATTACAAAAGATGTGCGATTTTTAAGTAATTGAGCTAATCCTGCCTGTAATGCTTCTTCTGTACGAGTATCAATATTACTTGTTGCCTCATCTAGAATAAGAATTCGCGGATTCGCAAGCAATACTCGCGCAAACGATATAAGCTGACGCTGACCTGCAGAAAGAGTGGCTCCGCGCTCTTCAATTTCAGTATCGTATCCGTTCGGTAATCCTTCAATAAATTCGTGAGCATGAACTGCGCGCGCTGCATTCTCAATTTCTTCATCAGTGGCATCGAGCTTCCCATAACGGATGTTCTCGCGTACGGTTCCACTGAAAATAAAGCTATCTTGCAACATTACGCCCATTTGTTTTCTAAGAGATGCGAGCGTTACTGAACGTACATCGTACCCGTCTATAGTAATCGAGCCTTCTGAAACGTCGTAGAATCTAGAAAGAAGACCTACAAGAGTTGTTTTTCCTGCGCCAGTAGGCCCCACAAGAGCTACAGTAGTACCAGGATTAACATGCAAATCAACCAAGTTCAATATTGGCCTTCCATCTTCTTCGTAACGGAAAACAACGTCATTTACGTCTACTTTTCCTTCGATCTGAGGCAATTGAATAGCATCTGGCTTATCTACAATATTTGGCTTAATTCGTAAAGTTTCAAAAATTCGTTCCAAATAAACTGAGCACGTTACAAGTTGCGTGTAGAAGTTTCCAATATTTACTACTGGATCCCAGAAAGTAGTCGAATACCAAACAAATGCTATAAGCGTGCCCGTGCTCACGTTCATTGCACCTAAGTTTGCTATGCCAGCGTAATACAAAAGCGCTATTGCTGCAGTCTCAATAATTGAAGCACCAGGCCAAAGTAACATTTGCACTCTAACGTTTCGCATCCAAGCACTTCTTACTTCTGCTTGTTGCTCTTGGAAAGTAGCGTATGCTGTAGCTTCTCGCGCAAAAGTTTGCGTTGTTTTTACTCCTGCGATTGATTCGTGCAAATACGCATTTAAATTACTTTGTTTATTTGATAATTTTTTAGACGCTTTTCTTTGCAAAATTTGTAAAGTTCGCGTCCAAATTATAAATATTGGGAATAGCGCTAAGCTCCACAAAGCCATTCGCCAATCTATAACAAACATTGTTATTAATGTAATAATAAGCACAAAAACGTCGGAAAATACGTTAATTAAACCAGACGAAAGCGTGTCAGAAAGCGTATTGATGTAGTTTACGATGCGAATCAGAATTTTCCCATGCGGACGCGAATCAAAATAATCAAAAGATAATGATTGAACATGCGTAAAAATATCGCGTCGCATGTCTTTGATTATCATCTGGCCGATGCGTGTAATCGCTAAAGTTCTGTATGCTAAACCGAGTTCATACAATATAATGAGCACTGCAAATACTGCAATAATTGTATATAAATAATTGACGTTTTTCTGAGGCAATACAACGTCGATTAGCGTTTTTGTAATCATTGGCATCGCTGTCATAATTATGCTGCCGCTAATAACTACCATAATTACGAATAGAAGTTTAGTAGCATACGGCTTCATATATTTTCTAACGCGCATAAGCTCGTGCACATTTATGTGTTCTTCTTGAGCTTCGTCTTCACGATAAGTATTACGTTGTGCCATTTCTACTCCCCCTTCGTTTCGAATCCTGCAGACCTGCCAGTTTTAAAGCCAAGTTGCTTTCTATAGATCTCCCAGTACCTTCCATGAGCAGCCACAAGCTCCGCGTGAGTGCCGCGCTCTACGATTTTTCCGTGATCTAGCACAACAATCATGTCTGCATCTTTAACGGATGAAATTCTGTGAGCAATAGTGATTATTGTGCGCGTGCCGTCGAGTTTCTTTAGCTCCTGCTGAATATGCTCTTCTGTTTCCATATCTACAGCTGAAGTTGTGTCATCCATAATTAGGATTGCAGGATTGTTTGCTAAAGCGCGAGCTAAGCTTAAGCGTTGCTTTTGACCACCAGAAAGACCAACTCCGCGCTCTCCTACTACAGTTTCGTAACCTTCTGGCATGCTCATAATAAAATCGTCAGCCGCTGCGATTCTAGCCATTCTGCGAATCGTATCGTCTAATTCCTTGCAATTTTCTTTATCTTGAGGCAAACCGAAGCCAATATTTCCTGCAATCGTGTCCGAAAACAGGAAAGTTTCCTGAGCTACTATGCTAACTTCATTTCGCACAGTTTCCAGAGGCCATTCACGCACGTCTTTTCCGTCAATTAAAACGCGACCACGCGTCGGATCGTAGAATCTTGCAATAAGGCTTACAAGAGTTGATTTTCCAGACCCAGTTTCACCAAGAATACCAAGCTTACTTCCGGCAGGAACGCTTAAATCAATATTCTTTAAGATTGGAGAGTCTTGATCGTCTGGGAAAGCAAAATCAACATGTTCAAAAGTGATTTCGCCTTTTACTTTAACGCTTGCGTCCGCTTCTTTTAGAAGATTAATATGCGATTCTTGCGTAAGAAGCTTACGAATATTAACGCAGCCCGCATTAAAACGCTGCCAATCGTTAATAAGCCATCCTGTCATTCTAACCGGCATATGAAGCATCCAAAGGAAGCTATTAAAAGTAACAAATGTTCCTAAAGTCATACTGCCATTTAGAACAAGCCATCCGCCGAAACCAACTGTTATAAGCTCTAGCACAAAACCCATGCCGTCAAGCCAAGGCATGTATTTTTGCGTGTTTTTTGCAAGCGTAATATTGCGATTAAAGTAGTCTTCGTTACATTCGTCGAATTTTTTGGTTTCATAATCCTCGCGCACAAAAGCTTTTACAACACGGTTACCTTCAATATTTTCTTCAACCATTGAATTCATGCGCGCAAAAGATTCGCGAATTGCAAGGAATTTCGGCCTAGCTTTTTTGCCCATAACTCTTGCAAGCATGAACAAAAATGGCGTAATTGCCATAAGAGCTAAAGCAAGCTGCCATTGGATTGAAAACATTATAACTAGCGCCAACACAAACATTACTACGCAATCTAGCGCCATATACGAAACCCAGCTTAGAATATGGCGAATCGCATCCGTATCAGAAGTCATACGGCTCATAATGTCGCCCGTACGAGTGTGATTAAAGTATGTAAAATCAAGAGAATGAAGCTTCTCGTACTCGTCGCTCACAAGGCGATACACGGCATTCTGGCCGAATCTTTCCATTTGAAGCTGGTAAATATATCTTGAGCCTACGCGAATAATCATCATTGCAACCATCAGCAAGCACACTCCTAAAAGCAGATTATGCTGTTTGCCAATAATGATTTTGTCTACAATAAATCCCGAAAGCAATGGCATTGTCATTGCCATTGTGTCATTAATTGTAAAAAGTATAAGCGATACGCCTACTCTCCACATGTCTGGCTTACAGTATTGCAATACCCAGCGCACATTGTTCGCGTCTTTGCGTTTATTTGGGTTGACGTACATGCGCCGGATTCTCCTTTGTTTTTGACTTCGTTTTTTGAGACTTAATCTTAAATTTATAGTTTAATCGACAGCTCTTGTTTGGTGTTGAGCGAGTTTCATAGCGAGCGCTTATTCCTCACGGCATAGCCGTTCGGCTGATTTGGCATGTGAAGCACACCGTGCTTCACATGCCAAATCACGCTTTGAAGGAGCTTGAAATCCTGTTGATTTCAAGCTCAGTCAAAGCGCATGAAAGCATGTGGCGTGTAGCCAAAAGACTACACGCCACATTCTATAAGTTAAGCAATCAGCTTAGTAAACTTGCGCGAATTATCGCTACAAATTTACTTACTTCTGCCAGCCCATATCCTCTGGGTAGGTGGTTGCGTAACCAGCAGGGCCGTTGTTAGCAAAGCCCTTCTTGAACACCTGATAAATAGGAGGAGCGGAAACTGGAAGAGTGCCGTAGAGTGCAAGAGCTGCAGACTCTGCCTTGTTTGCATACTCAGTCTGTTCCTTGTAGTCGTAGGTCTTGCCGACCTTATCGAGCATGGCATCAATCTTCTTGTTGCCAACGAGACCGAGGTTGGAATCACTGTCAGACTTGTAAACCTGGCTTGCTGCAGACAAGAAGCTCAATGGAGATTGGGACTGCCATGCCAATGGAAGCACCTGGTACTCGTGCGAAGCAACAACATCGGAGAACTTAGCAGCAGCATGGTTCACAGTCTTGCACTTAATTCCAGCCTTCTTCATCATGGCCTGGAATGCGTTAGCAAGAGCTGCCTGAGTAGAATCATCGCCGAAGAAGGTGAAGGAAATTTCAAGAGTCTTTCCGCCCTTCTCATAGTAACCATCCTTGCCCATCTTGTAGCCAGCAGCTTCAAGGGTCTTCTTAGCGTTTTCGGTGTTGTACTTGCCGTCAGCAGGAAGATTGTTCTTGTAGCCAGCCTGGAACATGGAGAGAAGCTCAGAACCTGGCTGCTCGCTCTTCCAGTTCATGCCCTGGAACTGAATCTTGTTGTAGGTAGCAACGTCGAATGCCTGAACAACAGCCTTACGAACTGCAAGCTCGTTAAGTGGCTTGGACTTAGCGTTGAAGTTAAGCACGCGAACCTTGGTGCTGTAGCCGTAACGCAGCTGAGCGCCCTTAACGCTACGAGCAGACTTGATTGCGTCCTTAGAAGAAATGGTATTGGTTACAGCATCGATTTCACCGTTCTGGAAAGCGTTCAAAGCTGCAGTATCTTCCATACGTTTTACAACAACCTTATCGAGCTTTGCCTTCTTACCCCACCACTTTGGATTGCGGGTGAAAACAACCTGATTTTCGGTTGCGGACTCAATCTGGAATGGACCTGCACCCCACTCGTTGTGAGGATTGTTTACCCAACCCTGGTTGAAGGTCTTAACGTCAGCAGACTTTGGATGAACCAGTGGAGCGAAAAGCATTTCCCATGTTGCGCATGGCTTCTCATAAGTCACTACAACCTGCTTTGGAGTGGAACCTTGTTCAACACTCTTGATGCAGTCATAGCCTTCAGTACTTGGGACGGAGTATTCCTTATTCTTGCCGCTCAAAGCCTGCCAAGTAGCCTTAAATGCGGTGTAATCAATTTCCGTACCATCATTCCACTTGGCCTTTGGGTTCAAGTTGTACTGAACAACAAGTGGCTTATCGCTAACCTTCTTAACGGAAGTGATGTAGTCAGGGTTGTACTTGATCTTTTCACCCTTAACGGTGTCATAAGCCATAAGATTTGGCTGGTAGAAGCCCCACAAAGTAGTCATGTAACCAGAGTTACCGTCGTTAGAAGCGAGATTCCAGTTTGGACCGAGAACAGGAAGAGCAACGGTGTAAGTGCCGCCGTCCTTAACGTTGTCACGTGACTGTGGATTATCGTAACGCTTGTTGACATCTGGCATTGGAAGTTCGCCAGTGTAAGAAGTGTCAACACCAGCAGCTGGCTCTTCAGTCATACCTGCTTTACCAGCATTGTTAGTAGCACCGCCGCAAGCGCCGAGCAGCATTGCAACAGAAAGTGCAGCTGCGGCAAATACAGTCAGTTTACCTGCATTTGTATTTTTCATGATTCCTCTCATTCCCCGGATGATGTCCGTCTTCCGGTATGTTGTATGAGTATATACAACTCTATGACATTCGACAAATCGTTTTCACAAAATATTGATTTTTTTCTTTTCAACTTTATGAAAATTAGTCAAAAAAGAATAATTTATTATCTATAATGAGCAAAACAGAAAATTTTTTAGTTTATTTTGGATAAAAAACAAAATATATTACGTTTTTTAAATTTATGTTACACAATAAAAAGTCGCGCATGTTGTAATAAACATGCGCGACTAAGTAATTTATTCAGGTTGATGAAGATTAACTAAAATCAACAAGTCATGAATTACCTAACATCGTCAAAATTATCTTCTTCAGAAAGAATAATACGCTTACGGTTCTTCTCAATTGTAGGATCCGGAATTGGCACAGCGCTAATCAAAGCCTGAGTGTAAGGGTGCTTTGGATTATCAAACACCTCATCCGTTTCACCAGATTCAACAATTCGACCGTGATACATAACAGCAATACGGCTAGAAATATGTCGAACAACAGCCATGTTATGCGCCACGAACAAGTAAGCAACACCCAACTTGTCTTGCAAATCTTCAAGCAAGTTAATAATTCCAGCCTGAATAGAAACATCCAGAGCCGAAACTGGCTCATCAAGAAGCAAAAGCTTAGGATTCACAGCCAAAGCGCGAGCAATAGCGATACGCTGACGCTGGCCGCCGGAGAACTGCGTTGGGAAGCGATCAACTTGATCAGGATTCAACTCAACCAATTGCATAAGCTCAGCAATACGCTGGCGAATTTCTTCCTTCGACTTCTTTTGCACGAGCAAAGGCTCGGCCAAAATATCGTAAACAAGCATACGAGGATCAAGCGAGCTCATTGGGTCCTGGAACACGTACTGAATCTTAGAACGAAGTTCGCGACGCTGCTCACGAGTCAACTTATCGTTCAACTCAGTACCAAAAACTGTAATAGAACCAGACTCAGGCTTCTTCAAGCCCATAATCTCCATCAAAGTCGTGGACTTACCAGAACCAGACTCACCAACCAAAGCAACTGTTTCGCCTTCACGAACCTCAATACTCACACCATCAACCGCGCGAACTTCACCAACCTTACGTCGCAAGAAGCCGCCGCTAGTAATTGGGAATGTTTTAACCAAGTTCTTAACATCCAAAACAACTTTTCGTTGTTCACGAGGAATGCCTTCAAACATTGGCTTAATTGGCTTTTCGGTTTCCGCATGAAGCAACGAGCGAACAGTTTCGCTTTCCGCTTCAAGACCCATCATTGTGCTGTCGTCGCCGCTTTCTTCTTCAGCCATAAGCATATCCATAGTCGGCTTAGAAATTGGAGTCAAACGACGAGTGCGCTTTTGATCAACGCGAGGAACAGCACCCAACAAGCCAATAGTGTACGGCTGAGTTGGGTGAGCAAAAATCTCTTCAACGCTATTATGCTCAACCAAATGACCCGCATACATAACAATAACTTCGTCTGCAACGCCAGCAATTACGCCCAAATCGTGAGTAATAAAAATCATTGCAGCGCCGGTTTCGCGCTGAGCTTTCTTCAAAACTTCCAAAACCTGAGCCTGAATAGTCACATCCAAAGCGGTAGTAGGCTCGTCTGCAATAATAATATCCGGATCGTTAGCAATTGCCATAGCAATCATCACGCGCTGGCGCATACCACCAGAAAACTCGTGAGGGAAAGCCTTCAAACGCTCAGCCGGCTTAGTAATACCAACCAAATCAAGCAATTCAATAGAACGCTCGCGAATCTGCTCTTCGCTCATGTCCGGGTTATGAATAACCAAAGCTTCCTTAAGCTGATCACCAATAGAGAAAACTGGAGTTAAAGCAGAAAGAGGATCCTGGAAAACCATGGCAATATTCTTGCCACGAATCTTACTCATCTCAAGATCAGTTTTAGTAAGAAGCTCCTCGCCCTTATACTTAACCGAACCTTTAACACTAGCATTCTTATCGAGTAAGCCCATCACAGCCAAAGAAGTAACCGACTTACCGGAACCGGACTCGCCAACGATACCAATAGTCTTTCCGCGGTACAAATCAAAATTCATTCCGCGCACAGCATGCACAGTACCAGCTTCAGAAGCGAAGCTAACTTGCAAGTCGCGTACTGAAAGCAACGGTTCGTTGTTTTGATCTTCCATCGTGGTTTCTTCCTTAATAGCGTTATTTGCAATATCAGTCATGTTTATCACTCCAAACGCTCGTTAGTCGGCCTTACCAACAGACCTAGAATATGGATCAATGGCATCACGCAAACCGTCACCAATAAGCTGCACGGAGAAGGTTAGCAAAACAAGCACTGCAGACGGCACCAAAAGCACCCACGGAGAAGTCTGCACAACGCTTTGGCCAGCATTAAGCAAAGTACCAAGAGAAGTATCCGGAGCCTTAATACCAAGGCCCAAGAAGCTCAAAGCAGTTTCGCCGTTAATCGCACCAATAACACCAAGAACCGTGTTAATAATCAATACAGAACCCAAGTTTGGAACCAAGTGGCGCACAATAATGCGGAACGAAGAAACGCCCTCGAACTTAGCTGCACGAACATACTCACGTTCGCGCAAGCTCAAAGTCAACGTACGAAGAGTACGAGCGTAACCAATCCAACCAAAAGCTGTTAAGCCAAATGCCAACCACAGCCAATCGCTACCACCACTAGAAGCACTAATGATTAAAGCAATCAGCAGGAAGGAAGGAACAATCAGCAGCATGTCCAAAAGCCACATACCAACCTGCTCAAACCATCCTTCGAAGTAAGAAATGGCAGTACCAACCAAAGCAGCAATAACTGTAATGGTAATAGAACTAACAATACCAATGGAAAGTGAACGGCCAAGTCCGCGCACAACCATTGCGTACATGTCTGAACCGCCTGGCGTAGTGCCAAGCCAATGCTCTGCAGAAGGAGGAGTTGCTAGAGAAGAAAAGTCTGGTTCGTCGTAGCTCCACTTTGAAATCTTTGAGCCAAACAAAGCAAAAAGAATCAAAATTACAAGCATAACCAAGCCCACAACTGCAGACGGGCGACGGAAGAATCGACGCGTATAAAGCGTCATCTTACCAGTGCGTTTAAAGTTGCCCCAGGCACCAGCAGTAGCTTTTCTATCTGCAGCAGACTCTTGAGGTTTTGAAGATACATCTTTTTTATTCATATCAAATTCACCTACACTGTTCTGCTAGTTCAAACGAATACGTGGGTCGAGCCAAGCAGAGAAGATATCTGCAAGCAGAGCACCAACTAAGGTACATACAGCACCAAACGCTGCAATAGCAACAGAACCGTTAATATCGTTCTGCATAATGGTCTGAACGAAGTAGCTACCAAGACCGTTAATAGCAAACACGGTTTCAGTAATCACAGCACCCGTAAACACGCCTGCAATAGAGAAGGCGACGTCAACAGCTGTTGGAATCAAAGAAGTACGCAAAGCGTGGCGGCGAATAGCCAAATTCAAAGGTAAGCCCTTAGCGCGAGCCGTACGAACGTAATCAGCATTCATAGTATCGAGAAGATACGTGCGCTGCGTTAAATGATACCCAACCATGCCAGGAATTGTCATAACAATCGTCGGCAAAATCAAATGCTGAAGGAAGTCAAGAAGGAACATGAACGGGTCAGAACCCTGGTAAGAGTGCAAACCAGTAACGTAGAAAAGTCGCACGCCTGTTGCGCGGTTAATGCTAATAGCAGCAAGCACAACCATCAAACCCAAAACTGCTGCAGGAACAACCAGCAGGAAGGTTGCGGTGGAATTAAGAACTCTATCTTGCCACTTGTACTGACGGATAGCAGTGTAAACACCAACGCTAACACCGAGAACAATGCCAAGAATTGTAGCGCCAGTAACCAGCTGAACAGATGCGCCAATACGAGACATAATTGCCGGACCAACTGGAGCCTGATCTGGGCTCAATCCCCAATCCCACTTAGTAAAAATGTTGTAAATCCAACGGCAATAACGAGTAAACACTGGAGTCTGGTCGTTAATATTTGCCAAATCCAAAGAACGGTTGATTGATGCAATAGGTGGATGCGGATGCCTAGACATGTAGTTCGAACGCGGTCTCATAAAAGCACTTGTCAAGAAATACGTCATGGATACGGCAACAAACAACATCACCACATAATTCAGGCATCGTTTAACGATGTATCGTATCATTGTGACTCTTTTCTACGACTAGCCATTTTTTACCTCCATTCGGCATCCATAAATCTTGTGATTTACAGTATTGCCGATCTAACACTCGACCTTGAAAAAGGCGTGTTTGAATCGACCCTTGTCAATCCGGACACATAATTAGTATATTTTTAGCCAAGCTATGTACAAAGAGACAAACAGAAAATATTTTTGCACAGCACTTTTCTCAATATCCAAGGGAAAAATTTCGTATATATAAGTTATATTATACATATCTAAACATGCAAAAAAGCGCAAAATATCAGTGATTTCTAGCTATATTTTTACACAAAGATATGTATTTTAAAATCAAAAAAGTATTTTTATACATACAAAATACGTTTTATAAGCAAATATAATAAATTCAAAATTTAATTACAAAAACTGAATATTTACCGAAAAAATTGTAGTTTTACTAAAATAATTAATAGTATTCAAGCAAATGCCGAAAATAGGCATAGACAAGAAACACACGCGAGACATTGAGCAGTATACAATATTTTTTATTCGTACTTTCAACTCTAAAAGGAGAATGAATAAGCTCATGGCTGAAAACATCAAAGCCGTAACTCTGGAACATGTAAAAAATTATTCCAAACATTTTAACGAACAGCGCGCAAATCTTCTCGCCGCGAATGCAGCAGTAACAAATGGTGTGCTTAAAGCCGCAACAAGCTACCAAGGCAAGCGTGCTCTTCCTCGCGAATTCTCAATAGAATTAAAACAAGGCAGCATTACCAATCAGAAGCGCTCCGGACGCTGCTGGATGTTCGCCTCACTTAATACTTTGAGATACGAAGTAATGCATAAGTGGAATTTAGACGACTTTGAGTTTTCAGAAAGCTACCTATTCTTCTGGGACAAGATTGAAAAAGCAAACGCTTATTTGGAAAATGTGCTTTCAACACTTGATGAAGATGTTAATAGTCGACTTTTTGAGAGCATTAACTATGGTCCAATCGATGACGGCGGCTGGTGGCAAATGTTCGTCAACTTGGTAAACAAGTACGGACTTGTGCCAAAGAGTGCATATCCAGATTCACAGAACTCAGTCGACTCTGATGCATTCGTACAGTACATCAATACCAAGTTGCGCGAGTTTGCATACGAATTGCGTGAAGCTCATAAGAACGGAACTTCTTTGGAAGAATTGCGCGAAATGAAAGTTCGCGATTTGGAAACCGTTTATCGCATGACGACTATTGCCCTGGGTGAACCACCTGCACAGTTTGACTTCTTCGCACGAACTAAAGATGATGATGACGATAAGAAGGACGGCGAAAAAGACGAAACCAAGAAAGATGGCGAGAAAACCAGCAAAGCTGACAAGCCAAAAACCGGCAAAGATGAGCGTCCAATGATTTGTGAATATGGAATTACTCCACTTGAGTTCGCAAAGAAGTACGTCCCAGTTGACGTAAACGACTTCGTAACAATATGCAACGCACCTATGGAACGCACACCATTCAACAAGCTCTACCAATTCAAGTACAGCACCAACGTAGCTGAAACAAAGGAAATGGAATTTGTTAACGTTCCTCTCGATGTATTCAAAAAAGCAGCTGTAGACCAATTAAAAGATGGTCATCCAATCTGGTTTGCATGCGATTGCACACAGTTCTCCTTGCGTGACAGTGGATTCTTCGATCCTGCAGTTGTGCGCGTAGATGAATTGTTTGATGTGAAGTTTACATTCGATAAAGCTCACGGTTTGGAATATATGGATTGCCCAGGAAATCACGCAATGACATTCACTGGCGTAAATCTTAATAAAGATGGCGATCCAGATCGCTGGAAGATCGAGAACAGCTGGGGCAAGGATGCTGGCGAAGACGGCTATTATGTTGGCTCAGCAGAGTGGTTCGATCGTTATGTGAACGAAATAATCATCAACAAAAAGTACCTTGACAAAGAAACTTTAGCTGTATTGGATCAAGAACCAGTAATGCTTGAACCATGGGCGCCACTTTCGAAGCGTTGCCGTTAAATAGTTACCATTAAAATTAAGTTTGGCAACCGTGTGAGCGCAGATTGCTTTTGCAGTCTGCGCTTTTATTTTTGTTTTACTTTTTATTTTTTATTTTTCATAAATTAAAAAGAAGCCCGGCGGGAAGAGAAACCCGCCGGGGCAGAGAGAAAGAGAGAAGAAGGTTTCAATTATGGGGTTCGAAAACGAACCTCGCTAATGGCGAACCATTAACACATGTTAGTATAGCTAAACATTCGTCCAAAGAAAAGAGTTTTTCCTTAAAATTTCCTTAAAATATTTTCTTTTAGAGAACCATTTGCTATGTTTTCTAATTTTATAATTTATTTATTGAAAATTTCAACCTATTTCTCACTATTTTCCAAAGATTTTTTTGCTGCAGCAAGTCTTTCTGCCTCGACACGCTGACGCTCGGACAAAGCAGATGCGAAACGCTCAAGCTCCTCCTCAACTGCTTCTTTTGGAATCTTGGCAAAAATAGGACTTGGCTTAGGCACAGGCGTACCTGCTACCAACTCCTCACTCTCCCAAGGATGAACAGTTTCCCCCAAGCGATAATCGCCCGTAATAATCGGATACTTGAAGTCTGGATTATCCAAATCTTCAACTTCTTCAATATGAGGCAAAGGCGAGAATACGCCAGTGCCACCAAGTGCTTCCCAAACTTTTTGAGCTGCATGAGGCAAGAATGGCGCAAGCAGATGATTAGCATCCGAAACAGCCTGAGCTGCAACATGCAACACAGTACCAAGGCGAGCCTCATCATCTTTAATTTTCCAAGGCTCAGTTGCAGAAATATATTTATTAATATCCGCAACTACTCGCATTGCTTCAGTAAGAGCATTCTTCTGACGATGACGCTCAATCAAACTACCGACCAAAGCAAAAGCATCAGAAGTTTGATCGAGAAGAGCGCGATCCATTGCAGTCATAGAATCTTCGTCAAGAGGAGGGATTACACCAAAGTTCTTATTAATAAGATTTGCCACACGATTGACAAGATTACCCCAGCTTGCAGCAAGCTCTTCGTTATTATGGCGAGCAAACTCAGCCCAAGTAAAATCAGCATCAGAATTTTCTGGACCAGCAATAGAAATGTAGTAACGCACAGCATCTACAGGGTAACGCGCCAAAATATCCTTCACATAAATCACGATTCCGCGCGAAGAGCTGAACTTCTTGCCTTCCATAGTCATGAACTCAGAAGCAACAACCTGTTCAGGCATGTTCAATGGACCATAAACGCCAGCCTCACCACCTTTAGAACCAGCACCGTTGTAGGCAAGCATTTCCGAAGGCCAAATCTGAGAATGGAAAGTAATGTTATCTTTGCCCATGAAGTAGTATCCAGGAGACTTAGGATCACACCACCAATCACGCCAAGCGTCTGGCTTGCCTTGTCGACGAGCCCATTCAATAGATGCAGACAAGTATCCAATAACAGCGTCAAACCACACATACAGACGCTTATTCGGATTATCAATCCATCCTTCAACAGGAACAGGAATACCCCAATCAATATCGCGCGTAATAGCTCGCGGCTTTACTTCATTAAATAATCCAAGCGAGAAATTAATAACATTCGTGCGCCAACCTTCGCGAGAATGAAGCCAATTAACATTCGCCTCAGCCAAAGCAGGCAGGTCTAGGAAATAATGTTCAGTTTCTTCAAAGCGCGGAGTTTCACCATTAATTTTAGAAACTGGATTAATAAGCTCATCCGGATCAAGCTCGTTTCCACAAGCATCACATTGATCGCCACGAGCACCATCTGCACCACACAATGGGCATGTGCCTTCAATATAACGATCTGGCAAAGTACGACCAGTGGAAGGAGAAATAGCAACCTTCTGAGTGCCCTTGTAAATATAGCCGTTCTTTAAGCACTGACGGAACATTTCTTGCACAACATGCTCGTGATTTGCAGTAGTAGTACGCGTGAACAAATCGTAGCTCAAACCTAAATCGCACAAATCCTTAGTAATCACACGATTATAACGATTAGCAAGCTCTTGCGCAGAAACGCCTTCCTTATCTGCTTCAACCAAAATAGGTGTGCCGTGCTCATCCGTGCCAGACACCATTAATACGTCATTACCTTTCATGCGCTCGTAACGCGCATACACGTCCGACGGAACCCCGAAACCTGCAACGTGACCAATATGACGAGGGCCGTTAGCATACGGCCAAGCAACATTCACCAAAATATGACTCATAGACAATTATTATCTTGTTCAACGCGGACAGTACATAAGAACATTGCAAAAAGAATCCCAAAATATACGAGAAAACACGCTAAATAACAAGCCTCACACGAGTTCATCCACATATCCACAAGTTATAAAACCAGCCTGGAATTGAAGCAAATATAAACATAATCTCAACTTATGCATTACGAAACTTATTCACTACAAAGCATGAATTACAAAATATGCGTTAGAAAAACAACAATATGTGCGATACACATTGTAAATAGTCGCGCTAAAAAATAAATATGCAAAAAGAAAGGATTGAGGAAAATTGAAAAAACAACAAAACATACGCGATTTATTGGATATTTGCGAAGAAACACAAACACAATTCCCGGAATTACTTGACGACAACCATTTACCAGGCCCAATGTGCATGAAAAAACTTTCTCAAATTGGCGTATTCAATAGGCTTGATTTAAATGCAGGATATTCAAATAAAGCAGCTATTTCCACTCAAGGAAGAAGTAATATTGTGAGCAATCTTATACCTACAGAAAGCATAGCCTGCTTATTTACTGCAGCATGGGTTTGGATAGGAGGCAATTTTCCTGAAAATATAGATGTTATTGATTATGGGCATAGAAGAAAAAAGCCGCACGGCCATGCAATCCGAGCATTTCGAAGACACTTAAACAATGAAGAATACGTAATACTTGGAAAAATTAGAATAACAACGCCAGAACGAACAATTTGCGATTTAGCGTACACTCCAAGCGAAAACGAAGAGTACGAACCTTATAGAAAAGATATTGCTCACTTATTGATATCTAAATACAGCATTGACTTGCGAAAATGCAAACGTACTATTGACGGAAACCCATATTTCCCAGGCTCAATACATGCAAGAAATTGGATACGAAACATTGCGAAAGAAGCAAACAAACCATGGAAATAAAGAACTCTTATGCAACTAAAACAAGCAGCCCTCCAAAACCACCTATAATACTCACACCATCTGTTGCTATCGACCCTGCAACAAAAACGGAAGTGCTATGGTATATCGCGCAAAAAATACCAGAACTTCGCAAATGGATTATTGCAAACCCTTCGGCAGACGCGCAAATCTTAGAATATATTTCTCAACAAGGCGGGCCTGACGTTCGTTACAGTTTTGAAGTGCTATTTTCTGCGTATGACAGCAATGAATAGAAAGCAAAAAATAGTAGCAAAAGCAGAAATCTTACTTTTGATCAGGTTTGTGCTCAAGACAAGACGCGTAAACTTGCTTACGATTAGCAAAAGATCCGTCAGCAAACGGATGCTCTTTTACTACTTTTGTAATGGCTTCTTTTATGCGCAAACCTTCGGATTCTGCACATTCAAGCGAAAGCTTTGCAAGAGCATCAATGCTTAAATCTGTGCTTTCAGACTGCACTTCTTCGTCACTTGCACCACCGATAACTAAAACTATTTCACCTCGAGGAGGATCCGCTAAAACACCATCGTGAATACTTTGCACAGTTCCACGACGAATTTCCTCAAAATCTTTTGTAAGTTCACGGCATAACGCCATTGGACGATTAGAACCAAGTACTGCCAATATGTCTTCCATTGCTTCTGCAATACGATGTGGAGCCTCATAAAATACTATTGTTCGTCGCTCGGCTTTAAGTGAGCGCAAATGCTGTTGACGCTCACCAGATTTACGAGGCAAAAAGCCTTCATAACAGAAGCGATCGGTTGGCAATCCAGAAAGAGCAAGCGCATCTAAAACTGCACTAGGACCAGGCGCGCAAGTAACAGGCAAATCGCGCTCTATTGCACGTCGAACAACAGCAAGACCCGGGTCGTTAATTGTAGGCATACCTGCGTCTGAAACAACAAGAACAGTGCTGCCCTGCTCAACTTTGTCTAGCAAGCCATCTGCCTTGTTGCGCTCATTATGATCGTGATATGCGATTACGCTACCAGAAACATGTACGCCAAGGCGATTCGCTAAATCATAAAGCCTACGCGTGTCTTCAGCAGCAACAATATCAGCAGTTTCAAGAAGATTAATTAATCGTGCAGAAGCGTCTGCCATATTCCCAATAGGCGTAGCAGCTAAAACAACCTTACCTAAATTATCTTCTTCGTCACACATCTTGAATCTCCTTATAAAACTTCTTAAAACTCTACACGAATTTATAAAAGAACGCACTTACAAAGCGAGGTATTTGATTAGAATTATGCTTAGTGTAATTGCAATATAAACGAAACGAAAAGAGACACTATGAAGATTATAAATCAGAAAATAAAAAGTATAGACGGAAGCGATGCGCAGCTTATTGGATATGTTTTAGACGATAATTTAGATAGCGAAGGTTTGCAAAACCGTCCTGCAATTTTAATCTTGCCAGGCGGAGGTTTCTTGCGCGTCTCGAATCGTGAAGCAGAGCCTGTTGCCATGAAGTTTGCTGCAGAAGGATTCCACACTTTTGTGTTGCGATACTCGCTTACTCCAAGCACATACCCAACTCAGCTTTTAGAAGCCGCAGAAGCGATGAGCTTAATTCGCAAAAACGCAAAAGAATGGCACGTAGATGCGCAAAAAGTTGCAATTATTGGATTCTCCGCTGGAGGGCATGTGGCTGCAAACCTTGCAACTAGTGTTAGCAACGAAGTTGAGGAAGCAAACGGGTATGCTGCTGATGACGTGCGTCCAAATGCACTTATGCTCGCATATCCTGTTATTTCTGCTGGAAAATATGCGCATAAGCCAACTTTCGATCGTCTATTTGGAGAAGTTAGCGACGGAAAGCGAACTGAACTCGTCAATAAACTTTCGCTGGAAAATCACGTGGATCGCAAAACTCCACCTGTATTTGTATGGCAAACTGTTACTGATCAAACAGTTCCAGTAGAAAATTCAATAATGTTTGTGAACGCTTGCGTTGAAGCTGGAGTAAGTGTTGAAGCTCACCTGTTCCCTAGAGGACCGCACGGCTTAGCTTTGGCAGTTAAAGAAACAGCAAAACGCGATGAAAACGGAAATGTGCTTACTGAATTTATTCAGCCAGAAGTTCAGCAATGGGTTAAGCTTGCTTGCGATTGGTTGCATCGCACTTTTGCGTGATGTAAAGATGCTTTGCATTTTCAACACGTTGTAAAACAATCATTAATGTAATTTATATAATTTCGGCGCTAACACATCATAAATTGTGCGTTAGCGCCGTTTTTAATATGCGTTTCTAGTGTGCTTTATAGCTTGCGTTTCAGCTCACGCTCTAGCACGTGCATGAAGCGAAAATCAGCAGAAAGCAATCACACGATTTTTGGCATTGGAGTTGTTAGTGAAGATGTGAGATTTACCTGCACAACTCCAGCTCCAGCGTGAACTTCCACTTTCTTCAATGTCACAGTGCGCTCTTCAGCAGGCTTATGATCGTCGTCAGTCATAGTTGCTGGCGACTTCACAGCAACAAGCGCAAGGTCATCGAAAACAACTCCAGAATTTGCACACAAATCCTGCGCTTCTTTCAATGAATCAGCAAAACCTGCTTTGTCGATTACACGCTCAACTGGAACACCGTAAGCTTCTGCACACAACAAGTTAATTCGCTCCCTAAGCGTCTTTCCACGCCTACTTTCTGGAACTCTCGTTTCAACATCATCAGTTATTGCAGACACAAAATCGTCCAGCTGATTTGCCAAACCATCGCCACCATCACGGAATAAATTGCCAACAATAGGCTTTCTGAATCCTAAAGACTTGGCTTGTTCCAACAATTCAGGCACTTGATCATCCTCGCCTTCCCACAAATTAATCAATGGGAACGTAGGAATATTAAGAGATTCCAGACGAGAAACATGGAATGGGTAACGCCAAGCCAAAGTTTCGTCATCTCGCCAAGTAGTTGCACGAGTAACTACAACTGCAGCAGCAGGCCACTTTGCACCAAACTCGCGAGCAGCAATATCTAACCACTTTTGAGCACCAGCATCCGTGCCATAACCTGCTTCCACCACTACAACATCATGCTCAGCGCAAGCCATTTCAACGCTTACAAGGCTTGGAATACCAAGCGAAACGTTCGCAAACGGGCCGCAATGGACGTAGATTGGAGAACCATTAATCGTCTCAGTTTTAGCAGGCTTTACAGCATCGGCAAGAATATTGGTGATTCGCCACAAATCCACAAACTCACCAAACTTAACAGGCTTACCGTCTTTTGTGCCAGCAATCATTGAAGAAACACGATTAGAAATCTCGTCCATACTGCGCGACAACACTACGATTTGCATAAGCTCGCAAGTTGGCGTCAAAACAACGCGCTCAGGAACAGTCCCCTTGCCAAAATCAACAGCAATACTTCGCAAAGATCGCGAAGGAACCTCGCTAACTCGAGGAACTAAAATAGTATCAAGAACACCCTCGTCGACTGCTTTTTCCGCAAACGACACAAGCAAATTCTGTGCGCAAGCAATAGCAGCCATTTCACCACACAAGCCCCAGTCAATTAGCTCAGGGTGAGAAAGCGAAGACTTACCGCCACCACTTGCACCACCTTTAGAACCAGCAGCTGTAATGCCCATGCTTGGCTGACGAAGAACTGCAGCTGCGTCCACACCGCGCTCACGCAATGCATCAACTAACGCGATAGTTGTAGTTGTTTTACCTTCTCCACGAGAAGCTTTTAAAGGAGTATCAGCAGTAACAAGCAGAACCTTACCACTCTTCCTAGGCTCCTCTGGATGTTGCTTTAAATAATCCAGGTACCCAAAGGCATCAATTTTTTTAACCAAACCGAATGTTGTAGTGTATGAATCAAGAATGCTCATGTACCCCTCTTTCATAGGCATATTGGCACAACTATGCATGCGGATAATGTTAATTACATGATTCATACTATACGATTGTTTGTTCGTAGCATAGCCACCACACGCAATATCTATACGAGCTATTAACAACGTCTATAGCAAAATAACAAAAGATAACAAAAATGCCTTCCGTATGAAATAAAAAGTTCATTTCTTAGGAAGGCACTTAATTTTTAATAAAATTTAAATCTAGTGATCGGAACGATTAAAACCATTCTTCATACGCATGCTAGTGATGTACAGCACCGTGTCAAGCAAAGAATCGGTTTCTTTCTTCAACTTTGCTGCCATATCGTCATTTGCTTCAGCCAAAGCTTCACGCACTTTGTCGTTACGAAGCTCGGCGATAATAGCTTCAGGATCGCGAACTAAATCATCGTAATCTTCGCCTTCATCACCTTCGCGTTCTGGCTCGTAATCAGCCAAATCAACGCCAAGAATATCTGCCACGGCAGCATCCGTAGACTTGACCATTGCGTGGCCAAGGGAACCGACAACTTCTTGGTAGCGCTCAATCGCGTTTGCAGTGTCGTTAAATGCAGCATCCGCAAGAGCTGCAATAATACGATTCTCCCAATAGAAGTTTTCGCTTGTCACGCGAGTAGTCGTATCTTCCAAATACTTTGGAGTGCGATTTACGTTTGGATAGAACGGCACAAGAGCATTAAACGGGTTAGAGCCGTATGCCATCCACTGAATCGCGCGGAACACTTCCGGCGCGTAAGGGCGGATTTGCATTACAGCCAATTGACTTTGACGATTGATGCCGATTGGACGGAAAAGATGACGAGTATGCTCATCGCCAAGTTTGCCGTAAGGATCATACTCAGTGCCCTGATAGTGAGAGCTTAAAACGTACTTAATATCCTCAACCGTCACTTTACGCTCAGGCTGGCGAGCCCAAGGAATATCGTTGCTGTCCGGACGATGATCAGCGTCTTTACCATCCCACACTTCGTCATAAGGATTCAAGAAACGCTCCATAAACCATGCGCGAGGAGTGTTGTAAACGTGATCGGCATCCGAGTGAGAGCCGAAAGCGTCGCGAGGGTTAAACGGCGAAGCGTTTTCCACCGACAAATCCAAGTGGTTTTCTTCAATAAACTCAAGCAAATCAGCAGAGCACATATGCTCTTCTTGAGCATCAAAAGCATCGTCCAAATCGAACTCGTCAATTCCAAGCTGGTTTGGCATAACAACATAAGCTTCATCTGGTACGCGCTTAGCAATCCAATGATGGCCACCGACAGTTTCAAACCACCAAATCTCGTTCACATCCGAAAATGCAACGCCATTCATCTCATAAGTGCCGTACTTTTCAAGCAATGCACCCAAACGCTCAACGCCTTCGCGAGCGCTACGAATATAAGGCAAAACAAGCGTTAAGAAGTCTTCTTCGCCAATTCCACCCGGCACTTCTGGCTTATAATCAGCGTCACCTTCCTTACCTTGCGCTTTTTGAAGTTCAACCATTGGATCTGCGCCTAACACGCGCTCGTTAGATGTAAGCGTTTCGGTTGCGCTCATTGCAACATTTGCTTCGTTAACGCCAGCTTCTCCCCAAATTCCTTCGCGCAAGTCTGCATTTGGCACGCTTGTGTATTGCATCGGATTATCCGGCAACTCGACTGTTACGTGGCTAAGAACAGACTTATAAACGCGAGGCTGATCTTCCGGCTTTACTACCACTAAACGCTTCGGATTAAACTCGCCATTTGCCGAGTCTTCGTTACGCGCAATAAGCGTGGATCCGTCGTAACTTGCTTTTCGACCAACAAGAATTGTTGTGCATGCCATATTTGCATCCTCTGTTTTTAGATTTTATATTTTATTTTTTAGATTTGTTACTGTTTGATTCTAACGCTTAGGCGTTAACTGCTAACCTAATTGGTTGCTCTTGTGCTTGCGTTTAGGCTTTACCAGTAAGGAACATTCCACCAGCGTCTACACCTGAATTTACATTTCTTACTTCGCGTAACAATTCATTCATGTAGAATCCCGGCTTAAGATTTGGCAAAGGCTTTTCTGTGCCAAAAACTTCAAACATGTATTCATGATCTTTATCAGGAGGCTGAGGACCGTTGTAACGCATAGTAATTGCTGGATCATTGCAGCCAATAAATCTGCTTGCTTGCGAGTTGCGTCCTTGAAGAGCTTCCGGAATCATAGAAGTCATTGTGCGAGAAAAATCTTCCGGTATTTGTAAAGCGTGAGAGTCGTTAAAATCAAACATTAACGCTTCAACAGGCACATTTGCAGCAGTCCAGTGAATCCATTCAAAACCGCATACCGGTATTGCATCGTCGTCAACAAAACGCCAATGCAAATAATGCACAAAAGACGGCATATTATCAACGTAAAACGGGAAAGAAACTACCGGCACTCCGCTGATCTTATTCTGCTCCGGCGCAGCTTTAGAATAATCATCCGGAATGGTAGTGAAATCTGTAGAAATATTCATAATTTAAGTATCTACCATTACACAACACTAATCAACTGCGCGAGTAACAAATAAACGCGAATGTTCGCGCAATCTAATTGTTCAAGCAGATCGTGGCACTCAAGCAAAAACAACACTAAGAAACAACGCTAACTGCATAATTTGACGGTCAATATAAAACGTGCGCCCAGAGAAATCTAAACTGGGCGCATTAACTAAAATGTGATTTTTTTACTGTACTCTATTTATTTTGTAGCAGCCTCCTCATGAGTTTCAGCAGCCTTAGCTGCCACAGCTGCTTTCTTAGCAGCACGCTCTTGCTTCTTAATTCCTTCAATGAACTCAGCATGCTTTACTGCAGGAAGCCAGCCAGTGTTAACAACCTTAACCTGCCATACCCAAGCCAAGGCAAACAGAATAACAGCAACAATAATCAAGCTTATAGCACCAACGCCAGCACCGAGGTGAGCGAAGTTACCAACAACAGTGCCAACCCAACCAAAGTCAGCATCGCCGAAGGTGGAATTTGCCAAGCCGAAGGAACCCATAACAGTAAGCAATACTGCTGGAAGGAATGTAATAATTAAACCGTTAATAAAACCACCGAGAATAGCACCACGGCGACCACCGGTTGCATTACCAAACACGCCTGCACCACCACCATCGAAGAAGTGAGGCACCATTCCTGGGAGAATCAATGCCAATCCCCAAGCTGGACCCATCCAAATTGCAATAAGTCCGAGAGCTACAAGACCTCCAACGAAGGAAGACAAGAAGCCAATAAGAGAAGCATTAGCACCGTATGGGAATACGATTGGAATATCCAATGCTGGACGAGCGCCTGGAACGACCTTGTTAGCAATGCCCTGGAATGCAGGAACCAATTCACCTAAAATGATACGAACACCATAAAGGATGACACTAACACCAATTCCAAATTGCAAAGCCTGAGCAAAAGCCGCCATGTAGAAGGCACTATAGTCCGTAGGGTGAGACGCGAAAATCTTGAAGAGTTCCTTTACTGGCAACACAACCGAAGCCCACACCGCGAATACCAAATACAGCACAACCATCAACAAAGTCGTGGAGACCATTGAATCACGCAAGAAGCTCAAACCCTTAGGGAAGTTAATATCTTCAGTAGACTTAGACTTCTTACCAACAGCAGCACCAACAGCACCAGAAACAATGTAGCTTAAAGAGTTAAAGTGACCAATCGAGAGCTTATCGCTACCAGTAATACGGTTCATAAAAGGCTGCGCAAAAGCTGGCAGAACAACCATAACCGTTGCCATAATGACAGAGCCGACAATAACAATAAGCAACTGGTTGCCTGCACCAAAACCAACGGAAAGAACTAGAGCCAAAAGCATAGACATAAACACCATGTGGTGACCAGTCAAGAATATGTACTTCAAAGGAGTAAAGCGTGCAGCAAGAAGCATAAGAACGAAGCTGAGCACAATAATGTATGCAGAAGTAGCACCGTACTGACCTGCAGCCTGAGCAGTAATAACCTCATTCGTAGGTACAACACCATGAGCACCAGTAGACTTCAAAACCAAGTCACCAAATGGAGCAAGTGCACCAACAACAACGCCAGCACCTGCACCCAAAATGAGGTAACCCATAGCAGCTTTTAAGCCGCCTGCAATCACTTGTCCTGCACTACGTTTGAGCGCGATAAGACCGATTGCCGCAATAATACCAATCAAATAAGCCGGCACATTCAAAATCTGCTGACTTATGAAATTTAAAACCTGAACTACAATGTTCATCTTATTTCCTTCTTTTTATTTAGAAAAAGCGAATAGCGCATGAAATAACAGTACGACTATGCCAAAGCAGTAAGCACGTAATCAGCATAATCAAACGTTTATTTGTTACACATAATTTATGCGTAACGCTCAAGCACACCCTTCACCTCTTCAACATCCATGAAATTTTCAATTGTTTCTACAGGAGTGGTAGTGCCCTCAAGCTCTGGAGCAAGCTGAGGAGAAGTGAGCACAAGATCATTCATATTCGCAGTACCTTTTGCACTTCCCGCATCGGAAGTAGTAACTGTAACATCAAGACCTAAGTCTGCTGCCGCAGCCTCAACATTGATTTTTAAAAGTACAGACGTGCCAATGCCGTTTCCGCATACACATAGAATATTCATAAATAACCTCTTTCGTTGAGTTGTATTTTTTTAATTTTGCAAAATTAATTAATTCTTTAGTATTTAACTTTTAAGAATTGCGCGAATTTCTTTAGCGTTTTTTGCTTGCGCAAGTTCTCTAGTCTTCACAGGATTAGACAAAGCTGCAGCAACCGCGGACATAACGCCAATATGCTCATTTTCATCGTGACCTGCAAGACCAATTACTAAAGAGACCGGATCGTTGGCAGTGTTACCAAATTTAACAGGCGTACTTAAACGAATCCAGCTCAAACCACTTTTTAACACTGCTTCCGACGGGCGCGAATGCGCCAAAGCCAAGCCTGGGGCAATAACAATATACGGGCCCATTTTCTCAACTGTTTCAATCATCTGATTCGTATATTCATCAGTAGTAAAGCCAGACTCCCTCAAAGCATTGCCTGCAAGACAAATAGCATCACGCCAATCTTTCGCTGCAATATCAAGGTTTACTGCAGAATCCGGGAGAAGCTCATCAATATCAGCACTCATATTTTCTCTTTTCTAAGCATGTTAACTATTCTTGATTATTTCTGATTGGTAATCGAATTTTTAATGTTCTTCGTAACGATCATATTTTGAATTACTCCCTTGGCTTATTCTTGCATGATTGAGTGGTAGAACTTTCCAGCTAAAGCCTCATGAGCTTTAGCCTTAGCTTCATCAAATGTAGTTTGAGCAAGTTCTGCTCGAACATCATCCAAAGCAACTGGCGTCATAGAAAGCGAGTTAATACCGAGACCTGTAAGAACAACCGCTAAATCTGGGTCTGCTGCAGCTTCTCCACACACTCCGACTGGCATACCATGTGCGTTACCAGCGTCTGCAATCATTTTGATCGCGCGCAACACTGCAGGGTGCCAAGCAGTTTGATAATTAGAAACAGACCCAAGGGTTCTATCTGCTGCAAGAGTGTATTGCGTCAAATCATTCGTTCCGATAGATACAAAATCAGCGACTTGAGCAACCTCCTCGGCAACAAGAGCGATAGAAGGCACCTCTGCCATAATGCCAACCTTTTTAAGACCTTTAGATTTACCAAGTTTTACAAAATATGCTGCTTCATGTTCGTCTGAAACCATTGGAGCCATCACCCATAAGTCAGCATTCGTCACAGCATCAGCACGAGATAATGCCTCCAGCTGACCATCTAGAACATCCATATGCTGTCTTAGAGTACGCAAACCTCGAAGTCCAAGAGCAGGATTTGGTTCATCTTCAGGAGTCAGGAATGGTAACGGCTTATCTGCTCCAGCATCGAGCAATCGAATAACAACTTTCTTGCCTTCAAACTGAGATAGTAACTCTGTATAAGATTCTGTTTGTTCTTCTATACTAGGCGGTTGCTCGTTACCAATAAACAGAAATTCCGTTCGGAATAGACCTACTCCTTCTGCTCCATACTCATGAGCAGTTACGGCATCTGAGGGCTTTCCTACATTTGCCAAAAGAGGAATCAAATGACCATCTTTTGTACTTCCAGGCAATCCACGCAATTCACGAGCGCGGCTTAAACGCTCACGAGACTCTTTAACATGCGCGATTTCTTCTTCACTAGGACTGCTTATAACATGACCATTAACGGCATCTACTACAACAATTTGATGATTCTTCAGCTGAGAGGCATCGTGTGCTCCAACAACAGCAACAATTCCACGAGCACGAGCAAGAATAGCAGTGTGACTTGTAGGACCACCATCAAGAGTGACAATTGCCTGAACCTTGCTTAAATCAAGTGAAGCTGTATCAGCAGGTGAAAGATCCTTAGCAACCAGTACAAAAGGCGAATCACTTTCCGGCACTCCAGGAGCTTCAACACCAATCAAAGATGCAATAACACGCTGGCCAACATCATGCAAATCTCCTGCACGCTCAGCCATGTAACCACCAAGATTACGCAACATGTCTTCAAATTGTGCGAACCCTTCCCAAGTGGCACGTTCAGCTGTTTTCCCCTTATCAATACCAGATTCAATTGCACTTATTAATGCTGGATCGATGGCCATCTGTGCAAGAGCTTGCATAATTGGTGCTGCCTTTCGAGTCCCCTCATCCTTTGCTTCAAGAGCCTCACTTGCACGATGGTTTAGGTCTTTATTTACTTCATTTAAAGCATTTTTAACAGCCTTTTTTGCATCCTCAGCCAACACACTAACAGCACGAGGAGAATCCTCTGGCTCATGCAAAGCAGGTGCCATACACAATACTTCACCATATGCCATCGAGCGCCCAATGCCAACACCAGTGATTACCATACTTAAAACCCTCCTTTAGGTTTAGAAACTTTATTACGGCCGCAACGCCGCATAAGCATTTCTTGTAGGTAAACGTTTCTTACTAATGAAACTATACACCATTAAAAATGTTGTTACAACAAGTGAAAACGTTTTCTGTATTTTTCAATTAATTATGCTACACTTAATGTTGAAAATAGCAAACAAAAAACCTTAAGAAAAAATATGGTTTGCTTTTATATGAAAAATAAAAAAATAAAAGCAGAATTTGTTAATTATTATTCAAAGGAGAAAAAATGGCAATTGCAACTCGTACTGTTACTATTGAAGACCCAGTTGGAATACATGCTCGCCCAGCGTCAGAATTTTCTCAAGCCGCAATGTCCTCAAATTGCATTGTAACGATTGCGAAAGGCGAAGGTGCCCCTGTAAGTGCGAATAGCATTCTTTCAATTATGGGATTGGGCATTACTAAAGGAGATTCAATCACAATTACCGTTGATGGTGAAGACGCTGAAAATGTAGCTAACAATCTTGTCGACGTAGTCACGAAAGGCGAATAATATAAATAAATAAGTGTACATAAACTGACAAATAAATAATATTCAATTTGCGGTGCTGTTTACCAATAATTACAGCACCGCACTTATTCGGGGGCAGATATGACAAATCAAACTAATCAAAACGCCTCCATAACTCATGTAGCAGCTCTTGCAAAAGTTTCAATTGCAACAGTATCTCGTGTACTTTCTGGTAGACGAGCCAAAGATGACGATATCGCAAAACGCGTAAGAAAAGCCGCAGAGCAGCTTAATTATTCAGTAAATTATGCAGCAAGCGCATTAAGAAGTGACACAACTAATACAATCGGCGTAGTAATGGGCACAAGCAACGTAGATGATTCATTCAGCGTAAATATGCTTTCTGCATTGGATGAAGCAGCTCATGAAATAGATAAAATACTTCTTGTTGGAACTGGAAAAGACACAGAAGCTCAAGAAGAACGCATAGAAGAACTTATTGGTCATAATGTTGACAGTCTTATTGTTATGCCATCTAACAATAGTGATTTAACAAAAACACTTGAAAACTACGTTGACAATCTTCCCATTGTGCAAATTGGTGGCACTACTACTTCATTCCACGTGAATTGGGTTGGCATGGATCAAGAATCAATGATGGAAGCCGCTTTAATACATCTTTCGCATCACGATGCCCATAATATTGCTTATTTAAGTGGAAATGTTGACTCCACACAAAGTGCAAACTTATTTGCCAATTTTCAGACTGCTGCAAGCCGATTAAGTTTACTTTCTGAGCCAAATTGGACAACTTTTGGAGAACTTACTTATCAACGTGGATTCAAGGATACAATGCGGCTTTTTTCTGATTCTACCGCTAAACAATCTCGCAAACCAGACGCTGTTATTTGCGCAAATGACGCTGTCGCACTTGGAGCACTTCTAGCTTTAGATGAGCTTTCTTTGCAAGTTCCGCAGGACGTTCTCGTAATAGGTTACGGAGATAGCAGACAGGCAGAAATGTCTGAGCCAAAGCTTTCTTCAATCCGCCCTCCGTACCAGCAAATTGCGCGCGAAGCAATCCGCCTAACCGCTGTTAACAAATCAGAGCAACATTGGTTACCTGCACATATGGAGTTTAGACCGGAAATCATGCGACGCGAATCAACAAATTCACCAAGAATAGGCACAAGCGATATGTCACTTCCGTGGAGGATATGATACTTTTGTATTTCATTGACTTTGCAAAAGTGAGCAAAATAGTGCTTCAAAAACAAGAGTTGCATTACCATTTCTTGAAAGCCGACGACGAGCAGTAGCAATGCTGTCAACACAATCCAATGCACTACTTGCTGTCATGCTTTGTGCCAACTGGACAATTCTAGACTTGTATTCCTGATTTATAATCGGCGAAGACTTTTGCGCTTCGTTAATAACAACTAAAACGTCTCTATACACGCTATCGATTGCGTCAAGAGAACGGCATAACACGTCACGACTTACACGAGTTACTTTACGTTTTATATCATCCTTTTTCCCAATTGCATTGTAGCTTGCGCGCAATTTGGGCGGAATGCGATCCTCATCGCCTAATCCGTTAATTCTGCGAAATTCTTTTTGTTGAGCCTCAACATTTCGCTGAACCTCATCTTCTGCTTGTGATTTTGCATCGTCAATAAGCATTGCGGCAAGCATAATTGCGTCGGCAGCATCATGCATACGAAGCAATCCTGCAACAAGCTCATCTCGCCTACTTAAAGCACGCTCATCGCTTGCGTAGATAAAAGCAGTTGCTATATTTCCTTGAGAAAGCCTGGCTGCACGATTTGCTAGCTTATTATCCGCATCCGTTTTTTTAGTAAGATATTCTGCTATAGACTGCTCGTTTGGAGTAGCTAATTGCACAAGTTGTGTACGCGAACGAATTGTTGGAAGCACATCCATAACACTTGAAGCGCATAAAAGCCAAATCGTATGTTCGCTTGGCTCTTCAATCTCTTTAAGAAGAACGTTTGTGCTACGTTCCAACATTCGGTCAACATCTTCAATAATTATGATTCGCCAAGGAGCAGTGCTAGGCATCTGCTCAGAAATCCCAATTGCCTCGCGCACATCGTCAATATTAAGAGTTACGCCTTTTGCTGCAAGCGTATGCACATCAGGATGCGATCCTGCTAAAACTTCTTTGGCAATTTTACTAAGCTCATTTTCGCCGCTAATTTCATTACTGCCTTCTCCATGATCCGGACTTTCGAGAGCTGCAGCGAAAGCGCGCGCAACTTGCGCACTACCGAAGCCAGCAGCTCCGCAAATCAGCCAAGATTGCGCTATTTTACTAGCGTCCGCACAAGCAATTTTTCGCAATCGCGAAACTACCTGTTCTTGCCCAATAACGCTATCCCACACACTCATCGCTTCACCCCCTGCATAGCTTCTTTACTTCTTCACTTTATAAAGTTCGCCACTTTATTTAGTTTCAATTTCTTCAATTAAGTTATGTACGTCTTGCACAATAAGTTCAGATAATGATTTCGCTGAGAACGTTGCATCTAATACGCGATAACGATCTGCAGATTCCTGCGCTAAATCTAAAAATGCTTCTCTAGTGCGACGTGCGAAATCTATTCCAGCTGATTCCATGCGATCTTGCTCACGATGCAAACGCTTAAAAGCATCTTCCGGCTGCATATCTAGCAAATAAGTGCGATTAGGCCACAGCGAATCCGTTGCCCACTCACTTAAAGTTCGCACATCATCCATAGTTAATTCGCGACCGCCTGCTTGGTAAGCAAGCGAAGAATCAATATAACGATCCGTTATTACTACTGCACCACGGCTAAGTGCAGGGCGAATTACTTGCGCAACATGCTGTGCACGATCCGCAGCAAAAAGCAAAGCTTCTGTTCTGGCAGATACACTCGTGCCATGCAAGAGTATTTCGCGCAAAGTTTTACCCAACTGCGTACCGCCAGGCTCACGCGTCACTACAACTTCTCGCCCCGAAGATTGCAAATAATCCTTAAGAGCCTCAACTTGCGTAGTTTTGCCAACGCCATCAATGCCCTCAAAAGAAATAAATAAGCCTTTATTTGCATAAGATTGCTCACTTCTGCAGCCGCAGTTTCCTCCGCAAGCGCAGCCACCAGAGAAATCGTCATTCTTAGATGCCATATTTTTTGACTCCATATGCAAGGTTTATTTAATCTTTAGATTTCATTCCTATGCTTTTTTAGCGGTAGATTTCTTTGAAGTAGTCTTCTTTGTAGAAGTTTTCCTTGCGGTAGATTTTTTCGCAGTAGACTTCTTTTCAGAAGATTTTGCAGTGCTCTTAGTCGCTCGCTTTTTGCGTTTTACGGGACCTGCGGCACGCTTTTGCGCCAAAAGTGCAAATGCATCCTGCGGATCAATCGATTCAGGAGTATACTGCTTTGGCAAAGTGCGATTCGTTTCGCCATCAGTAATATAAGCTCCGTAGAAACCATCCTTAATCACTACTGGCTTCCCAGTTTCAGGATCTGCACCAAGCTCACGAAGAGGCGGCTTGGCGGCACCACGAGTACGCTTACCGTACTTTGGTTGCGCAAATAAATCTTTCGCTTCTTGCAAAGTAACAGTAAAAATAGCATCTTCACTAGAAAGAGATCGCGTATCCGGCTTAGATTCCACAGTTTCTCCAGCAGAAGTATCTACAGCAGAATATGTTTTAGTTAAATATGGACCGTAACGACCATTATTTGCTTCGATACGAGCTAGTTTTACAACACCTTCTGCGTCAACTTCTTCATATTCGCCAACAAAACGTGGCAAATTCAAAAGTTGCAACGCTTCTTGCAAAGTTAAAGTCGCTGGATCCATGGTTTTAAACAAAGAAGCCATTTTTGGACGAGCTTTAGCAGCCTTAGAAGACTTAGAAGATTTAGAATCTTCCGCATTATCCTGCTCTTCTACCAGTGCCACATACGGACCAAAACGACCATTGCGCACTTCTACGTTCCCACCCGTTTCTGGATCTACTCCAAGCACACGTGGACCTTCAGCATTATTCTCAAGCAATTCTCGAGCAGCATCAACAGTTAACTCATCTGGAGCTAAAGTTTCTGGCAAAGAAGCGTGACGAGGGTTGCCTTCAGCATCAAGATTCTTAATGTCTTCCAAGTAAGGACCATAGCGTCCAATACGCACATGCAAACCATCGCCAATGTCTATGGTATTTATTTCACGCGCATCAATCTCACCAAGCTCTGCAACCTGCTGTTGCAAACCAATATGAGCTTCATCAGCAGAATTAGCGGCACCTTCACCAGAACCGAAATAGAACCTAGTTAACCAATCGCGACCGGTTTCTTCACCGTGCGCAATTCTGTCCAAACCATTTTCCATATCAGCAGTAAACGCGTAATCAACATACTTCGGGAAATTCGCTTCCAAAAGCTTAATTACAGCAAAAGCAAGCCAAGAAGGAATTAACGCACGTCCACGCTCATAGACGTATCCGCGATCAATAATTGTGGAAATAATCGTTGCGTAAGTAGAAGGGCGGCCTATTTCCTTAGCTTCCAAAGTTTTAACTAAAGAAGCTTCAGTATATCTTGCAGGAGGCTGAGTTTCGTGAGAATCCGCACTAACACTTTTAGCTTCAAGAATATCCCCAGCTTGCATTTGAGGAAGCGCCTTATCGCTTTCACCTTCAGATGCATGCGCATTGCCAAAAACCTTCATAAAACCAGCAAAAGTAATTACTGTTCCAGAAGCTTGGAACAAAGCTTCTCCATATTCTCCAGCAGAAGCATTTAACTTAACAGTTGCTGTAAAACCTGTAGCATCAGCCATTTGTGACGCAAGGGTTCGTTGCCAAATAAGCGTATACAATTTCAGCTGATCCGCAGGTAATTTATCTGCAAGCTCGTCCGGGCTTAAGAAACGCGCTCCAGCAGGGCGAATACATTCATGAGCTTCCTGCGCTCCTGCAGACGTAGTTGCGTACTGCTTAGGAGATTGCGAAACATACTCGTCGCCAAACGCTGCACGAGCGGCACTACGCGCAGCTTCGATAGCTTCTTTGGAAAGCGTTACGGAATCCGTACGCATGTAAGTGATATAGCCGTTTTCGTATAAAGATTGCGCAGCTCGCATAGTTTGGCGAGAGCTCATTGAAAGTCGGTTTCCAGCAGTTTGCTGCAAAGTTGATGTAGTAAAAGGTGGCAAAGGACGACGATGATACGGCTTCGTTTCCATAGAGTCAACTACAAAATCTGAATTTTCAAGAGCTTTAGAAAGCTTAGATGCAAAATCAGCATCAACATGCAAAGCTTTTTGTGATTCATCTTTTGTAGAAACCAACTCACCTTTTGAATTGAAATCTTTAGAACCAGCCAGACGGCGACCAGAAAGCTCGCTCATACGCGCTTCAAAATCAACACTTTCACCATCTGAGCCTTTAGAACTTAAAATCGCGCTAATATCCCAGTAAGACGCCTTAGTAAACGCCATACGCTCGCGTTCACGCTCAACAATCAACCTAGTAGCAACAGACTGCACGCGTCCAGCAGAAAGACCAGGACCAACTTTTCTCCACAAAACAGGAGAAAGCTCATATCCATACAAACGGTCTAACACACGACGAGTTTCTTGCGCGTCAACCATATTGTCGTCAACATTTCGAGTATTACTGAGCGAGGCTTGAATTGCATCCTTAGTAATCTCATGAAACACCATGCGCTTTACTGGCACAGTTGGCTTCAATGCTTCTACCAAATGCCACGCAATAGCTTCACCTTCGCGATCCTCATCAGTTGCCAGATATAATTCGTCAGCTTTTGCGAGCGCAGACTTTAAATCGGAAACAGTTTTCTTTTTATCTGAGCCAACTACGTAATATGGCGCAAAACCATGATCGACATCTACACCAAACTTACCAAACGCCGCTTTGCGTGAGGCTGGAACTTGGCTTGGCTGAGCGAGATCGCGAATATGCCCAACTGAAGCCATGACGGTATATCCATTGCCTAAATACCCGCCAATTTTTCGCGCTTTCGTGGGAGACTCCACAATGACTAGCTTATTCTGTGCTGCCATATTCGCTCCTTTCCTAACACAATCGAACATATAATTCCGAACTATATGTTTCACGCTAACTGTATCGCAACTTAAGTTATACGTCTATTACATTCCACCTCGGTGGATAAAAGCAGATAGAGTAGACAATATTACTTAGAAGCAGATGGAGGCGTTGGCGGAGCGCCTACTAATCCAAGCCTACTCAACGGCGAAGCTGTAGAGTGACGCATTACCATAATTACGCCAAAAACAAGCAAAGACACGCCTATAATCAGCCAATAAGTTGCTACATAAGATACGCTTGCAGCCCATTGAGCAAAAATATCAACACCAGGAAGAATTTGCCATATTAAATAAAGTGCATACAAACACGCCAACACACCAATCGTAATCATAGAGCTTCCTACAATTTGAACGCTAATTGAGGAACGTCGATAAGCTGGCATATCCATTCCACTACTGCGAGTGCATGCGAGCATAATAAGCGTTACAGCACCAACGATAAGTAATGACATAAGAACGTCAGAAACTCTATGCCAATGTGCTGCAACCAAAGAAAGTTCCACAAGAATGCTTATAAAAGCTGCAACTACTGACGCCCATGCGCGCCAAACACGCGAAACTACACAAATAAGCAACGCACATGATGCAGTAATAAGTAGGGTATGACCTGAAGGTGCTGAATTTGCAGACAAATATTCAATACTTATAAGCATTGGGCGCGGAAGAATTTTTTTCAATGGTTCAGCAGCAGCCGAAAGAATAATAATTCCAGCACATTGACCAAGAAGCCACCAACGTTTACGAATACAAACTACTATGAGTGAAACAAGAGCAATTATTATGCCAGTAACTATAACAACCATAGAAACGCTTATAGGTCGCAAGCAAAATGCAAGCCAAGACGGCATACCATGAGAGCCAAATCCATCAATTACCATTTCTTCATAGCTTTGACCAAGTACTGTTTGCACACTAATAAACCATATGAACGCAGCAGAAGCCAGGAAAACAATTGCAATAGCAACACACCACAATATGGTAGATATTCGAGGACGCTTTACGAGCGGATCAAGCTGATCAATATCATCTGCATCCGATGAAGAATCTTCAAAAGATAACTGATTAGTTGAATACGACAAATCAGACAAATCAGACAAATCAGATTGACGTTTAGTTTGTTTCACAAACTGTTTTACAGACTGTTTAGAAGATTTCTCTTCAGTATTTTCTGGAAATAAAGGCGATATTTTTTCGTCATTATCCTCAGATGAGATTGGGGAAAATGGCGTAATCGTATTAATCGAATCCAAAGGATGCGAATAGTCACTACCTTCACTGTTGCGATTAATATCTTGCGAAGTTCCACCTACCGGCAGCGCATCACTTTCTCCAGCAGAATCATCATGCTGATTGTCAATGCTATTGGATTGAATTCCTGCAAATTCTTCACTCATACTTTAGACTTTACGACAGTATTTACGACCGCGCTAGTTTTACGCATAATAAAACCTCCGCGCACCCACCAGAGGCCACTTACCCTTGCTGCATTTCTGCCCTGGGGGGATTGGGTGACTTAGTGCCACACGGAGGCTTTATCTATATTACACGATTTTCGCTACATGTCGAGTAGTAATAAATTATGCGCGCCACACACTCTTGCCATGTTCTTTTGCAAATTCAGTATCTTCATCAAGCTGAGACTCGTTAGCTTCAACATCACCAGCAATATAGCGTTCAACTAATTGGCGAGCTTCACTATCTTCATGCTGAACTGCAGGAGACTTCATAAAGTATGAACTTGGAGCCAAAACCGGACCAGAAAGCTTGCGATCCAAAGCAATTTTTGCGGCTCGAACAGCATCGATAACAATTCCGGCAGAATTTGGAGAATCCCAAACCTCAAGCTTGTACTCCAAATTCAAAGGAACATCACCAAAAGTAGTACCTTCCAAACGCACGAAAGCAAACTTGCGATCATCCAACCAAGCTACGTAGTCTGAAGGCCCAATATGAACATTATGCTCATCCATTTCATGAGGCACGATTGAAGTTACTGCACGAGTCTTAGAAATCTTTTTAGATTCAAGTCTTGAACGCTGAAGCATGTTCATAAAGTCCATATTTCCGCCAACATTCAGCTGATACGTGCGATCCAAACGCACACCGCGATCCTCAAAAAGTCGAGCCATAACGCGGTGAGTAATAGTTGCACCTACCTGACTTTTAATGTCATCGCCAATAATAGGAACTCCTGCATCACGGAATTTTTGTGCCCACTCAGGATCAGAAGCAATGAAGACTGGCAGGCAGTTTACAAATGCACAGCCAGCTTCCATCGCAGCAGTCGCATAAGCTTTATCGGCTTGCTCAGATCCTACTGGAAGATAAGAAACAAGCACATCCACATGCTTATCTCGCAAAACTTGAGCAACGTCAACAGGTTCAGCCTCGGACTCATCAATCATTTCACGGTAGTAATCACCAAGACCGTCATAAGTTGGACCACGCAATACTTCTACACCCAAATTTGGTACATCAGCAAAACGAATTGTGTTATTTTGTGAAGCGCCAATTGCTTCACTTAAATCATGCCCAACCTTTAGAGAATCAACATCAAACGCCGCAACAAACTCAATATCGCGCACACGATACTGACCAAATACAGCGTGCATCAACCCTGGAATTTTCTCACCGTCATCAGCGTTTTTGTAATATTCAACGCCCTGAACCAGCGACGAAGCACAATTGCCGACACCGGCAATGGCAACGCGGATGCTCATATAGACTCCTTGCCCTGCAAAATAAGCGACATTACATTATGCCGCACCATACACATTTCATAATACTATTGCTTTAACAAATATGTACTAATATTCAATATTTTTAATCTTTTCTAAACAAAAACATGCTGTTTTGTAGAAAAATTCAACACCGGACGCTACGGTGGAATGTATGGTTGCACGTAAAGATGGAAGACGAGCGTCTACTTCGCATGAGAAAGCTACTCGAAGCATATCGTCACAATCACAAAAAAATACGAATATGCCTTCATCTGTCCCACCAAGCGGACAAGACTCATACCGTCCACATTCGTATTCTTTTGAATCAAACAAAAGCAGCCGTAATTCGAGATTCGAACGTTCTCGCGCAGCAACACGCAGAAGGCGTCGTAGAACTTGGCGAGGCAGACATCCTATTATTTTTTGGGCACTTATCGTTATTTTTGTACCAATTTTGCTAGGCACAATTGTTTTTGCTTATCTGTACGCAACTACAGATATACCTGCACCAGACAAAGTTGCTATGGCAGATAAGACGAAAGTGTACTATTCAGATGGCAAAACTGAATTAGGCTCTTTTGCTGAGCAAAATCGCGAAATTATCAATTGTTCAGTACTACCTAAATATGTTGGTAAAGCAATAGTTGCTTCAGAAAATCGTTCCTTCTACCACGATGGCGGAATAGATTTTAAAGGAATTGGACGCGCATTACTTCATAACGTTACAAAGCACGGGCGTTGGGGCGGCTCAACTATTACGCAACAATATGCGGAAAGATATTATCTCGGTGAAACAAAAACTTATTTTGGAAAACTAAAAGAAGCTATTTTAGCTTTGAAAATTGCGCAAACCCAAGATAAAGATACAGTACTTTGCAATTATATGAATACTATTTACTTGGGTAGAGGAGCATACGGAATTCAAGCTGCAGCTAAAGCATATTTCGGTATAGAAGCAAAAGATTTGTCACTTTCGCAAGCTGCACTTTTAGCAGGTATTATTCCAGCACCAAGTAGCTGGGATCCTGCAATTGGTCCAAAAGAAGCAGGCATTCGCTTTAAGCGCGTGTTACGCATTATGAAAGAAGATGGCTACATTACAGCTTCTCAAGCAGCGCAAGCAAAAATGCCTAAAACTATTACTCAGACGACTCAAAACATTTACGCAGGTCAACAAGGTTACTTATTGCATATGGTTCGCGATGAGTTAACTAGGAATGGTGCTTTTACGCAGGAAGATCTTGACAGCGGCGGATATCGCATTATTACTACTATCGATAAAGCTAAGCAAGATTTAATGTTCAAAGTTGCAAGTCCTTCTCAAGATGGACGAGGAATTGTGCCAGAAGGACTGCAAGTTGGCGGAATTTCAATAAACGCAAAAGATGGTTCAATCATTTCCGTTTACGCAGGAGACGATTATCTAAAGAAACAGCTTAATAACGCTACACAAGCGCTTTACGAGCCAGGCTCTACTATGAAGCCTTTTGCGCTTATGGGAGCAATTCAGGCTGGCACTAGCTTGGATACAATGTTCAATGGCAATTCTCCACGCAAGTTTGATGGTATTGATAAGCCTGTTGGAAACTTTGCAAACATGAGCTACGGCACAATTAACTTATATAGCGCAACTGCAAATTCTGTGAACACAGTATATATGGATTTGCAAAGTAAACTTGGTGCTAAGAAAATTGCTAATACTGCAGTTATGGCAGGTTTAAACCCTGACCGCGTCAATGGTAATAATCCGTTTACTGTTCTTGGAAATGATTCTGTACATGTAAGCGAAATCGCGCGCGCATATGCAACATTTGCAAACCAAGGAAGACGCCCAGATCTGCATATTGTTGCCAGCGTAAAAAATCCTGACGGTAAAGAGTTCTACCGCGCACCAACGGCTGGAAAGCAAGTATTCTCACCAGCTGATGCCGCTTTAGCTACAAAAGCAATGATTGGCGTAGTGCAACATGGTACAGCAACCGAAGCTCGCTCTGTAGGTAGAGAAATTGCAGGAAAGACTGGAACAGCAAACGACGAAACTGCTGGTAGCTTTGTAGGATTTACGCCAAATATTGTTACCGCATTTGCCATATGGAATCCAGACGCAAAAGGTAGCCCACAAGTAATTAAACCGTTCCACGGATATCTTGGCGGAAGCGACTACCCTGTGCACTTGTTTACAAGATACATGCGTCAAGCGGTAATAGGAACCCCGAATACTAAATTCCCTGAAGCAAAAGACACAGGCAAAATTGGCGGACCTGATGGAAAATGGGGATTAGGCGAACAACATACATTCACGCATATAAAAACTGAGAATGAGGGTAAGGATAAAAACAAGGACAAAGATAAAGACAAGGACAACGACAACGATTTAAACCTTGATAGTCAGCTGTATGGTCGTGACGATTCATCATCGGGCGGCGTTGGCAGCTACGATAATAATTCTGGCGGTCATGGTTATGACAATAACTATGACACAACTGGAGGAAACTAGTAAATCAACTGTAGCTAATTTACGAACAGATATGCGAATAGCTAGCTAAGTAAATAGCTAAATAGTTTGTTAATTAGTTTTGCTAGTTTGTTAATTAGTTTCGGCTCAAAACAATATTCTCAAGCATTTTAGCAGTAACATTTTCATAACCGTTAAGTTCTGCATGATGCTTGCTTTCAGATATGTTTGCGCGCGAAAAACCTGTTTGCGCAATTACAGTTGCTCCGGAATTAACTGCGGCAGTAAGACCAGATAGAGAATCTTCTATGGCAATGCAATTAGCCATCTGCTTTGCAACTTCCTCATCCGTGCCCTCAATGCCAATCATTTTCCCTGCAGCAAGATACGGCTCAGCACTAGGCTTCGGTTTAAATCCATCGTCTCCACACACATACCCAGCGAAAGCACCTTCTGGAGCGTGATTCACAATATTTTCAACCAAACAACGCGGCGAATTGCTCACCAAAATCGAAGTAATGCCGGCATCCGTAAGACTTTTAAGTACATCTAAAACTCCTGGAACCCACGGCACGGATTCAGCCTCACGAGCAGCAACGTAATCAACCATGCCTTTGCCAATTTCTTCTACTGTAAGTTTTGTACCAGAAGGAATCATCTTATTGGCAACAGTTTCAAGGGATCCACCGGAACATTCCCAAGCTAAATCTTCATCCCAGTATCCACCGTATTTTTTTACTAAATAAAATTCCGACTCATGCCAATACGGCTCGGAATCTATAAGAGTACCATCCATATCCCAGAAAACTGCACGCAACACATGTTTTTCTTCACTAGAGTTAAGAGTATTTGCACACATATTCGTCGTCTGTTCAGCCATTCACAATCCTTTATATTGCATATATTTGCTTTAGCTTTTGTAGCACATCATTTTCGCACTAATTCTGCATTACTTTTCGCACTATTCATTCTTCTCGTTAATTCTCACTAATTTCTCACTTAAGCACAATAAGTAGCCATACCTACGTTACTATATGCTCCACGCTCTCCACAACACCACAGATTTTTCATCCGAAGACTTTCGATTTTTATAATTACTGTTATAGCTTTCCGAAGAATACGACGAAGGTAACGCTCGCCTCTCTGTAAGAATATCCCGCCTCCAGCGACGCGCATTGCGAGAACGCTGCATTTCCACAATGTCACCATCTGCATTTGCAGCAAAAATATTGCGTTCTGAAGACTCTGCAGAATCAAGCAAATGCCTTACTTGTCTTTTAAGCTGTCGATTTTCTTCTTGCAAATCAAGTATTTGCATGATGCCAGCAAGATTGATACCTTCATTTTGGCTTAAATGCTGAGTTTGCACAATCCTGTCTATATCTCGCAAAGAATAGCGGCGAGCGCCACCTTCAGTTCTATTCGGCATTATTAAATGAAGCCTATCATACTGTCGTAAAGTTTGCGGGTGCGTATTGGTTAGGCGTGCCACATGGCTTACGGTAAATATTGGCAAATCAAGAACAAATCCTACTTCATCTGCCCCGTCAAGCGTTGCGGTACCACGCACTAAAGCAACTGCACACATTTCATACAGTGCTTTAGTTTCACGCGTTATTGGTGTCATAGCACGCCTTCCTTTGCTCTTTTTAGTATGTTTAAAGCACTGTTACAAGCAATTCAACAGTGTTTAACCTACTAAATTATTGTTAACTTAGTTTTGTCTTAATTTTTTAATTTCTTCAGCATAAGTTTCGCCAGCAGTTTTATCAAATTCTTTTGCAACGCGTCTAAGAGACATGCTCGAACGCTTTGGCAAACGAATCTGCACAACACCAACAAAATCGCCATTCTTTCCGGGCACTCCAGCACCTTCTATACGAACTTCATCACCGCTTGAAACACAAGCTGGAACTTTGAAAGTAACAGGATTGCCGTCTAGGTCGTTTATACTAACTTTTGCACCATGCACTGCTTCACTTAACGTTAGCGGCAATGTAGAAATCAAATCGTCGCCTCGCAAAGTAAATTTATCTGATGCTTCTACTTGAACATGCAAGTACAAGTCACCTGCAGCACCACCGAACTTGCCTGGCTTGCCTTTTCCTTTCAAACGAATTTTCTGTCCGGTTTTTACACCAGCTGGAATATGCGTTTTAAAAGTTTCACCAGCCGCACGCAACGATACTGTAGCGCCTTTAAAAGCTTGCTTAAATGTGAGCTTTATATCGGTTGTTATATCTTCGCCAACTTCAGGCACGTCAGCTTCCTGCGGTTGAGAATACCTCTCACCGCCAAAGCCACTCGTACCTTGGAATCCTGCTGAATCTTGAGAGCGCTGACCTCCACCAAACATGGAGAAAATGTCGCTCATATTTGGTCCAGCACCGTTGGATGTAAAGCGAATGCGCGAACCGTTTCCGCCCATACCACCCATGCCAGAGCCGCCGTTGAACATGGAGAAAATGTCCGAGAAACTCGACGCATCGAAACCGCCAGCACCACCTGCTCCTCCAGCGAAACGAGCACCACCAGCACCAAATTGGCGGATAGCATCGTAACGTTGACGAGTTTGACTATCTTTTAATACGTCATAAGCTTCAGAAACATCCTTAAATTTTTCTTCAGCTTCTTTTGTTTTGTTTAAATCAGGGTGATATTTACGAGCAAGTTTGCGATACGCTTTGGTAATCGTTGCCTCATCTGCGTCTTTGGAGACACCGAGAACCTTATAAAAATCCTTAGCTAACCATTCATTTTCAGCCATTTGTGCCTCCTTTCTTCACAAGCACATTGGCTATTTCGCTTTTGACCAAATATAGGCTGCTCGTGCCAACTCTTATGAGTCAGCACGAGCAAGTTATGCAATAAAGTCACGAAAGAGTTTCGTTAGTCATTGCTGTGGTGAAGAAACGACCACACGAGCGGCGCGAATAACGCGATCTCCTATTCGATATCCTGCTTCAACTACAGCATCAACAGTTTCTTTTGTAGCGTCTGGATCTGGTCTGTGCAAAATTGCATCATGCTTGGTCGGGTCAAAATCTTCGCCCTTTTCACCAAACTTTTCCACACCAAACTTTTCAAAAGCCTTATCTATCTTAGTTGCAACAGCCTTGAACGAATCATCCATTTCGCTATACTCGCGAATGCGGTCAATATCATCCAATGCTGGAAGCAATGCTGTCAGCACGTCAATAATTCCATGCTGTCTGAAACGATCCTGCTCTTTGGCAGAACGATTTCTGAAGTTTATAAACTCAGCACGCTCTCGCTGTAACGCTTCCAAGTACTCTGCAGCTTCTTTCTTAGCTTTACCTAAGGGAGTTAAACTGCCGCTATCTGCGTCTTGGCTGTCTTTCGATTCTGAAGATTCAGTGGAATTCGCCGTATCCTCAGAATTTGCGGAATTCGCAGAAACGTTAGCATCAGCTTTCGTTTCTGCAGGATTTGCACCTTCAGCAGCTTTCGATGAAGATTGCGCAGACGATTTCGCAGAATCACCTGTAGCTTTTACATCCAGCGAGTCAGCATCTTCCATATCTTGCAAATATTCGTTGGCGTTAAAGTCGGACATTACTTGTTGTCCTTATCGTCCTTGTCGTCGTCCACCACTTCGGCGTCAACTACATCATCATCCTTAGCTGCAGAGCCAGCCTGAGCACCAGCAGCAGACTGAGCACCAGCTTCGGCACCAGCAGCACCCTGCTGAGCGTAAAGCTGCTGACCGATCTTCTGAGCAGAAGTCATCAACTCGCTTTGAGCAGACTTAATCTTCTCAACGTCGTCACCCTTCAAAGCTTCCTTCAAAGCATTAACCTTGTCGGTAACTTCCTTAGAGATTTCATCGGAAAGCTTGTCTTTATTGTCGTTCACGAGCTTTTCAGTCTGGTAAGCAAAGGCTTCTGCTTGGTTGCGAACTTCAGCTTCTTCCTTACGCTTCTTATCTTCAGCTTCGTGAGCTTCAGCTTCCTTCACCATGCGGTCAATTTCGTCCTTTGGCAAACCAGAACCACCGGTAATAGTCATGGACTGTTCCTTACCAGTGCCCTTATCCTTAGCGGAAACGTGCACAATGCCGTTAGCATCAATATCGAAAGTGACTTCAATCTGCGGAACGCCACGAGGAGCTGGAGCAATTCCAGTCAACTCAAAAGTGCCAAGAGGCTTGTTATCGCGAGCAAACTCACGTTCGCCCTGGTAAACCTGAATCAACACGGATGGCTGATTGTCTTCAGCAGTAGAGAATACTTCCGAGCGCTTCGTAGGAATAGCAGTATTGCGATCGATAAGCTTTGTCATAATTCCACCCTTGGTTTCAATACCCAAGGAAAGTGGAGTTACATCAATAAGCAGAACGTCTTTGCGATCTCCCTTAATAACGCCCGACTGAACGGCTGCACCAACTGCAACAACCTCATCTGGGTTCACGGACTGGTTAGCTTCCTTACCGCCTGTAAGTTCCTTCACCAAATCCTTCACAGCTGGCATACGAGTTGAACCACCAACAAGAACCACGTGATCGATCTGGCTTACTGAAATACCAGCGTCAGAAAGAACGTTGTTAAATGGAGTACGGCAGCGGCCAAGCAAGTCGGAAGTCATTTCCTCAAAGTGAGCACGAGTCAAAGTCTCATCCAAATGCACTGGAGTGCCGTCAGGAGTCATTGCCAAGTACTGCATAGAAATTGAGGTAGAAGTAGAAGAGCTAAGTTCCTTCTTTGCCTGCTCAGCAGCTTCCTTCAAGCGCTGCAAAGCAATCTTATCCTTGCTCAAATCAACGCCATACTTGTTCTTAACTTCGCCAACGAGCCAGTCGATAATCTTCTGATCCCAGTCGTCGCCACCCAAATGGTTATCGCCGTTAGTTGCTTGCACCTGAATTGTGGAGAATCCGTCGTCATCCTTACCAATTTCAAGCAAGGACACATCGAAAGTACCGCCACCCAAGTCGAATACCAAAATGCGCTCGTCTTCCTTGCCTTTTTCAAGGCCGTAAGCCAAAGCTGCAGCAGTTGGTTCGTTAATAATACGAAGCACGTTCAAGCCTGCAATCTTACCTGCATCCTTAGTTGCCTGACGCTGAGCATCGTTGAAGTATGCTGGGCATGTAATAACGGCATCGGTTACCGGCTCGCCCAAGTAAGCTTCAGCATCGCGCTTCAACTTCATCAAAACCTGTGCAGAAATCTCTTGTGGAGTCCACTTCTTGCCGTCGATATCAACAGTCCAATCAGTGCCCATATGACGCTTTACTGAGCTAATCGTGCGATCAACGTTTGTTACAGCCTGACGCTTAGCAACTTCACCAACCAAGATTTCGCCAGACTTGCTGAATGCCACAACAGATGGCGTGGTACGTGCGCCTTCAGCGTTTACAATAACTGTTGGGCTGCCACCTTCAAGAGTAGCAATGCAAGAGTTGGTTGTTCCCAAATCAATACCTACTGCGCGTCCCATAATTTCTCCTTAACTAGGTATTGCACCTTTTGTGCAATTACGCTTTCCTTCAAGTTTTGTAGTTACGTAAGCTGAACCTTATTTAGATTCCTTGTTGGAAACTATGTAAAGCATCAGCTTTTTTACTTTCCAAAACTTGAGCCTACTACACTCAACTTATAAAAGTCAACTTTTATTCCCAAAAATTACAAAAAACTTTATACAACTAGACTCAAGTTTTGCAATTTAAGCAAAATTAATGGGAAATTCTGAAAAATTCAGTAGGATTCACGCGCTGAACTTAAAGCGACGCAAAGAATTATCCAGAGCGTTATAACGCGCTAAAACACCAATAAGCGGCGTGCCAATACCGGTTATAAGTTTGATTGCTTCAGTTGCCATCATTGCGCCAACAATAGCTGCAGTCGCACCCAACACAGCCGATTTTGGCACTTTTTCTTTAGGAGGAGGGCACGCATACAAATCACGCAAACCAGGACCTTTTCCTGGCACGAAAACGCTTACTTGACCTTCATAATAAAGTACCGAGCCATAAACTTCCGGCGTACCAGCGCTCCAAGCAGCATCCGCAATCAAAAAGCGAGTAGCAAAATTATCACAACCATCAATTATCAAGTCGTGATTTTCTACAAGCTGCTTTGCGTTGTCTTCATTAAATCTATCTACAAGATTGATTTTTAAACCTGGAGATAACGCTTGTAGACGCTTAGCTGCAAGTTGCGCTTTAGATTTACCGCACTGATCGACAGTATATAAAGTCTGCCTCTGCAAATTAGAAAGCTCAACAACGTCGTCGTCACAAATCGTGATTTCGCCAACTCCTGCCGCAGCAAGCGAAAGCAAGCATGGCGAACCAAGTCCACCTGCACCGACCATGCAGATTTTCGCATCGCGAAGTAACTGCTGATGTTCATTAGTAAAGCCCGGCAGGAGCAAGTGGCGGCAAGTGCGTTCCGCTTCAAGCTCCTGCAGGTTGTCGTAAATTTTATTAATCGTCATGTCGAACAATATGCCGAAAAATTACAGTACAAAATTTACAGTACAGAATCAGCCCAAGCTCGACCTTCAACAGGCGAAGAAGCGAGCGCATGTTCACGCTTAGGAATACGGCCAGCATCGTGAGCAAGCTTGCCAGCAGTTACAGCAGCAGCCATTGCACGACCCATCTTCACTGGATCTGGGCAGCGAGTTACAGCACTTGCAAGAAGCACACCAGAGCAGCCAATTTCGAAAGCTTTAACAACATCGGAAGCAGTTCCAACACCAGCATCCAAAATTACAGGAACGCCAGCTTCCTTGCATTCTTGAACAATCAGCTCAATGTTTCGAGGATTCAAAATGCCAAGACCAGTTCCAATTGGAGCACCACCAGGCATAACAGCCTTCACGCCAAGCGAAACCAAGCGACGAGCCACAATCGGGTCGTCATTCGTGTAGCAAAGCACGCTAAATCCTTCTTCAATAAGCTTTTCTGCAGCAAGCAATACTTCACGAGTATCTGGGAGCAAAGTATCGTCGTCTGCAATTACTTCGAGCTTAATCCAGTCAGTTCCAAGCGATTCACGAGCCATTTTTGCTGTAAGAACAGCATCATGCGCAGTTTTGCAACCAGCAGTATTTGGCAAAACGTTAATATTGTGGCGCTGCAACATGCCGTAAATATCCACGCCAGTTTTTGCGTGACGACGCATGGCAACTGTTGCCACTTCCGCACCCGAAGCAACAAGCGACTTTTCCATAATATCAATGCTCGTCATGCCGCCTGTACCAAGCAAAAGCCTTGAGTGTAAAGTCTTACCGCAAAGCTGCCAAGTATCGGCACTTTCTTCTGTATTATTTTCTGTCATTTTAAGCCTTTTATTTAATATTTAATATTTAAACTTAATTAAAATTAAATAATTAAGCGCACTAATTTCACGCTTAATTTTGTGGTGTTTCAGCCGCCTTGAACTGCGCTAAGAATTTCGACTTGATTCCCATCACATATGACTGCTGATTCCCATTGCGCGCGAGAAAGCACATCGTCGCCAATTGCGACCGCTATACCAGGTCCTGCATCCGAACCATAACGTTGCGCAATAAGCTGAGCAACAGTTAATCCGTCTTGCACTTCAACAGTTTCACCATTGACTACGATTTGCATAATCTAACCTTTACTAACTAAAAGCTGAATTACTAAAAGTACTTTCTGCATCACACTTACGTCTATATTTGAACGCTTCACAAATTCGCAGCGAAATATAGCAAATTCACCGAAATTAGCGATTAGAAGCGTGCAGGATTGCAGCTTTCCAAGAATCCCTTTTCCTTCTCAGTCAACTCTTGCTCAAGCACGAGTTTTGTGGTCAAAGAAGAGCCTAAAGCGGTGAGCAAAATTCCGTGACGGAAGTAACCGGTGGAAATCGTGGTGTGCGTCTTAGGATCAATGCCAATGAATGGCAAATCATCTGGAGTTCCAGGACGACCGCCAGCAGTAACCTCAGTAATCGAGCATTCCTGAATGCCAGGAAGCACGCTTGCGGCATCGCGAAGCAAGTCAAGCACGCCACCGACTTTTGGAATATCGCGGTCATCTTCGCGGGAAGTAGCACCGAGCACAAGCTCGCCTGTTTCCTTAGCGCGAGGCACCAAATAAACTGGGCGGTCATGCACAAACCCACGAACCACAGAGCTCAAAATTGGGCGCAAAGGCTCTGGAATAGTCATACGAATCATATCGCCCCACACAGCGCGAAGCTTAAGCTGAGGAAGCATATCCTTAGCACCCAAGCCAGATGCCAAAACTGTGTCTGGACCCAAATCGTCTGGAGTGCTTGCGCGACGCTCAATAACAACACCGCGCTTTTCAAGTGCATCAATCATTGCTGCAGTGAAAAGACGAGGGTTGATTTGATGGTCGTCCGGCACGCTTACAGCGCCTGCAATCGTCGGCGAAAGCGCAGGCTCAATTTCACGAAGCTTACTCACAGAAATATGCTCAGCTCTACGTCCATAACGGTGCTGCAAGTTTAGCAACTCGTTCACGTGCTCGTTATCTGCAGCGTCACCACCGATTACGTAAGAGCCGCACTCTAAGTAGCCGGTTGGCTTATCGGTGTACTTTGCAACCGAATCAACCAATTCCTTATACATAGTTGCAGACTCAAACATAAGAGGATACAACGCTTCTTGCTGATATTGCATTTCTGCGGTAGGAGCTAGCATGCCGGCAGCATGGTGAGAAGCACCGGAGACTGGATCTGGATCAATTATGCTAACTTTTACGCCAGCTTCCGTAAGTCTCCACGCTGTTGCTAAACCAATAATACCTGCACCAATAATACGAATATTTCGCATATATACTCCTTCCCTACGGCGGCATTACCCGCATCAGGTTTACGGTCGGCTTTCGCCCTCTCAGCCTGTGTAGAACAGGCTCCCGCGGTGTAACCTTGACTTTCAAGAATTACAAATGCAGAACGTTTCAATATTGCTAACTTAGCAATATGCAAATGCTGCAGGTAGATGTAACAAAATTATGTGAATTTCATCACACTACCGTGCAGCATTTTAACACTTCTACAGAAAATCTGTTAATTTATCCGGTATGTCAAGCTGTGAAACTAAGCAATTTTTGTTACTGACGCAGTCAGCGCTCGCGTGGATTACGCGCTCGCTTACGAAACTCGCGTTGGAAGTCCACTGGACTCCCAACTTAAGCGAGTTTCCGCTCCGAGTTGCCTTCGCGCGCGCTTTGCCTGAGTCTGAAATTATTGGAATTTCAGACTCCTTCAAAGCGTGATTTGGCTTAATTGTGAAGCACGGTGTGCTTCACATGCCAAATCAGCCGAACGGCTATGCCGTGAGGATATGCGCTCAGGCAGATCGTCAGCGCACACAAAACACAACCCAGTTTCTAAAACCCAACCACACAACTCTGCCCTGCCTTCGCCAATCGAGACGAAGGCAGACCTCGCTTGCGTTGAAAGCACACCGTGCTTTCAATCTTGAGCAAGCTCGGCGCTCCGAGTTGCCTTCGCGCGCTAAATCGCATCGCTCAGGCAGGTCGTCACGCTGCGCAGGCAATGCATAACTCCGTTTTTTCGTTACTGGCGCAGATTAAATCACTCAACCGAGCGCAGCAAAATCTCCTCAAGCGCATGCTTCACAGAAACAGGCAGAGTGCAACGCCATTGCGCCCACTTCACTACGGAAGGCTGATCAGTTGCGTAAGCGTTAAGCATATCAACATTGTTGCGATACTTTTCTGCTTCCGATTCGTTTTCGTATTCAAGAGTTGAGATTGCAGCAATAGCGCCTGCACTTCCGTTAGCCTCGCTCACTGCATCAAAAGCCATTTCCTTACCGCGGTACGGCACTTGTGCTTGAAGCAGGAATCGGTAAGCGTCACCAACTTTAGGATCGGCAGCAACTTGCAATCCTCCGTCAACAATTACGCGAATTTCCGAACGAGCCGGCACGTCTTTTACAGAAACCGACAAACTCAAAGTCGACTCTTCACCTTCGTAAGAAATCGCAAACTCGCTTGCGTTAAGCTCTTGGCTCCCCACAAACACGCGCACGTGAGCAAAATCTGTGCAAGCAACTCCTCTAAATACAACATTCCAGTTGCGTTTTTGCGGCACAGATTTTACGGCAGCATCTTCCCCGGCAATGCCTGAAATAATGAATTGCGAAGAACCATTGCCGTCTCGCCACACAAAATTCATACGCGTGTTGGCAGTATTCCCAGCAGACGCTGCAGCAAAGTCACCGTTATCTTCTCGCATTACGAACTCGCCGTCAGCTCCAGGGAATGCAAGAATTCGCAAAGCCCGCGGATTTTCAATGCTATTAACCGATTCAGCAGCATCAGCACTACGCTCGCAATCTGCAACTTCCGGCAAAACTTGCAGAGGCACAATTGCTCCAGCACACGCAAAAGCAGGCACGCGATCAAGCGAGCGCCATGCTTCAAATCTGCGACCATTCAAGCCGCGAGACACATACCTGCGCCCGTCAAATAAATCGTACCAATCACCTTCCGGCAACCAAACTCCAGCACATCCGCGCAAAGCAGCCGCATCATTAGGAGAAACAATCGGCGCTACTATAAGCTCACTTCCAAAACGGTATTCGTTAGGAATTTCGTAAGCCATGCCAACTTCCGGCGACTGCCAGTACATTGGCTCAACAATCGGTCTGCCTTCAAAAGCTGCGCGATAATTCATCGTATAAACGTATGGCAAAAGTTCCGCGCGCAAACGAAGCATTTTCACCATTGCTTCGCGAGTTTCCGGAGGGAAATTCCACGGCTCTTTTCCAGCAAACGGCGAACAAGTCGAGTGCAAACGATTAATAGGACTAAACGCGCCGAAAGCGTACCATCGCGCTTCCAGCTCGTTATTTCTAACGCCAAGCATGTGTCCGCCAATATCGTGACTCCACCATCCGTAGCCAATATTGGAAGCTGTAGCAGTAAAATAAGTTTGGAAAGCAAGCGAATCCCAAGTAGTAACGGTATCTCCCGAGAATCCAACTGGGTAGCGATGCGAACCAGGCCCAGCATAACGAGAGAATGTAAGCGGCCAGCGACCTTCGCGCGCAGCATCCTCATAATGCATGTGATTTAGCATCCAAAGAGGATCCAAACCAGGCTCGCGCGTCACGCCTCCCTGCTGCCAGTCAATCCACCAAAATCGCACGCCTTCATCTTCCATACGATGATGCATATTGAAGTAAGCTTCAACAAATTGCGGATTTGTTAAATCAAATTCCACAGCTTCACCGCTTGCAGGATCAATTCCCATCTCTCGCGCAACTTGCGGATAATCTTTTTCAAACGCACGCACGCCGTCGCGCGGATGCAAGTTCAAAGTTGGAGCCAAGCCAGCAGCGTTAAGTTTACGCAAAAAAGCGCGATGATCCGGGAAAAGTTCCTCATTCCACGTGTAACCAGTCCAACCGGAACCATATTTTGCATCAACATCCGTAACATGCCAATCCATGTCAATAACAGCTGCACTGAAAGGTATGCCTTCGCGTTTAAAACGATTATGCAATTGCAAATATTCGTCTTGATGGTAGCGATAGTATCTGCTCCACCAATTGCTTAGCGCAAAACGTGGAAGCAGCGGCTGAGCACCTGTGAGCTTATAAAGGTCTTGAATTGCTTGAATGTAGTGGTGTCCGTAGCCGAAGAAATACAAGTCTTTATATCTTCCAGCTTGCTCACTAACCTTGTGCGCACGCGACTTAACCCAAGCCCCATACGGGTTTGATTTACCATTTATTTCCTCAGCCGGAGCAATTTCGCAAGTTGCAGAATCATCTAAAATAGACCATCCATCGCGCGAAAGTATGCCTTTATCGAGCTTTACTGGGCCGTTCGCCTGATCCAAAGTTCTAAAAGTTCCAAGAAGATTTCCCGGGCAATCGTCGCCATAATGCCACGTATTAAACTGCGTACATGGCACTCCGCGCACAACAATACTTAAGCCTTCTTTGCTAAAAGCTTCGCAGTTATAAGTAAGGTGAAGCTTTTCAGTTTCTACTTCCAGCCATCCATTTTCGTTTTTATGCGCACTAAATTGTGGCTGAGCATCCGCGCTCTTCTGAGCAAAATTGCGACAAATCACAGTTTGCGTAGGATTGTCAACAAACTCTCCATCGTCACTCCACTCAAGACGCAACAGCGAATCTGTAATAACTGTAATTCGCCACTTTTCGCCCTTAATTACCTGACTATCCTGCGCCTTTGCATACTGCGAATTTGCAAGGTCAGCAAAAATTTGAGATTGCGAATCCGAATACGTCACAGCTTCACCGATAATTTGTGATTTATCTTGATTGCTTATATTTATCACACTCATAGCAGCACCTTTACTCAGTACGCAATGCCACACTGCAACATTTGTCACACAACATTTGTCATACAACACTTGTTGCACCACGCTTTCGCGCACAACACTTACGTATCTTCTCTTCACTTATGCGGGTTACTTACCGCTACCAGTGGAAATACCTGCAATAAACTGCTTTTGGAAAATTACGTACACTATAATAACTGGCACAATCGCCAAAGAAGTCGCTGCAAACAAGCCACCATAATCAGTGCCATATCGCCCAGTAAACACCTTCAAGCCCACTGCGAGCAGCTGCTTCTTTTCGTCCGAAATCATCAAGAACGGCCACAGATAGTCCTCCCAGTTCCACAAGAAAGTAAAGATGGCGAGCGCCGCAATCGTGTTATGGCTCATAGGAAGAATAATACTGTGGAAAATACGAAAATCAGATGCTCCGTCCAGTTTTGCAGCTTCAATGAGTTCGTCAGAAATACCTGTTATTGACTGACGGAAGAGGAAAATGCCGAAAGCGCTAATTAATCCCGGGACAATTAAGGCTCGGTACGTATCTTGCCAACCGAAACTTGTCATCATATCGTACTGCGGAATAATAGTTACAGCCCACGGAACCATCATGGTGCTCATCACTATACCAAAAAGCAAATTACGGCAACGGAAACGCATTTTTGCAAATACATATCCCAACACTGCGCTGGTATAAATGGCAATTACCGTTTTTGCTACAGCAACAAACAACGAGTTGCAGAATAATCTCAAGAAATCAAATTTTTCCTGAATACCAACGTAGTTATCAAACGTACTAGGCATAGGAAATAGTCCACCATCGACACGCACAATATCACTATTTGGTGCAAATGAAGAAATGAACATCCACACAAATGGAATAATTGTTAGCGCAGAAAGCAGAAAAAGAAAAATAGTAAGCGACCAACTCAACACAGCATGACGAGTGCTGCTTCTTGCACAGTTACGTAATTTTTTCACAATACCCCCCTTAGCCGGCACCGTAACAACAACTCCAGTCGTTTCCGTTTTATTGCTCACACCAACTCACCGTCCTCAGAAGCTTTGAACATGATTATCGTGAGTACGCCAGTAAAGATAAAAAGCACTACGCTCATGGCTGACGCAATACCAAAGTTATACTTTTGGAAGGCTTGATCAAAGATCAAGTAGCTAATAGTGTAAGTTGCTGTTCCTGGGCCACCGTTAGTCATAACTAAAATCTGCACGTAGGCTTGCAGGTAAGCAATCATTGACGTGATCACAATGAATAACGTTGTAGGTTTGAGTAGAGGCAAAGTAATGCGGAAGAATTTTTGCACACTGTTAGCACCATCAATATCGGCTGCTTCATACACATCTTTGGGAAGGTTCATTAAGCCTGCTAAATATAGCACGGTTGCGTAGCCAAAATCTTTCCAAATGGTCATGATAATAATTGCCGGCATGGCCCAAGTAGAACTGTGCAGCCAATTAATATTCAATCCCGTAACTTTATCAATCATGCCAAACTGCGGATCAAACATCCACATCCACACGAAGCTTACTGCGACAAGTGGTGTAATCGTTGGCATATAAAATAGGCCACGCAGCGAATCTTTGCAATGCACGAGCTTGGAGCTGAGCAACATTGCCAAACCCAAACCGAGAATAATGCGGAAAATTACGGATATTGTCATGAAAATAGCTGTATTACCGATTGACTTCCAAAATAGGCCGTCGGTTAAAATCTGTTTGAAATTATCGAGCCCAACCCAGTTGTACGTTCCAACCAACGGATTCCACTCGTGGAAGCTGCCGGCAAACGCTTTATAAATAGGATAGGCAAGGAAAATCGCGAAATAAGCAACCAGAAATGTCACTGCCACATTGCGAAATGAGAAGGTTCGAGACAACGCAGCGGTTACTTTTGCTATACCACCAAATTTTTTCCCTAGAGGAGTTGAATGAGATTTCTGATCTAATTGTTCCATGATTTCCCTTGCCTTACTTGAAAGAACACACTTCAGTTTATGAATCTTTACTTGTGTTCTTTGAAGAATTCATACTTGCTTTCTGCAGACTTAAAGTTGGAATTCTTCATGTCTTTTACCATGGTCGCCTGTGCTTCTTTTACTGCGGAATCAATAGATTGACCATTTTGCATAACGTTTTGGAACGCTGCCTTGCTGCTGGTTTCCACCGTAGAAGGAGTGATGCCTGGCCAAATCAACCTATTCACGCGAGGCTGAATAGCCGCCATTACCGGGGCCTTAAGAATCTCTGGATCGTTCTGTAGCGATTTCTTCGCTGGGAACGAGTTCAGATGTTTCACTGCAGAGCGAATAAAAGCGTCGTTAGCGAGAATGAACTTGATAAAGTCTTGTGCCACGGCCTGCTGTTCTTTACTTTGGTGAGCGTTGATTCCTGGAGTAGATTCGCCATTGTAGCGATCATAAGCGAATGGCGTTTCTTTCGTGAATGTTGGAGTTGGGAAAATACCGTATTCTACGTTCGGATATTTTTCTTTCAGTAGGCCTTCAAGCCAACCCCAAGCGTATACCATTCCGGATTGTCCGTTGCCAAAACTTTGCGTGTAATCAGTACCGAAGTCTGTTGCAATAACTTTGTCTTTGTCGTACAAATTCTTTAGGAATTGCATGTTTTCGCGCGTAATTTTGTTGTCAAAATTAGGCTTTTTGCCACTTTTATCGAACGCAAGTTCGCCACGTTGATAGTTCAAGCCTTGGTTGATTGCAGCGTATGCATCACCATTAACATTGAAACCGGCTTGTACCATTTTGGAACCGTTCCACTTGGTAAGTTTCTTTGCCACCTCGCGCAACTCGTCCCAAGTCGTAGGAATATCTGCTTCTGTTAAACCGGCTTCTTTCCAAAGCTTTTTATTGTAGTAAATATTGCCAGTATTGATGACCGAGTCAATATACTTTACTTTTCCGTTGGAATCTTCGTGTGCGACAGAAGAGCTGTAGTCAGCTTCCATTGCTGCCTTGTCAACGTTGTAGTCGGCAGCGTATGGGCGTATAAGCTCATCCTTGGAATTGTGAATATTGAACAGAGCTGGGCCGCTTTTGCCTTTGAGTGCTAACGGTAGTTTTGTCCAATAATCGTCCCAAGCAACGTTCTTCGTTTTGAACGTTACGTTAGGGTAGATTTTCGTATACTGCTTGATCATATCGTAGATTGGGTCGGTACTACTGTCTCCCCAGCTCCAATATTCCAAAGCAATTGGCTTGCCTTGATTAACAAGATGGTTAGGGTTATATTTCAATGCTTCACCCATTACCGGCAAACCTTTATCTTTTTTTGTGTCGGTTACACCGGCAGAATTGCTGCCACACGCGCTAACACTAGCAAGCATGCCTAAAACAGCGACACATGAAATACATATTTTTCTAATGTTCATTGTTACTCCACTTCTTCGTGAAATTAATGGGTAAAATCTATAATATTGCGAAAAGTTTTCACTGGTCAAACAGAAAAAATGTGAATGTAAAGGTTTTCATTTCGAATCCGTTAAACTGCACCATTTTTGCGAAAATAAATACTTTTTTACCCGCGTGTCTAAAAATGTAAACCTTTACATTTATTGTATTTACATAACACTTATATGTTCTTTTTGAAGGGTATATATAACACTCTTCATATTTGAGCAAAAACAAAGAACAGAAGAAATAAAATGTCAAAAAACAGTATTAGCGATGTAGCTACGCTAGCAGGGGTTTCCATAGCCACTGTCTCTAGAACTTTCGCTCACCCAGACAAAGTAGCGCCAGCAACACGAGCAAAAGTTACGCAAGCAGCAGAACAACTCGACTTTACTGTATCAAGAACCGCAGGAGTACTGAAATCAGGCAAATCATACCGCATAGCACTACTTATTGGTAGCAGTCGCATAGAATGGTTTAGTGCTTCTATTATTGAAGGATTAAACGCTACGTTGCACGCAGCCGGATATGATCTAGTAATTTATTCAGTAGATGGTATCGAACAGCGTAAAACTTTCTTCAAAGAACTACCTTTACGCGGTAATACTGATGCCGTAATCGTATCTTCTTTCGATATCAGCAACAATGAGGCAGAGCAACTTCAACGCATAAAGGTACCTATTGTGGGCATTAATTGTGTAGCGTCTAAAATTCTTTCTGCAGCAATCAGCATTGACGATACTGCAGGAATTAAACTTGCAGTGCGCCATCTCACTACTTTAGGCCACAAAAAACTACTGTATGTTTACGAACATTTTAATTCACCACTTCGCTTCAGTTCTTCGAGACGAATTACCAGTTTTGAAACGATATGCAACGATACACCAGGAGTTCAAGGGAAAATCTTACCAATTGACTTTGGAGACAATCCCTTAGATGCCACTATTTCAGAACTATTTTCAAGCAGCAACCCTCCTACTGCACTGTGCTTTCACCAAGATTCCACAGCTATACCGTTCCTGTTTCGTTTACAAAAACTAGGCATACGAGTGCCAGAAGATTTGTCTATTATTGGTTTTGACAATAGTACTTTTGCAGAAGCATTAGGCTTAACTACCATTCGACAAAATCCATGTCTGATGGCTCAGCAAGCCGCAAATATTGCTTTAGCACTTATTAACGAGCAGCCAATTACAAGACGCCATATTACAGCTCCGCTTCAGCTTCTAATCCGAAACTCAACTGGTCCTGCCCCAGACATTACATCTGCAAACTGATTAGCGAATCAGATTAGAAAACTAGGTTTAAACGCTATGCAAGGCGTAGTACCAAACTCGCTTTATAGCAAACCCTGATTTGCTATAAACCCTGATTTGCGGTAAAACTCGCCTTACAAACAAATCCAAAAACTGCTACGAAATGTTTTCAACGCAAGAATACTGCAAACACTGACGCAATGATCAACATCAGCGGATACCACACATACATAACACAACGGAATGTCGTCGAGTTTTTAGGACCATCACCATAAGCGCTACGATAATGCAACACAGCCACACCAATACCAGGTGCAAGCATCGACATAGCACCGAACATTCCTGCAGTCATCTCCATAGTAATTTCGCGCTTTTTTAATAATTCAAAAAGAAGTACGAAAATAAGCAAAGTTACACCGCCGAAGAAAATTCCATGCTGCACAAAAACTTTTCCTATCAAATTCCAAAGAAGACCCGCAATGATAAGCACAGTAATAGCAAAACCTTTACTAAATCCGCTTAAACGCTCCCTAATTGTATCTATACTCGAAAGTACAAATAGTGCGATAACCATTGCAAATACAGGATTTTGCGAACGCATGTCGAACAAACATTTTGAATTCACCAAATCGTATGGAACTTCGCAGACCACTGCTAAAATCAACAATCTTAACATGTAAAGATTCAAATTATGAGTATTGTGATATCCGCGTACTAATATCCACGCATACCATGGCACTGCAGTCCAGCTTATAAATTCGCAAACTAATATGACTGTCAATGCGAACATATTATTGGTTACTGTTCCGCCGAACATTCGTGCAATTACTGTGTTACTAAATGCACCTAGCATAAGCATAAAAGCGCCGAGCATTTTAAGTTTATTGAGCGTGATTCCAGTTTTTATGTTACGGTCAGCACGAATTGGTTTGCCGTTTGCGTCAAGCATTTCCTTATTCGCGTTACCGCTATCACGCATTATTGCTTTACCACTATTAATACCCATTGCACGTCCTTGTTTATTTGCGCATACCTAGTTTATATAAACTTTATCTGTAGTTACGTATCTAACTAACCTGTAATTTACATTCCAAACACTGCAAAACTTTGAGCGCCGAGTGTTAAGCAATCACCATTAACTGATATTTCTCCAATTTTCAGTAATGGATTGTAAGCAGATTCTTGCGTAAGATTCGCTAATGCTTCTAATGAAACTGTTTCGCTATTTACACCTGGGTTCATAACCACAATGCTTCGTTCCACAGCTGATTCTCCTACGTCACCTTTTGCGCAACGCTCGTAAGCAAAGCCGCGGCCGTCAACCGGAGCATACAAAACTCTCCAAGACGCGTCAGCTTGCAAAGATTTGCGACTATGGCGAAGCGCAATAAGCGAGCGCACCCACGAAAGGAAGGAATCTTCGCAATTAATTTGCGCAGAAACAGTTGGAATTTCACCACTTTCCATTGCTTGTTTTCGAGAATTTGCGCAAGTTCTTCCGTCTGCTCGCGCTTCAACAGGCAAGTATAATTTAGATTTTGCAGCCATCGAGAAGCCAAAATTCTTTGCATCGTCCCATTGCATTGGCGTACGAGTGCCCGTACGAGCGTAGCCGCCTTCTTTTGTTGGAATATCGCGATATTTCATGCCAATTTCGTCGCCATAATACACGAATGGCACGCCTGGCATAGTGAGTATCATGCCGAAAGCCACGCGACGCTCACGATCGCCAAGACGCGGAGCAAGACGCGGCGTATCGTGATTGCACGTGATGAAACTAAAGTAACCTTGCGAATGGGTTGACTCATATTGTGGGCAATAATCGTCTAAAAATGGGCAAATACTGCCGCCGCCGTGCGCATTAAAGTAGCTGTGATCATGCTCAGGATTGCCGTCTAAAGCATTATCAACATCACGAGCTAAACGTGCGTAACCGTTAGGGTTTCCATCCCAGCGCCAATTCAAATAGAAGTCCATGTCGAATCCTGCAGTAAGAGCCTGACGTGGTCTGCCCCATTCGGACACAAAAGCAGCCTGCGGATACTCTTCTTTCACAGTGCCAAGCATTTCCTGCCATGCGCGAATTGTATTGTCTTTGCCAAGGCTTCCTTCGCCATTATTGTCATCGTTTTTTACAAGCGAATCAGCCATATCAACTCGGAATCCATCCGCACCAAGCGAAAGCCAAAATCGCATAATATCAACCATTGCAGCGCGAGTTTCTGCCGCTTCTTTGGAATCTGGAGCGGATTGCCAAGCTCGATCCCTATGTGCAAAACCGTAGTTTAATGCAGGCTGACATTTGAAGAAGTTTAGAATATAAGTGGCGTCACGCTCAGTTTCACCGCCAATAAACGGCATAGAATAGCCGCTAAACGCACTGTCTGTCCAAATATATCGCTTGCTAAATTCGTTTTCTTCAGCTTTCGAACTTTCCTTAAACCACTCGTGTTCTTCACTCGTATGACCCGGCACTAAGTCAAGCAATATGCGGATTCCTCGATTGTGAGCTTCACTAAAAAGCTGCTTTAAATCTTCGTTCGTTCCGTAACGCGCAGCTACTTTTTTGTAGTCGCGCACGTCATAGCCCGCATCTTTAAAAGGCGAGTCATAGCAGGGATTAAGCCAAATTGCGTTGCAACCAAGCGATTTTACATAGTCTAACTTTTCGATAATTCCTTGAATATCGCCTATGCCATCGCCATTGGAATCACAAAAACTTTGCGGATAGATTTCGTAAAAAACCGCGTCTTTAAGCCACTGAGCATGATCGTATAATGCCATTATTTCACCCTTCTAGCGTTGTGCTACTTAGTTTACACACAACCACTTGAAAAAATTTATAGGGCAAAATATACAGACTAACCCGCCACTCATTTGCAAACGACACGATATCCGTGTATACTACACAGTGCTTACGAACGGATTTGTGAGACTTGTGACGCTGCTCTACGCAGCAATCGCGATGTTGCGCCACAACGGAGTCCGTTACTACGCCACCAAATGATATGCCGGTTTTTGGCATGATATAGGAGGTCAAGGATGACGAATATTAAGAAGATGCTGGGTGCAGGTCTTGCAGTTGCTACTTTGTTTGGATTTGCAGCTTGCGGTTCAAGCACTAACAATAGCGATAAGAAGGCTGCTGATTCAGCACCTGTTCAGCTCACCGTTTGGGGTTCTGCTGACGATCAGAAAGATGGCGGCTGGATTAAGACTGTTGAAGCAGAATTCAAGAAGGAAAATCCAAACGTTACTTTCAAGAACGCTGTTGTTGAGCCACCAGACGCTGCTAAGGCTGTTAAGCAGGATGCTAAGGCTGCTGCTGATGTGTTCCTCTTCCCTAACGATCAGCTCGGCGACTTGGTAAAGGCTGGAGCAATCGGCGAATTAAGCGATGACGCCACAAAGCAAGTTAAGGAACAGAACGAAGATACTTTGATCAAGTCTGTTACCGCTCAGGACGGTAAGCTTTACGGCGTTCCTTACACCGGCAACACTTGGTTCATGTACTACAACAAGTCCAAGTTCTCCGCTGATGACGTTAAGTCCCTCGACAAGATGCTTGAAAAAGGCAAGGTTTCATTCGATCTTGCTAATGCTTGGTATCTCCCAGGCTTCTACCTCGATGGCAATATGACTCTCTTCGGCGAAAGTGGAAACGATGCTAAGGCTGGCATGAAGCTCAGTGATAAGGCTGCTGAAGTTACCAAGTACATTGCAACAAAGCTCGTTGGAAACGAAAAGCACTTCGTACTTGATGGAAATGGTCGCGGCTTGGCTGGCTTGAAGGACGGCTCCGTTGATGCAATATTCTCCGGTTCTTGGGATGCAGCCAAGGTTAAGGACGCCTTGAAGGATAACTATGCTGCAGCTGCTCTTCCAACCTTCAAGACTGAGTCTGGCGAGCACCAGATGAAGTCCTTCGCTGGTTCTAAGGCTGTTGCTTACAACACCAACACCAAGTCTCCAGAGATGGCTGCTAAGTTCGCTGCATTCTTGGGCTCCAAGAAGTCCCAGCAGATTGCTTTCGAAAAGGAAGGTGCAATTCCTTCTGACAAGTCCCTTGCTGACAGCGTAAAGGCAGAGCCAGCTGCTGTTGCTCAGATGGAAACCATTGCTAAGACTTCTGTCTTGCAGCCAGCAATTCCTGAAATGGGTAAGTTCTGGGATCCAGTTCAAGCATTCGGCACTTCTATCTCCACCGGTAAGATTACTGGCGATAATGCTGCCGCGCAGACCGCAGAATTTGCTAAGGGCCTAGAGAAGTAAGTAAACAAAACTTACTCTAGCCAACAAATCTAAATAGATGCATAAGCAGTGTTTTATGCACTTTGAGTAAAACAATGCGCCCCAGCCCCCGCTCCGGCAAGGGGTGGGGCGCATTGTTTATCTTCTACAAAATAATTTTGTTTACATGAAAGGCATGTCATGACTGGCACGACATCCACAAAGCGAGAAAGACGCCAGAAGAAGACGTCAACTGCAGAACGCTTTGCTCCTTCACCTTATTCACTGAAAGAGGCTGCAAAACATGCGGACATTCTTTCATGGATTTCTGTTGTTATATTTGGCTTTGGCAATTTTGTCCGCAAGCAATACATCAAAGGCGTTATATTCTTAGCGTGTGAAGCAGCTTTATTCGGATTCTTATTTACAATTGGATTGGATTATCTTCCAAAAATTAACACTCTTGGCACAGTAGAACAGGGCAGAGTTAAAGTCAACGGATTCTGGCGATACAGTGCGGGCGATAATTCTGTAGAAATTTTACTGTATGGAGTTATGTCGATATTAGCGATTGTATTGCTTGTATATCTGGCAACTCTCGCTCTTCGCAGCGCGTACAAAGCGCAATCTGTAATGGCAGACGGCAAGAAGCCACTTAATTTCATTGATGATGCTAAGACTCTTCTTGACGAAAAAGCACACGTCGGTTTTATGACTCTTCCAACTGCTGGCATTGTGTTATTCACAATTTTGCCATTGTTCTTCATGATTTCTATGGCTTTCACAAGCTATGATGAGAATCATCAACAAAAATTCAGCTGGATTGGGTTAGACGTTTTTTCTCAATTCTTAACCGGAAAAAGTGATTTAATTAAAGCTGACGTATTCTTTGACGTATTAATCTGGACTCTTGTTTGGGCATTCCTTGCAACCTTCCTGAACTTCTTCCTCGGCATGTTCATTGCAATGATAATCAATAGAAAGTCCACTCGTCTTAAGGGATTGTGGCGAACTTGCTTCTCACTTACAATTGCAGTTCCGCAGTTTGTTTCATTGCTTATTATGAACAATATGCTTAGCCAGAACGGTGTTATTAACATTGTCTTTAAGCAAAACGGTTGGATACATCAAGAGCTTCCTTTCCTTACGGATGTAACTTGGGCTCGAGTGACGGTAATTCTTATCAATCTTTGGGTTGGTATCCCATTCACCATCATGCAGATTACAGGTATCTTGCAGAACGTTCCTGCAGAACTTTACGAAGCTGCAGAGCTCGATGGCGCAGGTTGGTGGCAACGTTTCATGAACGTCACAATGCCATACATCATCTTTGTTATGACTCCATATTTGATTACTACCTTTACTGGCAACATCAATAACTTCAACGTTATTTACCTCTTAACAAAAGGTGGCCCAGCAAGTAGCAAAGTCAACAGTGCAGGCGGCACCGACTTGCTTATCACATGGCTCTACAAGTTGACTGTTGACCAGCAAAACTACAACGCAGGTGCAGTAATTGGTATTTTGACATTCATGGTACTTGCCGTCGTAGCACTGATTACGTATCGCAACTCTGGATCTTACAAGAATGAGGAGGGATTCCGGTGAGTGATAAAACTACAACTAAGAACGAAGAAGCTGTTGTAAAGAGCACTCGTAGTGTTTCTTTCCTTAAAGATCAACATGTCAGAAGAGTAATTGGAGATACTTTCTCGCATCTGTTCTTGCTGGTGTTGTCAGTTATTTGGTTGATTCCAATCTTGTGGGTTTTGTTAGAAAGCTTCAACAAGAACACTGGTTCCTATCAGAAAACCTTCTTCCCAACTGAATACTCACTAAATAACTATATAAAGTTATTTACCGATACCGATGACATTAATTTCCCACGAATGTTCCTCAACACTTTGATCGTGTCAATTTTCGTGTGCATTATTTCTTTGGTGTTTGTGTTAGCAGTGTCCTTCTGCATGTCTCGTCTCCGTTTCAAAGGACGTAAGACATTCATGAATCTTGCTCTGATTCTTGGTATGTTCCCAGGTATCATGGCTGTTATTGCTATCTACTTCATTTTGAAGGCTCTTGGTTTAACAAAAGGTTCGATTGTATTAATCGCACTTATTATCGTTTATTCTGCAGGTAGCGGTGCTGGCTTCTACATTATGAAGGGCTACATGGATACTATTCCAAAGTCTTTGGATGAAGCTGCATACTTGGATGGATGCACAAAGTGGCAAGTATTCTGGAAGATTATTGTTCCAATCTGCAAGCCTATGATTGTGTTCCAAGCAATTACTGGATTCTTGGGACCATGGCTAGACTTCGTTATGGTGAAGACAGTAGTGAGAGACAATAAGGAAAACTACACAGTTGCTTACGGATTAATGGAGATGCTTACCAAAAAGTATCTACCTGATTGGTACGCTGCATTCGCGGCAGGTGCTGTGTGCATTTCCATACCAATCGTAATCCTGTTCATTATTATGCAGCGCTTCTACGAAGAGTCCATGTCTGGCTCCGTTAAAGGCTGATAATTTACAGGATATAAATCTACTGAAGGCTGAGACGCTTTCGAGCGTTTCAGCCTTCTCTTTCGCTAGACAACACGAACACATAAAAATAAAAAATAACTTAACACACTCGCCGTTTGACTTAATACGATAATGGCTATCGCATAAACCCTACCGTGTTTAGCCAAATAGTGCCGCAAAACATAAAAAACTTGATAACAGAACAATAAGTAAATAATAAAATTTAAAAACTGTATAATTACTAATACGATTAAATAATTTAGAAAATTTAGACGATTCGCAAAATAGCGAAAGAAGAAGGATACCCTATATGACGACTCCATCTTCGGCAACATGGCCTGTATACGAAGGACCTCTTGGATTTACTTTAAATGCTAAATCTACAACATTCACCGTATGGGCACCAACTGCACAGAATGTGACGTTAAGACTTTTTGAAACTGGAAACAACAGTGAGCCAATTCAAACACACGAATTGAAACCGTTGCATGACGGAGCTTGGCGGATTAATTTCCGTAAGCGTTTAGACGGCATATACTACGATTATCTTGTTACTTTCCAAGATGGCACAGTAAATCGAACTAGTGACCCTTGGGGTGTAGCAAGCGGTGTAAATGGTGAGCGCAGCCTTGTCATAGACGATGAGCGAGTGTCTCCTGCCAATTGGCATAAAGATAAGTCTCCTAAGTTTGTGCGCCATGCAATGGTTGTGTGGGAAACGCATGTTGCAGATTTCAGCAGCAATCCTAATGGCGGCTTTAAGCCAGAGCATAGAGGCCAATATCTCGCTTTTACTGATGAACATACATCTTTGCAAAATCCAAATTCTTCTGAATGCAACTTCCCTACTGGCTTGGATTATTTAAAGCAGCTTGGCATTACTCATGTGCAACTCGAACCTATTTACGATTTTGCAACAGTTGACGAATCCACAATCGACAATGCGCGCAAAAACGGTGCTTCAGCAGAAGAATTAGATTCTCTATACAACTGGGGTTATGATCCTCACGCTTACAACGTTCCTGAAGGTGCTTATTCTAGCAATCCTTACGATGGCACTGCGCGAATTCGCGAATGCAAGGCAATGATTGCGGCATTACATGCTAATGGTCAACGCGTAATTATGGATGTTGTTTATAATCACATGTACAAGTCCGCAGAAAACGCTTTCGAATGCATGGCTCCTGGGTATTTCTGCAGGCGAGACTCTGACGGATCTTTTGCTAACGGCTCTGGCTGTGGAAATGAAATGGCTTCTGAACATCCTATGTTCCGCAGGTTTATTATTGAATCTTTGCTGCATTGGGCACGCTGCTATCACATTGATGGCTTCCGTTTCGATCTTATGGGATTGACTGATACTGAAACCTTAAATCAGGCACGAACTGCATTAGACAAGCTTCCTGGCGGTAAAGATATTGTTATGTATGGAGAACCGTGGGGTGCTTCGGATCCTGCTGTTGATGAGAAAGTTCCGATGGGAGATAAAGACGGCAGAGACACTCTTAACGAGCGCATAGGCTGGTTTAGCGACGAGTCTCGCGATTCCCTCAAAGGCAATGTTATGAACCATCGCGACCGTGGATATGTTAATGGCAATGAGTTCTGGTGCTCAGATGCGGCTCGCCAAACTCTTAATGCATGGCGTGATACTCCTTCTGCAGGTAAAGAAGTTGGACAGATTGTTCAATATACTTCTGCTCACGACGATTTGACTTTGTGGGATAAGCTTTGTATCTCTATGCGCGAGAATGCTAGCGATTTTGAGTTTGACGCTCAAGATGTACAACAAGTTGCGGATATTTTGAACGCTAATATGTTTGCAGCTGGAATTGTTTTGTGCTCTGCAGGCACGCCGTTTATGCTAAGCGGAGAAGAGTTTGGACGTACTAAGCACGGTTGCGATAATTCTTATAATCGCGGTGTACTAATGAACCAGCTTGACTGGGCGCGCACTGAACGTTTCAATCCGCTTGTTCAATGGTATCGTGCACTTATAAAGCTTCGCGCTGAATATAGCTCATTGTATGACGGCAAACGCAAACAACTTGAAACGTCTAACCATACTGTTTTGGCTACGCGCATTGGCAATAATTTAATTGTTTGCGCAAATCCTATGTATCATGAAGATGCAACTATTCAACTACCTGCAATTCATAGTGCAAAATCTCAAGAGTGGCATTGCGTACTTAATTCAAGTGATTATTTTGCTAAGTGGACTGGAAAACAGCCTGACACCAAGGTAAATATTACAACTGAAAAAAGCACTGCTACCCTACACTTGCCTATCAGAACTTTTGTTGTGCTTAGCAACAAGTAATTGCGTTTTAGTAAGTAAAAAAAATAATAAACTATTAGACGATTGCAACTAAACATGAGTAATCACAACACTTGTGTTTAGTTGCAATTACTTATAAAAACTAACAAATATGTCGCAACGCTAATTTGCAAACGATGTCAGGTATTTATATAATTGACAGGCAGGGTGTATTTCAATCCAGAGATGTATTGATTTACGCACTATCGCCATAGTTGCACATTTGGCACGCTTACGACGATGTTAGGAATGTGCCAAATCATAAAGTAGAAGGAGCACCATGACAACAACAGCTACTGGCAAAGCTGATGCTGATAAGCCTATGGAAGAAAGCGCAGAACGTCTTGCACGTCCACTTATTAAGCTTGCTAAGGCGTGCGGCGTTGCCACTTTTTATATTGATCAGCAAGGAAGCTACACCGAAATTACAGATGAAGCATTAGTTGGAGTACTTGATGCATTAGGCATGTCTGCCGACACTCAAGACAATATTGCAATTTCATACGAGAAGGTTCAGCGCAAACGCTCTAGCGAATTATTGCCACCAACTGTCGTTTCGTTTAATGGCGCAAAAACTTGCGTACCAATTCACGCAGGAGATGCCAAAAAAGAGCAAATTCATATTTCTCTTACACTCGAAGATGGAACAGATTATGAAGGCTCGTTAGGCGATATTCAATCCGAAGACAATGGAGATTTGTTCATTGAGCTTCCGGATGATTTGCCAATGGGCTACCACACTTTGCATGCTAAAGTAATCAACACGAATGGCGAGACAGCTCAACACGCTGATGTTACATTGATTGCTGCACCTGCGCGTATTCCGTTGCCTGAAAGCGTTAAGCAAAAGCATCGTTGGGGATTCATGACGCAAATGTATTCTGTGCGTTCAAAAGATTCTTGGGGAATTGGCGATTACGGCGATTTGCGTCGCCTACTTAAGGATGCTGGAGAAATTGGTAAGGCTGATTTTATGCTGATTAATCCAATTCATGCGTGCGCTCCAGTAACACCTCTTGAGCCTTCACCGTACTTGCCTGAGTCTCGTAGGTTCTTGAATGTCACTTATATTCGTCCGCAAGATATTCCGGAATATGCTGAATTAAGCGGAGAGGATCTTGCTAAAGTAGAGCAATTGCATGAGTCTATTGCTCCTCAAAACAATAATCCAAATCCTATAGATATCAACGCTGCATGGGATGCCAAGCTTCCTGCGTTGCGTATTATTTTCAAGCAACCTCGTTCTACCGAACGCGAGCGCGAGTTTAGTGAGTTTAAGCATCGTTCTGGTGAAGATCTTGACGCTTTTGCAACTTGGTGTGTTGCGTTTGAAGTTTGGGGTGCTCCTTGGGGCGAGAATTTGTGGTTTGACACTACAGGCAAAGGCACTCCGCAAATTGAGCGACTTAAGCGCGAACACGCTGATTTGTTTGAGTTCCATCGTTGGCTTCAGTGGATTGCTGATGAGCAAGTTGCTGCAGCTCACGCTGAAGCTAAAGCTGCTGGTATGGCAATTGGTCTTATGCAAGACATGGCAGTTGGCGTACACGGCTACGGTGCTGACGTTTGGTGGAGTCCGGAACGATTTGCTAATGGCGTAAGCGTTGGTGCTCCTCCTGATTTCTACAACCAGCAAGGTCAGGATTGGGGTCAACCTCCATTCGATCCAAATTATTTGGATGAAACTGGCTATATTGCTTACCGAGACATGGTTCATAACGTGTTCTTGCACGCAGGAGCTGCTCGTATTGATCACGTTCTTGGATTGTTCCGCTTGTGGTGGATTCCACAAGGACAAGGTGCTAGAAACGGCGCATATGTGTACTACAACGTAGATGCAATGCTCGCAGTTCTTACTGTTGAAGCAACTCGCGCAGGCGGCGTTGTTATTGGCGAAGATTTGGGCACTGTTCCGAAGTATGTTTCTAAGGTTCTTGCATCTCATGGCGTGCTTGGCACTGTTGTTGAATGGTTCACTCACGACGACGAAGCTGAAGCTGCTACTAAGAAGGCTGGAAAGAAGCAAATTATTTTCGCTAATCCGTCTACATATCGAGAGTATGCTCTTGCTTCCGTTACTACGCACGATATGCCACCTACAGCTGGTTATCTTGCCTTTGAGCATGTCAAGCTTCGCGAGCAGCTTCATCTGCTTACAGACTCCGTAGAAACGTTCCAGGAGGCTGCTCAAGCTGAACGCGATGCAATGATGAAGATGCTTCTTGAGAACGGCTGGATTAGCAAAGATGCTGCTGAGGATGTTGAAGGCCATGTACAAGAGATTGTGGAAGCTATGCATGCGATTATGCTCACTTCCCCATCTTTGCTTTTGCAAGTTGCTTTGGTTGACGCTGTCGGCGAGAAGCGTTCACAGAATCAGCCTGGAACTAGTACAGAGTATCCAAACTGGCGTATTCCACTTGCTGATGCTGATGGTCGTGTAGTTCACACCGATGAAGTATTTAAGTCACCACGAGTGCTATCTATGACGGCAGTTATGCGCGGCGAAAATACACGGAAGCATGTATAATTTAATGGTTGGTTTACTGATGAACTGACTCTATTCCCCCTCGTAAGGAATATGATTTGCATAGTAGCAAATCAAAATATTTCTTACATGATGTCCTATGTGAGGCGAGCATCTATAATAGTGCTCGCCTCATTAATTTTTTGCCACTTACCCCAATTTTTTAATTATTCATATAACTGTCAACTACTCTTGCTTAATATACTTTGCAAATACACGCTCTAAAATCGGAGTATGCAGCATAATAAGCGATCCCCAACCAATGAATACCAACAAAGGCAAACCCTGCGGCAAATATACGATTGATGCAAATATTAACACAATAAACACTATATCTAGCAGTGTCATTATAAGAGTTTCTTTCCAATACGAAATACCAAAAATAAGAGAATTAACCACTGTTTTATCAATTGAATTTTTAAAACGCGCTTGTAGTGCAAACACCCATTCGGCAACAATAACCCACAATATGCTCAGAATAAATTTAATAATTAAAAGTGGAGTAGACCACACGCAAAGCCATAGCCAAATAATAGCAAGCAAAACTGGCCCCATTACAGCCCAAATAATAGTAGATTCCAAAAAATTGCTAGCAAACGCGCGAAAATAAGCTGCAGTAATATGTCCTTCACCTTGCTCTGTACGTCTTGCAGCATCATGACCGGCACAAAGAGAAGCACCGATAGTAATTAAAGGAATGCTTGTTAAAATCATCAATATTGTAAGCCACACGGCATCAGCAAATGTTTCCATGCTTTGCGCAAACTTTGAATCTGGGCTTCCAAACGAGAAAATCATTCTATACTATCTCCTGGTTTTATGACGCAATTCCTATGCTCTACTATCTATAGATACCTTTAACAACGAACTCTACCACCTAATTACAAACTAGCGTAACTATTAAAAATAATGACGGTGTGCACAAACGTAATAGTATGCGCACACCGCCGCTTTTACTGCCACTTGAATTTTGGAGGAGAATTAATTTATCCCTTTACTGCACCAGACATAACACCTTTAATAATGTACTTCTGGCAGATGAGGTAGAAGATTATGATTGGAACAATTGCCATAACCAAGCAGCCCATCATGGCACCCATCTCAACAGATCCATAGCCGCCCTTCAAATACTGAACAGCTATAGAAATCGTCTTATACTTGTTGAGATCGAGCGTCAAGAATGGAAGCAGGAAGTCATTCCAAATCCACATTGCCTGCAAGATTGAAACCGAAATAATAGCAGGTCGCATAATCGGCACAATAATCTGGAAGAATATACGTGGCACAGAAGCACCATCAATCATTGCAGACTCTTCGAGTTCTTGCGGAATACCCTTAATCACACCAGTGAAAATAAACACTGCAAGTCCTGCACCAAAGCCTAAGTAAATAATCCACAATCCCCATGGAGTATTCAACTTTAAAGTGTTCGTAATGTAAGCAAGGGTGTACATAACCATCTGGAACGGCACAATCATGTTAAACAGGAACAAAACGTATAGAAGTTTTGCTGCCCAATTGTTCACACGAACAATCCACCATGCACACATTGACGTGCACAGAAGAATGAGGATTACAGAACCAACAGTTACAACAATAGTCCAGAGGAAACTCATTGGAAAATCAGTACGATTTGAACCTAATACGTAGTTAGACATTCCAACAAACGATTTTGAACTAAAAGTAAAAGGATTGCTTGCAATATCAACCTTAGACTTGAAAGAATTCAGTACCACTAAAGCTATAGGGAAAATCCATAACAAGCTTATAAGAGTGAACAGCACAGTCCATAACGCAGGATGCTTTGTTTTCTCGTTCATGCCGCTACCTCCTTTGACCTAGTGAGCATATTCTGAACCATAGCAATAACAGCCACGACAATGAAGAACATGACTGCCTGAGCCTGACCAACGCCTTCACATCTTGGAGTAGTGAAAGTTCTATAAATATTAAGAGCTAACATCTCTGTTTTCCTTGACGGACCACCGTTAGTTAATGCGAAGTTCTGATCGAAAAGCTTGAAGCCGTTGGTAATTGTTAAGAATGTGCAAACAGTAATAGAAGGCATCATCAATGGAATAGTAATCTTGAATAAAGTCTGCCTTGGGCTTGCACCATCGACAGCAGCTGCTTCCATAACATCTCCAGGAAGAGCCTGCATTCCTGCGATATAAATAATCATCATATAGCCAATTTGCTGCCAGCAAACAACAATCACAAGGCCCCAGAAACCGAATACTTCAGAGAACGTAATCGTACGATTGAAGTAGCCGAGTATACCATTTAACAAGAGCTGCCAAATATAACTTAAAACGATACCGCCAATAAGATTTGGCATAAAGAACACGGCTCTGAATATCGTCGTGCCCTTGAACTTCTTAGTAAGCATGTACGCAATTGCAAAAGCAATAACATTAATAATTATTGTTGTAATAACTGCAAAAAGCGTTGTGAACAAAAACGAATAAACAAGATGCGGATCTTTTAAAGCTCTATAGTAGTTACGAAAACCCACAAACTTACCATCAGTCACAGTAGTGAATTTTCTAAAGCTCAAGTACACACCCATAATAAATGGCACTAAGAAGCCAACAACAAACGCAGCAAACGTTGGCAGCGCAAATAACCACCACCATTTACGTATTGCTTTTCCGCTCATACTAATCATGACTCGTCACTTTCTCCTCCTTGAGCGCGACATCCACGTAGACATCGCTGTCCCGAACCAATAACTTCATTCTACTACATGAATTAGCTATGTCAAACGTTGTCATTTTCGATATGTCACTTCAAACAAATATCAGAATTTAGTTTTAAAAAAATTGCTTATTATCGTTGGCATTCCAGCAAAATTTGCTAGAATAGAAATGTCTGCAAACGTTTGTTTGTTTCGAACTATAAAAGTTCGCACTAAACAATTAAACACAAGGCTGTGCTACACGTTTGTTATACGCGAATAAAGGAGTTCACATGTCGGCAAATATTCAAGATGTAGCGAATAAAGCTCATGTGTCAGTTTCTACTGTGTCACGCTCATTTACACGACCAAACTTAGTATCTGCATCCACTCGCAATAAAGTATTGGCCATTGCCGAACAATTGAATTTTTCTATTTCGAAATCTGCAGCAGCACTAAAATCTGGTAAAACCTTGCGCATCGCTTTATTGATTAGCGATCAAATTCGCCTATGGTTTTCTGCATCTATTATTCAAGGATTGAATCAAGTATTCCACACAGCTGGATACGATTTGTCAATTTTTCAGATTTCCAGCAGCAAAGAGCGTAGCGAATTTTTCACAATGCTCCCAACTAGACGTAATGCTGACGCTGTTGTTGTGTGTTCCTTTGACGTAAATACCAACGAAATCGCACAACTTAAATCAACAGGCGTGCCAATTGTTGGCATAAACTGCTTATATCCACAAAAATGCGATTTTGACGCGACTATCAATATTGACGATGACCAAGGTGCAAGACTTATGGCACGCCACTTAATCGGTTTAGGGCATCACAATATTGCATATGTGCGCACAACTCGTGACGTTTCACTACATTTCAGCGTATTGCAGCGTTACCATTCTTTTATTGATGAATGCCAAAATAGCGGAATCACACCTACAGAAATTGTGGCACCTGCTAATTCTGATCGCATAAGTGCCATAGTTTCTATGCTTCTTGGAAGTTCAATTATGCCAACAGCAATTGCATGCCAAGAAGATGGGATTGCAATACCACTTATGTTTCAGCTTGCCCGCAGCGGGTATTCTACTCCAAAAGATGTGTCAATTATTGGTTTTGACGATAGTTTTTATGCGCATGAAACTGGCTTAACTACTATTAGACAGGATCCAGTTGATATTGCTTCTACTGCGGCAAATATCACGCTTGCACTTATAAACGCAGAGAAAGTTGAAGATCAGTATCGCATTGTTCCAGCGCAACTTATTGTGCGTTCAAGCACAGCTGCATTATTAAAAGAGTAGACCTTTTATAGTTTTCTAGAAAATATCGAAATAACAAAATATCGAAATAACAAAATCCGCTAGGACTTAGCACTATGATGTGCCAGTATCCTAGCGGATTTGCTTACGTCACCTTTGCTTGCTTACGTCAGCAGGTGCAACGTCTATTTATTTATTAATGGATCAGTCGTCATCTTCATGAGCCTGAGAATATTCCTTAGCCCAACCATCCACGAATGCTGTCTTAACCTTATCCCACTTGCCGGTGCCCTGAGCGTACTCAAGCAAAGCAGAGCCGAGGTCGTTCTTCCAGTTATCAGATGGCATTACGGTGAAGTTCCAGCTTACTGGAGTCTTACCAGACTTAGCATCTTCAACAGCTGCCTGAGTCAATGGGTTGTCGGACTTGATATCTGCGAAGCTCTTGAATGGAGTGGTGAAGCCCATCTTCTTGGACAAAGCATCCTTACCAGCATCGGAAGTAAGCAGCCACTTCAAGAAGTCCTTAGTTGCCTTCTTGTTAGCGTCAGACGTCTTCTCATTGATGCACCAATAGTTCTCAGAACCAGTTGCCAAACCTTGCTTCTCTTCGCCCTTAGCGCCAATATAAATTGGAAGCATACCAAGGTCTTCAGCCTTCATACCAGCCTTGGAGAGGTCACCCCAAGCCCAAGTACCATTCTGGTAGAACACAGCTTTACCCTGGGAGAACTCAGCATTAGCATCTTCACCAGTCTTGGAACCAATCTTTGTTGCTGGTGTAGTGGAGTCAGTAATGTAAAGATCGAAAATCTTCTTATAACCGTCAAGGAAGCTACCCTTTACCTTTGCAGGCTGCTTGGTAACATGATCTTCCTTGAACTCATAGTACAAAGGAAGATTTGCAAGGTGGGTCTTAAAACGCCAATCAGAGCTGGAATCAAAACCAGCAGAAGTGAACGCGCCTTCAACACCAAGATCTGACTTGTGCTTTTGAATATCATCTGCAACAGCCTTCAACTTATCGAAGGAGTTGATTTCTTCAGCAGACTTTACCTTAGCGTCCTTAAGCTCGGTGTACTTCTTGAGCAAAGCCTTATTATAAATCAAGCCGTAGGTTTCCATTGCATATGGGATACCAACAACCTTATCTCCATCCTTCAAAGCAATATCCTTGTTCTGAAGTTGGCTATAAAGCTCAGTATCCTTCAAATCAGCAGTGTAATCCTTCCAGCTTGCGTAACCAACTGGACCGTTGATCTGGAAGAGTGTAGGAGCTTCATCACCCTTACTGATTTCACTCTTCAAAGACTGCTCATAAGTTCCGGAAGCAGCAGTTTGAACCTTAACCTCAACACCTGTTTTCTTGGTGTATGCCTTAGCTACTTCCTTCCACTGATCTGCAGCTTCTGGCTTAAAGTTCAAGAAGTAAACCTTACCTTTAGCAGAGCTGTCACTTGAGGAGGATCCGCAAGCTGCAAGCGCGCCAAAAGCCATTGCCGAGCAAGCTACCAGTGCAATTGTTGATTTAATTGTACGATTCATCATCGAACCTTTCTCCTATGCCGACAATCCCGTCATTGGACTGCCACACCTCTAGGTGTCCTTATCGACAATATTTATTATGCCTCAACTGCTGCAATATTGCAAACGATAGCATAACTAAATTAACGCGTGTCGTCATAAAAACACTACACTCTAATATATTCGATAAAATTAGCACGTATTTTTGGCAATAATTAAAGGGATTACGCAACAATTTAGCAAACGATTGCGCAATCTCTTGAGGATCATAGTTTAAAACAAATTATTTAATTAGCAGCTAACCCTGCCCACGAGCAATCTTATATTCCTTAGCCCATCCGTCCACAAACGCGGTTCTAAGAGTATTCCATGCCTTTCCGTATTTCAGCAATTCCAATGCACAATTACATTATCGCCTTTGTACGCGCCCAACACAGAATAATGCGCGGTATCCATACGAAGAAGTCGTGCAAAATCTGGGCTTACTCCAAGCCAGCGCGCAGTAAGAATACGCAACACATGAGCATGCGCAACAATAAGCACGTCCTTACCTAATTTCAATTTAGGCATTGCCATATCAATAATCTTTTGAGTACGATCCGAAACCTCTTGCAAGCTTTCTCCAGAAGTTCTGTGCACATCCACTGCTTCTCCACTAGGAAGCACCTCTTTAGCATCACTAACCATGTGAGAAGGAAGAACTTTAGGACCATGCTTCCACACATCCCAAGCCTCAACGCCACTTAGTTTAGAAATATCAGCGCGCGTGCGACCCTCAGCAGCACCATAATCCCACTCCAGCGCACTATCGCAAATTGTATACGAATCAAAACCAGCAAACTGAGCTGTTTGCTGCGCGCGACGAAGTGGACTTACAAGCACACAATCCTTATCAAAACCTTTTGTGAACACACACTGCAATCTAGCGCCAGCCTCTTTTGCCTGCTCAACACCAACTTCAGTAAGAGGCAAATCCGTGCGCCCGGTATGTTGACCGGACACACTCCAAGCAGTTTGGCCGTGGCGAAGTAACACCAAGCAACCCTGCTTCGAGCATTCTTTCTGAGAGGATTCTTTAGTGCCGTTATTTTGCATAGTCTTCACATTCCTCACCAGCGCCATGTACACACATCGCACTGGACGCCTAGCAGCACGATTGCTTTACGTAAGCATTTCTTAACTTGCAGCCACTTTGCCGCAAATCAAGATCACTGTTCCATGGTACCGCCAAAATTGGTATTTCGTTACCACTAACATAGAAAATATGACGCAATTATCATCGGCTAATACTAAAACTCAACGAAGCCATCGTGCGGCTCAAGCTACCGTACAACGACTTAATGCAGCAAATCGTAAGATTGAGGCCCTTCGCGAGCGCCGATTGAGAAATCAAAATACTTTAGGAGATTCATTACTAAAATCTGTACTTCCTTCTTTTGCAACGTTTATTGCAGGGCAGATTGCGCATTTAATATGGGAAAAACATGTTGATACTAGAAAAATCAATTTAAACTCTAATAGTCGTTCTAACAATCTTTCTAAAGAAAAAATTGCGCAAAAGCAGCGTATTAAGCAAGAAGAGCCGCTGCTACTGTCTCTTGGATTTGCAGTATTTTCTGCGATTCTTACTACGATTGTTGGTCGCTTAGCAAGCCACGGAACCTTGTTTTATATTGCGCGAAGGCAAAGAAAAAGACAATTGCGCTCACAAAAACGATTTTAATTTATTAAATTTTATAAACTAAATGGCCTTATTTTGAAACGAGAATGCTGAAAGGAATAAGAAATAACGTGCCAAATTTACGCCACAACGAAACTATCGATACTTTACTGAATCGCCGCTCCATTCGCGCTTTTTGCAACGAAGCAATTGACAACGATACAGTTGTCACTCTTGAAGCTGTAGCTCAGCGCGCTGCTTGTAGCCAGTTTTTGAACGACTGGTCAGCGATTAAAATTACGGATAGCTCAATTAAGCAAAAGCTTTCCGAAATTGGCAACCAAACATATATTGCTACAGCTCCACTACTGTACGTTTTTATTATTGATCAACATAGAAACGCTGCAATTGCGCACAAAAATGGCGTAGATACCAGTAGCGACGAGTTTATGCTTAAAACTCGCTACCGCTTTACACAGGCTCAAAATGACGTTATTTTGGCGCTTCATGCCATGGAAACTGCCGCGGAATCTTTGGGGCTTGGTTGCGTAATTCTCGGTTCAATTTTGAACAGTAGAACTCAGCTTATTGATATTTTGAATTTGCCTAAATACACGTACCCCGCGCTCGGCCTGGCAATTGGTAAGCCTGCGCAAAGCCCAGAATTAAAGCCGCGAATGAGCGCTGACATGCAGATTTTTGAGAATACCTACCCTGCTGACGACGCTGAATTATTAGAAAATCTTGCTGATTTCGACAATCGCGTGCATCAATATTACGATTTGCGAAATGCTAGCAGACCAGTTGATGCTTTCAGCGCACAAATTCTTGCTATAGCAGCAGACGATATTGCCAAAAAACACGAAGCAGAAGATGTTGAGCAGGTTGCAAGGCAAGGTTTTAACGTTGCGTAAGATTTAGCACCGTTTTAATTTAGTGCCGTTTTAACTTAACGCCGTCTTGGCTTGTACCCGCGCTTTCTAGATTTCGGCTTTGCGCTTGCGGATGGCGAGCGCATATCGGAATACATGCGATCTACCGGATTCTTATGCGTCAAATGCCAGCAACCACAATATTCACAAGCATAAACCCATAACTGTGTTCCACGCTCTCGCAAACTTTGCTCCGCCGCCATAAGAGCCTGCCCTTTATTCTTGTACATGATTTTTTGGGTAGATTCGCAACGCCTCGGAGTAAAGAAATACATAGCTTTTATGGTAGCAAACCGCTTAACAGAGCTTATACAAAACGCACGCAATGGCGTAAATCATGCATTATTCCTGAACTTAAGCCACAAAACACGTTCACAAAAGTTCAAAATAAATTCAATTTATTATAATTTAGTTCAATTTTTCTACTATATTTCTACTATTTTTTACTATTTCTCGTCATTTTTTGAAAAATTACTATACAAAATAATTTTTGCGACTAATATTGAGCAAATAGTTCAATTTAATACTTATATTTTGAACTTTGCTATAAACTTGTTCAATTTATAAATGCCAATTTTACAAGAAAGACAGATTATGGCACAGAATTTTGCTGATGAGCTTAAGAAAGCTATGAAGCGCAAAGGGTACAAGCAGATTGACGTAATCGAGCTTGCAGCAAAAAACGGTCATAAGCTTGGCAAAAGCCAGTTAAGCCAGTATTTAAGCGGCAAAACTGAGCCTCGCAAAGACGTGCGTAACATGCTAGCTGAAATTCTTGGAATCAGCAGCGACGGAATCAAAGGCGGTCATTCTTGCGCAAAAGTCGAGCAAAACTGCCAGTCTGCAGAAGAACCACAATTAAATCAGCCACAGCTTACAGAAGCTGAACTTTCCAAAACTCTAAAGCATCGCACATTCAACAAATCCACAAAACTTGAACACGTGCTTTACGACGTTCGCGGTCCTGTTGTTGAAGAAGCAAACCGCATGGAAGCAAACGGAACGCATATTCTAAAGCTAAACATTGGAAATCCTGCGCCTTTTGGCTTCCGCGCTCCAGACGAAGTAATTTACGACATGCAGCAGCAGCTTATTGACTGCGAAGGCTACTCAGATAGTCGCGGACTTTTCTCTGCGCGCAAGGCGATTATGCAATACGATCAGCTTAAGGGCATTCCAGGCGTGCAAATGGAAGATATTTACACCGGAAACGGTGTTTCCGAGCTGATTAACCTTTCTATGCAAGCGTTGCTTGATTGCGGCGACGAGATTCTTATACCAAGCCCAGACTATCCTCTGTGGACCGCGTGCGCGAGCTTGGCTGGCGGCACTCCTGTGCACTACATATGTGACGAAAAGTCGCATTGGTACCCAGATATTGCCGACATTCGCTCTAAAATCACGCCGCGCACTAAAGCAATCGTGATTATTAACCCGAATAATCCTACGGGAGTGCTGTATAGTCGCGAAGTTTTGGAAGAGATTGTTAAGATTGCGCGCGAGTTTAATTTGATTATTTTTGCGGACGAGATCTACGACCGTCTTGTTATGGACGGCAAGAAGCATATTTCGATTGCTTCTCTTGCTCCAGACGTGTTCTGCGTAACTTTCAGCGGACTTTCTAAATCGCATATGATTGCCGGCTTCCGCATTGGTTGGATGAGCCTTTCGGGAGATAAATCCAAAGCTCGCGACTACATTATGGGACTTAACATGCTGTCTAATATGCGATTGTGCTCGAACGTTCCTGCGCAATCGATTATTCAGACTGCTTTGGGCGGATACCAAAGCGTTGAAAAGTACTTGGAGCCAGGCGGACGCGTGTATGAGCAGCGCGAATACTGCTATAACGCGCTTCAGGAGATGGATGGCGTAAGCGTCGAGCGACCGGATGCCGCTTTCTACATGTTTGTAAAACTCGATCCAGACCGCTATAACATTCACGACGACGAACAGTTTGCGCTTGATTTGCTGCGCGATCAGAAGTTGCTGATTGTGCACGGCAAAGGCTTTAATTGGCAGACTCCAGGCTACTTCCGCGTAGTCTACTTGCCGCGCTTGCAAACGCTTCGCGACGCAATGAGCAAACTTTCCAACTTCCTCTCCTACTATCGCCAGTAACAGCAACCCCCACCTATAAACTGCGACAAAACACTCATTTCACTCGCAGTCCAGAAAAAGGTGTATATCAAGAGGCATATATTATTCAGAATATGAAAGACATTCATAACATGAAGAAAGAAAAAAAGAGAAGGAAATGAACGCTGCGGCACGAATTCGCACAACTCTTATTATTGCCGTTTTATCGCTTAATGCCTTTCTTATAACAAGCTGTAGATTTGGCGTAAGCCTATATCTTTTAATACATGTCGACTTATCTCACGCAGCGCTTAACGCGGTATCAGTAGCGCTTATGACCTGCATAGCAGCACCGCTTGGCGGCATTATCGCAGATAAATATCCACCAACTAGATTGTTTATAACTCTAACGTTCTGCTTTGCCTTGCTGTGTACTGGATACGGTTTCGCTTTAGTAGCACAGCATAATCTTATTGCTATTACGGTTACACTACTCAGCATAATATTCGGGTTCTTTACTGCATTTTCTTCGCCTAATCAAAAAGTATTAATGGCATATAGCGCGCCAGCTGGCGAAAAAACCAAATTTTTAGCAAGCATGCGCATGTGGATTAATCTCAGCAGGCTTGCTGCACCTGCTATCACTGGCATATTTGTTGATATATGCAATCCGCTCATTTTCTTTACGAGCATTGCTATTGTGATGATACTAGCGGCGCTACCTCTACTGTTAGTTAATCTAAACCAGCAAGCACAAAATAGCGCAAACAATACGAAGACAGGAAGCAGTAAAACTGCTGGTTTTGCAGCTTCTCTACACTATATGAAATCTACACCATGGTTAATAGTCTTAGGAGTAGTATCAGCATTACAATCTGGATCATGGCTTGCTGCATTCAGACTAATGGGAGCACACCATTGTCTCACACTTTTTCATTCGGCATCCACGTGGGGATCAATAGTCAGCATATTTAACATTGGCATGATTGTAGGTTCGCTATTATGCAAATATATTGTGCTGCATTATGAGATTTTATACTCTATTTTACTACCTGGATTCCTTTCTATTCCTTTACTTATTTTCGCACTTAATAACTGGATTGCTCTTTTTCTTTGCTCTGCTTTCATTGCGGGTATTATTTTTGACGCAACTATTGTCTATGGGCAAACAGCTCTTCTCGACGGCATACCAACACACATTCTCGGCGCAACTACTACTTTTACTTCTATTATGGAGCAATGCGGCATTATCGTAGGGTATGCAAGCGTACTAGCATGGGGAAATCTAAATTCATCATTATTCATAATGATTGCTTCTGGCGTAATACTTGTTTCAACAGGTATAGCCTTATGGATTATTCAAACTCGTAAACAAACATACCCATCAATGCTTACCAAAGATTATTGGACACCATCAACATGGGTAAAAAGAAGCATATAACAAGCTATTTAGTGAGAAAGCACAATAAAGCTATACAAATGCAATTACATCACAGGACAATTAGCTTGCACATCCTGTTGGAATCCTGACGGATCTCCCAGTTTTGCTTTACGCATATGCTCTTTGAAAAAGTTTCGCGTTGCATCATCACAACGGTCTGGACCCATAAACGGCATGCTAGGCACTTTTTCAAGCTCATGCAAAGCTTTACTTGCCGCTTGTTCATCACTAGCATACGTGTCTAACCATTGCCGTTCCCAAGCACACTGATAATAATTAGATGCTTGCGTATCACCATATCCACTCTGGAACTGGCCGTCTTTTTCTTCTCCAACCAAGTTTGCAGGAGCTTTATATTTTTCAGGCCAACTAAGCTTTGCCACAGATTCCTGATATTCCTTCTCTATATGAGCAAAATCAACAATCTCTCTAGGCGAACTATTTTGCGAGCGCGCACCACCCACACCACTCGCATTATTGTTGCCTATTCCTCCACACGCATTAAACATAAGAAGCGCACTAAGCACACCAACAATAAGAGTTGCTTTACCAATAGTATGATTATTCATTATTCCTTCTTTCTTATTTTTTGAAAATTAACGCAATGCTAATGCTGGTTGTAAACGCGATGCTTTTATTGCCGGCACCACACTTCCAGCAAGCGCTGTAATAAAAGCCGCAATAACAGCTCCAATAGCGGCTTCATATGGGTAAACTGGCGGACTAACTGGGCTTGCTACATCCCAAAAACTTGATGCTGTAGACACAAGGCCAAAAGAAACAGCGACAGCAGCAATCGAAACTATCAGCGCTAAAATAATCGCACTGCCTAATACGAGTGAAGCAATCGACCATCTAGTAGCACCCAAAGCTCTGCGTATAAGCAGTTCATGCGTGCGCTGCTCCAACGATGCTAAACCAATATTGATTAAACCTAACGCGGAAACAAAAAGCAATAATACTGCTACGATAGCAAAACTTAATTGCAGTACTGTTATAACATTCTCGTAATCATCACTATTATCATGTCTTCTAATTTCGTTTACTTGTCCACCACAACAGTCGTAAAGAGCGTCTGAAACATAAGATTTAATTGATTTTTGAGAACGATTTTCTTTATTCAACCAGTAGATTGAGCCTTGAGCTTCTTTTCCAGAATATTCCCAAAGAGTTGGAGCGTAACGTAATAATCCTAGAATATTCACGTATACTTTTGCTGAGTCTACGCCATCGTTCACAACTCCAACAATCCTTATAGGACTCATTTGTGTTGTTTTACGAGAAGTAATAAATGCTACTTCACCAATCTTGTATCTTTTGCTAGCAGATTGGTTTACTACCATTTCTAATGCGTTGCTTTTAGCGCTATTACTAAACCATCTTCCACTTACAATAGGTAAGTTATAAACTTTGTTGTATCCTGCCGTAGTGTAAACAGCGTCAACATATTGAAGATTGCCAGTCTTATATTCTTTGCTTATTTTTACACTCTTCGAGGCTGGCATAGAAGCGCTAAACAGTAGTCCAGTGTTTGGTTGTAGCATAACGTTAGCGTTACGGTTTACGGATTCAATGCGATTTAAGAATTTGTTAAATACTGAATATTCGTCAAAATTTTGTGCTGAAAAAGTAATCTCATATGTTGGTCTACGACCGTTTAGCTGTTCATTAGTTGCAATAAGATAGTCCTTACCAACCGTGCCAATAAGCACTGACGCAATAACGGCAATGATGCCTATAAACATTGAAAAACCTGTGAGGAAGGATCTCATAGGAGAAAGGCGCAAATCTTTAAGCAGCATAATCATAAAGAACACCGCCTTCCATAGTAAAAATGTGAGAGCAAGAACGAGCCACTTTCATATCATGAGTGACTAATAGTAATGTTGTTCCAGATTCTTTAACACGATCATGCAACACTTGAAGCACTTTTTCTCCCGTACTACTATCGAGTGCACCAGTTGGCTCGTCACAAATAAGTAATTCGGGATTAGTGACGAGAGCACGCGCTATCGCAACTCTCTGCTGTTCACCGCCTGATAAACTTCCAGGGTATTCGTTGAGTTTATCTTGCAATCCAACAGCACATAATGCTTCTTCTATCGTTTTTCTTCTTGTCTGCTTGCTTTGTTGTAGCCCTGCGTATAAAAGCGGCAACTCAACATTTTCTCTAATGCTTAAATGCTTAATGAGAGAATAGTTTTGGAAAACAAAACCAATATTTCTAGCGCGCATATGCGATACTGTAGTATCACTACACTTTTGGATTGACTTGCCAGAATAATAGTATTTTCCAGTAAAATTTTTATTCAAAAATCCAATAATAGAAATAAGACTCGTTTTGCCAGATCCAGACCTGCCAACTACCGCGTATGTTTCACCTTGATTAAGTAGCATAGACGCAGAGTTGACAGTGGTAAGCCATTCGCCATTGCCTAGTTTTACACGCGCTGACACGTCTTGTAGTTCAACCAGTGGAACAGGATTGTTTCCCATAATCATTGCACTCCTGGAATGAGATCAGGAGAAACACCTGCTACAACATCACCCTCATGCAAACCAGACGTAATCTCAATATTAGCGCCGTCACTTATTCCAAGACCAACTTCTTTACGCTCCCAATTATCGCCTTTTTTGTATGAGACTAAACCTTTTTGAACTCTTCCAGCAACCGCACTAACGGGCAGCGTTAGAACCGATTGTTTATGCTTGCCATTAAAAACAAGCGTCGCATTTTGGCCTGATTCTACTTCTGTGCTTTTATCTATTAAACACGTTAAAACTTTTGACGATACACTAGGTGTACTTTGCGCGCTCGACTCATCTGTTTGAGTCGAATCAGCATTATCATTCTTGCTACTACCCGAGGCTGCAATATCGGTAGAAGTTCCACCGCTTTGTACTATTTGCAAACAATTGGTTGGTCCAACACCGTCTTCAATTTGGAAACGACCTTTAACATCTGTAATATCCGCAGAACGAAGTAAAGCTTTTGCATTAAGGCTTATTGAAAAACCTTCATATTTAAGAGTGAATAGTGAGAAAGATTTAGGCACGTCCGCAGATGATTCAGCTACTGACACAACTTTAGCGTCTACGGGAGCAATAATTTTGTTACCAGCATTGTAGCCTAGAACACTCCCAGCTTTTACAGTACTGCCTGCTTTTACCGATGGAGAAAAATTCCCTCTACTTACAGCAGTGATAACAAAGGTAGACGATTGTTCTATCGCTGCTTTACCCGACACAACTTGTGTTAAAGGCTGTTTTTTGACTGAAACAAGCGGAACTGAATCATGTGATGCCTGCTGTTGACTATCATCAACTGCTCTACCAGAGCATGCAGTAAGCAAACACACTGGCAGAGCAGCAAGCAAGAGTACTTTCATAAATTTACTCATAATACAAATCTCCTTACTCACCAAACTCGTAGACACATAGTATGCGTCGAAACAAGCCTCTCAAACTGATCCAAAATAAATAAAGTGCTTGATAATGTTACAATTGACGCTTTTATAATTGTCACTTTATTGAAGATTTAAGCTTTTGCTTAATAGCCTATAATCGCCGTAAAGAGTTTGCATCAGACTAAATGATGATTTTATTTATGATTCTTGGAGCTTGCGTAATACCAGAGAATGATTTGTTTTGCATAGAGTTTATACACTACTGAGCGACTTCCGTGCGCATAGCCCCCAACCACATTGTGATTAAATCACTAAGCTTTAAGCGAACTTATTCGCTGCGGAGTAAGCCCCATAAGCTCCAGTAACTACCTTTATACAATCTGCTTTGTAAAGGTTTTCCTAGACAAGATATTCATCATACAAATTCAAGTACTATTATTACTTAAATAATGCTTTTCTAAAGGAGCAATATGATAGCAAAGCATATTACTGTTGGCATTGTTGATGATGATTGTTTTTGTCTACACGGCCTAAAAACATATATTGAACAGGTTGTTCCGTCCTGCAATATTTGCTGGTTGTCCACGTGCGTCGATCAAGCAATTCAGTTTTGTCAAAATCAATGCCCAGACGTGCTGCTAATTGACATGTATATGTCTGGGGTTTCGGGAATTAAAATATTATACGAATTGCGAAGAAGATACTCACTCCCAATAATAATTGCTATAACTTCATTCCCTATCAACGATTATGCTTTAAAAGCATCAACAGCAGGCGCGCAAGGCATTGTTGGAAAGAACCACCCAGAAACCATTTGCGCCATGCTTAGCAGTATTGCCCATGGCACGTTCAAGCCACAAATAATAGGAGATCTTCATTTTGACGACACGACGACAGCATTTCAGCGTTTGCAAAATAAGCCAAAAAATGGACGCCTTGCTTTAACGAATCATGAGACTGAAATTATAAAGTTGTGCAGTAAAGGCATGACTAATGCGCAAATCGCCAAACGTTTATTTGTTGAAACTTGTACTGTGGAAACTATCCTTCGTCGCGTGTTCAAAAAATTGAATGTGACAAATCGTTCACAACTTATTACTACATGGCTGCATGATGAATATTTAGGAAATGATACACAATGATTATTTTCTTAATGCGTCGTTTACGAGAAAAGCTTATTGACAATAAAACATTTTTACTATTGGGATGTTTGTCAAGCGCAATGGATGCATATATTTACTCGAATAGCGACAATAGCACAATACAACTTGTTATAGTTTACATGATTCTTGCTGCTATAAATCTGTTTCTTTGCTTGCTCCCGCATTTTATGAGCATGTGCTATATTTTTGTACATCTCAGCATTCTTGTTATTCCTAGTCTGAATCTTCCACCAGTAACTTTCGGGCTCATCATATCATTTGTTTTTATTTCGTATTTATATCCGATTCAATTTACACTACCTTTATTCTTAGTAATAGATGCATTACACTACGTTGCATACCGATACTTATCAACTTTGTCTTTCAAGTATCTTATTGCTTACCTTTTAATAAATATATTTTGCGTTTGCACTGGTATTATTTTGCGCATTTCTCACCAAAAAATGGTTCTTTATGAAAAAGATAAGCAAACAATTAATAATCTTCATCTGGCTGTGCGAATGCACGATAGATTAACTAATAAGATTGCAGATATTGCACTACAAAGTAAAATAGCATTACTTGACAAGTCTATTTCTAAAAAACAGCGAAGTGCTATTGAGGCAATAAATGATTTGGCAGATCAGGCTTTTGAAGAAGGACATAATATTATCGACATTCTACGTGGAAATACTGCTAAGCAAGATGCTCGAAGCGAGTTCATCCAGCACATTGAAGATACACTACAAATGAACGACTCAATCAATACATCTTGTGGATTAAAAGGAAGATCCATATGCAATATATCTAGTAACGATATTCCTGAAGACATTAGCAATGAAATCATCTGTGAAGTTATTGAATTAATCGAAGAACTATATTTGAACATGCGAAAATATGCTTCTTTAGTTTATTACATCAGAATTTCGATACGCGAAAAACAAATTGTTATAAAACAGTTCAATGTTCGATTTTTGGGCGGAAAAAGTAAAGATGCAATTCGCTCAGTATCTCAAAAAGGACTTCTGCTTCATCGCGATACCATAAAGCATTTAGGCGGTTCACTCTATTTTCGAGCCTTTGGTAAGTATTGGGAATGTAATGCAGTTATTCCTTTCAAAAATGAACATAACTGTATAGATAGTATGCTTTACTGATTCAGTTTAAAAGATTAATAAATCTTAAGCAGTTTTAGTTAGTAATTATTTGTAAAGGTTTTCATATACAAGATATTGTTTACCTTTTAGCACGCCATTAATTTATAAATTGTCAAAGTTTTATATACACAATTATTTTCTTGTATCAGAAGGAGAAGAATATGAGTAATTTAGAAGATACAAAAGCACAAATTCCATCCGTATTTTGGACAATAGCCAATGGTGTATTTCTTGCTAGCGGAATTGCGCTGATTGTAATGCGTAATGATTATCTATGGGGGGTGCCTCAAATTATCGCTGGATTATTTGGTCTTGCAACCATGTTTCTCATTAAAAAACCGTGGTGCGCGCAGCTATATTTTATCGTATCTTCACTAGCTGTAATAGCAAATGGGCTTATGGAAATATTCGGCATAATCCACGGATCTGGATACGGTTATGTTCCGCTGATTATTGGCATAATCGTGCTTCTATTTATAGGCCTTGACAAGGATGAAAGTTCAAAAGCTCTTGGAATTGCCAAAAAATAAGTAAAAGCATTAGACTGCGATTTTATAACATAAAAAACATATCACAATTTTCAAAGGTCAAGTTGCATCCATGCATCCTACGGCTTGACCTTTACTTATTTATCCGTTATTTATTTGTTTTGCATAGAGTTTATGCGTTACTAAGCGACTTACTTGCGCATAGCCTCAACCACATTGCTTTGAATCACTAAGCTTTAAGCGAACTTATTCGCTGCGGAGTAACCCCCGTAAGCTCTACAACATCACGAACCGTCAAGCCCTGATTCCTTAGTATACGAACCGTTTCACGCATAAGCATAGATGCCTCTTGCTGAGTTTTTATAGCTGCCGATTTTGCATCTAACATGCGCTGAAGCATAAGCTCATCTTGCTCACTAAGTTTCGGAGTTACTTTCACGCCATTGACTTTAACATTTAAAGTTGCAGCAGCATCTTTTACCGTTGCTGCAACCTGATCAAGCCTACGCACTTGAGTAAATAATCCTGGTATTTCTGGCACTTCTATCTGATATTTTCCATAGTACTTTGGATTTTGCAAGATAGACTGGTTTGTGCGAAGTTACTTTTCTTGCGCAAGCTCGATTGGCGGATGCTCCGCGCGGAAAGCATTTACGTGCGCTTCAGACGCATACCCTAACGCAAAACCAGTAATCAGCGCATACTCCGGAGGAATGTCGAATACTTCGTCAAGCGGTGAACGCCATGTAGCAAGAACGCCAAGGGGGCATGAATCTACGCCTTGCTCTTTAGCTGCCAACAGTAACGTTTGTAGCATAATTCCAGCATCCAGCGCAGCAAACGGCAGAAAATCACGACGAACAAGCACAAATCCCATAACTGGCGCACCAAATGCCTGGAAGTTGCGCAAAGTGTGAGCATTTCGAGCAGGAAAATCTTTGCGATCAATATTTAAATGTTTATACAACGCCAACCCTAAACGAGCGCTACGCTCTTTAAGTGATTGTGGATACGGAGCCATTACAGGAAAATCTCCATCCGGCTGGCTCATTTTCTGCGCTATCAGGCGCTCTTCTTCGCTAAGGGTAGCGTCTTTAGTACGAAACATTGCTTTGCATTTTTGCGTATATGCATCAATTAACTGCTGTTTACGTTCCCCTTGAGCAATAGCGAGCATGTAGCCACGCGTATTGGACCAGCTCGGTGATTGTGTAGCTGTTTGCAAAATAGTTTCAAGTATTTTAGAATCGACTGGCTTATTTAGAAAATCACGTGCAGAAAATCGCGACTTTGCGAGTGCTTCAAAAGTTTGTGTAGTCATGCTTTTAGTATATCGCACCGAATACGCACGCAGTGTTCTCTCTCGTGTTTGTGTGACTACCTCCTTGAGTGCTTATAGCGCGAGAGTCCCGGCATTTTTGACCACAAATGCCCGCAGTTTTTCCTCGTGTTTGGAGTGTGTCGGTGTGTGTTGCGCTCCATTTGTGAGACGACACTCGCACTATACGTGCTCGCTACGAAACTCGCGTTGTAAGTCCACTGGACTTCCAACTTAAGCGAATTTCCGCTCCGAATTGCCTTCGCGCGCTAAATCGCAGCGCTCAGACAGGTCGTCGCGCCCCCGTTTGAAGGATTACAGATAACAGTATACGAAAACGAAGAACAGTATGCGAATATGAAAAAAGCGGGGAGTAAAAAACTCCCCGCTAGAAAAATAATGCGGCAGCGTGCTAGTCTCCCACACCCTATCGAGTGCAGTACCCTCGCCGTGTCAGGCCTTAGCTTCCGGGTTCGGAATGGGACCGGGCGTCTCACCTGAGCCATGACCACCGCAAAACTAGATTATACACTCAAAACCATTGAGTGGCAACACGTGGCGGTTAGGGAACCGGACATGAACGCGCGTAAAAACTCTTTTATCAACTGATCGTTAAGCAAAACATTCAGTACTCATTAACGCTAGAAGAATAATACTCATAAGGAACTCACCCTCCCCACTAGTAAAAGTGAGGAAGAATGTCACCATCGCCCGTTAGTACTAGTCAGCTCCACCCCTTACAGGGCTTCCACATCTAGCCTATCAACCACGTGTTCTACATGGGGGCTCACACACTAAAGTGCAAGGAATGCTTATCTTGGAGCAGGCTTCCCGCTTAGATGCTTTCAGCGGTTATCCCTTCCGAACGTAGCTAACCGGCAGCGCCACTGGCGTGACGACCGGCATACCAGAGGTTCGTCCACCCAGGTCCTCTCGTACTATGGGCAGGTCTCCTCAACATTCCAACGAGCGCAGAGGATAGAGACCAAACTGTCTCACGACGTTCTGAACCCAGCTCGCGTGCCGCTTTAATCGGCGAACAGCCGAACCCTTGGGACCTGCTCCAGCCCCAGGATGCGACGAGCCGACATCGAGGTGCCAAACCATCCCGTCGATATGGACTCTTGGGAATGATCAGCCTGTTATCCCCGGGGTACCTTTTATCCGTTGAGCGATGCCACGTCCGTACGCCGGCACCGGATCACTATCTCCGACTTTCGTCCCTGCTCGACCCGTCAGTCTCACAGTCAAGCCCGCTTGTGCGATTACACTCAACACCCGATTGCCAACCGGGCTGAGCGGACCATTGAGCGCCTCCGTTACTCTTTAGGAGGCAACCGCCCCAGTTAAACTACCCGCCAGGCACTGTCCCTGACACGGATAACGCGTCGAGGTTAGACGCCAGATATGGAAAGAGCGGTATTTCACCTGTCGACTCCACGCAAGCTAGCGCCCACGCTTCACAGCCTCCCGCCTATGCTACACGATCCACACCTAACGACAATACCAAGGTATAGTAAAGGTCCCGGGGTCTTTTCGTCCTTCTGCGCTTAACGAGCATCTTTACTCGTACTGCAATTTCGCCGGGCTCCTGGCCGAGACAGTGGGGAAGTCGTTACGCCATTCGTGCAGGTCGGAACTTACCCGACAAGGAATTTCGCTACCTTAGGATGGTTATAGTTACCACCGCCGTTTACCGGGGCTTAAATTCACCGCTTCACCGAAGCTAACGGATCCTCTTAACCTTCCGGCACCGGGCAGGCGTCAGAGCGTATACAGCGGCTTACGCCTTCGCACGCTCCTGTGTTTTTGGTAAACAGTCGCTACCCCCTAGCTTGTGCCACCCCCAACAGCTCAACAATGTAAAACCATATCACCATCAGGGGTCTCCCTTATGCCGAAGGCACGGGAGTAATTTGCCGAGTTCCTTGGCCAGGATTCGCCCGATCGCTTCGGTATACTCTACCAGACCACCAGTGTCGGTTTAGGGTACGAGCGGAATCACACCTCACGTTGAAGCTTTTCTTGGCAAGCAGGATCACCGGAATCAGCCTTACAGCCTACCCATCACGCCTCAGCTTAACATCCCCCGGATTTACCTAGGAGACAGCCCACACGCTTAGCCACGGAAAACCACCTCCGCAGCCGGCTACCTACCCGCGTCACTCCCACGCTAACCTACTACCGATACAGTCCCAACACAAACCCATCAACAACCCCGAAAGGCAATCAACAAGAAAATGAAGGTTAGTACTCTCAGATTCAGTTCGAACGGTGTAACACCGGTACGGGAATATCAACCCGTTCATCCATTCGACTACGCCTGTCGGCCTCGCCTTAGGACTCGACTCACCCGGGGACGACGAACGTGGCCCCGGAACCCTTAGTCATTCAGCGGACGGGATTCACACCCGTCTCTCGCTACTCATGTCTGCATTCTCACTCCTGTAAAGTCCACGACAAGTTCACACTGCCGCTTCACCCCATACAGGACGCTCTCCTACCCCGCATGAACAAAATTCATGCAGCCGCGTCTTCGGTGGCGTGCTTAAGCCCCGCTACATTGTCGGCGCGGAACCACTAGACCAGTGAGCTGTTACGCACTCTTTCAAGGATGGCTGCTTCTGAGCCAACCTCCTGGCTGTCTATGCGACTCCACATCCTTTCCCACTTAGCACGCGCTTCGGGACCTTAGACGACGATCAGGGCTGTTTCCCTTTTGACGACGGAGCTTATCCCCCGCCGACTCACTGCCGTGATAAACCTAACAGGTATTCGGAGTTTGGCTGCTATTGGTACCCGGTATGGGCCCGCAAGCATCCAGTAGCTCTACCCCCTGTAAGCAATAACACGACGCTGCACCTAAATGCATTTCGGAGAGAACCAGCTATCACGGAATTTGATTGGCCTTTCACCCCTAACCCCAAGTCATCCCCCCAGTTTTCAACCTAGGTGGGTTCGGTCCTCCACACGGTCTTACCCGCGCTTCAACCTGCTCAGGGCTAGATCATCCCGCTTCGGGTCCAGGACATGCGACTCAAACGCCTTTTAAAACTCGCTTTCGCTACGGCTCCCCCACCCGGGTTAGCCTCGCCACATACCACTGACTCGCAGACTCATTTTTCGATAGGCACGCCGTCACCCCACAAAGAAGGCTCCGACGGATTGTAAGCGCACGGTTTCAGGAACTATTTCACTCCCCTCCCGGGGTGCTTTTCACCTTTCCCTCACGGTACTAGTACACTATCGGTCAGACAGGAATACTTAGGCTTACCCAACGGTCTGGGCAGATTCACGCGGGATTCCACGAGTCCCGCGCTACTTGGGAATAAACATAAAGAGACATCGCACGACAAGCTACGGGGCCATCACCCTCTACGGCTGGGAATTCAATCCCATTCACCTAGCACGACATTTTATCACTCTCCTCAACCCCGTCAGAGGCTGAACAGTCCATCCCACGACCCCGAATGCGCAACACCTGACGGCTATCACACGCACCCGGTTTAGCCTGATCCGCTTTCGCTCGCCACTACTCACGGAGTATCCTTTCCTGCAGGTACTGAGATGTTTCACTTCCCTGCGTACCCCCCACAAAAACTGTGGTGACCACTCATAACAGTGGCCGGGTCTCCCCATTCGGAAATCCTCGGATCAAAGCCCACTCGGCAGCTCCCCGAGGCATATCGCAGCCCGTCACGTCCTTCATCGGTCCTGTCTACCAAGGCATCCACCATACGCCCTTACCAGTGACAAACACTAAAGTAAGAACCCATCAGCAAAATTCTCTAGACAAAAAATCATCACACTAAACGATCACAAAACGATCAAGCGACTCCAACAAAAGGAGCCGGTTGAAATTGATAAAAGCAAAAAAATCGAAACCAAAAAAGTCTCGCATTTTACTCGCGTCCACTATCCAGTTCTCAAACCACCACAACACCACAAAACCAGCATCAACACTCAAAAAGCATCAACCCGAAATCCTGTGAGTCAAGGACCGCAACCCCAAAACAAGGGGGGTGGCAATCCGGGAACCCAAAAGCATGCCCAACAAACTCATATAAAACGTTAACCACTGTTTTCCACACCAGTAACCACACTCAACCGAGCGTGCACAAAAACTCCGTAGAAAGGAGGTGATCCAGCCGCACCTTCCGGTACGGCTACCTTGTTACGACTTAGTCCCAATCACGAGCCTCACCTTAGACGGCTCCATCCCAAAAGGGTTAGGCCACCGGCTTCGGGTGCTGCCCACTTTCATGACTTGACGGGCGGTGTGTACAAGGCCCGGGAACGCATTCACCGCGACGTTGCTGATTCGCGATTACTAGCGACTCCGCCTTCACGTAGTCGAGTTGCAGACTACGATCCGAACTGAGACCGGTTTTAAGGGATCCGCTCCATGTCACCATGTCGCATCCCGTTGTACCGGCCATTGTAGCATGCGTGAAGCCCTGGACGTAAGGGGCATGATGATCTGACGTCATCCCCACCTTCCTCCGAGTTAACCCCGGCGGTCCCCCGTGAGTTCCCGGCATAACCCGCTGGCAACACAGGGCGAGGGTTGCGCTCGTTGCGGGACTTAACCCAACATCTCACGACACGAGCTGACGACGACCATGCACCACCTGTGAACCTGCCCCGAAGGGAAACCACATCTCTGCAGTCGACAGGCACATGTCAAGCCCAGGTAAGGTTCTTCGCGTTGCATCGAATTAATCCGCATGCTCCGCCGCTTGTGCGGGCCCCCGTCAATTTCTTTGAGTTTTAGCCTTGCGGCCGTACTCCCCAGGCGGGACGCTTAACGCGTTAGCTCCGACACGGAACCCGTGGAATGGGCCCCACATCCAGCGTCCACCGTTTACGGCGTGGACTACCAGGGTATCTAATCCTGTTCGCTCCCCACGCTTTCGCTTCTCAGCGTCAGTAACAGCCCAGAGACCTGCCTTCGCCATTGGTGTTCTTCCCGATATCTACACATTCCACCGTTACACCGGGAATTCCAGTCTCCCCTACTGCACTCTAGCCCGCCCGTACCCGGCGCAGACCCACCGTTAAGCGATGGGCTTTCACACCAGACGCGACGAACCGCCTACAAGCTCTTTACGCCCAATAATTCCGGATAACGCTTGCGCCCTACGTATTACCGCGGCTGCTGGCACGTAGTTAGCCGGCGCTTATTCGAAAGGTACACTCACCCAAAAGGCTTGCTCCCAATCAAAAGCGGTTTACAACCCGAAGGCCTTCATCCCGCACGCGGCGTCGCTGCGTCAGGGTTTCCCCCATTGCGCAATATTCCCCACTGCTGCCTCCCGTAGGAGTCTGGGCCGTATCTCAGTCCCAATGTGGCCGTCCGCCCTCTCAGGCCGGCTACCCGTCGAAGCCTAGGTGGGCCATTACCCCGCCTACAAGCTGATAGGACGCGACCCCATCCCATGCCACTAAACACTTTCCCAACAAGACATGCGTCAAGTTGGAGCATCCAGCATTACCACCCGTTTCCAAGAGCTATTCTGGAGCATGGGGCAGGTTGGTCACGCATTACTCACCCGTTCGCCACTCTCACCAGTCAGCAAGCTGACTAGATCCCGTTCGACTTGCATGTGTTAAGCACGCCGCCAGCGTTCATCCTGAGCCAGAATCGAACCCTCCACGAAAAACTTCAATGAAGAGCCAACAAAAGGCTCCAATATTAAAAAGAAAAAGACGAGACATTCTTTAAGGAAAGAACATCCCAACAAAAACCTCACCACCATTTAACCATCTCTCAGGCACCCTGCAATCTGCAAGGCAGGCAATGAACTGGCAATAATTAACTAATAAGTAGTACAGACACGCTCTTGAGTTCTCAAACCACCACCACACCAGCCGGCCCATCAACCTCAACCGAGGAGAACCAGCCGCGCTGAGCAGCAAGAGATAAACTTACACCAACCCACGCTAAAACGCAAACCCACCAAAAACAAACACCCCAAAACCATTGAAAACAAGCCAAAACACCGGCGTGTCGAAAATCGCAAAAAAGCACCCAAAAACCAACACAAAACCAGGAACAATAATCAAAACCAACAAAAAATAATCAAAAATAGCCCCAAAAACCTCAAAATCGGGAGTGTCGCGCACCCACACATTAAGAAAAACAACAACAAATACGCAATTAATACGGAATCAACGCGAAAAATACACAATAAAAGCAGAAAAAGATGAGATATACGATTAGATAACACAAAAATATATGAGTGCGATATATGGAATACATACGAAATAAGAAATACCTATATAAATAGATACTTATTAAATAAACTTTTATAAAGAATACAAAGCACATAAAAACACAAAAAGCATAAAGCACATAAAGAAAATAAGAATAGGACATTAACAGACATTAATAAAAAGAAGGAGCAGAAGAATGAGCAACAAGCAATCGAACAGCAAACGCCATATTGTTGTACTAACCGGAGCAGGAATCTCCACAAGCGCTGGCATTCCTGATTTTCGCGGACCAGATGGCGTATGGACTAAGCACCCAGAACAAATGAGTGTTTACGACATAGACGCGTTTTTAAGCAGCGAAGAAGAACGCATTTACTCTTGGCGATGGCAAAAAGAGTCACCTGTTTGGAATGCTCAACCAGGAACAGCACATAAAGCGCTTGTAAAACTTGAGAAAGCTGGAATGCTAGATTTAATCGCCACCCAAAACTTTGACGCACTTCACGAAAAAGCTGGCAATAACCCAGACATTATAGTGAATTTGCATGGAAGCATTGGAACCTCACACTGCATGAGCTGCCACGCGAGCTATAAAACTGCCGATATTATGGCAGATTTAGACGAGAATCCAGATCCGCATTGCAGACGCGCTCTTCCATACCGTAGCAATATGCCTTGCAACGGTTTAATCAAAACAGACGTTGTATATTTTGGCGAGGCACTTCCTGAAGGAGCAATGGAACGAAGCGCGCAAGCAATAGTTAAAGCGGACGAGCTGTGGGTTATTGGTTCCACGCTAGAAGTATTTCCAGCTGCTTCTCTCGTACCGCTAGCCGCGCGTGCAGGAGTGCCTATTACGATAATGAACTTGGGCTCTACACAATACGACTATTTGGCAGAGCGTATTATTCGCGAAGATATTGCGAAAGCTCTGCCAAAATTAGTAGACGAAACTATTGCAAAGTGATTATTGCAAAGTAACGCTATTAAAACTATTGCAAAGTAACAGCTATACCTTCCCAAGGCGCAAGCGTACCGTTTTTAAGCGATGTAAGCGCGTGATTCACGTCGTAAGTTGTAACCATTACTTCACGCCCCACAAAAGCGTTAGAGGCGCGATTTTGCAATAATTGCGCGCTCTGCGTAGGTATAGGCACGGTTGAATCAGTCATATTAACCATTACGAGCATGCGTTCTGTAGATTTCGCAGAATTTGCAGCAGATTCCGCAGCAGTCTCTGCAGAGTCATCCTGCTTTTCGCAATCAGATTTAAGCTCGCGCACGAAAGCGTACACGCACTCGTCATCCGCATCGACCAAATTCCAAGAGCCAGCAGAAACAATCGGCTCCGAATGGCGCAAAGCAATTAAATACTTATAGAAAGCGTAAACGGAATCTGAATCTTCCATCTGCTCAGCTGCATTAATGTCTACGTAGTTAGGATTCACGCTAATCCACGGCTCTGCGTTATTTTGCGACGTAACATTAAAAGGCATAAAACCCGCGTATTTAGAAGCATTCCACTGCATTGGAGTTCGAGAATTGTCGCGCCCGCGCTTTGCGAGCGCATCCATCATCGACTCAGCCGACTGAATATGCGCTTCTTCTACGCGCTGCTTAAACATATTCAACGCTTCCAAATCGCGATACTGCTCGAGACGCGTAAAGTGCGCGTTAGTCATGCCTATTTCCTCGCCTTGGTACACATAAGGCGTGCCGCGGTGCATGTGAAGAAGCATGGCAATCGCCTTAGCAGAGCGCACGCGCATCTCCTCACTAGCCTCACTACCCCAGCGAGAAAGCGCACGCGGCTGATCGTGATTATTAAAGAACAAGCTCGCCCAACCAGCATCCGCTACCGCTTGCTGTTGCTCTGCCATCACGCGCTTTAATTCCGTAAGCTTTAGCGGCACAGGGTTCCACTTAGTTCCGTTTTCGCAATCGATATCCACGTGATTGAACAGGAATAACATGTCGAGTTCACTGTGAGTAGGGTCAGTAATATAAGTATTACGGTGCGGAGAAATTCCCGGAGCTTCACCAACAGTTAAGAAACCTTCGCGCCCTTCGAAAACTTCTGCACGCATCTCACGTAAGAATTCGTCTAAACGAGGACCATCCGAGCAGAACGGGAACGGCGAAGAATAGCCGTCAGCACCAGCTGGAAAATCTTCAATCTGGCAGCCAACTTCCCCAGGCAAACGACCTTCAGAATCAACATGCTTGGAAATTTGCGTAATCACATCCATGCGGAAGCCGTCAATTCCGCGATCCATCCACCAATTCATCATCTTGTACACGGCAGCGCGAACCGCAGGATTTTCCCAATTCAAATCTGGCTGCTTTGGAGAATACTGGTGAAGGAAGTATTCTCCGCGCTTCGGATCGTAAGTCCACGCGGAACCGCCGAAATACGAACCCCACTTATTCGGCTCCGCACCCGGCTCACCAGGCACACAACCTTCACGCGCAGGCCTCCACCAATACCAATCAGCGTAATCACTAGAAGCATCTCTTGAAGCCTGGAACCAAGCATGCTCGTCAGAAGTGTGATTTACTACTAAATCCATCACAACTTTAAGCCCACGCTTGTGCGCGCCAGCCAAAAGTTCGTCCATATCTTCCAAAGTGCCAAAAAGCGGATCAATATCTTGATAATCGGAAATATCGTAACCGTTATCGTCTTGCGGAGACTTGTAAACAGGGCTGAGCCAGAGCACGTCAACACCTAAATCAGCCAAATAGTCAAGGCGCGAAGTGATTCCCTTCAAATCACCAATGCCGTCACCGTTCGTATCTTGGAAGCTTCGCGGATAAATCTGATACACTACTGCATTCGCCCACCAAGGGTTTGGCGTAGCGCCGTTTGTGCGCACGGATTCTGGCAAGTTTGCTCTGTCAAAAGTAGTCATATAAACCCCATTAATTTACGTTAATAAGTATTTTTATTACAGTTTTATTTATTACAAATAATTTTATTTATTTAATAGTATTGATGATTTTAGACTCTAAATTTTATCAGCATATTAGATGTTACGCGCGGATCATAAAAAGCGGCCCGCAGTAAAAACCGCGAGCCGCTCCTCCTTCTCATTCATTGCAAGAGCTATAGGGATACTCTCTAAATTATTGCTGATTATGAAGCTTGAACGCGAGTTCTGCCAAATGAACTCCGTGCGTTAAGAATTCGTGAGTACGGCAAACGTAATCATTTTCGCGACCGAGCTTTGCTATGCAACCATTAATGTAATCGACTTCAGTCTTTCGTCCGCGACTCATATCTTGGTACATAGAAGGATAGTGCAAAGGATTTGCAACACGACTTACGTAATCGATAGCCTCCAACTCCTGCTGACGCGTATTAACCATACGAATTCCTGCACGATCGCACACGTCGTACGCTTCGTTAATAAGCTGTCGAGCCATATCCATAGACCCAGGGTACGAAATAAACTGGCCCATTTGAATCTGATACATTGTGCACAAAGTGTTAACTACGGAATTGAAAACTACCTTCGCCATGCACGTACCCTTGAAATCTTCCGTAATAGTAGGATTCAAGCCTGCAGCTTTAAAGTCGTCTCGCATAGCAAGCTCAACATCGCTCACCTGCTCGTTTAACGCACACATGTTCATGGTACCAACGCCAACTTTACCAATAAAATCAACGTCGCCCGGACCGTTCAAAACGGTTGCAATCATTGCAGTTCCACCATAAATATGGTCATCCGGGAAATATTGCTGCAACTTTTCGAAATGACCCCAACCATTCATAGCAGCAAACACAACCTGATGCTCTTTAAACAAATGCTTACAACGCTCCAACATTTCCGCAAGCTGCATTTGCTTCATAAACACGATCCACACGTCTGGATCGCCGTCATAATCTTCAGGCGTATACATATTAATCGGCACTAAATGACGGTTTTCGTGGTCACGGCTCACCATTACGCCGCCTTGCTCGCGAACTTTATTCACATTTTCATCCCAGGCATCAATGAAATCAACATGAATGCCAGCCGTTTCCTGCAACAAAACGCCATAGCGATATCCCATAGCTCCCGAACCGATCATTGCATATTTCATGCCACTCATAGTGACACCTCCTTTTAGATAAAAATGTGCTTAGGCGAAATTCGTGCATACATGGAAATTCGTCGAAGCGGCTGTGAATATAATAAAAAGCAGTAAGGCTGATTGTAGTGACTAAAATCAGCCAACTGCTTTTTGGTTTTTATAGCATATTACACAGTTTTAGAAGAATGTCAAAATTCTGTACATCGGCAAGGCGCGAACGTCAACTGAATATACTTACAATTTATGCATGCATCACCTACTTACAAGTGAAAAAATTGACGAATTTGAGCAACTGTACCGTAGGAAGCTTGTGCGCCAAATCCAGTAGCAGCATATGCAGCTACATAAGAAGCGAGTGACGCCGCATCAACCAACCGCATATCCACAGACAAACACGCAAGCACAGTACCCATAAAAGCATCGCCACAACCCGTAGTATCAACGGCATTGACATGCTGAGCCATAATTCGATGCACCGAATTATCAGCATAATCCAAAACCATAGACCCACGTGAGCCAAGTGTTACTATTGCCTCATTAAAGCCAAACTCATGCATTGCATGAAGCGTATGCTTCCAATCAAATGAATCCCAATCACCACTATCTGGTTCTGAAATATGCAATAGCTGTGCCATTTCATGCTCATTGACCAGTAAGATATCTGCAGATCGTATAAGATCTCGCGGTAATGTATCCAAAAAAGGCGAATTATTAAGCAAAACTTTTACGCCATGCTCATGTGCTAAGCGAGCGCACATCGTAACCGATTCTAATGGACTTTCCAAGCAAAGCCCTAATACTTTTGCATTAGTAATAGCAGCTTGCACAGATGACGACTGAATATAATCAATATCAACTTGCGAGTTAGATCCAGGCGCATAAACAATAGTATTTTCGCCACTTTGCGCATCCACTGTAATCACTGTTGCGCCACTGTTGCAATTGGGTACATGACGTACATACGTCGTATCAACACCAGATTCTCGCAAAGCACCAGTAAGAAAATCAGCATTAGCATCATTACCTACAGCACCGAACATACATACGTGCGCACCAAGCTTTGCAGCAGATACTGCCTGATTACCTGACTTACCTCCAGGCAGTATTCGTATTTCGTCACCTTTAATGGTCTCACCAGGCATAGGAAGACGATTAGCAACAATAGTATAATCCGCATTCATAGAACCAACTATCGCTACAGTAGGCATCTTCATATTTCGTAACGCAGGCAATGTCTCATGTTGCAAAGCCACGTTAACAGGCTGAATGACTTTAATCTTTTCTAAACTCTCCAACGAGTCAAGCATATGATAACTACACATAATTCTCCCTAAATATTGCGCAAAACAAAGCTTAGAATGGAACACCACAACGCAGCAACACGTTAGAATACGGAGTAGTCTCACCCGTTCGAATCACGAATTTAGCTTGCGAAACAAGAGACTTAAATCCTTGTTCGCCATCATGAGGCACATAAGTCAATGGCACACCAAGCAAATCCTTGACCCATGTTTCTGGAACATCATCACAAGCTTCTTCCGCCATAATACCAGACTCAAGAACAAGATCGTCCTTTATTGATGCAAGCACATCAGGAAATCGCGGTATTCCAAAAACCAAGGCTAAATCAATAACTTCTACGCCCGCTGGGACAGGCAAGCCACAGTCAGAAACAACAAATTGATCCTTATGCCTCAATTTTGCAATAGCAGCTGCTAATTGTGCGTTCAAAATACCATGAGTTAACATAATTCACCCCATATCGTGGCTCATGAAAGCGACATCAACAATGATCATCACCTTTATAACAAATGCGCCACCACGAACATATATGATAAAAATCTTATTAAGAAAACAATGGCGTTGAGAACGCTAAATCATACGGTATTAATAAATTTTACTGTTACAATTATTTTCACGAAAACATCATGAATGCTCTCAGCGCCATATAAATTTTGCATTAGCTATATTAATCCATAAAACTACTCAACATAAACTTTAATGTTTATACACAGAATTACATAGTTTTATGCAAATATGTATTACTCAAAATCACCTACATTCTTTACTGTCACTGTTTTCACAGTAATTGGCTCAGTCTTTGGAACACTTTGCCCTTTAATAGCTTTTACAGCAGCAGCAACGGCAGAACGACCAAGTTCCTTTGGCTGCTGAGCAATTGTTCCAGCCATTGTGCCGGCTTTAATAGCTTTCATACCGTCAGCAGTGCCATCGAAACCTACTACTTTAATTTCTTTACCAGCTTTAGCTCCTAATGCTTGAATGGCACCTAATGCCATCTCGTCATTTTCGGCGTAAATGCCGGTTGCATTCGGGTGCGATTGCAACAAATTAGTAGCCACATTTAATGCTTCAGCACGGTCAAAGTTAGCAGTTTGTTCTGCTACAACTTTAATATTTGAATATTTTTTAATACGATCTTTGAATCCTTTGCCACGGTCGCGAGTAGAAGCCGCTCCAGGAATACCTTGCAAAACCAAAACTTCACCCTTTTCGCCCATACTATTAGCTAGCGTGTCAGCAGCCTGAGCACCACCAGCAACGTTATCGGAAGCAATATGCGAAGTAACTTTTTCACCAGTTACAGAACGGTCAACAGAAATCACAGGCAAGTTCGCGCTTAGCAACGGGGCAACTGCAGGACCAGCAGCATCAGAATCTACAGGGTTAATAATAACAGCTTTTGCACCTTGTGATTGAGCATTCTGCGCTTGATCCTGCTGCTTTGCAGAATCATTCTGAGCGTCGGAAACTTGCAAATCAACACCAAGTTTCTTTGCTTCAGCTTGGGCACCATCACGTAAATCCACAAAGAACGGATTATTCAAAGTAGAAACTAGCAATGCGACTTTATCGCCACCATTAGTACTACCACATGCACTCATGCTGACAATAAGTGCAGATGCTGCTGCAACCGCGCAAGCAATCTTTACGCCTCGACGCATAATTGGATAATTCATCATATCTCCTTTGATTATTGCCCTGTGCTACCGCAAGTTTTTAGTTCGATAAATCCACAATGTTGCAGTGACATAAGGCTGATGTTTCACCATCTCTTTACCTTATTGTTACGTAGTTTTGAGTTATAAAGTTCAGTTATAATATTCCAAATCGTTTCAATTCTTGCTGAAAATATTGATTACTCGCCACTTACGAATCAACATTTGCAAGATTCACCTCCTTCCTACGAGAAGATCAAGTTTATAAAAAGTATTAATTTGCTGTCAGTGCGTATCTTCCTTGCGGCGCAAAGTGTCAAGGCTCACAGCAAAGGCAATAACCAAACCAATAACTACTTGCTGCCAGAAGGAGGAAACATTCAAAATATTCAAGCCATTACGAATTACAGCCAGCAAAATTGCTCCTACGAAAGTGCCAGAAATCTTACCTTTACCGCCTGAAAGCGAAGCACCACCGATAACAACAGAAGCAATAGCATCCATTTCATAGCCAGTGGCGGCCTGAGGCTGAGCGGAATGTAAACGACCGGCAATAACTAAACCAGCGATGGCAGCGAAAATACCGGAAAAAATAAACACCATAATTTGTGTTTTATGAATATTGATACCAGAAAGGCGAGAGGCCTCCATATTCCCACCAACAGCATACATAGAACGACCAGTAGTGGTGAAGTTCAGTATTACTGCAGCAATAACACCCATGATAATCATCATCACGATTGGCATTGGAATACCTAATATGTTGGCACCAAAGAAATTCACCATACCAGAGGTGGAAATAGGACGACCGTCTGAAACAACAAGGGTAAGTCCACGCGCAACAGACATCATTGCCAATGTAGCAATAAACGATGGTAACTTAAGAAAAGCGTTCGCAACACCTGAAATAAGACCAAAAAGCGCACCGGTTACTATACCTACAACAACAGTTAACACTGGCGGCAACCCCATAGAAACGCCTGTATACGCAACCAACATGCTAGAAATTGCAGCCACCGCACCTACTGACAAATCAATACCAGCGGACACGATGACAAAGGTTTGACCGAATGCCAAAATAGCAACTGTCGCAGCTTGAATACCCACATTGAGAATATTCACACTTGTCAAAAATGCTGGCGTGGCGCACGAAAGCGCAGCACACAAGATAATCAAGCCGATAAGAGCGCCATTACGTGACGCAAACTTTTTCGCTGCAGGCAAAAATCCTTTATCAACTGCACCGTATCCCAAATGCTCAGATTTTGCACTACTCGTAGCAGCCATAATTTATACTCCTTTAACAAATTTTGCTATAACTCACTGCACTACTGTGTGCAATAAATTGTTGTATGCAAGTTTTACGTTTGATTGGTAACTTTAATTTTTAAGATTTCAATATGGCTCATGTATCAGTTTCATATTGAAAGCAGTAAGGTTTTACTCATTCCTGTATGCTCAAATACCAGATGTATTAAGGTGAGTCACTGCAAGCTCCATCACACTTTCCTGCGTAGCCTCGCTTGCAGCTAATTCACCGCTGATTCTGCCGTTCGACATCACCAATACGCGATCTGACATGCCAAGCACTTCAGGCAAATCTGAGGATGCCATCAGCACAGCACCTCCATTTTCTACGATACTGTTAATCAACTCGTAAATTTCTACACGAGCACCAACATCAACACCACGAGTAGGCTCATCCAGCAATAGCACTTTCACGTTCGCCATAGACCATTTGCCGAACACGATTTTTTGTTGATTACCGCCAGATAGCGAACCAGCGGGTTGATCAATGTTTGCCATACGAATACGCAATTTTTTTGCAGTTTCTTCTTCGCGAGTACGCTGCCCTTTCAAATCCGCAAATCCTGCATGTGCTGTAGGAACTAATGTAGAAATTCCCAAATTTTCTGCAACAGATGCTTCAAGAATCAACCCTTGTACTCGACGATCTTCTGGGACTAAACCAAGACCAGCTGCGATGCTTCCTGCAATATTCGCTTTCGCAATAGATTTACCATCAACAGTTATTGAACCTGAATCATAACTATCTGCACCAAATATTGCACGAAGAACTTCGGTACGACCAGCACCTACCAAACCTGCAAGACCCACAACTTCGCCAGCATGAACGCTGAAGGATACATTTTCTAACGTACCTTTTCGCGTTAAGCCTTCTACTTTTAGCAGCTCTTTGCCTTGACTACGTTTGCCATGAGGGAATTGATTTGTAATATCACGACCTACCATGAGTTTTACAAGTTCCTTCTCAGGAACTTGCGCATCAACAGTATCGACGTATTTGCCATCGCGAAGTACAGTTACAACATCACCAATACGCGCAATTTCATCTAAATGATGAGAAATAAACACCATTCCAACATTTTTGGATTTTAAATCTTCCATAATGTTAAATAACTGTTCACATTCTGGTTTTGTTAGAGCAGCTGTTGGTTCATCAAGAATAAGGATAGATGCATGTTGCATAAGTGCTTTGGCTATTTCTACCATTTGTTGACGAGCTACACCAAGTTGTCCCATTGGCTTATTGACATCTTCATCTAAACCGATAACTTGCAATGCAGATTCCGCACGAGCACGCATCGTCGCCCGACTAACAAAACCAGCTTTCGTAGGAAGCATACCAAGGAACAAATTTTCCATAATAGAAAGTTCTGGCACCAAATTTAACTCTTGGTGAATCACAGCAATGCCCAATTTGCGAGCAGTATCCACATTAGGAATTCGCACTGTTTCACCATTGATCTCAATATGACCTTTATCTGGCTGATAAATGCCACTCATCATCTTAATAACTGTTGACTTGCCCGCACCATTTTCACCAAGGAGAACATGCACTTCACCTGGTTTTACTGTTACAGACACATTGTCAACTACCGTAGAATTACCGAATATTTTCGATACTCCTACTAGCGATAGTTCCGTCATGTCCTACCTCTTTCTTCGCTACAGCACCACTGCTGCCACGAAAATGCAATAAATTACGCTACATTACGCTTGTACTTTGGATGAGAATTATGCCGCAATGTGCATGCAAAAACGTAACAACAACGGTACGCTCAGGCGATTGCTGCACACGCTTACAAAGTCACGGTACAAAAATCAATAACAATAGTGTCAAGCTATAGAATAACAGCCTTACAGCTACGCATTTCCTAACGATTCACGCGGAATATACATAGTTTCTACTCGCTGCGATTGAACATCAACATTATGTTCTAACATATCCAAAAAAAGTGCAGCACTAGTACGACCAATGCGCTGAACTTGTTGCGAAATAGTAGAAATACGCGGCGTTGCTAAGCGGAATATTTCAACATCATCAAACGAGATAAGTGAAATATCACTGCCTATCACTAATCCTTCACGAGCCATTACACCCATCACTCGCAGCGCATCTGGCGAATAGCCGATAATAAGCGCTTTTACACCAACGCTAATCATGCGATGCAACACGCTAGCACATGAGGATTGTTCAAATCCCGTAGATTCTACAAATACATGTTCTTCGCCAAATATCTCCGAAGCCACTGTACGAAATACTTGTTCACGTTCTTGCAGTGACGGTGAAGCGATAATTGGACCCGACACGTAGCCAACTGAGCAAAAACCATGTTGTTTAACATCCAATAATGCGTCACGAATACCTTGCTCTGGATCCGAATCCACAACTGGCACATGCGTCAAATCGCCAGTCCGAGGTTCCACATGTCGATCCATAAACATAAGTGGAAGATGCTGCTCCATCAACATTCTCATAGCATCAGTTTCCTCACCTTGAGGCACAATAATCGCACCATCAATGCGTTGAGAAAGAATACTTGTAATAAATGAATCTTGACGAGCCGCACTCTCAGAAGATGTTCCAATAAACGCACAATAGCCGGCATCAAACAACGAGTCTTGCACAGTATACGCAAGCTCAGCAAAATACGCATTGCGTATATCTGGCACAAGTAACCCCACTGTCTTAGTACGAGATGACCGCATCGCCTGAGCGCGAGAATCTGGTATATAACCTAGTTCCGCAACTGCACGCTCAACTTTCGCCTTAGTGTTTGCCGATATACGACCCGTATTATTCAATGCGCGAGAAACAGTTGATACTGATATACCAGCACGTTGCGCAACATCGCGAATCGTAATGTACGACATGACACCTCCAGCTCATCTCTTATGCTCAACCAGTGTTAACAATTTTGCACTGTTATCGATATGTTTTGATTTTAGCTTGTACTCCATGTTTTATACTACGTTTTTCCATATACTCCTCTCGTTGGAGAAAAACAGCACTATGCAACCATGCATAAGAGCCTCTGTGCAATCTTATTCTCAATGAGCAGCTTCATCAGCGCTGAATAGAATCCGCAAATTGAGATAACGTTTCCACAATTGTCAGTTTCTTCAACTTACCTCATGCGGTAACGTTACCGCAACTATAACATTTTGCTAGAATGAACACAAGGGGAACACGCTAAAAATTACTTTTCATGCACTGCGTTATCTTGAATTAAATGCAACATTAAAAAATAATGCAACACTTATCTAACGTTGATGCGCAAAAAAGTTTCGCAAGAGCCTAGCACACTCAGATTCGCATACTGAACCAATGACTTCCGGGCGTGAGCCAACATGAGGATCTCGTAAAATATCCCACACAGACCCACACGCACCAAGTTTGGCATCCCACGCCCCGAAAATCACGCGTTTAAGACGCGTTTGCAGCACAGCCCCAGCACACATGGGGCAAGGTTCAAGAGTTACTACCAGAGTACAGTCAGATAGATTCCAAGATTTACGCGAGATAGCAGCATCTTTCATAGCAAGCACTTCAGCATGAGCCAAAGGATCAGCACTCTGCTCCCGCATATTTGCGCCTTTGCCAATAATATTACCGCCACCATCAAGCACAACTGCTCCAACTGGAACTTCGCCTGCAGAAGCAGACTCTCGAGCCAAATTCAAGGCTTGATTCATTGCAAATACTATCTCATCGCGCATATTCATGAAATCACTTTACAGATTAATTTACAGATTAAGAAAAAACAAAATCGAATAAATTTACATAAATCTAAGTAAATTTACATAAGCCCAGAAGAAATATCGTGAGTTACGAACCACTTGCGAATATCGCCAATTTCGTTCATATCAACAGCGTGATCCAACCCGCGATAACGACGTTCTTCAAGCCAAGTGTGCTCCTCAAGCCACGCTGCAGCAGCCGAGAATTCGTAAGGAGGAATCACGCCATCCTCTAATCCATAGCCGAAAAATACAGGAGTATTACGCTCAGCTAAATCGTCATCTTTTAAAGCAATTTCAGATGCAGAAGCAGGAACATCAGGAGCTATGAATCCGGAAAGCGAAACGGCTGCACGGTAGCGTGAAGGATTCAAACGCAAAACATGCACTGCGAGCGCAGCTCCTTGCGAAAAACCAAATGGCACAATGTCGCGATTTGCTGGAATATTTTCACGCACCCACTCGTCGATTGAGACAGCAGCAGCATACATGTCGTAATCTAAATCTTCTCGCTGCGGCACAGCATCGTGGAACCAACTGTAAGCACCTTCTGCCAGCTTAAGCGGAGCGCGTAAAGCAATTGCATCATTATATGGTGCCACTACTCGCAACAAATCCAATAAATCTTCCTCATTAGAGCCCCAACCGTGAAGAAGCAGAAGCAGCGGATGCGTTGGATGAGCTGAAGCATCCCCTTGCGAATACTGTGCATTTGTAACTTTTAAAGGCTCACCAAAATGACCAGGCACAACATGCAATTCACGACCGATATGAGATTCGTAAGAATTGTTATTTGCATTATTGGTATTTAGTTCATCGTTAGCGTTCATTACATCACCGTCGCTTGTAATAAATAGAAGTTTGTACAATACTCGAGAAGTTTGTACAACATTTGCACTTTTTGCACCGCAGTTGCAATATAGTTGCTTTATATTTGCACTATACTTGCACAAAAGGCCAGAATCGTAAGAGGCAAAACCCTTGCAATTCCAGCCTTTTTGACGAGTGCGAACGGCGGGACTTGAACCCGCACGAGCATACGCTCACTGCCACCTGAAGACAGCGCGTCTACCATTCCGCCACGTTCGCATACAAAGTGCAAGGCTATCATATTTAACATAAATTCGCAATATTTAGCCTAGCATTTTGCGCTCAAAACTACTCTCAGCCTTTTGCACCTTTTTCGTAATAATGAGCAAGAGTTTCATCGCGAAACTCTTCAAAATATCCGCCGTCAATAGAAGCTCGAATATCGTCGAGCAGCTTCACAAAGAAACGCTCGTTGTGAATAGTTGCAAGCGTAAATCCGTTCATTTCACTAGCGCGCAGCAAATGATCCACATACATTCTGGAATAATGCGTACAAGTGTAGCAATCGCAGCCTTCTTCAAGCGGACGCTGATCATGCTTAAACTCAGCACGTTTTACGTTGTAGCGACCATGTCGAGTAAAAATTGCGCCGTTCCTTCCGCAACGAGCAGGAGCAACACAGTCGAAAGTATCTCCACCATTCTCAACACACGCAAAAATATCGTCAACTGCGGCAATACCAAGCACGTGACGAGGTCGATTTTCCGGCATAGCATCGCAAATCCATGCGCAAGTATCACCAATAATCCGCTTCTCAATAGCGCCGCCGATTCCAACTCCATCAAAATCTAAAGAAGCAATTTCTTCAGCTGCATGCCTACGCAAATCCTCATAATTCGCGCCCTGCACAACGCCGTATAACGCTTGATAAGGCTTACCAACACGCTCTTGCGTTAAACGCTGATGCTCAGCAACACAACGCTTAGCCCAGCGGAACGTGCGCTCCACCGACTCCTCCTGGTAGCGACGCGTATTCATCAAAGTAGTAAGCTCATCGAAAGCAAACATAATATCCGCACCCAGCTTATGCTGGATTCCCATAGAAATTTCAGCACTAAAACGGTGCTTAGCTCCGTTAAGAGGAGACTTAAAAGTTACGCCATCCTCGTCAACAAAAGCCATGCGCTCCTTACCAGCTGCAATAACATCATCCGACTTCATGCCGGTAACGTCCATTGCAAGAGTCTTCTTAAAACCAGCACCTAAAGAAAGAACCTGAAAACCGCCAGAATCCGTAAAGGTTGGCTTATCCCAGTTCATAAACTTTCCCAATCCGCCAGCTTCGTCAAGAACATCCGCGCCAGGACGTTCGTACAAATGAAAAGCGTTTGAAAGCATGCACTGAGCACCCAAATCCTTAATGCTTTCTGGCAACACTGCCTTCATTGCAGCTTGCGTTGCAACAGGTACAAATGCTGGGGTCTGAATATCCCCATGAGGCGTGTGAATTACGCCGGTGCGCCCATAGCGAGCGCCGTCACGACCTTTACCTTCAGCAGTATTGGAAAGTCGCGTTTTAGTTGTAAACGAAAATTCTTTGCGGTCACCAGGTTTCCCTGGCTCAGCTCCGCGTGGATGTTCAAGAAGACTTGTCATAGCATTTACTTTATTAGAAGGCATGACGAGTATAAATAAAAAACACGCACAATTTATATTTTTATGTGGCAATATCCAAATTAATTTGCAAAATTTATGAAATTTACAAGGCAAATTATTTAAAAAATTATAAAAAAACATACTATCTCTTACATAGATAATGGCATGGTTTATTATGGTGTGTTAAGAGTCTTTTGTAAGGAGGATGAATGGCTGACGATATGTATGGTGCAAATCAGCAGGAATCCAATGAAACTGCAAATAATGGATATTACGAGCAGCAGGAACAGCCGACGCAACCAGTACAACCAACGCAAACAACGCAACCAGCACAAACATATAGCCCAGCTCCTGAATTCGGAGCTTACGGCCCAACAAATAACGAAAATGAAGTTGGTACAAACACTACACAGTATCCAGCTAACAATTACGCCGTAAACCAAAATAACGATGCGGATAATACAAATATCAACAATGCTCCTACGCAATACATTGGATCACAAAATTACTACGGAAATAATAATTTTAACGGCTTCGGAAATCCGTATAATTACGGCACAGACAATAATTCTTACCCAAATAATGAAGTTGGCAATCAAACACCAGCGCAGCAGAATTTTAACAATAATGCAAGTAACGAAGAAAATGAAAATATAGCAAAAACAAGCATTATTAGCACAAATGCAGCAAATACAAACGACACAAACAAAAAAGGTAACAAAAGAAAAACAAAAAGCTCTTCGTCAACTGCTTTTGTCGCCATTTTATCCTCCGCAATTTCTGCAATAGTTTGCGTAGTTGTAGTCCTATTTGTAGTCTCGCAAGGTCTTATTTCAATTCCACAAAGCGGCTCTTTCGCAAACATCGGCTCTCATTCTTCTGGCCCTGGGACCGCAGTAGTTAAAGGTGGTCAATCTCCAGATTGGCAAGGAGTTGCAAAAAATGTTTCCGGAGCCGTTGTTTCTATACAAACTCGTTTAGAGAAAGGCATGGGGAAGGGTTCTGGAGTAATCATTGATTCAAAAGGTTATGTTGTAACAAACAATCACGTAATTTCTGATGCAAAAGAAATTCAAGTAACCCTTTCTAATGGTCAAATTTATTCAGCTACATTAGTCGGAGCAGATAAAACTACTGATTTGGCAGTACTTAAATTAGACAATTCACCAAATAATTTAAAGACAGTCCAATTTGCAGATTCTAATCTACTTTCCGTTGGTGAACCAGTTATGGCAATCGGAAATCCGCTTGGATATGACGATACAGCTACCACAGGCATTGTTTCGGCTTTGAATCGTCCAGTATCAGTTATGGACGACCAAAGCCGCTCTGAAATTGTAACTAATGCAGTACAAATTGATGCAGCTATTAATCCAGGAAATTCGGGCGGCCCAACTTTTAACACTGCCGGAAAAGTCATAGGTATTAATTCTTCTATTGCAGCAACATCAGCTCAAGGGGAAACTACAGGATCAATCGGCATCGGCTTTGCAATTCCAGCAAATTTGGTGAAGCGAGTAGTTACAGAAATTATTAAAAACGGTTCTGTAAAACACGTAGCACTGGGAATCATGATTAAAAGCACAGCAGTTGAGTCCGAAGGAATTACTCGCGGAGGAGCTCAAATTGTTTCTGTCAATCAAGGAAGCCCTGCTGAAAAAGCCGGACTCAAAGCCAATGACACTATTGTTGCCTTTGACGATAAGCCTGTATCCAATAATTACGCACTCCTCGGGTATGTAAGAGCAACAGCGTTCAATCAAAAAGCTACGCTCACAATAGTTCGTAACGGCAACACACTTAAGTTGCAAGTTACATTCAACCAAGAAGAAGCTGCTGTTAATGGCACAAATAAGCAAGAAAAGAAATTAAAGAAAAACCAAAAGAAGCCTAGTAAAAAACGCGGCAGTAAGTCGGACGATGACGACGATGACGATTTACAACAACGTGGAGATGACGATGGTGACGATGGTGGAATATTTGATCCATTCGGTTTCTGGTAAATAAAACCGCATGTTTTACTATTAAAAAGTAAAGCATTGTAATAAAAATAAATGCCCCTAAATAAGTTACTTAACTTACGCAGGGGCATTTTCATAATGTAATTAAATATATTTAAATGTATTTATATAAATGCGCTAATTATTTTTTACGCTCGTATACAATAATTCTTCCTTCTGAGGTCCCTGCTTTCCAAGATGATTTTGTTTTAGCAATAGTACGCTCAGTATAATGGTCAATATTGTAGTTTAAATACACAAAATAATACCAAGGCTTATCTGATTCTGTGACAAAGAATTTAGGTTCTTTCTTTGCTCTGCAAGCATCCATTTCATTTGATGCCTGTTCTTGAGATGGCTGCTCATTTGTAATAAACGAGCTATTCTTATAACTGCAATCAATAAGATTCTTTGAGAAATAAGGATTTGCTGTAATAAGCTGCCACGAATATTGATGAATATCTTCAAATTCAGGAACAATAACATTACCTTGTTTATCGGTTTTTTCGTCTTGATGCAGCCAAGACGTTACGAATCGCATGTTTTCAGCATGATTTTGCTTAATAAATTGCGCAAGTGCGCGCGAACCTGAATAGTCGAATCGAATATCGTTAACGCAAGAATATGCGTTCCAAATCAAGCTTGGGGACAATAAAACAACAGTAATAATGCCAGCAATAACTTTGTTTCCAACAGATTTACTTGCAGATCTACTGTTGCTATTTTCAGCTTTATTTGTATTTTTATTTACAACTTTGAATAATCTAAAAATAATCGTCGGCATATCTTTAGATTCCAGTGACTTACGCGCAATGCACATCCAAAGTTGAGCTACGAAGAATGCAAAAACGATTCCTGCGTGATGCAAAGTGAAATACTGCGTAGCAACTACTGCAAAAGTCAAGTAAGGGAGTATCAAAGAAACAAGCATGCCCCTTCGATAAGCAATTCTTACGGCGAAAGCCCATATTAAAATCGAAATAATAACGCAAATAATCGCGGACGGTACGCTTAGTGTAAGTCTGCGTAAAGAGACATCGCCGGCAAATTGGGTAAACATACTTTCTGATGGCATAACGAAAATAAACGACAAGAATTGCGTAAGAGGAGAATTTCCGTCGAATGTTTCACGTGATGCAAAAGCATTAGCAGCAGGCCAAATGCAAATAATGCTTGCAATTCCAACTAAAGCAAGAATTATCCAGCTTACTAATCTGTTAATGTTAGAGAATATTTCAGCAAAAGCTTTTTTAATTCCTGCAGATTTTGCAGCTCGCCAAATCCAAGCTAAAGCAAAACCTGCCGATAAAGCAATACCGTACGCGCTGATTGCACATAAAAGTACAAGACTTAAAGCGAGTTTCCAAGTATCAGAAGGTTTAGAATCAGATTGTTTCCAATAATGTGCAACCATAAACAAAGCCGCGCAAAGAAGAGCATATGGACGCGAGGTAACGCCATATTGGAAGCACAAAAAATACGTAAATGGAAGCAAAAATACAGCCAATTTACTAAAAGGCGCGCGGAAAATAAGCCAGCCACCCAAAAGCGCAGTACATAAAAGCTGCACGCCTTTAAGACCTATCTCGTATGGCACTCCTGTTTTTGCAGGGATTGAAAGAAGCAAAGTCCAAAGCGGTGGATGGCCTTCATAATGTGGGCGAAGAGTTAACAAATCAGCAAACGAAGAATCGCGTGCAATAAGCCAACTTTGAGCTTCATCGAACCAAGGCTCATGGAAGCACATCACTACTACAACAACAGCCATGTACGCAATAAAAATAATCGCGCGCGCATGTTTTACGAACCATAGTTTATTTGGAATATTTAAAGTTTTAGTCGTATCCGTAGTTGCAGTTGCATCTGTAATAACTGCATTTGTATTCACAGTAGTATTTTCGCTCATAGTTGTTCTGTTTTCGCAGCCAAACGACGAGCATTAGCAACAGCGTACAAACTAATGCCTGCTGCAACAGAAGCGTTAAGAGATTCAACCGCGCTAGAAATTGGGATTCCAGCAATAGCATCGCACGCTTCTCGTGTAAGGCGACTCATACCCTTGCCTTCGGAACCGAGCACAACAACTAACGGGTCAGTTTCAAAACCAGTTTCTCCAACAAGCTTATCGCCTCCGCCATCAAGACCAATTGCATACCATCCGCGCTCACGCAAACTTTGAATTGCCTTATTTAAATTCACAACTCGAGCAACCGGCAGATGAGCTGCAGCACCGGCAGAAACCTTCCAAGCGGCAGCAGTTACGGAAGCACTTCTGCGCTCAGGCAAAATTACGCCATTAGCACCAAAAGCCGCTGCAGAACGAATAACAGCACCCAAATTTTGAGGATCTGTAACGCCGTCCAAAGCAATAAACAATGGTCGAGCATTAATGCGAGCAGAATCTGAATCAGCAGCTTCCATTGCGCGCGCCTTCTTTTCAGCGCGTTCAACCAACTCTTGCAAAGAGTGATACTGGTAAGGCTGAACTTTCAAGATAATGCCCTGATGATTCGTGCTATGTGCAATACGATCCATCTCAAGGCGATCTGCTTCAAGCAAACGCAAACCTTGCATGCCTGCTAACTTCACGATCTCGCGCGTGCGATCGTCGTGCTCAATGCGATTAGCTACATACAATTGCGTGCTTGGAACTCCAACTCTTAAAGCCTCTAAAGCAGCATTGCGACCAATTACCAACTCGTCTGAATCGCTACCAAGCTTATCCACGCGACGACGCGCAGCCAAACGAGGATCCGCAAACGTGCGCTTAATAGCAGCCTTCTTAGCAAAATAAGCTTTGTGATACACGCGATCTTCAGCCTTCGGAGTAGGCCCTTTTCCGCGTAAAGCATTGCGATGTTTTCCACCCGACCCCTTGGTCGGTCCTTTTTTCGTAGTCATACTCCTATTCTCACATGCCCCCGAGGCATTGCTATTAATGGCTTTCTGGAGTCGGCAAAATTTGCTGATTCTAAGCTCGGCGCGTTGTATGGCATAATAGAACGGTACTTAATTGTTGCAAACTATTGCAATATTCCACAACCGCGCAATAGTTACAATACGAAGCGCTAAAAATAGCGTTAGCATTGCGATTATTGACTACTCCGCGGCACTCCCAAGGGGGAAGATATGGTTGATCACGCTCTTGATCAATCCAATAAGACAGCTGACTCTTCAGCTAATAGCAAAGATCCATCATTGTGTGATGTTCAACAAGTAGCTAAATCGCTTAACGTAGATATTTCATGCGGTTTAAGCTCTGAGGAAGCTGCAAAAAGACTTGATCAATTCGGTCCGAATGCGCTTGCTGCTGCTCCTAAAATTCCAGCATGGAAACGATTCCTTGATCAATTTAAAGATCCGCTCGTTTACTTGCTTATTGCAGCAACTATTATTTCTGCAATCGCGTGGTTTGTTGAGCGCGCACAACATAAAGGAAACAGCGGTGGGGAGATTCTGCCGTTTGATTCAATCGTAATTATCATTATTTTGATTGCAAACGCAGTTCTTGGCTACATTCAAGAGTCGCGAGCAGAAGAAGCAGTCGAAGCTTTAGCTAGAATGAGCGCTCCGCAAACTTCAGTTTTGCGCGATGGTAGCGTGGTGCGCATTAATACTGCAGAAGTTGTGCCAGGCGATATTTTAGTGCTTGGCGAAGGCGATGCCGTGTCTGCAGACGGTCGACTTATAGCAGCAGCCTCCTTACGCGTAGCAGAAGCAAGCCTTACAGGCGAATCTGTAGCAGTAAGCAAACGCCCAAACACACTTTCGTCTGCAAAAGCTTTAGGCGATCGTACAAATATGGTTTTCAACGGAACTGCTGTTACGCAAGGAACCGGTCGCGCTGTAGTCACCTCTACAGGCATGCGCACACAAGTTGGCAAAATCGCGGATATGCTTTCAAAATCAGATGACGAAGCAACACCTCTCGAGAAAGAAATGGTACACGTTTCTAAAGTTCTTGGAATTGCGGTGTGCATTATTGCGGCTGTTGTTCTTGCTTCCATGTGGCTGATTGAAGGCTTCCACAGTATTCAAGATATTATTGATTCTCTGCTGCTTTCTGTTTCCCTAGCTGTTGCTGCTGTTCCAGAAGGTTTAGCTGCGATTTTGACAGTAGTTCTTGCGCTTGGCGTGCAACGAATGGTGAAGCATCATGCTGTTGTAAAAAAGCTTTCATCCGTGGAAACACTTGGTTCTGCTTCTGTTATTTGCTCCGATAAAACAGGTACTTTAACTCGAAACGAGATGACTGTTGAGCGCGTAATAACACCTAGCGGCGAAGTTCAGCTTACAGGAAGCGGTTACAAGCCTGAAGGTCGTATGATATTAATTGGTTCTGTAGATGCTGACTTAGCAGTGCCGCAAAATCTTGCTACAGAAGTATTAGGCGCGTTAGGCTCCGGATGTTTAGCTAACGACGGCGATTTACACTATGACGAAACTACTAAAAGTTGGCAGCCTGTGGGAGACCCTACAGAAGTTTCGCTAGTAGTAGCAGCGCGTAAAACAAAGGCAGACAAACGTTACGCTCATTTGACTCGAGTTGCGGAAGTACCTTTTACTTCTGAACGCAAACGTATGTCTGTTGTCGTTAAAGATGGTTCGGATTCTGGAAATCTGATTGTTTGTGCTAAGGGCGCTCCGGACGTGCTGCTTTCTTATTGCACGCGTATTGCAGTAGCTGGTGCCGTGCGTCCGCTTACTGACGGCGATCGCGAAGATATTTTAGCAACTGTTGAGCGTCTTTCCGGAGAAGCCTACCGCACGCTTGGAATGGCTTATAGGCCGCTTGGAGTCGATAGTCTTTCAAAAGTTGATGGCATGGTTTCTAACGCTGCAGGTCAAATCGCGGACGTCGCAGAACAAAGTGACGTACTAGAATCTGATTTGATTTGGAACGGCATGGTTGGAATTATTGATCCTCCGCGAATTGAAGTTCGAGATAGTGTAGCTCAAGCTCATCGCGCTGGAATCCGCACTGTTATGATTACAGGCGATCATCCTCTTACGGCTACGCGTATTGCTCGAGATCTTGGAATTATTGGAAAAGATGAGCATGCGCTTACAGGCGACGAACTTGACGAGTTGCTCTCACGCGACGACGACAACATTGCTTTTGATGAAGCAATCAGTAAAACTAGCGTGTATGCGCGAGTAGCTCCTGAGCACAAGTTAGCTATCGTTTCTTCGCTTCAACGTCAAGGAAATATTGTTGCGATGACAGGCGATGGCGTGAACGATGCTCCAGCCGTAAAATCTGCCGATATTGGCGTAGCAATGGGCATTACGGGTACAGAAGTAACTAAAGAGTCTGCCAAGATGATTTTGGCTGACGATAACTTCTCTACAATTGTTGCAGCAGTGCGCGAAGGTCGCGGAATTTTCGACAATATTCGTAAATTCTTGCGATACTTGCTCAGCTCTAACGTTGGTGAAGTTTGTACGGTTTTCGGCGGCGTAGTTTTTGCTGGCGCACTTGGAATTACGCAGCCAAACTCTGTTGGAGTTACTTTGCCTTTGCTTGCAACTCAGCTTTTGTGGATTAACTTGCTTACGGATGCAGCTCCTGCACTCGCGATGGGCGTTGATCCGCAAACTGACGACGTAATGGATCGAAAGCCTCGAAAGCTTACCGATAGCGTTATTGACCGACGAATGTGGGGAGATATTGTATTTATCGGCATAATCATGGCTGCTATTACGTTAATTGGCATGGATATGCATTTGGCAGGCGGATTCTTTACGGACCGTTCTGTTGGAATTATGGATCACGCTGCTCAGCTTACTCACGCTCGCACAATGGGCTTCACAATTCTTGTGTTTGCGCAAATGCTGAATGCGTTAGCATCTCGTTCAGACTCACAAAGCGTATTTGTAGGCTTATTTGCAAATCGTTGGCTTTGGGGCGCTATAGCAGTTTCTGTTGTGCTTCAGTTGGCTGTAATTTACATACCGTTCTTGAACGAGCCATTTGGCACTGTTCCTTTGAGCGTAACGGAATGGTTCGAGTGCCTCGGTCTTTCAATGGTTGTGTTAATTGCTTCCGAACTTAGAAAGTGCTTCTTGCGTTTTCTTGCTAAGCGTAAAGCGGCTAAATCCTTAACTGCAGTTGCTTAAAAAGCAAGCAATTAGCTAAAAAATATCAGCTGATTTATAAATACGCGGTACAGTACGTAGTTTTCTTACATAACCTACGTCTCTGTGCCGCGTTTTGTGTTTTTATTTTCTATAAAATTTTTTGCTGATTGCTCATGAATATTTATTTGTTTTCAGGAAATAGCTTGCATCATAATCACAGACCGCGGCACGCGCTACAATTGTGCGTATTGTATTTTTCGCGCAAAATAGCAATAAATATTTCGTGCGAACAATGAAGTTGCTGATGTATAAGCTTTATTGCAAGGAGATTTGACGTCATGCTGTTGTCTGATCGCGACATTCTCAAAGCTCATGATGAGGGTCACATTGATTTGACCCCGTGGACCCCGGAAATGGTACAGCCAGCGTCAATTGACGTGCGCCTCGACCGTTTCTTCCGATTATTTAACAATCATGCTTACACGTATGTTGATCCTGCAGAAAATCAGGGAGAACTTACAGAACAGTTCGAGGTAGCTCCTGACGAGCCATGGATTCTTCATCCTGGAGAGTTCGCACTCGGCGCTACGTGGGAGTATGTAAAACTTGACGCTACTATTGCTGCACGTTTGGAAGGCAAAAGCTCGCTCGGTCGTCTTGGCATTTTGACACATTCCACAGCTGGCTTCATTGATCCAGGTTTCGAAGGTCATATTACTTTGGAGCTTTCAAACGTTAGCACTTTGCCAGTTAAACTTTGGCCTGGCATGAAGATTGGTCAAATGTGCTTCTTCCAGTTAAGCTCACCATGTGAAAACCCATACGGTTCAGCTGTTAACGGATCACACTATCAAGGTCAGCGCGGTCCAACTCCGTCACGTTCGTATGAACATTTCTATCGTGCTGATTTAAGCGAATAGTATTTTTAGAAAAATGATTCCGTTTTTAGAAAATTAATTCCTAAAATAGCAAGATTTAGAAGAAAAGTAGATAATTCTCAGGTAATTATCAGTTAGCGTTACTGTTCTGCTCAGAATAGTGTGGTTATATAATATTGTCGACAAAAAGACAGGTGCAAAGCACCTAAAAAATTATTCTTTTCTTCTCTCCTTTATTTCCCCGGCGCATAGACGCCGGGGTTAAATTTTTTCCGCACGAAACGCCGAATTAACACTAAAAGGTTGACATTGTCACAGCTACGGCTAAACTTGTGCAACAAGATTGGAGGTTGATGAACATGAATACTCGTTTCTGGCGCAGCTGGCGTAGTTAAAAGCGAGTTCACATATCGGTGTGGGCTTGCTGATTTTAAACAAATCAACGGGGCTATGCCGGATTCATCATCAACATTATTTGAGCTGAATGGCATATAAGCTGCCATCCAGCTTTTTTATTATCTGAGCACACGCCCTTCAAAATTACAAAATAATCAACACAACAAATAACAAACCTAATGCCGATTTCCTCGGCACTCACAAGAAGGGCAAAATTATGGTAAACGCAGTTGAACAAAACATGTATTACGGTGAATTTGGCGGACAGTACGTACCAGATATGATTCGTCCAGCACTCGACGCAGTAGCAGCAGCTTACTTACAATACAAAGACGATCCAGAGTTCCGCAATGAATTGGCTGGATTATTAAAAGATTACGACGGTCGCGAAACACCTTTATACTATGCTGAATCTTTCACAAAATATTTAGGCGGCGCAAAAGTGTATTTAAAGCGCGAAGATTTAAACCATCTCGGCGCTCACAAAATGAATAATGTTCTCGGACAAATTTTACTCGCTCAGCGCATGGGTAAAAAGCGCATTATCGCTGAAACCGGAGCCGGTCAGCATGGCGTTGCCACTGCTGCTGCAGCAGCACGATTCGGCATGGAATGCGAAATTTTTATGGGCGCACTTGATTGCGAACGCCAAAAACTTAACGTTTTTAGAATGACTTTGCTCGGTGCAAAAGTTCATGCTGTTCAAGAGGGCACAAAAACTTTAAAAGATGCTGTAACTGCAGCATTTATGGATTATGCACAGCACTTGGATGATACCTTCTACATCGTTGGTTCCGCAGTGGGACCTTACCCTTATCCACAAATGGTTCGCGATTTTCAAAGCGTTATTAGCAAAGAGTCAAGAAGGCAGATCCTAGAAAAAGAAGGCAGATTACCGAATGCTGTAATTGCTTGCATTGGTGGCGGTTCTAATGCAATTGGTTCTTTTGCAGCATATATTGATGATCCGTCTGTACGATTGATTGGTGCTGAAGGCGCAGGTAAAGGTGCTGATACTCCTCAAAATGCTGCTACTATGACGAATGGAAAAATTGGTATTACGGACGGCATGAAAACTTATGTTCTTATGGATGATGACGGTAACGAGCTTCCAGCCTACTCTATTTCTGCAGGATTAGATTATCCTGGAGTCGGCCCAGAACATTCATATTTAAAGGATTCTGGTCGCGCAGAATACTACGCGATCACTGATGATGAAGCAGTTCAAGCTTTCCGCGCACTTTCTAGAGTCGAAGGAATCATCCCAGCTTTGGAAAGCTCACACGCAATAGCACAAGCTATGAAGATGGTTCCAAAGATGAGTAAGGATGACATTGTTTTAGTAACAGTTTCCGGCCGTGGAGATAAGGATGTGAATCAAGTAGCACGCTATCTTGGCATTGAATTATAAATCATTAATTTAGCAACAAATAAAACGAGGCAGTAACTCTCAAAATAAAGTGAGAATAAAAGAAAAGTAAGAGAAGAAGAATACGGCACTTCTGTAGCTAACTTAGCAAACAGAAGTGCCTATTTTCATTTTTAAACAGAATATCCTACTTATTTTTTATGCAAATCAGAACATGCTGAACTAATTATTTTGCACAATTCTTCCATAATTTTGTCTACTGGAGAAGCTGCACGCCAATTCAAATATAACGATCGATAAGGTTTAGGATTCTTAAACTCACGCAACGTCAAACCAATTGGTTGCACAATTGGAGGTACAGTTGCAAGACGCGGCAATAATGTCACATCTTTGCTACCTATAACCATATATCGCAAAGTTTCTAACGACGTTGCCCTAAATTCTGATTGTTTCGCACCTACTTTTTGGCATACATCGAGCATGCTCCTACGCATACAGTGCCCATCTTCTAATAAAAGCACTTTCTGAGTAGACAAATCTGAAAGTTCAATTGGTTTACTCTCGTGGCCTAGCAAAGAATTTGTAGAAGCCGCAAGAAGAAAATCTTCGTCAAAAACATGACACACTTTTATTGAAGGCGCATTCAAACTTTCGCTTAATATAACTGCGTCGACTTGACCACTATCTAGCAAATCAATAAGTTTCGCTGATTTTTCTTCTATAAAACGAATAGTAAGTTTTGGTTTTAAACGCCTGAGTGCAGGCATAATTCTTGGAAGTAAGTATGGTCCTAACGTTGGGAACACACCCAAAACCACTGTAGATGACCATGGATCTTCTGAACGTCTTGCAGCTTGTCGAATACGTGACATATCTGCCTGAATACGTTTAGCGTAATAAACCACTTCCCTCCCAGCAGGAGTTAAGATTTGTTTCCCGGGAGTGCGCTCAATAAGTTCTACGTCTAAAGTCTCTTCAAGTTTTTTAATTTGCGTTGAAAGAGTAGGCTGAGAGACGCGCATACGAACAGCCGCCTTGGTAAAGCTTCCTTCTTGTGCAAAAGCTATTAGATATTCTAACGCTCTAATATTCATAAGACGCCTCCCATTGTTTATTGCATAATAAATTTTATAAATTATTTATTTTGCGGGTTGCGGATAAGATAGTCAAATGCAGATAACGCAGCATTGGCTCCAGAACCATACGCTGTAACGATCTGCTTATACGGTTCGTCTGAACAATCTCCAGCAGCAAAAACACCCGGAGTATCAGTGCATCCAGCGCGATTCGTAATAATTTCTCCTCGATTATTAAGAGAAATATTATTTGCAAGCCAACGAGTATTCGGAGCTAAACCAATTTGCACAAAAACCCCATCGGTTTCAACAATATGTTCTTCGTTTTCATCATTGTCTGCTTTATTGCGATCTATGTAACGTATTGCAGTAACTTTACTACCACTACCTTCAATACTGCTTACTGCAGCACTTGTAATAACTTCAGTGTTAGGTAATTTATGCAAAGCATTAAGCAATACTTGATCCGCTTTAAGCACATCCATGAACTCAATCACAGTAACGTGTTTTGCAACTCCTGCTAAATCAATAGCAGCTTCAACACCAGAATTTCCACCGCCAACAACGACAACATTCTTATCTTTGAAAAGTGGACCGTCGCAATGAGGACAGAATGATACGCCTCTATTCCTATACTCATCTTCTCCAGGAACGCCCAACGTACGCCAAGTCGCGCCAGTTGCAATAATCACTGCACGCGCTTTCAAAGATCCGCCAGAACGCGCATGAATAGTATGTAACCCATATGGTTCCTTAGATAAATCGAGCGAGTCTGCCCAATCAGGAGTAAATACGTCAATATCGTATTGAGAAATATGCTTAGTTAAATCTACTGCTAGTTGAGAACCAGTCGTATGAGTTTGTGAAATATGATTTTCAATACTTTCAGTTTCTACAACCTGGCCGCCACGATGATCCATAATCATAGCCGTACGCAAGCCCTTGCGAGCAGTGTAAATTGCGGCAGCAGAAGCAGCAGGACCGCCGCCAACAATAACAATATCGTATGGATTTTGCGAATTCATTTTTTCTGCGAGCGCAACATTTGCCGAAGAAACGCTATTACCATTATTGCCATCCTCATCCTGCTCAACAGATTTTTCTTGTGATGCAAGCACAGATACAAGTTCGTCAATTCCTGCTCGTCCGGAGGAAATAAGTTTGCCATTTTCAAAAACTGCTGGCACGCTCATTACACCAAGTTTATCTACTTCTTCGCGGAAAGCGCTACCTTCAACTACAGTATGCTGAACTTTAGGGTTAATAATAGAAATGGTATTAAGCGATTGCACAACTTCTGGGCAATTCAGGCAAGTTACCGACATGTATGTTGTCACATTGTGTGAACCAAGCTTTAGTATTGCATCGCGTTGCTCATCACTAATTTTTGGCGCATAGCCACTTACTTGTAGAAGTGCTAGTACTAAAGAGCTGAATTCGTGCCCTAAAGGCAATCCCGCAAAACTAATCGATACAGTGGATTCTCCATTTACTGGATTATCTAGTTTTCTACGCAATTCAAAGCTTGGCTTACGCTTTACATTGCTAATTTTATTATTATTTACTTCAGAAATACTAATTTTGTCACTTTGTTGAGATACTTCTTCTAGTAAGGATTTAACTTTTTGAGATGTTTCAGAATTATCAACGTAAGAAACGATTTCTATTTTAGATACCATCTTTTTTAGTAATTCTGAAAGCTGAGCAGTTAATGACGCATTCAACAAAGACATAATTTACTTCCTTCGGTAATTTTAGTCACAAGTAAAAATAAGCGAATGCGTAGGAAACTATGAACGTAGCTCCCTACGCATTGAGAATATTCTTTAAAAAGATTCTTTAATATTTAATTGCAAAAATCAGATTTTGCCGACTAAATCGATAGAAGGTTCCAAGGTTTCTTCGCCCTGCTCCCATTTTGCTGGGCAAACTTCGCCTGGGTGCGCTGCAATATACTGTGCTGCTTTAACTTTACGAAGGAGCTCGTCGGCGTTACGACCAATTCCGTCTGCGGTCATCTCAAAGAACTGAATCATACCTTGCGGATCTACGAGGAACGTAGCACGGTGAGCTAAACCGGATTCTTGATTCCAAGCGTCAAAATTACGCGAAAGAGCTCCAGAAGGATCACCCAACATAGTGTACTTTACTTTTGCAATTGCTTCAGAATCGTCATGCCATGCTTTGTGTACAAAATGTGTATCCGTAGAGACTGAGTAAACTTCAACGCCTAGCTTTTGCAATTCCTCATAGTGGTTTGCAAGATCTTCCAATTCAGTTGGGCATACGAATGAAAAATCAGCTGGATAGAAGAAGAAAATTGCCCATTTGCCAAGAACATCAGTATCGTTTACTTCAACAAATTCGCCATTCTTATAACCATTTACTTTGAATGGAAGAATATGTGTGTTCATTAAACTCATATCATTCTCCTAAATAGGTCATTTGCGCCTTCGTTGCGCTTTTATTTTCATTATTAAGAATAGATTATGGCTATTGATAATTCTAGTTATATAGATGTTTTCTATGGCTCTTATACACATCGTCAATGATTTTAGTAAACAAAAAGGAGCAACAACATTTATTTAGAAGTATGGACTTTTGTTTATGTAGACTATACAATTGACGAATTGTGTAGAATAGCAATTGTGGCGGCAAAATAAATTTCGATTAATTTATATAACGCACGTAGTTAACAAAGAGGTGCTACAAATCGTAAACAGTCGTCCTATACATTTGTTGACTACAAAACTAAACAAAATATGGGAGGATACTATGAAACGCAATGCAGTAACAGGGTTCCTAACTAGCCTATGCATGCTCTTGAGCCTATCTGCTTTCGCAATGCCAGCAATGGCAACAACCGCAGATAATTATGCAAAAACTCCACTTACTGCTGAAACAGCTAAACAAATCGCAAATGGAACTATAGGCTTAGATTTACCTGGGGCTTTGGATATGTCTTTATATCACAAGAAGCCTCTTGATCCGCAAGCTGATTTAGATGGTGACGGCTTAACTAATAGTCAGGAAATTTACACTTACACTAAAGACGGTAAGACTTATTATGGGTACAATTCTCACCCTATGATGAACGATACCGACGGCGATGGTATTCCAGATAATCAAGACAGCAATCCTCGCAGGTGGGATATTAGTCCTCGCGATATGGCTTTATTCTCTGAACTTTCTTATCGAGATGATAATTACATAAATAAGGTACTCGATTACACTAAACCGCTTCACGACATTTACAAAAATCGCAATGAGTACCGCCTTATGCACAACGAGCTTGCACCATTCTGGAAAGTTAAAGAAACCTACCACAAGAGGGGAGGATTTGATGCTGTTTTGTTTGAAAATGTAAGTCCATACCCATTCTTAGAACAAGGCACTGTTCAAGTACTAGCAATTCGTGGAACTTCCCAATTTAATGATTACGATGATGATTTTGCAATAGCTGTAGGTCATAACCCAGATCAAGCTAAAGATGTTGAGCAGTTGATTGAGCGTTATGGTCGCGAAAATACTGTTAGCAATTTGTATATTACCGGACATTCCCTCGGAGGGTATCTTGCACAGCGTGCTTTAATTCGTGCTAAAGGCAAAGGCTACAACTGGATTAAGAAAATTTACACATTCAATTCACCACAAATTTGGGGAAATATTTTCAACCGTTGGTTACGTACCGTCGCCAATACTGGCAATAAGCTCACTCGAGAAGGTTACGCTGTTCATTACAAAGTAGACAACGACAAGGTTATTCGTTCTGTTGGCAATTTTGCTGGAGCTATAAGCGTCGGCAATTCTGCGCAAGGACATAGCTCTCGAAGCTATCTTGAGGCTCGTATGAACAATTTCCCAGGTTTCACCGTAGGTACTAGAGGAGATATTTCTGGCACTGGACGTTGGATGGAAGAACTTAACAACTTCTACGATGTTCGCACGTTCTAATTACTGCTAATTAAGGATTGCTAATTAGCACCAGCAATAGATAGCTACCTCGTGTAATTTATTAACAATAAGCTAAGCGCTGATTTACCGATGATTCATTAATATCCCAAGTAGCTCAGCGCTTTTCCTATATCAATTAATCTAATGAAATTCTTTCCTATTACACCGCATAAGCTTAAGTATTAACTTTTGGTACTTATTAAAATTATCTGATTCAACTAGATACAATTTTATGAAGTTGTTAAATCTGATAAAATCAACACGTTGAGCTAAATCTGTTGTGCTGCTCGCAAAAATATTTTCAAAATAAAGTAGAAGTCTGTACAAAAAGTAAGGAATAGCAGTATGAGAAAAGTAAGTACCATTCACACAATTAGTGGAATTGTATTAGCTTTTGGTTTGATTGTTTCATCTCTGATTTACGTACCTTCGTTAGCAACAACCGCAGTTGCAGAAGAAACATCACCAATTCACACTCCTTTGACTGCACAAACTGCTCACGACATTTCTACTGGTCGAATTCGTTTGGAAAATAATCAGATTGATTCTTTGCTTTACCATAAAGCCGCGCTAGATCCAGATCAAGATAGCGATGGCGACGGTCTGAAGAACAGCGAAGAGCTTTACACTTACGTAAAAAACGGACGCACATATTACGGGTATAATTCGCATCCACTTATTAAGGACACCGACGGCGACGGGTTAGATGACAAAAACGATAACAATCCTCGCAGGTGGGATATTAGCCCTCGCGATATGGCGCTTTTTATGGAGCTTGTGTATAGGGAAGACAGTTACGTCAAAGAAGTACTTGACTACTCAAGACCACTCACTAAAATTTACAAAAATCGCAACGAATACAAGCTTATGCATAACGAGCTTGCGCCATTCTGGAAAGTCAAAGAAACATACCACTTTGGAAGCGGATTTGATGCTATTCTTTTTGAAAATGTAAATCCTGCATACCCATTTATTGAGCAAAACGGCGTGCAAGTTCTTGCAATCCGAGGAACTGAAAGCGGCGGAGATTTTACTAATGACATTAAACTAGCAATTGGATTAAACCCGAGCCAAGCTTTAGATGTAAACAATGTGATGGATAAAATCAATAGAGAAAAACTTGCTACTAATTTATATATAACAGGGCATTCTCTCGGAGGTTATTTATCTCAACGTGCTTTAATTTACGCTAAACAAAAAAATTACCAATGGATTACAAAGGCCTATACTTTTAACGCTCCGAGGATCAAAGGTAATATATTCAACAAATGGCTTTGGGAAACATCTGATTTTGGCGATCAATTAACAAAAGAGGGTTATGCTGTTCATTACAAGGTTGATAATGATAAAGTAATAGGACCAATAGGAAACCTTAACGGCGCAATAAGCATAGGAAGATCTGGAGAAGGTCACGGATCTCGTAGTTACTTTGAGCCTAGAATGGATAGTTTCGAAGGATTCACAGTTGGCGAACGCAATAAAATTGAAGGAACCGGTCGCAAAATTGCTGCACTCGACGGATTAGTTAACGAACCAGTTATTAAAACTGACGAACAATCTTTCGAACCTAAAATTACGAATATTGACATTATGGAAAATGATCCATTGCCAAAAGGCACAGCAATAAAGCATCTTCTTAATCCTAACGATATACCGCAAGGCTCTACCATTACAGACATTACAGAATACGACAAAATTGACACTTCTCAATGCGGCAATTACGAAGGTAAAATACTGCTCGTACTATCTGATAATAAATTAAAAACTATTCTAGTTCCAATAACTATTCATAAACGATTGGTTAATATCGAGGAACTTCCAAATGTTACTGCTGAACCTGGCAAGAAAATAGAAGTCAAAAAAGACAATAAAATCCCCGATAATTTCGACTTCAAACCATACTTAAAAAACTTACCAGAAAACAGCACAGTACAAGTTGTAAAACAACCAAACACAACAAACACTGGAGAAACAACATTTATCGTAGAAATAACCTTTGCAAACAAAGCAAAACAGAAAGTAACTCTTAAAGCTCACGTTGTAGAAATCATTCCAGCAACACCACTAAACCCAGCTAAAAACTCATACCAGGCAAAACCATTACTCCGATTCCAAATGTTACTGCTGAACCTGGCAAGAAAATAGAAGTCAAAAAAGACAATAAAATCCCCGATAATTTCGACTTCAAACCATACTTAAAAAACTTACCAGAAAACAGCACAGTACAAGTTGTAAAACAACCAAACACAACAAACACTGGAGAAACAACATTTATCGTAGAAATAACCTTTGCAAACAAAGCAAAACAGAAAGTAACTCTTAAAGCTCACGTTGTAGAAATCATTCCAGCAACACCACTAAACCCAGCTAAAAAGAGTATTACGTGGGCCGAGTTAATTCCTGCAAAGAAATCAACACCATGGACCGAGCTAACACCAGCGACACCAGCTCCAACACCAACTCCCGTACCTCCGACGCCTGATCAACAACCTGCAGTGCCTCTGCAGCCGAAACCAAACCCGGTGAATCCAACACCCGTTCCGCCAAAACCTGCGCCTAAACCAGAGCCACAACCTGTTCCACCAACACCAGAATCTCATTCTGGCAACAGTGAGCACTCTAGCAATGGCGAACCTGATAAGTCTGCAAATAGCACAACCCCACAGACTAATAAGTTCGATCAAGACCATAAGGAAATTCCAAGCATGGGATTTCCCGGACCAACGCATCCTTCCAAAACTCTACAAACTCCTGCAGTTAGTAACGATTCTATGCGCGGAAACCACATAGAGCTTAACGCAAACTCAGAATCACACACATTACAGCAACAGATTCCATCAGCACCAAAGAGTATTGCAGATTTACTTCCAGCGTTGTGCAACACTCTCACCGTCGGGAATAATAACATTGCTTATGCGGGAAAAAATAACCATATCACTGTTACAGTAAATGCAACATCAGAATTCATGCGCAGATTACAACTAGAAAAAGCAGTAAAAGCTTATGCCTACATATATTCCAACCCTAAACTTCTTTATAGCGCAAATGGAATGAAATATGTAACAGTTCACATTAATGAATATGGCAGAATTGTATTCGACGTAGTTATTCCAGAAGAATATAAAGGCAATCATACGATTGTCCTTATTGACGAAAACGGTAAACAAGTTGCGTGGACGAATACTTTAGTAAAGAAAGACCCTCATTTACACAAACAATCCACAATAGCCAATAATGCACTCCCTCGTACTGGAATACAAATAATTCCAATTGTACTTAGCGTTGCATTGATGCTGTTTGCTAGCACAATTGTGACAATTGCAAGAAAAAGAAAGTTTAACTAAGCGTAAGTTGTAGTTTTTATACATCCAATGTACAAAAACTACAACTTAACAATTTTACAATCTGAATGGAGCGGATGACGGGAGTCGAACCCGCCTCTGAAGCTTGGGAAGCTTCCATTCTACCGATGAACTACATCCGCATGCTGTAACTAAAAGCAAACTAGTTTCAACAACCATCTAAGGGTATCATGCACAGCTTACCGCTTCAATATTTAGGAATCAGTTTATGAACTCAATAAACAAGACAAGCAAGTTCAACAAACAAAATATTCATGCAGCAATGCTCATTAGACGCCCAATCCTATCCTGAACAGTAGGACGCGCAGTACACAAACGCACAAGCGCAGGAGCGTTATTATTCCATGGGCAAATAATCATCAAAGAAGCAACAGCCTGCAATCCAGCAGTAGATTTCATCTCGTGAAGCTGCATGCCGTAGGTAATTTTATTAAGTGCGGAAGCAAGCGCAGCAAAATCTCCAGTAATTTCACTACTTCCCTTATCTGCGTCAAATTCACGCGAACCAGGAATAATTGCATTGATAATAACAGAAGCAATAGGAGCGAATAAAATATTTAAAAACTTACCAATAAATTTGCAATACTTGCGAATATCACGACGATATGTATCACCAACATAAACAAGCCAAGAACCAACGTACGTTAATACTGTTGCTGTAGCAGTAGCCAGCGAAGAAGCGAGAATATCATGATTATAAATATGAGTTAATTCATGACCAATAACACTACGTAACTCGCGCTCGTTAAGGATATTAATCAAACCACGAGTACAACATATGCTTGCATGACGCTCACTTCTACCGGTTGCAAAAGCATTAGGACTTTCGTAGGGAGAAACCATTACTCGCGGCATAGGTTTACCAATTCGAGCAGATAAATCTCTAACCATTGCGTAGAGCACAGGCTCTTCTTCACTAACCTCTGTAGCACGCATAGCAATAATCGCAAGCTTACTTGAGCACCAATAAGCAAAAACACTAAATGCAATACCAGGAATAATGAACCATATTAGTGATGACAGATGCGAGCCAGCAAGAACCCAACATAAGGCAAGAAAAAGCCACACAACAACAAAAAATAGTGCGGCTTTTAAGCTGCCATAGTGTATTCTCAAGCCTTTCAACATACGAACTATCCTAATAATGCGAACTTAAATTTTTCTGAATATATACTGCGTATTTACTAACTACAAACTTAAATACTAAGCAATATTTTCAGTTTATTTAGGGCATTATTTGCTACCTAAAGCAATATTTACAAGTTCAGACGCTGAAACAACTTTCTTTCGAGTTCTCTGCTCATTGGCTCCAAGCTCACGCTCATAAGAGTCAACTCGCTTCCAACCGGCGTAATCAATTGGTTTAATGCCTTTTTCTGCCAATAATTTATCTATAGAATTTTCATCGCGATCAGGTGCGATTCGCCCAGCATTGCCAGCTTTAGATAAATCTTCAAGCATATTATTAACAATCAAAAGAGCATCGGATTTTGTAGAGCCGATTAATCCTACCGGCCCACGCTTAGCCCAGCCAGTTGCATACAATCGCTCACGGACTTCGCCATTTTCTACAGACGTCACTAAGCGTCCATCAATATTTGCAAGCAAAGTACGCTTTTCATCGTAAGCAATTCCTGTAACTTCTGCAGGATGGTAGCCAATGGCATGGTAAACAGCTTGCACAGCGTAATCTTCAAATTCACCTGTGCGAGTCATTGTGCCATCCGCGCTTGTTACAGTTCGCTCAACTCGTATTGCTTTCACACGCCCATCTTCACCAAGAATTTCTACCGGCGCACAGTTGAAGTGGATAATATAGCGTTTGTCGGCTGGATTCCCCTCAAAATCAACGTTTCCGCCATCTTCCATATCTTCTGCCATGTCTCGAATCGCAAAAAGTTCCTCAACCATTTGACGCGTGAGCTTATCGTTACCGGCTACTTCAATAGTCTCATCGTCAAGTTCAAAATCATCCTCATTAATAACAATTTGCACTCCGGATAACTTTTCCATTTCGCGCAATTCTTGAACAGAGAATTTTGCTTGGGCAACTCCACGACGAATAAATAAATGCAAGGTTTGGGTTTTATTTTTTTGCAATCCCTCATACACGTCGTCTGGAATATCCGTATGCGCGCGCAAATAATCAGGATCTCGTAAAAGCTCACGAGCAACATCCATTGCCACATTTCCGCCGCCAATAACAGCTACTTCTTTTGCTTCAAGCGGCCATTCTCGATTGCTAGTTGGGTATCCGTCGTACCATTCTACGAATTTTGCAGCTCCGTACACTCCGTCTAAATCGGCGCCTGGAACTCCTCGAAGAGGCCTATCTTTCACAGCGCCGGTTGCAAATAGCACAGCATCGTAGCGTTCCAATAAATCTTCTAATGCAATATCCTTACCAAATTCAACATTTGCATAAAGATGAATATTTGGATTATCAAGAGTTTTTTCAAGAGCATCGGCAATAAATTTAATACTTGGATGGTCAGGAGCTACTCCGTAACGCACTAATCCAAAAGGCACTGGCAATTTTTCAAAAAGATCAATGCGAGCGCTAGAGCCTAATCCCAATTCTTCTCCACGCTTTGCAATCTGACGTAAGAAGATATCGGAAGAATACACTCCTGCAGGGCCTGCTCCTATTACAGCAATACGCAGTTGAGATGTTTCTTGTGAAACATTTTCGTTTAAATTATTTTTTTCCATTATTATCCCCATATTGAGCTGTATTATACGGCACTTTTCGCCGTTTTCGCGCTATTTAGCGCGGCCTACAAGCATAGGTTGCCTCAATCCACTCAGCAGCGTAACTGTAAAGCGTTTATATGTAATTCTTCGCCAAAAATAAGTTACGTACAAGCTTGAGCTGTTACCGTTTGCAGCTAACTCATATGCTTTCATAATTAGACTAGCGCATTACTTCGTCTTACAACATGCTCAAATAAATAAAATGCTCAAACGAATATTATTAAAGGTGTCGTAATGAATATCGTAAAAAATATTGCCAAAAATATTTTTATTTTCGTTCGCGCAATGCTGTTAAAGCCCACATAATAGCAACAACATCAATTGCTTCTTGCATCATTGCGCCAATAACTGCTGGAATAAAACCGAAAGCCGCAAAAATCATACTTATAATTGCCAATCCAATGCCCATCAATACTGACTGAACCATAACGCGTTTAGTATGTTTTGCTACTCTTATTGCGCTTGCAACGGAAGAAATATCGTTGTTCATAATAACTAACTGAGCACATTCAGATGCTGCCGTATCTGTGCCATCTGTTACTGCTACGCCAATATCGGATGCAGCAAGAACTGGAGCATCGTTTACACCGTCTCCAACCATCATTGTTACAGTCGAATCTTTCTTACTTTTGGCTGCATTGTAATTGTGCTTTTTTACATACGCTAATTTATCTTGCGGAAGCAAATCTGCATATATTGTGTCAATTCCAACGCTTTTACCAATTGTTGTTGCAGCTTGCAAACTATCTCCAGTAAGAATAGATATTGAGCGCGCACCAAGCGTACGCAATGCGTCAATAGTTGATTTCGCGTTATCGCGAGGCACGTCTTTTAACACAATCCGACCAACTAGCACTCCGTCAAAGGAAACATAGGTTGCCATTTCGTCTGCAGCGAGCGCATTGACTACATGTTGTGCCGCAATATGTTGTGCTGCAATATGATTCATGCCCTGTTTATCAATATCAGTTTGCTCAGTAACATACTTTCTACGCCCAACGCGCACCAAAACACCATCTACAACGCCTTGAATACCCTGACCTGCAGTTTCCTTCACACTATGCACTACTGGGTATTCTCTAACGCTAGGCAATTGCGGAGTTGAAGATGGATGCGTGTGCTCCCACAAAACTGAACCTGCTTTTGCTATACCTCCAGCGAGAATATGCTGAGAATACGTTTCTAGCACACCTGCGAGCATCACAATTCGATCAGCTTTCTGCGTAGTATCGATTACGTCTACGTTTACAACTTGCGGCTGTTTTACAGTTAGCGTGCCGGTTTTGTCAAAAAATACGTCTGTTACACGACTTAATTGCTCAAGCACATCCTGACTTTTAACAACAATTCCAAGTTTTGCTAAACGCCCAGTACCAGCCATGCAAGCAACTGGAACTGCAATAAGCAGAGGACATGGGGTTGCTAGAACCAATACTTGCGCAAATCGCAATGCGTCGCCAGAAAAGCTCCAAGCAAGACCTGCAATCGCAAAAGATAATACTGTAAACGGCACAGATAGCATGTCTGCAAATCTAACTACTGCAGCTTTAGAAGACCTAGCAGACTCAACAAGCTGCATGATTTTCTGATACTGCGAGTCTTTAGACAGCTTTGTTACGCGCATAATAAGCACAACTCCACCGTTTACACAGCCTGAAAGCACTGCAGCTCCCGCATAGACTTCTCTAGGAACAGATTCTCCGTTAATAGCACTTGTGTCTAAAATTGCAGAACCGCTTAATAATTCACCGTCAACTGGCACTGTTTCGCCAGGAAGCACAATAATTACGTTTCCTATCTTTAGCTCATCAACAGGAACTGTAGCGTAACGCTGCAAATTTGAGGAGATTTCGCTGTCTGTAGATGCTTGCAAAAATGGGCAATTATTTTGTTTACAGTTGCAATTTTGCAAGTCATTATTTTCGCAATTACTTTCGCTATTTTGCTCGCTACTATTAGATTGCTTAGAATTAGCGGCATCTACTTTTCTAAATTCAGCATGCTGGCACAGAACACACGAGCTAGGCTTGCACTGATTTTCACTCAAACATGGCGGTTCGTATGATTCATCATTTGCTTGATTATTATTCATACCATGCTCAATACCTGGCAAAGTCATAAGGTGAGCAGTTTTTGGAGCTGCGCTTACTAAAAGAGATAGATTGCGCTGAGCTTTCATATGCGCAAAATCTTCTATAGCTTCTCCAGTCCAAACCATTACAACAATCAAATAACTTGCCCAGAACTCACCAATACAAAGTGTTGTAAGCAATGCAACAAAAGCAAGTAGATCAATACCTAAAGTTCCATGCAGTAAATGTTTAATCATATTACGCAAAGAAATAACGCTCGTATATAAAACGAGAATAGCGATAATAGTTTTGCCAAGACTAATACTTATGGAAATACTGCAATTAATTTTTAAAAAATCAAAGATTTGCTGCGAAAAATTAGAAATTTGCTCACAGAAAGTAGTTAATATAGGCAAATTATACGAGTACAAAGGCGCAATAAACGGAAAAGCAAGAATTACGACTGTTAATTGTGGTGCACGACGGCAATATGCTAAAAGTTTACGCATACACTTTCCTTACGCTGATCAGGTTAACTACGCTTAAAACGCTGCTAACACACGATTTCACGCCTTGTTAACCCACTGAGCGCAACCTAAATAGCGCACTCAATACACGGCGTAAAGATACTTATGTTGATTTTTGGTTAATCCCAATTTTGGAATTAACAATGACTTTTAATTATTTATTTGTCTCTTTAATATACCATGAAGCCTTGATGAGAAACATTCTCATAAACACAAGCTTAAATAATGCAAAACCAAAACAAATCCAAAAAAATAAATTAATAAATAAAAAAAGTTCTGATTGAAAAATCAATCAGAACCCTGTTCGTGGAGCTAAGGAGACTCGAACTCCTGACCCTCTGCTTGCAAAGCAGATGCGCTACCAGCTGCGCCATAGCCCCATTCGGTATTGAATGAAATAATCACTCAATTCCGTGGGCCCGGGAGGACTTGAACCTCCGACCTCATCCTTATCAGGGATGCGCTCTAACCACCTGAGCTACGGGCCCAACTCGTACGCCTAAAACATACAAGTAGTTACATTAGCACAGACACAGAAAATGTCAAACCGCAACACGCCATAAAAAAGAAAATAGCATGTTGCGGTTTGAATCAAAAAAATTAAACAGAGGTTAATTAATCAAGATGACTGCGCATGAACCACTGGAACTTTTCCAACTGTTGAACATGATCTTGAATAATATTTGAGCTAACTAAATCAAGCTCATCAAGCTCCGCGATAGCTTTGCGATCGTCTGCAATCATATCGTTATAGTATTCAATAAGCGCTTGCAAATACTCCTTTGTGGACTTGCGACCAGTCAAAGCAAAACGCTTCCATGTACGAGCAGCAACAACATCATCAGCACGTCCAAGTGGAGAACCACCCAAAGTTGCAATTCGCTCAGCAGTTTCATCCGCCTGCGCCAAAACTTCAGCAACCTGTGGATCAAGCATTTCATGCACTGCAATAAAATCTGAACCAGTAACATTCCAATGCGCATGCTTAAGCACCAAAGCAGCTTCCTGCTCGTGGCTTAAACGATTCTGTAAAATGGCAACAGCCTTTTCACTGGCCGCTTCGTCGAGACCTGGCAAAATATGCAACAAAGCCATGTTCTATCCTTCCTTAGGTTTGTTAATACCGTTATTATTCTACTGCTATGGCTTAAACTACGCGCGGCGACGCACTTCAATCGTCGCAATACGCCTACCATCAACCGCAGTCACAGTCATATCGTAACCATCCGCATCATGCAAAACAGCTCCAACACTTCCCATTGAACCAGTATGCGCTAAAAAGTAGCCTGCAACAGTCTCATACGGACCGTCTTCAAGCTCAATGCCGGTAATGTCAGCAAAATCTTCAATGGTCATACCGCCATCAATTTTTGCAACACCATTTACAAAAGCAGTTGTTTTATTCACATTATTTTGCTCAGTTTCACCAGGCAAATCATATTCATCGCGAATATCTCCAACTAGCTCTTCTGTCATGTCCTCGAGCGTAACAATACCGTCAGTTCCACCATATTCATCGATGACAACAGCCAAATGAATACCACGTTTACGAAGAAGTTCCAGGCTCGGCAATAGTTTGGAAGTTCCAGGAAGACTAATTCCTTCGCGAGTTACATCTGCAACAGTTTTTGCATTTGGATCACGCACATCTAGCAAATCGCGAACATGCACAAAACCTATAACATCATCAAAATCTTTGCCAATAACAGGGTAGCGAGAATACGGAAGCTCACGAATTTTCGCGGCAGCTTCTTCAAGGCTCAATGAACCATCCAAAAACTCAACATCAGCACGAGGACGCATCACTTCAGCAACAATAGTTTCCGAAGCATCAAACACGTCATCCAAAATATTGCGCTCATCCTGACTTAAACGCTTATTGCTATTGACAAGCACGCGCAATTCTTCGTCAGAAACTTCGCTTTCCTTCTCGTTAGGATCAAACCCAAGAAGGCGCACAAAACCGTTAGTATTCTTACCAATAAGCCAAATTAAAGGCTTGCAAATCTTTGAGAAAATATCTACTGCCGGCACAACCGATCGCGCAATCTGCTCAGCACGCTGCATAGCAATACGTTTCGGAACTAATTCAGAAATAACAATAGAACAGTAAGAAATAACAAGAGTTAGGAAGATTGTTGTAAGTGGGCCAGCAACGTGCGAAGAAACACCCCATGAACATACAACCGGCACAACATACGGAGCTAAAGCAGACTCACCAAACGATGCAGAAAGAAAGCCAGAAAGAGTTACCCCAATTTGTAGAGCAGATAGAAAAGTGTTAGGATCGCGGGCAATTTTTGCAACTCTAGCACCACGCGCATCCTGCAATTCCATGCGATCAATTTGCGAACTTCTCAAGCTCACTAAAGCTAATTCGGTTGCCGCAAATACGGAACCAAATAGCAAAAAAATCATAATGAGTAGAATATTAAAACCAATCGCCATACTTGTTATCTTAGTTTACTTCTATGCGATATCAACAATTCTAAAATAATTATCACCATTAACGAAGATAAATTATTTATGGGCGATAAAAATATCCAGTTGGAGCTTGAGCTGTTTGCATTGATATAACGTGCAGCACAACTCCAGGATGCTGATATCCAGGAATGCCAATATTGCCTCTAGAAACGCGTGCACGAACACGCACCCATTCATGATCTTGAATTTCGCCAATATTTGATTTTTCGGCAACTAATCCAAACGGAGACATGTCGAGAATACAGCATGACATAAGCTGACGAGATACCCTAAATTGATTTGCATTCAACGTAGAATCTCTGCTAACAAAACCTGTAAGAGTAATCGTGTATCCATCATATTTTGCAGCATTATGATCGATTTCGTCGTACCAGGAGCCGAAATCATCATCATCAACTGTTATCTCATGAGATTTTTCATACAATCCTGGCAAAGGATAATTTTGGCTACGAATAGCAATAGCACGACCACCAGCATACTGGTCAAATCCATCTACACTAATATTTTGAGCGTAACGCAAAGGAACAATAATAAGTAGCGCAGGAACAACGAAAGCTACAAGCATTCGCCAAGCATCGCGCGAAGAAACAGGAAACCATCCAATCGCAGCGCATATAGACAGAATAAATAGCAAAATAGCAGTAATTAACAAATAATAATATGCTCTAGGCGTAGTAAAAAGCGTATATTGACCGCTTAAAGTAACTTCCGCAATTATGACTGCAAAAAATAGCAATAAAATAGCTTCTACCAATTGAGCTAAAGTGATTTTTTTACAAGCATTATGCTCAACACATTTTTGTTTTTTCATGCGATGAACCCCCAAGCCCAGTGAGCTAATAATGACGCTAGGAAGCACGCAAAAGCAATAGTTAATGTTAAGCGCCACACAAATTTACCACGGCAATCCTCAACGAGCATAAGCGTATTCTTTAAATCAAGCATAGGACCAAACAGCAGAAATACTAGCACCGACGACATAGGCAATGATGTTGCTAAACTTCTTGCAATTACAGCATCTGAGCTGGAGCATAGAGAGCTTGCGTACGCAATAGCCATCATTACAGGAATAGCAATTAACACATTACTCACTTGTACGCGAGAAGCAGGATCAGCTCCGAGCCATGCGCGAATTACAGAAGCAACTATAGTTCCACATACAATAATTGGAATTAATTTTATTAAATCCTGATGTATATGCTGCACATATTTGCGAATTTGCGCAGAAATACTATGCTTTTCAATATTATTTTTTGTGAGATTACTTTCGTTATTCAATTCGCAAGAACAATGTAAAGAAGATTTATTTTCTACTAAAATTTTCTTACGCAAAATATTGGTTTTTGAAGGGAATATAACAAAACTTAATCCAACCAGTAATGCAACACCAACACCTAGAGCAATACGCATAATAGCAACAGCTGGGGCGTCAGAGAACGCATAAAATGTTGCTAATACAGATACTGGATTTACAACAGGAACTGCACATAGAAAAGTTATGGCGCACGGTAATGGTAGTTTTCTTGCAACTAAACGAGAAAACGTTGGAACTACTACACAATCACAAACAGGCACGCAAACGCCAGCCAATATGGCAGCCAAAAAACCGTTTGCCGTAGATTTTGGAGCATGTTTCTCAATAAAATCAGCAGTTACCCAAGTTTCTACTGCAGCAGAAACAAGCACACCTATGAGAGTAAAAGGTATCGCTTGTAGCAACAAACCGGAAACACCTCGAATTGTTGTATCAATGAGAAACCAAGGATGTCTCCCCTGTAAAGCAGGAGCAGCTGCAATAATAAAAGCTACTAAAGGAGCTCCAACAAGCAAGAAAAGATAATTCGCAGAATTAGAGGAATTCGCAGAATTCGCACCAAGCGTACCTTTAGATGATTGATTCATATTTGTAACCTAACAACGTATTAATAATTCTGTTAAAAATGCGACTACATGCTACTTAGCATGAAAGAACCTCTACCAAACCATCCTTCATTCTATACCTAGCACCAACTAGCATGAGGTTATCATTAAAAGCGGATTCACGAATAGTTTGAGATTTATTACATATTTCAGCAAGAATATTAGATACATGGATTCGTTCAATATCATCCGTGTTTAATTCTTCTTCAATACCAGCAAGTGCAGCAGGACCTAAAGAACGAAGCAATATTGACTCGCTAGACTCAATTATTTCGCTTGTTTCATCTTCGCCGTATTTAGAAACCAGCTTTTGCACATTCGGCAAAACGGCTTGTACTGCACCGCAATGCTCGTGCCCAAGCACAACAAGCACTTTTACTCCCAAATCGCTTACAGCGTATTCTAAAGATGCAATTACAGCATCATCAAGCACTTCACCTGCAGTGCGAACAGAAAAAATATCACCTAAACCGGCACCGAACACAAATTCTGGAGCAACGCGCGAGTCAGCACAGGAAAGAACAACAGCTCCAGGATGCTGACCTTCAATAAGAGATAATCTCGTTTCTTCACTAAGCCCATCGCAATTTAATGAGCCTTCTGCAAACTTACGATTACCAGCTAGCATCGCGCTCCACACAGATGTAGCCAAAAGTGAATCTTCTTTTAAAAGATCTTCTTTGACTGTCTCGTGCATTATTACCTCCTTGTATTGATGCGCTTGCGCAAAGGACGAATACAAGCTATCAACAAATTTTGAAAACACTTCGACTTATAAAACATATTCTATCGTTACTGTGTTAAATAGAAAATATGCTATAAAAGCTAACAAAATTTATAAAATATGATTGTAAAAAGAAAAGCCAACGCACAGCTAATAAAGCAGCACGAAGGCTTTTCTTAATCATATAAACTTATAAAATCATCCAGTATTCTGCAAGCCTGCAGCAACACCAGAAACAGTGCAAAGAATAAGGTAGATGAACTCTGCCTGCTGGCTTTCGCTAAGCTCTTCTTTGTCTACCTTGTTGCGAAGCTTGTGCAATGCAAGCGACTGGATTACAGACAGCGCGTCAACATAAGGCGAGCGCACACGAATAGCCTGACCAAGCACGTGACGGTGCTGCAAAGGCCACTTGTCGTCAACAATTTGCAAAACCCACTTACGAGTAAGCTGCATTTCTGAAAGTACTTTATCGCTCAAATCTTCACGATCTCCAAGGCTTAAGTACATGCGAGCAATACGCTCATCTGTCTTAGCCAAAGACATCTCAATATTGTCAATAAAAGTACTGAACAGCGGCCACTCTTCGTAAGCTCTGCGCAAAGTTTCCAAGTCACCAAACTTTTCACAAGCCGTGCCCAAACCGTACCATGCTGCCAAGTTGATTCGAGCCTGAGCCCAGGAGAACACCCACGGGATTGTGCGCAAATCGTCCAAAGACTTCGCACCCAAACCGCGCTTAGCTGGGCGAGAACCGATTGGTAGCAAGCCAATCTCGCTAAGCGGCGTAACCGTGGAGAACCATGGAGTAAAATCATCCGTTTGCAACAAATCAAGGAAGCGCTCATGAGCTGCAACATCAAGTTTTGCAGCCATATCCGCATACTTCTTCGTCATATCAGTGTTAGTTTTCTCAACACTTGGCGAAGACTGAAGCAAAGTTGCAGAAGCAACAGATTCAACGTGACGAATAGCAAGAATTGGATTGCCATATCGTGCGAAAATAACCTCGCCCTGCTCAGTAAGCTTGAATCGGCAGTTGACGGAGCCAACAGGCTGAGCAAGCACTGCACGGTTTGCAGGACCGCCACCGCGACCAACAGCACCACCGCGGCCGTGGAACAGTGTCAAATCAATATCATGCTTCTTAGCCCATTGAGCAATTCGCTCCTGAGCGGAATGCAAAGCAAGCGTTGCGGAAGTAGGGCCAGCATCCTTGGAAGAATCCGAATATCCAAGCATAACTTCCATCTTGCGACCAGTAGCCTTAAGACGAGCTTGCACTTCAGGAATTTTAATAATCTCCTCAAGCACATTTACGGAATTCTGCAAATCTTCAAGCTGCTCAAACAGCGGAATGACGTCGATTGTTGGCGCATCCTGTGGATGAGCGAAAGCAAGACGATTTAGCTCAAATACGTCACGTACATGCTGAGCAGATTTTGCGAAGGAAATAATGTAGCGTCGAGCAGCGCGCATACCGTTGCGCTTTTGAATTGCTCCCAAAGCGCGGAACGTATCGAGTACTTCACGAGTCATTGGCTGAAGCGGACCGCGTTCGCCATGCAATCCATGTTCGCGAATATCTTCCAAAGCACGAGAATGCACGAGAGAATGCTGACGGAATTCCATTTCAACCATGTGGAATCCAAAGGTTTGCGCCTGCCAAATCAAATCCTGCAAAGGACCATATGCAGCACGAGGATCTCCGCCTTCTGCCAAAGAGCGTTGCACAATTTGCAAATCCTCAATGAAATCTTCGCAAGAATGATACATCAAATCCGTATCGCGGCTAATAGTGCGATGCAAACGGTCAGCCATTACAAGCATTACAGCACGATGCGGCTCACTGTTAGAAACATCCGAAGCGTTTTCTGTAAGCTGTTCGCTCATTTCGCGCTGACGATTCCACAACTCAAGCAACTCCACACTTGGAGGCGTTGTGCGCGTTTCCATAGTTAAGCATTTTCCAACTTCGCGAGTACGATTCTCCAAAGCCACAAGCACGTGATCGCTAAACTTTCGAGCGACTTGACGACTCACTTTAGCTGTCACATTAGGGTTGCCATCTCGATCTGAACCAATCCAGCTTCCTGGATGGAAGAATGCAGGGCAACGCGGAGGAACTAATCCAGCCTTCTTGCCAAGCAGCCAATCGTCAAATCGACGATACACGACTGGAATCGTGTCAAACAAAGTAGCGTCAAAAATGTCAAGAATAGTGTCGGCTTCTTCAACTGGAGTTGGCTTCTTCAAAGCAATCGGAGAAGTGCGAAGAAGCGCATCAATTTCGTTATAGAGACGACGATAATTTTCGCGCTTATCAGATCCGCCTAAACGATGATGTTCGCTTAATAATTGCGAAATTCTGCGAATTTTACCTGCAACGGCTTTACGACGAGCTTCGGTTGGGTGCGCAGTAAATACAGGATGGAACTCAAGCTTTGCGAGCAATTCTTTCGCTTCAGCAGGGCTCATTTCAGTAAGCAACTTGTGATAAGCACAAGTTAGTTCATTAACTGGATCAACCGGTAACGAATCTTCAACTTCACATTCACGCTGATGAAGTACAGAAACACGATAATTTTCCTCGCACAAATTTGCCAAGTGGAAATATGTTGCGAAAGCACGAGCTAAAAGCTGCGTATCGTGCAAATTCATTCCGTTGAGCTTGCTAACAGCTTTACTTAAGCCATCATCTGCAGTTACTTTTGCGTCTACCATTTGCGCAAAATGAGCTGCACTAGCTTCTACAGCATTCAAACGCACATCGTCGAATACTGCTAATAATTTTTCATCAAATTCGCCAAGAACATCGCGAAGAATATGCAAGCACAAATCCATGTCTTGCTTAAGTGATGCTGGAAGGTCACGCTCCTCTGGGCCTTTTCGCCCTAAACCAGACGTAACAATAGTTGCGTCTGCCGGAGTAACCTGCTGATTTTCTGTTGCCATCAGACCTCCTTACGCCAGACTAAGGTTGCTTGGTCGTCTGACTTCCGCGGCTCCTCCGCGGTTATGTAGGTCAGAAGTTGCAAGCCCACAGCCTTGTTTCCAGCGAGATACCAAGTTAATTGTGAAACTACCACCGGACGTAGTAAAGAATGCTGATTTATCAACAAAATATAACTCGGCAACGGGGTTGCGTATACTAAAAAATTGTGAGTACAGCAGAGAATAATATCGAGAATAATGAATACGACAACAGCATCAACAACTGCGATTGCGATAAGCCTGAAATTCTTTCGACTGGTCATATAGTCGGAAAACCTTCTGGGCGTTTTCATACTCATGCTATTCCACTCGATATGGACGATGTTGAGCGAGATTGGGATAAGCCAGTTACGCAAGCAGGAATTGCTGCGAAATCGAGTATTATTATTCGCGTCGGTGCGCTCGGTTTAGGAGCAGGCACAGGAAGCTACCGAGTTCGCGAGCTTATGCACAGAATCGGCGAACCAATGGGTGTACATGTGCGCGCGGACGTGAATCTCACAGATATTGAAGCAACTTGTACTGATAAGCATGAGCGAATTACTGAAGTTGTAGATCTTCCAACCACAGGTGTTAACACTGAGCGCATTTGGCTTCTAGAACATTTTGCAGATTGGTTTAACGTCAAGCTTGGAAACGATTCTTTATATCACTCTAAAGCTGCTGTTTCTAAGGAATTAGTTGACACATTGCAAGCGAGCGACGACGAACATACCATTGTACAAACAGCTAAGCAGTCTGAAGAAAATGCTACTAAAATTGCAAAAAAGAAAGCGTTGCAAGAAGCTATAAAAAAAGAAAAACCACGCGGCATTTTTGCATTGCAGCCAGAAAGTGCTTACGCTGAACATTTTTCGCACGTAAACGCATCTAATAGTAATGACGAATCTAAAAATGATCATCCTCTTACAGTTAGGGAAGTACACGACCGTCTTGATTTGATTAAAAATAGGAAACCGCTATACAAACCGTGGTTTGCTGGTCTTGCTTCGGCAGTTGCTTGCGCATCCTTTGCGTTCTTGCTTGGCGGCGGCATTTACGACATGATTGGTGCTTTTATTGGAGCAGGAATCGGTCACTATATTCGTCGCAGAATGTTTATGAAGCATCTAAACCAGTTTGTAGTTACATTCGTAGCTGTTGCAATAGGTGCACTATCATGCATTGGGGCTTTACGTCTTATTGGCTTCTTTGACCCTAGCGCGCTCAATCATACAACTGCATATATTGGTTCAGTGTTGTTTGTTATTCCTGGATTCCCTCTTATTACAGGCGGCTTAGATATTGCAAAAATTGATTTCCCTTCAGGAATTCAACGACTGTGTTACACAATGGCGATTATTTTGATGGGAACTCTTGCAGGATGGACGGTTGCAAGCCTTGTACAGCTCAATCCTCAAGGCTTCCCTCCTCTCGGATTAAACCCTTGGCTTAACACAGTTCTTCGACTTATTACAGCTTTTGCCGGAGTATGGGGCTTCTCAGTGCTGTTTAATTCTCCACAACGCATGTGCATAGTTGCTGGCATTATTGGCGCTATTACAGATACTCTTCGCTTAACTATGACAGATTTTGGAGTTGCTGCCGAAATTGCAGCTTTCAGCGGTGCTTTATTGGCAGGTTTGCTAGCTTCTGCTTGGAGAACTATCGTTCGTCACGGATTAGCGCCTCAATATTTGGGTTATCCACGAATAGGTCTTACGGTTCCATCTATCGTAATTATGGTTCCTGGACTTTATATGTATCGCGCAATGTTTTATCTTGGTCAATTCCACACGCTTCCGGCGTTAGACTGGACTTTCCGCGCTTTCATGGTAATTATTTGCTTACCTATTGGTCTTGCTGTAGCACGCGTTATTACAGATAAAAGCTGGCGTTACGACGTGTGATGTTCTAAGTTTCAGCCCGTTAATTTTTAACAAAAAGCCGCTTACAAGTTTTCTTGCGAGCGGCTTTATTTTTTATTACTTTACTTATTGAAATTTAATTAATACTTCATTCCCATAGCATCTCGCACTTGGGAAAGCGTTTCTTCTGCAATAGCATTTGCACGCTTATTGCCGTCATGTAAAATGTCTCGAACAGTATCCATGTCTTTTGCAAGTTCTGCACGACGCTCACGGTGAGGTGCCAAGAAATTATTTACATTTTCAATTACGTAAGCTTTCAATGCGCCAGCACCAGCGTTGCCAATTTCTTCAGCAATCTCTTTAGGATCCCTGCCTGTAACTAAACCTGCGGTAGTAAGAAGCGCAGAAACTTGCGGACGAGTTACCGGATCAAAAGTAATCATCCTCTCAGAATCAGTTGGACTCTTCTTAATTAATTTGGCAGTTTCCTCGGCAGTAGCTCCGAGCATAATCGAATTACCGTAAGATTTACTCATCTTTCGTCCGTCCAATCCTGGAATTTCAGGAGCATCAGACAAAATTGCTGCTGGCTCTGGGAACACTGGATTCTTTTTTGCATATCGCTCATTAAAACGACGCGCGATCGTACGAGTAATTTCAACATGCGGCAAATTATCTTTACCAACCGGCACAACATTAGCTTTGCAGAACAAAATATCGCAAGCCTGGTGCACTGGGTACGTAAGGAGCAATCCGGTTAAAGCATGTCCAGATGATTCCATTTCCGACTTTACAGTAGGATTCCTGTGTAATTCTGCTTCTGTAACAAGCGAAAGGAAAGGCAACATAAGCTGATTTGCTGCAGGAACTGCGGAATGAGTAAATATCATTGTTTTTTCAGGATCAATTCCGGCAGCCATATAATCCAGCACTAAATTCAAAACATTATCTTCAATATGCTCAGTAGTGTCACGATCAGTAATTACTTGATAATCTGCAATAATAATATTAGTTTTTACTCCGCGCTGCTGCATTGCAACACGCTCACGAATAGATCCAAAATAATGTCCTAAATGCAAACGGCCAGTTGGGCGATCTCCAGTAAGCATAGTAAAAGACGAAGGGCTAGCTTTTAACTTTTCAAGCGTTGCATCTGAACGTTTACGCGCTGCAAGGAAGCTTGCGCTCATCTCATTACCAGCAGCTGTAACCTGTGCTTCTTCCGGCATTTTAGGCTCCTTAATTGTGCGTATTTTTACGCTGAAAATATGGCTTTTATGGTAAAAGTTTACACAGACAATATACTCGGTTGCGGTTAAGTGGTACGCTCTTGTGTGATGAACTGATTGTTACTTAATTTTTAGAGGGGGTCAGATGGGCCGCGGACGACAGAAGGCAAAGCAACAGAAAATTGCCCGTAAGCTCAAATACCTGACGACCGATACGGATTATGACGAGCTTGCTAAGGAACTTAATTCCAGCGAACCCGGACAAGGATCCTTCGATCCATTTGCGTCGAGCGAAAGCTATGAGGAAGATACATATCTTCCAGGAGAGAATGACACAGATCAAGAAAATGATGCCGTTGATGCTTCCAACGAAGATGATTTAGACGAGTATGCTAAGTGGGCTGCGGAAGCAGCTGCGAAAGCCGTGAGCAGCGAAAACTCTTCTACAAACTCGGGAGCACACACGCCAGCGCATCATCATATCCCTATGCCAATTCCAAACTTCATACACAAGCACGACAATTAAAAATTAAATTTTATTAAAATTATTTTATTTACGTATCCTGGGCATTCGAAATACTGTTTGCTCAGGATATTTGTAAATACACGCTGTCAATACGCAATTAAGCTACATAAAGCCAACTTACAGCGGCAAAATATCGCTTAAATCATCACGCTCGCCAATTGCACTTATGTTGCCAAAGTCCTGTTCCTGATGCCATTTAGTAACACCACTCGCTAATCGAAGCCATACTTTAGGCTCAAGTTCAATAACATCTGGCGGCGTGAGATTATGCGGATCCGAAGCTGGTCCTTCCAAAATTTTTACTGCACCAAAAGGAGCAACTCTTACTTCTACTGCACACCCAGGCACCTTATTTTCAAGAAGATATAGCGAATATCTAACTGCTAAAGCTTCGTCGCTTAAAGAGATATTTAAAATATTACTATTTATTTGCGTAGCTTCTACGCCATCGCCAAGTGCTTTAATAGCTGATTCGCGCCAGGATTGCCAAGCACATTGTCCTCGTTTTATATCTCGTTCAAGTATTACTGACATACTTTTTATTATCTTCTAAACAACCTACTTTCAGCAATATATTTGTATTAAGACGTTATATACAAATATTTAAAGGGGTTAGGTTGTGGTATTCTTGGGGTTATCGTGTGCATTCACATGCCTCTTGTAGTTATCTGCAAAGGTTATCTGCAAAATGGTGGTGGTTTAATTGCCTAAACACAAAGTTTTAGGCTGCACACTTTTAGGAAATATATCAAACGGCACAAGGAGTCAAATATGACTAAACACGTCGCGCCGAAAGCCAAAACTACTGCGACGGCATTTGCCAAAGAACTTCAAGAGCACCTCAAGTACACCCAGGGTGTAACGCCAGAGCAGGCCACTACGGCAGATGTGTATGTTGCCGCTGCTACCGCAGTTCGTCGTCACTTGATGGACTCTTGGATGCAGACTCAGCATGACATGGTTAATGGCAACACCAAGGCTGTGGGCTATTTGAGCGCAGAGTTCTTGATGGGTAAGCAGCTTGAGAACGCTTTGTTGAACGCTGGTCTTACTGACCAATTCAATAAGGCTGTTACTAAGCTTGGCTTTGATCCAAAGGCTGTTATCGATGCTGAGTATGAACCAGGTTTAGGTAACGGCGGTTTGGGTCGTCTCGCAGCCTGCTTCATCGATTCACTCGCCTCTATTGGCGTTCCAGCATTTGGCTACGGCATCCAGTATCGTTACGGCATCTTCAAGCAGCGCTTTGATGAAGAAGGTAAGCAGGTTGAAACCCCTGATTACTGGCTTAGCAATGAAGAGCCATGGGGTCACATTGATTATGGTCGTGACCAGCGCGTCAACTTCGGTGGTGAAGTTGTAGAAGAAAACGGCAAGCGCGTTTGGAAGCCAGCTTGGTCTGTTCGTGCAGTACCAGTTGACTACATGGTTCCAGGTTATAATTCTGGTCGCGTAAACACTCTTCGTTTGTGGACTGCTAAGTCTTACGACGAGTTTGATTTGCTCACCTTCAACAAGTCTGATTACTTGGACGCTGTTAAGCCACAGGTTGCAGCGGAAAACATTTCTAAGATTCTTTACCCAGAAGATTCCACTCCAGAAGGTAAGGCTTTGCGTCTTGAGCAGCAGTACTTCTTCGTAGCTGCTTCTATTCATGATGCTATCCGCGTATTCTACCCAGGTCAGGATAAGCCGGATCTCACCACCTTCCCAAGCAAGATCAACTTCCAGTTGAACGATACTCACCCAGTTATCGGCATTCCAGAGCTTATGCGCGTTCTTATGGACGAGTACGGCTACGATTGGAACACTGCTTGGGGTATCACCACCAAGACCTTCAACTACACTTGCCACACCTTGCTTCCAGAAGCTTTGGAAGTTTGGCCAGCCAAGCTTATCGGCGAACTTTTGCCACGCCACCTTGAGATCATTCAGGGCATTAGCGAGCAGTTCCGCAACGAGCTTCGCGGTAAGGGCGTTGCTGAGGATCAGGTTGAGCGCATGCGCATCGCTACCGATGCTGACGAAAATGGCGAAGGTGCTGTAGTTCGCATGGCTTACTTGGCTACCTACGGCGGTTCTTACGTTAACGGTGTTGCTGAGCTTCACTCTGAGTTGTTGAAGGATGTCACTTTGAAGGACTTCTCCAGCGTTTACCCAGATAAGTTCAAGAACGTCACCAATGGTGTAACTCCTCGTCGCTTCGTGCGTTTGAGCAACCCACGTATGTCTGCTCTTATCACTGAGGGCTTGGGCACCGACGCTTGGCAAGGTAATTTGGAGCTTCTCGAAGGTTTGAAGCCATTGGCTGACGACAAGGCATTCGTTAAGAAGTTTGCTGAAGTCAAGAAGCAGAACAAGCTTGCCTTCGTTGATTTCGCAAAGCAGAAGTATGGCTTTGAGATCAACCCAGACACCATGTTCAACACCATCATCAAGCGTTTGCACGAGTACAAGCGCCAGTCCATGAAGATCCTCCAGGTCATCTCCATGTACGCTGGAATTAAGAACGGCACAATCGACGTCGACAAGATGCTTCCACGCACCGTGTTCTTCGGCGCTAAGTCTGCTCCAGGCTATGCTATGGCAAAGCTCACCATTCAGCTCATTAACAATGTTGCTCGCGTGGTGAATAACGACCCAGCATGCAAGGGCAAGCTCGCTGTGTTCTTCCCACCAAACTACAACATCGAGTTGGCTATGAACTTGATTCCTGCCACCGATTTGGATGAGCAGATTTCTCAGGCTGGTAAGGAAGCTTCCGGTACTGGTAACATGAAGTTCGCTTTGAACGGTGCTTTGACTGTTGGTACTCTCGATGGTGCAAACGTTGAGATTCGCGAACGCGTTGGCGCTGAGAACTTCTTCCTCTTCGGCATGACCGTTGACGAGGTTGAGAAACTTTACGCTGAAGGCTACGATCACGGCGGCTCCCGTAAGTACTATGAGTCTGATCCTCGCTTGAAGACTGCTGTGGATATGGTTGCTGACGGCACCTTCTCCAACGGCGACAAGAGCGTGTATGAGCCACTCGTTAACGATTGGCTTACCCACGATTACTTCATGGCAATGGCTGACTTCAGCTCTTACATGGATATTCAGGCTCAGATTGAGGAAACTTACCGCGATCCAATGAAGTGGGCTCGCATGGCAGTCTTGAATGTAGCCAACTCTGGTTACTTCTCTTCTGACCGCTCTATCGAAGATTACCTCGATCGCATTTGGCACACTGGTGCTCTTCCAACACCTGTTGCTGAGTAATTGAGTATTCTCTAATAGCAATACATAATAACGCCTGCGTGAGTTTTGTACTTCCGCAGGCGTTATTGTTTCTAAACTCACTACTGCTTTTCGTAGTGTTATTTATTTCGTAGTGTTATTTATTTGCATAGTTACGTTATTTATGCATATATTTTTATTTTTAATCTTTTGAAGAAATTGTAAATATTGTTATTTTATTTTGCATGCACCTACCATTTGACACTAATAACTCCTAGAATAGCAATGTATTTTCAACAATATTCGCATGCCTTTAGTTGCGTGCTTTATTAAAGAAGGTTTTATGAAGAAGAAGAGTATACGCTTATCGTATTCATACATAATTACAGCAGTTATATGCGCTCTCGCGCTTTTGTTTAGTTTTGCAGCAAACAGCTTTGCTTTAACTTCTCGCGCAACTGCGCAGTCAACGCAACAGTCACAAAATAATAAACAAACGAATACCCCCCCCCTGAAACAAACTGATAGAAGCACAACTCAAACAAATAACACTGAACTACAATCTCTTAAACCATTAGACGAAAATATTTACGGCAAAGTTGACGTAAGTAAATGGACTGTTACAGTAAATGGCACAAGCGCGACCATTGAATCTTACAATGGCGATAAAAAGCATGTAGTTGTTCCAACGCTTGCAGATCTTAAAGATGATACAACTAATGGAAGCAAGTACAAAGGTGTTACTAGCTTAAGCATTGCAGAGAACACTTTATCTGGATTAATTGATAAAAATCAAACTGACACTACAAATAACACTAAAACTATTGCTATTTCTCATAATGGCAATCCTGTTAATATGCCTGACACTAACTTAAGTTATTTGTTTGCAAGCACAAAGCTTACACATATTGATCTTGCTAATTTACATACAGGTAGAATTACTGGTTTACATAGAACATTCTTTGACAATGGGGAACTTCAAACTATAAAAGGCATAGAGAATTGGGATGTAAGTACTGTTACTAGTTTAGAAGAACTATTTTCTCAATGCTATGTTTTGGTAGATCTTCCTAACTTATCTAGCTGGAATACTTCTAAAGTAACGAACATGGATTATGTATTCAACGGATTAAAAATAGTGCCAGATAAAGATTTTGGATTCTTGAGCAAATGGAAAACCGACAATGTCACAACAATGGACAGCATGCTTGCACAATGCTATGAGTTGAGATCAGTAGAACCATTGAAGAATTGGAACACTGCTAAAGTAACGATTATGAAAGATATGTTCTATGCTGCAGACATAAGAGATTTATCTCCACTTGCTAACTGGAATGTTAAAAACGTTACTAATATGCAACAGATGTTTATTTCTAACTATAATCTCGAAGACTTCTCTGGTTTAGGTAAGTGGCAGCTTAATCACGATGTCAATATGAACAGAATGTTTTCAAAACTTACCGGTACATTAATAGCTAAAGATTGGAAGTCTGTTACAAGTTATAAGAATAGTCCACTGTTTATTAAAATTATCAATAATATGGCACAAGGAGAAGAACAAGGGCCTTATAACAGATCAGGAATCGGCGCAATTTTCATAACTGATGGACCCTTTGTTAAGGAAATAAAAAATATAAGTGGATTCCACCATTGTGTGCGCCTCTATCATTCTCGCAAAGATTATGACGATAAAAAAGCTCCTTTTGCAACTATCAAAATGCCAGTAGTCTACTACAGCACAAGCATTGATGCTTCAAATAAAGATGCACAACGAAACGTTGTTCTTGCGGAAGCTCAGAAAAAAGTCAATAACTGGATAAAAGAAAAAGAAAAGAAAGATAATAAAAAATACGTAATTACAGATACCATTTTCGACAAGTTCAAAAACAGCTACAATGACGCTCATTTAACAGCTAACGCATCATTTGTTATTGAAGAAGTAAAATACAAAAAAACTATTACGCAAACTATAACAGTTCACGATCAGCCGGGCGAGCCAGAATATACTATTATTCGCAAAAGAGAGATTCATCGTACTCTTAAAACTGATAGCAAAGGCAATAAAGTGTTAAGCCCTTGGTCTAAAGCTGTTTTTGAGAAGTTTACACTTCCTCAAATTAAGGGATATAGTGTTATGCCAGTAGAAAAAGCTTCTACTACTGTCAATATTAAAGATGATGTTTATTATGTTCAATACAATAAGCAAACAACCACCGATACCGGCACGCAAACTGATACACCGGAAACAACCGACACTGGCACTGGCACAGATACAGTGACAGATACGCCAGAAACCACTGATACTGGAACACAAACAGATCCAGAACCACAAAAGCCTGCAAATCCAGATCACTCAAATGTTCCAGACAAGCCGAATATTATTTACGTTCAAACTATGCCAAATAATGCCGGCACACAAAATCAAAAAGATCAACAAAATAACGATACTTCGCCTGCTTGCAATTGTGATTGTTCCGCTAAAAATATCGGTAATAACGAAAATAAAAGAAACAACCAGTCTGCAAATAGCACTTCTAACGCATCGCACACTGAACAAAATAATGCGTCAAAAAATCTATTAGCAGCAACAGGTTCTGCAACGCAATATGCAGCATTACTGTCGTTGTTCATTGCAACCTCCGTTGGATCGTTCTCCTTGGGCAAACTGCGTTTCAAAAAGCGCAAGCATGCAATTAAGTAATACTGCTGCGTAAATTACATAAAAGGCGGAAGCTGTTAATCAGTTTCCGCCTTTTTGTGTAGATTTTAGTTAAATTGCATGTAAGACAAACGCTTTTGTTTGCAACAATTCTTTAGTAATTACAAATAAAGGCGACTACGAATATACGCAATCGCCTTTATTTTGGACTGTATAAAGCAAATGTCACTTATGCCTCAGCGGCAGGAGTATCGTTAGCTTCTTTCTCTTCTTTTTCTAACCCTAGGTCAATTGGCGAAGAACTGTTCTCCCATGGTTCCTCCCAAGGGTCATAATCAGGATTATGCTGCTTGTACACATACAACGCAGCAATACCTGCGAGCAGTGCTCCGAAGAGCAGTGCAAAGAACTTCCAACCGCCAGAGGATCTGTTCTCCATGATGGCTCCTTTCCGGTTAAGCTGACCTGCTCGTCCAAGTCAACAATCTATACCGCTTTTTGTCGCGTAATAACTATCATAGTTGCTTTTCTTCAGAGTTGCATCTTTTTTAAATAATGTTATTGATTAAATTTGTGAAGTAAAACCGATATCATAAGCATATGCACAACTTTGATATTAAAAATATTTTAAATAATATAAGACTTCGTTTTAACACAACCACAGCCATTTTAGTATATTCATGCATTTTTATTTGGATATTGGAAATGGTACTAAACTTTGCATATCCAAATTATTATTCGACTCTAATAAGCTATACTGCGTTTCTTCCAATTACTGCGTTACAAACACCTTGGACTTGGTTCACATCAATGTTTGTTCACGCACCAAATTTAACCCATATTTTCTTCAATATGCTATGTCTTTGGTCGCTCGGAGTTGAATTAGAACGATTCTTCGGTAAATGGAAGTTTTTTGGATTGTATTTAATATCCGGCTTTGGCGGAAGCGTAGCTGATATCGTATGGTGCAAACTCACTAATAATTGGTTCGTTGCTTCATACGGTGCTTCGGGAGCTATTATGGGGCTTATAGGTGCACTTCTCGTAGCACAATGGCGACTAGGAGAAAACATGCGAGGAACAATTATTTGGATTGCTATTACTCTCGCTATGCCAATTATTGTACCTAATATCGCTTGGCAATCACACGTTGGAGGCTTAATTTCGGGTACTGCAATTGCAGCATTGCTCGGAGTACAAAATCCGCTACTTAAAAAAGCTTCGTTTAATACGCGTTTCTTAGTATATTTTGTATCACTATTTGCTATTCTCACTGCTTGTGCAATGTTTTGTTTGAAGGCATGATTTATTAAATTACACACGTGTAGTTTTCCACCAATGTGCACAGGATTGTGTATAAGTTGTGCCTAAATTGGTGACAACTATATAAGTTATCCACATAGTTAATCACAAACGTTGATAACTTGCCTTTTGTGAACCTGTGCACAAGTGTATAAGAGTTATCCACAATTTAAGTTTTTTGTGGACTAAACTATCGACTACATAATTTTAAAATTTACTTGCTCTAAAATTTTCTACACCTCCATAAGGAATGAGATTTATGTCTACACTTCAAGTTCCAAAAACAATAGAACCAGCAAACGCTTCTACACTCACTTTTATTAAAGAAAACGCACAATTGTCGCCAAGCAAAGCTGCTCTTAAAGCTCCACGCAACGCGAATATCGACATACCGTTTGCAATTAACCAAATAGCAGGCAGACAGATCGCGCAACAAAAACTGCCAAAATGGGCTTCCTGCAACGAAGTTATATACCCTGCGCATATTTCTATGGAACAGTGTTCTTCTCAATCAACAGCACAATACAAGGCAAATGTTGCAAAAGAATTACTCAACAAATTAAATTCAGAAAATTTTAGTAGCACACTTGTGGACCTTACTGGCGGCTTTGGCGTTGATTGCACAATAATGTCTGAAGTTTTCGATTCTGTTATTTGTATTGAACAGCAAAACGAACTTTCTAGCATTGCACATCACAATATGAATGCACTTGGTATTACAAACGTAAAATGCTACAACAACAATAGCCTTGATGCACTCAAAAATATTCCTAAGTCAACGATAATATACGTCGATCCAGCTCGCCGTAACAAACAAGGATCTCGCACATACGCTATTGAAGATTGCGCTCCAAACGTATTAGATCTTAAAAATCAGTTGCTCACTAAAGCAGAAATAGTAATTATTAAACTTTCTCCAATGCTTGATTGGCACAAAACAGTTAGTGATTTCAGTGGCAATGTAGAAGCCGTACATATAGTCGCACATAATAACGAGTGCAAGGAACTATTGATAATACTCAGTAACTCTCAGCACACAAAAGTACCAGTATATTGTGCAAACGATGATCAGATAACTGTTATACAAGCAACTTACAATACTTCAACAAATCAGGTGTCAATACAGCCTGAATCAAATGTTTTAAATAATAGAGAAGACAATAATAAAAAAGATGAAATTTTAGATATAAATAACTGGCCAGAATGGTCACAATACGTTTATGAGCCAAATGCAGCAATCATGAAAGCTGGCTGTTTTTCAGTGTTAGAAACTCAATACAATATACAACAAATCAGTGCGAATAGTCATGTTTATGTATCGGAAGAATACTACTCAGAATTTCCAGGAAAGACATGGAAAATTGAAAATATATGCAGCATGAATAAACGCGAGATAAAACAAACTTTTGCTGATATTACTCATGCAAATATTGTTACTCGTAACTTTCCAATATCTGTAGAAGCATTGCGCAAAAAATTAAACCTACAAGATGGCGGAAATACAAGAATTATTGCAACAACTGATAACAATAAAAATCACATACTTATTCGAGCAGTAGCAGCAACAAAAAAGTAGCTACGCAACATTTGCATAGCTACTTTTAAAACATATTAAAACAGTTTGTTTTACAGACTAACGCCACCACATTGTCATAATGAATCCAGTCATTACTATTACTAATGCAATAACTAAATTCCATGCACCAATTCCAGGAATTGGAAGCACAGGGTTCAAATAATAAACAACAGCCCAAATTAATCCAACGACCATTAATGTGCAGAACAGCGGCACAAACCATGCAGCATTAGCTTTTGTGCCTTTAATGCTTTCTTCGACACGTCGTCTATTTTCAGCTTGTCTCTGCATCATTTGCTGAATCTGTGGAGAAAGCGTTGCTTTATCCGCAGTAGCATTCAACACTGCTTCAACTTCGTCCATAGGAACGCCATAAGTATTCTCATTTGACGTATCGCTCTTCTTTGCAGCGTCGTCAGCTGCAGTCGTGTGCAATTCTTCATCAGCCATAACTGTAACTCTCCAATCAATCGGCTACACGCTATAATAGTGGTTACACTCGAACGCGTGAAGGATGAAGATAAAATATGGCTAAGAGAACTGGGAAACATCGTGCTCAACACTCGCTGTTAAGCAGTTTTGCTGTTGCCGTTGCAGTATTTCTTACCGGCTATTTATTCGTTCTTAATTTGCGCGTAAACCGCTCTGCTTTTGTGACTTCTAATACGAGTCAAATGGTTGAAAGAAATTCGCAGCGCACAAAAAATTTACGAGAAGATATAAAATCTTTAGATTCTAAAATTAATTTACTTAATAAAACGCTCGGCAGCAGCACTAGTGAAGGAAAAGAATCTTCTGATACTGGAAGTAGTACCGTACTTCCAAAACTTGAAGGACCTGGAATTGTTGTAACTCTTAACGACTCTCCTCTATGGAAAGGCGCAGTTAATGGTTCCGGAACATCCGGAAATATTAATGATTACGTAATCCACCAGCAGGATATTGAAGCTGTAGTAAATGCTTTGTGGCGCGGCGGAGCAGAAGCAATAACTATTCAGGATCAGCGAGTATTATTTAACTCCGCAGTTGTTTGTATTGGTAACGTTCTTATGTTGCAAGGTCATCAGTACTCGCCACCGTATAAAATATCTGCTATTGGTCCAATGGATAGCATGGTTGATGCTCTAAACAATTCACCAGCCATACACACCTACAAGGAGTATGTAAGTTCGTTTGGATTAGGATGGAAAGTGGAGAAAAAGAATAATCTGCGATTCCCCGAAGCATCGGCCTTGTTGCAACCATTAAGGTACGCAACAGTTCCTAAAGTGCTAAACAAATAAAATATGTTGCAAAGTCTTCATACATCAATAAAGGAGTAGCACACTATGCAATCTGCTAATATGCAGGAAGGAAAAACGAAGCGTAGCAGCTCGAATTTCTGGTGGCAAGCCGCTGGAATTATTGGCGAACTGTTGATAGCTTTTGCAGTTATTTGCGCATTGTACATTGCATGGCAAATGTGGTGGACTGGAGAGCAGGCTGAGCACACTCAAGTAGAGGCACGTCAAGCAATATCTTGGCAAAACCCAAAAACTGGCGATAAAACGAAGATTGCTTTACCACAGAATACTGACCCACCTGCTTTAAGCAAACCAAAGTCTGAAGACCTTGTAGCTCGTTTATACATACCACGTTTTGGAAATCAGTGGGAACGAAATGTTGTAGAAGGCATTACGCCAGACATCTTAAGCAAGCGTGGTTTAGGTCATTATCCAACCACACAAATGCCTGGCGCAATAGGTAATTTCGCAGTAGCAGGTCACCGAAATGGTTATGGTCAGCCATTGGGAGATGTAGACTTACTGAAGCCTGGCGACGCAATAGTAGTTCGTACAAAGGATTATTGGTTCGTCTATAAGTACACTTCTTACAAGATTGTTACACCAGATCACGGTGAAGTTATTGATGCAAATCCTGATCATCCTGGTGAGAAACCAACAAAACGTATGCTTACTCTTACAACTTGCGAACCTAAGTATACTGCTGCAACTCATCGCTGGATTAGCTACGCAAAATTCGCTTATTGGGCAAAGATTAGCGATGGCATTCCAAAAGAACTTTCTACTATTGATGAGCAAGGAAAAGTGAAGTTTATTAACAATGAGCAACAATCTCTAGTTTCTCATCTTTCTTCACTAGTGCCAGTTATGGTGGTTGTTTTATTAGTGTATGTGATGATTTTCGCAGCAGGAGCAATCGCTTGGCAATGGCCAGAACTTCGCGCTATTCATTCTGGATTAAAGAAAAAGCCTGATGCAAGCATTTTTGGCGGTCTTTTGCGCATACAACCAGGTATTACAGCGATTCGTTGGATTCTTTCGATTCTGATTTATTTCTTCATTGTATTAGCATTATTCCAGTGGATTTTCCCTTGGGCCGCATCTACAATTCCATTCCTTCAGCAGATGTCTAATTACTCAACAACTGTATGATAACGGGTTAAGTAGTAAGTTTTAAATATTCTTACGATTGCTTTAAAACTTACAAAATAAAAACATTTAAGGCGATTGCGTATGAAGTGCAGTCGCCTTTTGTTTATATTAATAAAATAAAAGCCTATAGAAACACATAAAATAACGCATTGCTATAAAACTATGTCTAAATAAACAAACATATCTTAAACAGCTATTTTTTCGTTTTATCACATACTTTGCAACCTAATATAAGTCTATTTTTGCAGATCTATTTTCACGCATCAATTTTTATAAGTAATATATGGATTTTATTAGAGATACAAACATTAGAGATACAAAAATGCTGCTTGCTCTACTTTTCTTGTAGAACAAGCAGCATATACATTATTTTTACAGACTTAATCTAACACAAATCTAAATCAGTCTGAATCAGACGAAGAACCAAGGCTTGGACGTGTAACTAATGTAATCGCTTTGCCCTTCTCAACCTTGCTTCCTGCTTCCTCAGACATGCTCATGACTATATCGTCATCTTTTGCCATTGAATCAGATACTACTCTCAAACCTTTTGCTTCAAGTATTTTCTTCGCCTGTTTGAAGGTAACAGTACCAAGATCTATACTAGGAACTTCAACTTTCGAAGCACCTTGAGAAACGTACACAGTAATAGAGCTGTGTGGTTTAACAGAGGAACCAGACGACGGATTTAGTCGAGTTACAGAACCTTCAGGCACATTATCTGAATCTTCCTTAACTACATCCGTAGTAAAACCAAAATTCTCTAATTGGCTAACCACAATGTCTTTGCTTTGACCAACAAGACCGTCAGGAATTTTAGTTAAGCCGGATGCAATATATAAAGTAATTAATGTACCCTTATCAGCAAACGAATCTGCGTCAGGATCTGTGCGAGTTACATGATCTTTCTTAATATCTGCACTATCTTCTACTCGAACATTAGCAATCTTAAACCCAGCACGCTCAAGCATTTTACGAGCAGCTTCTTGCGTTTTACCACTTACATCTGGCACGCGAGTTGATTGTGGTCCAACCGAGAACCATACAGTCACCTTGGATCCAGAAGCAACATGCTCACCTCCACGCGGTGATTGCTTAGTAAAAGTTCCCTCAGGTTGAGAAGAATGATCATCTTCACGAATATCTGGAACCAAACCAAGTGCACGCAACTTTTCACGAGCAGCATCCTGCGTTGTTGTCTCCATAAATGTTGGAACTACAACATCTCCAGTAGCACGACTTCGGTTGAGCATAAACAGCACACCCAGAAGAACTAATACTGTTACTAATACTCCAACTATAGATCCGATTACTACTCGTTTACGACGTTGCGCTTGCATTGTTGCTCTTTGTGACGCGCGCGTGCTAGGAGAAAATGCAATATTTGCAGATTCAACTTGACCAGTAATAGGATTAAACGATTGAGTTGCAGCACCATCTGTCATGCCCATAGCCATAGTTGCAGCATTCTGTTCAGCCTGCTTACGCGCCTTCATATTAGCTAAATCAGTCAATGGATTAAACGCTGCTGCAACAGGCACTCCACCGTTCATAAACGCTAGAATGTCATTCTTAAACTCTGATGCTGTGGCATATCTATTTTGTCTATCTTTTGCCATTGCTTTAGCACAAATCTTGTCCCACATAGCAGGCATGCCTGGAACAAGTGTGCTAAGAGGTGTCGCCACTTCCGAAACATGCTGATATGCGATGGCAACAGCTGAATCTCCAATAAAAGGAGGACGTCCAGTTAGCATTTCATACAGCACACACCCTGCAGAATACAAATCAGAGCGCATATCTACTTGTTCACCACGAGCCTGCTCTGGAGACAAATATTGTGCTGTTCCAACAACACCTTGAGACTGTGTCATAGTTGTTGCAGAATCATCAAGAGCTCTAGCTATTCCAAAATCCATGACTTTTACTAAGCCTTGTTCAGAAATCATAATATTTCCAGGCTTAATATCGCGGTGAATAATACCCATTCTGTGCGAATACTCTAAAGCATTGAGCACGCCAAGCATAACTTGTTCAGCGTCTCTCTGACTTAAAGCTCCATTCATTTTTAGAATATCGCGTAATGTTTTACCTTTAATGTATTCCATTACAAGATACGGTAAACGCTCTTCTAAGCCATTTTCTGCTATAACAGATTCTTCTCCAGAATCATAAATATTCACAATATTAGGATTGTTCATCTGCGCAATGGCATGCGCTTCCCTGCGGAATCGCGAAAGGAAAATCTCATCGTTCGCTAAATCGGAACGCATAATTTTCACAGCAACTGTACGACCTAAGCGCTTATCAACAGCAACACGCACTTCTGCCATGCCGCCACGGCCAATAAGCTCCCCTAATTCGTATCGACCATTCGCTAATGAGGTGGGCATTGTGGTATTCATTGCTGCTCCTTGCGATCATTGGTATTAAAAATATTAATAATATTTACTTGGTTTTGCGGCATACTTTTAATACATCTTCGTTGTCGCAAATTTGTAGAAAGTACTCCTGTTGTATTGTTGAAGGCTGTTTCTTGATCTAGCAGTCTGCGCTCAATACGAGATAATACTTTCGACACGACTAATGCATCTTTTGGACGATCTTTTGGATTCTTTGCAAGCATAGACATAATAAACTGTTGCAATTGCAAATCAACATTTTCTGGCAAAGGTGGCACAGGATCATTAACATGTGCAGCAGCAATATCTACCGGCGTTGCTCCAGTAAATGGACGATGTCCACACAAGCCTTCATATGCCACAACACCTAACGAATAAATATCAGATTGTGCAGTAGCTTGCTCACCTTGCGCTTGTTCTGGAGAAATATATTGAGCTGTTCCAACTACCATGCCATCTTGAGTGATTTGTTCTTGGTCGCTGGAATATGACACGCCAAAATCTGTGATTTTCACATTGCCAGTATCAGAAACCATAATATTTGCAGGTTTTACATCGCGATGAATTACACCATGAGAATGAGCTACAAAAAGCCCTCGAGCTGTTTGAATAAGAATAGGAAGTAACTTAGTAGGATCAATTATTTTTTCTTTATGATACAAATCTGCCAATGATTTACTTGGCACATATTCCATAATTAAGAATCCAATACCATCGTGCTCATAATAGTCAAATAATGCTGCAATATTAGGATGCGCTAAATTGGCAGAATTATGCGCTTCAGCACGAAGACGACGTAATTTTGCTTCAACGTTTACGGTATCTGTACGTAACGCCTTAATGGCAACAATTCGCCCAAGTTGAATATCAAAGCCTTTCCAAACTTCTCCCATACCGCCTTGAGCAAGGCGGCGATCAAGTCTATAACGATGATGAACTAACTGTCCTTCAACGAGTTTCATTGTTTAAGCGCCTCCTCCATCACTTGTCGCATAATAGGTCCTGCCGCGTAACTACCAAATGTACTTGTGTTATGTACTATAACTGCTATAGCTATTCTAGGATTTTCAGCAGGAGCAAATCCAATAACCCAACCATTAGCAGCTTGATTATACATTCCAATCTGTGCAGTACCTGTTTTAGCAGCAACATGAATATTAGGTAAAGCAAGATTAGGATTTTCTTTTGTAACAACAGCCTGCATCATAGAAGTTAATTTAGATGCACTGTCACTACTCATTACTTGGTTCATAACGGTTGGTCTAGTTTGTGACAATACTGACAAATCACTAGATCTTACACAATCAACAAGAGTAGGCTTCATCAATGTTCCATTATTTGCAATAGCTGCCGCAATCATAGCATTTTGCAAAGGTGTAACCTTAGCATCACCTTGACCTATTGATTCCAGAGCTAGTCTATCTGGAGTTGGCTTAATAGAAAAAGTAGATTTCACGGATCGCATTGGGAATCCAGTAGAATCAGAACCATCAATAGACAGCGAATCGAAGAATCCAAACTTTCTTGCTTGCTTTACAATTACGTCAGATCCTAAAGAATTACCCAATTGAGCAAAAGCAGTATTAGACGAATATGCTAAAGCATCCTCAAAAGATATTTTTCCATCAACGCCATTCGCTTGGTAAGTGACATTTGTAAGAGACGTCTTGGTTCCAGGCAAAACATAGCTCGCACCAGCAGGTATTTTCGTATCAGGCTTGTATTTTCCAGATTCTAATGCTGCTGCTGCAACAACAGTTTTGAACGTAGAGCCAGGAGCATAAAGCTCAGAAACAGCACGATTCAGCATAGGATTTGACACATCTGATGTTATTCTCTCATACGATTTATTTACTTCATTAATATTGTGAAGAGCAAGATCATTCGGATCATAACTTGGAGTGCTTACCATGGCGCGAATTCTTCCGGTTTTTGGCTCAATTGCAACTAAAGCTGCGTCTTTGCCTTTAAGAAGATTGTAAGCAAGATTTTGCAAGCGTGAATCAATTGACGTCTCTATAGAAGCTCCGCGATTAGTTGCTCCAGTAAATAATGAACGGAATTTTTGCCAGAACAGAGCGTCTGATTCTCCACTTAATAAGCTATTGCGAGAAGCTTCAATTCCTCTATCTGCACGCTGGCTAATAGAAAAATATCCAGTAACTGGAGCATATACTAATCCGTTAGAATACTGACGTTGATACACAAAAGCATCTTTAGATGGTTCAGATTTCGCTATAACTGTGCCATCTGATGTAAGTATTGCTCCACGTGGAGCACCAAACTCATGGTATAAAGCTCTGCGATTTCGAGGATCAGAATTTAGAGCATTCGCTTTAATAGAAGTAATAATTGTACTTGAAATACCAAGTATTACAAAAAGTACCAATACTGCAGTAAAAAGTTCTCTAAGACTTTTATTCATTGTTATCACCTCTCTCTGAAGAGGAAATAACAGCAGAAGCATCTATATTATTTTCATAATCTGTATTGTTATATTCGCTATTATTTGTATTCGTATTAGCTCGCTCTCGCAATTCACGCTCGCGCAACGCTGCTAAGGCAGCGTATTGGAAAGTATCTGAAACAGGAGCAGATTCAGGTTTATTTGCAGCGTGAGAAATAACAATAAGCAAAGATGCAAGCAAATAATTTGCCACTAAAGAAGAGCCTCCAGCTGCCATATACGGCAAAGTTAAACCGGTTAATGGAATAACCAAAGTAATTCCACCAACAACAGTAAACACTTGGAAAGCCATAGTAAAAACAAGCCCTGAAGCTAATAATTTTCCAAAGCCATCTTTAATTTTCATTGCAGTAATCATTCCAGATGCAATAATAATTAAATACAAAACCAATACGGCTAGAAGCCCAGTAAGACCAAGCTCTTCACCAACAGAAGCATAAATAAAATCAGAATTAGCTAGCGGTGTTATAGAAGGATGACCTTGTCCTAAACCTGTTCCGGTTGTTCCTCCAGCAGCCAAACCAAACAATCCAGATACAATTTGCGCTGAGCCACCAGGGAAACGATTATAGACCGCATTATCAAATGGATGAAGCCACGAATCCACACGATATTGCACATGTGCGAATAACTTTACTGCCATCAAGCATCCAGCTACAAAAGCAATACCTCCAACAGCAATCCACCCTCTGCGACCTGTTGCAACATACAACATTGACACAAACATTGCGAAGAACATCAATGACGTTCCAAGATCATGCTGAATAACGAGCACGCCCATTGATGCGGCCCATACTAAAGCAATAGGTCCCATGTCTTGTAAGCGAGGAAGGTGAATTCCCAAAACTTTATTTCCACCTACAGCAAGTCGATCACGATGATTAAACAGATACGCTGCAAAGAAGAACGACAGGAAAAGCTTAGCAAACTCTCCTGGCTGCACTGTGTGATCACCAAAACCTATCCAAATTCTTGCTCCACCAATTTCTTTACCTAATCCAGGAACCATAGGTGAAAGCAAAAGAATCAAGCCTATGACCATATTCACATAAGAAAAACGCCTTAAAATGCGATAATCATTCAAAAGAATAACGAAAATAATTGATAATACCAGTGCCGCACAAATCCACACCATTTGTTTTATTGCAACATTTGTATTATTTTGCCTATCAATTCTAGCTATAAGAACTGTTCCAATTGCAGTTAAAAGCATAATACAAGGTAAAATAGCTTGACTTGCATATGGCTGTTTAACAAGAAGAACACCCCAAAATACGAAAAACAGTGCCATAACGAGAATCAACATTGCTGCATAATTAGCAGAAATATAACCGTCAATACGGAAAAACATCTGTAAAAATGCCATGCCAGAAAGCAACGTTGCAAAAAGCAACAATGCTATCTGTCTGATACGCGTAGCAATCATATTCATGAGGTTTTACCCCCCTGCTTCGCATTATCTTTATTTTTATTTATTTTATTTTCTAATTTCTTTTGATTCTGTTCATTAAGTTTTTCTTGTTCTCGTGCACGCATTTCTCGACGAATTAACGAAGCATGACCACGAGCCTCAACTAAGCTGCCAAAACTAATGCCTTCTTTTAATTGATCCTGCCAAGATCTATCTAGTTTATTAACAGGGATGTCAGTAGATTCCACTTCATGAGATAATGCAATACCGAAAATATTTGTTGGCACTCCTTGGTAGATAACAACTTTGTTACTGTCTTTTCCAATATAATATTGCGTTTGAGTCCACGCATATACTCCGTAGCCTACTCCAGAAATAACAAATAATACTAACAATATTCCCAAAGATATGCCTATGCGAGTCCACCTGCGCCTCAATGAATGAGCACGATGTGCCTCATCCTGCTCATGTTTAACAGCACGAGCAACATCTGGATCATGAGGATCCGTTGAAACTTTACCATTCTTTTTTTTGACTATAGGAATCTCATTAGTGTCAGGTGTATGTAATTCTCCAACTTCTTCACGAATGTGTGAAGGTTGCACAATTCTTGTAATAGATATTGTTCCTTCATCTGGATTTTTAGAATTATCATCATCTTGAGCTAGCGCGGCTGCTCGTTGAGCTGGTGAATTCTTATCTTCGCGCAATGCCGGTGCTGAAGCTACTGCTTTATTTACGATATCTGCAATTGACTCGAGATCCTTACTTGCAGCTCCTCCAATAAGTGGAGTTTGATGCGGAAGATCAAATGCATCAGCATCAAGTGCAAGCGTTGCATCTGCAATAACGGCTGTAACATTATCTGTACTACCAGCACGAAGTGCCATAGATACTAATTTTTGAGCGCATTCTTCTTGATTAGAAATACTACTCATCACATCTTGAATAGTTGAATCTTCAAGAACTCCACACAATCCATCAGAGCAAAGAAGCCAACGGTCAGAAGGATGAGCTGAACGCAAAGCAATATCAGGACGAGGATCTATATCAAAATCACCTAATACTCGCATAACAACATTTCGTTGAGGATGATTTCGCGCTTCTTCAGGCGTAATATGACCTGTATCAATCAAATGCTGAACATAACTATGATCAGTAGTCATGCGCATAAGATGATTATCTCTTAGTAGATACGCTCTAGAATCACCTAAATGAGCCAGAACCCAGTATCCTCTTACAAGAGTTACTGCAGTCACTGTCGTTCCCATTCCAGCAAGACGGCGCTCACGCTTAGCTTTACCAACAATCGCATCATGAGCAGCCATAATCGATGTTTCCATCATTGAAGAAACAGTCTTAACATCATGCGGTCTTGAATCTTGTTCAATATGTGCAAGAGAACGAATCGCTATAGTAGAAGCTGTATCTCCTCCAGCATGACCACCCATTCCGTCGCAAATTGCAGCTAAATGTTCACCAGCAAATGCAGAATCTTGATTATTACTACGAACAGTTCCAACATCACTGACAGCCGTAGCATACATAAAAAGTATTTTTTCTACAGAATTTGCGCGATTTTCTTTAATATCATTTTTATCTGTTATAGATGATATTTTTTCTATTTGCCCAGTAACTGCGGTCTGAATTTCTTCTTCGTTATTTGAATTGATTTGTTTCATTTGTTACCTCAATTCAAACATTGTTGCGCCGATTCGCACAGAAGTACGCGGAGCTAATATAACAGGCTCAGTAACACGATTATGACCAATCATGGTTCCATTTGTGCTGCCTAAATCTTCAAGAACCCAAGAATTAACTGATTGATTAAAATAAACACGAGCATGGTGTGAAGATACAAATTCATCGTTTAAGACGACCGTATTAGAAGCAGCACGACCAAGAGTCACACCAGCAGCGTTCAATGGGAATGAAGATCCTGCCAAAGGTCCATCAATAACAACTAACAAAGTTGGAGAACCGGATGTATTTTCTTGATTTTCTGCTTTGGTAAATACTGGCGTCTCACGCACTTGCATAACTTGTGAAAACTTTGCTTCACGAGAATTACGACGAGAACTTTTCTTCCAAAAACGAGATTTTTTAGGACTAAATACTTCAATATCGCAGCGAAGCGAACGGATAGCGCACCATACAAAAATCCAGAGTAAGACTAGAAAGCCATACTTAAGTATTGCAAACGTTAATTCAGTGAACATCATGCGCGTTATCGTCTCCTAGCTCGGAAATACTTACTACTCCTGGTCTTGAGACGATGCCCAATAAAGAATACGCGTACGACCAATAGTAATAGTGTTGCCATCAACCAATGTTGCTGCAGGAACCTGATGACCTTCTACATATGTACCATTAGTAGATCCAAGATCACGAGCAATAACACCGTCAGGAGTTATATCAATACCAAGATGATGACGAGAAATACCTGGATCATCTATTACAATATCGCAACCAGACCCACGTCCTAAAATAGTACGATCCTTTGTAAGCAGGTACTGGTTACCATTAATTTCAAGCATAGGATGATTCTGTTGCTGATCGTCTGTGGTAACAGGAACAGCATTACCCTGAACAGATTCAGATGTCAAATGGAAATTACCTTTAGTTAATTCCAAATCCTCTTCAAAAATAACAACTACAGGTCCTACGAAAGCATAATGCTGACTCTTAGCATATTGAGTAAGATTATCTGCAAGCTCATTAGCTAATGCCTCACTGCCCCATTGTTCAATATGATCAAAATCAGGCGTACTCAGCTTAAAACGATACTCATTTGGAGCAACTGTGTGATCTCTGCCAATAGGCATGGCTTCAGCGTCAATTTCACGTTCCAAAGCACTCGAAAAATCGACTGGCTGCAAATCTTTGGAGCCGAATTTTGCGAAGACGCCGTTCATTGCACCTTCCACGCTCTTCTCAAATCGGTCAAACACGCTCATGGTAAACCCTTTCTATCTGTTCATCATAGTACTCGTCACCGGGTACGGTGTTCAACTACCACACGCTTTTCTTCTAATATATTTTCTTTTTTATACATATTATTTCGTACTCTCCAACGTGCATTTACATCATTGTGCGTGTAATCTTAACAAGTATGATGCAGAAAAATAACAGTAATCACAGCGGATTATCGGTTTTCACTAGAAATTCCGCTACTATTTTTACACTATTACTCGCAGTTGTTATTCCGTGCTTAGGAAAAGCACTACTAGTTACGAGTAAAGAGCGCACTTATGAATCATCCATAGTCTCCTGGTTCCACAAGAGTGTTCCCTCTGTAATTCTCAGTATTTCAAAAATATTAGCTTTAGTTTTTTCAACTAAGGGTTGCATAGCAATACTTGTTTTATTAGCAGCGCTTTCATTATTTATAAATAAAAATTGGAAGATGACAATAATTCAACTTTTAATTTCGCTTCTTCCTATGATTTACATTTTTGCAGTTAAATTTGCTGTAAATCGTCCGCGTCCGTACATTGGTTTGAATATTAAATTACCACCTGATCCAAGTTTCCCAAGTGGTCATACTTCAGCAGCTGTAGCAGTTTGCGTTATGGCAATGTTAATTCTTTACATTAATAAACCATCGTCAGTTCAATTTGGATTACTTTTTAGCGCAATTCTTGTTGTTATAGTTGCTGTTTCACGTATTATTGTCGCTGCTCATTTCCCTACGGATGTATTAGCTGCAGCAATTATATATCCACTACTTTCTGTTACAATTTTGCGCTCGTTCCAGCGACATAATTTATATATTGACAACAGAAATGATGACAAATCTACTTACGAAGAACAAGTACTAGATTCTAACTCACAATCTAATATTCAATAATGTATAAAGGGAAGAAAATACTAATGATAAAAGGATTTAAAAAATTTATTTTACGAGGCAGCGTAATCGATATGGCTGTCGGTGTTGTTATGGGTAGTGCAGTAACTGCAGTAGTAACAACGATAGTTAATTATATTATTAATCCTCTTATCGCAATGATTTTCGGAAAGCCAGAACTTAATGGCGTTCTAACTATTAGTATGAATGGTGCAACAATTTCTTTTGGCGCAGTAATTGGAGCATTATTGAATTTCCTTATTGTTGCTACAGCAGTTTATTTCTGCATTGTTTTACCTATTAATAAATTACGTGAAATTGGTGCAGATTTGTTGCAAATTGAACATGAAAAAACTGAAGAAGAAAAAAGAAAAGAGCGCGAAGAAAAAACTATTCAACTGTTACAAGATATTCGTGACGAACTAGTAAAACGCTAATTTCTTATTTTTCTTATAAAAAATTCCCACTGCTTCGTAGTAAACAGTGGGAATTTTATTATCCAAAACTAAATTATTCACACTATCAGTCGTCACCTAAAGTAATGTGAATTCCTCCAACTAATGAACCAACAACGTTATATAGAAGGGCAATTATTGCAGATAATACGGTTATTATAATTATTTCTACAATTGAAAAAATAGTTACAGCACTTAATACTGTTGGAAGTGAGAACACATCTGCAAGATTAAAACCGTTACTATCCAAACCAGTAGAAGAAACAATCTGCGTTACTTGATCAAATACACCAATCATATTCAAGAACAACCACACTAAACCTGCAGCAATAACTTGAATAATTCCTCCTGCAACACTTAGAAGGAATGTTACTTTTGCTACAGACCATGCATCTACTCTTACTAAAGAAAGACTCATACGACGAGCACGCGGAACACGTCCTGATTTTGTTGCGTTTGTTTTATTGGAAATAGATGAAGCAACGCCACCAATTGTACGACGATACGTATTGGAACTACCACTAACACGTCCAGAAGATGATGAATTTTTAACAATATTTCCTAAAGAAGAATTACCAGATACTTCATCAAAATTATTTTCTTCACTTGAATAATTAGCTTCCTTAGAAGGAACCATTTTTTCTGCAGATAATTCTGTGTCATTAGACAAAAATCTTGCAGATTCCTCATTCATATTCATCGGATTTTGCGATGGCTCAAAATTTTCGCTCATCTCAGTGTTCCTTCTCTTATTAATTTGCTTATAATCAGTGCCATTATACCAATGAGAGTACCAATAAAAACAGACTAGAACAGTTTTTATTAGTACTCTCAAATTTTTAAGAAATAATATTATTAATATTATTCCGTATAAGAAGTTTCTTAAGCTTCCTCATTTTCTGAAGTAGCTTCTTTTTCTTCTAATTGATTTTCTTCGTCATCCGTTTCTTCATTACGGGCAATAGAAATAATTTCATCGCCTTTATCCGGCTTAGCTAAGGTTACGCCTTGAGTTGTTCTACCAGTACGCTTCACTTCGTTAACGTCAGAACGAATTACCTTACCGGACTTCATAATTGCCATTACTTGATCTGTTTCTTCAACAATCAAAGCTCCAACTAATGAACCACGACCCTCTGCAAGTTGAACAGCTTTAACACCGTAGCCGTTTCTTCCTTGCAAACGATACTCTTCAATAGCAGTTCGCTTAGCAAAACCTTCATTAGTAACAACAAGAAGATCTTTACTAGTTTCTGCTGCAACAACGTCCATATCAAGTAATTCGTCACCTTCACGGAATCTCATACCCTGAACGCCGGCAGTCTGACGACCCATTGGTCGAAGTTGTTCATCATCTGCTCTAAACTTCAAACTCATTCCAAGCTTAGAAACAAGAATAATGTCGTCTTCTGAATTACACAAAGCTGCACCAATAAGCTCATCAACAGGTTCACCTGTTTCTTCATTTGCCATCAAACGTACAGCAATCAAACCGCCTTGACGTGGAGAATCATACTCTTGCAATGCAGTTTTCTTAACTTTTCCAGAACGAGTTGCCAATACCAAGTATTTAGCGACATCATAATTTGGAATTGATAACACTGCTTGAATTGTTTCTCCAGGAGCAAATTGCAACAAATTAGCAACATGCTGACCTTTAGAATCGCGAGATCCTTCTGGAAGTTCGTAGGCTTTCAGACGATAAACTCGACCACGATTAGTAAAGAAGAGCAACCAATTGTGTGTAGAAGTTAAGAAGAAGTGATCAACTACATCATCTTCACGAAGCTTTGCACCCTTAATACCTTTACCACCGCGGTGTTGAGCACGATACTCGTCTGCCTTAGTACGCTTAATATAACCTGCGCGAGTTACTGTTACAACAACGTTTTCTTCAGCAATAAGATCTTCAACATTCATTTCACCAGAGAATGGAAGAATCTTAGTTCTGCGATCATCACCATATTTTGCAACAATTTCATCCAGTTCATCGCCAACAATTTTGCGCTGACGTTCTGGGCTTGCCAAAATATCGTTGTAATCAGCAATTTTAATCATCAAATCTTCATGCTCGTCGAGAATCTTCTGACGTTCCAAAGCTGCAAGTCTACGAAGTTGCATTGCAAGAATGGCATCCGCTTGAACTTCATCAACATCAAGCAAATTCATTAAACCAGTACGAGCAGTTTCAACATCTTTAGATGAACGAATTAAAGCCACAACTTCATCAATCATATCCAAAGCTTTCAAATAGCCTTGCAAAATATGATCTCGCTCTTCAGCTTCACGCTTTAAGTAACGTGTACGCCTATCAATTACTTCAAGCTGATGGGTTACCCAATGACGAATAAACGCATCCAAGCTCAAAGTTCTAGGAACACCATCAACCAAAGCAAGCATATTTGCGCCGAAAGTTTGCTGCAATTGCGAATGCTTATACAAGTTATTTAAAACAACTTTTGGAACAGCATCGCGCTTAAGAACAAGAACCAAACGCTGACCAGTACGGCCAGACGTTTCGTCGCGCATATCTGCAATACCTTGAATTTTGCCATCTCGTACAGCTTCACGAATAGAAGCAGCTAAGCGATCAGGATTAACTTGGTATGGAAGCTCGGTAACAACCAAGCACATACGTCCCTTAATTTCCTCAGTATTAACTACTGCTCGCATCGTAATTAAGCCACGACCTGTACGATAGGCTTGCTCAATTCCCTTATGACCTAAGATTGTTGCTCCAGTAGGGAAATCAGGTCCTTTAATTCGCTGAATTAAAGCTTCAAGAAGTTCTTCCTTGCTTGCATCAGGATGATCCAACGCCCAGTGCACACCATCAGCCACTTCACGCATATTATGAGGTGGAATATTGGTTGCCATACCAACAGCAATACCAGCAGAACCATTAACTAAAAGATTCGGGAAACGAGCTGGCAAAACCGTAGGCTCTTGAGTTTTACCATCATAATTTGGCAGGAAATCAACGGTATCTTTATCGATATCTCGTACCATTTCCATAGCCAACGGTGCCATACGGCATTCCGTATAACGCATTGCTGCTGCAGGATCATCACCAGGAGAACCAAAGTTTCCTTGACCATCAACAAGCATATAGCGCATTGACCAAGACTGAGCCATACGCACTAAAGTGTCATAGATAGCAGAATCACCATGAGGGTGATACTTACCCATAACATCACCGACAACGCGAGAACACTTGTTATATCCGCGATCAGGCCTGTATCCTCCATCATACATTGCATAAATAACACGACGGTGAACAGGCTTTAAACCATCACGAACATCTGGTAAAGCACGCTCAACAATAACAGATAATGCGTAAGCTAAATAAGATTCGCGCATTTCCTGCTGCAAATCCATGTTCTTTACGCGAGCACCCTTCATTAAGCCATAATCAGTATTATCTGCTTCCTGAGGGCTCTGTGGTTCCATAGAACCATCTGGAAGCTGATCTCGCTCAGCATCATCACGAGCGGAATTTATTTCGTCTACCACTTCAATTCCTTCTTAATCTTATAAAAATTAAAGTTTTTTCTTTTTATCTTTTCGAATAAATTAATACTTTTAAGCGTCAATAAACCTTGCATCATGAGCATTTCTTTGAATAAAGAGTCTACGAGGCTCTACTTCATCGCCCATAAGCATAGAGAATGTTTCATCAGCTCGAGCAGCATCTTCAATATGAATTTGCTTCAAAATACGATGTTCAGGATCCATTGTTGTTTCCCACAACTCCTGATAACTCATCTCACCCAAGCCCTTGTATCGCTGAATACCTTCACCTTTAGGAAGTTGACGACCAGCAGCTTTACCTTCTGCCAAAACTCTGTCTCGCTCAGCATCCGTATAAACAAAGTCATGTGCTCCCTTGCTCCACTTCAAACGGTACAAAGGTGGCATAGCAACATAAACGTATCCTGCAGTAATCATAGGACGCATATAGCGGAAGAATAGTGTCAAATTCAAAGTAGCAATATGAGCGCCGTCGACATCAGCATCAGCCATAATAATGACTTTGTGATATCGAACCTTGCTTAAATCGAAGTCTTCTCCATAACCACCACCAACAGCAGTAATTAAGGATTCAATAGTTTCAGACTTCATCATTCTGTCAATTGAAGCGCGTTCAGTATTCAAAATCTTACCGCGCAAAGGCAAAATTGCTTGCGTAATAGGATCGCGACCTTGAATTGCTGAGCCACCTGCAGAATCACCCTCGACTATGAATAATTCACATTCCTCAGGATTACTTGACTGGCAATCCTTCAACTTATCTGGCATTCCAGCAGTTTCAAAAATAGACTTGCGACGAGTATTTTCGCGAGCTTTTTTAGCAGCAAGTCGAGCACGAGAAGCTTCTATAGCTTTTTGAATAATATTTTTTGCTTCATTTGGATGAGCATCAAACCAATCTCCAAGCTTTTCAGTCATAACTCTTTGTACAAAAGTCTTAGCTTCAGAATTTCCAAGCTTTGTTTTAGTCTGACCTTCAAACTGTGGAGTTGTAAGCTTTACTGAAACAACTGCTGTTAAGCCTTCGCGAACGTCATCACCAGAAAGATTAGTATCTTTCTCTTTTAAAATATTCTTTTCGCGAGCATAACGATTAACTAAAGTAGTAAGCGCTGCACGGAATCCTTCTTCGTGAGTACCGCCTTCAGTAGTTGAAATAGTATTAGCAAAAGTGTGAACTGCTTCAGAATAAGCAACAGTCCATTGCATAGCAATTTCCGCAGAAATACCAATTTCAAGATCTTCAGCCTCAAAGTCAATAACATCTGGCTCTACTGGAACAGCTTTTCGAGATTTAACTAAGTAATCAACATAGTCTTTAATACCATGCTCATACTGGTAGCTTACACTTCTATGCTTTTCTTCACTAGAAGATTCAGAATCACCTGCAACTTCATCTCCAGCTTCATCTGGCTTACGTAAATCAGTTAAAGAAATCTTCAAACCCTTATTTAAGAAAGCCATCTGTTGGAAGCGAGAACGCAAGGTTTCAAAATCATAAACTGTTGTTTCAAAAATTGTTCCGTCTGGCCAGAAAGTCACAGAAGTTCCAGTAGATTCTCCTTCTGCCATTGGCTCACCTTTTGCCAAAGGAGCAGTTGGATGCTGATCAACATAAGTTTGAGTCCAGTGGAATCCTTGACGACGAACCTCAATTTCTACACGAGTAGAAAGTGCATTAACAACAGAAATACCTACACCGTGTAAACCACCAGAAACAGCATAACCGCCGCCACCAAACTTACCGCCAGCGTGAAGCTTAGTCATAACTGTTTCAACACCAGAAACACCTTCGCCTGGCACTTCATCTACTGGGATACCTCGACCATCGTCGACAACACGAATAGCATTATCAGGCAAAATTGTTACTTCAATATGCGAAGCATATCCTGCCAAAGCTTCATCAACAGAATTATCAACAATCTCATAAACCAAATGATGCAATCCACGAGGACCAGTAGAACCAATATACATACCTGGTCTAATACGAACTGCCTCTAATCCTTCTAGAACGCGAAGGTCACTCGCATCATAATGTTCAGGAGCAAGTGAATCATCGAGTTGAGCATCATCAAGTTTATGCTCTTCGACGGCATTATCCATCGAATTATCTTCCGTGTTTGCCACTTTAGGTCCCTTCACAAATTGCCTCATATCAAAAGGCATTTATAGAGCCAACACATGCTAGAAAGCACATAAAAGGGGATTCTAGCGTTTTAGCCATAATACATGACATTCTACACACATACTATGACCTCTCTTCAGAAAGAGGCATTTTTACTATTTTTAAAAAAATATAATACTATTATTAAAATTTATTTCTTAAAAATCCTAATCCACTCGTTGTTGGACCAATAACTTTAATTTCTTTTATTTCAATATTTTCAAGGTTATTATTAATTTTTTCTTTTAATTGTGGAATTAAATAAGAAAGTTGAGTTGCCCAAACTGTTGATTGAGCACGAACAATAAGCACACCATTTACAACTTGACTTATTTCACAATGTTTTGCAATACTTTCCCCTACTACTTTATGCCAAGAAGAACGTAATTTTGCTATAGAAAGTTGACTATTCCAGTTACTTGTAGAAGCAAAATTTTTTAAAATACCACAGAATGATTTAGGATCTCTACCAGGTTTTCCAAAATTTTCCCAAGCTTGTTCTGCAATTTTTTCACGATTATTTTCGCGTTCAGCTTTTTTATTAATAGGATCAAAAATAATTGCAGGTAATTTTCGAGTATCAATTTTTAAAAGAATATTAACAGGAATCATTATTTTTCCTCCTGCTTATTTTTTCTTTGTTCTATTACATCAAGCAAAATATTATTATGCTCTTCACTGAAATTATTAATTTCATTATTTTTTTCTAATAGTTCTCCAATATTTATAAGATTTGTTTTTTTAATATATTCTTTATTAGGAATGTCGCTAAGAGAAGAAGTAGTAATAAAAACTTGACCTTGATTAAGTGCAAAATTTAATATTCTTATGCGCCTATTTTCATCAAGTTGTGCAAATACATCATCGAGAATAACAATAGGTTTATTATTATTTTTTTCTTCTAAGGCCTTGCATAATGCCATTTTTGAAGCTATTGCAATTGTCCAAGATTCACCATTCGAAGCAAAATCTTTAGCAGAAATATTATTAATAACAAAGTCAATATCATCACGATGAGGGCCAATAAGATTGCATCCTCTAGCTAGTTCTCCCTCATAAATACGTTGAAAATGCTCACTTATTTTAGAAAAAAGCTCGTTTTTATTTTCAACATTTTCCTCACTATTTTTTTCAAATAATACTTCTTCAAAAGAAGGAACATATATTATTCCCGTATTCTCTTCATTAGTAAAAGATTTAATTATATTTTTGAAATATTTATTAATAATTTGCACAGTTTCTTGTCGTGCTTTTGTTAAGTTAATACCACTTTCAATAAATTTACCAGTCCAAATTTCTAATCCGGATAATGAAACTGTCTGATTTTTGTATGAATAATCTCTAATATTTTTTAACAGTGCAGCACGCTGTTTAGAAATATGTTTAAATTCTTGCAATAGTTGCACATAATTTGGTACTAACAAAGATCCAGCTTGATCGATAAAAGTACGCCTAACATTAGGATCACCAATTATAAGAAATTGGTCTCTTGGAGTAAAAGAAACTATTGGCAATAATCCAATAATGTCTTTAACATATAATGCTTTACCAGAATTTATATGTGCTCTATTAGAACCTTTTAAGTAAAGGTCTATTTCATAAGTTGTTTTATCTAAATTACTTTCTAAAGATGAAATATTATTTAAATCAGTATTTGTTTCATCTTTTTTATAATTTATTTCGTTATTAATTGTATTTATTCTTATTATTGATTTTTCATAGCCCTTTTTAATAAGAGGCAATGTTGAAGATGTTCTGTGACTTATTCCAGTACCAGTAACTTCTAATGCTTCTACAATATTGGTTTTCCCTAAACCATTATTGCCATATATAACATTTATTCCAGGTTTAAAATCACAAATTATATGGTTCCAAGAACGAAATGTATCAAGGGCAATTCGCGAAATATACATTGCTTAATTACCCTTTCTTAATAGTTTTAAAAGAAAAATGCGATATTACATTGTACATCAAAAAATAATCTAAAATACAATGCAATATCGCAACAATATTAATTATTAAAACGCATAGGAACAAGCAAATAGCGATAATCTGTTGATTCATCACCATCTGATTCCTGCTGACCATTAAATTCAACAGGTTTTACAGCTGTTGCCATTTTCATATGAACGAATGGCTCTGGAATAGCTCCTAAACCTTCAAGTAAATAGTTTGGATTAAAGGCAACAGTTATGTCTTCTCCATCCATATCGATATCAAGTACTTCTTTTGCTTGTGATTCGTCAGCAGTACCAGCACTCAAAGTTAACTCCTGATTTGAAAAAATCATTCGAATAGGAGCATTTCTTTCGGCGACTAAAGATACTCGCTTAATTGCATTTATCAATAATTGTTTATTAATAATTGCGTGAATAGGATATTCATCTACGAATAGTCGATCTACAGAAGGGAATTCTCCATCAATTATTTGTGAAGTACTTGTACGACCGGAATTTTCAAAACCTAAAAGTGACTTATCTTCCTCGTTAAAATGAATAATAACATTTTGATGATCGTCAAGAGAATGAGCAATATCTCTTAGTAATGACCCACGAGTAAGAGTGGTCGAATGAATGTCATTATGTTCTGGTGTCCACTTAAAAGTAGATCTAGATAGACGGAATCTATCAGTAGAAGTCATAGTAACGGTGTCATCTTCAAATTGGATCCTAATTCCAGTTAAGACCGGTCTATTTTCTTCTCTAGATGTAGAAACAGATGCTTGGTTTACAGCTTGAATAAATGTTGGTGCATCAACCTGACCTAATTTATTAGGCAATTTAGGCAAATCAGGATATTCTCCAAGAGGCATAAGTTGCAGAGTAAATGTTGATTTTCCGGAAGTAATAGTCAAAGTATTATTTTCAGATTTTAGATAAGTTTTTTCTGCAGGAAGAGACTTAGTAATATCTGCCATCAATTTGCCTAGAATAAGTATGCTTCCCTCTTCGTCAACACCAGCTTCAATGTGATGGCAGCTAGAAATTTGATAGTTGAATGCAGAAAGTTGCAATGTGCCATTTGCTGCTTCAATCTTTAAGCCTGCAAGAATAGGGTTTGCAGGGCGTGCGTCAATTACGCGTGTAGTCCAAGCTACAGCATCAGCAAATGATGCAGAGTTGACTTCTACTTTCATGCTTCCTCTTTTCTGTAAAGTCTGCATTTATTCTACAGTATGATGTTGCCTATAAAAAAATATTTTTAAATGATTACATTGCTTTTGCAATTGTTATTTTTCTTATTAAGTAAGTAATAAATAAAAGCAGTAATAAAGACTGTGTATATGTGGAAAAGTGGTTAAAAATCGCTTTTTAAAAGACTTATTAACAATTAAAAGATGTGGATAACGCAAGAACAACAATGTGGATAAGTAGGCAACTTATCCACAGCTTTTTCTATTTTTTAAAGTTTCCACATTTTTAAATGCCTTATAAACAACTTAATAACATTTTTAAGCGGCGTTTTCCACGAGTTATGCTCAGCTTTTACCCACATTTGTTATTAAGTATGTGGATAACTTTTTATAAACTTTTAAACATTTCTTCATAAATATGTGGAAAATAAGTTTACTTTCTACGCTCAACAGGATTTTGTTTTAAACGAACAGTTAATTCCATGACGTAGTTATAAATTTCTTGCTTTTCTTGCATCTCGCCACTTACTCGAGTATAAGCATGCATAACTGTAGTATGATCCCTACCGCCAAAAACTTCGCCAATATCAACCAAACTCATGCTTGTCATTTCTCTTGCAAGATACATTGCAATTTGACGAGCGAGTGCAACATTCTTTGTGCGCTGACGACCAACAAGTTCATCAAAAGTCATGTGGAAATACTGAGCTACTTGACTAATGATGTCAGTTGGTCTTACTTCAATATCTGTAGCAAAGAAATCTTGTAATGCTTGTTCAGCTAAAGCTTTACTAACAGGCTGATTACTTAAAGATGCTACAGCAGTAACGCGTGTCAATGCACCTTCAAGTTCACGAATATTTTCCGTAAAACGTTCAGCAATTAAATCAAGTACGTCACTTGGAACATTACAGTGATTCATTGATGCCATCATTCTCAGAATTGCAATACGCGTTTCCAAATCTGGCGGTTTAATATCAACCGTAAGACCTGATTCAAATCTGGAAATTAAGCGTGCTTCAAATCCCTTCAGATTTTTTGGCGCAACATCTGAAGCTATAACTATTCGCTTATTTGCTTGATATAAAGAATTAAAAGTATGGAAGAATTGTTCAAGTGTTGCTTCTTTTCCACCAAGGAACTGAATATCGTCAATAAGAAGAACATCTACTTCACGATATCGCCTATTAAAATCAGCAATTTGACCTTGACTTTGATTTGGTGTTTGAAGAGCTTCAATAAATTCATTAGTGAATTCCTCACTTGTTACATAACGAACTTTAAGTGAAGAATCTTTTACTAAAGCATAATTGCCAATTGCATTAAGCAAGTGAGTTTTGCCAAGACCGGAGCCACCATAAATACATAAAGGATTAAAATCTCTGCCGGAACCCTCTGCGACTGCCAAAGCTACAGTTCTTGCAAAACGATTTGAATCGCCAGGCACAAAAGTATCAAAAGTTGCGCACGTATTTAAATGTGTAATTGCATCGCGTTGAACAGAGACAGGCATTTTTTGCTGTGCAGCCTGTTCAGTAGAAATATCAGTTTGTTGAAGAGTAGATATTCCAGTTGCATGATCAAAATCTGGTTGTACAGGAGATACATCATTAGCTGTAACTGATGGCAAATCATTAGATGCTGAAACTGAAATATTATCAACAGGTAAAACTGTATTATCAGTTACTGCTTTATTTAAAATCGTATTGTTCTGTGCTTGATGAGATAAAGAATTTGAAGGACTTTGTGCAGTTTTTTCCTGATATTCAGATTGAGGAACAATCCTAAAAGCAGGAAACATATCTTTACCAGTGCAAATCTTTAATGCTGTAAGTAGAGGAGAATTTAATTCATTTTGCAAAGCTTGTTGCGTTTCAGCATTAGATACACACAAAACAATGGTTGTACCAAAGATTGCTTCTGGTTTAACACCTTCAAACCAACCTTTATCGCGCGCAGTTAAAAGGGCATTATGCTGTAAAACAGTAAGCGTATTAGACCATACCAAAGCAGCTTGCGATGTAGGATCGCCTAATGTATCAGCCATTTCACCCCCAAACTTGCATTTAGCGCATGTAATAATGCTGATTCTGTTTACGAGCGCACGTGTGTAATAAGTATCAGTAAGATATGTTTACTCTGACCCTACGAAGTTATCCACAGTCTAGCGTGTTGAAATTGTTTAATTGTGAATAACATGTGTGTAATTTGTGGATAAGTTTAAAGCTGAGATTTGGCTATTTTTCAACGATTCTGCGTGTATAATAAATTATGATAGAAATGTGAATAAATCATTTTTATTTATATTTGACTATGTTGATTCTTTAATAAGAAAATGTGGAGTTTTGAACATTGGTGAGGGGTAATAGTATTTTGGTATAGCTTGACTCATACGGGGCCATGCTTTTGCATGGCTGAATACAGGAGCATTAGTTATGAAGAGGACATTTCAGCCGAATAATCGTCGTCGTCACATGAAGCACGGCTTCCGCGTTCGCATGCGTACGCGTGCAGGTCGCGCAGTAATCAATCGTCGTCGTGCCAAGGGCCGCAAGTCACTGTCTGCCTGAGTTAAGGTAGCGTCGTAAGGCATGGAAAGGCTGAAAAGCCACCGTGATTTTGTTGCGGTGCTAAAAAAACGGCGCAAGGTGAGTTCCCGGGATATCGTCGCGCATTACATTATGCGTGACGATATAGCCGTGCAGAGCACACTTAACGAAGATAGAAGTGCAAGTTTAGATTATATTGCCACGGGTTTTGAAAGTGATACTCCCGCGGCATTTTCTGGTACCTTCTTACATGATCAAAAATTTGAACATGTAAAGAGGCTAGGTCTTGCTGTATCTAAATCAGTGGGGAAAGCTGTAGTTCGCAATAAGGTAAAAAGACGTCTACGAGTAATCGCAAAAAATTATGAATCTTTATTACCTGCAGGTTGTGATGTGGTGCTAAGAGCAAAACCTTCTGCAGCTCAATCTTCATTTGATTCATTACAATGCCAGATACAAAAGCTTTTTGGCAAAATTAGTGCAGATTTATGTTCTACACAAAATTGCAAAATGCATGAGAATAATCAGAATCAAGGATAATTGAAATATATTATTTTGAGTAAATGGTGGTTATTGTTATGCGTAGTAAAAAAAGTTTAAGCTCTAAGTTTGTAATTAGTGCAATTAGATGGTATCAGCGCACGATTTCTGCAAATAGACCAGCTTGCTGTAGATACTATCCTACGTGTTCGCGTTATGCTATTGAAGCAATTGCTAGATATGGCACGTTCAGAGGTGGTATTCTTGCATTATTACGCCTTCTACGCTGTAGACCTTGGACAAGCTGCAGTATTGATGATGTGCCACGCAAATATTCAATTTTTTACAGATGTGCTTGGTCTAAGGCACATGAAGAGCCACGGCTAACTCCCTTGGCTGAAGAAGACAAGGAAAACTAATGTTTAATCAAGATAACTTCATACTTGATAATGGATTCTTGGGATGGTTTTATAAAATCTTGACGCCAGTTGAGTGGCTTATGACTCAAATTATGTCATTATTCCACAAGTTATTAACTCTTCTTGGAATGAATGAAATTGGCTTTTCATGGGTTTTTTCCATCGTATTCTTGGTATTAGTTGTGCATGCGTGCATTTTCCCTGCATTTATTAAAAGCATTAAAGGCATGCGCAAAATGCAAGCTATTGCGCCTAAGGTTAAGAAAATACAGCAGAAATATAAAGGTAAAAATGACCCTGCAAGTAAAGAAGCTATGCAGCGTGAAATGATGAAGCTTTATCAAGATAACAAAGCTAATCCTGCTGGTTCGTGCTTGCCTATGATGATTCAGGGTCCTGCATTTATGAGTATTTGGTATACGCTCTCCGTTATTCCTTTTATTGCTCGTGGTAAGCATGCAGCTCTTGGTGCCTTTGATATTGCAACAGCACAGCAATTCGTTAAAACTCGCGTATTTGGGGTTGGTGTTGCAGATACTTTTATGACAACTGCTGGCGCAGGTAAAATTGTTATAGTTATATTTGTTGTACTTATGTGTGCTGCAATGTGGTACATGCAATTCAATAATATTCGTAAGAATCTTCCGCCTGAGTCTAAGCAGGGTAGCCAATATACTGTACAAAAGCTCATGATGTGGGGATTCCCGTTGATTTACGTTTTCTCTGCGTTTGCTATGCCGTTTGCAATGTTGGTTTACTGGTTAGTAAACAATGTTATAAATATGCTGCGTTCAATTTGGCAGGTTTATGCATTCCCAACTCCTGGATCTCCTGCAGCTGAAGAAAAAGAAAAGCGTGATTATCAAAAAGAAACTGCTCGGCGCGAGCGCGAAGGTTTGCCTTCTATTGAAGAAGAGAATCTTCAAAAAGCTCGTGAAGAAGCTGAGCGTAGAGAGATTGAGGGATTCCAACGCAAGCAGCCGCAACGTAAGCGTAAGGTGGCAAAGCGCTAATATTTAGATACATTTTGCGGATATATAAAGTCATTTTTATGACTTTAAAATAAGTTAGTAACTTGGCTTTATTATCCGCTAAACTAGACTTCAGAAATTTTTAAAACGTGAATTTTCTCACGATAAGGAGTAATTAATGGTACAAGATGAGAAGAGGACGGTTGATCAACTCAATGAAGAAGCTGATATTGCCGCAGATTATTTAGAAGGCTTACTCGATATTGCTGATTATGAGGGTGATATTGAGATGGGTGTGCGCAATAATCGCCCAATGATTCAGATTGTTGCAGATGATGACACTGATATTAAGAATTTAATTGGTCGCAATGGTGAGGTTGTCGATGCCTTGCAGCAATTGAGCCGTCTTGCTGTTCAGCAAAAAACCGGTGATCGTTCGCATCTTATAGTTGATGTAGATGGATTCTTAAAGCGTAAGCGCCAGCATTTGCGCGATATTGCGTTAGATGCTGTTGATGAGGTGCGTGAAACTGGTGAACCTGTGAATTTGAAGCCAATGAATTCTTTTGAACGCAAAGTTGTTCATGATACTGTACGTGACGAAGGTTTGCGTTCCCGTTCACATGGTGAAGAACCACACCGCTATGTAACTGTTTACATGCCTTCAGTTGCTTCTGAAGATGAAAATATTGACGAAATTGACGATGTAGACGGCGAATATTCTGAAGAATAATTAATTTTTATTTAATTGTTTCTTTTCAAAGGAAAAGAGAAATAAAATGAAAAGTAACACAATGAAACAAAAAATGTTTTGTTGTGTTACTTTTTATTTATTTTTTATTATATTTCTTTTATTTGTTTTGGGGAAAATATGGAAGCTAGTTTAGATAAAAAATATGAGGAAGATGCACAAAAAGTAGCGGACGAATTAGAAGGATCCCCATTGTTAAGTGAAGTTTTAGGTGAAGCATTAGAAAAGTGCAAGCTGTTTCACGTGAAACTTCAGCAAGAAGGATTAGTAAGAGGTCTTATCGGTCCTAGAGATATGAATATTCTTTGGGAAAGGCATATATTAAATTCTGCAGCAGTTGTTCCTTTTATTAAAGAAGCAGTAGTTGGTAGGAAAAATAAAAGAGTTGCAGATGTAGGTAGTGGCGGAGGTTTTCCTGGTCTAGTTTTAGCTGCGTGCTTACCTGATTATGACGTTACTTTGATTGAACCTATGGAGCGTCGTGTTGATTGGTTGTGTGAGTGCGTTGCTCTTATGAAATTAAAAAATGTTACTATATTTCACGGCAGATCAGATGAAGTTATTGACAAAATTAAGTCACATGAAATTCCAGCGTTTGATGTAGTAACATGCAGAGCCGTAGCTCCTATGACGAAATTAGCTGGATGGACTATTCCTCTATTGAATAAGCACGGGAAATTAATAGCATTAAAAGGTAAATCTGCTCAAGCAGAAGTAGAAAAAGCTGTAAAAATGATTCGAAAAGCTGGTGGCACAAATCCTCGCATTCTTGAAGCGCCAGTTGCATCTGGTTTGCAGCCGACTACAGTCGTATTAATCGATAAGGCCTAATTTTTAATTAAAATTTGTGTTTGCGCGAGTTATCGTTTAATGTGGCGCGAGTTTTGGGCTGGTGTTTGGCTGGCGGGTTTCTGAAGTGGCTGTGTGAGATAGGAATTACTAGCGCGACGACCTGCTTTCGCGCTCAGAGCGTAGCGCGCGAAAGCAACTCGGAGCGTGAGCTTGTTCAGACGGAAAGTCCAGTGGACTTTCCGTGCAAGCTCAGCCGAATGGCGATTAGCCATGAGGACAGCGCTCCGCTCTTATACCTTATTTGGACTTAGCGGTTGTGTAGTTAAGTTTAGTTTTTTACTTACTTTTTCTGCAAAAATAGTATTCGTCAATAAGATTATTACTATCGTTCCGCTTTTATATTGCTCGACCAAGCAATTCCTATCTCCCATACGTTAATTCCAATCACAGTTGTTTTTGGTACGGTAGGAGTGCCTGGTATGGCGTGTGCAGCAGCAATGGCGCTAGTGTTCTTTAAGCAATAAATACTCAACGTCTGCAGAGCAATACTGTTAAAGCTCACTAAGCAACAAATAATCGCTGTTAGCAAAGCATTACTGCAAAGCTTCATGAACGTGCAAGATTTAATCAGTGCGAAAAATCGAAAAAATACGTAGTTAGTTATGGAATAAGGTGTTGATGTTTCATGTGAAACATCAAAAAAATTTGTGCTTTTTATGTCCATAGAAACGACGAAACTTAAAACACGATATTTTATTTTAAGAGTTTCGCATATTTAATTGGGGGTGATACATCGTGGAATCAGCTGCTGAAACGATTCAACGAATTTTTGGAGATTCGAAATCCTCCCTAGGTATTGAATTGGCAGATTTGACATCTCGTTTTCATTCCATTGAACAGGCGAAATATCCTAAGCCTAAGCAAACGCGTTTTATTGCTGTTGCTAATCAAAAAGGTGGAGTAGGAAAAACAAGTTCTGCTGTAAATCTTGCTGCAGCTATGGCTGTGAGTGGATCAAAAGTACTTCTTATTGATATGGATCCACAGGGGAATGCATCAACTGCATTAAATGCTCCTCATGCTTCTGGTAATTTGTCGGTTTACGATGTTCTTGAAGGGCGAAAAAGTATCGCTGAAGTAAAACATGCTTGTCCAGATATTGAGGGACTTGATGTTGTTCCAGCATCTATTGATTTAAGCGGTGCTGAATTAGAGCTTGCAGATATGGATAATCGTAATAATCTGTTAAAGGATGCCTTGCAAGAATATCTTGATAATAGCAGCGAACACTATGATTATGTTTTTATCGATTGTCCTCCGTCGCTTGGCTTATTAGTTATTAATGCAATGTGTGCAGCACGTGAAATGCTTATACCAATTCAAGCTGAGTATTATGCTCTTGAAGGTTTAGGACAGCTTATAAGAACTATTGGTTTGGTCCAGCAACATTACAATCCAATTTTAGTTGTTTCTACAATGCTTGTTACTATGTTTGACAAGCGAACTTTATTAGGCAGAGAAGTTTTCCAAGAAGTTAAAAAACATTATCCAAATATTGTGCTTGAGACTACGATCCCTCGTACTGTGAAAATACCTGAAGCGCCAAGTTTTAACCAAAGTGTTATTACTTATGATCCTCATGGATCAGGAGCGATTTCTTATCGCGAAGCTGCGTTGGAAATTGCGAAAAGATCTAAGACTGTATTATCTGTTATTGCAGCAAAGCAAGATGCTAATCGACAAGAACAACAACAGGAGAATAAATAATGAGTGGAAATAAGTCTCGCCTGGGTAAAGGTTTAGGTGCTTTGTTCCCAGCTTTGCCTGGCGAGGATGCGCTTGCCGATGCGTCTAATAATTTGCAATTTAATGTTTCGCATGAAACAGAAAAATCCGAATCTGTGGATAGTCAATTAGAAAAACAAGCAAAAGTTTCACGTGAAACGTTACATAAAGATAATAATCAATCAAAAAATGTTTCACATGAAACAAAGGTCCCTAGTATGAGCAATTCAATTGCTCCTCATGTGGATAAGAATAATAACAAAATAAAGAATGTTTCACGTGAAACCGTGCCGTCAATTCATACTAACAAGCATTCTCACAAACGTTCAACTATGCCGTCTCTTGGAGATGTCACTAGACCTATGGATTTCTTTTTTGGAGATTCAGCATCGACTACATTTATGTCATCTAAGACAAAAAATAATGAAGAAAATGCTTTTGGCGAAAAAAATAAAGCTGTTGAAAAATCGAATAAAACCGCAAAAAATGAGCCTTTGAAGCCAGTAAAAGGCGGATATTTAGCTTATCTTAAGCCGCTAGATATTGTTCCTAATGCGCATCAACCGCGAACAATTTTTGATGAAGATGAGCTGCGAGAACTTGCATCATCTATTAAAGAAGTTGGCGTTTTACAGCCTATAGTTGTGCGACCTATTGTTGATGCCGATAAAAATGATGAACAAATTGCACATTATGAACTTATTATGGGTGAAAGAAGATGGCGTGCTTCTCAGCTAGCTGAACTTGATACAGTTCCAGCGATTGTGCGCACAACTGCTGATGAAAATATGTTAAGAGATGCATTGCTTGAAAATCTTCATCGCGTTGCTCTTAATCCTCTTGAAGAAGCGGCAGCATATTCTCAGATGATAGATGATTTTGGTTTAACACAGATTCAGCTTTCTCAGTCTGTATCAAAATCACGTCCACAAATTGCTAATACTTTAAGACTTCTCAATCTTCCTGCTAGCGTGCAAAAACATGTCGCCTCAGGCGTGCTTTCTGCAGGTCACGCACGAGCACTACTTGGCTTGGAAAATCCAGAAGATATGGAAAGTCTAGCTAAGCGCATTATTGCAGAAGGATTGTCAGTTCGTAGTACTGAAGAGATTGTTTCGTTGAAGAATGAAGATACATCTCATGGAGCAGTACGTACGCGTGTGCGTCGCAATAATCAGTGGTCTTCTTCGCCTGTGCGCAAGCAGCTTGAGGAGCATTTTGCTACCAAAGTTTCTATTAAGGGCACAGAAAATCATGGTCGCATTGAAATCGTATTTTCTTCTCCTGAAGAAATGCAACGAATTATTGGTTTACTTGTTGATGGGAATGGTAAAAACTAGAACCAGATTTGAAGAGCATGTAGCACAAAATATAACAGTAAGTAAATTGCGCTAATATTCCTATCTCCGCAGTTTATGGACGGAATAAATTTATGCAACGAGTAATTGCATCTCTGTTAAGAACTATTAAGAAATAAATATCGGAGTGTGCAAATAAGTTGCTCAGTAGTAGCAACGTAATTAGGATGGCATGTATAAGAATAGCATGTGAAGTAAGTAAAATAGGAATATCAAATCCAATATTATGCATAATGCTTGATTTTTGATCGGTTCGTATATAGCCTAATGTTTAGTGTTATCCGATATTTAAAACAGATAACGCTCATTCGCATAAATGGTGAATAATATTTGCAAAAATGCATATATAGAAGAAAGGGAAAGATATGTTAAATAAGAAAGTTGCTAAAACTTTTGCTTTTAGTGTAAGCGTGGTTTGTGGGCTAGTTGTTTCTGGATTATTTGCATCCAGTGCTCATGCATGTGTTTTTGATGATGTTGATCATAGTGTTTATACCAATCCTTCTAGTTCTTACCTGAGTAGTTTAGACTCATTTGATAATCTTTATTCAGGTAAAAAGGTTTCAGTTGAATTATTGAACAAGTGTGATTATATGACTGGTGGGGATTGTGCTCCGCTTCCGCCTTATGCTTCTATTCTTGACGGTGTTGATCATAGTGTTTATACCAATCCTTCTAATTCTTACCTGAGTAGTTTAGACTCATTTGATAATCTTTATTCAGGTAAAAAGGTTTCAGTTGAATTATTGAACAAGTGTGATTATATGACTGGTGGGGATTGTGCTCCGCTTCCGCCTTATGCTTCTATTCTTGACGGTGTCGATTCTGATACCTATGTCAATCCTTCTTCTTATCACTTGGGTGATTTAGACTCATTTGATAATCTTTATTCAGGTAAAAAGGCTTCAGTTGAATTATTGAATATGGGTGATTATACAACTGGTGGGGATTACACTTCGCTTCCATCTTATGATTTTACTTTTGACGGTGTCAATCTCGATACTTATGCTAATCCTGGCAACACTAACATAGATGATGACATCAGATTGGATGAAGTAAATGCTTACGACACGATCAGCTCGGATTCAGAAATTGAAAATGAGTTGCTAGAGAAACATAAAGAATTAGCCGAGGCAAAGTTGAATGCTAAGATTGCTCTTCCTGTGCCAGGTTCTCAGCATAACTAAATGCTAACTAATATATCTATTAGATAAAATCGTTTTTCGGCTGAGCTTGTTTCACGTGAAACTTACTCAGCCGAAAATACTTTAATAATATTTTAATAATAAAATTTAGTAATTTAACAAATATAAAAGCTGGAGTTTATATTATGATGCTTAGCTATATTTTTCGTTAAGATAAGCTTGAGCGTCAAGAGCTGCTCTGCATCCCATTCCTGCTGCAGAAATTGCTTGACGATACATGTTGTCGACAACATCTCCAGCAGCAAAAACGCCTTCAGCAGAAGTGCGAGTAGTTGCGCCATCAACAACAATCGTTCCATCTTCATTAAGCTTTAATTGGCCGTTTAAGAACTTTGTTGCAGGAGTGTGACCAATTGCCACAAACAATCCGGCTGACTCAACTTCTTGAGTTTCTCCCGTAATAACATTGCGAACAGTGAGTGAAGTAGCTTCTACATCGTTGCCGTGCACTTCATCTACAACGCTATTTGTAATAAATTTGATTTTTTCGTTCTCTTTTGCTCTGTCAACCATAATCTTTGAAGCGCGGAACTCATCTCTGCGGTGAATTAAAGTAACAGAAGAACCAAATCGTGTGAGGAACAATGCTTCTTCAAAAGCAGAATCTCCCCCACCAACTACAGTAATTGGTTTTCCTCGGAAAAAGAAGCCGTCGCAAGTTGCGCAATAAGATACACCTCTGCCGGAGTACTCGAGTTCTCCCGGAACGCCCAATTTGCGCACTTGCGAGCCCGTAGAGACAATAACTGCGTCGGACTCATAAGTTATACCGTCATCGGTAGTAACGAGCTTTACAGCGCTCTTAAAGTCTACAGAAGTGACATCGTTCAACAATACTTCTGCGCCAAACTTTTCAGCTTGTTTTTGCATAGATTCCATTAAGTCAGGGCCTAAAATACCTTCTGGGAATCCTGGATAATTCTCTACTTCCGTTGTGTTCATCAATTGACCGCCTGGAGTAAGAGCTCCAGCAATAACAAGTGGTTTGTACCCAGCGCGACCCAAATATATTGCAGCAGTGTATCCTGCAGGTCCGGATCCAATTATGATAACTTTTCGAAGTTTATTTTCCATTACTTATTTCCTTAAAGCACTTATTATAAGAGATTCAGTACAGTTTTACAGAATTGATGTACAAACTGTTCTTAGGCATGCTATCTTTTGGAACCCATAGCATGAAATCTTGAGATTTTACAATCTTCTTAAGTTTTACATCTGTTGTTCCACTTTCGTCGAATGTAAATTCTGCTACTTGAGTTCCCTTAGTTGGATTATCTTTAGTATCTGCCAACAAATATGCGTGACCTCCAGAGGAACGTATCGAAACAACGAAGCGATACACAGTTTGTGGTTCGGTTAAGTGAATATAGTATCCATATCCAGCTTGATTAGCTGGGAAGCTTAAGAATTGATAACGATCAGCTTCGTAAGCAACGTTATTAGTAGGAATTTTAGGCTTAGGCACAGGTTTTACTTGCTTACGACCCATATTTTTCTTAGCAGGTTGTTTTTCTTGAGGAAGAATACCTTGGCTGCCAAACGGAACATTTTCTAGACTAGTGCTATCCCATGAGCCGTTGTTTCCGAAGCTATCTGTGCTTTCATGATTTCCAAATAGACCATGTAATGCCAAAGCTAATCCAGCTACAAGGAGTAACGAGACAGCCCCGATAGCAATAACTTTGGTTGAAAGACCCCACCAAATCTTAGCATCTGCAATAGTGTTGTTATTTTGTGTATTCTGCTTTTGTTTATGCAAAGTAGCAGCTTGTTCCAGAGGCTGGAAGCTTGGCGGCAAAGAAAGTGCTCCATTTTCTTGGACATCGTCGTTTTGGTCACTGTTTATTTCGTCTCTAAGTGCTCTTGCTGATTCCTCTCCAGGAGCTACAAATCTTCCGTGAGAATCAACAACAGGAACGCGACCAGTAGATTCGCCTTCTGAAGTTAAGTTTTGTGGTCTTGACATTAATTCTGTGTGCTGATTATTTTCAGTAAGAAGATGCCCAAAATCAAAACTACTAACTACGCCTGTTTCGCTAATAGTATTTTTGGAAGTTTGATTTCTCGTATTTTCAACGTGATCAAAAATATTTTTAGACGTAGCAGTATCAGGAAAATGTTTATATGAAGCAGACAATGTTGGGAAAAGAGCATCGTCTGTATCAAGTTCTGTAGGAGCGAGAATGCTAGCCATTTCTGCTGCTGCAATATCATGAAAATCTATATCTGTATTAGTGTTAGTTTCGTCACTAAAACTATTGTTACCAATGCCTTCAGAATCTGAGTTAGTGTTGCTTCTTTTAAGAAGAGATCCTAATGTTCTCCCAGCATTTTTGAAACTATTACTTAATTTAGCGGATCCATTTGTATTGTTTGAAATAGTGTTGGCTGAATTAGTTGAAGAAAAATCGTTAGAATCCTGATTATTTCTTTGCATTAATTGTGCATCAAATTCTTCTTCACTTTGTGAAAGACCTTCAGGCAAAGGTAATATAAAATCATCTTTTGCTTCGCGAAGTCGAACATTGCTAATAGAAGCAGCACTTGTTTTACCATCAAGCACAATATCTTTTGTTGTGAGCTTCGATAAAGGCGTATATGAACCTAATAATGCTACTAATTCTGCAATAGACGCCATAGGTATTACGTTGTTATTTTTATTTGGAGCTAGGCTTCTTGTGCAAATCATCCTAAATTCTGAAGGAGTATTATCTGGCAGAAGAGACGCATCAAAACGAGCTTGTATTCGAGAAGAAGTTTTAGTAATCAAAGTGTATAACAATGACGCAAGTTGCTTAGTTGCAATATGTTCAACATTTTGCCTTGGAATTTGATCATCATCTTTTTGAGTCACATCTTCCAAAAGAGGACTTACTGGAGTATCTGCTAACTCAATTCCTGAAGAACTTATGCGAACAGTGTCACTAGAAACAGCGTGGTGAGTGATATTGCTAGCAAGTAATCTGCTTAAAGCTTGTGCAGTTTCTGCAACAATAGTTCTTATTGCTTCGTAGCTTAAAGGTGCTTTTTTAAGAGCCAAATAATCATTGATAGTAATACCGCGATCTAAAGCTGTAACAATAATTGCAACAGAATCATGATGCCGTAATTGAAGTACTTGCGTAAACTTGCGGCTATGCGATAAAGCCAAGGTTGATGCAATTGTATTTACTTGCGGCAAAAAACGTGAATCTCGTACAATAAAAAGCTGGCAATCCTGCGTAAGTATGCGGTCATTAGCTTGCCATACTTGCAAGCCTGCTTCGTTGCGCAAAAGCGATACTAATACGTATCGATTTAGTACAATATCTCCTAACCGAGGTTCCATTTGTTCCTCATCTTCCTACGCATGTGCAATAAGTAACTTAACATTTTTTACTAACACATAATTGTACTGGTGAGCCGTCATGTTATGTACAGCATTTTGCTGTTATTGAAATAATTTCCCAAATAATCACATATTTTAAGGAAAAGCTCAATATGAAACTACGCTCTTAGAAGTTTTTGCCGTTAGAAGAATCATGATATTTTGCATCGGATTGTATTCTACGTGGAATTCTAAGATTTTTCTGTTCGCGTTGTGATTGACTTTTTGCAGTTTCTTCAAAAATTTTAGCAAGAGGAATAAGAGCAGGAATCTTTTGGGCAAGCTTACTAATTATTGGAGCAGACAAATCTACAAGTTCTCTGGTCCTCAAAAGTAAGAGTGCTGACAGATAAACAACAGCAATAATAATTGTTGTTATTGCGCAAATAAGTATTGCGTATACCCACCTTAATACTCCATGCATATGTGGGGAATTGAAGTTTAAAACATGCAATAGCGGTTTACTCACTAAGAAACCAACAACAATAGATACTATTGAAGCAATAATAATTTTTATATGCGTAATTATAAGATTTCGATCATCTAAGTCATTGTTGAAACGATTTCGAAGCATATGAACAAGTGATGGGAAAGTCAAGAAGTAGCTTATTGAAACTGATGAGCCTAAAGCTGTAACCCAATAAGTAGGTGACAGTACATTAATGCAACCGATAAAAGCGAAAAGCTCAGTAAAAAGTTGCGCTGCTGCGAAAATAAAAGGACTTTTACCGTCTTCAAAAGCAAAGAATGTGCGTTGAATAATCAAATAGCTACTAGTTAAAGGCAAGCCAAAAGCTAGCATCATTAGAGGTGCGGACATAAGGTTTGCTTCTTGAACACTTATTGATGGTATTAAAGCTAACGAAATAGGTGTTGGAATAACAATAAAAATGACTGTAAAGAAGCACATAATTATGCTTACATGCCTGAGTGCTTCACTTAAGTCATTGCGCGCGCTATGTAAATCGTGAGATGCAATAGAGCGTGAAATTTTAGGGAAAATTGCTGTTGCAACAGATACTGCAACTAAAGAGTATGGCAATAGGAACATTGTGTAAGCGTTTTGATAAGTAGCATTACCTGCTACTTCAAACTGATCTAATCCTAAACGTTTTTCAGCAACAAATGGGACGCTTGTTGTTATATGCGTAGTAATCATTACAACTATTTGTGTAACAATAACAATGCCCATGCTCCATGCAGCAACAGGGCCCATTGATCTTAAACCGATATCTCGTATACCAAAACTTGGCTTGTAGTGTATTCCGCATTTTATAAGAGGTAGGAATAACACTAAAGCTTGTGCTGCTACGCCGATAGTCCAGAATCCTGCAGTGAGCAAAAGAGTATTGCCATTCCAAAAACTTAGTGGCATCCTATTTGCTTTACCAAAGATGATGATAAAAACGCCAAAGCCTAGGCAACTAATAATATTTGCTGCAACTGAACTCCACGCGTACATGGCAAAATGCTCTTTTGCTGCCAAAACTTGCCCAAGTACTGTATAAATACCGTAAAAGAAAATTTGAGGCATGCACCATAAAGTAAATGAACAAGTTAATGTTTGCATTTCGGCGCTTCCGCCGGCGTATAGCATAGTGAGCACAGGCGTTGCTATAGACATAAGAACTGTTAGCGCGAGAAGCAGAAGAATTGCAAATGTAATAAGTTTATTTAAGCGTTCCTCGGCATTTTTCTTTTCGAGAGTGCGAACAATTTGCGGTACTAATACAGCGTTGAAAATTCCACCTGAAACAAGTGTATATATTAGCTGTGGAATCATAGATCCAGCTTGATATGCGTTTGCTGCCAAACCTGTTGTTCCAAGGGCTGCTGCTAATAAGATAGTACGTATTTGACCTGTAATGCGTGATGCGGCTGTTCCGCTAGCCATAATTACAGAATTTCGACCTACTGAACTCATTCGTCTGGATCCTTCTTACGGTGGAATTGCCTCCAAAGGCCAAGAAGACCAAGAATGAAAGCAAATACTATAATAATCGTACCGCTTTTATCACTAATTTGCAGTGTACTAGTAATAAGTGTGCTCTGTTCTTTTGCAAATACGCGATGCTGATTGTCTTCAAGCACAAAAGTAGCTTTTGTGTGAATTGATGTAGTAATTCTCAACGGTAAAGTTACTTGAGTTTCGCTATTAGCTGGAATTTTTACTAAAGTTTTACGGCGTGTAACAATTTCCATAGCATGAGTATTTGCAGATAAATACACTTGCACAGGGTAAGAGTATGTGTTGCTTATCGTAATAGGCATGCTTGCTGTTTCGCTTACGGCAGTAATATCATGCGGTGGGATTATGCGAATGCCATTCATCAGTGTATTTGCAAAAGTCTTAGCAGTATTTTTACTTATACAAGACTTGTTATTTTTCTTGCTGTGTGCAGTAGTTTTGGCTGAATTTTGCTGCTCGATTGTATTATTGGTAAATTCATGCAACGAAATATCGTCGTATAAGCGTAATAGATACTTTTCTAAGTCTTTTATGTTAATAAGTTTTTTTGTTTTGGCTGTTTGCTTTGCAAGTGCTTGAGCGTCACCTTCAGTATTATGAGGATGCTTAGCGGCACTATAGTCGAGAATATTCTTAGTAAAACGTAAAACGTCTTTCCTTGAATGTGACAAATCGTTTAGGCAAGAGCGTCTTGTTTTAGTAATATTCGCGCTTATAGAGCTGTTGCGAGATATTTCACGCATTATGGAATTTTTCTTCCAGTCAGGCAAGGCATTTTGCTTCGTATTTGCCATTGTTTGCAAGTCGCTTAACGACAGCCAAGGAGATTGTTCTAATGCGTTCATAACAGCATCAATATTTGAATTAGATGCATTATTCGAAAAAGTAATAAGAATATGCCTATCAACATACGGCTGTTCCATTTGGTAGAACGCGCTTTGTGCTACTAAACGATTAATGCGCCCAGCCTGAGTTCTTTCGCTTGTTGCGTTATCGCTTGTAGGCTTTCCATTTGCTAGAAGAGTAAGCACTGATTGAGGTGACAAAACTCGCACATTCCCTGCAGGCGTATCTATATCGTATATGCCATTTCTAACAGCAAACTGTGAAGCATTATTGTCAAATTCGTCTGTTGCAATAACAGTTTCATATCCATTACGTTTTGCTTGCTCTAGTGCATGAATAGTCCACTTGCCATATGTTTGCCATGCATAAGCTTTATTTAAATTATGATTAGCTGAGTCGGTTTGTTTTGAATTATTTGCTTTAGTAATATTTTTCTGCGATTGCGAATTTTTTGCAGACCATTTTTCTTTAGTAATTCCTGCCGATTTATACAAATCGTCATTATTGTCATCTGCATAAGCACTGATATCAAAACCAGATTGTTGCATATAAGCGCTTGGTTTGAGTGTTAAATGCGATGCTTGTATTGTGCTTAAATCTGCGATTGTTTGTAATTTTGAGTGTTTATTTGCTAAATCAGCTTTCCCAATAATGTTGTGAATACTATCTTTGTCGGCTCTAAGTAGCGTTTCTAAATGATCGCTAGGCTGAATGTTATTAGTTTTAAAATTGCGTAAATCGTTTTGTGTACGAATTAATATTGGCATAAGCGCAGTAAGTTTCATCGCTGGTAAGCTAGCTGAGTGCATGCCAATATTTGCTCTTGTCAAAAAAGAATGTATCGATTTGTATTTTGAATAATTTTGTGAGAAATACGTAATTTTTAGTGGTTTTGGACCCCAATTCAGGATGGAACGTAATTCTTGTTTATCTGCGGGTATGTTAAAGCTAAGAGTGCACGTGTGACCGGAAGCTAAACTTGGAGTTTTTACGGAATCTAAAATTTGAGGAGTTGGTATAAGAGATTCCTCTTGCGACCAATTTTGCACGTCCGTGCGCGAAACAAAAGTGTAATTGGAATTTATAGAAAGTTGTAAAGTGCCTTCTGGAAGTGCCGTTTTTACGGCTTTTAGTGTTGCAGTAAGGTGGTATCCGCTTTTATCTGTTACTACAGGCGTTGCTTGAGTTATATCTATTTCAATGCCCTTGCTATGCGGATTCTCATACGTAGATTGTTTTTTATTTTGCCTTGTAGAAGTTTTGTCAGATAAATCTGCTTTTTTCGTGTTTGCATATGCATAATTTACTAATCCTGCATATTTTGCTGTTGGAAAAGCAAAAATCGTTGCAAATACTACGAATAATATAAAAATAAAACGTGCAGAAATTAAGCAAGTCTGTAACGTAATTCGTAATAAAGAAAATACGTATGAAAGTGATTTCTGCTTTAGAGCAGTAGACGCATTTGTGGTCTGATGTTTACGCGTGAGTTTCTTCACTGTTAGACCGCCTATGTGCTTTTTTGGCATAAAGCCATGCAATTTTACGTTCATTTGGATAGCTTAATATTGCATTAAGTTCTTTAAAATTCACCCATATTGCATCTTCTGCTTCGTGATCAGGATCTCCTAATACAGATAAGTCGCCACTTACATAACGTAACGCAAAATGGTGCACTAGCTTGTGTACTCTATGCGTTGTGCCTGTAAACCAATAGTCGATTGTGGCAATCGAATCTACTACTTCGCCAACTATACCCGTTTCCTCATGAATTTCGCGAACTGCTGTTTCTTGAGGTGTTTCACCTTTTTCTATATGTCCTTTTGGTAGACACCATTCAAGGTGTCCGCTTCTTGAATGACGAGCAATAATTGCGACACGCCCAAGAGAGTCAAATACTAAACCGCCTGCGGAATATTCTCGAATAATTGGCAAGTCTTGCGCATCTAAAGAAGCAAAAGTTGTAGGAGTATCTGCCTGTCTACGTGGTGGCATAAGTGCTGGAGATACGCCTGAGAAAGAAGATGTTTTTTGAAGATTATCTTCCGGCGATTCTGAGTCTTGCGCAGTGCTGTTATCCTTAGAAAACAGCGGAATATCAACAACATTTTGTTCTTCACAACTGTCTTGCTGGCAAGACTTTTTTCTATGCATTTTAGCTAAATCAAGTGGCGTAATAACAGGAGCAGCTTGATTTTGGGCATGATTATCCGCAAGCTTGGCGAGTGTACGTCGTAAATCTGCAGGAGTAATCATATAGTCAACATTACTCAATCCGCTGTGCATTGGGGTAACGGTATGCTGGAATATAGATTGATTTTTGCTGAAAGGGTGTCGGTAAGGGTGACTGAGAACTTCGAAGTTTGGCCTGAAGCTATAGAGTTGGGGCGACTTTTTGCTGAGCGTCATTATGAACTTGCATTAGTTGGTGGTCCTGTGAGAGATATGCTACTGCATCGCGTGTCGCATGATCTTGATTTTTGTACATCAGCTCGACCTGAAGAGTTTGAACCTATTTTGCGTCGTTGGGGACATGATGGTTTTTGGGATATGGGTCGTAAATTTGGCACGTTGGGAGCTATGCGTCGGCGTGCTGATGGTACAGAAGTAAAAGTTGAAATTACTACATATCGTTCTGATGTGTACGATCCAGATTCTCGTAAACCTGAAGTGCAATACGGTGATACTTTAGAAGGTGATCTTTCTAGGCGTGATTTTACTGTCAACGCAATGGCGTTGCGCGTGCCAGATTTAGAGTTTGTGGATCCTTTTGGCGGTGCCAGTGATTTAGCTAAAGGCGTGTTGCGAACCCCGGTTGATCCTCGTCAATCTTTTGATGACGATCCTTTGCGTATGATGCGTGCAATTCGTTTTGTTGCGCAACTTGGGTTTAGTATCGAAGCAAATACTGCTGAAGCGATTGTAGACATGGCAGATAGGTTAGATATTGTTTCTGCTGAAAGAATTCGCGACGAAATTACTAAAATGTTACTTTCGGACAGACCTCGTAAAGGATTAGAAGCTCTTGTTGAATCTGGTATAGCTCAGCGTGTTCTTCCGGAGATTCCAGCTTTACAGCTTGAAATTGACGAGCATCATCGTCATAAGGACGTTTTTGAACACACAATGATGGTTCTTGAGCGCGCTATAGCTTTGGAAACAGATCAAGAAGGTCCAGTGCCGTCTCCAGATTTAACATTGCGTCTAGCTGCTTTATTGCATGACATTGGGAAGCCAAAAACTCGAAAATTTGAAGATGGAGGGAAAGTTAGTTTCCACCACCATGATGTTGTTGGCGCAAAAATGACTCGTAAACGTTTGAAAGCACTGCATTTTGATCATCATCTTATCGACGATGTTACTGAATTAGTGAATTTGCATTTGCGTTTTCATGGGTATGTTGATGAACCGTGGACTGATTCTGCAGTTCGTCGTTACGTAAAAGATTCAGGACATCTGTATGAGCGGTTGAATCGACTTACTAGAGCAGATGCAACCACTCAGAATCGTCGCAAATCGTTAATGTTTGAGCATGCGATGGACGAGATGGAAGAGCGCGTAAAAGAGCTTAAAAAGCAGGAAGATTTTAACGCTATTAGACCTGATGTAGACGGTAATGAAATAATGCAATTATTGCATTTGCAACCAGGTCCAATAGTTGGTGAGGCTTATAAGCATATGCTTGATTACCGTCTCGATAATGGTCCGGTAGACCATGATATTGCTGTAGAAGAATTACAGCGATGGTATGAGGAAACGTACAAAAAGTAAAAGTTTCTTCACTTAAATAAAAGAGTAGCAGTAAAATATTTTATACTGCTACTCTTTTTTATCTAACTTCCTTATGCTGATCTGCCTTAGGAATGTTTTTCATAAGGTCAGCTCTTATACATCCTTGCACTTCATGTATTGCTGCGCCTGCTGCTGGAACATCTACTTTAGGGCGAAGATTATTAAAAGTAGAGCCAAGCACAATATCGACGAGCTTATCTTTTCTATCATCCATTCGCATAATTGCATCGGTAAAATTAGCGTTTACTGTATAAGCTTCATTAATAGCGTTTTTTCCAAAGTAAATGATTGTTCGTTTAATATTACTTGATTTGTTATTGTTAACCTCTGTTAAGTTAAATCCACGAGCGTTTAAAGCTTCGCCAACAGCGCGAGCAAAACCGCGGAACTTTGTGCCGTTTAGAACTCTGATTGCTACAGCTCTATTATCTACGTAAGGGGCTTTGGCTCCTTCTTTTCCTATTATTGCGCATGGAGCTGGAACACCATAATTTGGGTTATCTTTTGGAGCACGCACAGAATTTATACCAAAAGCGTGGAATTGCACAAGTAAAGCAAATATAAAGGTGACGCCTAGGCCTACGCCCACTGTGGTGAGTACAGATCTTTTTCTTTGATACATGAAAGCTTTACGAGCAATACGTTCGTCGTATTCTTGCGTCATGTTCACTTCCGATCTGTGGTTTGTAACTTTGTTAGCAGCAAGTTTACACAAGCTGCAGAATATACGTAATATTTCATTGCGTAATATTTTATTTTGCATATTTATTCAACGAATAAATATGCGTTTTATTTATAATTGACAATCTTTGCATGCGCGATACAAAGCAATAAATTCATCGCAAGTAAGCGTCTCGCCGCGTCTAGTTGGGTCAATTCCAGAATTTTTATATGCTTCTTCTGGAACTTGATTTTTAAGAGCTGCGTGCAATGTCTTACGTCGTTGCTGGAAGGCTGCATCAATGAAAGCGAATACTCCCTCACGCTCATTGTTGTCACCTTTGCTTGTGCAATCGCGAGTAAAAGAAACTAATGCCGAATCAACGTTTGGCGATGGCCAAAACACATTACGACCGATAAGCCCTGCGCGCTGGGCTTTGCCGTACCACGCCAACTTAACACTTGGTGTGCCATATACTTTATTCCCAGGTTGTGCGCATAAACGATCTGCTACCTCTTTTTGAACCATAACTAGAAAATTCTGTAAGTTGCTAAATTTTTCTAGCAAAGTAAGAATAATAGGCGTCGCAACATTGTATGGCAGGTTTGCAACAAGAGTAAATTTTTTAGCCTGTGCAATTTGTGGAACATCATCGGCATTTACTGTTAAAGCATCTTTTAGAATGACATTAAACTTTTGCATTGCTTTAGGCATAAATTCTTCTACAGTATGCGGCAATCGTCGAGCTAGCGGAGGGTCTATTTCTACTGCAGTAAGCTGTGCTCCTGTTTGCAATATTGCAAGAGTAAGAGAACCAAGACCAGGCCCTACCTCCATAACGATATCGCCAGATTTAACTCCAGCTGCCGCTACTATTTTTCGCACTGTACCAGGATCAATAACGAAATTTTGACCAAACTTTTTGGTAGGAGTAATGCCTTCCTCGGCAGCAATACGTCTAATATCTGCTGCACCTAAAAGCTGACCTTCATTTTCAATGCTGATTTCTGTCAAAGTTTTACCATCCAAATTTCGTAACAATTAATCTGTTGCACCAAAGTGCGTTAAAACACGCTGCTGCCTTTTAATACCAGCCAATTTCGCGCGAATGCTTTACTGCTCCACTAGGTGTTTTATATTTGCCCTTAATGTAACTTAGACCCCAGCTAATTTGTATTGCGGCATCTTCATGCCAATTAGCTCCTGCGCTGCTCATTTTATTTGCAGGAAGAGCTTGAGGAATGCCATAAGCGTGTGAGCTAGGATTTTCTGCGTTCCATCTCCATCCAGATTCCCTATTCCATAACCATAAAAGATCTTCCCATTCTTTACCGGTCCAACCCATTTGCGCAGCCGCGCCCTGAGCAAATAGTTTAGCTTGTTCTGGAGTAGCATGTACGAGGCTATCGGGATTAGAGCTTGGAGCGGGTGCAGGTGGATTAGCTGCAGGTGCGGGAGCTGCAGATGCGGTTTGTTGTTGAGTTTGTGATGTTTGCGCACCATTGTTACTATTCTGGTCTTTACTTTGAGCCTGATTTTGCGTTTTATTCTGATTTTGTTGAGTTTGCTGTTGGCTGTTTTTCTTCTCCTGTTTTGCAGGCTGCTCAGTATTCTGCTTTTTGTGTTGAGAGTTTGTTTGTTGTTTGGATTGTTTTGACTTTTGTGTATTTGTATTATTTTTGTGAATTGGTGCGGGAGCAGCCTTACCTACAGCAATAACTTGATTAACTGCAGGCTTTACCAAATTTTGCGAAACTAGAGTTGCGCTTTCTGCTTTGCCATCTACGTATGTAACGTTATAAACATCTTCTCGCTCACCATTCACGCCAACTTGTTGTACAACGCGAGAATTTGCTGGAAGTTTAGGATCTACTACAGTTTGTGTGGCAAAAGGTAATGAAACCGTACGAGTTTCTTTGCCATGAGTAACTCGAGAAACACGTAAAACAGTATTTCCATCATCTTCTTCTACGCTTACGCGATCTTCCTTGCCGAGCACTATACCTTGAGAATCAAGAATTGCGCTCGCAGGTAAGTCTCCATTTTGCACAACGCGTGTTTTCCCGTCAGCGATAACGCTAATTGGGCCTTTTTTATTAATCGATAAGCCGCAAGTTAGTTTATCGTAAATATTTTGCAAATTTACTGTAATTCGTGAAGCGTTCTTAGCATTAGCCTTAAAAAAGCCGATTAATTGATCGACACTAGTTGCAACAGTCCAGAACGGTATAGTTACTCCATCTACAGTGATAGAAGTTTGATAAGCACTGCGAACTGTTACAGTAGAATGATTTGTGAGAATATCTCCAGAAGAAGAAATAATTTGATCGTGAGTTTTTACTGGTACGTGTTGTTCTTCCAGTAAACGTATTGGATTTGTTGAATAAGTGCTTACAATACGCGTTTTTCCATTTACGATCATTGCAACAGATTTTTTAGCTGTAAATATAAACAAGCTTGTTGCTGTGAGTGATATAGATAAAACACAGGCGATTATTCTTGCACGACGCATCACTATTAATCGTCTAGGCGTCCATCGACGTGCCATACAATCACTCCCTTCGCAATAATGCTAACTTTTCTATTATACCTTCAGTTTTGCATTCAAAATTGAGTGCAAAACAAAATAAAAGTGGGGGCGGGAGAGAAGGGGATATTCCCGCCCCCTATGAGGTGGAGCTGGTTGGGGGACGCTCCACTCTCACCTCGGAAACCCTGAGTTGGGGGAAGGTTCCCGAGTTCTTACTCGCGAAAAGTTTTGTTATAAAGATGATCGTGTGCGCAGATATAGATTTGTTATTTTCATAATACGCCATAATTTGGCACTGTATATGAAAAATAGAAATCTTTTCTATTTTTGAATAGTTAATTAGCCACTATCCCCTCTGCTTTAATCATTTCACGTCATTATATGTGATACGAAAGATAACAAAACTATAGTTCTGGAATATGTGAACAGAAAATAAGAAATACTTACGAAACGAGTGGAATAAAAATGGAGCCTCCTGCCGGGATCGAACCGGCGACCTGCCGCTTACAAGGCGGCCGCTCTGGCCATCTGAGCTAAGGAGGCGATGTTTTCTCGTTAGCATAACAAATCATGCTAAGTAGAACAATTGATTAGTGTACCATATGCCACGTCATTACAAAATTACGGCGATGTTGAATATAGAAACGGCGTGTTTTTTGTTGTTTATATTTGCGTATTTGGCAATATAAGGCATTAACATAATGCAGTATGGAAGATACAAGCATGTTCGATTTGCAGCCAGGAAATAATGTAGGCGGATACACGCTTATTTCTAGGCTTGGCGGCGGCGCAATGGGGTCAGTTTGGCGCGTTAATGACGATGGCGGCAATCAATATGCTATGAAAATATTACGTGCTTCTGTTCGTACAAAACAGAGTGAAGATGAGGATTCTGAGCAGGAACGTGCTCGAATGCGTTTAAAACGTGAAGCTTTGGCTTTGCAGAGGATTCATCATCCAGGTGTTTGCGCGATAGTGGATATGGAATTAGATGCTTCAATCGCTTTTATTGTGACAGAATTGATTGAAGGACATAATTTGCGCGAAGACGTGGATGAGAATGGGCCCTATATTGCAGATGATTTAGAGCGTCTTGCGCATAAGCTTATTGAAGCTGTTAAGGCAGTTCATGAAGCCGGTATTGTTCATCGCGATATTAAACCAACTAATGTAATGATTTCTGCTACTGGACCAGTATTAGTAGATTTTGGTATTGCGATGGGTGAAGGTGAAAGCCATGTTACTCGCACGGGATTAGTGATGGGCACTCCTGGTTTTATTGCTCCAGAAATTATTGAAGGCGGAGATTCAGATGAACTTACAGATTGGTGGTCTGTTGCTGCTGTGCTTGCGTTTGCGGCTACCGGTAAGCCTGTTTTTGGCACAAAGCCTATGATGGCGGTTTTGGAGCGTGCTGCCTCAGGCAATGCAGATTTAACTGGGTTGCCTCCTAGAACAATGGCTGCTTTTCGTAAGGCGTTGAATCCGATTCGAGAACAGCGTTGCATGCTATCTGATTTAGAAAATGCAATTAGTCAAGATGCTATGGATCCTTTAGCCTGGCCGGAGGTGAACCGCCCTTTTGACCGTAATGCCACTAACATAACTATGCGTAAAATGTGGCGTGAAACAAGTCGTGAAACAAAAGAAAAAACTGCTATACTAACAAATTCTCGTACCTGCGATGCAGCTGGTACAGCTGGCATAACAAATCTTAACTCTGATGGAGAAACGCCAACCGTAACTGTTCGTTCTACTACTGTTATGCCGCATTCATTAGATAGTGAAGACGATAAAACATTTTGTGTAGATGAAAAAACACGAATTAATGCGTTAAACGATGTCGATTTACAGCATATACAAAACGACAATTCAAACAATTCACGTATTGCACAATCTTCAAAACTTATTCATGCCTCTAATAACGTTTTTGATAATGACAATATTGAAAATGAAGCAGGCGATTCCCTTCATGTTAAAAGTGATGAAGTGCCTTCTGTAGATCATACTCTTAATCAACATGATTATGTGCGTAAAGGAACATGGATACTGCTGATTTGTATAATTCTTCATTTAGCCATTGCTTGCTTAAGCATTCTCGATTCTATTGGTTTTGCGATGGTTTTTATGTGGATTAGTGCAACATCCGGCTACAGTATTTCATCAAGCTTGCGAAGATGTCAACTTAACGATGGAATAATTCCTCGTCATGATTCTGTAGTGCGTATTGCAACTTTGCCATGGCATATTATTCGAGGATTCGTCTACATGCTTCCACGAGTTATAACTATTGTGATTTCTGGAGGTATTGGAGCTGTTATATATCCATTTCTCTGTGGTGATAATCCTGAATTACTTTCTATAGATGTTGGATCCTTGCGTATTCTTTTGCCAGCTTACTCACCTAATATTTTTTCAAATACTGCATTTGGATATACTCTAGGATTTATTGTTGCATGGGTTGTTTTTGCTGTAGTTAAATGGACTACAAAATTCCGTTTAGGATTAGGTGCGTTATTTTATTCTGGAAAATCATTTGAAAAATAAAAATAGTACGATACGTAATGTGTATTTTCCGTTGATGCCATCTACTAAACTGTGGTGAGGTTATTATTTCATTAGCAAGAATGCTGCTAGGAACTAGTCTTAGCATGCGAAATAAAGGGTTGAAGGATAACAATGCCTAAAATTCAGATGCGTGATAATAAGCAGGGAGATTCATCTGCTACTCGCCTACAAAGAACCATAGAAAATCGCGAACGTGCCGCGCGTGAGCGTCGTCAGCAAGCAATTATCGGCGTTATTGTAGTAATTATTGTTGCGGCTATGTTGGCTGCTGTAGGCATTACTGCGTATCAGGCAGCTTACGTTCAGCCTCAGAAAAAAGTAGAGCAATCTGCAAAATCTAATCATAATTTGGATAATATTGATCCAAGTATTCGTCCAAGCGGTGTTAATTCTAAGAATGGAATTCTTCTTAGCAAGGATGGGTACGGCAAGCAAGCTGCTGGTGCTCCTACAGTTGCTACTTATTTTGATCCTTTGTGCCCTGGCTGTGGAAACTTTAATCGTACTGTTGATGAAACTTTAATTAAAATGGTTGAAGCAGGTCAAATTAACCTAGAACTTCACCCAATGTCATTCTTGGATGGACTTTCTACTGACCATTACTCGACTCGTGTTTCTAGTGCTATTGCTTATATCGCTTCATATGATAACGATCCAAAGCATTTGCTTCAGTTTATCAATGGTATTTTTAACGAAAAATTCCAGCCGGAAGAAGGCGAGGGATATAAGCCTGTAAGCAATAAAGAATTGATTAAACTGGCTAAGAAATCTGGAATTCCAAACGAAATTGCAAGTAAAGCTTTTAACCGCCAATATTTGAAGTGGCAGCTGCTAGTTAATAAATACACTCCTGATCGTAAGGAATTGTGGAATGTCAGCGGTTCAAATAAAGGATCTATGACAACTCCAACAGTAACTATTAACGATAAATTGCTTGATATGAATGCCATTAATGAGAAAAAAATGAAGGTGCTTGATGCTCTGCTTCATTGCATTGGCTTGGATAAAAAGCAAGTTGGAGTTGCAGGTCAGATGCCTAAAGTGTCTGACACTAGTTCCCCTATTGCATTGTAAATAAGCTAAATTATAGAAATATAAATTATTAAATAAAAACGGACGTTGAGTGTATTCTTAACGTCCGTTTTAGTATAGAAATTACTTAATTTTATTTATAAATCAAGCGGCTTGCTCTTATATGTAACTTTTGGCATATGGCCAGATTTGCCAACATGTTCTTTATCGATTCCCAAAGACTTTAATATAGCTTCCAAAGGATCCATCTGCTTTTCAGAAGCTGCATTGAGATCTACTAGCTTACCATTAATTGTTACTGTTGGAGTTGTCATAGCGCCTTTATTAGAGCCAGAAACATTCCATAAAGCTTTTTCTTCTGGAGTATTCTCATTAATAACTTCTTGCCACTTAACATAGTGTAGGTTAAAGGCTTCATTCGCAATCTTATTTGCAACTCCAGCATCTTCAGCTAAATCAATAAGAGCTTTATTCGGTGTTGCTTGGTATCCATCGCCTTCTTCCGGCTGGAATCTTTCACTAAAGATGCTATTGATAAACTGAAGCAAATGCTTTGGATCGTTATCATATGAGGCGATATAAGCAATACCGCTTGAGACGCGATAAGAATATTGATCTGAGCTAAAACGATTTAAGAATGACATAGGGTGAAGTTCTAGGTTAATTTGACCTGCTTCAACCATTTTAATTAAAGTTTCATCAACAGTACGATTAAAGGATCCGCAACCAGGGCACAAAGGATCAAAATAAGTAGCAACTGTAGGAGCACCAGCAGCTTGCTTGCCGTACCCATCCTTGCTAAGAAGAATTCCGCCTTGTAAATTAGATGCCGGTGGGATGTCAGAAGAAGGCAGTTTTTTAATCTCTTTGGCTATTTGGGAGTTTGCTGTATCCTCAATTTGTGTATCTGGCTTATTGGTTGTTGGATTTTCAATTTTTACTTGTGGTTTATTGATTGAATTGTAATAAGTCATAAACCCAGCTCCTGCAGCGAATGCAAGAATAACTAGTGCTATTACGATGCCAATTAAGCTTTTACTATAAGGGGTATTTGATTTTTGCATTTCATCATTTGTTGTTTCTTGTTGTTGATCCATAGTTATTCTCCTTTTGTGCGTCTTACTCGACACGCCGAGTTTATGCAAAATACTGATTTTTTGCTGTTTTTCTAAGATAAACATGATATATTAAGGCATGGCTCAACGAAGAGAACCTTCAATGGACCAGGTAAGTAAACTGTGGACGATTGATACCCGCCGATGTAGGAATTGGGGTCATGAGTGCACACCCTTCACTACGGATCGTTCGGCACGTACCTGCCGATGAAAGGACATATCATGGCAGAAGTTGTATTTGATCATGTGACTCGTATATACCCGGGCAACGATAAGCCTTCGGTTGATGACTTGAACATGACTATTAAAGATGGTGAGTTCCTCGTACTCGTTGGTCCATCTGGTTCCGGTAAGTCAACTACTTTGCGTATGTTGGCAGGTCTTGAAGAGGTTAACAAAGGACGTATCCTCATCGGCGGTCAAGATGTTACTACAATGCAGCCAAAGGATCGCGATATTGCAATGGTCTTCCAGAATTATGCACTGTATCCACACATGACAGTTGCTGATAACATGGGCTTTGCTTTGAAGATTGCTGGTGTTCCTAAGGAAGAAATTCGCAAGCGTGTTGAAAAAGCTGCAGAAGTGTTGGATTTGACAGAGTATTTGGATCGTAAGCCGAAGGCTTTGTCTGGTGGTCAGCGTCAGCGTGTTGCTATGGGTCGCGCAATTGTTCGTGAACCAAAAGTCTTCCTCATGGATGAGCCTCTTTCCAACCTTGATGCTAAGCTCCGCGTTCAGACTCGTACTCAGATTGCTGCTTTGCAGCGTCAGCTTGGTGTTACTACTCTGTACGTTACCCACGATCAGACTGAAGCTTTGACCATGGGCGATCGCATTGCAGTGATTAAGCTTGGCGTATTGCAGCAGGTTGGAGCTCCTACTGAGCTTTATGACCGCCCTGCAAATGTATTCGTTGCAGGCTTCATTGGCTCGCCATCCATGAATATCAATCAGCACCCAGTTGTAAACGGTCGAGCTCAGATCGGTGAGGATTCTATAGTTCTTCCAGCTGAGGCTGTTGACAAGCTCACTGCAGAAGATAACGGACAGATTATTGTTGGCTTCCGTCCAGAAGATGCAAGCTTGGCAACATCCGATGATCCAAATGCGTTCTCCTTGAAGGTAATGAACGTGGAAGATCTCGGTTCCGATGGCTATATCTACGGCAATATCATCACCGATGGTTCTCCTGAGGAAGCATCTACGATGATGTCTGATCAAAACAAGCTCACTACTATTCGCGTGAACCCACGTGCTCTTCCAAAGGTTGGCGACACCGTGAAGATCAAGATTGATCCATCTAAGATGCATCTGTTCGCACCTTCTACGGAGTTGCGTTTGAACTAAAAGTGTTGGTTTGCCTGCTTATATGAGCTAGTAAGCAAACTTTCGGTATAAGGTATAGCGGGGTTCGCAGTATGACGCGAACCCCGTTTTTGGCACAAAAAAGCAGCATAATAAGTGTGCAATAATACATCATTACAATGCATCGCTTATTATATATAGTTGTTATCAATAATTCGTCGGTGGTTGAGCTGTGTTTATCTGGAATGCAGTGATATCGTTGGCATGAGCTTGATTGGTAAATAAACTTTATGGAATGGAATGACGCTCCTCAATTAGACCCGCGTGCTGTGCAAGCAACTTCGGTATCTGCACAGGACGAGAATGCGTCGTCTCAAGAGCCGCAGGCACTGAAGATTACTGCGGCTAGTTCAGATCCAAAAATGTTTACACTGCCTTGGGAATTACCACTTTCTCAATGGCCTGCTGATTTATTCGTGAATTTGCCGCGTGGTATTTCTCGTCACGTTGTGCGATTTGTTCACGTTGGCGATGAAGTGTATGCAATGAAGGAAATTACTCGTCAAGTTGCAGAACGTGAGTATGAGCTTTTGCGTAGGCTTCGTAAACTTGAGTTGCCTACAGTTACTCCTATAGCTGTTGTTGCAGGACGCCATGACGCTAATGGTGAAAAGCTTGAGGCAATGTTAGTTACGAAACATTTAAAGTTCTCACTACCATATCGTGCATTATTTGCTCGTACGTTGCGTCCGGATACTGCAGAGCGCCTTATCGATGCGCTTGCTGTTCTTATGGTGCGCTTGCATCTTTCTGGCTTCTATTGGGGCGATGTATCGCTTTCCAACGTGCTGTTTTTGCGAGATGCAGATGCTTTTTCTGCATTCCTAGTTGACGCAGAAACTGGTGATTTGCATGGAAGTTTAACAGAAGGTCAACGAGAATACGATATCGATTTAGCTCGAACCAACATTATTGGTGAGCTTATGGATTTGAGCTCCGGTCAGCTTTTACCGACAGAAGTAGATGAAATCAGTATAGGCAATCGTCTAGTAGATCGCTATCATTCGCTTTGGAGTACGCTTACTGACGTTGATAAGTTCAGTCCTGATGAGATGTGGCGAATTGAACGTCGTGTTAATCGTCTAAATGAGCTTGGTTTCGATGTTGATGAGTTGGAGATGAAGACTTCAGAAGATGGTCGAAGGGTTTTGGTTCGACCTCGCGTTGTGGATGCTGGTTATGCTTCCCGCAAGCTTCTTCGTCTTACTGGATTGGACGTTCAAGAGAATCAGGCTCGAAGGCTTCTGAACGATTTGGATGCGTATCGCACTTCTACATGGCGTCAAGGTGAAGAGCTGGAAATCGTCGCAACTGATTGGATGCGTGAAATTTTCGAGCCAACAGTTCGTATGATTCCTCCTGAGTTCCGTTCGCAAATTGAACCAGCTCAGTTCTTCCATGAAGTGTTGGATCATCGTTGGTTTATGGCAGAAAAAGTTGGCCATGACGTTGCTATGCAAGATGCTGTAACTAGCTATATTAAGAACGTATTACCACAGTACAAAATGGATAAGCATGTTCTTGCTGCTATTAATGCAGATGCTGATTCTGGCGTTGTGGATGATGAATACACGTATTCTTCTCCAACACCTGTAGGTCACGATATAGTTGAAGATGATCAAGATGCTAGTGTTTGGGCGAGTTGAGTATTGCGTTATATAAGTAATTAGCTAATTCTCAACAAGTATGGCATTGATTGTCGTTTTTGATCTTAAGTGAATTTTTCGTAGGGGGAGCTTCGACTTCCCCGTTTTTTTATTGCAGTTTACTCGCTTACCCTAAATTTGGATATAAAAAAGTGCCCCCTGTGGGACTCGAACCCACAACCCAAGACTTAAAAGGACTCTGCTCTGCCAATTGAGCTAAAGGGGCAACAAATGCCAAGTATACTACATTCAATCGACGAAGTGAATATCGTGTGAACTTATGCGTGTTATATATATTTATTGCAGTATTCCGAGTGACTCCAGTTTTGCTTTTATTTGTGTTGCAGATGGCTCAACCATAAAAGTATTATCCGCAAAAGTAACAACTGGAATGTGCTTTTGATTGCTAATTTCAATCGCTTTTTCTTCAGCACCTTCTTCTGTTTCAATATCGTGCCAAACGAATGCCACACCATACTGGGTTAGCGCAGCTTTTGCGCGTTTGCAATCTCCACACCAATCTGCACCGTATACATTTACGGTAGGCTGATCTGACATAAAATCCTCCTTAATGATTTTGTGAATTCAAATTTTGCGTAATAATAGCTCGTGCTATTTATTACTACTTTTATTAGTGTAATAGATGCAGATGTACTTAAGCATATTGACGTTGAAGTGTGACAAAGATGAGAAAAAATAGTGAAATGTATTGCTAGTGTCCCTTGACTTTCATAGTCTTGATGTCATGAATATGGTTATGGATATGAACATGCTAATTTGGTTTGCGGCTGCGGCTGTTGTTATTGCCATCTTATTAGTAACAGTTGCAGTGATTTTGCGCATTCACAGCAATAGTCATGGACCAGTAATTCCTGAAAGCGTTGATAGTTCAATCGATACAGGCAAAACTAAAGCGCGTGGAACAAAAAAATCTGGAAAACAGATAGAAAGTAACATAGCTGTTATACCTAATGAAGAAGTAAAGTCTGAATTATTGCCAGAAAGTACTTCTTCGCGTATTAAACGTCTTCGCGAACGTTTGGCTCATAGTGCAAATCCATTTGGTCGTGCATTGTTTAATATCATAAGCAAGGACCATCTTTCGGAAGAAGATTGGGAAGATGTAGAAGATACTCTTCTTATGGCCGATGTTGGCTCTCGAGCTAGTGAAGAATTAGTAGAAGATCTACGCAAAGATGCACGCATTGCTGGTACTTCTAGTTCAGAAGATGTGCATTCAGCATTGCGTACGAAACTATTGAAAATAGTAGATGAAGACGCTGATCGACGCTTAAATGCAGATAAATCAGATGCGCATCATCCTAGCGTTATTATGATGGTCGGCGTTAATGGCACCGGTAAAACCACTACTGCTGGTAAATTAGCGCGATTGTTTATTGCCCAAAAACGTTCAGTAATGTTTGCTGCAGCAGATACTTTTCGTGCGGCTGCAGCTGATCAACTTGAAACTTGGGCGTCTGCAGTAAGCGTGCCAGTTGTTCGTGCAGATAAAGATGGTGCTGATCCTGCTTCTGTTGCTTTTATTGCTGCGAATAAGGCAAAAGAAGAACAAACTGATTTATTGATTGTAGATACTGCTGGTCGTTTGCAGAATAAAGCAAATTTAATGGAAGAGCTTGGCAAAATTCGTAGGGTTATAGAAAAAACTATGCCTGTTGATGAAGTATTGCTGGTATTGGATGCTACTACTGGTCAAAATGGCATGTCTCAAGCAAAAGTATTTGCTGAAGCTATTGGCATTACGGGCGTAGTCCTTACTAAGCTTGATGGTTCCGCTAAAGGTGGAATTGTTATAGCTGTACAGCGTGAACTTGGTGTGCCGGTTAAGCTAGTAGGTCTTGGCGAAGGACCAGATGATTTGGTCCCGTTTGATGCTCAAAGCTTCGTAGACGGTCTGCTCGCTTAATGCTGAGCATTGATGTAGCTGCATGAGTGGTAGTTGTTAATCTTCCGCTAAAGTCTTTATGAGTTTTGGCTATAAGAGTTTCTCGGTACAATAGTTATATAAAGTAATACTTAAGCTGCAATGATGTTATTGTTGCGCTGTTTCAAATAATTGAGGTGAAAAATGACCACAATGGATCCGCAATGGGCATTGTTGGCTGGCGCGTTGGTGTTTATTATTACGCCGGGTATTGCCCTGTTCTATGGAGGCCGTGAACGCGCTACTTCCATGGTGAATATGATGATGCTTTCAGCTGGCGCTATTGCTGTAACTACACTGGTTTGGACGCTGTGGGGATGGTCGTTAGCTTTTGCTGGCAAAGATATGGCTGGTGGTGTTATAGGTGATCCATTGAGTGGTTTGCTATTCCGTGATTCGATGGTGGCAGATCATGGTGTGTTTACGTCTATGGACGCAAATTCCGGATTATCTGGCGGCATTCCTGCAGCTTTTCGCTTAGCATGTGCTGTTGTTGCAGTAGCGCTTATTACTGGAGCTCTAGCCGGTCGAGTGCGTTACGCTATTTGGCTTATTTTCGTAGCTGTGTGGATTACTTTAGTATTCGCTCCGTTAGCGCATATGGTGTGCGGTGGTGGATTGCTTTCGCCTAATGGTGCTATTTCACAGGCGTTAGGTATTTCAGTGCATGACTTCGCGGGTGGCTCTATATTGCATATTGCTGCGGCTGTTTCGGCTTTTGCGATTGTTATGATCATTGGCGGACATGCTCACTTCCCTCTTAAGCGTTTTGTTTTGCATATTAAGAATGTTGCGCATACGAGTGGCAACGCTAATTCTGGAGCTACTAATTCGCGTAATCCTAAAAGTCGTTTATCGCGCGCATTGTGGGCTGATGTTGAGCATGCTAAAAATGCCGCTAGTGAGACTGTTGTCTCTCCAGTTGCTACAGTAACTGAAGTTGCTGCAGAATCCACTGCAACGCAGTCAGCAGTTGAAAATGGTGTTGCTGCTCGCCAACCGCATAATGTTCCTTTCGTTATGCTTGGCGTTTTCTTGATTTGGTTCGGTTGGCTTGGGTTAATGATTGGTTCTTCTGCAGGCGTTCCTGGAGTTGCAGGTTATGCTTGGGTGAGTTCCACAATAACTGCTTCTGCTTCAATGCTTGCCTGGGGTGTGACTGAACGTTTACACTCTGGATGCTTTACTGCTTTGGGAGCTGCGTCTGGTGTTATGGCTGGATTAGCTGCAAGTGCTGCAGCCGCGGATGTTATTGCTCCATTGTGGGCTTTAGTTTTGGGTGTTCTTTCTGGTGTTATTACTTCTCTAGTGACTCACTCTCGTACTTTTGTGCGCTACGATGGTGCCTTGCATGTAGTTAGCGTGAATGGTGTTGCTGCGCTTATTGGTGTGCTTGCAGTAGGCTTATTTGCTGATGGCTCTGGATTACTCGCTGTTGGTGATTGGCATCAGTTAGTTGCACAACTGTGCTTGATTGGGATTACGGTGCTTTATGCAGGTGCTGTAACTGCAGTGCTAGCTTTTGTTCTTGAAAAGCTTTTTGGATGGCGAATCTCGGAAGCTAAGGAACGTAAGGGCGTTGATTTAGCTGATCAAGGAGAGCGTGCTTACGATTTTTCTTCTATTGCACAAAGTCATGATGGCGCTGTAGTTGCTGTTGCAGATGATGATGCAAATAAAACTCAAATGGCTGTTCTTACTTCTGTTGATATTGATATGAGTGAAAACGAGGTTGAACAATCTGATTTTATGGTTGATCAATCTGAGGCAAATCCTGAGCAAGGCGATTCTGAGGTTGATGATACTAAATCTGAAGTTGAGCAGAAAGAGTCTTCTTCTGAAGAAGAGTCTGAAACTGTAGAAAAAGATAAATCAGCGCAGAATAATAAGAAAACAGGAAAACGAAATAATAGTGCTAAAGAATAGACGTATGTGCGTAAGCGCTATTGTTTAGCAACAAGTTCTAGTTATTTTGATATAAACCGCATGTCTTATCTAAGATATGCGGTTTTGTTATTTTTGCTAATTTAAAATCAAGTTTTTTAATGAATAACTTATTTTTAGTGAATAAGTTATTCATATGACACGCACGAATTGCTTGATGTGGATAAAAAAGACAAGTTATCCACATTTTAGGCGTGTCTACGTGGATATCACACAAATTTATCCACATAGTGGGGATAACATTGTGGATATCCTGCGGATAACTTTTTAAAATAATATTTTTATTTGCGATTTACGCATATTTGTGTTACTGCACTTGCAATTGTTTTTGCATAAAATTGTTAGCAATTGCAATCTTCTTTTATACAAGCGTGACAAAGTAGCGGTAGAATGAAGCATTATGACAAATCAAAAGTTGGACAACCAGAACAAAAAAGACGTATTACGCAATATTTGGCTACTAGCCGTACCAACTTTTGGACAGCTCATATCTGAGCCAGCATTTGTACTTATTGACACTGCTATTATTGGCCATATTGGCAAAAGTGCTCTAGCAGGTCTTTCTATCGGATCAACGGTACTTCTTACTACTACAGGTCTTTGCTTATTTTTGGCTTACAACACAACTTCACAGGTTGCGCGTCTTTTAGGCGCAGGTAAGCGTCGAGAAGGTTTTAGCATTGGCATGGATGGATTGTGGCTTGCATTATTGCTTGGCATAATTCTTACAGTCATACTTATTTTTGCCGCTGAACCGTTATGCTACGCAATAGGCGCGCGTGGCTCTACGTTGCAAAATGCTATTGTGTATACACAAATGGTTATGCCTGGATTGCCTGCGATGCTACTCGTATATGCAGCAAATGGCATATTTCGCGGTCTTTGCAACGTGCGCATAACATTATTTGCTGCTGTAAGTGGAGCTGTTCTAAATACAGTTCTCGATATAATCGCAGTATTTGGTCTCAACATGGGAATTGCTGGCTCTGGTATTGCAACAATGATTGCGCAATGGTATATGGGACTTGTTCTCACTATTCCTGCAATTATTTGGGCTACTCAAAGTGGTGCGCGTCTCAAACCGCATTTCCAGCATATTCTACATTCTGCTGGAACTGGTATGCCTTTGTTTGTTCGTACACTTGCATTGCGTGTGTGCATGGTAGCTACGGTTGTTACTGCGACTCATCTCGGTACCAATACTCTCGCTGCGTATCAGGTTGCTAATTCTTGCTGGAATTTTGTTATGAATATTTTAGATGCAATTGGTATTGCTGCGCAGACTATTGTTGCTGCAGCGCTAGGTGCAGGCTGTCGTAAGCGCGCAGGAATGATTACGCGTATTTGTGCTCAAGTGGGAGCTGTAAGCAGCGTAGGAGTCGGTTTATTCATGATTTTCGTGGGTTGGAGTTGCGCGCCACTATTTAGTCAGCATACAGATATTCAGTTTTTAATTTCTGTAGGTATGACAATATTAGGATTGTTCTTGCCTCTTGCTGGATGGATGTGGGCACTAGATGGCGTATTAATTGGCGCAGGCGATCACCGTTACTTAGCAAAAGCTTGCTCAGTAATGGCTGCCGTGTATTTAACATTTTTGGCGCTCACAAGCGTTTTTGATGTCGTCGTTGATGCTAATGACGTGGTAAGAACTATTACTTTATGGGTTGTTTTAAATGCTGTTTATATTGGGGGACGTGCAATAGGCAATAGTTTGCGCATAAGAAATGATACGTGGATGGATTCTGCGCTAAAAATGTAAATAAAGTTTTGTGTTAATACATTTACGTTTTTTCATAATACGTGCGCGCGTTTATACTCGTTTTTATGGCAGATAATGATATGTGGCAATCTACTAAAGGCAATGTTATCCGCGCAGGTAGCAATCGTGGTGGCAATGGTGACGCCTCTGCATATGGTTCTGGCGTTGCAAATCGTGGTGCCGAAGTAGGTGCTACGTTGTTTGATCGTGTGCCTCCTCACGATGCTGATGCAGAAATGGCTGTGCTTGGCGGAATGCTCATGAGCAAAGATGCTATTGGCGAAGTGTCTCAATTACTTGAAACATCAGATTTTTATTTACCGCAGCACCAAACAATTTACGATGCTATTCTTACGCTTTTCGCTGGCTCACAGCCTGTTGACATTGTGCTTGTAGCTAACGAATTAATGAAAGATGGAAATCTCGATAAAGTTGGCGGAGCTGACTATTTGCACAGCCTAGTAGCTTCTGTGCCAACAGCCGCAAACGCAATGTACTACGCAGATATTGTGCATCAAAATGCTGTTCTTCGTAACGTTATTACTGCTGGCACAAAAATTGCACAAATGGGCTATTCTGCTTCCGGAGCGCAAGCAGAAGATATTGTAAATCTTGCGCAATCAGAAGTGTATGAAATGAGCGCCGGTAAAGTGCGTCAAGATTACGTTGCTATTGGTCCAGTTTTGCAAAATACACTTGATCAGTTAGATAAAATGCAAAATCATGAACTTGAACAAGGTGTGCCGACTGGATTTAGAGATATTGACGAAGTTACGCAGGGTTTGCAGCCTGGTCAAATGATTGTTGTTGCTGGTCGTCCGGCTATGGGTAAGTCAACACTTGGCATTGATTTTGCGCGCTCAGCAGCACTACACCACAATATGACGTCTATTGTGTTCTCTCTAGAAATGAGCAAAGTGGAATTAGCTCAGCGCATTATTGCTGCAGAAACTAATATTCCGCTCGCTGCTATGCGAAGAGCGGAAGATATTACTCCAGATCGTTGGAATACTCTTAATACTTTTTGGACAAAAATGCAAAACGCCCCGCTTTTTATTGATGACAGTCCAAATATGAGCTTGATGGAGATTCGCGCAAAATGCCGCCGTTTGAAGCAAACAAATGATTTGAAGCTAGTAGTTATCGATTACCTTCAGCTGATGAGTTCTGGCAAGCGTGTGGAAAGTCGTCAGCAGGAAGTTTCGGAATTCTCGCGTGCGCTGAAGCTTCTTGCTAAAGAGCTTGAAGTGCCAGTTGTGGCTTTGAGCCAGCTTAATCGTGGACCGGAAATGCGAAACGACAAGAAACCACAGCTTTCAGATTTGCGCGAATCTGGTTCTATTGAGCAGGATGCTGACGTTGTGTTCCTAGTGCATCGCCCTGATTTTTACAATAAGGAAGATCGCCCAGGCGAAGCAGATATTATTATGGCAAAGCATCGTAACGGCCCTACTGACACGTTTAATCTTGCCTTCTTGGGTGCAACTTCCAAGTTCATGGATATGCCGCAAGACTACCAGCAATAAGGGGTGTGATTTAGTATGTCAAGCCGCGACCATGAATCGCATAAAAAGTTGCGCCAAAATTTGCATAAGCATTGGTACAGTTTTGCCATGCCTGCTGTAGGAAAGCTTGTTTGCGCTCTTTCTAGGGTGCTTCACCATGGCGGAAGCGCATTGCCTGGGAAAGTTATTGAGAGCCTCGATTCTGGCTTTTTAGCGCGCACTCTTGCCGCATTGCCGTACGGAATAGTGTTGATTTCTGGCACCAATGGCAAAACTACCACAACGCGTATGGTAACTTCTATGCTGCGCGACGCAGGACTTAACGTATTTACTAATCCAACCGGTTCAAACTTTACTAGAGGAGTAGTGGCAGCCCTTGCAAAAACAATGCCTGCTTTTGGCACAAAACTAAATGCGGATATTGCAGTTTTAGAGCTCGACGAAGCGTACGCAGTGCATTTTGTAAATCAAATCAAGCCTCGCTACTCTTTATTGCTAAACGTTATGCGAGATCAGCTTGACCGATTCGGCGAAATTGACACAACTGCAAAACTATTAAGCAACGTGGCTGAAGCAACCGAAGGAACGGTAGTGCTAAACCGTGAGGATCCACGTATTTGCGCGCTTGCAAAAGTTGTTCCTTCCGGGACTTGTGTGCGGTATTTTGGTTTGGATGACGCTGTAAAAAGCATGTTCCCGACGGATGATGATTTGCACAATAGTTCCGAAAAAAGCGAAAATTGCGAAGATGCTGCAGAAAGCAAGGCTAACAATCTTCCTAAAGCAGACGTTGTGCTTTCAAAAGTTGGAGACCATGAGGCTGAGTTTATACTTGATGGCAAGCGTAAAACCACATCTGTAAAACTTGACGGTGCTTACAATATTTTCAACGCTGCTGCTGCAGCAACAGTAGTTCGCGCTATCTTGGCGGACGCTGCAAAACAAAATTCTGCGCTGCAAAAATTTGATGACGATGCGCTTATGGAAGCGATTTCGCACGTAACTCCTGCTTTTGGTAGAGGCGAAGTAATTGAAGTTAATGGTGCTCCTGTTGAGCTTGTTTTAGTGAAGAATCCTATTGGTTTTAGGCTTGCAATCGCTTCGGATCATCCGCAAAATCACGATACTATGATTGCAATTTGTGACGAATATGCGGACGGTAGAGACATGAGCTGGCTGTGGGACGTTGATTTTGCAAGCTTTAGCGGCACTGGAGTTGAGTGCGTTTCTGGTACTCGCGCATGGGATATGGCTTTGCGTCTGCAATACGATAAAGTCTCGGCTCGCAATGTGAATACGGATTTGGAAGAAGATGCTAAAGCTTTTGTAAACGGCGATTTTAGTGGCAACGCTAAAAATGCTAAACGCATATATTGCACATATACTGCCATGCTTCGCGTGCGCGCGGCTTTAGCGCAACTTGCGGAAGTTAAAGACGTTGGAGTTGGGAAGTAATTGTCATGAATGGTTCCAGTGATATTAGTAAAGCAAATGCTACTTTTGAAAACGAAAATCGCGTGCTACATATTGTGTCGCTATATCCGAAAGACATGAATATTTACGGCGACTACGGCAATGTGCTTACGATTATGCGCCGAGCGGAATTGTACGGTTATAAGCCAGTGCTTCACGAGTACAATGTTGGCGATTTATGGCCAGAGCGCGTGGATATGATTCTTGGCGGCGGTGGTCAAGATCATGGGCAAAGCAGAGTTACTGAAGATTTATTTGCGCGCGCGGGCGCGATTCGTGAGCTTGCAAAAGATGGCGTTCCAATGCTTATGATTTGCGGACTTTACCAGCTTTTTGGAGAGTATTTTGAAACCGTTGAGGGTCAAAAGCTTAAAGGAATTGGAATACTTGGCGAGCATACGGTTGGTCAAGATGTGCGCATGATTGGAAATCTTGTGGAACATAGCGACGATTTTGGCGATATTGTTGGCTACGAGAACCATTCTGGGCGCACAAGTTTGGAAGATGGAACGCAGCCACTTGGCTCGGTTGATGGAGAAAATTGCGGTAATAATGGCAAGGATCACACGGAAGGAGCGCGCAAATACAATGTCATTGGAACGTATATGCACGGCTCAGTTTTGCCGAAGAATCCGCGTCTGGCTGACTTTTTAATCCGTACTGCTGCGCAAAATCGTTACGGCGAATTTTCGCCAAAGCAGACTGATTCTCAAATTGCAGAGCTTGCTAAATTAGACGAATTAGCCGATCGCGCTCGCGAAGTGGCCGTAACTCGTCCGCGGTAAAGAGATTTATCTGCGCAAAATTTGTCAACGCTAAACACAAAAGCCTGCTGAACTTGCAAAGTGTTGCAAAATCAGCAGGCTTTTTGTAGTTTTTGATTCTAGCTTTCGCTTGATTTGGTAAGTATATTAGTCAATCAAGCCATACAAGCGATCGCCGGCGTCGCCAAGACCTGGAACGATATAAGCTTTGTCGTTCAAATGCTCATCAACAGCGCAAACAACAACCTTAAAGTCAATAGAAGGATCAATCTCCTTCTCCAGGCGTTCCAAGCCTTCTGGAGCTGCCAAAATGTTAATAGCAGTAACGTCCTTAGCACCGCGCTCAGCCAAATAGTGTGTAGCAGCAATAAGAGTGCCACCAGTGGCAAGCATTGGGTCAAGAAGGAAGCACTGACGGCCAGTTAAATCTTCTGGTAAACGGTTGGCATAAGTGATGATATCGAGCGTCTGCTCGTCGCGCTTCATGCCAAGGAATCCAACCTCAGCGGTTGGAAGAAGGCGAGTCATGCCGTCGAGCATGCCAAGACCAGCGCGCAAAACCGGCACAACCATTGGGCGTGGGCGGTTCAAATGCTTGCCAGTCATCTTGCAAATAGGAGTTTCAATCTCGCGATCGCTAACTTCCAAATTGCGGGTTGCTTCGTATGCTTCGAGGGTTACCAATTCGGAAACCAACTCGCGGAAAATGTTAGAAGGTGTATTCTTATCTCGCAAAACGGTGAGCTTGTGGTCCACCAGCGGATGATGTAAAACATGAAGATCCATACCTTCTAGATTAGTGCAAGCATTGCACGTTAAGCTAGCGGCGTGCCGTTATTTTTGCGCGAAATATAAACAAATGTTGAGTAAAAATATATTTTATTTAAACTTATCTAACAAAATTAAAATCTAAAATTCAAAAACAGAAACGATACTGACTTGCGAAAGCGCCTGTCGGCGCAAACGCCGCTCGCAGCGGCAAAAAATGGAGCCCGGGGCTTAAGCACAAGTCAGCATCATTTTGAGTATACCTTGTTTTCTGTTTTCACGCGCCGCACAATTTTAATCGAAAATAATTTATTCCAACTTTCCTGCGCGCCACAATTTCGCTCCATGAGCAAAAGATAACGAGAGTGCGTGCATATTAGCGGATACGTGCAAAACTTTTGCAATTTTCTGCGTGTGTATTTTATTTTCCTGCTCGTCTAACTTTTCTGCGTAAACTCGCATTCCGCGTGCAATAATCGAAGTAAAAGCTGAAGATCGGTAAAGCGCTACAGCAAAATCGCCTGTAAAAGCACCGGAAAGAATAGAATCTGCAAGTCGTGCAATATCCTCTCCTGTAGGAGCTTCGTCAATTCCTGTAATAGCTGAAGCGCTCGTTGCTTCAGGCTCGCCAAAGCGCCAATACTCAGCGTAAGCTTCGCGCTGTTTTCGTAGCGACATGCGCAATAAATACAGTCGCCACAACATTCCAGGAAGAGACTCAGCCTCCGCGTGACTCCACAAATCTGCAATAACTTCAATGCCTTCATTCTCAACCAAATTCAGCACGCGCTCAACGATTTCCGGCGACTGCGTTTTATGAACGCGGTTAAGTAAAACAGCGGCTGAAGTGTGGCTAATTTCGTTTACAACCTGCGGATCTGTGCCACCTTCAATCTGCGCGAGCATCGCAGGATCCATTTGTGCAGGTCTGCTAGGACGGGCGGCTCCTGTGGGGCTTGGCATAAAAGCAGATCTGCTTGAATGAATAGAACTCGATTGTGAATTTAAACTAGTAGACACTTGGAAGAACCTTTTCAATATCGATAATGCGAGCGCCTTTAGGGGTATTAATTATGTGCAAAACTATTGCGCTTCCTGTAGGCATGTATGGAGATTTTTGGCTGAGTATGCGTTTGTGTGCTCTAGGTTTTGTTATTTCGCGCAAATAATCGAAGAAAGTGCCGATAACCGGGCGATGCAAGCATATGACTGTTGCATTGTTGGTTGTGCTTACATTGCTAGTTTCGCTTGTATTTTGTGTGTTGCACTCAAGATTTTGTATTTCGTTTATAAGCACAGACAATGTAGATTTTGGTTTTTTCTCGTGACAATCTTCTGTAAGTTCCGCAACCTGTTCGATAGAAAGCGAAGAGTCATGCGCAAAAGCCGCAACTGTTTCTAAGCAACGCTTCCAAGGAGACGATATGATTTTATTCGGCGCGTAGCAGGCAAGCTCGCGGCCTAAAGCGTATGAAGCGGCAGCACCTAGAGGCGTGATTGGTCGAGTCGCTTCGCTTCCTTGCCAAGTTTTTCGAGACTCAGCTTTTCCGTGACGCACTAAAAGCAACGTGCTATATTCTGCTTGACCTTCGTGTAGCTTCTCTAAGAAAGCATCTAGCACTTCGCGGTCACTATCGTGCGTAAGCTTTTTTCGTGCTTGAGAAGGAGTAAGCCATAACACATTGCCGATTTCAGTGGGTTTAGCAGGCTTAATTGGTCCGAAAGCAGGAAGACGCTTTGCTGCGGTTGGCTTATCGATTAAGCGCATCATCCAGTAGTGGATTCGCTTTATTACTTCCGGCTGAGAATTGCGATTTTGGTTGCTATTTGATGAGCTGTTCTTGGAAGATTTTTTGCCTTCGCGCTCAAGCGGATACTCTATTTTGGCGATGTGCGGACCTAGTGTGACTGAATATCCTGTTTCTTCTCCAACTTCGCGCACTGCTGTGTGGCGATGTGATTCTTTTGGCTCATTCTTTCCTTTTGGCCAGCTCCAATCGTCATATTTAGGACGGTAGACTAGGCAAAGCTCAAAATCATCGTCGCTAGACTTTATTGAGTCGCTGCTTGTTTTTGCCTCTCCACTTGCATTTGAGCTGTTTGTAGTATTGCGCTTGCGATAAATAATTCCGCCAGCTGCTTCAACGTATTGCGTCGTTACTGCACTCATATTCACTATTTTAGCGGTTTTCTTTCGCAACTTTTAGTTGTGCCGTAATCTTTTACTTTTGTCACAGTCATAACAGTAACAAATTGTTTTATAATCCTTAAATTTGCCAAAACTGACAAATAATTACTTAAAAAACTTCCTAAAACTGGCAAATGGTGCTGTAGAAGATTTCGACTATTGCTGGAACGCTTGAGATTTAGTCAGATTAGAAGTGGTAATAAACACAAAAAGAGCCAGAAACATGTTACTGAATCTGGCTCTTACTTATCGTTTATTTAGTTGCTTGCGATTAGTTCGCGCCGCGAGGCTTACGCGTGTGAGTATGAATCAAGTAAGCCTGGCTGTCAACGAGCGGACGACCTTCCTTATCGCGAGAATGCAAGGTATACGTGCCGTCACCATCCATCCACCACGAAACAGTAGAATCAGCCATTTGCAAATCAATGTACTGGATTAAAGCTTCAACCTGATCAGGCGCACTGATACGAACCAGCGTCTCAACGCGGCGGTCAAGATTGCGGTGCATTAAATCAGCCGAACCAATCCACACTTCTGGGCCGCTTGCAGGACCGTCGCCAATCTGCGGACCGCAAGAGTTAGCAAAAGCGTAAATGCGGCTGTGCTCAAGGAATCGACCAAGAATAGATCGAACGCGAATATTCTCGCTCAATCCCTCAATTCCAGGCTTAAGCGAGCAGATTCCGCGCTCAACGATATCAATCTTTACTCCAGCTTGCGAAGCACGATACAAAGCGTCAATAGTCTTCTCGTCAACCACAGAATTGACCTTAATCTTAATCCAAGCTTCCTTTCCAGCAAGAGCTGCAGCTTCCTCGCGCTGAATTCGCGCAATAATACCTGTGCGAACTGTACGAGGGGCAACAAGCAGGCGGTGGAAACTAGACTTCGGCGCGTAACCAGAAAGCTGGTTAAACAAGCGAGTCAAATCCTGACCGACTACAGGATCGCAAGTAAGCAATCCCAAATCTGTGTAAAGGCGAGCAGTTTTAGAATTATAATTACCTGTACCAACGTGGCAGTAGCGGCGCAACCCTTCTGCTTCTTGGCGGACCACGAGCGAAAGCTTGCAGTGAGTCTTCAAGCCAACAATGCCGTACACAACGTGAACGCCTGCGCGCTCAAGCTTACGAGCCCAAGCAATATTTGCGTCCTCGTCAAATCGTGCCTTAATCTCAACTAGCGCAAGTACCTGCTTGCCGGCGTGAGCTGCGTCAACAAGAGCATCGATAATCGGCGAATTGCTAGACGTTCGATACAAAGTCTGCTTAATTGCAAGCACTTTTGGATCCGCAGCAGCCTGCGCGAGGAATGCCTGTACAGAAGTAGAGAACGAATCGTAAGGATGATGCAACAAAATGTCATGCTCGCGAATAGAAGCGAAAATATCTTGCGCGTGGCTAGTTTCAACTTCCGCAATCTGACGGTTTGTAGTAGGAATGAACGGACGATACTTCAAATCAGGGCGGTCAAGCGCTTGCAATTCAAACAGTACCGTCATATCAAGCGGCGAAGGCAAGCGATATACTTCCTCAGGGCTTACGCGAAGCTGATTTGCAAGAAGCTGAGAAAGGAATGGGCTGGCCTCGTTAGAAATTTCCAAACGAATTGGCGGTCCAAAGCGGCGGCGAAGAAGTTCCTTCTCCATAGCGTTGAGCAAGTTTTCTGCGTCATCTTCCTCAACGTCAATATCTTCGTTACGCGTAACTCGGAATGAGCGGGCTTCCTTAATAATCATGCCTGGGAAAAGCGATTCCAAGTGTGCTGCAATCAGCTTTTCCATAGTAATGAAGCCGTAACGCTCTTCGCGACCTTCCTCGTCTGTTAAATCGTCAACTGGTACAAGGCGATTCAAATTATCTGGAATCTTTACACGAGCAAAATGCGACTTTCCAGAATTTGGATTTTCGACGATAACAGCCAAGTTAATAGACTTGCCGGAAATGTACGGGAATGGGTGAGCAGGATCCACTGCAAGAGGCGTAAGAACAGGGAAAACTTGCTTTTTGTAGTAATCAGACAAACGTGCTTTTTCTGATTCTGTAAGCTTATCCCAGCTGAGCAAAACAATGCGCTGTTTGGCAAGCTCGGGAAGAATGTGCTCAATAACATAGTGAGCGTGCTCATCTTGACGGCGGTGAGTTACCTCACTAATAGCGCGCAACTGCTGGCGAGGGCTTAAGCCGGATGCTGCAGTTACTGCTATTCCAGAATCTATTCTGCGCTTTAATCCTGCAACTCTAACCATAAAGAATTCGTCGAGATTTGACGCAAATATAGCAGCAAAATTAGCGCGTTCAAGAAGTGGCAAATCTGTATTCTGAGCCAACTCAAGCACGCGACGATTGAACTTCAACCAGCTTAATTCTCGGTCGAAGAAACGATCTTTTGGCAACGGTAGCTCACCCTCACGAGCTTCACGCTTTTCTGCCTTTTCATCTTCGGCGATATGCTCTGCAATTTGACCGCGCAGAATCGCCTTTGAGGGAGCGTCAAAAATTTGTACCATATTCTGTAATTGTATGCGTTGTAAGGGAAGTGCGCGAATGAGTGTCGATTTTATTTGCTTGCTTCGCGCTCGAAAAATATCTTGCGACACGCCGGAGTGTGTCTCATGCGAACGTAATTTAACATGATAACCTTTGCATGTTCACAGAAGGCCGCAAGAGTTACGATTTTTCGTGTGCAATTGAACAGTAGTGACAATATGTTAACAAAGGCTAATTTGCTCTTTACTATTAGGTAAAAAACGATGATAATAATAATTACAAAAACAAAAAAGAGATAGCGGTAACCCACAAAAGTGTATGGATATGAAATCCGTGGACGTTGGACGGGATATTTAAGACTTTAACCGTTGCAACGAGGATGTTGTGAAGATGAAACCGCAGATATTGTTTTTGTAGATAAGAGGCTCGCCAAAGTGGCGGGCCTCTTTTGATGTGAGGGCGATTTTACTATTTACGCAGACTGTCGCGCGTATAAGGGAAACTATCAAAGAATAAATGTTGGAATTCATTTTCTTAGCTTCTTTGAAAATGAGAATATATTGTGTTCCATGCTGTGCTAATCGCAATTGCGAGTTGTTGGACGATTGTTAAGTGACGAGTCGTTATTTATGCGCGTGATTACGTGTGTGGAGTTTGAAACAGGTAAGAAGGATCGAAGGACCATGCAACATTCGTTTATGGCAATGTTGGCTGCAGAATTTATTGGCACTGCTATTCTCATGATTTTCGGAAACGGTGCTGTAGCAAACGTTGAATTAAAAAATACTAAAGGGCACCATGCTGGCTGGCTAAATATTGCTATGGGCTACGGTTTTGGTGTTATGTTCCCAGTGCTCATGTTTGGCGGAATTTCCCACGCGCATATCAATCCTGCTATGACAATTGCGCAAGCTGTAAACGGCATGTTCCCATGGGCTAACGTTGTGCCTTATATTGTAGCTCAGCTTTTAGGTGCGCTGGTTGGTCAGCTTATTGTGTACGTAACGTATTTGCCACACTACAACGAAACTGAGGAGCCAGAAGCAATTCTTGGCACTTTCTGCACTACGGATGCGTATAACAACAAGCTTAACTACTTCCTTAACGAGTTCTTCGGCACACTTGTGCTTGTTCTGGCTGCTCTTTGCTGCCTTACCTCTCCATGGGGTGAGAAGAATTTGGCTGGCGCTTCAATCGTTGTCGGCTTCGTGGTTTGGGGTTTGGTGACTTCTATGGGCGGACCAACTGGTCCTGCTTTGAATCCTGCTCGTGATCTTATGCCGCGTTTACTTCACGCAATTTTGCCAATTCCGCACAAGGGATCTTCTCGCTGGGGTGAAGCGTGGATTCCAGTTATTGCTCCTATTGCCGGCGCAATCTTGGGTGTGGTTATGTATAAGTCGTTATTTGCATAAACATTGCTTTTAACTGTGCTTGATTGCGGTTGGTTGCGATTGTAAGAAGCGCGTAATGCTAGTATGAATGCGTTACGCGCTTTTTATTTTGTAAGCTTATGTTTTGCAAGTTTATGCTTATTAATTAAAGATATTAAGAAAGACTAAATCATGTTTTCGAAGTCAACTATTGCAATTGGTCGTTTTGCGCCTACTCCTTCCGGGCGTATGCATATTGGCAATATGGTAGCAATGTTGGCTGCGTGGCTCTCTGCAAAATCGCAAGGCGGACACATGCTTTTACGTCTGGAAGATCTTGATATTGCGCGCATGCCAAAGGATGCTAGCGCGCGAGTTATTGACGATTTGAAGTGGGCTGGGCTTGATTGGGTCGGCGAGCCGACTTATCAGCATGAACGCACCGCAATTTACCAAGAAGCTCTTGAGGCGCTAGAATCTTTGCAAGACGACGACGGAAAGTCGTTGATTTACCCTTGCTTTTGCTCGCGTTCCGATATTCGCGCGATTGCAGCTCCGCAAGAAGGCGACGGTTTTATACGCTACCCGGGTACGTGCAGAAATCTTCGCAAAACTGCGGAAGGTTTGGCGCAAATCGAAAAGCGTTTGCAAAATAATCAGCAACATTCTTTAAGGCTTGCTGTTCCCTCGGCTGATTCGAGGCAAGCAAATATTGATTTTGAAGACGCGATTTTTGGTGCGCAATCGTTTAACATTAATCGTGATTTGGGGGATATGGTGATTCGCCGAGCGGATGGCGTTTTTTCTTACCAGCTTGCGGTTGTTGTTGACGACGTGCTTTCGGGAGTAAATGATATTGTGCGCGGCCGCGATTTGCTTCGTTCGGCGGCGCTTCAAATTTGGATTGGTGAGCTGCTTGAAAAATCAGGATTTTTTGCGGCTCACGGTACGCATTATGTGCGTCCGCAATTTGCGCACTTGCCGCTAATTGATAACGCTCAAGGTGAGCGGCTTGCAAAAAGTAAGCACTCGCTAGACGTCGGTGCGCTTCGAGAATCTGGCTGGAGTGCCGAGCGCATGATTGGCTATTGTATGTATCTTCTGGGATACAAAAAGCATGGTCAAAATCAATCGGTAGATATGAGTGCTGCCGATGCGCTTGCGTTGTTTGAAAGCCTTGACACGCCGTGGGATTCTGTTCGCGCAAACCTAGCCGACAAATCCGTGCCCTTCCTCGACTAAACTATGTATTTAGATTGATAGATTGGGGCATAAATGGCATATATGACGCAAAAAGATTTAGCGAATACTGAGGTTGATTGTGTTCGTGCGCGTCAAATTGCCGACGGCGTGCACAGCGTGCAAGACGCCATTGCTCAAGCCGAATCGCATTATGGTCGCAAAGCTGAGTCGGTTACACTACTTGCCGCAACTAAAACGCGAGATGTTGGCGAAATCATGGCAGCGCTCAGAGCAGGAGTGCGAGTAATTGGGGAAAATCGCCCACAAGAAATCGTTGCAAAAGCCGAAATTTTACGCGCGGAAGCTGCTAGAGAAGGTTTAAGCGTTGGTGTAAACGGTGAAATTCCACTCTACTTAATCGGTCAGCTGCAAAGTAATAAAATAAATAAAGTTTTACCACTTGCAAATGGTATTCAGTCGGTTGACGGCATTGAACTTGCGCAAAAAATATCTACACGCACGCAAAATTTGGGACTTTGCACAGACGTTATGTTGGAAGTGAACGTTTCGGGAGAAGCTACAAAATCGGGGTGTGCGCCAGAACGCGCGATTGACGAAGCTCTCGCTGTATCTAGCTTGCCTGCGCTTAATTTGCGCGGATTTATGACGCTCGGAGCGCGCGTGGATGATGAAAAAATAGTGAGAAGCGGTTTCGCAAAATTGCGAGGAATTAGAGATTGTGTGAGTGAACAACTTGCGAAAGATTATGATGGAAACTCTGCAAAACTAGAGCTTTCGATGGGAATGTCTGGTGATTTTGCGTGGGCGATTGCCGAAGGTTCAACAATGGTTCGAATCGGTTCGGCAATCTTTGGCCCACGCGCATTCGTGTAGTTTTAAGTCAAAGTTTTAAGTCAAATTGATGATTTTAGTTACGCATGCACAATCACATTGCGCAGCGAACCAATGCCATCTACGTGCACGATAGCTTCGTCACCAGCGCGTAAAGTTCCAGCTGGGTATGGAGTTCCTGTCAAAATCACGTCTCCTGGAAGAAGCGTTGAGAAGCTTGAGATCGCAGCAATTTGCTCAGGAATACTGTGAATAAGTCGAGCTGTAGTGCCGTCGGCTTCTGGCACATTTTCACCATTAAGCGTAAATGAAATATGTGCATCGCGCCAATTTAGCTCGGTTGCAATCCAAGGTCCAAGTGGGCAGGAAGTGTCGAAGCCCTTTGCGCGCGTCCACATTGGGTCGCTACCTGCGCAATCTCGCAAAGTTACGTCATTTACGCAAGTAAAGCCAAAAACGTAATTCATTGCGGTATCTGCAGTCACATTTTTGGCGATTTTGCCCATAACAACTGCCACTTCTGGTTCAAAATTCATGTCGTTTGAGCAAGCAGGAATCACAATCGGATCGTCCGGACCAATTACAGAAGTGCTCGGCTTTGTAAAAATCACCATATCTGCGGCGGTATGCGATTCGGATGCAGGAGAAGCAGCGCGCTCGTCATCAGAACGCGTATCGTAATTTTTTGCCAATCCGTAAACTTTTGAAGGAATTACAGGCACAAGCAAGCGCACGCCATCCGCATCCAACGCGTAACGTTTACCAGTTGGCTTAACTCCTTGCGGACTTAAAGGATGTCCTTCAAGGGCTACTAAATAATCTTTACCGTCGGTTTCGTCTTTTTGGACGAAAGCGTATTGCGGAACTTCATTATACGAAAAACGTGCAATTATCATGTTTTTAAGATTACGACATATTTGCTACTTAATTAAGCATTGCTCGATACTTAACTAAACTTTGCTTACTACTTAATTAAATTATTTGTGTAAATTATTTGCGATTGAAAGTTCTTGAAAACAAAACTTGAGTCTAGTACACTCAAGTTTTAGGAATAAAGTTATAGGAAAATCTGTTATACGTATCAGATACATGAAAGTGAAAGCTCGTTAGAACTCAAAAGTATCGTCAAAAAGCTTGAAATTGCAATAAAAGTTGCAGCGATTTGACTTAACTGAAATGTGTTTTAGAGCTTTCGTGGAAATGAGGTAGATATGGAACAAAAGTTTACAACCTTAGCGCAAGACGCATTAAGCGACGCTGTGCAAAGTGCAGCGGCTGCTGGCAATGCGCAAGTTGACACTCTGCATTTGGCGGATGCTTTACTTCGCCAAGAGCAGGGCGTCGTTCGCGCGCTTATTGCTCAGGCGGGGGCGGACGCGCAACAAATCGGTGCTGAAATTCGTAATGCATTAGTGGCATTGCCTTCATCTACTGGTTCAACTACAACTAAGCCAGATGCAAGTCGTCAGCTTTTGGCTGCCTTAAGCCAGGCAGAAAAAGAAATGCGCGCAATGGGAGACGAATACGTTTCTACGGAACACATGCTTATTGGCATGGTTGCTAGCGAACCAAACGCTGTTGCGGATATTTTCAAAAAGCACAACGTTTCCGCAGACGTGTTGCGTAAGGCTGTGCCAACTGTGCGCGGTGGCGCAAAAGTGACAAGTCCGGATGCTGAAGGCAACTACAAAGCGCTCGAAAAGTATTCTGTTGATATGACTGCGCGCGCTCGCGAAGGAAAGCTCGACCCAGTAATTGGGCGCGATCAGGAAATTCGTCGCGTGATTCAGATTCTTTCTCGCCGCACGAAGAACAATCCTGTGCTAATTGGCGAGCCGGGCGTTGGAAAAACGGCAGTTGTAGAAGGATTGGCTCAGCGAATTGTGGCAGGAGATGTGCCTACGACTTTGCAAAACAAGCGTCTTATAAGCCTCGATTTGGCTTCGATGGTTGCAGGTTCGAAGTATCGCGGCGAGTTTGAGGAACGCTTAAAGGCAGTGTTGAAGGAAATTCAGCAATCGGACGGTCAAATTATTACGTTTATTGACGAAATTCACACTGTTGTTGGCGCAGGATCTGCAGAAGGTTCAATGGATGCTGGCAATATGCTTAAACCAATGCTTGCGCGCGGTGAGCTGCGCTTGGTTGGTGCAACTACGCTTAACGAGTATCGCGAGCATATTGAAAAGGATTCGGCGCTTGAACGCAGATTCCAGCAAGTGTTTGTTGGCGAGCCTTCTGTTGAAGACACGGTGACGATTTTGCGCGGACTTAAGCAACGTTACGAAGCACACCACAAGGTGACGATTAGTGACGATGCAATCGTAGCCGCAGCAACGCTTTCAAACCGCTATATTACTGGCAGACAACTTCCAGATAAGGCGATTGATTTGGTGGATGAAGCGGCAGCTCACTTGCGCATGGAGCTTGATTCACAGCCAGAAGAAATCGACGAATTGCAGCGCAAAGTTACGCGTCTTGAAATGGAAGAAATGCAATTAAAGAAAGCGGAAGATGCTGCTGCGCGCGAACGCTTAGAAAAGTTGCAGGAAGAATTAGCTAACTCGCGCGAAAAGCTTACTGGATTGAAAGCGCGTTGGGATGCGGAAAAGGCTGGCCATAACAAGGTTGGTGATTTGCGAGCGCAACTCGACGCTAAGCGCGTAGAAGCCGACAAATTCACGCGTGAAGGCAACTTGGAACAAGCAAGCCGTATTTTGTATGGCGAAATTCCAAGCATTCAAAAAGCTTTGGAAGAAGCGGAGTCTGAGGCCTCTAACGCTAAGAGTGAAGCGAAAGAGCCAATGGTTCCAGACCAGGTTGATGCTGATTCTATTGCAGGAGTTGTTAGCGAATGGACGGGCATTCCTGTTGGTCGCTTGATGCAAGGCGAAAATGAGAAGCTGCTCAACATGGAAAAGGAGCTTTCTAAGCGCGTTGTTGGCCAAAGCGAAGCAATCCAGGCTATAGCGGATGCTGTGCGCAGAAGTCGTGCTGGAATTGCAGACCCTAATCGCCCAACTGGTTCCTTCTTGTTCTTGGGTCCTACTGGCGTTGGTAAGACGGAGCTTGCTAAGGCTCTTGCCGACTTTTTGTTTGACGACGAGCGTGCAATGGTTCGCATTGATATGAGCGAGTACATGGAAAAGGCTTCCGTTTCGCGTCTAATCGGTGCTGCTCCTGGTTACATTGGCTATGAGGAAGGCGGCCAGCTTACTGAAGCTGTGCGTAGACGTCCGTATTCTGTAGTGCTTTTTGACGAAGTTGAGAAGGCGCATCCAGAAGTATTCGACGTTTTGTTGCAGGTTTTGGACGATGGTCGTTTGACTGACGGTCAGGGTAGAACGGTTGATTTTACGAATACGATTTTGATTATGACATCAAACTTGGGTTCGCAATTCCTTGTGCAAGAGGGCTTGGACGATGCTGCTAAACGTAAGGCTGTTATGAACGCTGTTCACGCTGAGTTTAAGCCAGAGTTCATCAACCGTTTGGATGAGCTTGTTATGTTCCATCCGTTGAGCCGCGAAGAGCTTGGTGGAATTGTGGATATTCAAGTTCGTCAAGTGGCTGCACGCTTGAGCGACCGCCGCATTAGCTTGGATGTGAGCGGTTCTGCTCGCGCTTGGCTTGCGGAGCATGGCTATGATCCAGTTTATGGTGCTCGTCCGTTGCGTAGATTGGTTCAAACGGAAATTGGCGATCAGCTTGCTCGATTGCTGCTTTCTGGCGATGTGCATGATGGCGCTCGCGTAGTTGCGGATTGTGAGAATACTAGCGACCATGTGACCCTAAAGATTGCGTAGTTCCTGCATTCTTCAATGTAGTCAAATAAAAAAGCGTGCTGTTTATTGGATTATTTTCCAGTAGACAGCACGCTATTTTGTATTAGGTAATGCACGTGTTTAATTATGTTTCAAAAGTCAACTCAATAGTGTTTAATAGAACGTATGTTCGATAATATTGTGATGTTTGTTTTGATGGTGGTTGCTGTTGTAATAACCGCCATTGTTGTGCTGGCTATTGTTAAGCACAACTCTGGAACGCAAGGCGCTAATGGCGTAAACCAACGCGAATTTAACGAATTGCGCTCGCAGTATGAACAAGCGCGCGCTCAAGCTCAAGAAAATGGTAATCAGGCTATACGGTATCGCACGCAAGCAGAGCAGCTTGCTGAGCGATTAAAGTTTGTTGAAGCAGAACTTGCTAAAGCGCAGCAAGCAGAGCAATTGCGAGTGAATCGCGAAGAACAATTGCGCGCAGAGCGAGAAGAACGCGAACGGTTAAATCGTGAAAAAACTTTGAAAGAACAAGGTAAAGTTTTGGAAGCGCTTGCTCCAGTAAAAGACAATCTCGAAGCATTGAAGAATAAAGTTTCGCAGATTGAAGAAGGGCGTAAACAAGAAATGGGTGTGCTGAGCACTCAGCTTAAAGGCTTAAGTGAGCAGCAAACAAGGCTTGACCGCGAAACAAGTTCGCTTTCTGCAGCATTGCGAAATAATAAGGTTCGCGGAGCTTGGGGCGAGGCTCAACTAAAGAATATTGTTGAATCTGCGGGCTTGCTTGAGCATGTTGATTTTGATACGCAGGTTGTTGTAACTGGAGTAAATGGCGAACAGCAGAGGCCAGATATGGTTGTGCATCTGCCAGGAGGCAAAACAATTCCAGTTGATGCAAAAGTTCCGTATGCGGATTATCAGCGTGCTTGTGAAATCCCAGATAACGCAAGTGACGAAGAATTAGCTAGAAGGAGCGAGCTTCTAAAAGCGCACGCTAAGGCTCTGCGAGAGCATGTTAGAGTATTAGGAGCTAAAGCGTATTGGCAGGCTTTTGAAACAGCACCAGACTTTGTAGTTGCATTTATTCCAAACGAAGCATTGCTTCAGGCGGCTCTTGAAGCGGATCCAACGCTTATGGATGATGCTTTTGCACAAAAAGTAGCACTCACTTCACCAGTTACTTTGTGGGCTGTGCTTAAGTCTGTTGCGTACGCATGGCAGCAGCAAAGTCTTACAGATGATGCAAAAGAACTTTTCGATTTATCTAGAGAATTGTACGATCGCTTTGCGGTTCTTGGAGAAAATGCTTCAAAACTTGGCGTATCTTTGGCAAGAACAGTTGCAGCTTACAATAAGTTTGCTTCCTCACTTGAGTCTAGAGTGTTGGTAACAGCGCGTAAACTTCAGAAGTTAGATCAAAGTAAGGTTATTGCTTCAATAGATCTTATAGATTCCGATAAAGCTGATGTTAAAGAGCTGAGCGCTCCAGAAGTATCAGTAGAAGATCGTTAAGCATAAAAACATCAAAGCGTCAAAAATTGGACAGCTCTAAATGCTAAGGAGTGCAAAAATGGCAGAATTACAAGAGGAACGCGCGGAACTTAAGCGCATGCTTTGTGCGGATATGAGTGCGAAACCATTTAGCGAACTGTTTTCTGTTACATTTGCTCAGCGCGGCTCTAAGCTGGTTGGAGATGTTCTTTTTGATGCAATTGAGAAAGCTGGGTATTCGTTAGAACGCGATGTTGACGCTATTGGTGCGTTAACTGCTGCTGCAGTGCCGATGGTTTTTGCGCTTATTCATGCTGCAGAACGTAAAGGAATTGCACTCGACGGCTTTGTTATGGATTTTGTTTTTCCTGCAACAAAAGGTCCGTCAGTTAAAGGCAAGCGAGTATTGTTACTTGACTCTTGGCTTTCTGAAAAATCGTATGTTCAAACTTCTTCGCTTGTTACTTTACGACACGGCAATGAATTAAGTCTTGATTTTGGCATTGTTCATCAGCAAGGCGCGCAAATTCTTGCTATAGTTGCATTAATTGGTGGTGTTGACGCCGACGAACAAGGCATGAGGCATCTTCAATTAGTAAATCCAATAAGTGAGGAGAGTACTAAAATGGCATTTGTTCAAGCTTTCGGTGAAGAAGAATTACGTGCAGATGCAGATCACGAAGATTGCTGCAACGACAATTGCTGTGGCGGCCATTGTGAGGTTAAATGCACGGGAGATTGTGCTAACGATGGTTGCACTGAGCCTTGCTGCGAAGATAACTGCTGCGGTGGCCATTGCAAAGTAGAGTGCACGGGAGATTGCGCTCATGACGGTTGCACTGAGCCTTGCTGTGAAGATAACTGCTGCGGTGGCCATTGCAAAGTAGAGTGCACGGGAGATTGCGCTCATGACGGTTGCACTGAGCCTTGCTGCGAAGACGATTGCTGTGGCGGTCATTGCAAGTCAGGTTGCACAGGCGATTGCGCAACTGACGGCTGCCAAGACTAGTTGTAATTACTAGCTGCCAATACTAAGCAAAAGTATTAAACGGAGCAAAACTCACACATGCACGAACCGAATCCAATTACTTTGGCTGCAAAAGCTTCCGATGAACCAGAATTTCGACCTATAGGAGTTGGCCCGTGGGAAGAAGAGCATCCAGGTGAGCCTCGTCCAGATAATCCAGAATCGCCAAATTACGATGCGCGGTTTAGCGCTGAATTACTAGACGAAGGTGACCAGCGCAACGTCCTAGACCGCTACCGATACTGGAAAGTAGAAGCTATAAAAGCGGATCTCGATTCTAAAGGACGCCACGAGTTTGAAGTAGCTGTAGAAAATTGGACTCACGATTTCAACATAGGCTCTATGGTTCGCACTGCAAATGCGTTTACAGCGAAAAAAGTGTATATTGTAGGGCCTCATAAATGGAATCGTAAAGGCTCGTTAATGACTGAGCTTTACCAATACGTTGAGTGCTGCCCAACTATTGAAACTCTAGTAACTAATTGGCGCGAAAATATAGTACGAGAAGCAGAAGAAGCGCATCAACTTTTGCTTAAAGCACAAGCAGAAGGCAACAAAGAAGCTGAAAAAATCGCAAATATAAAGGAACACGACGCTAAAAACGCGCGCGTTATAGCGCTCGATATTATTCCAGGTGCTGTTGCTATGGAAAACTACAAGTTTCCTAAACGTTGCCTTATGCTTTTTGGTGCAGAAGGTCCGGGTCTTTCTAAAAAAGCGTTAGAAATGGCGGATGACGTTGTTTATATTTCGCAATTTGGCTCTGTTCGCTCGCTAAACGCAGGAGCAGCTGCGGCTGTTTCCATGCACGCATGGATTGCGCAACATGCAGCACCAAATTGCTGAATCTTAATAAAATATTAATTAGAATTTCGGTAGCAGAATTTTGTCAGCAGAATCTCATCAGCAATATTAGTTAAAACGCAGTAGCTTGTACTCATAAACGCTTACATTTGATGTTTATTTTTTTTATTTGTGATATTGTTAATTTATGTTAGAATTTCAACATATTACAAAGCGTTTTGGTGCAAAGACAGCGCTTAACGATGTTTCTTTCGTCGCCGAAGACGGTAAAGTCACGGGCTTTTTAGGACCTAATGGCGCTGGTAAATCTACAACCATGCGTTGCGCGTTAAATCTTATTCATGCAAATAGTGGCACTTCTCTTATTGACGGCAAACCTTACGCAAAAATTGCATCCCCAATGACGGAAGTTGGCGCAGTTCTTGATGCAAAGTCTGCTCACAGAGGTCGAACGGCTTACAATCACCTGTATTCATTGGCTTTAACTCACGGAATATCAAAGAAACGTGTCGATGAAGTCATTGATATTACTGGTTTAACTAGCGTAAAAAATCGCAAGGCAGGTTCATTCTCGCTTGGCATGGGTCAGCGTCTTTCCATTGCTGCGGCTCTTTTAGCAGATCCACATAATCTCATACTTGACGAACCGGTTAATGGTTTGGATCCGGAAGGTGTTAAGTGGGTTCGCGAATTATGCAAGTATTATGCAAGCCAAGGTCGTGCAATACTACTTAGTTCTCACTTAATGAGCGAAGTCGCGCTTACTGCAGATAATCTTGTGATTATTGCGCACGGAGAAATTTTGGCGCGCACAACAGTACAAGATTTTGTTAATGCACATTCTCAGCATGCTATACGTTTAGTGACACCTGAAGGCGAAAAACTAAAGTCTGTGCTCACTCAGAATCATCCGGAATGTAAGATTTTGTCTGATAATCGCACACCTCAAGATGTTCAAGAGGGCGAACTTTTTAAGGTAACAGGTTGTGAGCTTAATCAACTTGCTCGCGAAATTGCAGATAATCAAATTATGGTTTACCAGCTAAATCAAGAGCATGCATCGCTTGAGGAAGCATATTTGGCTCTTACGCACGGCCAAGAGCAGTACGTAACAAAAGCATTGCCAAATGCTACTGCTGCGACTGGAACGCAATATGCGGATGGAGGAAATGCAAAATGAGTGAGCAAATTAATCAATCTGTTGATCAATCTGTTAATCAAGAAACAAGCAACTCTTACAAAACCGGCAGAAGCATGAACGCTCAGCATCTACGTCTTACATTTATGCACTCGCTTAAATCTGAGATGGTTAAGTTGCGTGGACTTGCATCAACCTGGTGGTGTATGGCATTGGCCATTGTTTTGCCTGTAATTTTCAGCTTTATTATCGCGATTGTGCAAAAAACAATATCTAAAGTTGACTTTACTAAACATGGTGCGTCTGCTGGCAAATCAAGCGGTGTAGTCACCATGGGGCCGAGCGATAAAAGCAGCCTCATTTCTTCTCAAGAAGGTATTTTCAACTTAGTTATTAGTTTTGCCTCTATATCTTTGATTATTATTGCGATTTTTGCAGTGCTTGCTATAACAGCTGAGCATTCCACAACTTCAATTCAAGCTTCGCTTACGTCTGTACCACGCAGGGGTATGTTCTTTACTGCTAAGTTTGTTGCAATCACAATCTACGTTTTTGTTGTGCAACTTATTGCAATGGCAGTTTCGTTAGTTGCTGCAGAATTAGCATTTATGGGTGAGAATATCTCAGGCTTGTCTGGAAGTAGAACATGGCAATTACCTCTTACTCTGTTCCTTGGCTCACCTGTAATTATGGTTGTTGTGGCAGCAATGGCGTACGGTTTCGGCATGATTTGCAAGTCAACTGCTGGCGGAATTATGTGCGTTATTGGAGCCGTGATGATTTTGCCTACTTTTGTTAGCATTATTATGATTACGAGCAATTTCGCGAAGTGGACTTCAATACTTATGCAGCTTTTGCCAGCCAAGGCTGTGAGCCGATTCTTAGGAACGGGCGAACAACTTCCGCCAGACGCAACTGCTTTCGAATGGTGGCAGTCCGGTTTAGTGGTTCTCGCTTGGGCTGTAGTCATGTACGCAATTGGCTACGTTATTGAAAAGCATCGCGATATTTAAACATAGTAAGTATAAATAAAAAATAAGCCCCGTTCGATTGCAATCATTACTGAGCAAACGAGCGGGGTTTATTTATTGCAACTTTTGCCGATACTAGTTTTAATTCTTTTTGCTAGAAGTAAAGCGCCCACTGCAAATAGCATAACGCCCCGAGCAACCATAGCAATAATAGATGGCACTAATTCTGGCACTAAGCTCATTGTGCATTTTCTTGAGAATCCTGATCGTTTTGTTTCTTTTTAGCAAATTGAGGATGAGCATACTCTGGCCCAATATATGAAGTATCAGGCAATGGTAGCTCGGTAGTAGGCTTAGCATACTGAGGTTGCGCATACTGCTGTTCACAATGCTGTGGTTCAGGATACTGATCTTGTTGCGCATACTGCTGCTCATAGTATGGTTGCTGACTGTATTGCGGATTGTAATATTGTGGCTGCGCGTACGGCTGTTGTCCGTACGGCTGTTGTGCATACGGCTGACCGTATTGGATTTGTTGCGGTTGCTCATATTGTTGTTGTGCATACTGATTTTGTTGCGCGTATGATTGTTGTGCGTACGGCTGCTGTGCGTACGGTTGTTGAGCGTACGGTTGTTGAGCGTACTGCTGATCGTATTGTATTTGTTGTGGCTGTTGAGCGTACGGTTGTTGCTCATATTGCTGTTGAGCATACGGTTGCTGTGCGTACGGCTGCTGAGCATACTGATTTTGTAAGTATTGTGGAGTCTCCTGCTGCGGTTGAATAGGTTGTGCCTTTTGAGCTGGCAAGTCAGTTTGAGAGGCTTCCTCTATTACGTTGGCGTGTAGCACAGGTGCAGGTTGTGGTTCAGTCTCAGGCTTGGCTTGAGGCTCAGGCTTGGCTTGTGGTTCAGGTTCAGGTTCAGGTTGTGGCTCGGGTTGTGGCTCAGGTGTTACTTGCACAGCAGTCTCAGGCGCTACCTTTGTTTCATGCTCTGTCATTTGCTGCGTATCAAGCTCAGGAAATACCTGTGCTTCAGGCTCAGTAGTCACATGCGTTTCAACCGCAATTGTTGCCTGAGGTTCAACTGCCTTAGGTTCTGCAACTGCTTGAGGTTCTTCCGCCAGCTGAGGCTTTACTTCTTCCTTTACTGCTGTCTCTACTTCTGCCTTTACTGCTGTCTCTACTTCTGCCTCCACAGTTGTATTCTCTGTTGTTAGTTGAGGTTCAGGAGTCAATTGTGGCTCAGGCTCATTTAACAATTGAGTATCTACTGCCGCATCTTGCGTTAATTGTTGTATTGAATTTAGCTGAGTCGTTTCATTGTTGACATTATTAGGGATGTGTTCCTGAGCATATGCTTCTGTAGAATTTTGGTATTTTTGTACATTGTTATAAACATATGGAGGTTTGGACACATATGCTGCGTTGTCTCCTATTGCCGCCATATACGCATCTTCGAGTGAAACACATTCTTTACTCAACTGATATGTAAGTAATTGTTTATCGTTAAAGAATTGCGCCAAATCTGCAATATTTGCATTATTTATAACGAAAGCTGCGCCTTCCTGTACGTCTTCGTTTTTGTGCTCAACTTGCATAATAGAGCATTCACTATGCTGCGATTGCATAATGTCAAATAGCTTTTCTGGTTCAGGAGTAACAACTCGTACAGTGTTCTGAGAATATGCAGTAAGCAAATCTGTCACGCTTGTTTTTTGTAGAATTTTACCATGTGCAATAATAACAAGATCGTCTGCAATAAGAGAAAGCTCACTAATGTTATTAGTGCTGATAAGTACCGCACCACCGCGTTCTGCATAGTATTTGCAGATATCGCGCATCCATCTAACTCCTTCAACGTCTAAGCCATAGAATGGATTATCGAGAATAAGATTATGAGGATCTGTGAGAAGTGCTGCAGCAATCTCAAGTCGTTTGCGCATGCCGGTTGACATTTCTTTAATTTTCATATTTTGTATAGAGTTGATTCCGGCAATATCCATAATCTCTGATACGCGCGTTTTTGGAATTTTGCAATACTTCGCGACGAATGTGAGCTTTTTTATAGCACTAGTATTTCTATAATTAGCTTTTAAATCTAATACTGTGCCGACTGTTTCTATTGGGGAATTAAGTTTTTTGTATGGGACGCCGTCGAATAATGCTTCACCTCCATTGGCTTTTATGAGTCCCAATGCGCAATATAGTGCAGTTGATTTTCCGGAACCGTTAGGTCCAACAAAACCTGTAACTTTACCATCTTCTGCTACAAAAGAAATATTATTTAGTACTTGCTGTTTTTTATAGTACTTAGATATATTTTGTATCTCTAACATAACTAAATCCTACTGCTAAAAATGTAATAAAAAAATCCTATTTGTGTAAAAAATTAAGGACTTCATCTCATAACTGGCTATAAGATAAAGTCCTTAATTTTTCAGTTTTATTTATTTATGCTCAATTGCAATATGAGTTCAGTCATTCTTTACAGTTTCAGCAACGCGAGGCCACAAGGTTGTGCCCCAGTTCTTGATTGTGCGCTGGCGAACCAACGGCAAATCAGTACGGTTGTACACTGTACGCCATGGTTCCCATACTAAGCCGGTCTTTTCTTCCAACTTAATGCGAAGATTGCGCACATTGCCCTTGAACTGAATCGTTGTGCTGAAGTGAGCGGTACGATACTTGCCGTTTCCTTCCCAAGCGCGAGAACGTACGTATGGAGTTCCGTCGATATCAGTGCCGTACTCATCCCAGTAGACGTAGTAGCGAGCTACATAAGCTCCACGGTGATCCAAGGTCAAATAACCGTCACGGTAAGCAGAAACCTTAGTCTCAACATAATCGCTGTTGCTCTGGAGAGTTGCTACTTCGTTATCTTTTACGAAGGAAGTAGTGTAAGCGATTGGAACAGCTGGGCTAGAGGTGCTCAAATTTGCACCTTCCTGAATCAAAGCCTTTAGCGTATCGATATTGCCGGTAATAACCTTTGCTGCACCGTTAGCGCTGCCGCCGAGAATCACTGCAGTAACAGAAGTATTCTGGAGAATGCGATGGAATTCGGTGTTTGGCTTGATTTCTACGCCCTTAATTGCTGCTTCTACTGCAGCCTGGAAATCAGTGCTCTTGCTGGTGGTATCGAACTTTACGTACATTGAGCGACCATAAGCTACGTTTGACACGTAAACTGGTGGACGTTTGCTGTCAACGCCACGGTTCTTCAAGCTTTCTGGCGTGGTGCATGGAGCAAAGAAATCTGCTGGGCTATCTGGAGCGTCGACGCTTACTGTGTAGTAAGTTTGCTTGAAGTTCACAATTTGAGTCTGCTTCTCACCCTTGTGTACCGCATCGAAATCAATCTTCAGCGGTACGCCAATCTTTGCAAAATCAGCACCAAACTTAGCCTTGAGCTGGTTCATGCTTTGTGCGCTTGCGGAATCATACTGCATACGAGCTGCTACATGATGGCTTGCTGCATATTGTGCATTCCATTTAGAAACTAAACCGTTAACTGCTGAAGTAACGGAGCTCTTGGTTGGATGTTGCACAGTTACAGCACTCTCGCCGCCGTGGAAGCCTGGCAAATCAATGCTCAAAGTTAATGGTGCGCGATTTGCTGAAATCAAGCTTGGCATGTTATCCATCAAATTCTGGTCAGCGCGGAATAATGCACCAGGATACACGCGATCATTGTTGGCCGAAGTTACCGACAAGTTTGACGTTGTATTGGTGATGTTCTTCTTCTGATGCTCAACAACAACGAATTCGCCGTTCTTGTTGAAGCTGTCGCTGGAGAATTTATTGTTAATTGTTTCGCCGTGACGTGCGAGAATATTTGTTTTATCGTAATGCAAATCCCACAAGTAGTTGTTCAGCGAGTCCTTGCTAGCTGCGCAAGATGCAGCTGGTGCAGAAGGCTTTGTGGAAGAATCTGCCATTGCTGGAACTGCTAAGCATTGTGGAATAATAGTCGCGCCCGCGAGCAACAACATTGCTGCATTACGGTAGAACTTTGTGCTCTTCATATGTATCCTTCGATTTTTATTAGATTTTATTTCAAATTATTTTTCAGTGAGATGCCGCAAAATACGTGCTTCAGTGCATATATATGCTTCAGTGCATCAGCTTCAGCTTCTCACATCACATGATTATTACACACTTTTTATTTATGCGATAATTGTTTAAAATAATTTTTTTAAGTTTCAAACAAAAGTTTAAATAATGCTGAAATACCAACACTTTTTGGTTACGTCAGTTTTGTTGTTTCGGCGTGTTGACAGATAAAATGAACGGATTTTACGTATTTTGATTCGTGATAATTTTGTGAAAATATATGCAAAATATTTGTGCAAGTATTATTTAGTGTTACGCATGCGCAATTTTTAATTGCTTCAGTCTTAAAAAATTAATTTGTAGTACTTTCTCAATAAAACAAAAATAATCAACAAATAACTCTCGTAAAGCTTTTATCCACATTGCTTTTTTCTACTAACGAAGGTCACGTATCACACATATAGTTGAGGTTATGCCTACATTCACACGCGAAGAAATTGAGCATTTGGGCGTTTTGTCCCAGATTGCTTTAAGCGACGAAGAAATCAGTCGCTTGCAAGGCGAATTAAACGTCATTGCAGAATCTATTAATAAAGTGCAGGAAGTTGCTGGCGAAGATGTGCCACCTACTGCAAATCCAGTGCCTTTGGAAGCTTATTTGCGTCCAGATGAGCCTGCTACACCTTTGACTCAAGAAGAAGCTCTTTCGGATGCTCCTAGAAGTGAGTCTGGCATGTTTGTAGCGCCTCGAATTTTGGGGGAGGAATAAAACATGACTAATACTCAAGATTTGGTAAAACTTTCTGCTGCCGATATGGCAAAGGCTGTAAAAGCTAAAGAAGTTTCTAGCCGTGAACTTGTTGAAGCTCACTTGGCAGTCATTGAATCTGCAGAGCCAGAAATTAAGGCATTTTTGCATGTTTCTGCAGATATTGCTCTCGAGCAGGCAGATGCTTTTGATGCTAAGAACGCTAAGGGTGAGACTGAAGGATTGCCTGAGTTGGCTGGTGTGCCAATTGCCATTAAAGACATGATTGTCACTAAGGGCATTCCTACTACTGCAGCATCGAAGATCCTCGAAGGCTGGGTTCCACCTTACGATGCTACTGTTATTGAAAAGCTCAAAGCAGCTGGCATGCCAATTCTTGGCAAGACTAATTTGGATGAGTTTGCTCAAGGTTCTTCTACAGAACATTCTGCTTATCAAACTACTTGCAATCCTTGGGATACTGAGCGTGTCCCTGGCGGTTCTGGCGGCGGCTCTGCAGCTGCTGTTGCTGCATTCGAAGCTCCTATTGCTTTGGGTACAGATACTGGTGGTTCTATTCGCCAGCCAGGTGCTTTAACTGGTACAGTCGGCGCAAAGCCAACTTACGGTGGTGTTAGCCGTTTTGGTGCAATCGCTATGGCAAGCTCTCTCGACCAGATTGGACCTGTTTCTCGTACCGTTCTTGATTCTGCGCTTTTGCAGGAAATTATCGGCGGTAACGATAGGCGCGATTCTACTTCTATTCCAGCTCCTGTTCCTCCAATGGCTCAAGCTGCTCGTGAGGGCGCTCGCCGTGATTTGAAGGGCTTGAAGGTTGGTTTAGTTAAGGAGCTTAGCGGTGAAGGCTTCCAGCCAGGCGTTGAAGCACGCTTTAATGAAGCTGTGCAATTGCTTAAGGATATGGGCGCAGAGGTTACGGAAGTTTCTTGCCCTCACTTCCCTTACTCTTTGGCTGCTTATTACATTATTATGCCTTCAGAAGTTAGCTCTAATTTGGCTCGCTACGACGGTATGCGCTACGGTTTGCGCGTCATGCCACCAGCAGACAAGCCTCAGACTGCTGCAAATATGATGGCTGCAACTCGTGAAGCTGGCTTTGGCGACGAAGTAAAGCGTCGTATTATTCTCGGCACTTACGCACTTTCCGCTGGCTACTACGATGCTTGGTATGGCTCTGCACAAAAAGTTCGTACGCTTATTATTCGCGATTTTGAAGAAGCGTTTAAGAAAGTAGATGTTCTTGTTTCTCCAACAAGCCCTACAACGGCATTTAAGTTTGGCGAGAAGATGGATGATCCACTTTCTATGTACATGAACGATATTGCTACAATTCCTGCAAACATGGCTGGAGTTCCTGCTTTGAGCCTCCCAGCTGGCTTAAGCGACGACGGTTTGCCTGTTGGCATTCAGATTATTGCTCCGCAATGCCACGATGAAAAGATGTACAAGCCTGCAGCAGCGTTGGAAGCAGCGCTCGAAGAGCAGTGGGGCGGTCCAATTTGGAAGTCGCTTAAAGCTGGTTGGCTCGATTCATTGGCTAAGTAAAGTGAAGTAAAGCTTAAGTAAGAAGGATATCTAATGGCTGAAAAACTTATGAAATATGCCGATGCTGTTGAGCAATTCGATCCAGTATTCGGTTTGGAAACTCACGTTGAGCTTTGCACTCGTACGAAGCTGTTCTGCCCAGCAGAAGTATCTTTTGGCGGTGAGCCAAATACTCAGCTAACTCCTGTAAGCCTTGGTTTGCCAGGCTCTTTGCCAGTTGTAAACAAGACTGCAGTTGATTATGCAATTAAGCTTGGTTTGGCTTTACATTGCGAAATTGCTGAGTGGAGCCAGTTCGCTCGTAAGAACTACTTCTACCCAGATATGCCTCGCGATTATCAGATCTCCCAGTACGATAAGCCTACTAATGGCAACGGTTACTTGGATGTTGAGCTGGAAGACGGCACCGTGTTCCGTGTGCCGATTGAACGTGCTCACATTGAGGATGATGCTGGTAAGAATACTCACGTTGGCGGCGCTGACGGCCGTATTGAAGGCGCAAATCACTCTTTGGTTGATTACAATCGTGCAGGTGTGCCTTTAATCGAGATTGTAACTAAGCCAATCGAAGGTGCAGGTAGCCGCGCTCCAGAAATTGCTGGTGCTTATATGCGTGCTATTCGCGATATTGTTCGCGCTCTCAACATCTCTCACGCTCGTATGGAGCAGGGCAATATGCGTGCTGACGTGAACGTTTCGCTCCGTCGCAAGCCAACCGATCCATTTGGTACGCGTTCAGAAACTAAGAATGTGAACACATTCCGCGGTATTGAAAAGACGCTGCAATATGAGATTCGTCGTCAGGCTGCTATTTTGAGCGAAGGCGGCGAGATTTTGCAGGAAACTCGTCACTGGGATGAGGCAACTCAGACCACTGCTGGTGGTCGTGTGAAGTCGGATGCTGACGATTATCGCTACTTCCCAGATCCTGATTTGGTTATGCTTCACATCACTAAAGAGCATATTGAGCGAATGAAGGCGCAAATGCCGGAAATGCCTCGTGAGCGCCGTAACCGTTTGCAAAGCGAATGGGGTATTAGCGATCTTGAAATGCGCGATATTTTGAACGCAGATGCTCTTGATTTGGTTGAAGAAACCGTTAAGGCTGGCGCAAGTGCGGCAGGTGCTAAGAAGTGGTGGCTTGGTGAGCTTGCTCGCGAAGCAAACACTCGTGGCGTGACTTTGGAAGAATTGCCTATTACTCCGCAAGATGTGGCTGAAGTTGAAAAGCTAATTGCAGACGGCAATCTTAACGATAAGCTCGCTAAGCAAACTGTTGCATGCGTTTTGGCTGGCGAGGGTAAGCCTGATGAAGTTGTTAAGAAGCACGGATTTAAGGTTATGAACGATGACGGTGCTTTGGAAGCTGCTGTTGACGCTGCTCTTGCTGCTGATCCTGAAGTTGCAGAAAAGCTTAAGGCTGGAAATATGAAGCCGATGGGTGCAATTATTGGTGCTGTTATGCGTGCAACTAAAGGTCAGGCTGATGCTAAGGCTGTTACTAAGATTGTGATGGCAAAAATCAAAGGCTGAAAAGTGCCGTAAAGGCTGAAAAATTTAATATTTGATAACGCTAATGTATAAACGTAAAAGCGTAATCAATATTCAAAAGTAAGTGCTGCGTACTTGCTGCATACTCAAATCAGATTTGTTTGTGTAGCAGGTGCGCAGAATTTACTATTTATCAACATTGCGAGGCATTTTTCGTCTTCTGGATTATCATATATTATGCGATGTGAGAATTATGCGAAGGGCTTAATTTTCAAAGGCACAATACAAGTAGGTGACTATGCAACAAACCAATGATGGTGTTATTAACTCTCGCGAGTTACCAAAATCTATAGTAATTCCTCAAATTCGTGGAGAGATGGCGCACCTTCGTCCAGCTACGTGCGATGATTTTCAAAGAATGGATGATTTGTGCGCATTTGATGGTGCTGCAGTTATTACTGGAAAGGATGCTAATTCAGAGCGTTCTATGGTTCATTCGTGGGTTGAAAGCTCTATGCAATGGACTAAAGATAGTCTTATTGGCGAAAATCCTTCTGAATCTTGTCGTTTTGCTGGCGATGTTCAGTTGCGTCACACTATTGCGTGGGCGATTGTTCCTGATGTTTTGGATGATTCAAATAACGCTTCCGGCGATATTATCGGCATGATTTTCCTTATAGATATTGACGGATGGTCTCGCAGTGCTCGAATTCAAGTTGTTTTAGGCAAAAATTATCGAGGAAGAGGCTATTCGCGCGACGCAATGCCTAGGGTTATGACTTATGCTTTTGCATCAGAGCCGACTGGTCTAGGGTTGCATAGAATTTGGGTAGGAGTTCCGGCAACTAATACTCGCTCACTTTCTGTATATCAATCTCTTGGATTTGTAAAAACCGGCACTGCGCGCGACGCATTATGGGATGCTCAAAATCAAAAATATCAAGATTTTGTTGTAATGGACACTCTTGTAGATGAATATGATGCCATTCGTTCGCTGGATGCGTTTGGTCTACACGTTATTGAAGAAAATCCTGGTGTAATCGAAGCTTTGAGCGCGCATGAACATTCTGTGGCTATACCTGTGCATCGTGATAATCTTGATGAAGCATGGCCGTACAATGCAAACGTCTCTGAAGGAAGTTCATCAAAAAAAGCTTGGTGGCGCATTATAGGTCGTGGACGCAAACGTAATACGGAAGGTAAGTAATGAGCGCCGAAGATCTCGACAACTATGAAACCGATGCAGAACTTGCGTTATATAAAGAATACCGTGATGTTATTAAGCTTTTTACTTATGTCGTAGAAACAGAGCGACGATTTTATTTAGCCAATAAAGTCGATTTTAATGTGCGTTCAGCAGGTCAGGATGTTTATTTTGATGTTCAACTTACAGACGCTTGGGTATGGGATGTTTACCGCCCTTCGCGTTTTGTTAAAAATGTCCGAATAGTAACTTTTAAAGATGTAAATGTTGAAGAAGTACAGAAAACAGACATTGACATTCCTGAATCTATCGCGTGATGCGCGTATGCTCAATAAGGATATATAGAAATTGCTTACCTAGCACGCAAAGTGTTTTCGTAAAAATTTGATGTATTAAGATGGAGGACAAGTGACGGATACACAATCCCCAAAGGAATCTGTGGTAATTATTGGTGGCGGTCCGGCAGGGTTGACGGCAGCCTGGGAACTCGTTAAGGATGGTGGATCTAGCCGCTACGACGTAACAGTGCTCGAAGCCACGCGTGAATTTGGCGGTATTTCGCGTACTGTGAAGTATAACGGCAATCGTATGGACATCGGCGGTCATCGTTTCTTCTCAAAAGATGACCGTATTATGCAATGGTGGCGTGAAATGCTGCCTCTCCAGGGTGCGCCTTCATATGATGATAAAAAGCTTGGTCGTCATCACGATTTGGAAGCAGGTGGACCTGATCCTGAAGTTGAAGATGAAGTGATGTTGAAGCGTCATCGCGTTTCTCGTATTTTCTGGAATCATCATTTCTTTGATTATCCAATTTCTCTTTCTGCAGCAACCTTGCGCTCTATGGGCTTTATTTTGACAATGAAAGTTGGCTTCAGCTATTTGTGGTCTATGATTCACAAATTGCCAGAAACTAATCTTGAGAATTTCTACATTAATCGTTTCGGCAAGAAACTTTATTCCATGTTCTTTGAGGGCTATACAGAGAAGCTTTGGGGTAGGCATCCAAGCCAGATTTCTGCCGATTGGGGTGCTCAGCGCGTTAAGGGTTTGAGCATTGTGGAAGTGTTGAAGAATGCTTTTTCCAAGCTTTTCCCTAAGAAAAAAGGCAAAAAGAAGGAAGTAGAGACCTCATTAATTGAGGAATTCTGGTATCCAAAGCTTGGTCCTGGTCAGTTATGGGAAACAGTTGAGCGCCGTTGCCGCGAAAACGGTGCTACTGTGCGCACAGACGCAAAGGTAGTTGCTATTAAGCAAGCAGACGGAAAGATTTCCAGTGTTGTAGTTGAAGATGCAAATGGAGAGCGTTCAGAATTGCACGCCGACCAGTTTATATCTTCTATGCCAATTAAGGATTTGGTAGCTGCTCTTGAGCAGGGTGCAGATGGTGACGAAAAGGCTGAAGTTCCAGCAGAAATGCAACGCGTTGCCAAGGGTTTGCCTTATCGCGATTTTGTGACTGTAGGCTTGCTTGTTAAGCGCGTGCGTCTGCGTAATACTACCACTATTCCAACGCTTGGTAATCCTCCTATTGTTCCTGATTGCTGGATTTACGTGCAGGATCCTGGATATAAAGTCGGACGTTTGCAAATCTTCAACAACTGGAGCCCATATCTCGTTAAGGATGTTGATAACACTGTTTGGATCGGTCTTGAGTACTTCTGCGAAGAAGGCGACGACTTCTGGAATATGAGTGATGATGATGCTCGTAAGATGGCTATTGACGAGTTGACTCGTATGCAGGTTATCAATGGTGAGGAAGACGTTCTTGATTCTCATCGTGAGCGAGTGCCAAAGGCATATCCTGCTTACTTTGACACATACGCTCAGATGCCTGAATTGATTGATTATCTTGATGGCTTCGGCAATTTGTATTGTGTTGGTCGCAATGGACAGCATCGTTATAATAACCAAGATCATTCAATGGCAACTGCTATTGAGGCTGTAGAAGATATCCGAACTGGAGAAACTTCTAAGAAGAACGTGTGGTCTGTTAACACTGAAAAGTCGTATCACGAAAAGAAGTAGTAATTAATTCTCGTATAAATTTGAGCGTTTGATTTTAAAGCGCAAATAATTTAGCGATATAGCGTCAATAATACTGGGTGTTACCCATATTATTGGCGCTTTTTGTTTATTCTAATATCGCTTTAAAAGCTTTATAAAAATTGTAATAAAAAATACTAAATACTATGGCGCGTCGCGTTGTACAGCGTCGTATAGCTGTAGTAGCATACATAATGTTCGTTGTTATGTACATATGAATTGTTATGAAATGGCAGCGAGTTCGTGACGGATTTTTCCGTAATCTTCCATGTAAAGACTTGCCGGGGCTCTATTCCGTGTGAGTTAAGGAAAGGTAAAATTGTGGCAACAGGCCAGAATCTTGAAAAAATGAAGCTTTCAGAATTGAAAGATCTTGCAAAACAGATGGGTTTGCGCGGAACATCTACAATGCGTAAGCCTGAGTTGGTGGCTACACTGACGGCTGCTCGTAATGGGGGAGAAGCGCCTGCAGGTGTAAGTGTTCGTGTTCCTCGTGATGTTGTAAATCCTAATAAAACTGCAGATACTAGTACAGATATAGAAGATGCTGGATCATCGAAAGACAATAGTGATTTAGAAGCATTAGAAGTTTTGGTTCCCAATGCTACTTCAGATCGTCGCTATAGAGACGAAGAAGATTTTGGGAATAAAAATTATCGACGCGATGCGAATCGTAATAATACATTCCAGCGTCGTCGTTCCTCAGAAGATCGTAATGATAATCGCGATCGTAGAGAAGATGGTATGGACTCGCATGAGTTGGATCAAATTTTGGCAACATTGCCTGGTGAAGATTCTCATGCAGAGGGTGAACCGCGTCGTCAGCGTGTAGCTTCTCGTGACTTTGATAGAGAAGAACAACAAAATCGTGCTGATCGTTTCCAGCGTCGTATGCGCGGTCGTGCACGTGATTACGATGAGTCTCGTTCAGATTATTCAGATCGGCAGAATCGTTCAGAACGCATGGATCGAGTAGAACGTGAAGATCGTGATGAACGTCGTGCTGAGCGTGGAGAACGTCAAGATCGTAACGATCGCAATGTTCGTCTTGATCGCGATGCACGTGATGCGCGCGATGCTCGCGAAGAGCATGATTTACGCGAGCCTCGTCGTGAAGAGCCTCAGGAAGAGCTCGTGCCAGTAGCTGGAATTGTTGATGTCTTAGAATCTTACGCATTCGTGCGCACTTCTGGTTATTTGCCTGGTCCTAACGATGTTTATGTTTCAATGAGCCAAATTAAAAAATATGGCTTACGTAAGGGTGATGCAGTTCAAGGCTCCATTCGTGCTCCTCGCGAAGGCGATCGTCGAAATCAGCGCCAAAAGTTTGTTCCTTTGCAAACAATCGATAGCATTAATGGAATGAGCGTTGAAGAAGCTCAGTCTCGACCGCAATTTGCTAAGTTGACGCCGTTATATCCGCAGGAGCGTTTGAAGCAAGAAACTACTCCGAATCGCATGTTGGGACGTGTTATTGATTTAGTTGCCCCAATTGGTAAAGGCCAGCGCGGTTTGATTGTGTCGCCACCAAAGGCTGGTAAAACCATTACTCTTCAGAATATTGCAAATGCAATTACTACAAATAATCCTGAAGTGCATCTTATGGTTGTGCTTGTAGATGAGCGCCCAGAAGAAGTTACCGACATGGAACGTACTGTGCAAGGCGAAGTGATTTCTTCTACATTCGATCGTCCTGCAACAGATCACACTACTGTTGCTGAGCTTGCTATTGAGCGCGCTAAGCGTTTGGTTGAGCTTGGCCAGGATGTTGTGGTTTTGCTTGATTCTATGACTCGTTTGGCTAGAGCTTACAATATTGCAGCTCCTGCTTCTGGTCGTATTCTTTCCGGTGGTGTTGATGCTCAAGCGTTGTACCCACCAAAGAAGTTCTTCGGTGCTGCTCGAAATATTGAAGACGGCGGCTCTTTGACGATTATTTCTTCTGCATTGGTTGAAACTGGCTCTAAGATGGATGAAGTAATCTTCGAAGAGTTTAAGGGCACTGGAAATATGGAATTGCGCTTGAGTAGAGATTTGGCTGATAAGCGTCTCTTCCCAGCGGTAGATATTAATGCTTCTGGAACTCGTCGCGAGGAGTTAATTACTCCAGCTGCAGATTTGCCAGTTATTTATCGTTTGCGCCGTCTCTTTGGTGGTCTTGAGGCAGAGCAAGCGTATCAGACTTTGATTCCTCGATTGAAGAAAACTGCTTCAAACCGTGATTTCTTAGCTGCTATAACTCAACAAACTGGCACTGCTACGAATAATTCTTCTTCTACGACTATTGCGTAGTTCTTATTTCGTAAGGAATTAAAATTATTGCCCTTTGGATTATCTACCAAGGGGCAATAATTTTATTTATATTTATATTTATTAATAACTAATATTTTATGCAGCATGTAAAGCTTGTTGCGCAAGTGCAAATTTGCTTATGCGCGCTACGCCTTCTTTAAGTTCTTCTGCTCTTCCAGCGTAAGATAGTCGCACGAATCCGCTTCCTTCTGCGCCAAAGGCTTCTCCTGGTACAACAGCAACTTTTTCTTCATCTAAAAGTTTTTTGCTAAATTCTTCTGAACTTAAACCAGTTGGTCGAACGTCAACAAAAACGTAGAATGCACCTTGAGGCTCTATAAGACGCAATGCATTGCAATTTGCCAATCCGTCTATAACAAGCTGACGTTTTGCGCGATATTCTTCTCTCATTTCGCGCACGTGATCTTGCGGACCTGTTAATGCAGCTACGCCGCCATATTGTGCGGTAGAATTTACAGAAGAATGCATCATTTCTGCAATTTTGCTGGTTTGCTCAATAACTTGACTTGGTGCAAGAATATATCCAATTCTCCAGCCTGTCATGGCGTAAGTTTTCGATAAACTTTCTACAATAATGGTTCGTTCGTGCATTCCTTCAGCTGCTGCAATAGATGGTGCTACAGCATTTCTGCAAGGTTCAGTTTCTGGATTGCTTGCGAATACGAATGGATGGTAGACTTCGTCAGAAATTACCCAAAGATCAAATTCTTGGCATAATTTTGCAATTTTTTCGAGTTCTTCTGCGGTTGTTACTGCACCGGTTGGGTTGCATGGAGAATTGATAATGATGGCTTTAGTGCGTGGTGATATAGCTTTGCGTATTTCTTCTGCATTAATATGCATTCCATGTTCTGGCTTAAGGGCTACAGTTACTGGAATTCCTTCGCACATTAGCACTTCTGCATCGTATGATGTGAAGTATGGAGATGGAATAATAACCTCATCTCCCGGATCTATTACTGATTTAATAGCTAAATATAATCCAATAGTAGCGCCGTCAACGGCTTGAATTTCTGTGTCTGCGTTGTAGTTTAAACCTTTTACTCTATTCGTATAATTTGCAGCTGCCTCGCGGAATTCTGGTATGCCTAAAACGTCTGTGTATTTTGTTTTTCCCTCTCGTAATGAGTTGCACGCGGCTTCAACAATGTGTGAGGAAGCAGTTTCGCCTGGTTCTCCTAGGCATAGTGAAATAGCGTCTGGTATTTGTTCTACACGGTCAAATACATCTCTAATACCTGAACGAGGTATTGAAATTGCATGTTTCGCTACTTTTGCCATGCTGTGCTCCTTTTTGATTGTTGGTTTTGATTTTATAAGAATAATCTTTAAAGGTTATAGGTTTCGTTTATACGCTTATTATGCGAATTGTACAACACTATTACGGCTGATGTTAAAAGAAAAAATTATTTTTAACGTAATAATTTGTATTTTTTATTATTTTTTGAATAAATTTGTTCTTTTTCTGTAAAAAATACTGTACCATAAAAGAGACTGCAATGTGGCGCTACATAGATTCGTTTTAGATTCTCAATTCAGCGTCGACTGGAGAATGGAGGACGTATGGCTGGAAATCCTCATAAAGCTGAAACTAGTATAGCTATGGATTCAACTGATGCAATCATTGTTGATATTCTCGAGCATGATGGCCGAGCGACGTTAACTCGTTTGGCTAAGGCTTCGGGTTTGTCTGTTTCTGCGGTTCAATCTCGAGTGCAAAAGCTTGAGCGTAAAGGTGTTATTACCGGTTATCGCGCGTTAATTGACTATGAGCGTCGTGGTTTACCTGTAAGTGCATTTGTGTCTGTTACGCCACTTGATTTTGGGCAGGAAGCTACAATACCTAACAAATTGCGTGATATTTCTGGTATTGAAGCTTGCTATTCGATTACTGGTAGTCCAAGTTTTATGCTGGTAGTGCGTGTTGCTACGCCAAGCAAATTGGAAGAACTTATTAATACCATTCATCGCATAGTCCCTGTCAGTACAGAAACAACTATGGTTCTGCAAACATATTTCGATTAAATAATATGTGTGATTTTTCTGAAACAACGGTTGACGCGCGCGATACATCTCTTACGACATGTTGCAAAGTTGCTGCCGAGGAGATTATTGTGTTGCGTCAATCTGTTGATAATTTTGATAATGCAATAATTGCGCTGCTTGCTGAGCGGTTTAAAACTACGAAACGAATTGGTGAGTTGAAGGCTGAAGCTGGATTTGCTCCTGAGGATTCTAAAAGAGAGCAGCAGCAAATAGAAAGTTTGCTAAATATTGCGGAAAATGCCGGATTAGATTCTTCGATTGCGTTGAAATATCACGAGTTTGTTGTTACTGAGGCTAAAAAACGTCATCAGCAAATGCAGTTTTGAGATTAGATGTTTCTGTTATTTTAATTGAGCTGAACTATAGAATCACAATCAGTTTGTAGATTTTGAAGATAGATTTTCGCATACCAGTATGTAATGTTTTTGTGCATATGCATAGCTATCTGAGTAATAAAGGCGGATAATACAAGTATGACTATTGCAACTGTTGAACGTTATGCGCATATGCTTGATGCTGCAAGTCGAGGTGGCTACGCATACCCTGCTATCAATGTTACTAGTACGCAAACTCTTAATGCAGCTTTGCAGGGGTTCGCTCAAGCTGAATCTGATGGCATTATTCAAGTTTCTGTCGGTGGTTCTGCTTATTTTTCAGGTCAATCTCTCAATAATCGTGTTGTTGGTTCAATAGCATTTGCAAAGTTTGCGCACGAAGTGGCAGCTCAATACCCTAATATTACTATTGCGCTTCATACAGATCATTGTGCTGAGCGATATTTAGATGGTTGGATTAAACCACTAATTTCTTATGAAACAGAACAAGTCAAAAAAGGCGAAGAGCCGTTATTCCAGTCGCATATGTGGGATGGTTCAACAGTGCCTTTGCAACATAATCTAGACGTTGCAGAACAGTTGCTTGACGCTTCGCAAAAATCTCGCACAATTCTTGAAATTGAGATTGGTGCTGTTGGCGGAGAAGAAGACGGGCATCGTGCTGATATTGACGAGAGATTGTATTCTACGCCTGAAGATGCTTTGCGTGTTGTAGATAAGCTTGGCTTGGGTGAACGTGGCAGGTATATGGCAGCGTTTACTTTTGGCAACGTTCATGGAGCCTATAAGCCTGGCGTTGTAAAACTGCATCCTAAATTATTGCAAGAAATCCAAAAAACTGTATATCAGAACTATCAAAATATTTGTGATACTCGCACCTTTGGCGCTTCTAAAAAGCCGTTCCTGCTGGTATTTCATGGCGGATCTGGTTCTACTGCTCAAGAAATTGCTGAAGCTGTGCGCTACGGCGTAATTAAAATGAATATAGATACTGACACTCAATATGCTTTTACTCGTGCAATTGCTGGTCACATGTTCAGTAATTATGACTCTGTTCTTAAAATAGACGGAGAAGTTGGCGAAAAGAAGTTATATGATCCTCGATCTTGGGGTCGTGAAGCCGAAAAAGCCATGGCTCAGCGTGTAGTAGAAGCTTGTGTGCAGTTAGGTTCTGCTGGTAAAGCACTGAAATAGTAAATTTTTTAATTTTATATATTTCTTTTTCTTATTCGGTAGTGGCATAGAGATAGTCTTAACAGGTAAGAATTGTGCTTATTTGAGCAGCGTTAGCTCAAAAATGGAGGTGCGGCATGCCTGGTATTGTGCTTATTGGAGCTCAATGGGGTGACGAAGGTAAAGGCAAAGCAACAGATTTAATTGGTTCAAAGGTTGATATTGTCGCACGTTTTAATGGCGGTAATAATGCCGGACACACTGTTGTTGTTGGCGATAAATCTTATGCATTACATTTACTTCCAAGCGGAATTATCAGCCCTAATGTTACGCCTGTAATTGGTAATGGTGTTGTTGTTGACCCAGAGGTATTGCTTGAAGAAATTGACGCTTTGGAATCTCGCGGTGTAGATTGCTCGCGCTTGCTTGTGAGCGAAGCCGCGCATGTTATTACTCCGTATCATCGAGTTATTGATAAAGTAACTGAGCGTTTCCTTGGTAAACACAAGATCGGCACGACTGGTCGTGGTATTGGACCTACTTACGCGGATAAAATTAATCGTGTTGGTATTCGAGTGCATGATTTATTTAATGCTGATCACTTGCGCGACAAAGTTGAAGCAAGTTTGCATCAAAAGAATCAAATGCTTATAAAACTTTATAATCAACATCCTATTGATATTGATGCAGTTACTGCTCAACTTGTGGAGCTTGGCAAACGCTTGAAGAAATATGTTGCTGATACTTCATTAGTATTGAATGAAGCAATGGATGAAGGCAAAACTGTGCTGTTTGAAGGTGGGCAAGCCACAATGCTTGACGTCGATCATGGCACTTATCCGTTTGTAACTTCTTCAAACCCTACTGCTGGTGGCGCTTGCACGGGTACTGGTGTTGGTCCTACTCGTATTACGCGCGTAATTGGAGTAGCGAAAGCGTATATTACTCGTGTTGGTGAAGGTCCATTCCCAACTGAACTTTTGGATGAGCAGGGTGACTGGTTGCGTGAGCAAGGCCATGAATATGGTGTTACAACTGGTCGTCCTCGTCGTTGTGGATGGTTTGATTCTGTAGTAAGCCGTTATGCAACTCGCGTAAATGGTTTGACGGATATTGTTCTTACTAAGCTTGACGTTTTGACTGGTTTGAAGGAAATCCCAGTTTGCGTGGCTTATGATGTGGCTTTGTCTGATGGAACAGTTCAGCGTATGGAAGAAATGCCTGTAGATCAATCACTATTTGCTTCTGCGAAACCAGTATACGAGATGCTTCCAGGCTGGAATGAGGATATTTCTCAAATCCATAAGTTTGAAGATTTGCCTCAAAATACGCAAAGTTATGTAAAGCGTTTGGAAGAGCTTTCTCATTGCCGTATTTCTGCTATTGGAACTGGTCCGCAGCGTGATCATATCATTAGTGTTCACTCACTAACTGACTGAAATTGTTTATTATTTTATGATCAACTTAGCAAAACGGCACTTCTCGATTGGGAGTGTCGTTTTGGTTTATGACGATAATTTCAAAAAGAGTGAAAATGAGTAAAATAAGCGGAAAAAATAAAAAAAATAATTGTCGATTATACTTTTTAGTTTTTATTGGTGGTACATGTGGAGCTTTCGTGCGCGCAGTAATTTCTTCTTATGCGCACACGATTCACCAAGTAGACGGACAATCATTTATATTTGGCCAGCTTACTTTAGGGACTTTTTTGTCAAATATGATTGCATGCTTTATTTTTGCTCTTGTTACTGCAATATCTGTTAAAGCTTTAACGCAAGAAAAGCAAACTTTGTATAAATATGCGCTAGGAACAGGCTTTTGTGGCGGATTGTCGACTATGTCTACTTTCGCGTTTGAAAGTGCAATGTCTTTTATGGCTCCACGCATGACGCTTGTTGTTTTGGGTATGCTTTTTTCGCTGCTTTTTGGCGTTTTTATGGCTTTTGTTGGTAATTGGGTTGGAGCAGGAATTGCGAATTGCATGAATAAAAAGCAAAGTCGATCTGTTGCAGAAGCTAATACTAAGGTGATGAAGTGATGAATTCTTTATACGTTTTTATTATGTTTATTTTGCCTTGCTTTTTTGGCGGTTTAGGTGCTGTTTTAAGATGCGCAATGACTAAAAAAATTTCAGCTGCTCATAAAAGCGAAGTTCCAGTTGCAACGCTATTTATCAATTGCGTTGCTTCATTTGCTATAGGTGTTGTGTCTAATGTTTTCATGGTTGCAGCTGCAATATGTGGAGTACGTTTTGCTTATTTGATGATTTTGGGATTTTTGGGTGGATTTTCCACGTTTTCTACTGCAATTTTTGAAGGTGTGGATCTTATTCAAAGAAAGCGCATAAAAGATGGAGTGTTCTTGCTTTTTGCAGAACTTATTGTTCCATTCTTTGCTGCTTCTGTTGGGTATATTGTTTCGCAAATATTGTTACTGCACGTAATTTAGTATTTAGAAGTTAAGTGTTGTGCGCAGAATCGAGTTGTAGTGAAGTTTAAGAATGCATTGAGCTTTTTAAGCAATAAGTTAAAGCAAATATCAAAAACTTTTTGCCAGCTTCGTTGGAAAGTAATATTAGCTGGGATATTTGTCGGCGCTGTTTCTGGTTCATTAGTAGCTTCTTACAGGCTTGGTATTGAATACGGTACGGATTTTGCGCGTTGGATGTATTTACAAATCCGGCATAACGCATGGTGGATTTTGCCATGTTTAATTTTTGCTGTAATTGCAGGTCTAATTATTGGCTGGATGAGTCGTAAAGAAAGTATGGCTTCTGGAAGTGGTATTCCTCAAGTCGTGGGGTATGTTAATCGCGGTTTGAATATGCGATGGCACACGATTCTGCCAGTGCGTTTTGTTGGCGGTTTACTTGGTTCTTTATTTGGATTGTCTCTTGGACGTGAAGGTCCATCTATTCAAATAGGTGCATGTGGTGCTCAGATGTTGTCTCGAATTTTCCGTAAAGGTAGGCGTGACGATATTAAAGAGCATTATGTGGTAACTGCTGGAGCTGCAGCCGGCTTATCTGCTGCGTTTTCTGCGCCACTTTCTGGAGTTATGTTTGCTATGGAGGAGATTCAGCACGGCTTAACTTCAATTGTTCTTATAGGAGCTGCTGCAGCTGCTTTATGTGCTGATTTTGTTTCGCAAACTTGTTTCGGATTGCGTCCAGTTCTTGATTTTGGTCAGATTCCAGATTTGCCGATGAACTTGCATATTTGGATTATTCCTCTTGGTATTTTTGCAGGTTTTGTAGGCTCGATAATGAATCGTTCGTTACTTGGTTTGCAAACATTATACGGATATTTGCCAAAGTGGATGCCTGTTGCTATTGCTTGCTTAATTGCAATATCAGTTGGCTTGTTCCTGCCTGAAGTTCTTGGTGGCGGATCTAATTTAGTGCGACTTTCTGAATATGGAAAAGCAAGTCTTGCAATGCTTTGTTTGCTATTTGTGGCAAAAATGTTGTTTACTTCTACAAGTTTTGGCTGTGGTGCTCCTGGCGGTATTTTTATGCCTATTCTTGCAGTAGGTGCGCTCGCAGGTGGTGTTGCTGCGCGCTGGATTACTAGCGTTTCAGCATTTGGCATTGATACAAAATTTGTATCTGTGTTTGCAGTTTGCGTTATGGCTGGTACGTTGTCTGCATCTGTAAAAGCTCCACTCACTTCGATTTTGCTTACTGTTGAAATGTCTGGAACTATGATTCATACGCTCCCAGTTGCAGCTTCTGCATTTATCGCATTGCTTATTTCAGATATTCTAAAAACTAAGCCAATTTATGGTGAGTTACTTGAACGCTATATGAAAGTTAATAAAGATTTAGTATTGCCATCTGTAAATTCTGTAAAATAGATGTTTTTATAGATAATTTTTGTGCAATATTTGCTTATTCTTAATATTTCCTGAGCTTTTAACCACATTGCATGAATATTGTTGAAAACTCATTGCTATATGCGTTTCAATAGGCGCATGAGTATGAATATGAGTGTAAACAATAAATCAATTGGCGTTAAGCAGATTGATAAGAATTATAACAATGGCGAAGCTGTAGGCGCATTTAGAGATGTTAAACGTTATGTTTATCCTCCTCAAGTTGCAGATAAATCTATATACGAATCTGTGTCTAATGGTGTAAAAATTGCGCCATGTATAGCTGACGATCATACTGTGATGACTCTTTTGCCTAAGAGTTCTCAAGATGTGGAGAGTTTTCAAAATACTGAACGCTCGCAAGATATTTCTATTAAGCATAAATCTCGTATGTTTAATAATGCTGAAGAAGATAATCTTATTGCGCGTGATTCTTTAGATCCATTGCCTAAAAATATTTTGGTTGGAATGTCTGCTGCAGATGGCATTGGGCTAAGCACTTCTCTATCTATTCTTTCTCGCTATATAAGTGAACAAGGCCATAGTGTTGCTCTTGTAGATGCTGATTTGACTCATGGCGGTTTAGACGTTCTGCTTGGTTTGGAATCAGATGAAGGTCGCAGGTTGCAAGAAGTTGATGCTCCCTTAGGTAGATGCGATGGCTATGTGTTGCGCAATGAGCTATTGCATTGGGATAATGTGGATGTTTTAGCATTTTCTCCATGGCATGGTAAATATCCTGAACCTTGGGTTTTAGAGGCTGCTATTAGAGGTCTAGCTGATGCTGTTGATGTAGTTATTGTAGATATAGGTTCTGGCGAGACTGCTATGAAGTCTTACCGTAATATTCCGCAATTTATTGACAGTGCAACTCTTGCTGCTGTTGAGCTATCTGTGCTTGATTTGGCAAGGTTTAGAGCGTTGCTGCAAAAATTAGATACTTTGTGTGATTCTGGCGTAAAGTTCAACAAATTTGCTGTTGTGGGATTGTCTCCTCGCGGTTTAACGCAAAAATCTTATGTTTTAAGTATCGATGAAGCTTCTGAATATCTATCAACTACATTTCTTGGTTCATTGCAACATGATGCTCGCATGCACACCGACATTATAGGGGGCTACGGTATTCGAAATGTGCCATCTTCAATGAAGGAAACCATGCAATGCATAAATAATTGGCTTATTGGAGATGTTATATCAAATACAAAAAATGCTGTAACTAAATATCGTCGTTCGCAATATCGTCGTTCGAAATATTCAAGAGGTAAATATGATCGTAAATAATATTCGTGATATCGATTTTGGAATTCTGCAGGAATTTGCCAATGACGTAAGAGTCACAGACATGGTTGTAAGCGAGTCTGGTCGTGTGTGGGTAGATTGTGGGCAAGGTCTTAAGGAACGCGCAACTCGAGTTCCGCTTAACAACCCTGCTTTGTTAAGAGAATATGCTGTATGGCTTTGTGCACAATTAGGCAAAAGACTGGATGATGCGTGTCCTATTGCTGATGCTTCAAGTACTTCTGGCATTCGCATACATGCTGTTTTAGCGCCACTTGTATCTCAAGGAGCAGCATTGTCAATTCGTTTTCCTTCAATTAATCGTTATGATCTTGTTTCTTTGAGTGATCAAGGCATGTTTCCAAAAGAATTGTCTTGTATTCTAAGCGTTCTAGTTAAAAAGCGAGCAAATATAATGATCACTGGAAGTACTGGATCTGGGAAAACCACACTTATGAAGGCTTTGTTGGCTGCTGCTGATTGCGAAGATCGTATTGTATCTGTTGAAGAAATTAGAGAGCTTGGCGAGTTGACACAAAATCATGTTTCGTTAAGTGCGCGAGAAGCTAATGTAGAAGGTGTAGGAGAAATTGGCTTATCTCAATTAGTAAAAGCAACATTGAGAATGCGTCCGGATCGCATTATTCTTGGTGAATGTCGTGGGGAAGAAATTGCTGATTTGTTGAGAGTGTTTACTTCCGGGCATAAGGGTGGAATGACAACTCTTCATGCAGATGAAATAGAAAAAGTTCCCGCTCGTCTTATGGCATTAGGGTTATTGGCTGGGTTGGAGCCTGCAGCTTTATGTGCTTTAGCTGCTGGAGCATTCGATGTTGTTATTCATGTAGAGAGATCCTCTAACGGGCGTCGAATGATCAAAGAACTCGGTATTTTGCAATACGCTTCTAGCGCTTCGTTGCTGTGCGGCGTTCCCGTTTTGCAATTATCTTGTGGAATTGACGGCAGTATTGTCATGAAATTTTTGCCTGCATGGGTTAAGTTTTCAAATTATTGGAATCTTCCCGAAAATATGACCAGCATATGTGTTGACAGTTCAAATAATTAGTAGTCGATTGTGTTGCTTGGAGCGTAAAAATGGATATTGAAGAAGTTCTTGCTGGAATGATTGCTGCATTACGTTCTGGTTCTACTTTTGCAATGATTGTTCACAGTGACTCTAAGTCTCAACAATGTATTTGCAGTAATGCAGTTAATACAAAAATTATTTATAAATGGCTTTATGAACGTTGTTTTCCAAAGAAGCGCAATATGAATAAGACTCAACGTCGTCAGCTTGAAAAACATATGCATACTGTTTCTGAAAGTCTTATGGCTTCATATGAATTGAGTAATACTCTTGGTTGCGCTATGGCAGAATGTGTGGAAGCTACGGCAGCGTCATATCATGCTCAGAAGCGTGCAGAAGATTTACGTGCTGACGTAGCTGCAATGCCAAAAGCAACAATAAAATTACTTACTGCTCTACCTATTTTGGCTCTTTTTGCTGGTGAATTACTAGGTGGGCACCCTATTTTGATGTTAATTACAACAGTAAATGGATGGATTTTATTAACAATAGGTGGAATATGTTATGGATTGGGTTTGGCGTGGGTTAGTTCTATGTTGCAAATATCTCAGCATGCAATGGATGCTGCTTCTCTGGAAGGATGATTTATGGAGTCCACAAAGCAGCTTTTGTTTATTGTTCCATTGTTTGTTGTAATTGTTTGGCAATGGGTGAGTTTGAAATTAGAGTGCGATTCATTAGATAATCGTATGCGCTTTAACAGTAAAATTATGCTATTTAAATACGAATGGCGTAATTCAAAAGTTTCATATGTAGATCCTCTTCTTGGTTTACATATGATTATTGTTTCACTTCGTAGTGGTGTTGCTATTACTAGGGCTCTTAGTGCTGTTGGGCAAGTGTTTCCTTGCGGTCAAGGCATGTGGCTTTGCTCTGTTTCCAATGCTTTACTTGCAGGAGATACGTGGCATGAAGCATGGTCTTCTACTTATACTAGACAAGATAATTTTGAATTAGAAAATAAATCAAAATTTACTAATCGTAAAAACTTAGATTCTTCAGAAATATTAGCTAGATGGTTAATGACATCTTTAAAAGAATCATGGTGTTATGGTTCATCTCCAGTTCCTGTATTGTCTGCACTTGCTCAACATTATGAGAGAAATATGGCCAATATTGCTAGACAAGAAAGTTCTAGGTTGTCTGTGCGATTGCTGCTTCCTGTTGGATTATGTTTTTTGCCGTCTTTTATATGCATAGGAATTTTGCCAACAGTTATGTCGCTTATGCGCTAGCTTTTTAAAAATAAATTTCTAGAAAAATAAATTAGCTTTTATCCACAATGCAATTTTTTTATTTTCATTCGCAAAACAAGTTGTAATAATATTTCTATCCGAAAATTTCGGATAGTTTGAAGTGAAAGGTACAAGATGATGGTTGGGATAATGCAAAAACTTGTTGCACGATGCTCTGTGTCTATGCTTCAAGTAAATGAACAATTAGTGAATATTGAGTCATGTTTGTGTCAAAAAAGAAAATTGTACGCTGACGGTCTTAAAAATAAGGATTCTGGAGCTGTAACAGCTGAATATGCAGTAGTTATTATTGCTGCCACTGGTTTTGCTGCACTGCTAGTTGCTATTTTGAAATCAGATACGGTTCGCACAACGTTGACAGATTTAGTTAAAAAAGCATTGAAAATCGGCTAACGGCATGCTTTAGCGGATGAAATGAGCTTATGATGCGGAAAGTTATTGTGTGCAAAAGGTTGTTGCGCAAAATTAGTGATTATGACAGAGGGACGGTAACTGCTGAATTTTCTATTGTTTTACCTTGTGCATTAATACTGTTATTTGTATTGATTGGCATAGGTAGAGCAGTTGTATGTACTATGAATTGTCATGATGCTGCTGCGCAAGTTGCGTATTATCTTGTGACTCATAAGGACGATAAAGCTGCCGCAAGTATCGTGCAGTCGGTCGCAGGTCAAGGAGCGTCGGTGAAAATAAGTCGTAGCAATAATATGGCGAATATTGTTGTTAAATGTCCTCTTATTCCTGATCCTCTTCATATTTTGCCGCCTCTAGTGGAAAGTCATGTAAGCCAGGTTTTAGTATGAGTAGGCGCAAGAATTTTGTGAAGCATTCAATAAATTTCATTCATAAGCGATGTAAGGGCATCGACTGCGGTTCTGGCACTATGCTTGGCATTATGCTAGTGATCGCAGTCTGCTCAATACTAGTGCTTTCTGCTATTTTATGTAATGTTCTCGGAGCTAAACATCAAGCTTATGCTGTTGCAACTTCTGCTGCTTTATCCGGTGCTTCTGCGTTGCAAAGGATGGAGGATAATGCGTGTGAGGTTGTTGCGCGTACTGTTGCTTCAAGCAATGCTTTTTTGAAATCTTGCAACTCTACTAGTAATGATGTAACTGTTCGTGTTTCTGTTGGGCTGAATATTCCATTTGCTTCTAACGTGGAAGTTTCTGCTAGAGCAGGACTAGAAGATTGCAATAAGTAGTAAGTAGCAAAAACGAATATAAATATCAGCAGTCGGGTGGCGGCTGCTGATAGTCTTAACTAAGATATATCGGGGAAATAGTTAGGTCGCGGTAGGTTAGGAAACATGGCACTTGCACTGTATCGTAGATATCGTCCTGACACGTTTGATGGTGTTATTGGGCAGGATCAGGTTACCATACCTTTGTCTAGAGCATTAGACCAAGGGAAAATAACGCATGCATATTTATTTTCTGGACCACGTGGATGCGGTAAAACAAGTTCTGCGCGAATTTTAGCTCGCTGCATTAATTGCGAAAAAGGACCAACTTCGCACCCATGCGGAGAGTGCCAAAGCTGTAAAGATTTAGCTACTGGCGGTGCAGGTTCTATCGACGTTGTAGAGATTGATGCTGCAAGCCATAACGGTGTCGATGATGCTAGAGAGTTGCGTGAGCGTGCTGGTTTCGCTCCTGCTCGTGACCGTTATAAGATTTTCATTCTCGACGAAGCTCATATGGTTACACAGCAAGGTTTTAATGCTTTGCTTAAGATTGTAGAAGAGCCTCCTGAGCATGTAATGTTTATTTTTGCTACCACTGAGCCGGATAAAGTTATTGGCACTATTCGCTCGCGTACACACCATTATCCTTTCAGACTTGTGCCTCCAGAGGTAATGTCTCCATATCTTGAAGATATTTGCAAAAAGGAAGGTATTCTGCCGCAGCCGGGAGTTCTTCGCCTTGTTATGCGCGTTGGTGCGGGATCAATGCGAGATACGTTATCTGTGCTCGATCAGCTTATGGTGGGTGCTGTTGATGGTTCAATTTCTTTGGATTCTGCGGTTGCTTTATTAGGTTTTACGCCTAATTCATTGATTAGCGAATTCATTGACGATCTTATTAATCATGATGGTGCTTCGATATACGATGTAGTTCGTCGCGTTATTGTTGGAGGTTACGATACTCGTAAGTTTGTAGAAGATTTATTAGGTAGAGTTCGTGATTTGTTGCTTATGGTATCTGCAGGTCCTAAAGCGGCTTCAAGCTTACTTAATGATGTTTCTCCAGAAGATTTGGAAATATTGAATAAGCAATCTGCAAGCATGACATTGCATGATTTAGCACGTATGGCTCAAACAATTAATGATGCTTTAAGTGCAATGGCTAGTGCAATTTCTCCTCGCATGAATTTGGAAATTTTAGTTGCTCGTTTGCTTGCAGACAGCGAAACTTCAAATACTGTTGCAACTAATTTGCGCATCAATAACGTGCAACAACAAAATATTTCCACTTCTAAGCAGAATATTCAAAATAAAGTATCTTCTGGTGCTCATTTCGTAGGTTCTACAAGCAATAAGAAATATGTTTCTGCAGATAGTGAGAATAATAGTACTTCAAATTCTTCACTACCTTCTGAAACTACAGCATCTCCTATTGCTAAAGCAGAAACGCAATCTGCTACAAACACAAAAGAAACGGAATCTAAAAAAGTGTTTTTGAATGATGCGCATAATGCTAATTCAAAGAATGATTCCATGGATACTGATGCAATGTGGGATAAAGTAGTTTCAAAATTGCCTGATGACGTACGTGAGTATGTAACTCGTGAGTATGTTCCTACAGTGCAACTTACTTCAGCACAATCAGGTCGACAGCGTCTTATTTTGACTTTTAATGAGCCTATGAGTCAACATGCGTTTGCGCTCGCAGTATGCACTACTTCTCCATATGATGGACAAAAAGTGCCAAAAGTAGTAATGAATGAAGTGCATGAGATATTTGGCACGCAAGTAATGATTGCTCCTGCACCAGTTGCTGCTAATGGTGAACAAGTAGAATCTGTTGCTCGAATGGATCCGCAGAAGCTTGCAAAAGTTAAGCGCGATATTTTATTGCGTAAAACAGGTATATCTGCTGGTTTTAGTAATAAAACTGATTCTGATAGCAGCGGAATAAATAAAAATCCTACTAAAAAAGAATCTTCGGGTTTTAGTGGCGCTGATGGCTCCGCAGCATCAGTAGCTTCTGAAAATACTGCGGATGAGTTAAGTGATGTTGCGAATGCGGATGATGATGTTTGGGCAGACATGTCGTCTATGCCTATGTCGGATGTGATTGCAATGCCAGAAAACTCTTCTTCTGAAGAGTCTTCTTCTAAAGACTCTTCTATTGAAGATGAGCCTATGAATCATGATGACGAGATTACAATACATAAGAGTTCGCATTCTCATAACCGAGATGAAGCTATTTCTGGTGTCTTGGATCAGGCTAAACTACAGTCTCAAGTTCAGAATGCAACTAATACTTCAGAATTGTCTGCTGAATCAATTCAGACTACTGTTTCTCCTACGAATGGAGCTACTGCTGACGAATGTTCAATGGACGATGCTTCATTAGAATCAGCAACATCTGTAAGCACTGATGAGCTTAAACAAATTTTTGAAGTTAAATCTGTTGAAGAATTTGCTTCTACTGATCCTAAAAATCCTAAAAATGCGATTATGAGCGTTAAGAAAAAGCAAGAGGAGTAGTTTACAGTGCATAATTCATCGTCATATGATGGAGCAATTGGTCGCTTAATTGAAGCATTTTCAAAGCTTCCAGGGATTGGACCTAAAGGCGCTCAGCGTATTGCGTTTTACTTACTTTCTTCCTCGGATAAAGATGTTCAAGAGCTAATAGACGCAATTAATAACATGAAAGAAAGTGTGCGTTTTTGTGATGTATGCGGAAACGTATGCGAGCAGAGTCCTTGCATAGTATGCGCAGATCCTCGGCGTGATCATAGCAAAATTTGCGTAGTTGAAGAACCTAAAGACATTATGAGTATTGAGCGAACTCATGAGTATTCAGGTGTTTATCATGTTCTTGGTGGTGCAATTAACCCAATGGCAAATGTTGGGCCTGGGGACTTAGCAATTACGCAATTACTTGAACGTCTTAAAGATGCAAAAGTTCAAGAAATTATTCTTGCGCTTGATCCTGATATAGAAGGTGAAGCGACTGTTACGTATTTGGCTCGATTGCTCGATCCTCTAGGAATTAAAGTTACTCGCTTGGCAAGTGGATTGCCTGTTGGTGGAGATTTAGAGTATGCGGATGAGATCACTTTAGGTCGTGCATTTTCTGGCCGTCAATCTGTGTAATTTTGAATATTGTTTTTATGTGCACAAATCATTATCAATAAATAGGGCATAGTTGGTAGTCTGATATCGAAGCCATTATTCGGCATATCCTGTGCGTTTATCAATATTGACATGAGCAAGGGGTAAAAATTGGCGCTTATCGTACAGAAATACGGTGGTTCTTCTGTAGCGGATACGGATTCCATACAACGTGTTGCCAAACGCATTCTTTCTACAAAAGCAGAAGGCAATGATGTTGCTGTTGTAGTTTCAGCGATGGGAGATACAACTGACGATTTAATTGATCAAGCAATGAGTGTAAATACTAATCCTCCTGCTCGCGAAATGGATATGCTTATGACAGCAGGCGAACGAATTTCTATGAGTTTGCTTGCAATGGCTATTCATGCTCAAGGATCTCATGCTTATTCTTTTACTGGTTCTCAAGCTGGATTTATGACAGATACTCAGTTCGGAGCTGCGCATATTCGTGCGGTTAAGCCTGATCGTGTCAGAAGAGCTCTTAGCAAAGGCAGTGTTGCAATTGTTGCCGGGTTCCAAGGAATTAACGAAGTTGGAGATGACACGACTCTCGGTAGAGGTGGTTCGGATACTTCCGCTGTAGCGCTTGCGGTTGCTTTAGGTGCTGATGTATGTGAGATTTACACGGATGTAGATGGAGTATTTACTGCAGACCCACGTATTGTGCCAACTGCAAAACGTATTCCTGTAATTGATTATGATTCAATGCTTGAAATGTCATCTTGCGGTTCGCGCGTGCTTGCTTTGCGTTGTGTTGAGTACGCTCAGCGTTTTGGCATGCCTCTTCATGTTAGAAGTTCATTCTCGCATAGGAACGGAACGCTTATAGTTCCAAATAATATTAATCCGAACGATTTGCCTAATCTGAGTTAGAAAATACAAAACTAAATATTAATAGATAATGTCAAATAATCTTCGAGCTTAAAGGCGGTAACAATGGTAAACCACGATATTCTTTCGACTATGGGCGATTTATTTCCTGATTTAGGTCCGGAAACTCCCGTTATTTCTGGCGTTGCTCATGATCGCAGTGAGGCAATGATTACGGTTCGCGGTATTCCAGATATTCCTGGTATGGCTGCGAAAGTATTTACAACTCTTGCAAAAGCAAATGTAAATATTGACATGATTGCGCAAGCAAGTGCTTCTACTGGTACAGCAGATATTTCTATTACTGCTCCAGGAGCGTCAATGGAAGCAGTCCGTAAAGTTCTAGAAGAAGCGCATGATGAATTGAAATTTACTTCTATGGATGTCGTTCCAGTAGTAGGAAAAGTAGCTGTTGTTGGCGTTGGTATGAAAACACATTCAGGTCTAGCTGCTACCTTCTTCACTGCGCTAAGTGAACATGGTATAAATACTTTGATGATTTCTACTTCGGAAATTCGTATTGCTGCCATGGTTCCTGTTGAACAAATTGATGAAGCTGTTCGTGCTTTGCATACTGCTTACGGTTTGGACGCAAGCCAAGTTGAAGCAGTAGTGTACGGCGGAAGCGGGCGCTGAAGCAATTTAAATTATTAAATTAACTAAATTATTTAAATTGTAGAATTGTAAAAACTGTAGAAATTATACGTACTTACTTTTAAGGGAGTCTCGATGACAATTATCAACGAAAAAGGCGTGAACGTGGCAGTACTTGGCGCAACTGGCCAAGTTGGTATGGTAATGCGTCGAGTGCTTGAAGAGCGTGATTTCCCAATAAAAGATTTACGTTTTATGGCTTCCGCTCATTCTGCTGGCACAGTTTTGCAATATCGTGGCAAAGACGTAGTCGTAGAAGATGTAGAAAAAGTAGATTTGCGCGGAATTGACATAGCTATTTTTTCTGCAGGCGGCGGAACTTCAAAAATTTGGGCTCCGAAATTCGCTGAAGCTGGCGCAATTGTAGTAGATAATTCTTCGCAATGGCGTATGCATAACGATGTGCCTTTGGTAGTTGCGGAAGTAAACCCTGAAGATTTAGATACTATTCCAAGAGGAATAGTAGCAAATCCAAATTGCACAACTATGGCTTGCATGCCTGTATTAAAGCCGCTTGCTGATGCTTTTGGATTAAAACGTTTAATAGTTTCGTCTTATCAAGCTGTTTCTGGCGCTGGTCGAGCCGGTGCTTTGCAACTCATGAATGAGGCTCAAGCTGCATTAAACCAAGGAGCAGATAAACTCGTTTTCGACGGTAGCGCAATAGATTTCCCTGAACCTACAAAAGTTGCTCGTACTATTGCTTTTAATGTAGTGCCTTTTATTGGTTCAATAGTTGATGACGGTTCTGAAGAAACTGACGAAGAACAAAAATTGCGCAATGAAAGCCGTAAGATTTTGCATTTGCCAAATCTTGCGGCCTCATGTACTTGTGTGCGCGTAGGTGTTTTCACTGGTCACGGCATGAGTGTAAACGCTGAGTTTGAGCATGATGTAACTCCAGACATGGCTCGCGAAGTATTGAGCAAGGCTGAAGGAGTTGAGCTTAACGATATTCCTACTCCTCAGCTAGCGGCAGGAAAGTCTGCAAGTTATGTTGGCAGAATTAGGCAAGACCAAGCGATCGATGGAAATAAGGGATTGGCACTTTTCATCACTAACGATAATTTGCGAAAAGGTGCTGCACTAAATGCTGTGCAATTGGCTGAAATTATTGCTAAAAAGCGTAATTCCCTAAACTAATTATGGTTATATTGCGCTCGCGATTATGTAAGATTTTGCGTAAACTGGAATTATGTCAATAGCATCTGAAGAAATACAGCAGCAACTCGATCGTATAGTGGCACTTGGATATCCAGATGTGGCTGATATGAGTGCCGATGCTTTTCGTAAGTTGGCAAATCCTATATTGTGTGCGCTTGAAAATAGTAGTTTAGGTGCGAATATTTTATTGGTTCCTACGCGTGAATTAGTTTCGCCTGAATCGTTGATTTCTCGTACGAGTATTAATCGCATGGCTGGATTCACAACTATGCCTCCGCGAGATATCATAAGTTTTCTTCCTAAAGACGGGTATGAGTTTCCTAAAGGCCCGTTCTATATAGTCGTCGATCCACATACTGGCTCATCGTATTTGAATCGAGAGCCTGATGTCGCTCGTAAGCTTATTGATTCTGATGAGCGTTTGCCTCTTACTCTTGAGGAAGGGCTTGCTATTGCAACACAGCATCCAGATTGGCTTGAAAGCAAGAATGGATTTAATTTGCTTGGTTCGCAAAGCGCAGATGGGCGTGTGCCAAGTATATGGATGAGTCAGTGTGCTCCGCGTTTAGGTGCTGTTTGGCCAAATTCTCGTCATACTTGGCTTGGTAATGCATATTGCATGGAAAGATGTGGAGTGTCGTCGCTGAAGTAAGTTAGCGAATTTTGCGCTCATTTAGTAGAATAGTACGAAATATAACGGTAGATAATACAAATAAAGAGAAGTTGAATTTTTATAGTTTCTCATATTGTGAAGGTGCATTGTGGCATATATAACTTTTGATCATGTAGTGAAAGAATACCCATCAGGTTCTGGTGCTGTGCGAGCTTTAGATGATGCCAGTTTTACTGCACAAAGCGGTGAGCTTACAGTAATCTTAGGTGCATCTGGCGCTGGAAAAACTACAGCATTAAATATTTTGGGCGGTATGGATACTGCGACAAGCGGTCGTGTTGTTGTTGGCGATTGCGATGTTACTAAGCTAAAAGGTCGTAATTTGGTTCGCTACCGCAGAGAAGACATTGGTTTTGTTTTTCAATTTTATAATTTAGTTCCAAATTTAACTGCTCTTGAAAACGTAGAGCTAGCTTCGCAAATTTGTGCAGATCATTTTGACCCTGCTCAAACGCTTATTGATGTTGGCTTGAAAGAAAGGCTTCATAATTTCCCAGCGCAACTTTCTGGCGGTGAGCAGCAACGCGTATCTATTGCGCGCGCTCTTGCTAAAAAACCTAAACTATTGCTATGTGACGAGCCTACTGGTGCTTTGGATTATGAAACAGGTAAGGCAGTATTGCAATTATTGCAAGATATTTGCCGAACTGAAGGCATGACAGTGCTGATTATTACTCATAATGCTGCCATTGCTCCGATGGCTCACAAAGTTGTTCGTTTCCGTTCTGGGAAAGTTGTAGACGAAACTGTGCAAGAACATCCTATGGCTATAGCCGATATTGAGTGGTGATTAGGTGGTTGTTATGCGGAAAGTAGCAGCAGTTTCAAAGCAATCTGATAATAAAAATGCCAATAATGGTGGTGAAGTTAAGCGCATGCATTCGTTGCTGCCAATAGTATTTATTAGCGCAATTAGAATGTGGGTTCGCGAATGGCGCCGCTTTTGCGTTCTTGCGGTTATTGCAATGCTTGGCGTTGCTGTTATGACTGGTATTTATGCAGGATGCAACGACATGTTTCTCGCTACTAACGATATGTATGCGAAATTGCATGCTTATGATTTGCAAATCGTATCTACTCTTGGTTTAACTAAAGACGATGTTGCAGCATTACGCGCGTTGCCAAGTGTGAGTGAAGTTGAAGCAGAGCGTTCTTGGAAAGCAACAGCGCACGCAACAGATGATGCAAAGTCTTCATACGCAATGAATTTCGTGCATTATGTAGAATCACAAAAAAATCTTAATCGCTTGCATTTGCTTAAGGGCAACATGCCTAAAAATAATAGTGAAGCTGTTGTAACTCAGCGATTTTTACACGATAGTGGATTGAGCATTGGCAATGTGATAGTAGTCAACGTGCAGCAAAATGCAGGCGTTGGAAGTCTTGGTTCTTCTAATTCAAAGTCTAAAACTTATCGTTTGCGCATAACTGGTAGCGTGCTAGATAGCAACGATTTAAACAATCCTGATGGCTATCAATCTAAAGCATTTCGTAACTCTGTGACGTCTAGATATCCAATATTTACTTCTGCTGCTCCTGATAACGTGACTAGCTTGCCGTATACAGCAATATCGGTGCGTTTGAATGATGCTCAACGTGTCAATGTTTTTTCTAAAGATTATCGTGGCATCGTCGACGATGCATCTGAACAGATTCAAGAACGCGTGCAATCTAAACGCGAAACAGCTCGACGTAATCAAATTATCGACAAACAAGTTAATTTAGAATTAAAAAATATTATTGCAAACGATCCCAGGCTTCAGCGCGCTCCAAATTTTGTTAAAGAGCAAGCAAAAAAGCAAATTCGTAAACAAATTAAATCAGAGATTCAAAAACGTGTTCCGCAAGCTCAATGGCATATATCTACTCGCATAGCTAACGATAGTTATGCGAGTTTGCGTTCTGACGTTGCTTCAATACAGTCACTTGGATACGCTTTCCCAGCAGTATTTCTTGTTGTAGCAATGATGATGAGTTTAACTGCTATGGCTCGTATGGTTGAAGAAGAGCGAGGGCTTATTGGCACATACTTAAGTTTGGGATACGGTCGTTCTACTGCAGTAACAAGACATGCTTTCTTCGCGATATTTGCGTGCTTTGTTGGCGGCGGAATTGGCGATATTATGGGTTTTCTTGCAATCCCTTCACTTTTACTAAAAATCTTGCGTGGTTTATACGCTGTGCCAGACGTTAGGTTGAAGTATGACTGGCTATATGGCTCTTTGTGTGTGCTAGCATTTGTGATTCCTGTTGCAATATGCACAATCGTTGTTAGTTGGCGAGAAACAAAGCAAGTTCCTGCAGCTTTGTTAAGACCAAAAGCTCCAAAAGCTGGTTCTCGCGTTCTTCTTGAAAGGTTGCCTTGGATTTGGAAGCGAATGAGTTTCTTAAATAAGGTTACCGTTCGCAATTTGGCGCGATTTAAAGGCAGATTGTGCATGACTATTGGTGGAGTTGCTGGTTGCACAGCGCTTATTGTTTGCGGTCTTGCTTTGAACGATACTGTTGCGACCTTGGGTATTCGCCAATACGAGGGAATTTATCGATACGATATGATTTCTATCTCGGCTCCAGGATCTTTCCAAAATATGAAGAAAAGCGTTGAGCAAGACAAGTCAAACAATAAAGTAGAAACTATACTTCCGGCTTATGTGGGCTCTGGAGAAATAGCTAAAAGCCAATCAAATAAGTCGAATAGTCGTCATGTTGAGGATGCGGAAAGCGTGCAGTTGATTGTTGTAAAAGACACAAAAGCTTTGTCTCATCTTGTAAATTTGCAGGATGTGAACAATAATTTGCAAACTATTAAACTTACGGATGAAGGTCCGTTGCTTTCTCAAAGCGCTGCTGCATCTCTGGACATTACTCGTGGTAGCGAAATTAATGTGACGAATACTAGTTTTAAACGTGCGAAGGTTAAAGTTAAAGCTATTGTTCGTAATCTTATCGGTTCTAATATTTACATGACTGAACGTTGCTACGAACGCTTATTTAATGGTGAAAACAGTAAGCTTCTGAAACATAATGCGTTAATTTTGCGTTTGCGCGGTAGCGATAATAATAAAATTAAATATGCTGACAAGGTTTCTGAACGTGACGGTGTGCTTGCTGTTATGAATATTACGCGTATGAAGCATGCTTTTAGTTTTGATCTTATGAATGCTGTTGTTGCTTTAATCGTAACTTTGGCTGCTGGCTTAGCTTTAGCTGTGCTTTTTACTCTTGCAAGTACTAATATTTCGGAACGTACTCGCGAAATGGCTACGCTGAAAGTTCTTGGTTTTTATCGTAGAGAAGTTCATTCCTATGTGCATAAAGAAATGCTTACCTTAACTGTTATCGGTATTGCAGTTGGATTGCCATTAGGAAGGCTTATTGCAGGATTGTTGACTAGCGCGCTTCGTATGCCGTCTTTGTATTTTGAAGTTGAAGTAGCTCCTTTAAGCTATTGCATTGCTGGCGTTGCAACACTAATTTTTGCGTTAATTGTGCAATGGGCTACCAACCCAGCTTTGGATCGCATAGATCCAGTAAGCTCACTTAAAAGTGTGGAATAGTTGCGCGAATTGTGGAATGCGTAATGAATAGTTAAGGGTTCCTATAAAATTAGAAATTCGTGGCTATTAAGGAACGGAGTTGTAATAATGAGTGAGACTGTGAATAGTGACATTAATGTAGGTTCTAAACAAACAGAATCTACAGAGACGCACAATAGCACATCTTCTCATAATCAATCTTCTAGCGTATCTGCGCAAGAAAATGCAAGTAGCAATACAAACCAAATGGAGCGTAGTCTTACCAAGCGTCATGTGCAATTTATTGCTATTGGCGGCACAATTGGAACAGGTTTGTTCCTTGGTTCTGGAAAATCAATTAGCTTAACAGGTCCGAGTATTGTATTCGTTTACATTATTGTGGGCTTGATTATGTTCCTGCTGATGCGTGGTATTGGTGAGCTAATGTACAAGGATCCAAACCAGCATACTTTTATTAGTTTTATTACGCGTTATCTTGGCAGAGGTTGGGGTAATTTTGCTGGATGGTCGTATTGGTTTGTGCTTGTACTTATTGGTATGAGCGAAATTACGGCAGTTAGTACGTATTGCGTCACATTCTTCCAAACTTTCGATATTGACGTAAGTCATTGGAAATGGCTTATAGAAGTAGTATTTTTAGCGGCTTTAGTGTGCATAAATTTGGTAGCTGTAAAGCTATTTGGGGAAACTGAGTTTTGGTTCTCAATGATTAAAATCACGCTAATTGTTGCTCTTATTGTTACAGCCGTAGTTATGGCTTTAGTTGGTTACCATTACTCTGCAGCTCCTTTGCATGGTGGCGTAATAAGTCCTGCTGGTCACGCTGGATTAGATAATATTTTCAACAATTTTTCGCTTATGCCAAACGGATGGCTTTCTTTCTTAATGAGCTTCCAAATGGTGTTTTATGCGTACCAGCTTATTGAGTTTGTTGGTGTGACTGTTTCGGAAACTAAGAATCCTCGTCAGGTTTTACCAAAGGCTATTAACGAGATTATTGTGCGCGTACTAGTTTTCTATGTTGGCGCTCTTATAGCGATTATGCTTATCGTGCCGTGGCAACAGTTTAAAGCTACGAATGCGGAAGGCGTATTTATGTCACCATTCATTATGGTGTTCCAATACGCAGGATTGCATTGGGCTTCTGCGCTTGTGTTCTTTGTGGTTATTACAGCTGCTTCTTCTGCGCTTAATTCTTTGCTGTATTCTGCTGGTCGCCACATGTATCAGATTGCGCTTGAGTCACCTTCGCCTCTTTTGGGTAAGTTGCGTAAGGTTTCACGCACGAAGGTTCCTGCTCGCGCGATTTTGTTCTCGTCTGCTTTGATTCTTCTTTCGCCAATTATTAATTCGATCCCTGGCATTCATGGTGCGTTTATTTTGTTTGCTTCGGCTTCTTCTGCAGTGATAATCATGATTTATATTTTGATTATGGTTACGCATCGTAAGTACCGTGAATCTGCTGATTTTATGCCAGACGGTTTCGTTATGCCGCATTATAAGCTTTTGAATTCTATTACTATAGCGTTCTTTGCTTTTGTGTATGTGACTTTGTTTATTAGTGACGATACACGAGCTTCTGCAATTGGTGGACTAGTGTGGCTCGTATTGTTCGGCGGATACTGCGCCTTACATCAGCATTGGCAGAATCGCGATTTAGCTGAAGCTTTGGGGAAGTAGGGTACTTCTTTACTTGATTTCTGTTATGCTTGCTGTGTGCGAATTATTGTTGCAGATTGCAGTGCAGAGTATACAGGTAGGTTAAATGCCACGCTTCCTTTAGCTAAGCGAGTGTTGCTTATTAAAGCAGATGGCAGCGTACTTATTTTTTCTGAGCTTGGTGCGTATAAACCTCTTAATTGGATGGTAGCTCCTTGTACTATGCGTGTTTTACGTAAAGAAGATAGCGGCGAATCCGATGCTGGCATTGTTGTAGATGGCTGTATTTTGCGTGTTGCTGCTGCTAAAAGCGATGATTTGCTTATGATTTCGCTTGAGCATGTTTATAGTGATAATACTTACGATTTGGGTGAGGATCCTGGCTTAGTTAAAGATGGTGTTGAGGATCATTTGCAACGTTACTTGGCTGAGCAGATTGAACGAATCGGCGATGGTGCCACGTTGGTGCGCCGTGAATATCCTACGGCTATCGGCCCAGTGGATATTATGGCTCAGGACGCGGATGGTGTACATGTCGCTATTGAGATTAAGCGGCATGGCGGTATCGACGGCGTTGAGCAACTTACGCGTTATTGTGAGTTGCTGAATAGAGATCCGTTACTTAAGCCGGTTAGAGGTATTTTTGCTGCGCAAACTATTAGTCCACAAGCCCGTGTTTTGGCTGAGGATCGTGGATTTACTTGCTTAATATTGGATTACGATGAAATGCGTGGAGTCGAGTCCAACGATCTTCGTCTGTTCTAAATATGTGTTCTAAATATGTAAAAACCCCTCGGGAAGGAGGGGTTTATTATTTATGAATCGCTAGTTAATTTTGTAACAGTTTGCAAAATTACAAATCTCACGAAGCATAAAGAATATCGACTACAAAGTACAGTGTGGCATTTGCAGGAATAGTTACGTTTCCGCGCGCATCCTTCTTTTCTTCTTTACCATAGCCATCTTCTGGTGGAATTACCAAAAGAACTTGGGAACCAACTTTCTTTCCAGTTAAGCCTTTAGTCCAACCAGGGATTACTCCTCCAGCAAGTTGGAAGTCTGCAGGTATGCCACGAAGCCAAGAAGAATCAAACTGATGAAGTTTGCCGTCTTTATCGGCAGTCCAACCAGTGTAATGAGCGGAAACTGTGTCTTTTGCAGTTACTTTTTTGCCGGTTCCTTCAATCAAAGTCTGAGAAACAAGCTTTCCGTCTGGAACGTAGTTATTTTTATCTAAGGTTGGTGCTCCAGATTTATCAAGAGTTACCTTCGGCAAATTTGCGGGAATATTCGTAACAGCTTTGCCTGTTGCTCTAGTTAGAGATTTTGATCGCGAAACCATTGTAAGAACCATAATATATGAAGGATTTTTGGCTCCTCCGCTTACGCCCAAAGCAATAGTCGTATTAATTTTTTTGCCCTTAATTAAAGCGTAATATGGTCGGCTTGTAGAGTTTTTATTAATGGAAATTGAGCAATCAACTTTGCCTTCTTTCCAAGTATTCATAAGCTCTTTGCCGGTTTTGGAGTCGAACACAATGCCCTGAGAGCATACGCGATCGCCTTCTTTAATTGTTTCTCCGTTGCCTCGTTGCAAAACGGCATAAGTATTTTGCTTTACTTTTACAGGCGTTTTCAGCGTTATTTTAGGCTTTTTGCCCAGCTCTCCCGATGCGCTTACGCCTTCCAGCAACTGCATTCCAGCTTTTTGAGCGTTTTCATCAGTTAAATTGTTATTGTCAGAATTTTCTCCGCATGAAGCAAGCACTACGCACATTGCTACTGCGCTAATAGTTGCGAAAGCGCGAAGTAAAAGAGATTTTTGTCCTAATGTTTTGATTTTTTTCATAGCCTCACATTACCGCTTGACGCTGATTTTTACATCAAAACATGCAAGTAATATTAAAAGACTGTAGAATGGTATCGTTATGACAAATATAGAAGATGCTTCTGATACAGAAGGACGACCAATGCGACGACCAATGCGACGGCTCACTTTGCGCAGTAAAATCATGCGCGGCGTTGTAGCTCCATTTTTTGCTTTGCTTGCAGTATTAAGTGTTGTTCTTGGTGTTGCCAACTCAACATTTTGGAAGCCTAGTAATGTGGTTATTGCGTACGCTAAAGTATCTGGAACTCGTTATATTGTCACTGATCCTGGTGTTTTGAATCTTGTAGATAACAGGGTTCGTATTAGTGTCGCTGCTTTGCATACGCGTAAGCCTATTTGTGTTGCTGTAGGTTTAACGAAAGACGTAAGAGGCTGGGTGGCAGGTTCTCCAGTACAAAGAATTACTGGTTTGCGTGATTGGAATAATCTTTCAGTTTCTGAAGTGTCTGGTAGAACCTCTGTGCAAGCGGGTGACTCTGTGGACATTAAGGATCCTGACGTAAAATTCCAAGAATCTAATTTATGGCCTATAGTTACATGCCAGCTTGGTTTAGCGAAATTGGCAATAAATACTGCAGATTATGTTCAATCTTCTGGTTCTGCGTCATACGATCATGCTGTTGCAAACGGCACAATGTCTAAATCAGGCACTCGCTCTAGTAAGTCAAATAGCTCTGATACTGCTTCTTCTGCACTGCGTTCGCAGGCTGCTAGACGTGTTTTGCTAATTGATTTGGGGGATAATGTACCGGAAGCTTCCATAGAATTGCGGTGGCGTCGTAATCAAATTCCAGATTTTGCAACGCCTTTATATTTTGTAGGAGCACTTTTTGCAGTATTAGCTATACTTTCTGCAACTATTTTTGCAATGGCTCCGCATCGTCGTCGTAATAAGCAATTAATAGCTAGCCGTTCAGGAGCGTTGGCAGTAAAGTCTGCACAGCGTGACGAAGTCACCTTTGCTGAGGCGATTTCTGGAACCATGTCTGGTATTTTTGGTCACAAACGACACAAGAAGGATTCTGGAAGTCACGCAAGGCATGGGGGTCATGCACGTCGTCGCAAAGATTCAATGCAAAGCGGCGACTCAAATGGTATGCAAACTCGAATTGCGTCTGCTTCTACAGCGGTTGCATCTACTGATTCTTTGGCTGAAACTACTGTTATTGCACAAGATGAAATGCTTGCGTTTGCCGCGCGCTTTATGCAGCAACATGACGATAATTCTTATTTAGATGACTTAGGCAATGTTGATGATGAATTTAATGATTTGCACAATCAGGATGCTGCGGCAAACGGGGAAGATTTAGCAAATGCGGAAGATATAGGAAATGCGAAATATTCTGGAAATTCAGCAGAATCAGCAAATTCAGAAAATAAGCAATATAAGCGGAATTCTCAGAATATTAAGACTCCGCGAAATAAGAAAAAATCTTACGAAAGCGCGTCGGATGGCAATAGTCTGAACGATCATAAGGATAAGCATCAGCAGCAAAATAAGTATGCACAGCAGAATAACAAGAGGCGTAACCGTCAGAACGATAGAAACAATGCTAATAATTCTGAAAAGTTTGCAAAGAAACGTTTAGAAACGGTCAAGCCTTCAGATAGTAATAGCAAGATTTCACATGAATCTAGTAAGAAAAAGCTTAATGATCACGAAAACTATCGCAACTCAGAATCAAACAAACGTCAAAATTCGTCTAAAAATAGCAACGATAAGCAGTCTCACATGAAACGAAATGGGTTTAGAGGAGACGGTGGTAACGGTCGTTACAGAAAAAATGGGAAAGGCTACCGCGGTAATTCTTCAAGTGAGCGAGGAAATGAGTAAAATGCGTAATACTAATGTCGATATTCACCGCGTAAACAGTAAAAATAGAGGCGTATTGCGCAACAACATAGTCACATTAATAGCATGTGTTGTATCAACGGTTATGGTAACCGGATTATCTGCTTGCGATGGGCAGGTGCCGAAACCTGCTGAAGCGCGTAGTAATCAAGAGTTGCCTAATGTGACTATGCTGCAAGAAAAAGATATCCGCTTGGGGTTGCTTCGCACTCTAGAAAAGGCAAACGACGAAAAAGATGTGGATTCATTATCTCAAGCAGTTTCTGGACCTGCTCTCGATATTCGCACGAGCGAGCTTACGATTGCAAACAAAACTGGAAACTTAGATCCTAAGACCACTATTCCGCGTGAAGCCGCGCAAACTATTGTGCCAACTAATTCTGGTTGGCCAAGAGATTTAATGACTATTACAACTACTACTAAAGATCAACAGTCAAAACGTTTGCTGGTTTTACGTCAACAGAGAGCGCGTTCGAATTATAAACTTTGGGCTGTTGCGCGCTTATTCCCTGGAGTGCATCTTCCTAAATTTGCTGTGCCAAGTATTGGTTCTTCAATGGGTAAATCTAATGATACTGGTTTGGTGATGACTCCAGATGAAGCGGTAGCTGCGTATGCAGACGTTTTACAAAATGGTGAAAACAGCAAGTACGCGAAGCATTTTGCTGACGATTATTTGCGTAAAAAGTTAGTTGAACTTTCTAAAGCAGTGCAAGCTGGAATGGAGCGAAATAAAGGCTCTCAAGAACAAATCTTTACACCAAATCTCAAACAAATAAGCATTATGCGTTCAAGCGATGGAAGCGATTTGGTTGTTGCGCGCATAGATTCTGTGTGGACTCGTAAAGCTGGTGAAGGGCGTGAATCTCGTCCTGCTTCTGATGAAGAAAAAGCATTATTTGGCGATGGTAAAGCAAAAGGTACTATGCGAGTAACTTACGTAAATGTTATTGCTCTAGTAGTTCCTCCAGCTAGTTCTCATATGAAGATTATTCCTGTTGGTGCTGAGCGTCAGCCTATTAAGGTAGAAGCTTTATAAATTTTGTAAGTACAATTTAGTGTGCTTGGAAAAGAGGAAAAATGGTGAGTAGTAAAGCGCAAGGCATGAATCCTGGCGGATTTTCGCTTGCTGGGGCTGTAGATTTAGAAGGCGTAAAGCGTCGCGTAGAAGCTCAAGCTAAGCAAGCTGCTAAAGCTGCATCGGGCTCTACTGGTTCTTCTGCTCCAAAAGCTGGCGGCTATGTAATCGATGTTAATGAGCAGTCTTTTCAGGCGATGGTGCAAACGTCTGTAAGTTTCCCAATTGTTATTTTGCTTTGGCAAGCTAATGACGAGGCCTATTATGATGTGGCACAGAAATTAGCGGATGCTGTTAACGCGCTTGACGGTCGTATGCAGTTAGCTCGTATCGACTCTGATGAAAGCCCAAGTATTGCTCAAGCATTGCAAGCGCAGCAGCTTCCTGCAATTTACGGTTTAATTGGCGGACGTCCTATGCCTATTGCGCAAGGTTTACCTAGCGACGAGGAATTACAGCAGATTTGTGGCACTATTTTGCCGCAATTGGTTCAGGTTGCTGAACGCTCTGGTGTTGCTGGAACTGCTCCTTTTGTGGAATCCTCGGTTGAGAAAAAGTCTGAAATGTCTAAAGACTCAGATCAAGATAGTTCCGGGAATAACTCTGTTGAGAATGTTCCGCCTGCTCATGAGCAAGCTCATTCGCTTGCTATGAAGGGTGATTATGAAGGTGCTGCACGCGAGTATGCAAAAGTAATGGAAGCAGATCCTCATGATGTGCTTGCATCGCGTGAACATGCAAAAGCTTTGTTGCTTTCGCGTAATACTAATACTGATGTTGCTGCGGTTAGAAAGGCTGCTGGCGATAATAAGGATGATTTAGATTCGCAGCTTGCAGTAGCAGATGTAGATATGATTGACGGTCATATTGATGACGCTTTTGGGCGACTGCTTGACTTCCTTGCATCTGGTCATAAGAGTGATGCGGATGCTATTCGTTCTCGTATGCTTGAGTATTTTGCCATACTTCCTGCAGATGATGAGCGTCTTGCGCGCGCTCGTCGCCGTCTTGCAATTCTTCTTTATTGATTATTGCGCGATGACGCTTTTGGGCGACTTATGTAGTATTAAACAAAAAAGCCAAGAACCACAACAATCGTGAGAAATTTGTGTGATTCTTGGCTTTAGTAGCGGGGCATGGATTTGAACCATGGACCTCTGGGTTATGAGCCCAGCGAGCTACCGAGCTGCTCCACCCCGCGTCGGCTACTTTTAGCAGCTCTATCTACGATAGGTGCAAATTTAAATTTGTCAACTTTCGGGCGTGTCTCGCTGTATTTGGTTAGAATTTTACGATTCGTGCACATGAGTGGCATAGACACAATAAACATAAACAAGTGTGGGGTATAATAAACACATGCCTATTAAGATTCCTGAAGGATTGCCAGCGCGAAGCATATTAGATGCTGAGCGAATTTTTGCATTGGAACGCCCAGAAGCAGAACAGCAGGATGTTCGACCACTTCGTTTGTTGATTTTGAATCTTATGCCCAAAAAAATCGAGACAGAAACTCAGCTTTTGAGACTCATCTCTAAGTCTCCTTTGCAAGTCGACGTCGATTTTATGAAAACTTCTACGCATGTATCGACACACGTTAGCGCTGATCATTTAGTAAAATTCTATGAAAATCTTGACGCACTTCGTAACAACTACTACGACGGATTTGTTGTGACGGGCGCTCCTGTTGAGCATATGGAATTTGAGGATGTCGATTACTGGCACGAATTTACGCAAATTCTTGACTGGGCATCAACACACGTCTTCTCAACAATGTATTTGTGCTGGGGCGCAATGGGTGCGCTTTACTATCGATATGGCGTAAAAAAGCATATTCTCAGCAAAAAAGTTTTTGGCGTGTTCCCGCAATATTTGCAGGATGAGTACTGTTTTCTTACAAATGGTTTTGATGAAATCGCTTTACAACCGCATTCTAGAATAGCGAGTGTTGATGTTGACAGCATTTCTGCAGATCAGCGTTTACAAATTCTTACGTATGGTCCCGAATCTGGTCCGGGCTTAGTTGCTACGCGTGATTTTTCTGAAGTTTTTGTGCTAGGACATTGGGAATATGGCAAAATGACTCTTGCGCAGGAATATGAGCGTGACATGTTAAAAGGTTTGAGCAACGTGCCATTTCCTTACAACTATTTCCCTCATGACGATCCAAAATTAGAGCCATTATTTTCTTGGCGCGCGCACGCGAATTTGCTTTGGCGCAACTGGCTTAATTGGGTGTACGAAACTACGCCTTACAATCTTTCTGATATTCCTCATTTAAGAACTGCTGGAAGGCTTGGAACTGAACGTTCTATAAGGCGTGAGCCGGCTTCTCCGCGCTCCGATAATTTTTATCCATTTGACGGCATTAAGTACGGTATGAACAAATAAATTTTGAAGTTGCGTAATTATGTACAAGCAAAGAGTACAATCAGCAATTAGATATATTTTTCGTTTCGTGCCCCGCGCCTTACGAAATATGAAACATATGATCTAGTTGATATATATGCCGCGAGAATGATTGAATTGAGTATGTGAGTGAGCGGCACTGAATTGAGGCGTGTGAACGGATTGCTATAAGGAGGCACTTATGGATGTGATGGTTGATGTTTTACAGAAGACCACGACTGTAGCTTCTACTGTAGCTTCGAATAAACCAGAGCTACCTGATATTAGTGAGTTTTTGCCTCCAGAGATTTTGTTCCAAGGCACTCCATTTGCCATGAACCGAATTGTTATGGTGCGTATTATTATGGCCGTAATCGTTATGATTATTTTTGGCATTGGAGCAGCTCGCGCAAAAGTGGTTCCAGGAAGATTCCAAAGCGTGCTAGAAATTCTAATGGACTTTGTGCGATTTAACATTGTGTACGAAATGATTGGCGAAGAGCGCGGCAAGCGTTATGTGCCAATGATAACAACTCTTTTTATAACAATATTTTTCTTTAATCTTTGCTCAGTTATTCCAGGCTTAAATATGGCTGCAACCGCAACTATTACAGGGCCATTAGTGTTTGCTCTTTGGGTTGTATGCCAATACTTAATAACTGGAATTAGAGAAAAAGGATTCCTAACGTTCTTCCGTGAATCCTTGTTCCCAGCAGGCGTGCCATGGCCAATTTACTTTATTCTTACGCCATTGCAGCTTCTGGAATTGTTGATTGTGCGACCACTTTCGCTTACAATCCGTTTGTTTGCGAATATGATTGCTGGCCATTTGCTGGTGGCCACTTGTCTAGTATTCACCAACTTCTTTGTGGTGGATTCCAGCAATAAACTCCTTGCCTTAGGCGGTGCATTATGGCTGCTTGGTGGCATTCTGTTTACAGTATTCGAAGTAATAGTCGCAGGCTTGCAGGCGTTTATTTTTACCGTTCTTGCATCTGTGTATATTTCGGAAAGTTACCCCGAGAAAGAAGAAAAATCTGCTGTTGCTATTGCATAAATAGGTAAAACTAATTAAAGCTAGTTAAAGCAAACAGATAAAACAGGTTTAATAATCTTAGGGTTTATAACTGGTTACTGTTCCTAAAGAAAGGAAACCAATGAATAGTATCATCGCTCTCGCAGGATTGACGGGCAACCTTAGCATTCTCGGCTTTGCCGTTGCTACTCTTTCCCCTGCTATCGGAATGGCAATGGTTGTATCCAAGGCTATGGAATCCACTGCACGCCAGCCAGAAGTCGGCAACCGTATTCAGTTGTTCATGTTTATTGGCTTGGCATTCATTGAGGTTCTGGGCTTGCTCGGATTCGTTGCCTACATTATGGGAAGCTGAACCGAACGAAACAACTCGTTCCAACGCATACAAGTGTTGAAAGAATAGAAAGGACAAGCCATGGCATATGCAGCCGAAACTAATAAACTGGCGTTGTTCTTGCCGGAGCCTTACGACGTTATATGGTCGCTGGTTGTTTTAGTTGTTCTTGCAGTGTTTTTCTACAAGTTCGTTATGCCTAAATTCCAGGCAATTCTTGATGAGCGTGCAGAAAAAATTGAAGGTGGAATGGCTAAGGCTGCTAATGTTCAGCGTGAAGCAGACGAGTTAAAGAGCCAGATTGAAAACGAACTTTCTCAAGCTCAAACTGATGCTGCAAATACTCGTGAAGAGGCTCGATCGGAAGCTTCAAAAATTATTGGCGAAGCTAGACAACGCGCTGAAAAGGATGCTGCGAAGATTATCAGTGAAGCACAGCATTCTATTGAGGCTCAGCATAAGCATGCCATGTCCAGCCTCCAAGGAGAAGTATCGGTTCTTGCAGCAGCTTTAGCTGGCAAGATTCTTGCATCCAAATTGGATGACGATACCGTCAGTTCCAAGATTATTGATCATGTGATCGATGAAGTTGGAGACACTAAAAATTCGGATCAAAGCAAGTAAAGTAATGTGCAAAACTGAATAATCGCAAAATAAAATTACGGTTATTTCGTTTTGTATTATTTGCGTTACTTCGTTTTTACAGAAACGAGGAGGTAAGAATGCCAGAAAAGGCAGCGCGAGTAAACGATAGTTTGTCGCGTTCTTCGCTTGCTCAGGCCATCTCAGATGCGCACGATGAAGCGCAGCGCATTTCGGACGAGCTTTCGTCAATGATGGACATGATTGATAAGTATCCTGAGCTTTCTGATGCGATTACTGATCCGAATAGGTCTTCGGAAGATAAGTCTCGCCTTATTGACGAGCTTATTGGAGGTAAGGCGCACCCTGTTGTATTGCGCATTATGCATTATCTAGTAGGAACTTGGCACGGAGGTGCCGAAAGTGGTAAAACAGGTAGCTTCGGCGGCGCTTGGTCAGGATTTGAGCGTGAAGCTGGAGAAACATTGGTTACAGTCACTACTGCTCAGCCGCTTACAGATAAGCAAATTAAGCGTTTGATTGAAATCTACAGCGATAAGTTGGGTCATCGTGCATACATTAACCCAATTGTGGATCCAAATGTGCTTGGTGGTATGCGTATACAAATCGGTGATCAAATAACCGATCGCACCATGTTGATGCAGCTTAAGCAGTTGCAGCGTTCTGCGCGAAATGGTGCTTGGACACAGGCAGTGAAGTAGTAAATTAAGGAGAATTATGGCGGAACTATCTATTGATCCCGCCCTGATACGCAAGGCACTCGACGGGTTCGTTGACTCGTATAAGCCTGCAGACATGCCAACGCAAGAAGTTGGCTATGTTGTTACGGCTGGTGACGGCATTGCGCACGTAGCTGGATTGTCCGGCTGCATGGCAAACGAGCTGCTCACATTCGAGAACGATACCTTGGGTCTTGCGTTCAACCTTGATGCACACGAAATCGGCGTTGTTATTCTCGGCGATTTTACAGGCATTGAGGAAGGGCAGGAAGTATACCGCACAGGCGAGGTGTTGTCTGTGCCGGTTGGTGACGCTTATCTTGGTCGTACCGTTGATCCGTTGGGTAATCCAATCGATGGTTTGGGTACGATTGAGTGCAATGAGCGTCGTATTCTTGAAGCCCAGGCTCCAGACGTTATTCACCGTCATCCAGTCGATGAACCATTGTCTACTGGTTTGAAGGCTATTGACGCAATGACGCCAATAGGTCGTGGTCAGCGCCAGTTGATTATTGGTGATCGTCAAACAGGTAAGACTGCAATCGCAATAGATACGATTATTAACCAGCGGGCTAACTGGGAAACTGGAGATCCAAAGAAACAGGTTCGCTGCATTTATGTAGCAATCGGTCAAAAGGGTTCCACTATTGCTTCAGTGCGTCAAAGCCTTGAAGAAGCAGGAGCTATGAAGTACACCACAATCGTGGCAAGCCCAGCTTCTGATTCTGCAGGTTTTAAATACATTGCACCTTACACTGGTTCTGCAATCGGTCAGCACTGGATGTACAACGGCAAACACGTTTTGATTGTTTTCGATGATTTGTCGAAACAAGCAGAAGCATACCGTTCAATTTCCCTGCTTTTGCGTCGTCCACCTGGGCGTGAAGCTTACCCAGGCGACGTGTTCTACTTGCACTCTCGTCTGCTTGAACGTTGTGCTAAGCTTTCTGACGATTTGGGTGGCGGTTCTATGACCGGTCTTCCAATTATCGAAACCAAGGCAAACGATGTTTCTGCATACATTCCAACCAACGTGATTTCTATCACCGATGGTCAGATCTTCTTGCAGTCTGATTTGTTCAACGCAGGTCAGCGTCCAGCAGTAGACGTTGGTATTTCCGTGTCTCGTGTTGGTGGCGCAGCTCAGGCTAAGGCTTTGAAGAAAGTCTCCGGCATGTTGAAGATTTCCTTGGCTCGTTACAAGTCTTTGGAATCCTTCGCAATGTTCGCTTCCGATTTGGATGCAGCCTCAAAGGCACAGCTTACTCGCGGTGCTCGTTTGACTGAGCTACTTAAGCAGAAGCAGTTCTCTCCTCGAGCAATGGAGCAAGAAGTTGTTTCTGTGTGGGCTGGTACTCATGGCAAGCTTGACGATATTCCTGTGAAGGATGTGTTGCGTTTCGAAAGCGAATTGTTGGATTACTTGGATAAAGGAACCGACATTTTGCAAGTAATTCGCGATACTGAAGACTTCACTAAGGAAACTGAAGCTAAGCTTGATGCAGCCATTGATGATTTCCGTAGGACGTTTAAGACATCTGCTGGCAAACCTTTGATTGTAAAGGATTCTTTGCCGCCGGCTGAAAACCCTGCTCCTGTTGAGAAGGAACAGCTTGTAGCTAAGCCAAAAGCAGACAGTCGCGAGCCTGAGGGGAAGTAGCGTATGTCCTCCCAACTTGCATTGAAATCGAGAATTATTTCCACACAGTCTTTGGGTAAAATCTTTAAGGCTCAGGAAATGATTGCGTCTTCTCATATCGCTAAAGCGCGAGATATTGCGCTTAATGCTAAGCCTTATAGTGACGCAATTTTCGATGCCGTGCAGGCGTTGGTAGCTCATCACGAAGCAAATATTAAGCATCCTATTTTTGGTAAAGAGCATGCCGGCAATCGTGTAGCAGTTTTGGCTCTTACTTCTGATCGTGGTATGGCAGGTGCGTTTACGTCTTCGATTATTCGTGAGACTGAAGCACTTCTTGCAAAACTCGATGCAGAAGGTAAGCATGCAGAACTGTACGTGTACGGTCGACGTGGTGCAACTTACTACAAGTATCGCAATCGCGATGTGGCAGGTACTTGGGAAGGTTCTACTGACCATCCTGACGTTACTATTGCTGAAAAGATTTCCGATACTTTAATGGACGCTTATATGACGCCGGAAGCGGAAGGCGGAGTTTCGGAACTGTATATTGTGTTCACTGAATTTATAAATATGGTGAGGCAAAAAGTTCGTACGTTACGCATGCTGCCAGTTGAGCTGGTTCCTTTGAAGGACGGTGAAGAGTTTTCTATGCATCGTCCTGACTATGAAGCAGCATCTGGTCCTTCAGCAGCGTTGTCGTCTACGAGCGCAGTTTCGGCTCGTGAAGAAGCAGTTAGCCGCAGTAATCCAGAAGCTGTGGAGTATTGCTTCGAACCAAGCCCGGATGAAGTATTGGATGCTGTTTTGCCGAAGTATATTCAGTCTCGTATTCACGAGTGCTTACTTACTTCTGCTGCTTCCGAAACGGCAAGCAGACAGAACGCTATGCATACGGCTACAGATAACGCCCGCAATTTGGTGGATGATTTGACAAGAAAGCTTAATGCTTCTCGTCAGGCATCCATTACTCAAGAACTTACCGAGATTATCGGCAGCGCTGATGCGCTGAATAATGAGGAGGATTAGGAGCATATGGCTGAAAATCAGACCACAGCGCCTCCAGAAGCTGAGCAGGAGGTCGATCCAACAGCTGGTCGCGTAACCCGCGTTCAGGGTTCCGTGATTGACGTTGAATTCCCGGTCGGCTATCTGCCGGATATTTACAATGCTCTCAAAGTCGATATTGCTACCGTTGGTAACACGGAAGGTGATACCGTTCACGAGATCACGCTGGAAGTTGAGCAGCACCTTGGTGATTCGACTGTGCGTGCAGTTGCGTTGAAGCCTACTGACGGTTTGGTTCGTGGTGCTTTAGTGCGAGATACTGGCGGTCCAATCTCTGTACCTGTTGGTGACGTTACTAAGGGTCACGTGTTCGATGTTACAGGCAACATTTTGAATGCTAAGCCTGGCGAGCACATTGAAGTAACTGAGCGTTGGCCAATTCACCGTAACCCACCTGCTTTTGATCAGCTTGAGTCTAAGACTCAGATGTTCGAAACTGGTATTAAGGTTATCGATTTGCTTACCCCTTACGTTCAGGGCGGTAAAATTGGTTTGTTCGGTGGTGCAGGCGTTGGTAAAACTGTGTTGATTCAGGAAATGATTCAGCGCGTTGCACAGAATCACGGTGGTGTGTCTGTGTTTGCTGGCGTTGGCGAACGTACCCGTGAAGGTAACGATTTGATTGGCGAAATGGCTGATGCTGGCGTTTTGGAGAAAACAGCGCTTGTCTTTGGTCAGATGGATGAGCCTCCTGGGACTCGTCTTCGTGTGCCTCTTACCGCTTTGACTATGGCTGAGTACTTCCGCGATGTGCAGAATCAGGATGTGTTGCTGTTCATCGATAACATATTCCGCTTTACTCAGGCTGGTTCTGAGGTGTCCACTTTGCTGGGTCGTATGCCTTCCGCAGTTGGTTACCAGCCAAACTTGGCAGATGAAATGGGTGCATTGCAGGAGCGTATTACTTCTACGCGCGGTCATTCCATTACGTCACTTCAGGCTATTTACGTGCCTGCAGATGATTACACCGATCCTGCACCTGCAACAACCTTTACGCACTTGGATGCAACTACTGAGCTTTCACGTGATATTGCAGCTAAGGGTATTTACCCGGCTGTGGATCCTTTGACTTCTACTTCTAGAATTTTGGATCCGCGTTACGTTGGTCAGGCTCATTATGATTGTGCAAACCGCGTTAAGGCTATTTTGCAGCGTAACAAGGAGCTTCAGGACATCATCGCTTTGATTGGTATCGATGAGCTTGGTGAGGAAGATAAGACTACTGTGAGCCGCGCTCGTAAGATTGAGCAGTTCCTTGGTCAGAACTTCTATGTGGCTGAAAAGTTCACTGGTCGTCCAGGTTCTTATGTGCCAGCAGACGAAACCATTGAGGCATTCACTCGCATTTGCGATGGTGTTTACGATGAGATTCCTGAGCAGGCATTCTCTGGTATTGGCGGCATTGATGATCTTGAGCGTCGTTGGCACGATATGCAGCAAGAGTTTGGTGCGTGATTATGTCGGAGAAGCAAGTAAAATCGCTGCACGTTAGTGTGGTGGCAGCCAGGCATCCTGTTTGGGAAGGTGACGCCAAGTTCGTGGTTATTCCTTCTGTGAATGGCGCTATGGGCGTGCTTCCTGGACATGAGGCTGTGCTTGCGTTGATTGATCACGGTTTTGTGAAGGTTGACGATTTGAAGGGTGTGCGTCACGTTTTTAAAGTGACAGACGGCTTCTTCTCTGTTGATTCTGATCATATTACTATTGCTGTTGAGCATAGTTGTAACGTTGATAAAGACGGCAACGTGCTGCCTAACGCTAAGGTGATTTAGGCTTACGTATAAGTGAAGTAAGCGAAAAGGCAGGAGTTTGGGTATCCCGAGCTCCTGCCTTTTGTTTTTGGCGCGCGTTGTAAAGTTTCTGACGTTTTTTGGTGTGTAGACGACTTTTTCTTTACTCGCGTGTAAAGTTTCTGCCGTTTTTCTGCTATTTCGCGACTGTTTCTTTACATGACTGTAAAGTTTCTGACGTTTTTTGGTGTGTAGACGACTTTTTCTTTACTCGCGTGTAAAGTTTCTGCCGCGCAGTGGTGCGAGGTTTGTTATGAGCTTTGGCTTAGTTTCGGTTTGAGCTTTGGTTTGGGTTTAGGCTTTGTTTCGGTTTGAGCTTTGGTTTGAGTTTAGGCTTTGGTTTGGGTTTTGGGATTGTGTTGGCGATAGTAGCAGTATCGCGCTCCAATTTGGGATCATCGTTAATTTTGTTTTCAGAATCGCAGTATGCAGTATTTTTCACTTTTGAAAATAGATGCGTATTTTCACTTTCAAAACTGTAATATTTTTTCACTTTTGAAAGTGAGTGCCTATTTGCGTTCGCGTTCGCTTATTTGTTTTCTTGCTTGCGTTCGCGCGAAGGCTCTTTTCTTTATGCATTTTCCGATTGCGTTCTGTTTTTTGTGTTTTGCGGCTTGTGCAAATATCATCTGACTTCGCAAAATTAAAAAATTTTCAAATTTGCGAAGTGGGATTTGCTTAGTTTTAAAGTGCGTAAATCATGTTGCACCGAAACTAGTGGCGTTATGTTGCCGATGCTGGATTCGTCAAATCGCAAAATGTGCTGTAAGTAAAATGTGTTGTAATTGAATATGCTGTAATCAAAATGTATTGCACATAGTAAAATAGTTAATAGTTGTTTTTGATTTGGGTGCGTGTGTTGGCAGGGAGAAGAAATGATTGATAAAGAAACGCAACGTAGGCGTCAAGAAAATTTGGGTCTTGCAATAGCTTCAGGCAGACTTGAAGGCAATTCGCCTTCAAAAGAGTTTCTTTATGACGCAAATCAATATGCTAAAGGTCTTATAACCAGTGACGAATTTGTTGCTAGAATGCGTTCTAGATATGGCGTAATGGATTAAGTTATTGGGTTGTGTGCGTCGTGGAAACAGTTTTTGACCCTTATCTTATTCCTCACACAAGGGTATTGAAGAACAAATCTAATATAAATAATCAGATTGAATTAGATAAATATGAGAACGATGCTGTTCTCACAAGATGTTCTATTTTGTACGAAAATTTGCCGCATGCTGAAGGAACTGTTAAGCAATTGCAGTGGATTCATCATTATCTTTTCCAGGATGTTTACGATTGGGCTGGTCAGATTCGCACTATTGACATGTCTAAAGGCGGTGGCGAGCCGTTTCATCCGCTTGAATATATGGGCGTTGGAATTCGCTACTGCGAGCAAACGCTTAAAAATGATAATTTATTACAAGGTTTATCTATTGACGAGTTTATTAGTAAGCTAAGCGTAAATTACAATAATTTTAATGTTTTACACCCATTTCGTGAGGGCAATGGTAGAACGCAACGCGTTTTTTGGGATATAGTTGCGCGAGATGCTGGATACCATTTCGATTGGGGATTAATAACGCAGCGTGTTAACGACGAAGCTTCGATCCAGGCTAAAGATACTAACAAGACAAAGCTTCTTGAAGATATGTTCCACATTATTACAAAGCCTTTGCAGGTTGAGCTTTTAGCTCAACAGCAGTTTGCTCATCTTGTTGAAGAAGAATACGAATACGCGCCGAATGTGGCTAGTGTTTTGCAAGATAAGGATTACGCTGCGTATAAAACGCGTTATGGTATAGATTGAATCTAGCAATTATGTATCGCTATAGTGTGCAATCTAAACTTGCAAAAATACAAAGTTTGAGTTATCAATAACTTAAACTCACGAAAAAGAAAAGTTTAGGTCATGAATGACTTAAACTTGTAAAAGGTGGATTTTGTTGCGACTTCTGCTTGCGAAAAGCTTTATATTCAAGTAACTGAAAGCATGATGGATGAGTCTATGCGCGAGCGAGAGTTAAAGCCGCTTCGGAAGATTCAGAATAATTATGAAAAGCTGGTTATTACTTTGAGTAAGGCTTTAGATGATGATTACGACGGCATTCGTGTTGAAAACATTGTTGATTGGTTGCTTAAGTAGCGTTGTTTATTTGTTTCTTAGCTAGTTGTTATGGGTATTCATTAAAACGCGTAAATCGTGCTACGCAGAAACGAGTTGCGTTATGTTGCCAGTGCCATAAATATTTCTATAATGCGTTTTTGCAAAAATTTTGGTATAGATGAATATTTTTTGCACGCTATGCCTTCATTTTGCCAGAATGTAGGTATAGGCGAATGTTTTTGTGTGCTATGCTGCTATTTTTTAAAAATGTCGGTATAGAATGAGACTGTCTGTAAACTATGTCGACATTTTGCTGTTTTTGTTGTTTTGTTGCGGATTTTGACGAGTAACAGAGAGTTTTGACTTAGGGATTGAAGCAAGCGATGTTTGAAAATGTTACTGCGATTGCGCGCGCGCTTGGAACGGGGATTATTATCTCTAGCAGCAAGCCGATTTCGCAGCGCGTGCAGAAGCGGATTCGCGCTTTTGTTGAAGAGTATGAATCGGTGCTTTCGCGCTTTCGTGAAGATTCGCTTGTTTCGCGTATGGCTTGTGCGGAGCATGGCGGCGATTTTGAGTTTCCGTCGTGGGCTGGGTCGCTTTTTGCAATTTACGACGAGTTTTACGATGCCACTCGCGGAGCTTTCGACGCTTGTATTGGCGCGGATCTGCTTGCGCTTGGCTACGATAATTCTGTGCAATTCGTTCCGGAATCTACTGTTAGCGCGAGCGAGAATAGTGGCAGTGTCAGCGGCAGCTGGAGCAAATATCGCCGCGCTTTGCCAGTTAAGTGGGCAGATATTTCTCGAGATGACAGCGGCACAACGCTTCACACAAATCAGCCAGTGCAGCTTGATTTTGGGGCAGCTGGGAAGGGTTATTTTGTAGATCTTGTAACGAATATTCTTAAAGACGAGCTTGGTGACGATTCGCTTTCGGATTGCGATTTTTTGGTAAATGCCGGCGGTGATATGCGCGCTTGCTTTAGCGATGAAGATTACCAAATAAAAGTTGCGCTGGAAAATCCTTTTGATACAACGCAAGCAGTTGGAGTGGCATCAATTGCAAGCGGAGCGTTGTGTGCTTCGTCTGCTGCAAGAAAGCGTTGGAAAGTAAAAGACGCAAATTGCCTTGCAGACAATGCTTTTGAGTCTAATTTAATTGCGACTCACTTAATCAACGCTTTAGATGGAACTCCTGCGCAAAAACTTTCTGCAAGCTGGGCGTATATTCCTGCTAAAACTTGCGCTTTTCCAACTGCTTATGCCGACGCGCTCGCAACTGCGCTTTTTGTTTCGCAAGAAAGCGATTTGCAAAAAATCGTGCAAACTACCGGCTCTGAGTTTGCTGTAATCTCGCCAAATTATGCGCTTCGCAAAACGGCCGCCTTTCCAGCGTATTTTTTTGCTGCATAATCGCAAAAAGATTGATAATTATCGTTATCAATATCATTTTTGTAATATTTGCGTGTTTTTTGCGTAGAACTATATCAATCTACATGATATGTCGATATTATGTACCTGTGGGGCCTTTGTAATGGCAAGTTTTAGTTGGGTGCGCTCAATTTGGGGTAGAGCGCGTAGATATGCAGAAATGCGTTAACGCAAAAGGCGTAAAACGCGTGAGAAGTGCGGAATCGCAAGAAGACGCGGAAGAACGCGAGGAGATGTTATGCGCGCGTATGTAAAAGTGCGCCGAATTATTCGTGACTCGGCTGCACTGATTCTGGCTGTGTGCATGTTGGTAGGTTGCATAGTGAGTTCGTTCGCTACAACTATTCCAGCTTTCGCAACAGATGCGGATCGTTCATATACTAGCTGGACAGAAGTTTCTAAAGCAATTAATAAAGAATTGCTACAAGGTCAATCAGAATACAATAGTGGCAATAATTCTGGAGCTGCAACTCGATTTGAAGCAGCATACAATTCCGTTTATGTTGCTTCTAACATGATTACGGTTGTGCGAGATGCAATCGGGCAGAATAAAGTTCAGGCACAAACTGATCAATTCCAGCAGCTACAAACGCTTGTATACCAGCAAAATCAAGGTTCACAAATAAGTGCTGTTTCAACGGCTCTTTCAGTGGATGTTGCACAAACTGCATCTAGTCTCGATGCCAACTTAAAAGTGGATAAGCCAAATGTTTATGCACAAAAGTTGCGTGCGCAAATTAAAGCAGAGCGCAAAAAGCTTGATGCTGCAAAAAAGAAAAACCTCGGGCGCAATGGTCGTACGTGGGGTCAAGTTGCTCGAGAAATGAACGTTATTCTCGACAAGTCTGTTGCAAAATACAAGTCTGCAAAAGGTAATAAAACTCAAGTAGCATCTGCAGTTGATTTAATTAATGAAGCCTATTACCAGTATTACGAAAAGCTTGGTTTCGAGAAGAACGTGATGAATGCAATAAGCGGAAGTCGCGTTTCGACTGTCGAGTATCAATTCAAAGAGTGCCGCCAAACAATGAACAACGGCGGAACTATTGAGCAAGCTAAAAAGTTCGTAACGGATCTTAAAGCGATGCTTATTGAAGACGCAGCAAAATTAGACAAAGGCGCATCTTCAAGCGCAAATCCATTTATGCAATTCATAACTAGCTCATTCGGTCAGGCTTTCGTAATTTTGCTTCGTGAAGGTTTGGAAGCGTTGCTAGTTGTTGCAGCAATTATTGCTTACCTTGTTAAATCCGGTCACAAGAATATGGTGAAGTATATTTACCTAGGTATTGCGGCTGGAATTGTGGCATCTCTTGCTGTAGCTGCACTATTCGGCTTGCTATTTAATGGTTCTGGTCCGCAGCAGGAGATTACGGAAGGCGTTGTTGCATTGTTCGCAATGCTTATGCTGCTTTACACGAGTAATTGGATGATTTCTAGATCTTCAGTGCAAGCATGGAATAAGTATATTAGTGAGCAAACAACGGCAGCAGTTTCTAAGGGAAGCTTGGTTTCTTTAGCGTTATTGAGTTTCCTTGCGGTGTTCCGCGAAGGTGCTGAAACTGTAATCTTCTATCAAGCAATCTTTGCAGTTTCAAACGGAGCTGACTCTATGATTTGGGGAGGCTTCATTTCCGCTGCTGCAGTTCTTGTAGTGATATTCTTGCTGATTCGTTTCGCATCTGTGCGCATACCAATTCGCCCATTCTTTACTGGAACAAGCGCTCTTATGTCTGTTCTCGTAGTAATTTTTGCGGGCGGTGGCGTGCACGCGTTAATCGAGGGCGATGCTCTCGAAGGAATGTATATTCAAGGCTTGCCAACTAACGATTGGCTTGGGTTCTATCCGTATGTTGAGACGATTGTTGCTCAAATTGTGGCAGCAATTGTTGTGATTTCACTGCTTTGCGTATCTATTGCGCGGAGTCGTGGGAAACGCGCGATAGAAAATAAATAAGCAAAACAACAAATAACCAACTAATAAATAATTAATAAACAACCAATAACAACAATTAAATAAAAGTAACTAACAACAAATACAGAAGGTTAGATATGAAGAATAATAAAATGACAGCAATTGCAGCTTTAGCTCTTGCTGGACTGCTTGCGCTCGCTGGATGCGGTTCCAATGGCAATTCAGCTAAAACTGATGCTAAGTCACAAGCAACCGAGCAGAAGTCTGATAACAAGTCTGATAACAAGTCTGATAACAAGTCTGATAACAAGTCTGATGACAAGGGCGGCGATAAGGGCTTTGAGGAGGTTCCAGTTGGTCCTCACCAAGATCAGAACATTGGACCTCTTACTATTGGTGCCGTGTACTTCCAGCCAGTTGATATGCTCCCAACCGGTATGGGTTTGAAGGCAAGTGAAGCAAGCTTCCACCTTGAAGCCGATATCCACGCTAACCAAAAAGGTACAAAGCTTGGCTACGGTAAGGGCGAGTTCATTCCAGATTTGACTGTGAATTATGAGATTGTCGATAAGGCAAGCGGTGAATCCGTTGGCAAGGGTACTTTTATGCAGATGAACGCTTCCGATGGCCCTCACTACGGTGCAAACGTTAAGCTTGACAAGGCTGGAAATTACAAGCTCGTGCTTTCTATTGAATCCCCAGAAAAGAAGGGTTGGATGCTTCATGTCGATCCTGCTACCGGCGTAACCGGTCGCTTCTGGACTGAGCCAATTAAGGCAACCTTCGACGATTGGAAGTACACTCCTCGTCAATGGTAGTGATAGCTAGTTAATAATTAGCGATTAATTAATAATTTTAGTAAATAATAAGTAATAGCAAAGGAGGGAGTTATGCTCAGACTGTTTGTGGCAGTTATGCCTGGGCTGCTCCCTCTTGCGCTACTCACAATGGGATTAAGCACATCGCTTACTGTTGGCGAGGGGCGAGATAAGCCTCTAAGCGCACGTTGGAGATTGTATGGGCTGTCTGCAGGCACAGTTGCAGCTCTTATTTTTGCTATACTTCGCGCATCTGTGGTAATTAATCAGCGAAACTTTATTAATATGCCGGCGTTGTGCATTGCAGTTCCGCTTGATATTGCTGCAATTATTGTGGTTATCTTTTCACACAAAATAGTAAGAAATTGGCGTAATTGCCCGCTTTTAATGCACATAAGTAACGCAATTGGTGCATGTTGCTTAGCGTTTACTGTGTTTTATGCTTTGCCAGATGTTATTTTGCAGCTTACTATTTTCGTAGATTCAAGCACTCCGCCTTTTACATCAGACATGTTGCTTCGCGCGCTTGGTTTTGTACTTGGCGTTATTGCTGCTATTTGCTTAAGCCTTATGGTTCGTTCTTTGCGCACTACATCTAACGCTATTTGCTTCAAAATTGCTGTAGTTTTAAGCATGATTATTTTGCTAGTGCAACACATAACTTCACTTTTGCAGATTATGCAAGGAAGCATTCTGCTTTATATGGATGACTTTTCTTTCAGCGTGCTTGTTTGGCTAATTAATAACGCTCCATTAATGATTATGGCGCAAATTAGCGTGTTCATGATTCCTGCTGCTGCATCCGTAATAATCGGCTTTAAAACGGCTGTAGTTGGTGAAAATGCTGCAGAAATTCGCACGAAGCGAGCGTTTAAAAGGAAATCTCGAAAGTCTGCGCTCGCAGCTCTTTTGGCTGCTATCACAGTAATACTTACGCTTACTGTAGGCGTATCTATTATGAATATTAAACCAACTCTTACGCCTCCAGAACCGTACGAATTGCACGATGGTGTTGCGACTATTAATTACGTTCAAGTTTCAGATGGTCATTTGCATCGCTTCCAATACAAAGCAAAAGACGGCACTGTTATGCGCTTTATAATCATTAAAAAGAATGGTGGAGCGTATGGCGTTGGCTTGGATGCTTGCGAAAACTGTGGAGATGCAGGCTACTATGAAAAAGACGGTAAGATTATTTGCCGTAAATGTGACGTAGCAATTAATTTGGCAACTATCGGTTTTAAAGGTGGTTGCAATCCGATTCCGTTCCCGTATAAGGCTGGGCATGGCAAAATCACAATTCATACTGCTGATTTAGACGTGCTCAGTTCGCATTTTAAGTAAGGGAGAGTTGCTATGTTTATGATGCGCATGGTTGCTCGATCTCTTGTGCGGCAATTGAAAAAGCGTGTGTTAATTGCTCTCGTAGTGTGCTTAAGTGCGTGCGTTAGTGTGTCAATGCTTAGCGTTGTGTATGACGTTGGAGACAAAATTAACGCAGAGCTCAGCTCGTACGGTTCGAATATTGTGGTTCAGCCAAAATCAAGTGCTGTTGTAAATGATTTGTATGCTTCTCGCGAGCAGATTGATACTAATGGTTCTGGGAGTTTAAAGGCTGCGGAAAGCCACGAGTCTACTGCTTCGCTAAAAGAATCTGATGCTGCAAAAATAAAAATGATTTTCTGGGCGTTTAATATCACTAATTTTGCGCCAAAAATAAAAGTTCACGCAAATCTTGAAGCGAAATCTTCTGGCGATTTGGTAGTGCCTATTATTGGAACTTGGTTTAATCGTAAGCTTGCGCTCGCTTCCGGGGAAACAACGGTTGTTGGTGTTAGGGGTTTGCGCTCTTGGTGGAAGATTAATGCAGGTCGTTGGGCAAAAGATAATAAATCTGAAGCAATGGTAGGTGCGCAGCTAGCTGAGCATTTGCACTTAAAAATTGGTCAGCGTTTGCGTTTGATTCGTGACGGGCGCGAGGTTTCGTTGCGCTTGGTTGGTGTATACGATTCTGGCGACGACGACAATAACGCAATCTACGCAAGTTCTAGTGATGCTCAAAGCCTTGCAAATAAACCGAATAAGGTTGATTCGATTGAAGTAAAGGCTCTTACTACTCCTGAAAATGATTTAGCGCGCAAGGCTGCTAAAAATCCGGCAGCGCTCAGCCAGGAAGAGTGGGAAACTTGGTATTGCACGGCTTACCCGAGTTCGATTACTTACCAAATTGAGGAGGTAATTCCTGGAGCTGTTGCAAAGCAGGTTCGTCAAGTTGCAGCTCTTCAGGGTAACGTATTAAATAAGACGCGCGCTGTTATGGTTTTGATGACTGCGTTGAGTTTAATTGCTGCGGCTGTTGCTGTGGCGAATCTTATGGCTGCTTCAATTTCTGAGCGTTCCGGTGAGCTTGCATTGCTTAAGGCTTTGGGTGCGCGTGATGGTGCTGTTGCTCGTCTTATGCTTATGGAAACTGCGGTTATTGCGTTTGGTGGAGCGTTACTCGGCATGGCTTTGGGATTTGCTGTTGCGCAGATTATTGGTTTCACAGTGTTCGGCTCTGCGATTTTGTTCCGACCGATGGTATTTGTTCTGGTATTCGTGCTGCTTGCGTTGACTGTGCTTGCGGCTGCAGGCTCGTCGATTCGTTCGATTTTGAGTGTGCGTCCTGCGGAGGTGCTTCATGGCAGGTAAATCTTATATGACTTCCAACAATTCTATGTTTATTACCATGCTATTTAGCGCGGTATTTCGTAGAAAATCGCGTGCTTTGATGGCTGTTATTGCAACGCTTGTTGGTGCTGCCACGCTGTTTTGTTTAGCTGCAATCTGCCTTGTTGTGCCTCAGCAAATGAGTGATGAAATGCGTGCGTATGGAGCGAATATTATCGTAACTCCAATTGAGGGCGAGTGGAAAAACGGTATTGATCGCGCAATGGTTTTGCACACAAATGATATGGTTCTTGCAAAAGGTGCTATGCGCTCTGCTACGTATCGTTACGAAAACGTGCGTATTAACGCAGCTCCGTATGTTTTAGCAGGAATAGACGTTCGTTCAGTAAAGTCGCTTAATAAGCATTGGAATGTAGACGGCTCTTGGCCTAGCAGTGGAAATGTTATGGTTGGGCGAGATGTAGCTCTTGTGATGGGCTTAAAAATAGGTTCTCGAATTGCGATTGCGTATAGATCCTCGGATAATACTGCCGGCTCGCATAAGCCAGCAGATAAATCTCTAGATAAGTCTGAAAATAAGTCTGCAGATAAGCCAGCGCAAAATTCATCTCAACAAAAGCTCGTTGAAGGCAGAGTCTCAACAGATATTATGGATACTCACGGCACAACTTTCCGAGTTTGTGGCATTTTGGACACAGGCGGCGCAGAGGATTCCATGTTATATGCGCTAAACGCAGATGTAAATTCTCTTACAGGAGTTAAGCGTGGTACGGATGTTATTGCTTACTCGTCTTCTGCTCCTAGTGTTGATGCTGTTGTGAGAAGTATTAACGACATGACTTCTATGCGTGTGCGCGCTCAGCAAGTTACTAAAGTTACTGCTGCTGATACGGGCATTATTACTATGTTGCGCAGCCTGTTCTGCATTGTGTCGCTAGTTGTTCTAGTGTTGATGATGGTTGGCGTGAGCACTACGATTTCTTCGATTGTGCAACAGCGTCGAAATGAAATTGGTTTGCGCAAAGCTTTGGGTGCGAGCGCACGGAGTATTGGCGTGGAGTTTACTGCTGAAGCTGGATTATATGGCTTCGTTGGTGGCGTTGCTGGTACCGCAGTAGGGTATGTGTTTGCACGTTTGCTTGCAGCAATGGTGTTCTCTAGAGATTTGGGCGTGAATTGGTGGCTTGTTGCGTTCTCGGTGGCGTTTAGCATTATTGCATCTTGCGTTGCTGCGTTGCCGCCTGTTTTGCGCGCTTCAAAGATCGATCCTGCGATTGTGCTTCGAGAAGAATAATTTTAAGCGTAAATTTAGAGATTGTTTAAGATTTGAGTTAAGGATTTAATATGACAGAGAATGTAGAAAATAAGTTGGAAGGCGCGGAGTCTAAGCCAAAAATGCTGTTGACTTTGGATCATATTTCCAAGATTTACGGATCTCTTCGCGCGGTTGACGATTTGTCGCTTACTGTGCCAGAAGGCGAGTGGCTTTCTATTGTTGGCTCGAGTGGCTCTGGCAAAACAACACTTATGAACATTATTGGCTGCATGGATTCGCCTTCCAAGGGTTCCGTGTCTTTGCAAGGTCGCAAACTTGAGGATTTGAATGCCGGTCAGCTTGCTGACGTTCGTAAAAACGTAATTGGCTTAGTTTTTCAAAAGTTTTATCTTGTGCCGCATTTAACGGCAGTTGAAAACGTGATGGTTGCGCAATACTATCATTCTGTTGTTGACGAAGCTCAGGCAATGGATGCTTTGGATCGAGTTGGCTTGAAGGACCGCGCTCACCATTTACCAAGCCAGCTTTCTGGCGGCGAGCAGCAGCGTGTGTGCGTTGCTCGCGCGCTTATTAACTGTCCGAAGTTGCTGCTTGCGGATGAGCCGACTGGTAATTTGGATGAAAAAAATGAGCAGATTGTGCTCGATTTGTTTAAGCAGCTGCACAATCAAGGGACTACGATTATTGTTGTAACTCACGATTCTCTGGTTGCTCAATGCGCGGATCGCGAAATTATGCTTAATCACGGTGTGCTTGTTGGTGAGCGTTGGAATAATGAGAGTGCGCGCAAAGCGTACGAGGCGATTGGTGGCAAGCCTGCGTTTACGAGTGCTCACGTTGATGAAAGTGTTGTGGAAGCTTTGCAAGACCATGAGCCTACTAAGTCGCCTAAATTAGCGAATTTAGATGATTAGTTGCGCAAGATTTTAAAATATACAAGATTTAAAGGCGATGATTTTATGATTTCAGATAATATGTTTCACGATGTTTCACGCGATGATTTGAAATCCAAAAAAGTTGCAAAAACCGTTGCTACGCTTGCAATTGTAGCTGCATCTTCTGCTATGTTGTCGGCTTGCGGTGAACCTAGTGCTGTGCCAATGAATGATGAGTTTGCAGGAAACTCTGGTCAAAGCTCGGATGATGGTGGTAATCCTTCTGGAAAGTACGATGCTGGCGCTCAGCAATCTAAGTCTTCAGCTCAAAGTGAAGATTCTGGGGATTCTAAAAACCAGTCTAAAACTGATACTGGCAATTACAAAGATGGTGACTACAAAATCAAATCCACGTATGGTCCGGTTTCAGAAGACAGTTTTGATGTACGCTTAAGCGTTGCAAATGGAAATGTTAGCGATGTGCAAATAACGCCTCATCCGTTTACGCCGATTTCAAGAGGTCATATGGATGCATTTTCAAAGGCTATACCTGGAAAAATTGTTGGAAAGTCGTTGAAAAATTTGCATATTTCGGTTGTTGCTGGAGCAAGTTGGACTAGCGATGCCTTCAACAAAGCGCTTGATGTTGCTCGCCAAGAGGCCTCAATTCAATCCGTGCAATAAATGTACTCAAAAGTTAGTGCTCAACGTAATGGTAGATTGCCAATAAGTTTAAATCCTTAAAAATCGCTTTTATCCGTAGGGTGACCTTGTGGGCGCTTTATGACTCGACACAAAATCACTAATGCTAAGACACCATTTGCAATTCCGTAGTAATAAATCCAAGGAACGTGAATAAGCCCACAAATAAAGCATGTAATAATATTTGTTAAATTATTTGAGTAATTGTTAAGTATTTGCTTATTTTGCAATTCGACTTTTTTGCGTTTTAGTGCGACAACTTTGTTTTCTTCGGCACTTTCGCTTTTGTCGTTTTCTGAGCCGTAGCTGTTTTTAACATTGTTGTCATAGTTATCGCAATTATCGCAGCTATCGTAATTTTCAGTATCGCAAGCCTTTTTGCTGCCTGTGCTCTTAAGTTCACTATCTCTACTTATACTGTTAGTGTTATCGCTATCAAGCTCAGCTATATTATTTGTGTTACTTGCATTTTCGCCTTCAAGAACATTCTTGCGCAAGAAAAAATATGCATAAGAATACATTGCAACAGAAAGAAGTCCTAAAACAAGCCACAAAACAAAAAAGCCAAAACTACGCATAAAAGCAGCTGCCGAGGCAAACGCCATCGCAGCTACTTCTGCGGAGTGCAATACTACTAATCGTTTTGTCATATAATCCTGCTGCAATCATTATTGAAAATGAGTTTTCAACGCAACCAAAAGTCGCATACTGTCACTTATTATAATCACATTTGACTTACATGCATTACTTGTAATCATTTCTTGCTACACAATTTGCTCTATTTTGTGCGCACTTATAAAGTAAAATATAAGAAAAGTAGCGTGAAATTGCAAGAAAGCCATTATGCCAAAAACGTATGCAATAGTAGATAACGATCCATTAGTTTTAGCGGTTATGCGAAACGTGCTCAGCAAGCTTTTGCCAAGCGAGTACGCGTGCAAATGGTGCGTAAAATCTGGAGCGCAAGCTTTGGAATACTGCCAAGTAGCAAAAACTACTCCGGATTATATTTTGATTGATATGTCAATGAAAGACATGTCTGGAGTAGACGTAATACGCGCAATTCGTGAGAAAAACAATAGCATTATTTTAATTGGTATGACTTCGTATGACTGCAGATCCTATGCTTCGTCAGTAGCGCAAGTTGGTGGGCAGGCAATGGTTGCTAAAGACAATTTCAAAGGTTTGGCAGAAGCTTTGCAATATTGCGATAATCAGCACGTGTATGGCTGCCGTTGCGTTAAAGACGTTGCTTACGATTTTGCTACACCGCAAGAATCTTTTATTAGGCTTTCTAAATCAAGATCGCGTAGCGTTTTGCCGCCTCAAGAACTAAAAATCATGGATCTGCTTGCTAAAGGCTACACAACGAATCAGATTGCGGCTCAACTTGGTCTTATGCCAAACACTATTAACACGCATATTCATAGAATTTACAAAAAATTGCATGTTTCTAACCGAGTGCAAGCAATATCCGCATTTGCTGCAATGCAAAATCGTGAGCAAAATAGCAATCTGTCGTATGCTTATAATTCGCCGCAGAATCATCCGAATTTTTTGCAAGAAACGGATAGTGCATGTTAATGAACACATTTTCGCGCGTTATTGAGTTGGTTAAAAGCTGGAAAATTCAGCGAACTTTATTCATAATATTGGCGATTCTTGTAGTATCAATGGACGTGCAATCTTGCAATACAGCTGGTTTGTGGCACAATCCATTACAATCTGCGTGCCAATACGTTTGGATGTTTGCAACTTTTCTTATGATTGCTTTTCCGCGTCAAATATCACTCGTAACTCCGATTTTTTATTGCGTAACGTTAGCAGTACCAGGCGTAAATGCAACTTGTGTGCTTTTTGCGCTGCTCGCTGGCATGCTTGTTGCAGGCTTTTACGATTCGTGGAAGTATTTGCTTTGCGCTTACATAGTTTCGCTTAATATTATGTACTTTGCAAAAATGGCGTACATTCCGCTTACTTTTCCTTGTTTTGTTCTTATTTCTATGATTTGTGGCTACGCTTTGCACAAATATTTGAACATGTTGGAAGAAAATAATCGCGCAAAAATGGATATTGTACGAAGTAAGTTCCAGTCTTATATTGCGTCTGTTGCGTTGCAATTGCATGACGATGTGAACAATGAGATTACTGATATTACGTTGCTTGCGACAGATGCTTTATATGTTGAGAACAATGAACATACAAAAGAATCGTTAGAGCAGATTATTGAACATTCGCGTAATGCACTTTCCAAAGCGAGACTTGTTATCAGCCTGCTTGAGCAAGCTGAACAAAAGTATGATGATTCTTTAGATTCAAATATTGCTAGTACGCAGTTTGTTTATGGTTCTAATAGCAATGATTGCATGAATTTGACTGATTTTTTATGCAATATTCGTGCGCGTTTACAGGCTGAACGGCAAATTTGTGAGCAGCTTGGGTACTATGGCTCTTTAATAGTGGTTGATAAAAGTTCGGGGAGTGGTGATTTTGCTGCATCTGCAACTGTTAGTACTGAAAAAGCTCAATGTGCTATTCGCATGTGCAGTGAGTTGCTTACTAATATTCGTAAGCATTGCAGTACTAGCGTTGACTTTTCTATGAACGTTACTGTTGATGAGCGAGAATGCAAAATAATGTGCATGAATTCGTTGTCGAATAAGTTTGGTGGAAGGCTTGTTTTTGGCAAAGGGTTACTATTCCACAAAAAATCTGTGGAACGTTTAGGTGGATCTTTAAACGCGCAAAAAGATGATGACACTTGGCTGGTCAATGTTGTTATTCCACTAAACTAGCAGCACTTAAACTCTCGAGTTATCGTGGCAGTTTTTGCGAATTTTGCAATTTTTGCCACGATAACGTGTGATTTTTGTGTTTTATAAGTCTTGTAATACAATTCTTTTATCTTCTGCAGACTGCTTAGATGACTTATCGTCTTTCTTAAGAGAATGCGCATATCGAATAAGACTTCTTGCAATAAAGAACACTAATACGCATATAACAAGTGCAATAAGAATGTCAATTATTGGACCAAATAATGCATAGCTCATGATTCATCCTTTCTTTTTCTATATTCGTTTATGAGTGTTCGAGCTGTGTCAACATCGTATTTATCGTCAATAGCAAGACTCTTTACTAAAAGAACGAACGGGTCTTCTGGTTCATTGTCGCTTATGCGCAGCTTTTCAATGAGTCGGTTAAGCCTGATTCTCATCGTTGGGTAAGAGACTTGATACATTTGCGACATTTCTTTTAACGATCCAGACGATAATACAAAGTTCTTTATAAACGACATATCTTCGTCTGTGAGATTAGCCATCCATTTTGGAATATGATCCATATCACCCCTTTCGTCAACCTATAAAACTTTAATTAAATTAAACTTTTATTAAAAATATTAAAGTTGTTGTATGAGTTTGTCAAGAATAAACATGAGAGATATGACACAAAGCGGCATTTTTATGTCGCCAAAATTGTCGCTTTGTCGCCAATGGATACAAAATTTAGTCATTTTGCTTAGAGCTAAGAACGTTCAATAAGTTTATAATTTCATCAAGTTCGCTTGAAAATGTTATTCCTTTTGTATAACTATATTTTTTAAGCAAGTTATCGTGGCAAAAATTGCAAATCTAACAAAAACTGCCACGATAACGTGTATGACATAGCAACGAAACAGCATTCTGCATTGCAAATTAACCGCTTACTTGCATCTTCTGTGCAAAGCTTCGTCCAAATACTCGATTAAAACGTGTCCAAATACTCGATTAAAGCGCAAGAAAGCACAATGACTATTTCTCTACATGAAGTGGAACATGTACATTAATAATCCACGAATCGCCATCTTCAATAACTTTAAAAGTTCCGCCAACTCGTTCCGCAAGCATCTTATGAAAACGCAGTCCATATCCTAATTGCAAGTTAGCAAGAACGCCTCGTTGCGCACTATTTATACACGTAATATGACATTCATGGTCATTAAGCATTACATTCATGGCGTATTCTTTAGGTTTTGCAGCATGCTTTTTTACATTCGCAAGCAGTTCTCGGCAAATATACTCAATCTGAGCACATTCTTCAAAAGGCAAATGTGCTGATCTCGAATTTTCAGTAGCTAAATCACTACTCAAATCAATGGAACCAATATAGCCAAGCTTTTCAAATGACTTTTGTTCACCGTCAAATAAAACACGTAAGCCTGTGCAAAAATCTTTATAACATGTAGTCGATTGCATAACATCGCCAGTGCCTGCAGTTGCAGCATTGTCAAGAAGAGAAATAATATTACGTGCTCTATGAACAGTTGTAGTAGCACGTTGAAGAATCTCTCGCGAATTTTCATGCTCTTGTTCATGAGTTGTTTGAGGTTCAATAGATTGTTGAGCCATCATCATAATGCTGGAAAGCTCATTAGTTACTTCATCGTGCATGCGAATTGCTGCAATAGTGGCATATTTTTGAAAAACGTTGTAACGCTGTGCAAATAACTGTTCCTGCTGTTGGTGAATAGTGGAAATATAGTATTTTACGATTGCGCTAGAAATAAGAGTGATAAGAAGCCACCACGCTAACACATAAGCGTTTTGAAAATCGCAGATAATAAAGAACCATGAAGAAACTCCGCAAGAAGAAAGCACAGTGTACCAAGGTTGAGTAATTACAGCTATTGCTAAACAAATCAATATGGTAAGCATCATAGATGAGTAGTTGATATTTGGCGCAATAATTACCAACGGCATCCAAATAAGCACAATAAAAGATGCTTTACGAGGCCATATTGCAATACATAAGCAGATTACAATCCATACTATTTCAACCGTAATTGCATGCCAATTAGAGTAGTAATGAAGATTATTATAGGAACAAATTTCAAGAATCAAAGTACAACTTATGATTGCGCCAATTCCAATTTTCTGCCAGGCATCATGCGGCAAAAAATTGATCATACGCGTTAATAATTTCATAACTACCTACTTTTACATGTTAATTTCTTACACGTTATATGTCATGCGAATATTTTGCGAGCGCAGCGAGCGCTTGCATACGACTTTTAACTTGAAGTTTTCCATAAATACGCCGTAAGTGCGTGTTGACTGTTGAAACTTTCACATTAAGCTGATCTGCAATCTCTTTCGTAGAAGATCCCTGTTTGCACAAGCGCATAATTTCCGATTCTTGAGGAGACAAAACTGAAGTCTTCGGAAGTTGAGAAATCATATTGAATGATTCTTGCGGAGTGTGAAAATAGTCAATATATTGTGGCAATTCTGGGCAACCGTAGCTTGTTGTGCGCGATTGAATAGCTGCAACTATGTCTGCTAAATTGTCTTTATGTACTAGCGCTTGACCACCCGACTTAGCAACTTGCAATACGTATTCATCCAGCATGTAGGAAGTAATGCCAATCAAAACAATATTGCTATTGCGCTCGCGAATTGCCTTAATTACATCAACACCACTCATTTCTCTCATTGACATATCTACTAAAAGTATGTCAGGAGTATTTTCTGTAACGCAACGATGAATAGCTTGTTTTGCAGAAAAACACATCCATGCACAAACAAAGTTTTCAGGCAAACGACTTTTCAGAAGAAGTTGCATATATCGCAATACAAGCGTGTCATTATCAACAATTGCGTAAGTAGTGTTCATACAATATATGGTATCTTGTTTTGGAATCCGCTTATCAAGAGATGTGCGATTGTATTGTTTTTCTCAAATTATCAAGATTGTACACATTAAAGTGCCATACGCTAGCACTTTCCGTTGGCACACTCCATTCTTCGGTTTTACCATTCGCAGTAAAGCGAATTATTTGAGTTGTTGGCTTATTTATAACTTCAAAATTAGTGAGTTGATTCCACGGAATGCGATGAAGATGCTTATCGTCTAATTTAGCTAGATTACCCGAGCCTAAAATGGTATTCGGATTAACAACAATAAACTCATTATTAGTGGCAGCAACAATACGCGCATCAACACTTTGCGCTACATAGAATAATTTAGGTAACAAAAATAGTTTGAGTAAATCTTTCCACCAAGGGTCGTATTTCATGGTAAATACATACGTCTTATCAACTGAAAGATTGTGATCTTTAAAGTACTTGACGATATCTTCTTCTCGTATACCGCGCAAAGGATTGGTCATAATAAGCACCTCCTTGTGATTCTTGTTTTGTAAATTACCAACATACTAACGTTCAAATTTTATCTACACAAATAGGCGTACTTATTTTTAACGATAGCGTTTTTAGAAAACTTTTTAAAACTTTTACGATTAGCAGTTTGTATGTTCTCAACAATCAACATTTAAGAACATTTCCGTTTTGGAACCATTCTTAAATAAAGACATATTTATGGAGTTATCGTGGCAAAAATTGCAAATCTAACAAAAACTGACACGATAACGGATGTGTTTGGGTTGATTTTTGCAGCATAAAAATTTCTACTGAGCCCAAAAATAACAATCACAAGTATTGCCAATTTTACTGTGTCACTAAATATAGTTACAGCTGATTACATGACAGTATTTTTTTATTACACTGAGAGCCATTGCACAATTTATTTGTACAGCAAAATAACGTTTTAAGGAAAGGAATTATGCGGTGAAGCGCTTAGCAAAGACAGTGTTAAAGAAACTCGGTGGTTCTGTTGGTATTGCATTTCAATTGGGTATTGCGCATGGCAATGTCGTGACCAGTGGGGTAGGTGAATCATTATGAAAAAGCAAATTTTGGCTTATTTTAAGCGACTTATCAAACGAGAAGCTACTTATATGCCGTTGACATTTATTGGCTTGCTTGGAATTTTTGCAATATTTAGTGGCAATACAATTGCTTACATTTCATCTCCAAATAGGTGGATTGAAACATTTGTTTTTACACTTATTGTTGCTTTTGCACGTGCCTTCATACCTGATGATCGTTATTGAACAATTTATTTCATAAAGATTAGCGAAATGCACACAGCACTTCGCTAATCTTCTATTTCATATTTTCTAAGTTATATTACGGTAGATTTTAATCCTATTTAGTTGTTTTTTATTTATCAGTAACTTTTTGGTTGCTGTCTAGGATGCTAATATGCAATATTCATAGATTACATTAAGAAGAAGGAATATCATGAGTCAAGATTTTGGAGTAAAAAATTGGAATCCATCTGCTGCAGCAAATACTAGTGACGATGACGATGAGCTTTCTGAAGAAGATTTTGATAAATTGGCTGCAGAGCTTGAGCAATTCTTTACCAAGTATGTAGTGTTAGAAAATAATAAGTTTGTAGTTCATGACGATGCGATTATTGCCGATGGTTATGGAGAATATTTAGAAGGCTTTCACATCTTAGCAGAAAAATTCACTGCTGGTCTTGAAGAGGACAGATAGCGTAAATTAACCACGATAACGCGTATAACATAGCGACTGTGCAATTAAAGTTATACGATACAGTCGCGTAATCAGTTAAAAAATATTGCCTGTTCATCAACGATATTGATTAACAGGCAATATTTTCAAAACAACAAAATTTGGCAAATAGCCTAAATTTTGTGGCTAAACCATTTACTATTTTGCTACGTCAAGAACTACTAAACGTTGTCCGCCATAAGTTCTGGCATCAAGACAGGTTTGAATAAAGTAAGCAGATTTAGGGAATTGCTCAACATATCCTTTGAACTGGCTTAACAATTTATCCGCGCTGCCTCCTCCTTCAAAGTCTTTATAATCTGCCACTTTATAGTCTTTGCCGTTTAATTTAACTGGTGTGCCCTTTTGAAGTTTCTTTAATAACATTCCTGAAGTATTTAAACGGTCGACGACCATGTAGTGACCAGTAATGACTTGGAACCAGTCGTCTTGAAGTGTCCAATGATAAAAAGCATCTTTCACGTAGGCCAACTTATCAGGATAAGCGTCCCAAATAACGGGTTTAGTTTCACCTAGTGCTTCAAAAGTTCCTTTTTCGCCTTTCACAAAAGCCTCAGGAACGTTCTTTTCTGAAGGTTTTTTGATTGATTTTGAATGTTTTTTAGTTGACTGATGGGTTATTTTCGTAGACGCTGAATTGTTTGCTTTGGAGCTACCGCAGGCCGCTAGCCCCACCAGCGAACTGAATAGCACTACAACACAAAGTACTTTTTTATAAGTCATTTTCCCCATAACTGACCTTCTTTCTTCGTATAGATGTGACTAACAACTGCTAGGCATCCTTATCAATTTGGATTCCAAACTTGAGCGCCTGCTCAGTTCAGCCCAAAACGCTTAGTTTAAACGGAGGATGAATTGATAGTCACTGCTGATTTTTGCATAAAGGGATTAACAAAACCAGTTTCTTTTCCATAGTGTACCATAAAGGCTGAGGGGGCTCATGTTACTTTCTAATTTTTCAGTTTTTATGTATACGATATTTTGGTTCAATAATTGACTTAGATAAATTAAATTGGTTAACTAATTAAATTAATTAGTTAACCAATCGAACAGTCAGTTAATCAAATAAACAATCAATTATGCGACTAGAAGTCCCAATCGTCGTCGTCGGTTTCAACAGACTTTCCCATGATGTAGCTGGAGCCAGAGCCGGAGAAGAAGTCGTGATTTTCGTCGGCAGCAGGAGATAGAGCTGCGAGAATTTCTGGGCTTACGTGAGTTTCTTCTTCGCTGTACTTAGCAGGATAGCCAAGATTCATCAAAGCCTTGTTAGCGTTATAACGAACGAAGTCAAAAACGTCATCGTGGAAGTCAAATCCTTCGTAAATCTGACCAGAATACTCAACTTCCAAATCGTACAAAGTATCGAGCAAGTTCATAGTGAACTTTTCAAGATTCTTCTTATCGTTCTCGCTTCTAAGCTCCAAACCGCGCTGGAACTTGTAACCAGAATAATAGCCGTGAATCGCCTTATCGCGCAAAATCAAACGAATCATATCGGCAGTGTTCATCATCTTTCCGCGAGAAGCAAAATAAAGCGGAAGGTAGAATCCCGCGTAAAGAAGAAGTGAAGAAAGCATAGTTGCAGCAATCTTGCGTTTAAGCGGATCTTCGCTCTCGTACTCGCAAAGCACAGTGGTGACGCGCTGCTGCAAAACATCGTTGCCAACAGCCCAACGGTAAGCTTCGTCAATTTCCTCGCTAGAGCAAAGAGTAGAGAAAATAGAGGAGTAGGAGCGCGCGTGAATCGACTGCATAAAAGCAATATTCGTGTAAATAGCCTGCTCGTGCTCAGTGCGAGCGTGCTCAATCTGGCAAAGCTCGCCAATAGTTGCCTGGCTAGTATCAAGCAAAGTCAAGCCCGTAAAAACGCGAGTAGTGGTCTTGCGTTCAAGATCGGTGAGGGAACGCCAAGAAGGAATATCGTTGCTCAGCGGCACTTTTTCAGGAAGCCAGAAGTTAGCAATAAGACGATTCCAAACGTCCAAATCCTTGTCGTCAACAATATTATTCCAATTAACTGGGCGTACACGCGATCCGTGATGGTAGCGGTACTGAGATGGTGTGATAGAAGCTGCCATCATAGCGTCATCTGCGATTACGCGATTTGTGCCGAAAGGCTTATCGAGGCTACTGCGCAATGCTGTTGGATCGAGCGCAGTTGTATCGAGTTCTGTCATAATTACTCCTGATCTTGTGTTTACGTTTTACAAAATTTTTAAGTTTTTTTATTTAATTTGGAAATATCTACGTAGCTAAAATTTTTATCACTACTACTTATAGTGTGCAGCTTACGCAACCTTCAATTTCCGTACCTTCCAAAGCTTTCTGGCGAATACGAATGTAGTAAAGAGTCTTAATGCCCTTGCGCCATGCGTAAATCTGAGCCTTATTCAAATCGCGAGTAGTCGTAGTGTCTGGGAAGAACAAAGTAAGCGACAATCCCTGATCCACATGCTGAGTTGCTTCAGCGTAAGTATCAATAATTGCCTTCCAGCCAATCTCGTAAGCATCCTTAAAGTACTGCATATTGTCGTTCGTCATGTATGCTGCAGGGTAGTAGACGCGACCAACTTTGCCCTCTTTACGAATCTCAATGCGAGAAGCAATTGGGTGGATTGAACTCGTGGAATGGTTGATGTAAGAGATTGAGCCAGTTGGAGGAACAGCCTGCAAATACTCGTTGTAAATGCCGTCGCGCAAAATCTCGTCGCGCAGTTGCTCCCAGTCTGAAACACTTGGAATCGCAACATTGAAACGAGCAAACAAATCGCGAACCGCTTGAGTGCGAGGCTCAAGAGAACGACTTCCATCAGTGTATTTATCGAAATAGTTGCCTTTTCCTGCAGGCTTAGCGTAGGCACTCGTTTTAAAGCTTGCAAAAGCGTGTCCGCGCTCTACAGCCAAAGCGTGAGAAGCCTTATAAGCGTGGTAAGCAACAGTCATAAAGTACATGTCTGTAAAGTCAAGAGCTTCCTCGCTTCCGTACTGCATGTGCTCGCGAGCAAGGAAACCGTGCAAATTCATTTGACCCAAGCCAATAGCGTGACCTTCTGCGTTTCCGCGACGAATCGAAGGTACAGAATCAATCGAAGTATGCTCAGAAACAGAAGTGAGCGCACGTACCGCCAAATCAACGCTTGCACCCAAGTCACCATCCATTGCCTTAGCAATATTAAGAGAGCCGAGATTGCAAGAAATGTCGCGGCCAACGTGACTATAAGATAAGTCAGCGTTATAAGTGCTTGCTTCCTGAGTTTGCAAAATCTCGGAGCACAAGTTGCTCATAGTAATGCGACCCTTAATAGGATTTGTGCGATTCACAGTATCCTCAAACAAAATGTAAGGGTAGCCAGACTCAAACTGAATTTCCGCAAGTGTCATAAAGAATTCGCGAGCGTCGATGTACTTCTTGTGAATGCGAGGATTTGCAACCATCTCGTCGTAATGTTCAGTAACAGAAATGTCTGCAAAAGGCTTGCCATATTCGCGCTCAACATCGTAAGGGCTAAACAAAGCCATCTTTTCTTTGCGCTTAGCAAGCTCAAAAGTAATATCTGGAATAACAACGCCTAAAGAAAGCGACTTAATACGAATCTTCTCGTCCGCGTTCTCGCGCTTAGTGTCGAGGAAACGCATAATATCTGGGTGGTGAGCGCTAATATACACAGCACCAGCGCCCTGACGAGCGCCAAGCTGATTAGCGTAAGAGAATGAATCTTCCAAAAGCTTCATAACAGGTACAACGCCACTCGACTGATTTTCGATGCGCTTAATAGGAGCGCCAAGCTCGCGCAAATTCGTAAGCAAAAGAGCCACGCCGCCGCCTCGTTTAGAAAGTTGCAAAGCAGAATTAATTCCGCGCGCAATAGACTCCATATTATCTTCCAAACGCACGAGGAAGCAGCTCACAGCCTCTCCGCGCTGAGCTTTACCAAGATTCAAGAACGTTGGAGTGGCTGGCTGGAAGCGACCTGCAAGCATTTCGTCCAAATAGTTGAGCGCTGCTTTTTCGTCGCCGTCTGCGAGTTCCAAAGCGACTGCAGCTGCGCGTTGAGCGAAGTTTTCCAAATACTGTTTGCCGTCGAAAGTCTTTAAAGCGTAAGAAGTGTAGAACTTAAAAGCACCTAAGAATGTGCCAAAAGTGTGGTGAGCGGCTTCTGCATGCTCGTAGAATTTATCGAGAAACTCATCGCTGTATTTGTTGAACACGTTGCCGTTGTAGTAATAGTTGTCAATCAAATAGTTCAAGCGTTCGCGAGTTGAAGCAAACTTCATGCTGTGTTCTTGCACGTAATCCGAAACGTAAAGCTTTTCTGCTTCCTGATCTTTATCAAACTGAATGCCTTTTTCTGGGTCAAAAAGACCGAGCATAGCGTTAAGAACGTGGTAGTCGCGGCTGTTGCGAATGCGCTCTGCTGTTGTGCTGGCAGTTGTGCTTGCAGAATCAGTGTGATCAAGATTAAGCGAAGTAGATTCGTTCATCGGATCTGTGCTATTCATGGGGTTTGTTCCTTTCTTCATGCGTTATTTTTGTTTTTCAAACGCTGTTTGTTTTGTTTCTTTTACTTATTTCGTTTATTTCGTTTGTTCTGTTTCTTTGAGTTGTTTTAAAAATCTCGGTATCCCATGCGCTACTTTTTCTATATCTTCTGCAGTTCCCGTGAGTTCAAACGAGTACATATTTGGGATTTTGCACTTTCCTGCAATTTGACCGCCTGCAGCGCAATATGCTTCTCCAAAATTTGTATTTCCGGAAGAAATTACCCCGCGAATAAACGAACGATTTTCGCGATTATTTAAGAATTTGCGAACTTGCATTGGTATTGCTTTCGCAATATTTCCACCGCCGTAAGTTGGAACAATCAAAACGTACGGTTCGCGCACGTTTAATTCCGGCTCTTTAGGGCGAAGTGGTATGCGGTACACGTTTACGTTATTGCTTGGAAAATCGCAATTTTGCACAAATCTTAACGTGTTTTCGGAAACTGAGGAAAAGTAGACTACAGCTCCGATTGATTCGCCTTGTGCGCGCGATTCAGGCTCGCTTTGTTGTGTTATATTTTCTTGCTCACACATTTCTTATGCTTCTTTTGCTGCCTCTGCGGAAGTTCCGAGTTTATCCGCAATTTGCGCAATTAGATCTGGACGGTACCCACTCCAGGATGCGTCGGGAGCAATGACTACTGGAGCTTGACGGTATCCGGCATTTCTTAACTGTTCGAGTGATTCAGGGCTTTTTGACAAGTCTACTGTTTCAAAGTTCACGCCAAGTTTTGTGAACTGTCGCTTAGTTGCATCACACTGTGGGCAATGAGGTTTAGTAAACACTGTGATAGTCATTTCAATCTCCTCTGGTGATGGGGGAATTTTGCAATTCCGTGTTGTATCGACAAAAGCCAAGTAGTTAGCTTACTCTGAATAAGCACTATTTATAGTGGTGTGTCGACTGTGTAAACACTATATATAGTTATTATTTAAAATAGCTAAAAATAGCGTGTTTGTAAGCGTGTCGTGTTTTATGAAGTGAATATGAGCTTAGTTTTAACGATTAAAAATGTAATCTATTTCACAGAATTTATATTTGGAACTACTTAACTTGCATATTGTTAAGCCTTGTGCATATCCGCCTATAAAATTATTAAGTGCGTTTCTTGAAGGGGCGTAACGCAAAATAAAAAGTTGTGCATTTTGTAGATAATGCAGATTGCTTGGGTGCGCAAAGCATGCGTGCAAATAACAAAACAAGTACAAGATAAGAGGTGTCATTATGACTCAAGCTCAGGCAAATATTGGTGTTGTTGGTTTGGCTGCCATGGGTTCGAATTTAGCGCGTAATCTTGCGCATCATGGAAATACAGTAGCTGTTTATAATCGTCATTATTCGCGCACTGAAACTTTAATGAATGAGCATGGCAGTGAAGGTGCTTTTGTGCCTTCAAAAACTGTTGAAGAATTTGTGGCTTCTCTAAAGCGTCCGCGCACCGCAATAATTATGGTAAAAGCTGGTGCTCCTACTGATGCTGTGATTGAAGAACTTGCAAATGCTATGGAGCCTGGAGATATTATCGTCGACGGCGGAAACTCTTATTTTGAAGATACGATTCGCAGAGAGCGTGACATTCGCGCGCGTGGTCTTCATTACGTTGGTTGCGGTGTTTCTGGCGGCGAAGAAGGTGCTTTGCGTGGTCCTTCGATGATGCCTGGTGGCACTGAGGAATCTTGGAAGACTCTTGGTCCTATTTTGAAGTCTATTGCTGCTGTTGCTGAAGGTGAGCCTTGCGTAACACATATTGGTACTGACGGCGCTGGTCATTTTGTGAAGATGGTTCACAATGGCATCGAGTACTCGGATATGCAGCTTATTGCCGAAAGCTACGATTTAATGCTTCGCGGCTTGGGCATGAAATCCGACGAAATTGCAGACGTGTTTAGCGAGTGGAATAAGGGCGAACTTGATTCTTATTTGATTGAGATTACGGCTGATGTGCTTCGCCAGAAGGATGCTAAAACTGGTAAGCCTTTGGTTGAGATGATGGTGGATCACGCTGGCATGAAGGGCACTGGTACTTGGACTGTACAGTCTGCGCTTTCTCTCGGAATACCAGTTACCGGTATTGCTGAAGCCGTGTTTGCTCGCGGACTTTCCAGCCAGGTTGCTTTGCGAGAAGCTGCTGAAAGCCAAGGTTTGACTGGTCCGGATGTGCATTTTGATTTGAACGATGCTGAGCGTAAGGCGTTTATTGAGGATATTCGCCAAGCTTTGTACGCTTCTAAGATTGTTTCTTATGCTCAGGGATTCGACGAGATTGCTGCTGCTGCAATTGAGCATGATTGGAAGATTGACCAGGCTGCGGTTGCTCGCATTTGGCGTGGTGGATGCATTATTCGCGCTCAGTTCTTGAACCGCGTTTCTGAGGCTTTTGAGTCCGGTGAAGCGAGCGTTTCTTTGCTTTTTGCACCGTACTTTAAGGATGCTATTGAAAAGTCGCAGGCTGCTTGGCGTCGTGTTATTGCGCGTGCAGTTGAGCACGGGGTTCCTGTGCCAGCATTCTCTAGCTTGCTTGCATACTACGATGGATTGCGTTCCAAGCGTTTGCCAGCTTCGCTTATTCAGGCTCAGCGTGATTTCTTCGGCGCTCACACTTACGGTCGCATTGACGAGCCAGGCGTATTCCACACTTTGTGGGCAGAGCCTAATCGCCCAGAAGTAAAGCAAGATTAAAACAAATAATATTTAGAGATAACAGACCTTTGCATTATTATGCAGAGGTCTGTTATTTATTGTTCTGAGTATTATGCATGTTGCTAGAAAGCTATACAAGTTACTTAATAGCAGCTTGCAAAGTTTCCGCGGTGGTTAGCCAAGAGATTTCGTCAGTTCCGTTTGCAAAAGACGCAGGATATTCTGGATTATTATCACCAGAAAGTACATTCATTAAAGCAGCGCCTTTTTCTACTCCGGCAGTCAAGAACCAAGTGCGGTGGCTGTGAGCCAGCACAGGAACTGTAAGAGACAATCGCATTGGCGGAAGTTTAGGGGAGTGATTTACTCCAACAACAATGCGATCGCGATTATTAACCTGCGGTAATCCTGGGAAAAGTGAAGCCATATGCGCATCCGGCCCCATGCCAAGAATTGCTAGATCAAACACTGGCTCTTTGCCAAGTATGCTCACGATTTCTTCCTCATAGTCGCGCGCTGCAGCGTCTAAAATAGCGTCATTTTCAGCGTCGCTGGCTGCTACAATTTCCTCCGCATTACGCTCATCTGCAGGCATTTCGTGAATATGAGATTCTGTCAAAGCTTTGTTAGAAGTAAGTAAGTTAAGAAACATTTCGCGAGCCTTGCGCGCATTGCGATCCTCGCTATCATAAGCTACGAAACGCTCATCTGCCCACCAAATATGCACTAAATTCCAATTAATTGCTGGTAAAAGCGGGTTATTAGCAAGCATTTGGAACATGCGTATTGAATCTGTGCCACCAGTAAGTAATAAATGAAATGGTTTATTGAGATTTTGCACATCATTCTGTGATTCCATAATAAGCGTTACTAGACGTTGGGCTGCAACGGCTGCAAGCACATCGCGATTATCGTATCCGTAAATACTTGCGTTATGTGCAAAAGTAACTTCATTATTTGTCATAGTTGTTCCTTTTATGCAATTAAAAATATTTCACGAATTGTTTCACGTAATGTTTCACGCATTTTCTGAAGGATTATCTCGCACCAGCTGCGCATAAATTTCGTCAGGATCAATGCGTCGCAATTCTTCGCTTAAGCAATCATCCAGAGTGCGAATAGGAAGCGCAATAGGTTGTGCAGCCTGTCCAGGCAGGCTAATCAAAGCTTGATCTCCGCCAGCAGGGCGAGTGAGTGACAATGTGCCATCCTTGCGTTCTAAAGTTACGGAAGTAATAGCTTGAGCTTCAGGATTTTCAACTATTTCTACAGGAACGTGCAAGCTACTCTTAATCCAAGCTGCTAGTAAATGCAGAGATACGTAATGAGTAGGACCCACAACCTTCGCGCTAAGAATAGGCAAATGTGGAGGTTGATCGAGCATAGAAGCAAGTAACGCGCGCCAAGGAGTTAAACGCGTCCAAGACAAATCTGCATCTTGCGGAGACCAGTTTTTACGCAAGTTTTGCACAGTTTTAAGAGTATCGTCTGCTCGCTGTGCGTCAGTAATTCTGCTACTTGCCATAGCTCCAAGCAAATCGTGAGCAGGATCTTCCGGAGCGTTTGTTGGCCACCATGCAACAACCGGTGCATCTGGCACAAGTAGTGGAATGACAAGCGTATCCGGATGACGAACTAAACCGTTGTGCGGATACAAAATAATAATTTCGCCAGCTCCAGCATCTGCCCCAAAACGTACTTGAGCATCGAGATTCGGCACAACCTCACCGCGCTCAGCAGCGTGCTCGCTAGACCAATCTCGAACCATTGCAATAACTCGGCAAGGATGCTCGCGGCTAGCTGTGTTTGCTGCATCAAGTGCATGCTCTAACTCTTTAAGAGTTGTATCAATAAGCAAAGTGAGCACTCGACCAGTAGCAGATTCGCCGCGCTCTTCGTGCAATTCGTCGATTTTTGCTGCAATTTTGCTTGTATTAGTATCAGGAAGGTTGATAATCATGGCAGCCTCCAATGGCGATTATCTCGAGCAAGCATAGCATCAGCTTCTGCTGGACCCCATGTTCCAGCGCGATATGGTTGCGGTTGTGTGCCAAGCGAACTCCAGAATTCCTCAATAGGGTCAAGAATTTTCCAACTTAAATCTACTTCTTGCGTAGTTGGGAATAGCGGTGGTTCGCCAAGAAGTACGTCAAGAATCAAGCGCTCGTAAGCTTCAGGGGAACTTTCAGTAAAAGAGCGTCCGTAACTAAAGTCCATAGAAACGTCTCGAACTTCCATAGCAGTTCCGCCAGGGACTTTCGCACCAAAGCGCATAGTAACGCCCTCGTCTGGTTGCACTCGAATCACAATAGCATTGCTACCAAGCTCTCGAACTGCAGTAGACTCAAACGGCAAATGCGGAGCACGCTTAAAAATAACAGCAATTTCCGTAACGCGCTTGCCTAAACGTTTTCCGGTTCGCAAGTAGAACGGAACTCCAGCCCAACGGCGAGTATCAACGTCAAGTCGCACTGCAGCGTACGTTTCAGTAGTGCTTTTAGGGTCGATTCCTTGCTCTTCCAAGTATCCAACAGCTTTGTAAGAGCCTTGCCATCCTGCTGCATACTGTCCTCGAGCAGTATTGGCAGCCAAGTCTTGAGGTAGTCGGATTGCGGATAGAACTTTCGTTTTTTCAGCAGTCAAATCGCTAGCGCGGAAACTTACAGGCTCTTCCATAGCAGTAAGCGCCATAAGTTGAAGCAAATGGTTCTGAATCACGTCACGTGCAGCACCGATTCCGTCGTAGTATCCGGCTCTTCCGCCAATGCCAATATCTTCAGCCATCGTAATTTGCACGTGATCGACGTAATTTGCGTTCCAAATCGGCTCATACATTGCGTTAGCAAAGCGGAAAGCCAGCAAATTTTGCACAGTTTCCTTGCCTAAATAATGGTCAATTCGGAACACAGAATTAGGATCAAAAACTTCAGAAACGACGCGATCCAATTCTCGTGCGCTCGCTAAATCGTGGCCAAAAGGCTTTTCAATAATTACGCGTCGCCAAGCATGCTCAGAAGAGTGCGAAAGACCTGATGCTGCAAGCTGTTGGGCAACAACTGGGAAGCTGGAAGGCGGAATAGACATGTAAAAAGCGTGATTTCCGCGAGTACCTCTGTCTCGATCAAGTTCGTTCACTGTTTTGCTTAAACGCTCAAACGCGGACGCATCGTCAAAGGTGCCGCGTACGAAACGTATGCCTTTAGCGAGATTAATCCAAGTTGACTCACGAAATGGCGTTCTGCAATGCTGCTCAATATTTTCGCGCACAAAGTTTACGAAATGTTCATCCGTCCAATCGCGTCTCGCAAAACCAGTTAAACCAAATCCTGGAGGCAAAAGCCCGCGATTAGCTAAATCATATACTGCTGGCATAAGTTTTTTGCGTGCTAAATCGCCAGTAATGCCAAAAATTACTAGGCTGCACGGACCCGCAATGCGAGCTAAACGCAAATCACGTGGATCGCGCAAAGGATTCGTCCAAGTAGATACGCTTTCCCCAGCGTCTTGCAAATCACGTAGTGTCCTCAACTCAGTCATAGATACTATCGTAATATTTCGTAGCTATTTTCACCACGCAAAACACAATTTATTATGCTTAATAACAGTATTAAAAAGTTTTAGCGCGTTATAACTCTAATTTTCAGCCGCCGCATACAGCTAAACGAATCATCTTCGCGTATTGTGGACCGCCAATTGGAGTTAAGTGAACTCCATCGTCAGTCAAATATTCCGAGTGACCATTACTCAAACCATGCCAGTCTATAATGCCAACATTATGATGAGTTGCTGCGAACTTGCGTAAGCTATCGTTCGTTGCATCCTGCCAAGGTTGCGGAACTCGTGTGGTAACGAAATAAACAGGTCTACCTTTTGCGACATCAACCATGTGTTGAAGCACGCTATCGTCATGAGGAGGACCGTTGGTTCCAAGAGCGAAAATCACCACATCTCCAGCGTGTTTTGCCGAAATATCTTTCTCGTATTCATCAGCTCCGTGGAAAATTTGTCTACTCACTTTTCCATCTATATAAGCGTTAGGCATAACTTGCATCAAATATGGTTTAGCGCCTTCAGTAATGGAATCTCCAACCATAGTTAAGTTTACGGAACAAGTATTGCGTCGTTTGTCGATCCGCGTATGAGTAGTAACAAGATTTCGTGGAACTTTTTCTGCAATAGGGAAGAGAATACGATACTTCGATGGTGTAGGTGGAAGAGACTGTTTTACTACATTCTTTTGCACACCTTTTGGAACTGCTTTTTCTTTTGTTTCTTGCTTAGAATTAGTTTTGTCAAAAGCAGTAGGTTTTTTATTTGACGATGAAGATTGCTCTACTTGTGCTGTCAATTCTGGGCGAAGCTGCATTGACCTATGCTTGGCTATATCCTGCCAATTTACTGGCAAGATAATTAACGACACAATAATTATGCAGCACAAAGTTAGTGAGACAGAGCGAATAAGCTTAAATAATTGTTGATCTTTTATTGGCTTTTCAAATAACTGATACAAGCATTCTGCAAGTGCAACTATTACTAGTGCTTGCAAGATTTGCTCTCCTGTAGAAATAGCAGTTGTTCTATTTGCTGGGTTGAATAATTCAAGAACAGGGAAGTGAACTAAATAAATTGCAAAAGAGCGTCTGCCGATATAGGCGAGTGGAGTCCATGCAAATATTCTTGAGCAAATATTATCAGTTTGCGTGCAAGACCATAGTATTAGTGTGCAAGCGGCTGCTGTTATTGTGTATCCGCCAAAAACAAATACTGAAGATGTGCCTTCTGCATACACGAAGCAGTAGCACAACACAATTGTTGCCAATAACCCAACGCAAGATCGCTGCCATGCACGAAGTGGATTATAAAAAACAGTTTTTGGCTTATTGAATGCGTTATTTGGAAGTTCTTGTATATCTGGAGTTACGCCATTATCTGATAAATCAATTTGTAATCCTTTACGCAAGTCAGCAGGTATTCCATCTTCAATAAACTCTTTTTCTTTATTTGCGCAGGATTTATCTGATTTTTTCGTTAGTGCTGAATTATCTACACTACTGTCTAACTTAACTGATGAAGCTAAGCTGACCGATATGTTCTTTTTGCCCATTAGCAAATGTAATGCATGAATAAGCCACGCGTGGAATGAATGTTTGACAAACCAAGCACCGTACATTGCTAGCATTGCACCCATTAAGAATTCTGATGCTCTCGTATCTAGAGAATAGTAGACGCGAGCTGGAGTTGTGTAATTGTTAAATAAGTAGGCAAAAGTAAAAGTAAGAATAGAAGAAAGTATGGCTAAGCCTGCTGTGATATACATGCGTATTAGCTTGCTACGCACGAATTTAATAAGTGCAGCAAGGATAATAGGCCATATAACAAAAGCCTGCATTAAAAGTCCGAGATACCAAAGATGTTTGATAGGAGAAGGTAGTCCGGACTGTTCAAAATATGAAAGTTTACGGGCAACATACATTATATTGCTAAAGAATCCGGAGCCTGAAAGAGCATCCGCTTGTAACTTTGGTAGTAGACTTGGCGAAAAAAGCCACATAATTGGTGCTGTTATAGCGATAATTCCAAGTGTTGACGGCCAAATTCTTTTTACGCGCTTTAGTAAATACTCCCAGTAATGCTTGATTCCTTGAGTATTTTTATTATTATCTCCGATATTTTTTGTATTTTTTGCGTTTTCATCTGCGTTTAAATAGCGCAGAACTGATCTCGTACAAAAATATCCTGCCAATACCAAAAATAGTGTTACTCCAAGGAATCCTCCCATAAGAAGGCTTGGACGCATATGAAAGCATACAATACCAATAATTGCTAAAGCTCTTAAACCGTCTATTGCTTTATTTCGCTTCGAAACAGTATTTGTAGGTAAAGTAGATGATTGTTTATTTTCAGCTTTTGCGCTATGAATAGTTTTTTCTACGGTATTATTTGCGTTTGCTGAAAGATTAGTTGAGGTCGTTTTACTAGCATTTTTTTCTGCAGGAACCTTCTTTGTTTTGAAGGATTGATCTGCTTGTGAAGCAGTGGAAGTGTTCACGCATCTCTTTTTTGTCATCTTGCCTACGCTTCGGTAACCATACTGGTATGTATGCAACATATCGTGTGTAAAACGTAGCAATAGTAACTGTGTATTAAGACACTTTTATAGCTTAAAGCGTGTCTTGTTGCTATGCCTAGGATGTGCTAGAAATATGTGATTTTATGCTACTTCTGTAAGTGATACAAAACGTTTATCATTTAACGAAATTTGTTAACAAAATTTTGTTTTATATGCTCTATTGCTGTCGTTCGTCGGTGCGCGCTAAAGTGAGATAGAACAGTTATATGAATTGTTATTAAAGTTATCAAAGGAGCCAATATGGCAGAAACTTTTAACGTTGTGGTAGAGATTCCACGCGGTTCTAAGAACAAGTATGAAGTGGATCACGAAACTGGTCGCGTATTCTTGGATCGCACCCTTTTCACAGCTATGGGTTATCCAGATGATTACGGTTATATTGATGGCACTTTGGGCGAAGATGGCGATCCACTTGACGCTCTTGTTATGATTCCAAATTCTGTGTTCCCAGGATGCGTTGTTGAGTGCCGCGCCGTTGGCTTGTATCACATGGTTGATGAAGCTGGCGGAGACGACAAGGTTTTGTGCGTTCCAGCAGACGTTCGTTTTGACGACATCAAGGATATCGATGACGTGAACGAGTATCATAAAGCTGAAATCAAGCACTTCTTCGAGCAGTACAAGGCTTTGGAGCCAGGTAAGGAAGTTCTTCCTGGTGACTTCTGGGCTGGTGTAGAGCAGGCTGAGAAGGAAATCGTCGCAGCTCGCAAGCGCTTGGAAGAAAGCGAAAAATAAGTTTCGCTTTTAATGAGTAAAACAATAAAGATTAAAAGCTAATAAATAAAACGTCGAAGACACATACCGTGTTTTTCGACGTTTTTATGTAAGTGCGTGCTGCTTTCAAAAGTAAATTAAAATGTAACGTTGCATACGCTTTTAAATAATTTTAAGCAGCTACTAGCATTCCAAGGCCTGCAATATACACGAGCATTCCTGAAAGCATTATTGGCAATATAGAAATGGCGATATCGTGCGAAACTATTCCAGTTTCGTATTCTTCATAATTGTTGCGAACCCACAAATATGAAAGTCCTGATAGCGCGATTAGCATAAATATGCACAGTACTATAACGAGTATTCCACCGTCTAAATTGCGAAGCGATGGCATAAAGCTAATAATTGACGGCAAAAATAGCCAACCCGGAAGTGCTGCACAAGCAATACTTGCAGTAAGCGTGTGCGAAAGATTTCGTACTAAATTTGTGCGATTCTCGCGCAGCATTTGCCTCAAGAATGTTACAAATGTTGCTGCTACAAGAATTAGAGCAAAAGATACAGCCCAGCGTTCGTAAGGGTGAATTGCAGCAATGAACTTACTCATCGACACAGTTTCGTTATCAATAATGACGCTTTTTGGTAGCCATCCCTTTAATACTCCGGTTGCAAACCATGTAGAAGCAATTCCTGCGCATAATGCAATAGCTCGGTCAATTACATTTCCGTGCAGTGGCCACAACGCTATAAATGTAAGCATTATGATAAGGCATAATATAAGTGTTATTTTTGCTGTTGCGATTGGCAATATTGCTGCAATTGCGAGAAGTACTACAACAAAAATTTGGCTTACAAACATCGCTAATGCGTTCATGCTAGGTATACGGGTATGTTTTTGAACATTTACGCAAGAATTATCATTTTTCTGCATCTTATTATTGCAGATACGTGTTTCATTGCTCATACACACTCCCTAGTGCTGTAAGTTTTATATTTATAAAGCGTAATATGTCCATAAAATATTAACAAATTACTTTGTTTATTTACTAATGTAGCCTATAACCTGCACTGCGCTTTATTGTGTTGATATTTTTTATCTTTAGAAGATGCAAGTGTTGCAGTTGTCGCTATTTTTCGCAGTATGGTTTACAATTCCTGTAAAGGCTGAATTTGCTACTACATCAATTGTTTGTTGGAGGCATCATATGACTGATATCACATTGATGACTTCGTGTGCTTCTCCTTCTTCAGTTTTACCTTCACTTACTTTGTTATCTCATAAAGTGCGTTTACTTTCTTTGGATACGTCAAGTTTGGCAAAACTGCCCGCACAAACCATTCTTTTGCTTGATGCGCGTGAGGATTTAGCTCTCGCTAAATCAATGTGTTCTTCTCTGCGTGTTGCAAATATTACGGTTCCTGTCATATTAGTTATAACTGAGGGTGGTTTTACTGTAGTAAATCCTTCGTGGAACATTTCTGATGTTGTGCTTACTAATGCTTCTCCGGCGGAAGTAGAGGGTCGTTTGCGTTTGGCTTCTTTGCAACACGGATCTTCTGATGATTTGTTTGTGCATTCGCAAGGCTCTGAAATTGATGATTCTTTCAATTCAGACAATGGAACTATGCGTTCTGGAGATCTTGTTGTAGATATGCGTAGCTACACAGTGAGTTTGCATGGTCATCCTGTTGATTTAGCTTATAAAGAATTTGAATTGCTGAAATACTTTGTGCAGCATCCGCGCAGGGTGTTTACTCGTGCTCATTTGTTGCAAGAAGTATGGGGTTACGACTACTACGGTGGCACTCGTACTGTAGACGTTCATATTCGTAGGCTTCGTGCAAAACTTGGTGTTGAATATGAACATCTAATTGGCACAGTGCGTAATGTTGGCTATCGCTTTGATCCTTCGGAGTCTGATGAGAATAGCGAAATTTCCGAAAGCAGTGTTGAAGATGATTCTGAAAATGATGCAGATAAGCAGTCTGCGCAATAATGATTTATCGAAGCTCTAATATGCGAGAATCAAAACAAGCGAAATTAGCTCGTATTTATGCAGAGTACGATTTATTGTGCAAAGAAATACCGGAGCCGAAGTGTGCATTAAATTTCAAAAATCCATTTGAGCTACTAATCGCTACTGTATTAAGCGCGCAAACTACGGATAAGCGCGTGAATATCGTGACGCCTGAACTCTTTTCTATTTTTCCCAACGCGAGTTCCTTAGCTGCTGCTCCTGTATCTCAAGTTGAGTCAATTATTTACCCTCTCGGATTTTATAGAGTAAAAGCACAGAATATTATTTCATTATCTGCATGTTTGCTTAATAATTTTTCTGGTATAGTGCCATCAAATATGGAAGATTTAATATCGTTGCCGGGTGTTGGTCGTAAAACTGCCAATGTTGTTCTTGGCAACGCATTTGGATTACCGGGGTTTCCTGTAGATACTCACGTAATACGTGTTACAGGTCGTCTTGGTTGGCGTAAGGTTCAGAATCGTCCAAATCCTGTTGCTATTGAGCGCGAAATAACTGCTTATTTTGCTCCTAAAGAGTGGACTAATCTTTCTCATAGACTTATTTTGCATGGCAGAAAAATTTGCACTGCTCGGAATCCAAAATGTGTTTCATGCCCTTTAAATACAACATGTCCGTCGGCAATTATTTAAAGCGTGTTGTTTCCAATTCAGATATTGATATAGACTGTAGGTTATGTCAAGAACAGGCAAATATGCGTATCGCACTTCCAGGTCAGCTCATGCTCGCACTAATGCAGACTGGATGCCATGGGTTGTGTTTGTAGTTGTGTCTGTAATAATGAGCGGCATTTTGTGGTGTGGATGGCAAATATACCAGGGTCATTCGCCTTTTGCTGCAATAATGCATCCAGCTAGTAACTCAGTGCTAAAAGTTGGTTTACGTACTGCTCCTGAATCTCTTGATATTAGAAACGACGACAGTGACGCTTTACAGCAAGCTTTAATTGGTAATGTTTACGAAACTCTTGTTAAACGTGGCGATGATAATAGTTTGCAACCAGATCTCGCGAAGTCATGGGATATTTCGAAAGACGGCTTAACATATCGTTTTAATTTGCGTCAAGGTGTGCGTTTCTCTAACGGTAGTGAGATGACTTCGACTTCCGTATTACAATCTTTGAAACAAGGCATCACAAATAATTATCCTGGTTATAGCGCACTTACAAATATTAAAACTGTTAATAATCCGGATGATTACACTTTAGTAATTACACTTAATAATCCAGATGCGTTACTTTTACGTCGTCTTGCTGGACGTGTTGGCATTGTCTATGACACAAAATCGATGATCGACTATGCAAGTGCTGCTCTTGGCACAGGTCCTTTCACTGTAAGTGACTACAATAAAGGCAATTCTTTAGTATTACTTCGCAACGATAAATATTGGGGAACCCCTGCTTCTTGTGCAAGTATTACTTTGCAATATTTCAATAGCGATACTGCTCTAGCTGAGGCAATGGAAAAGGGCAATATTCAAATGGCAGTTCCGCTTGAAGGTAACGAAAATAAGCGTCTTGCTGCTGTTGCTAATACGCAAATGGTAGAGGGTCAGAGCACAAGAGTGCGATTTATTGCAATAAATACAACAGTTTCATCGATTTTCTGCGATGAGCAGGCTCGTAAAGCTGCGAGATACGCTTTGAATGCGCAAACTGTACTTGCAGCTGATGGCAATGGTGGTGTTCCAGTAGGAGGACCTATTGATCCTCTTTCAACTGGTTATGAAGATTTAAATGGATTGTATCCTTATAATCCAGGCAAAGCTGCTCCCTTGTTCCATTACTTTAGCGCAAACTATTTAGGAACTATTAATTTTCTTGTTCCACAGGGCGAAGGTGGAGTTGGGCGCGAGCTTTCAAAACAGATTAGTTCCGTGAGCGGTTTTAAGGTCAATCTTGAAGAAGTTGATCAACAAACTATGCGTAAGCGTATTAGTGAAGGTAAGTATGATCTTGCGCTTACTACGAGCAATCGTACTTTAGATGAAGGCATGTTTGCAGAAAGCGGTTCTCCGTTCGTTTTGCAAGACGCGCGTGCTCAACAAGCTTGGGCCGATGCGGTTCATTCTAAGAATGCAAACGAATATGAGGCAAATGCTCGTGCATATGCGCGCGAAGTAAGCAATAATGCTGCAGCTCACTGGTTATATGCTCGAAAGAGCATTATGGCTGTAAAGTCTAATGTAAGCGGCTATACGAAAAATATGACGGATCAGCTTCTGCCATTGCAGAGCGTAGTGGTGAAATAGAAAAGCGTAAGATTTGCGTTGTCGCGCTGAGTTTCTAATATTCAGTTCATGAGTGAACAGGATAATAACACAGTAAAGCACGCACATTTAACGCCTCTTCCTAACAAAGTTGGCGTTGATGGTCTTGAAGACAAGTGGCGTAGCAATTGGGACGAAGCTAAAACTTACGCATTCCATAATTCTCGCGACCGTAAGGCCGTATATTCTATCGATACTCCACCTCCAACCGTTAGTGGCCACTTGCACGTAGGTCACGTATTCTCTTACACGCATACGGATGTCATTGCGCGATATAAGCGAATGCAAGGCTTTGACGTGTTCTACCCAATGGGTTGGGACGATAACGGCTTGCCAACAGAGCGCCGCGTACAAAATTATTACGGTGTGCGAGTGGATACTTCGTTGAAGTATGACCCTGATTTTAAGCCGCCTTTTGAAGGCACTGAAGGTAAGAAGATTGAAGCTAAAGATCAGGTTCCTGTAAGCCGACAGAACTTTATTGAGCTTTGTGAGCGTTTGACTTCTCAAGATGAGAAGCTTTTTGAAGCATTATGGCGCAGACTCGGGCTTTCTGTAGACTGGTCGCAAACTTATCACACTATTGGCGAGCAGCCTCGCCGAGTTGCACAAAAAGCATTCTTGCGCAATCTTGCTCGCGGAGAGGCTTATCAGAAGGATGCTCCTGGTTTGTGGGATGTGACTTTCCAGACTGCAGTTGCACAAGCAGAGCTTGAATCACGCGAATATCCTGGTTTCTACCATAAGATTGCGTTCCGTTTTGAAGATGGTACGCCAATTTATATTGAAACTACGCGTCCAGAATTGCTTGCTGCATGCACTTCTTTAATTGCAAATCCAGAAGATGAGCGTTACAAGAAGTACTTTGGTCAGGAAGTTTATTCGCCACTGTTTAAGGTGAAGGTTCCGATTTTGGCGCATTCTGCTGCTCAAATGGACAAGGGTGCTGGCATTGCAATGTGCTGTACTTTTGGTGACGTAACAGACGTTGAGTGGTGGCGCGATTTGAATTTGCCAACTCGACCAATTATTCAGCGTAACGGTCGCATCGTTATGACGACTCCTGATTGGATTACAGATGAATCCGGCCGTGAAATGTTCGAGAAAATTGCCGGCAAAACCACGTTCTCTGCTCGTAAGGAAATTGTTGAAGCTTTGCAAGCAGCTGGAGACATGGAAGGCGATCCAAAGCCAACAAAGCGTATGACGAACTTCTACGAAAAGGGCGATAAGCCTTTGGAAATCGTCACTTCTCGCCAGTGGTATTTAAAGAATGGTGGCACAGACGAAAAGTTGAATGCTGAGCTTATTGAGCGTGGCAAGGAACTTAACTTCCACCCAGACTTTATGCGCGTGCGCTATGAGAATTGGGTTCACGGTTTGAATGGTGACTGGCTTATCTCTCGCCAGCGCTTCTTCGGTGTGCCATTCCCACTGTGGTATCCAGTAAACGAAAATGGGGAAGTGGATTACGAGCATCCTTTGACGCCTAGCGAAGATCGTTTGCCAATCGATCCAACTATTGACGTTCCAGAAGGATTCGATGAATCGCAGCGAGACCAGCCAAATGGCTTTACTGCTGAGCAAGACATTATGGACACTTGGGCTACATCTTCCTTAACTCCACAAATTGTGACTCGTTGGGAAGAGCCAGGTGAGGAAAATCAAGCTCTGTTTAAGGCTACTTTCCCAATGGATTTGCGTCCACAAGGCCAGGATATTATTCGTACTTGGCTGTTTAGTACTGTTGATCGCGCACATCTTGAAAACGGCTGCTTGCCTTGGAAGCATGCTGCACTTTCTGGCTGGATTCTTGATCCTGACCATAAGAAGATGTCTAAATCTAAAGGCAACGTGGTTGTGCCAAATAAGCCAATTGAAGAGTTTGGTGCTGATGCTGTGCGCTACTGGGCAACTTCAGCAAAACTTGGCTTGGATGCAACTTACGACGAAGGCCAAATGAAGATTGGCCGACGCTTAGCGATTAAGCTTTTGAACGCTACAAAGTTTGCGCTCGCAATTGGTCGTGAAGATGATGAGCATCAGGTTCTTGAGTCTGCTAGTGCGGATTGGGATTTTGCAGACGTTACGGAAGTTTTGGATCGCTCTGTTATGGCAAAGCTCGCATCCGTTATTCGTACCGCAACTGATGCGCTTGAATCTTACGAGCATTCCAAGGCTTTGGAAGCAATCGAAACATTCTTCTGGGAGTTCTGCGACGACTATATTGAGCTTGCAAAGAATCGCGCTTACGGTACTGCAGAATCAACTGGACGCACTCCAAGCGAAGCTGCTGTAAAGTCTGCTCGCACAACTCTTGGCCTTGCACTCGATGCTTTGGCTCGCTTGCTTGCTCCTTACTTGCCTTACGCTACTGAAGAAGTGTGGAGCTGGATGCATGACGGCGAAGGCTCTGTGCATCGCGCTAGCTGGCCATGCGCTAAGGCGTATGAGGCTGCTGCAAACGGTGTTTCTGCAGATACTTTGGCTTACGCGGGTGAAGCTTTGGCTACTTTGCGCAAGATTAAGTCTGAAGCAAAAGTTTCTATGAAGACTCCTATTTTGCAAGTGACTTTGAACGTAGCAGAAAATGCTTACAAGGCTGTCGAGGAGACTTTGGATGACGTTGCTGAAGCTGGACGCGTTACTGGAGAAGTAAATCTTAACGCTGTTAAGGCAGCAGTTGCTGGAGATTCTTCTGATTCTGAATCTGATTCCGCGGAATCTGATGCAGCTAACGTAAACGTTTCTGTTGCTCAAAGCGAACTCGGCGAAGCTCCTGCAAAAAAGAAGTAGCTGTAAGTAGTTGCAAGTAATCGAAAATAATTAATCGCAAAACAAAAGCGCTGGAAGTCAATCTTCGACTCCAGCGCTTTTTGTGTATTGTAATCGCGAAGCATCGCGCGGTAACGCTAGACTGTAAACCATGAATCCAGAAAGCTTAAGTGAATTAATTGAAAAAATTGCTAAAGATTTAGTAGCAAGCGGTAAAGCTGGCAGTCTAACAGAAGATTTGATTCCTGCTGCCGAAAAACTTGCAGTTATGCGACCAAAGGATCGCGCACACGGTGATTGGGCTACGAATGTTGCTATGCAGCTTGCTAAAAAAGCTGGTATGAAGCCTAGTGATTTAGCCGAGCTTTTTGCTGAGAGTTTGCAAGAAGCGGAAGGTATTGCGTCTGTAGAAGTTGCAGGTCCTGGCTTTATTAACATAACGCTTGATTCTGCTTCTGCAGCGGCAGTCGTAGACGAGGTCTTAAAGCAAGGTGCTGATTTTGGCAAAAATACGCACTTAAGCGGCAAAACTTTGAATCTTGAGTTTGTTTCCGCAAACCCAACTGGTCCAATCCACATTGGTGGAACTCGCTGGGCTGCAGTTGGTGATTCCATGGCTCGAGTCTTGGAAGCGAACGGCGCAAAAGTTGTGCGTGAATACTACTTCAACGATCATGGCGAGCAAATTAACCGTTTTGCAAAGTCTTTAGTTGCTGCAGCTCATGGCGAAGAAACGCCTGCAGATGGTTACAAAGGCGCGTATATTAACGAAATCGCAGACGCTGTTATAAAAGAAGCGCAAGCAGACGGCGTTGATGTTCTTTCTTTGCCAAGAATTGATCTTGGAAAAGACGAGGAAGGTTTGCCTCTTGGCGAAGGCGATTCCGAGCAGCGCGAAGAGTTCCGCAAGCGCGCAGTGCCAATGATGTTTGCCGAAATCCGTAAGTCCATGCGCGATTTTCGTGTTGATTTCGACGTGTGGTTCCACGAAAACAGCCTGTACGAGGATGGCGAAGTTGAGCGTGCTATTGCAGATTTGCGTTCTCGCGGAGACATTTTTGAAAAAGATGGCGCAACTTGGTTCGAATCCACTAAGCATGGCGACGACAAAGATCGCGTAATTATTAAGTCTGACGGCAATTACGCTTACTTTGCTGCAGATATTGCGTACTATCGCAACAAGCGCCATCGCGAACAGAATCCTGCGGACGTAGCGATTTACATGCTTGGTGCGGATCATCACGGCTATATTGGCAGAATGATGGCAATGTGCGCGGCTTTTGGAGACAAGCCAGGCGAAAACATGCAGATTCTTATTGGTCAGCTTGTAAACGTTATGAAAGATGGCAAGCCTGTACGCATGAGCAAGCGCGCAGGAAACGTTATTACGATTGACGATTTAGTTGATGCAATTGGTGTTGATGCTTCACGCTACTCGCTTGCTCGCACAGATTACAATACGAGCGTTGATATTGATTTGGATTTGCTTGCTTCTCACAGCAACGATAATCCTGTGTATTACGTGCAATACGCTCACGCACGCAGCTGCAATGTGGCTCGCAATGCTGCGGACGCTGGAATTACGCAAGATGGTGCTGATTTAAGCTTGCTTAATACCGAGGCTGACGGCGAAGTGTTGGCTGCTTTGGCTCAATGGCCTGCTGCTTTGGCTCAAGCTGGCGATTTGCGCGCTCCTCACAGAGTTGCGCATTACCTTGAGGATTTGGCTGCAAGCTATCACAAGTGGTACAACCTTGAGCGCGTTGTGCCAATGGAGTTAACCGACCCTGAAAATCGTTTGCCAGAAGCCGAGCGTGAAGCTCAGCGCATTGCAAAGTGCCCAGAGCCAGCTCGTGCTGCAGCTCGCTTAAAGCTTAACGCTGCTGTGCGCACAGTTATTGCAACTGGTCTTGATTTGCTTGGAGTTTCTGCTCCAGAAAAGATGTGATTTTGCTTATTTTATATAAGATTTAGAGCAAAGCTATAGAGCATTTTTGATTACATAGGACGTTGGTGGTTTGCCAGCGTCCTTTTTATTTTTTATTAGAGACACGCACGAATTATAAGTTTCTATCGATTAAGTACATGCAATTTATTAATATACCCTCTAATATTATTTTCGCTTTAAATCCACAAAATTACAAAGTAAGAGATTTAGCTGAATAGTATATAAATACAAATTTATCCTTATGGGAGGTGTAAGCATGAGCGTCACAACACAAAGTGTCAGCACAGATAGTGCCCCGAAAAAAAGGAACTTGACCATTATTGAGTCCGCGTACGTGGCGGTCATGTTGTTTGGTATGTTCTTTGGCGCAGGAAACCTGATTTTCCCTGTGTTCCTTGGAGCTAATGCAGGAAACAATTCCGCTCCTGCAGCATTAGGCTTTATTATTACCGGCGTTGGTTTGCCATTGCTTGGTGTTACGGCTCTTGCGATGAGTCGCGCAAACGGTCTTTTTGAACTTTCTAGTAAGCCGAGCAAAAAATACGGCATGTTCTTTACCTGTGTGCTGTATTTAACAATCGGACCATTCTTTGCAATTCCTCGCTGCGCAACAACTTCGTACACTGTTGGTTTGGAGCGCGTTGTTCCACAAGACGGAAACGGTCAATTGTATTTGTTCTTGTTCTCTGTGGTTTTCTTCGCGTTAGCATTCTTCTTTGCTATGAAGCCTAGCGGAATACTTACATGGGTTGGTAAAGTTCTTACGCCGATATTCCTGGTTTTCTTAGGTATTCTGGTATTTACTGCACTGTTTTCTCCTGTAAGCGGCGCTTCTGCGGATGCTGCTCCTATAGGGAAGTATGTTAATGAATCATTCTTTACAGGATTCTTAGATGGCTACAATACAATGGATGCTTTAGCTAGCTTGGCTTTTGGCATTATAGTTGTTAGTACTATTCGATCCTTTGGCGTAAAAGACCCTAAAGATGTGGCAGTGAATACTGTGCGATCTGGATTCTTTAGCTGCTTGCTTATGGCGTTGATTTACGTCGCAATTGTTGTTGTCGGTGTGCGTAGCCGTGCACTGTTTAAGCCTGCTGAAAACGGTGGCGTAACTTTGGCGCAAGTTGCACGCTACCATCTTGGAAACGTTGGTTTGCTTGTTCTTGCTGCAACTGTTACTCTTGCATGCTTAAAGACGGCAGTTGGTTTAATTGTAAGCTGCTCGGAAACCTTCTCTAAGTTATTCCCTAAGGGTCCTAGCTATCGCGTTTGGTCTGTGTTGATTACGCTTGTTTCGTTTGGCCTTGCAAACTTTGGTTTGAGCACAATCATCGAATATGCAGTTCCAGTATTGATGTTCTTGTATCCACTGTCAATCGTATTGATTCTTTTGGCTTTGTGCGGTCGACTTTTTGGAAATTCCAAAGTCGTGTACGCTTGGACACTTGGTTTTACTGGTGTTGCAGCTGTATTTGACTTTTTGAATAGTTTGCCAACAGCTTTGCGCAACGCATTGCATATGAACGATATGTTGGTGGTTGCTCAAAACTGGTTGCCGTTCTCGGAATTTGGCATGGCTTGGGTTTGCCCTGCTGTTGTTGGATTTGTTGTTGGCTATGTCCGCATGGTTTTATTTGAAAACAAGGACATGGAAGAGGTGGCTCGTCTAGCTGCTGGTCCAGATCTTGAAGGCAGTGTTGCTAGTAGCGATGATTCTATTACTGATGAGTCATAGTCTTGTGCGTAATTCTCGAGAGTAATATTTACTTGTATTGAAAAAGCCTACAGTATGTTTTCGCGTACGGTAGGCTTTTGTTTTGGTTATTTGTTAAAAAAGATGCGCAAGTGTGACGATCAGTTAGCTGCCTACGTGGGGACAAATTGTCCCCTGGTGTATATTGGTGATAGCCTGCATGGTTTGAAGTTGTGTTAGGAAACGCTTGCAGGAAAGATTGATGTGATCTATATAGACGAGTAAGTAACGGATATACAATATATAAAGGCTAGTCAATATAGATTTTTTCTTGTACAATTAACATGAAAGAGATTAGCATAAAAGGTTGACAAGCCATGAAAAAACTGACAAAATCCTTGACAGACAGACAGACAGACAGACAGACAGACAGACAGACAGACAGACAGACAGACAGCATAGTTCTGTCTCTTTTCACGTAGACTTTTTTAATTGGCAGAAATACATGCCTGATGGATAGGTATGTGTTTCTGCCTATTTTTATTCAATTTTTCAAAACAATAAAAAGAACATTATTAGATTAATAAGGAGGAAAATATGAAAACATTAGTAAAAAAGACAATGGGTCTATTGATGGCAACATTAGTAGCATTTGGTGTAATGGCTGGAACTACACAGGCATTTGCGGCTGGAAGTAATGTAACAAGTGAATATGATCAAGTTGCAAAAGATAAGATTGTAGGAACAATTACTATAACAGATGCATTACAAAATGCAGGTAAGGATGTTAATAAAGACGGTAATCTTTACTATGAGGGTGTTGTTTCAGGATCTGTCGAAACAAGCGATCTGTTAGAAGGTGCATACCAAAAATATATTAAAGACTTTAAGGGGAAGACTGATTCTCATGGTAGAGCTTTTGAGAATTTGGTTATGTTTGATAAGGGACAAAATTTCCCAACAGCTAAATATACTGTCACTTTCCCTAAAAATTTCAACGTTAATTTAGAAAAGGTTTCTTGCTCTGCAAACACTTCTATGATTAGTGAAATCAAAAAATCATACGATAAAGACGCCAATTCGGTAACTTTTACTTTTAGTCTTGGAAACTGGAACGACTACAAGGGCTTCTTTAATCTATACGAAAATGAAAGAAAAGCAGGTATGACAGGGCATCCTATTTCTATCAGCATTCCATATTCTGTAGAAGTTAAAGACGATTCTGTTAAGAATTTAGGACAGATAACAGCTGAAGGCAAATGTGAATTATTTTATAAGAAGTTCATTTTCCAAAAGCAAATTGTTGATATTAAGACTAATAAGGCAACCGTTAATGTTGTGCGCTAATAGGAGTATTTTATGAAGAAAGTTTTAAGCATACTATTTTCAGCGTTGCTCCTTTCCACATTCTCATCGGGTGTAGCGCATGCGGAAGTGGCTGAAGATTTTAGCTCCATGAAATCAGGAAATACTTGGATTGAACTTGAAGAAGCGAATACAGATATTTTTGGCGATTCAAAAATTGCAGCCGTCCCTAAAGGTGTTTTGAAACCTGAAGGAACTAAAATTCGTGATGCAATTAAAAAAATAGGTGGTCAGGATGCTGTTGATCAAACTCAGTATTTTAGCTATTCAACAGGCATTCATTCAGATGATGGAAAACCTGCACTTTCTCCGCTTTTGAAGATGCTTAAAGAGTATAAGCCTGAAAGTGCAACGGATGATCCAGCTGTTCCGATGACAGATAATCCAATGTTTTATGGAGATCTTTCCTATAATGATGACACAACGTCAAAAAATGTAAAGATTTCTGCTGGTGATAATCTGTCAAGTTTGAAATTAACGCTCTCAAACATGAACTGGTTATCTCAGCCGATTTTCTCTGAACTTTCTGGTCATGACATGTATAGGAGCGAAAAGGCTAACGGAACATTACGCTTTTTAACGGATTCACAGCTTGTTTACACCATCAAGTTTCCTAAGGGATTTGATATATCTAAAGCAACGGCAACATCTGATGCATCTTCTGATTTGCTAACGCTCTCCACTTCTGTAAGCGGAGAAGTTAAAACCGGTATGACACTTACCGTTACGCTAAGAAGAAAAGGTGCTGGAGAAACGTTCTTAACGGAAGACCAATTTAAGAATGAGTTAAATTCTCTCAATACAATCTCTGTATCTATGAAGGATATAGCTATTACTAAAGATGCCGTGCAAGGTAAGAATGTTGTTACTGGTTCCATCGGTGGTTTCCTTGAGTATATGAATGTTGGAGGATCCACCTATGACGAAGTTAGACAGAATAAAGGTCTGACGTGGACATATATACATTACTTTGCAGCCCCTCAAGAAGCTAGCGGTAAAGATAGCAATTTAACTGCTAACGACAGTCAGTATAAAATCCAATATACATTTAATGTTGTTAAGCCTGCTCAAAGCACGGTTACTTTCAAGGACGGCGATAAGACGCATGCAACTGTGAAAGTGGAAACTGGTAAGGCTATTGATACTGATGCGTTGACTGATGAGTCTATGCCGAAGAATCCAACGAAGGCCGGTTATACCTTCAAGGAATGGAATACAAAGGAAGACGGTAAAGGTACTGCGTTTACGGGAGCAAGCATAGTTAATAGCGATATGACTGTGTATGCTATTTACACGAAAGATCCTGTACCAACTCCGGATCCAACTCCGAATCCTCCGGCACCAAATCCGGATCCAACTCCAAACCCACCAGCTCCAACACCGGAACCAACGCCTAATCCACCGACTCCGGAACTTAAGCCAAATCCTCAGACACCGGCTCCTGGGCCTGAAACGCAGCCAGAATCTACACCGACACCGGATTCTGAGCCTGAATCGCAGTCAGAATCTGTGTCAAATACTCCTGTAAAGAAGCATGGTGAAATTCCTAAGGCGGGTGAATCAACAACTCTTCCGTTCGCATTAACGGCATTAGGGCTTGGTGTTGCAGGCTTAGGAATTCTTCGCAAAAAGAGAATGATGAAAGAAAACATCAAGTAATTTTTGCCGATTGCCCTAACACCTATTGGGTGTGACAAAGCCTACCGTGCTTGTTTGCGGTAGGCTTTTGTTTAGGTTATTTGATGGAGATTTTATGCGACTTTCGACTTGCGATCAGAAGTTAGTTGCCTCGTGGGGACAAATTGTCCCAAGCTCGGAGGCTTGCGACTAGAAGTTGCCGCCGTTCCAACCCCAGTCAGTAGTTGCAGTGTAACGAATATAAGTGCGGTCTTGAGGTACGCCAAGCTCGCGCTCTAAAGCTGCCATAATCTGCTCAGTTAACTTTTCCCAAGCAGACCCTGGCACGCTGGAACCAAACACGTTCACCTCAACGTAAGCTGCAGGCTTAGTATTGTCTCCTGCAAAATAAATCGGCATATTGTCCTCGAATGGGCACATGAGCCAATGCTCGCTTTTTCCTGGAACTGCGCTAATTGCTTTGCCATAAGCAGCTTTTAATGCGTCGCGCTGGGCAGGTGTTGTGCTTACAGAAACGTGAGTATGAATAACTGGCATAATCGCTCCTTTGCTAAATTTAGTAAGCTTTATTACGTAACAATTATATGTTATTTGTTAGCAGCCGCGTGTTTAATGGATATTATGAAAAAGCTTATTGAACAGGTTGTAAAGTTTGGAATTGTGGGCATTATTGCCCTTATTATTGACGTTGCGCTACTCAATTTATTAATGCTTGCGCACTTAAATAATGTGGTTGCGGGTACGATTTCTTTCGTAATCTCACTTATCTTCAACTATATTGCCAGTATGAAATACGTCTTTAAACATCGTGAAGATATGGCAAAGTGGATGGAGCTTCTGATTTTTGTTATTTCCGCAGTTATAGGTTTGCTTATAAATGATTTGATTATTTGGGCTAGTACGTTAGGAATGGTTGAAAGCTTACGCGGATCTGCAGTATACGTTTTGCGCACAAATATAGGAAAACTTGTAGCTACTGTTGTTGTTGCTGTATGGAATTTTGTTATACGAAAGTGGCTGCTCGATGATACTAAATCTCAACAGCCTGGGTATGTTGCGCAAGAAGATACGAGTTTTGCTCACCGCTTGGGAATGTGGTCGCTTAATCATACAAAAAACCGCAAGTAATTGGTTTAATCTTTTAAACAGAAAGTAGAACGCAATGCCAGCTACGACAATTCATTTTGTGCGTCATGGAGAAGTTGATAATCCAAATCACGTGTTGTATGAGCGTCTTCCTGGATTTCATCTTTCGGCTCGCGGAGTGAGGATGGCGCAAGCTACAGCAAAATATATTGCCACTGTTCCACAAATGCGCGGAATTACTGCAATTTATTCGTCTCCTCTTGAGCGGACTCGTGAAACAGCGCGTGAAATCGAAAATGCTTTGCGCAAGATTGCAGATTCTTCCTATGTAAAAGCGCACTGTGACGAAGATTCTGTGCAATCTTCTGTGCAATCTCAAGAAAGCGACATTATTTTAGATAAACGCTTAATTGAAGCTGGAAATAATTTCCGCGGAAAACGCATAGGCTACGGTGAAGGCGCACTGTGGAAAAACGACAATTGGAAGCTTGTTGCGAATTTGTGGAAGCCAAGTTGGGGAGAAAGCTACCGCAGTATTGCTACTCGCGTTGGTGATTTTGCGCGCGAGCAGGTTCGTAAGCATCCTGGTGAGCAAATCGTTGCAGTTACTCATGAGTCGCCAATCTGGTCTTATAGACACCTACTGGAAACTGGTCATGCTGAACATAATATGCTTCTTCGTCACACGGCTTTAGCTTCGATTACTTCTGTTACTTACGATTGTGAGACTTTGCGTGTGCTTTCAATTACGTATGTTGATCCTGCTGGGCGAGTGAAGTAAGTAACATATAATGCGAAGGAGCATTGAAATGGTTGATTCTGTTGATTCTGTTGATTTGGTTAGTTCTGTCAAAGATTCTGAAGATGTTAAAAATAATGAAAAAAGTATGCTAATGCTGAATGATGCAGCGCAATCTGCCGCAAAACTAACAGAATTATGGCCATTGACGGAAGCGCGACACTTAGATAACGACGCAAAATATGCGGAAAATCTTGAGGTGCGCTCGATGCGAGCAATAGCACGAATACTCACGAATCTTGACGTTACCGTTCCGGATGCTGAATTTGTGTATGAAGGCGCGGATGAAATTCCTGGACGTCCGCAAGAAATAGTAGACGCGCTACTTGCTGCCGCCGATGCTTACGACAATATGGATTCATGCTATGAGCCTAACTATGATGAAGCAGAAGAAGAAATACTAGAAAATAGTAATAATATAAATTCTATTTTTAGTAAGATTGCATCTCATTCTGCCGAAGATTCTAATGCAATAAATGCAGCAGCCGATACGTTAAATGTTGAAGGTAATTGGAGTATTAACAATATCGACTTTGCAATTAATTATGCGAAACAAATGGTTTCTTGTTATGAAAATAAATCATTGGAAACGCAAAAAATTATTGTAGTTTTAAGCTTATTAACAAATCTAATTAAAAAAACTAACGAGATTTGCGAAACTTTACCAATCTTCTTATATATTAACGAAATATGTGAGTGTGCTGGTTTGCCGCGAATGATGTTCAAGGATGCTCAATGGCGTGAGATTGTTGATTGTGTGCGTAATTCTAGTGATAAGTGTAATTGTGATATAAGTGCGTTGGTCAATTTTATTTCGCCGCTGCTTATTTCAGAGTGGGAAAAGCATCGTGAAGACGTGCTGTGGGATCCTGAAGTTGCGAAGAAGCTCGCAAAAGAAGAGGATGATAGAAAGTCCCGCGAGGCTCTTGCTGCGAAGTTTGCGCACGTTGAGGGTAATAAAGAATCTACGCAGGCGCTTGATTAGTTTTTAGGTTGACTTATGTTTGATGCGAATGCTGCACGTCCGTAACGCGCGGCACAATGGAACCTATGACTGATATCGAGGAAACTCAAGAAGTTGCTAATAATGCAACAAAATCCGCAAAGCCTGAACTTCCAAAGAATGTTCGCGTGCGTTTTTGCCCTTCGCCAACCGGTACACCTCACGTAGGTATGGTTCGTACCGCGCTATTTAACTGGGCGGAGGCTCGCCATACTCACGGCAAATTGCTGTTCCGTATTGAAGATACCGATAATGAGCGCGATAGTGAGGAAAGCTACCAGCAGATTATTGAGGCTCTTCGTTGGCTCAATATTGATTGGGACGAGGGCATTGATGTTGGTGGAGGTAACGGACCGTATCGCCAGTCCCAGCGCATGGAAATTTATAAAGACGTAGCACAAAAGCTTTTTGAAGCAGGATACGCTTATGAATCCTTCTCTACTCCTGAAGAAATTAAGGAGCGTAATATTGCTGCTGGTCGTCCTGCTGAATTTGGTTACGATGGCTACGATCGCAATCTTACGGAAGAACAGAAGCAAGCTTTCCGCGACGAAGGTCGCAAACCTGCACTTCGCTTGAAGATGCCAAATGAAGACATTACTTTTAACGATTTAATTCGTGGCGAAATCACCTTTAAAGCTGGATCTGTTCCAGATTATGTGATTGTGCGCCCGAATGGCGATCCACTTTATACGCTTACAAACCCTGTTGACGATGCGTTAATGGATGTGAACGTTGTTTTGCGCGGTGAAGATATTCTTAGCTCCACGCCTCGTCAGATTGTGCTTTACCGTTACCTTATGGAGATGGGCATTGCTAAGGAAACTCCACTTTACGGCCATATGCCTTACGTTATGGGCGAAGGTAAGAAGAAGCTTTCCAAGAGAGACCCTGAGTCCAACTTGTTCTTGCATAGGGATAACGGATTTATTCCAGAAGGCTTACTGAACTACTTGGCTTTGCTTGGCTGGTCGATCGCTCCTGATCGTGACGTGTTCACTATGGACGAAATGATTGAAAAGTTCGATGTGCGAGACGTTAAGGCAAATCCTGCACACTTTGACTTAGACAAGGCGATTTCCATCAACGCTGAGCATATTCGTATGCTCGATCCGCAAGATTTCTTGAATCGTTCTGTGCCTTACTTGCATAAGGATGGCGTAGTTAGCGCAGATAATTGGGATGCGTTAACTGACCGTGAGCGTGAAGTACTCACAGCTGCAGCTCCTCTTGTACAGCCTCGCGTGCGTTTGCTTGGTGAAGTCGCTGGAATGGTTGGAAGCCTGTTAAGCGAAGATGGCTACATTGCTCCAGATGACGACGCTCGTAAACAGTTGAAGGAATCTGCAGGCGAGGTTCTTGACGCTGCGCTCGCTGCTTTGAAGGGTGTTGATGCCGCTGATTGGCACACTGATTCCTTGCATGAGCTTTTGAATAAGAAGCTTGTTGAGGAAGCTGGTTACAAGCCGCGCTTGGCATTTGGTCCTGTGCGAGTTGCACTTTCTGGCCGTCGCGTTTCTCCGCCACTGTTTGAGTCCATGGAAATCGTGGGCAAAGACGTGACTTTGGCGCGTTTAGCTGGATTGCGTGAGCATTTGTAAATCACCAATAATTTATAAGCTCAAATAAAATTTGAACAAGGTGGGAACGTGGCACTATTGCTACGTTCCCACCTTTTTATTTGTTTTATGTTTCGTTTAATATATTTTCGACACGCCGCGGTTGCGTATTGAGTTGTTATGTTGTAAAGTCGCTATTTGTTGCGTCAAGAGGCGTAGCTGATAAATGAAAGCCCCCGTCGTCTAGCGGTCTAGGACTACGCCCTCTCACGGCGCCAACACCGGTTCAAATCCGGTCGGGGGTACGAAGACGGAACGGTCCCAAGAGCCGCGAAGCCTGCCAATTGGGGTATGGTGTAATTGGCAACACAGGTGATTCTGGTTCATCCATTCTTGGTTCGAGTCCAGGTACCCCAGCGAATAGCTCTCGTAGAACGAGGGCTTTTTTGTTATCTATCTGTATTCCTGCGATTTGCCTCAGCGCGCGGCTGTTTCTTTACGCGGCTGTAAAGTTTTTGTCGGATTAAGGCGATGAAACGGCAGTTTCTTTACATGCGTGCTCAGTTTTTGCCGTTTACCGCGCTTGTACACGCTTATCCCGTTTACTACGCTTGCCGCACGCTTCTTATGCAGCCTTAAAATCAAAAACCCCGGTGCGTGACCGGGGTTAGAGAAAGAAGAGAAGAAGAGAGGTTTAAGTTATTAAAGTCAAATTCAACTACTTGCTTGTAGTTTATTTCCTTTTGATGTATATATAATAACCACCTTATGCTGAGTGCAGTAATGCGATTACCTGTGAATTGTCTGTGAATTTGTAACTATTTTACTGAAATTGCACGTTTTTATCGCTTTTGGGTTATTTCTTATCAGTATTTGCTTAATTTAGTATTTTTGAATGTAAATAATTTATGTAAACTTGCGAACAAAATTGAGTGAGTCGCGGCATATCTGCCGTATGCTTAAAGTATGACTGATTCTGCACAATCCGAAGCTAATGCATCTGCGGCACTTCCTTTATCTGTTTCGGCGCGTTTAGGACGTTTGCAGTTCCATCTTTCTGGTAAATTCCGAGTGCTTCAGTGTGCAGATGTTCAAGATGGGTTACGTATTTCACAAGACACCATTCGACTTATTGCTTCTGCTTGCGATGCTGTGCGACCAGATCTTGTAGTTTTTAGCGGAAACCAGATTGCAGGTTATGAAAAAGTATTTGCAAAAACTTTTCAGCGTAGACGCTGGCAGGAATCTTCCAATATTTCGTCTTCTGATAAGAAGCAATTGGTTGATAAAGTGCATGAATTCGTTGCTAAGTTAATGAAGCCACTAGAAGATCGCAGTATTCCATGGGTTGTTACTTATGGTAATCATGATTTCCAGTGCGGTCTAAATAATGAAGAGCTTGATAAGATATATCAAGATTTTCCATGTTGCATGAATCGTAGTGCTTCTAGTACATCTTCTGCAAGTGCTATGCAATCGACAAAATGTGTGTTGCCAAAGCAGATTATTTTTACATGCGAGCCTGGTACTTTTGCCTTGCCTGTTATGGATGAAAAGCATGAAAAGGTTGTTTTTTCAATAGTTTTAGTTGATTCTGGAGATTATGCTAAATCAGGCGGCTATGGTAGCCCTTCTAAAAAAACTATCGAGTTTATTTCTGGTCTTTCTTCTTATTTGCCTGAGCATATTTGCGTTTTTCAGCATTTTCCATTGCCGCAATATTATCGTGTTCTTCGCGAAGTTCCGCAAGAACTTGCTGCGCGCGAACATGCTATCGAGGGGTATCGTACTTTTGCTGGCCGCTATTATGCTCTTGACGAAAAACATGTTCTGCCAGATGGGTATTTAGGTGAAGGAATTAGCTGCCCTGACGTCGATAGTGGCGAATATGCTGCTTTGCTTGATGCCGGAGCTTTTGCGCTAATTGCCGGTCACGATCACCGCAATTCTTTCGCAGCTAAAGATCCCGAGAGTAATATGCTATTTGTTGCTACTCCTACATGTGGTTTTGGATCTTACGGTCCTGAACCTGCTAAAAGAGGCGTGCGCTTGCTCGAATTTGATATTCGTCATCCGTTTGAACCGCGTACGCAAATGCTTGAATTTGGGAATCTTGTTGGCAAACCTTCTTCCAAAAAAGCCTATACTTATGCTCTTACAGCTGAGTCTGAGCATGAATTGCCAGAAGTAGATTTATTGCGTAAACCATCATTGCTTACTAGATTGATTCGTCGATGGCGTCAACGATCTACGCGCTAATTTAATCAGTTTTAATAGATTGCATGAGCGCGTTGGCAAATATGCCGGTATTATAGTGAATAGTGTTTTAGCGCGAACGAAAGAGGTAAATGTGTCCGCACACAATACGGCTGAACAGAACAACAATAGTGGCATTGACGCTGCAGATGTGTTGCATGTAGAAGGTGGTAAGCCGCTTAATGGCACTATTAAAGTGCGTGGCGCAAAAAACTTTGTTAGCAAAGCTATGGTTGCAGCTTTGTTGGCACCAGGTAAGTCTGTTCTAAAAAACGTTCCTGAAATTCGCGATGTTCATGTAGTTTCTGATCTGTTGCGTTTGCATGGTGTTGACGTTGAGGTTAATGGGCCTGAAGGCATTGTGACAATTGATGCCACAAAAGTGCAGCTCGCAGATGTAGCTGACGTCGACACTCTTTCTGGTTCGTCTCGTATTCCAATTCTTTTTTCTGGTCCTCTTCTTCATCGTCTTGGAGAAGCGTTTATTCCTGCGCTTGGAGGATGCAATATTGGTGGTCGTCCAATTGATTTTCATCTTGAGACGTTGCGTAAACTTGGTGCAAATGTAGATAAAGATCATGAGGATGGTATACATATTACTGCACCTAATGGCTTACATGGCACTAAAATTCATTTGCCTTATCCTTCTGTCGGTGCAACCGAGCAGACTTTGCTTGCAGCGGTTCTTGCAGAAGGTCGTACAGAGCTTTCCGGAGCTGCAATTGAGCCAGAAATCATGGATTTGGTAGCCGTTTTGCAAAAGATGGGTGCGATTATTTCTGTAGACGTTGACCGTACTTTCCGTATTGAAGGAGTAAAAGAGCTTCAAGGATACACTCATACGTCATTAACTGATCGCATTGAAGCAGCTTCTTGGGCTTCTGCTGCTCTTGCAACACACGGAGATGTGTTTATTAAGGGCGCAACTCAGCCAGAAATGATGACTTTCTTAAACGTGTTCCGTAAAGTTGGCGGACAGTTTGATGTTACAGATAAAGGAATTCGTTTTTGGCATCCGGGTGGGGATTTGCATCCTGTTGCTATTGAAACCGATGTGCATCCTGGTTTTATGACTGATTGGCAGCAGCCTCTTGTTGTTGCGCTTACTCAAGCGAAGGGCTTGAGTATTGTGCATGAAACTGTTTATGAAAATCGTTTTGGCTTCACGAAGCCACTTGTGCAAATGGGAGCTATGATTCAGCTTTATCGTGAATGCTTAGGTTCGCTTCCTTGCAGGTTCCAGCAGCGCAATTACAAGCATTCTGCAGTTATTTTCGGACCTACTCCGTTGACAGGTCAAGATATTGACGTACCTGATTTGCGCGGAGGCTTTAGCCATTTGATTGCAGCTCTTACTGCTCAAGGTCCGTCGAATGTGCGCGGAATTTCGCTAATTGATCGAGGATATGCAGATTTTAGAGGCAAACTTTTAGCTTTGGGCGCTAATATCGACTGATATATTCTTCTACTTCTTCTACAAAACGTGAGTTTTGTAGGTTTATAAGCTTTTATCCACAATGCTATAAAAAGCTTTTTTACGCATAAATTTATCGGTACAGTAGTCGCAACTGTAATTCAATTACTCAAAAAATTAACTGAAATATTTGATGAGTAGTTGTAGTTTTCAATATTGCGGAGGCGTAACGATGGTTTGTGTAGGCGGACGCTATCAGCTGCTTGGTGAGCTGGGGCGTGGTGGCACTTCAACAGTCTTTCTTGCTGTTGACACCGTTTTGCACAAGCAATGGGCTGTTAAAGAAACGCTTCTGCAAGGAGACGAAGAGTATCAACAGCATATTATTCAATCCTTACGCGCTGAAGCGAATGTTTTAAAGGAATGCGATCATCCAGCTATTCCGCGAATTGTTGATTTTTTGAAGAAAATGGTAGAGCTTATGCTGTTCGCGATTATGTAAAGGGGCGTTCTTTAAAATCTATTGTAGAAGAATCTGGATTGCAAAATGTTGAAATTGTTCTTGATTTAGGTATGCAACTTTGCTCAATACTTTCTTATTTACATTCGCATTATCCGCCAATTATATACGGTGATCTTAAGCCTTCTCAGGTTATGATTTCAGAAGATGGCACAGTCCGTTTGATTGATTTTGGTGCTGCAACGCAATTATATGCAAACGGGGGAGTGCTTGATTTACGCACAATAGACCAGTGCGACGCTCGATTTGCTACTAATATTTTTACTGCTCCTGAAATTTTGAATGAAAACTCTGCAGCAACTACTTCAAGCGATGTGTATTCGATTGGAATGACATTGCGTTACGCATTATTACCAACTGAAGTGCCTAAAACAAACGTGCAATCTGCTGTACTATTGCCTCATGAGAATCGTGAAGTAGTAGAACAATTAGTGTCTGTGCTCGCAATAGCTACAGCTACTAAACCATCTCATAGATATAAAGATTGCGACGAAATGTTTTCTGCACTGGAAGCGTGTGAGCATACAGAAAAACATTCACAACAATGCGACACTTCTACGAATGTATTGCGACGCAAACAATGCAAAAATAGTTCTAAGCCTAGAAAAAAGCGCTATGCAATTACGGCATTAATTGTTGTAGTGCTAGTTTTTATAGTAATTTTATTCAACTGCTTAGGTTTATTTGTGGGGAATGCTTTTGTAAATCGAAATAAGCAATCTTTTAATGGTGAGCCAAGTAGTAAAAGAATTGAAGCAATACGCAAAAATAATAAAAGTTACGATTCTTACATGCAATTAGCTGAGCGTGAAAGCAATTCGGATATTGCGTGTCGATATATTTCTCATGCAATGCAAGTGCAAAATAGCATGCGCAATAAGAAATATATAAGCAAAATGTCATTTAAACCTCTCCAAATTTTATTGCAAATTCAACTTGCAGATCAGCAATGGAGTGTCAACGAAGAGCAATGTTTTGTTGGTTTGATTAATAAATACGAGCAAAACTTGCGTCCTGTAAATAAAGATTGGTCGAATATTTCTATAGAAATAGGCAAAGCGTATTGGTACTATTTTGCAGGATTTTCTGGAAAAGTTTCGCAAACAGAACGATTATCTCGTATGCGAGTAGCAAAAGTGTGGTTCCAAGAGGCTCAAAAATATGAGAAGGATGCGAATGAAACGTCTTCGCAAACTGTAGAAACTAATTCTGATGACATATCGCATACTGTTTCAAATCAAAAAATGTTAAGCGCGTACATCGCTATTTCTGACGCTTATGCGCAACTTGTTGATGTTTCTAAAGATTGTGCAAGCGTAGAAAGATATAAAAATTATGTGAATCAATTACAGCAGTTAATGCAAATTGTTGAGAAAGATCACGGAGACGTCTTATTCGTGGATACTGGAGAACTAGTTTTGCAATCAATTCATTCGTGGTTGCCAATGTTCCTAGAAAGTGGATCCAGTAAACAAGAAATTCAGCAAATGTGCGAAAAGGCAGAATATCTTCTTAAACAAGCGCATGTGTCAAATGATGAAGCTGTAAGTAGAAAGAAAAACGCAATCGACAGTGTCAAAAAAGTTCAAGACGAAATTAATCTAGCTTTTTTGCAAAAGAAATAAAAGAAATAATAAAAAAGGGGGGAATAAATGTGTAAACAAAGAAATTTGGGGGATATGTGTTTTTTCAAGCGACTTAAATGCGGTTGCGCTCGCATTGGTGTCTATATTGGGATTATTGCATTTATTAGTGTTGCTATAGTTGCTGCATTATTGCCACTTAATTCTATTGCGTATGCGAAAAACAGCTATAACGCAGCCAAAGGATTGCATATAGCAAATGTTTCTGTTATGACAAAACAGAAAACTGTTCGCACTCAAGGCGAGTACATGTTTACTAAACGTTCTGCTTCGCTACTTATAACTTTTGATGGATTGGACGCTTCGGAAATTAGGAACGCGCATAAAGCTACTGTTAGCGTTGGAAGATATCAAATAGTGAGTGCCAAAGCTGATTTAGCTAAGATTGAGGCGGTGTCGTCGCTAGTTAATATTCGTTATAAGATCCGACCTCGAGTATTAGGAATAGTAAGAGTTGAATTGCAAAAAGAAGGAATATATGATTTGCAAGATATCTCTATAAGACTTGCTGCTGTAACAATGCATCCTAAACGCATATGGGGAGGAGTTGACTCTAATCCTCATGTTTCAAAGCAAACTAACTATATTTCTAATGAAAATAGACTTTCTGGCAACAAATTGTGCTCTCGTAAGCCAATATTAAGCATTCCTGATTCAGTTCTGAATGCCTCAGATTTAACAAAAGATAACTCTTATAGCAAGCGTTCACGATATATTGTTATTGATAAAATTGCTCCTCGCTTGAGTGTTAGCTATGATAACAACGCATCGTATGAAGGCAAATATTTTCGTAATAATCGAGCTTCAAGAATATTAATACAGGATGATTCGTTCGTTTTCTCGTATTTGCTTCATGATTCTTATCCTATTGCGAAAGTTTTTGCTGATGGTAAACAGGTTATGGTACTTACAGCTAAAAGCTTTAAAAACGATGGCGTGCATACAAATATGTGGTATGCTGATGTTTCTTTTTCGGGGGATGCTTCTTGGAATGTTCGCTATTGTGTTGAAGATCTATCAGGTAATGTGAGTTCTTCTATCAGTAATAAATTCATTATTGATACGCTTGCGCCAACTGTTTCTATTACTGGAGTGCAACAAGGCGGAGCATATTCTCATGCTGTAGTTCCAATATTAGTTATAAAAGATCGTTGGTTAAAACCTGAAAGCGTAACGTATTCTCTGAGAAGAATGCGATATGCTAAGGAATTGCGTTCTTTTGTGCCTAGAAAAGCCGATTCGCAAAGCGTAAGTGTGCAATACGCAGGTTTTTATAATGGAATTCAAGACGATGATGTGTATCAACTTCAGTGGAGTGCTAAAGATTTAGTAGATCATGTTATTTCTGGTAAGTTGCAATTTTCTATAAATAGAAGCGGTTCATCATTTAGTATAGATAGTTCCACTAAAGCAATGAATCGTAAACAATTGCAAAATGCTAAAGATATTCATATTGAAGAACTCAATCCTAGCGGATTGGCAAGTCCTGCAAAAATTAGTGTTATGCAAGACGGTGTAGAGAAGATTTTGTCAAAACAGGATTTTTCTGTAAACAGTCGCATAGATCATGGCTGGCAACGATTGACTTACACTATTTTCAAACGGAATTTTGCCGATAATGCTCATTATCGTGTACGTGTTATGTCAGTAGACAAAGTAGGAAATCATTCTTGTAGCGAAAGTGCAGTTAGCAAAAAAGAAGGAATGTTGCAATTTGCACCAGCTTCCGTGCAATTTACAGTAGATAATCTTGCTCCAATCGCAACAGTGTTTGATATGCAAAATAATTCTACTTATCGCACTAATAAAGAAGGAAAAACTTTACGTATTAGTGCAAAAGATAACATAGCATTGCAATATGTAACAATCGATGTTGATGGTAAAACAAATCGCATTTGGAACGGTAAAGATGTGAATAAATCAGTTTTATCTACAAAACTAAAACCAGACGGTTTTACTCATGACGTATTAGTAAAAGCTGCAGATTATGCGGGAAATATAACAATTTTGCAATATAAAAATGTAAAAATTGTTTCTATTGCAAATAAGCTTGTAAAAAAATCTGAAGCAGATAAAAAAATCTAAAAATAGCGAGAGTAAAGACACTGATAGTTCTGATGATGGTTCAGATGATGGCTCCGACAATAGCTCCGATAACGATGATTGGATAGCTCGTTCGCAAGTGAAAAAATCGGAAAAATCTTTTGAAAATGCTGATTCCTTTAAACGAAACTCGGTAAATTATATAGGAATTGTGGCTTATATTTGTGCTGGAATTATAGCAATTCTTTGTGCTGTATTAGGAATTAGCATTATTTTTAAAAAGAAAATTAACGTAAGTAAGCTGTTTTAATAGTTTTAATGGTTTTGATAGTTTCGATAGATTTGATAGGCATTGTGCAAGAAAATAAAAAGCCCACTGCGGTGGAATGAATGCAGTGGGCTTAGTGGAGCTAATGGTAATCGAAACCACGACCTCTTCGATGCGAACGAAGCGCTCTACCAACTGAGCTATAGCCCCAATGTCTAAGACAAATCATCTTACGACAACTCTGCACACTGTACTACAAAGCTTGTATAAAAACAACATTTCTTGTAGTGCAGCGTGCTTGAGTGTCGTAAGTTAAAATACTAGTTTATTTGTTTTCTTTATTAAGTTTTGCTGTTTTCTTTGCTTTGTGTGCTTTGTATAAACCAATAAAAGTTGGCACAAGCGAAATAAGCAAAATTGCAACAATTACTAATTCAAAATTCTTCTGTACAAAATCAATCTTGCCGAAGAAATATCCAAGAAATGTGAAAAGCGACGACCAAATGAGACCGCCTAGTACAGAAAATGGTGTGAAGCGTATCCAACGCATTCCAGAAATTCCGGAAATAAACGGCATAAAAGTGCGTATGAATGGGAAGAATCTACCCAAGAATACTGCCAGCGGACCCCATTTATCAATCATTTTTTCGGTTTTTGCAACTCGTTCTGGAGTGAGCGCTTTTACTTTCCCAGATTCTACAATCTTTCGTCCGAAGAAATGACCAATAAAGTAATTGCACTGATCGCCAATAATTGGGGCTAGCCACACTACGGCAAGTAATAGTGGAAGTGGAAGCGCGCTATGACCTGTTTGAGCGTCAGGAGCTGCAAAAAAGCCTGCTGCAAAAAGAAGTGAATCTCCTGGGAGGAATGGGAAGAATACTACGCCTGTTTCAATAAAAACAATGAGAAAAATAAGGCCTAATGCTGGAGCTGTGCCCATTGCAATCCAACTTGCAATAGCTGAGCGTGGATCCTTGAGTAGGTTAACAATAAAATGAATAAATCCCATAATGTCCTGTCATAAATTTTGCGTATTTAGTGACGCTTGTTAATTAAAAATCAAGCGAAACAACTGTTATTTTGAGCCTAGCAGTCGCCATAAACGGTTGACACTTTTTGTGCACACGCTATCAGTTAATTGCGTTATAACATACAATAATAATTAGTAATGTAATGTTGCATGGTTAAAACTTGAGAAATTGCTTGGCGATTAAAGATTGGCAGGAGAAGTAACGCATGAAGTTAAATGATGAGCATGATGGTGAACATCCACAAAGTTTTGCTCCGCTAAGGCCTAGAAAACGTTCTGCTCGCGTAATCAATGCTAATGAAGTTCCGAAAAAGAATGATGATTCGAAAAGCAAAATTCCTGACGAATATTTAAACATTGGTTTGCCGGAAACAGACTTATCGATTGCTGATTTTTCTCGTAAGCATTCTAATCCAAAGAATTGGTGGATTTATTTTGGCGTTCTGCTTGTCGCTATTGTTATTCCGTATTGGATTGGTCGCACTATGGCAGCTCGTCATACTTCGTGGGTTATTTCGCATTGCTCTGGATTATCTTCACAAGGTGTTGTTTTTATTTCGTGGGTAATCACAGTGTCTGCTTTTACAAGTCTTGCCATGGCGTTAATTGACACTCATCGTTGGATTTGGCGGATAATGTTTGCTGTTTTTCTGGCTTTAGAACAACTTATTGCCGGATTATGCATGCTAAACATGAGCTTTTGGTATTCGACGTATGTGGTTTATGGTCACGCTTCAGGTTTAGCGAATGCGGCAAATCTTGGCATTATTTCTGCAGGTATTGGAGTAGCTGTATTTGCTGTCATTTTTGTTGGTTTGCTTGTCATTGTTCCTAAAACCTCGGCTTTGAATGTTCTTACGCGTAGTTGGGCGTCGTTCATAATGTTTTATGCAATTGAGGTTTTGGCAATATTAGCGGTTATTTTTGGTGGTTTTTTGACAGCAATGTAATATTTAGATTTTGCGAAAATAAGTTGTTTGCAAGTGGTTGTACAATAGACGTTTGGCGTGTAACGCCCGCGGATTGAGAGCGCTACAGCAGAAGGTTGTGGCACCGCGCAGTGATATTAAGGAGGACGCCGTGGCATTAACGGCTGAAGATAAGAAGAACATTATCAACGAATACGCGACGCACGAGGGTGACACGGGTTCCCCAGAAGTGCAGGTCGCTTTGCTTAGCAAGCGCATTGCTGACCTTACTGAGCACTTGAAGGAGCACAAGCACGATCATCATTCTCGTCGTGGTTTGTTGCTTATGGTTGGTGATCGTCGTCGTCTTCTCGATTACTTGAAGCGTGTTGATATCAACCGTTATCGTTCTTTGATTGAACGACTCGGCTTGCGTCGATAGTCTTATTGCCCGAGCTTAAGCTCGGGCTTTTGTATTATTTATACGTTTTGCTTAATTATTAAATACATAAATTGTTCACTCATGCGCAATATTTGGGGAAAGTGTAGTGGGCAATATTTAAAATTTATAATTAAAAAGTAATTTATAACTAAAAAGAATTAACAAATAATTCAACACATAATTGAAAATTGAAGCATAACTTAATACGGATGATTGAAGTAACCGAAACAAAAAACACTACGAAATATTGACGTAACGCAAGTGTTGCAAAGAGTGCAAATATTCGCATATAGGTAATAATGCGAAGTCGTCAATGTTATTACGCATGTTGGTTGATTAGGTAAGTTAAGAAAAGGAGGAACCCGTGGAGGGTCCCGAAATTAAGGCTGTAGAAGCCGTTATTGATAATGGTTCATTTGGTAAGCGTACGCTACGCTTTGAAACTGGTCGACTTGCTCAGCAAGCAGATGGTGCTGTTGCCGCATATTTGGATGACGATTCCATGATTTTGTCGACGACGACTGCAGGATCTAGCCCGAAGGAAAATTACGACTTCTTCCCATTGACTGTTGATGTGGAAGAAAAAATGTATGCTGCTGGAAAGATTCCAGGTTCGTTCTTCCGCCGTGAAGGTCGTCCTTCTAACGAAGCAACGTTGGCATGCCGTATTATTGATCGCCCGTTGCGTCCATTGTTCCCACACACTTTACGTAACGAAGTGCAAGTTGTTGAAACAATTTTGGCAATTAATCCAGATGATGCTTACGATGTTATTGCTTTGAATGCGGCGTCTGCATCTACTATGATTTCTGGCTTGCCATTTGAGGGTCCAGTTTCCGGCGTTCGTTTGGCTTTGATTGATGGCCAGTGGGTTGCTTTCCCACGTTGGAGTGAGCGCGAGCGTGCAGTATTTGAAATTGTTGTGGCTGGTCGTGTGATTGAAAATGGCGATGTTGCTATTGCAATGATTGAAGCTGGTGCTGGTAAGAATGCTTGGAATTTGATTTACAATGATGGTCAAACCAAGCCAGATGAGCAAGTTGTAGCCGGAGGTTTGGAAGCTGCAAAGCCATTTATTAAGGTTATTTGCGATGCTCAAAATGAGTTGAAGCGTATTGCAGCTAAGGAAACTAAGGAATTCCAACTCTTCCCAGAATATACTGACGAACTTTATGCTCGTATTGACGAGATTGCTCATGCTGATTTAAATGAAGCTCTTTCTATTGCTGAAAAGCTTCCTCGTCAAGATCGTATCGCTGAAATTAAAGAAGGCGTGCGTGCTGCAATCGCTGAAGAATTCACTGATATGGACGAAGCCGAAAAGGAAAAGGAACTCGGCAATGCGTTTAAAGAATTGCAGCGTCAAATTGTTCGCCGTCGTATTTTGACTGAAGATTATCGTATTGATGGTCGTGGTTTGCGCGATATTCGTACGCTTTCTGCAGAAGTTGATGTTGTGCCTCGCGTACACGGTTCTGCACTCTTCCAGCGTGGTGAAACCCAGATTTTGGGTGTGACTACTTTGAATATGCTTAAGATGGAGCAGCAGGTTGATGCGCTTTCTGGTCCACAGACTAAGCGTTATATGCACAACTACGAAATGCCTCCATACTCCACTGGTGAAACTGGTCGCGTTGGTTCTCCAAAGCGTCGTGAAATTGGTCACGGTGCTTTAGCTGAGAAGGCTTTGGTTCCAGTATTGCCTGGACGCGAAGAGTTCCCATACGCTATTCGTCAGGTGTCTGAAGCTATTGGTTCTAACGGTTCTACTTCTATGGGTTCCGTTTGCGCTTCTACGCTTTCTTTGCTTGCTGCTGGCGTGCCTTTGAAAGCTCCAGTTGCTGGTATTGCTATGGGCTTAGTTTCTGGCGATGTTGATGGAAAGCATATCTTTAAGACTTTGACTGATATTCTTGGTGCAGAAGATGCATTTGGTGATATGGACTTCAAGGTTGCTGGTACTTCCGAATTCATCACTGCTTTGCAGCTCGATACGAAGCTTGACGGTATTCCAGCTGATATTTTGGCTGCCGCTTTGCAGCAGGCACATGAAGCTCGTACAACGATTCTTGAAGTTATTAACGAGTGCATTGATTGCCCAGCTGAGATGAGCCCATTTGCTCCACGCATTATTACAACCACAATTCCTGTAGACAAGATTGGTGAAGTAATCGGACCTAAGGGCAAGATGATTAACCAAATTCAGGAAGAAACTGGTGCTGAAATCGCTATTGAAGATGACGGTACTGTTTACATTTCTTCTGAAGGCGGCGAAGCTGCTGAGAAAGCTAAGGGAATCATCGATTCTATTGCAAATCCTCGCGTGCCAAAAGCTGGTGAAACTTTTACAGGCAAGGTTGTTAAGACCACAAGTTTTGGAGCTTTTGTGAATTTGACTCCTGGAACTGACGGTTTGCTTCACATTTCACAGATTCGCAATTTAGCAAATGGTGAGCGCATTGACACTGTTGAAGATGTGCTGAAGGAAGGCGATAATGTTGAAGTTATCGTACAAAGCGTAGATGAGCGTGGCAAGATTTCTTTGGCTATTCCAGGTTTTGAAGATCAAGAATCTTCTGCTCCAGCGGTGCGTGAAAATCGTTCCCGCGGTTCTCGCGACGATCGCGATTCTCGTGATTCTCGTGGCGATTACCGTCGTTCTCGCCGTGACGATCGCGATAATCATGATCGTGCGGATCGTGCAGAGCGTCCTCGTCGCCGCATGCGCGATGATCGTGACGATCGAGATCGCATGGATCGAAATGACCGATACGCGGATCGCGATAACCGTTATGATGACCGCAGCACTCGTCGCGACGACCGTCGTGCAGATCGTGATGACCGTTATAGTGATAACGATTTTGATGAGCGTCCTCGTCGCCGCGTGCGCGATGATCGTGACGATCGTTACGAAAATCGCGACGATCGTGAAGAGCGTGCAGACCGTGACGACCGTGAAGATCGTTCAAATCGTCGAGATTCAGAAAATCGTCGCGTATCTGATCGAAAGCCGCGTTATGCAGCTGATGACGATCACTATGACGAGTATCGTTCGGCTCGTGAAGAGCGCGCAGAGCGTCCTCGTCGCCGCGTGCGTCGCGATTTTGATCCATTTGAGGAAGATTAATCGCGCAAATAGTATTAAAGCAAAATTATTGCTAGATACTAAGTAAAAAATAAATATTCGTAGAAATGCCTTCAAGCTGCGTTTGCGTTTGGAGGCATTTCTTTTAGATAGCTATTTAAATGTTTTATGTAATCTGTGCAATAAAATAAAATATAAAAAGTAGTAAAATATTGTGACTGCGTAAAGTAGCGTAATGCAATAATAAATACTTACGGAAAATATAAAACTTACAAAATAGGGGTGAAATATGGTCATGCATCGCGCATTAGGTTCGTTTGATACAACCGCTATTGGTTTTGGCGAAATGCCATTGACAATAGAAAATAATCTTGGTCACGATATGGGAATTAAGACAATTCACGCAGCTCTTGATGCAGGTTGTACGCATATTGACACAGCTTGGGCATATTACTGCTCTGGCGGCGAGGAACAAACTGGTGAAAAGCTTGTTCGTGAGGCTTTAGAAAGCTGGAAAGGCGACAAATCTTCTATTTTAGTTGCAACAAAAGTCGGTCACTTCCGTAACTTTACTGACGGACGACCAACGTGGGGTAAGGATGGTAAGCCAGAGCATTTGATTCGTCACGCTAAAGAGTCTGCAATGGCTTTAGGCGTTGACACTATTGACTTGCTTTACTTCCACAGGCCAGATCCGGAAGTTCCATACAATGAGTCTATTGAAGCAATGCAACAGTTGCTTGACGAAGGTGTGGCTCGAGAAATCGGTATTTCTAACGCTTCTGTAGAGCAAATCGATATTGCACGCAATATTTTAGGAGAAAAGCTAGTAGCAGTGCAAAATCAATATTCTCCAGTTCATTTAGAGAATGAAGATACGTTGCAATATTGTGAAAAGCTTGGAATTGCTTTTGTTTGCTGGAGTCCTCTTGGTGGATTCCGTCATCCTTATGACGAGCATCTTTTCGATCCATTCCGCAAAGTTGCAGAAAATCATGGCGTAAGCTATCAGCAAGTAGTTTTGGCTTGGGAACTAGCTAAAGGCGATCACATATTCGTAATTCCTGGAGCTCACAGACCAGCTACAATTTTAGATAGTTTGAAAGCTTCCGATTTGCAATTAAGCAATGAAGAATTGGCTTATTTAGGCTGAAAGAAAACAATAAAATGCAAGAAACAAGCGTAACTGGTATGCCGTTGCCTCACGAAGATGAGGACGGTACGCCAATTCCTGTGACTATTCCGGTGGCTTTAGGAACTCACACTCATGCAGTTTTTACTACTAGATTGGGTGGAATTTCTGAAGGCTCATTTGCTTCACTTAATTTAGGCGGACGCGCAGGAGATAGTGAGGAGGCTGTAGCAAGCAATCGCGCAGCTTTACAAAAAGCTTTGCAAGCTGACTTGTCGCTTGTTGCTCAAGTTCATAGCAGAGAAGTATTTGACGCAGATAGTGTAGTAGATTCATGGAATACTTCTTACGGCTTTGATGCAACAGGTTTTGCGGATTCGCAATTGAGAATTGAAGCAGATGCGCAAGTTTCAACTGCGTGCTCGCTTGCATTAGGAATGTTTGCTGCAGATTGTTTGCCAGTTTTACTTGCGGACGACGAAGCTGGAGTAATCGCTGCAGCGCATTGTGGGCGAAAAGGATTGATGGCTGGAGTGCTTGATGCTGTTATCGAAGCAATGTGCGAAAAGGGAGCTGAGCGTTCTCGTATAACAGCAGTGCTCGGTCCATGTATTTGTGGAGATTGCTACGAAGTTGGTGAGAGTATTGCGCGCGATTTTGAAAAACGTTACCCGCAAACTGTAACAAAAACTCGTTTCGGTGGAATCGGTATTGATATTGCTGAAGCTGCTCGCATTGATTTAGCACTCGCAGGAGTTGCGAATATTGTTGACGCTTTGCCGCGAGTTACAGCTGCAACGCAATATTTATCTGAAGATGAGGAATTGCGTACGATTTGCGAAGTAGATGGGGAAGGTGAATCTTTGCCAGAACGTTTGCAAAATTTGCAAAACCCAATGTGCACTTTGGAAAATCCACTCTGGTATTCTCATCGACGTGCTAGTTTAGCTGGAAAATCGCATGAAGGTAGACTTCTTGCTTTAGTAATTCGCGACAAATAATCACATATGCTATATAAACAGTACTGTATTTGAGCTAGGTAGTAAGTGCAGTTGTGTGAGCTTAGCAAAAACGTGCGCAACACACGAGTGTTTTTTGCTTGTAAGTGATAGCGTTGATTCTGATGGTGTAGCACAGCGTTTTGTGCAGCTGTGTGGGGGCTTGTGAAAGGAATATTATGGTGGCTGATTTATTCCCAACCGCGTTGCGTGGGTACGATAAAGACAAGGTAAATGAAGCATTTGCAAACTATGAGCGTACTATTTCTCGTCTGCGTGAACAAGTGCGTTCAAGTGATGAATCAATTTTGCAATTACAAGCGCAATTGCAAGAAGAAAAAAATAATGTAAAACGTGCCAAAAGCGGAAATACTTTTGCGTCTTTAGGTGCAAATGCGCAACAATTGCTGGCATCTGCAGAGCAAACTAGTTCTCAATTGCTTGAGCGCGCTAAGCAAGATGCTGCATCAATTAAAAAGAATGCACAAGCACAAGCCGGAACTTTGCTGAACAATGCAAAGCTGGATGCTGCACATTTAATGCAAGAAGCACAAACTAAAGCAGACACAATGCTTTCCAATGCCACGCAAAAGTCGACACAACTTATGCAAGCTGCGCAAGAAGATTCTGCACGTTTGCGCGATACTACTGCTAAAGATGTGCAAGCTCAAAAAGACGCTGCAGAATTAGCTTTACAAAACGCTCAAGAAGAACATACAAAGCGTATGGCTTCAGAGCGCGCGCAACAAGAAAGCAGTATTTCGCAACTTAAGTCGGAAGCTGCTCAAAAAATTGCTGAGCAGCGTGCGGCTGCAAACGAAGAGATTGCGCGTGCTAAGGCTGAAACAAACGATCAGATTGAATCTGCTCTCGCTGAAGCAAATAAAAAGCTTGCTGATATGCGCGAACACGCTTCGAAGATGATGGCTGACGCACAGCGCAAAGCTGGCGAAATTACGGATGCTGCTGCCGCTAAAGCTCAAGAAATTGCAGATGATGCTCAAGTTGAACGTACGCGTACGTTAAGCCAAGTTAGTGCAGAAGTTGAGCAGATTCGCGCAGATATTGCTGCTCAACAGGAGGAAGCTACAAAGAAAGTCAATGCCTTGCTTTCTGGCTTGAAAGAGAAAGAAAGTGCAGCTCAGGAAGAAGCAGATGCTTTGGTTGCTCGCGCAAAAACTGTTCATCAAGAAGCTGACGAATATGCAGCGCAAACGCATCAGGCTGCGGATAGTCAGGCTGCTGATATTGTGCGCAAAGCTATGCAGGAGGCGACTGCTCAGGTTGAAGAGCGTAGAGCTGCAGCACAACAAGAGCTTGATGGCATGACGACTCGATTAACCCAATTGCAGCATCGTGAGGCAACTATTACGCAGCGAGTTACGGAATTGCGCTCGCTGTTTGCGAATGCTTTCTCTGGATTTGATTTTGGAGATGCTCAACAAAACCAACAAGTTGCGCAAGCTTCTGACGATAATGAGGATTCGGCGAATGCTCAATCTTCTGCGGATGCGAAGCAGGCTCAGCGAGATGTTCAAGCTGCGTTGGCTGAATCTGAGGAAGCTAGTGAAGCTAACGAGTCTCAAGAAAACCAAGACACAGATAATCAATAAAGAAAATATTATAAAATTTGTAGATTGGCTTAAGTATCGTACGTTAGAATGTGCTGGTATTTGAATAAATATTTGAAATAAATATTGATAATTAACAGGAAAGGTAGCATTGTGACTGAAATCACTGCTCTAACTGATGAAAAATTACAAGGTTTGCGTGAGGATTTTGACGCAAATCCTTTAAACCGTTTAGCTATGAATGGTGTGACTGCTGCTGGTATTGATAAAGTCGCGCGTAATTATGATCGTGCGCGCTTATTGCAGCGTCGTTTTTCTACCATTGTTGATAACGGAGATGCAACACATCAGGATCGTTCTGGCCGTTGCTGGCTGTTTAGCTCGTTGAACGTGGCTCGTTTCATTGCGAAGAAATCCCTTGGATTGAAGGAATTTGAGTTTTCTCAGAACTACGCAATGTACTACGACAAGCTTGAGCGAATTAACTACTTCTTGAAGGATGTTGCTGCTTTGGTGCGTGCAGGTGAGCCTTCAGATTCTCGTTTGATTCAGCATTTGTTGCATGACGTTATGGGCGATGGCGGTCAGTGGACCATGGCTATGAACGTTTACAAGAAGTATGGTGCTGTTCCTAAGGATTTGTTCCCAGAAACCGCTTCTTCTAAGAATACTGGTGCTATGAATACGCAGTTGCGTGCGCTTTTGCATACTGCTGTTGCTCATATGTATGCGAATGCCACTGAAATTGATGAGATTATTGCGGATGCTACTGCTGCAGGTCACAGGATTTTGACAATTCACTTGGGTGAGCCACCTAAGAGCTTCGATTGGGAGTGGACTGATGGCGACGGCAAGTTCCATCGCGATGGTGAGATTACGCCAGTTGAGTTCTGGAAGAAGTACGTGAATGCTGGTCTTGAGGATTATGTGTGCTTGGTTGACGATCCTCGCGCTGAACATCCTAAGGGCAAGAAAATTGCTATTGAGCACTTGGGTAATGTTGCTGGCGGAGACGCAACCGAATATTTGAACGTGCCAAACCAGTTTATGAAGGATTGCGTGCGTAAGATTTTGGTTGAGAAGGGCATTCCAGTGTGGTTTGGTGCCGACTGCCATCCTATGATGGATCGCGAGAATGGCGCTTGGGCTACTGATTTGTTCGAGTATGGTCGCGTTTATGGCGTTGATTTTGATTTGGATAAGGAAGCGCGTGTGCGTTTTGCTGATTCTGCCATGAATCACGCTATGGCTTTTGCTGGTGTGGATGTTGCTGACGATGGCACTACTACTCGCCGCTGGCGCGTTGAGAACTCTTGGGGCACTGATATTGCAGATAAGGGTTACTTTACGATGAGTGACGATTGGTTTACTGAGTACGTGTATGAGGTTGCAGTGCCGAAGAATCTGCTTCCGGAAGAATATCGCAAAGCCCTAGAAGAACCAGCAATTGTTTTGCCGGCGTGGGATCCAATGGGCGCTTTGGCTTAGCTTAAGCGCATTGGGCGCTTAAGCTACTCCAAAGCGCCGCGCTCACTATTGCGAAAAGCACAGTGTGCTTTTCGCGTGAGCGCGGCGGTGCTTGCATCTTTATTCAAGATGCAAGCACCGACCACATCAAATGTGGTTGTGCTTTCAACGCAAGCTCGGCGGTGTTCTCGTCTTTATCTTAAGACGAGAACACCGACCACACCAAGTTAGGTTAACTCTTTGCGCAAGCGCGGCGGTGCGCGTTTTGTTTTATAGGATGGTGACAAATGTCTTCTGCAGCTGAGCAGCGTACTTCCCGCGCGGTAAAGAAGGAGGTTGAGGAGGGGCGCAACCCTCTTAACTCTGCGAAGTTCCAGCGCTGGGAGGACCAGGTTGGTGTGGATCGCATTATTAACCGCCGCGTGCTTGAGCTGGAGCCGCTGCCGACTCCTGCTCAGGTGCTTGGCGAGTTGCCATTGTCGTCGTATGCGCAGGATATTGTTGCGCAGTCGCGTGATGAGATTCGTGGCTGTTTGAATGGCGACGACGATCGCCTTCTTGTTATTGTGGGCCCGTGTTCTGTGCATGATCCTAAGGCTGCTCTTGATTATGCGAATCGTTTGGCTAAGTTGCGTTCGGAGCTCGAAGATGAGCTTCTTATTGTTATGCGCGTGTATTTTGAAAAGCCGCGCACAGCTCTTGGCTGGAAAGGTTTGATTAACGACCCGGATATTGATGGAACGCATGATATTCATAAGGGTTTGTTGCTTGCGCGTAAGACTTTGCTCGGCGTGTTGGATGCTGGTTTGGCTGCTGCTACTGAATTTTTGGAGCCGACTAGCCCTCAGTTTATTGCGGATGCTGTGAGCTGGGGTGCGATTGGTGCGCGTAATACGGAGTCTCAGATTCATCGTCAGCTTGCTAGTGGTCTTTCTATGCCGGTTGGTTTTAAGAATGCTACGGATGGTTCCGTTTCTGCGGCTGTAAATGGCTGCTTAGCTGCGAGCCAGCATCATACGTTCTTTGGTATTGATCATCTTGGTCGCGCTTGTGCTGTGCAGACTCTTGGCAACCCTGATTGTCACGTGGTTTTGCGCGGTTCTAGTAAAGGTCCTAATTATGATGCTGCGTCGGTTGCTTCTGCTGTTGCTTCGATTCGTTTGCGCTTGGGCACTGGTTGTATGGCTTCTAACGGCGTGGTTGTGGATTGTTCGCATGGTAATTCTGGCAAGGATGAGCGTCGCCAGATTGAGGTTGTGCGTGAGATTGCAGATCGTTTGGCTGATGGCGAGCAGGGTATTAAGGGCGTTATGATGGAGAGCTTCTTGCAGGGTGGCAATCAAGATCCTGCTCCTCTTAGCGAGCTTGAATACGGCAAGTCTATTACAGATCGTTGCATTTCTTGGGAAGATACTGCCAATTTGCTAAGAATTTTAGCTAAATCTGTAGCAACTCGCCGTAGAGCTTAGAGATTAGAGATTGTAGTAAGATAATCTCAATTAATTTCTACTTGGCTTATATTCCTTACTGTATTTGCCGCCTATTTTTGCATTATATTTTGCGTACAAGGGAGTGTGTTGAAATGTATAACAAAGACTTGAATAAAGCTAATAAAGCGAATAAAGGTTTTATGTGTAAAGCATTACCGGTGGTGCGTTATATATTGTTAGCTTTGATTTACAACGGTGTGCTTTTGTTGGCTCTTGCATGGTATCGTGGCACGCATAGCGCTGGGTATACGCTTGTTACGTTTTCTGCTTTGTGGTTTAGCGTTTTTATGCCGTTTGTAACTGGAATTGCTTTAATTGTTTTTGCTAGCGGATGGCGTCGCATTGTTGGTACTTTAGTTTGTGTGCTTCTTATAGCTGGATTTTTTGCTTTTCTTGCTTTGCAGGATCAAATTATTGCGTTTTTCAATGTTCCTGTTGTGAATCCTTGGTTTGATTTTACGTGCGGAGCATTGCTGAAGATTGCGACTTTGACTTTTGTTATTATGACTTTAGTATGCGTGTTTTTGGTTAAGAATAACGATAAATGCGTAAGTAGCGAAGTAAAAAAGGATGATTCTGCTAATGCCTAGTACTGAGAAAATTACGAAAGTCGCTGTTGTCGGTGCTTTAGAGGAAGAAGTTGCACATATTGCTAGCGCGCTTGAAAACGTGACTCACGATAAGTCTGCAAGTCTTGATGTATCTTGCGGCACTCTTGACTCGGCGAATGGCAGTAAAATCGAAGTTGCAGCTACGGTTGGCGGAATGGGCTTAGTAAATGCTGCTGCAACTGTGCAGTATCTTATTGACACATACAATCCTCAAGCTGTAATTTTTTCTGGAATTGCAGGAAATCTTAATAAAAATTTGCATACGAACGATGTTGTTCTTGGAAAGACTGTAAAATATCTCGATACTGATATGCGTCTAATCGGTCAGTGGAAGCCGTTTGCAAGCGAATTTCATTCGGATGATTACTTGCTTAAAGTAGCTAGCAATGTATTAACTGACATGAAAATCACGCATATTGCTGGAACGATTGCGTCCGGCGGATATTTTGTTGATTCGCAAGAAAAAGTTGCGGAAGTAATTGCAGCTACTAAAGCAGATGCAGTTGAAATGGAAGGTGCTGCTGTCTTGCATGTTGCTGCTCGTAATGACGTTCCTGCGCTTATTGTGCGCGCAATGAGTGATAATGCAGACACTGAATACGAAACTTTCCGCGCTTTCGATATTTCCGAATACGCGGACACTGCTGCAAAAATTACTGTAAATATAATTCGCAATTTGTGACATTTCGACACGCCGATGTAGTCGCCGACCTTCATTTTGCTTAGGTCGCGTCAAATATAACGCCAAATACCGCCGTTTTTGATACCCACTTTATTTTTGCCGGTGAGGTTTTACCCACCTGTTTACGATGGTTGCGTTAATAAAAAAAGATAGGGATTAATTAAGAAAATGCGCCCAATTCGCAATACGGCTATAGGAACGCGAAAATGTGGTGGGGCGCAAGGCAATTCTTCGCGAAAGGAAAGAAGAATATGCGTAACGATATGAATAAGTCAAATATGAATAAATTTAATATGAATAAAAGCGCACTTAAGTTCCGTAGTATTGCTGCTGCGGCGCTCACTTTCGGCTTGTGCGCAACTTGCGCTGCTTGCGGCGACAATAGTCCAGCGGGCAGCAACAACGCAACCGGAGCGCAGAATGCAAAAATTTCCGGCAATTTCCAAGGCTCGGGTGCTTCTTCCCAGCAGGTTGCAATGGAAGCGTGGATTGCAGGATTCCAATCTAAAAATCCGGGTGCAAAAATTGCCTACAATCCAACCGGTTCTGGTGCTGGTGTTACCACTTTTATGACAGGAGCCACGGCTTGGGCTGGTTCAGACAAAGCGTTGAGTAACGACGAAGTTGAAAAGTCTAAGTCGGTTTGTGCTCATGGAACTACGGCTTTCGACGTGCCTGTGTATGTTTCACCAATTGCGATTATTTTCAACCTTAAAGGTGTTTCTGATGCTGGCAAGCATATTAATTTGGACGCTTCGACGATTGCTAAAATTTTCGACGGAAAAATTACGCGCTGGAATGATGACGATATCAAGAAGCAGAATCCTAAGCTAAAGCTTCCAGACACCCCGATTACTGTTGTTCACCGCTCCGATAAGTCTGGCACAACGCAGAATTTCTTAAGCTATGTGAAGGATGCGGCTCCAGACGATTGGTCGCACGATCTTAGCGAAAACTGGCCAAATAGCGTCGGTCAAGGCGCAAAGGGAACTTCGGGCGTTGTATCTACTATTCGCATGGCGAATGGTGCGATTGGTTACGCTGATTTTTCACAGGTCGGTAAGCTCGGCACTGTTGCAGTGAAAGTGGGGGATACTTACAATGAGATTTCTCCGGAAGCTGCTTCTAAAACTTTAGCTGATTCTGAAATTGACGCAGACGCTTCTGCAAAATATCCTAATCGCGTTGTTATGAAAATTAATCACAATACGCAATCTAAGGGCGCTTATCCAATTGTGTTAGTTTCTTACGATATTGCTTGCCCGGTTTATAAAGATGCAGGAACTGCTCGATTTGTGAAGTCTTGGCTGAGCTACGTAACTAGCGCGGAAGGGCAGAATGCTGCTTCTTCTGCTGCTGGAACAGCTCCACTTCCACAAAATTTGGTAAGCAAAATTAACGCATCGATTAAGTCTGTTAAAACAGGAAAATAAAAACTTTACAAACTGGTATTATGAACGTATCGGTTATAAAGGAGAATGATTGAGTTCTACGAAAAATGCGAAAGCAGTCGCGAATAGTGCAAACGAAACTGCTAAAATTTCTGAGAGCAATAGAAAAAATTATGTTGGCACTCATCTTGCAGACCGTCTTTTTAAAGGCGTGGCTGCAGGCTGCGGCATGCTAATTTTGCTTGTTCTTACGGCAGTTGCAGTATTTCTGCTGTTTTGTGCTTTGCCGTTAATAAGTGGAAATCACGATCAAGTAAGTCATGTGTTTGCTGATTTTACTGGTGGTAAGGCACATGATTTTATAAGCTATGTGTCTCCGCTTATTTTTGGCACAGTGCTTATGTCTGCGCTCGCGCTGCTGTTCGCATTTTTTGTGGCAATTGGTATTGCTCTATTTATTTCTTATTATGCACCTAAAAAAATTGTTCTGCTTTTCAGTGGAGTAATTGATTTGCTTGCGGCAATTCCATCCGTAATCTATGGTTTGTGGGGCGGATTGGTTTTGGTTCCAGCTATGTATCCTTTCTGGGATTGGGTTTCTAAACTTTTTGGCTGGATTCCGTTATTTTCTGGTCCGGCGGCTAATCCTTCTCGTTCTGCTGCTACAGTTGCATTAGTTTTGGCTGTGATGATTTTGCCGATTATTACTTCTATGGCTCGCGATATTTTCCAGCAGGCTCCGCGTTTGCAGCAAGAAGGTGCGCTTGCGCTTGGCGCTACAAAGTGGGAGATGATTAGATTAGCGGTTCTGCCGTTTGCAAAGTCTGGTATTGTGTCGGCTTCTATGCTTGGGCTGGGTCGTGCTTTAGGCGAAACGATGGCAGTTTTGATGATTTTGTCTCCTGGATTTACTTTTGGTATCAATATTTTCAAGGCTTCTCAAAATCAAACTATCGCAGCAAATATTGCAGCGCAGTATCCGGAAGCAAACGGACTTGGCGTAAGTGCGCTTATTGCAACCGGCTTAGTTTTGTTCGTTATTTCTTTTGCAGTCAACTTTATTGCTCGCAAAATCACAGGAAAGGCGGGCGCATAAATGGGGAATCAAATTAATAATATTGAAGTGCTTAGCGAGAATACTTTTGCCGAAAAGTCTGTCGAAAGTTCTGTTGAGAATTCCGCAGAAAATTCCGCAGCTCCGGTTATTGACTTCAACAAATTCCGCCCAACTCGCTCACACATAGCTGCGCGCAAACGTAAAGACATGCTTATGCGCGTGCTGATTTTCTTATCTTTTGTTGTGGCACTTATTCCGCTTATTTCTTTGCTTTTAACAACCATTATTAATGGTATTAAGCGCTTGAATTTTGATTTTCTCACTCATAACATGACTTACGTTGTGGGCGGAAATGCTACTGGAACTGGCGGTTATGGCGGAATTTTGCACGCGATTATTGGAACTCTTGAAATAACGCTAGGAGCTATGGTTATTTCAATTCCGATTGGTTTAATGTGTGCTGTTTATTTGGTTGAGTATTCTCGCGGAAACAAAATTTCGCGCATAATTAATCTGCTTGTTGACGTTATGAGTGGTATTCCGTCTATTGTTGCTGGCTTGTTTGCGTTTTCAATGTTTGCTTTTCTTGCTGGCCCAGGTACAATCAATGGTTTTGAAGGATCTGTGGCTCTTTCTCTTCTTATGATTCCAACAGTTGTGAAGTCTTCTCAAGAAATGCTAAAAATTGTGCCTAACGATTTGCGCGAGGCATCTCTTGCTTTGGGAGTTACTCAGCAGCGCACAATTACAAAAATCGTTTTGCGCACTGCTCTTCCGGGAATTGTGTCTGGATGTATTCTTGCGGTTGCGCGCGTTATTGGTGAAACTGCGCCACTTCTTATGGCTTCAGGCTTTATTGCTTCAACGAATCTCAATTTATTTGACGGGCAAATGACGACTTTGCCGGTGTACGTTTACCAAGAATATTCCAAACTTTCTGCGAATTGCCCAGCTAATGCGCCGACTTCTTGCATAACGTCAATTCCGATGGAGCGCTCGTGGGCTGCAGCTTTAACGCTTATTGTGTTGGTGTTGTTGCTAAATATTTTGGGGCGAATTGTAGCTCGAGTGTTTTCTGTAAAAGCGAGATAAAGCGAAATAAAGTAAAGCAAAGCGAAGCGAAATAAAGCAAAGCAAAACGAATTAAATTTTTAGAAAGTGAGCATAAAATGGGTCAGCGAATTGATGTGAAGCATCTGAATATTTATTATGGCGATTTTCTTGCTGTAGAAGATGTGAATATTAATATTGAGCCAAATAAAGTGACGGCTTTTATCGGACCTTCCGGATGTGGAAAATCAACAGTTTTGCGCACCTTAGACCGCATGCACGAAATCACTCCGGGCGCGCGAGTAGAAGGACAGGTGCTTCTTGAAGGCCGCGATTTATATGGCAAAGATGTGGATCCTGTGGCTGTCCGCCGCGATGTTGGCATGGTTTTCCAGCGCCCAAATCCTTTCCCAACAATGTCTATTCGCGAAAACGTGCTTGCTGGAGTTCGTTTGAATAATCGTAAAATTGCTAAGAGTGATGCTGACGATTTAATTGAGTGGGCTTTGCGAGGCGCGAACTTGTGGAATGAAGTTAAGGATCGCTTAGATAAGCCGGGTATTGGTCTTTCTGGCGGTCAGCAGCAGCGACTTTGCATTGCTAGGGCTGTGGCTGTGCATCCGCAAGTTTTACTTATGGATGAGCCTTGCTCAGCTCTTGACCCTATTTCTACGTTGGCTGTAGAAGATTTGATTAATGAGCTTAAAAACGATTACACGATTGTGATCGTGACGCATAATATGCAACAGGCTGCGCGTGTTGCAGACTACACTGCATTCTTTAATTTGAAAGCTGTCGGGAAACCAGGTCATCTGGAATACTTCGCAGACACGACTACTATGTTCAACAATCCGCGCAACGCTGAAGCTGAGCGTTATATTTCCGGTCGTTTTGGCTGATTTGTTATATACTTTTTTGATTTCGGTGTATTTCCTTGGTCAGCACGTGCGCGTAAGGTCAGAGCTGTTCGGTTGTTCAAAGGTTTCGCAATTTTCATAATTTTATGTGAGATTTTGTGATGCCTTCGTTCATTCGACGAGTCGCAGTAACCTCTGCGTGAATGCCCAAATGTAATTGCGTACGCGATTGCTCAAGTGCTTTCGCCGCGCTTTTCTGGTCTTTTGCGCTTGTAAACCAAGGAACAGAGAGTTTATGGAAAAGTTCTTCCATCTCAAAGAAAACGGCACGAATGTATCAACGGAGATCACTGCAGGTCTCACTACATTCTTCGCAATGTCGTACATTATCATCGTAAATCCAAATGTATTAAAAGAAACTGGTATGCCATGGGGTGGCGTGTTCTTAGCAACAATTATTGCTGCTATTATTGGCACGCTTGTTATGGGCTTATTTGCTAACGTGCCTTATGCTCAGGCTGCTGGTATGGGCTTAAATGCATTCTTTACGTTCACAGTCGTAAAAGGCTTAGGCTTTAGTTGGCAGCATGCAATGTGCATGGTGTTCTTATGCGGTTTAATTAACATTATTATTACCGTTACTAAAATTCGTAAAATGATTATTCGTGCCATCCCGACTTCGTTACAACACGCAATCGGCGGTGGCATTGGTTTATTTGTGGCTTATGTTGGCATGGTGAACGTTGATTTGATTAAGTTCACTCCAAAGGATGACAAAGCTGCAAAAGTTGCGTCTCATTTTGGTGCAGCTCCTGCAATTCCAGGTCTTGCTGTTTTAAAGAACCCAGTATTGTGGTTGTTCCTCATTGGATTGCTTTTGGCAATCGTGCTTACTGTGTTGAATGTTCGTGGATCTTTGCTTATTTCCATTGTTGTTACTGCATTAATCGGTATTCCAATGGGACTTACAACCATGAGCAATTCTGTTTCAGTTTCAGAAGCTTTTAATAATTTGCCAACTACTTTCTGCGCAATATTTAGCGACAAAGGCTTCTCAACGCTGTTTGCAGACCCTTCGCGTGTTCCGCTTGTTTTGATAACGATTTTTGCATTCTCAATGTCTGATACTTTCGACACCTTGGGTACCTTCATTGGCACTGGTCGTCGTACAGGTATCTTCTCTGAGGCTGACGAAAAAGCTCTTGAAAACGGATCCGGTTTTAGTTCCAAGATGGATCGCGCTTTGTTCGCTGATTCCATCGCAACTTCTGTTGGTGCAATTTTCGGTACTTCTAATACCACTACTTATGTAGAGTCTGCTGCAGGTATTGGTGCTGGTGGTCGTACCGGTTTGACTTCCGTAGTTGTGTCTATTTGCTTCGCGCTTTCTATAGTGCTTGCTCCTGTAGTTTCCGCTGTTCCTGCTGCTGCAACTGCCGGTGTGCTTGTGGTTGTTGGTTGCATGATGGCAAGCTCTTTGAAGGAAATTGCTTGGGATGATATTTCTGAGGCAATTCCTGCATTCTTCGCTGCAGTGTTCATGGCATTCTCTTACAACATTTCTTATGGTATCGCCGCCGGCTTTATCATGTACTGCTTGGTGATGACTTGCAAGAAGCGTGCTAAAGAAGTTCATCCAATGCTTTGGATTGTTTCTTTGCTGTTCTTACTTGATTTTGTTGCTAATGCTGTGCTGTAAATGTGCATTTAATGTAAGGGTGCATTTTACAAGTAGTGAACTTGTGAAACAAAAAATATAAAAGTAAAAATTAAAAAATTAGAGGGTATGTAAATTACATGCCCTCTTTTTTATTTCTATAATATTTCTCTTGACATTGTCCTAACAGCGTATTAAAATTACCCAACGTAAACCACAGACCGTTGGTGGGATCGCGAGATTCCTGAAATTGATGTGTCATGCCAGCACAGGTTGAGCGAGGATTTATAGCGGATCTCGTTATGAGTCGAAAATTTAGCACGCTTTAGTGCTTCTTATGTTGCTCTGCCAGTGCGCAGGGCTTTTTTTATTGCCCTGTTTAATTAAGCTTGATGCGTTTCTTTCACCTACGGCCAATTTAGGAAGGAACGCCATGAAGAGGCCCGAAAAGGAAGCGGTAGTTGCCGAGCTTACGGAACTTTTCCGTAATGCAGACGCTATCTACCTCACCGAGTACCGCGGGCTTACCGTTCCGCAGATTTCTACTCTGCGCGAAAAGCTAGGCCGCGATACTTCCTACTCTGTGGCTAAGAACACGCTTGCTCGTATTGCTGCTAAGGAAGCGGGCATTGAAGGTCTCGACGAGCTTCTCGCCGGCCCAACTGCAGTCACCTTCGTTAAGGGTGATTTCATTGAGGCTGCTAAGACCTTGCGTGATTTTGCCAAAGAGAATAAAGCCCTCGTCATTAAGGGCGGTTTCGCAGATGGAACCGTTTACGATGCCGAAGGTGCAAAGCAGCTCGCCGACTTGAAGTCGCGCCCACAGTTGCTTTCCGAAATGGCCGGCGCGCTCAAGGGCACCATGTCCAAGGCCGCTTGCCTGTTCAACGCATTGCCAACCAAGGCAGTTCGTACAATCGACGCTTTGCGCGAGAAGCAGGAAAAGGCCGCTTGATTCCCTTGCAGCTTGCTGCATGAGACCAACCAAATATAAAAATGTTATGGTCGTAAGGCATAAAGTATGCCCGGCCAAGTAAGAAAGGAAGCCAATTATGGCTAAGCTCACTAACGAAGAGCTTCTTGAAGCTTTCGGTGAAATGACCCTCGTTGAGCTCTCTGAGTTCGTCAAGGCATTCGAAGATAAGTTTGATGTCGAAGCTGCTGCTCCTGTAGCCGCTGTTGCTGCTGCTCCAGCTGCTGCTGGTGCTGCTGAGGAAGAGAAGGACGAGTTTGACGTCGTTCTCACCGCTGCTGGCGATAAGAAGATTGCAGTCATCAAGGCTGTGCGTGCTTTGACCAGCCTCGGCTTGGCTGAAGCTAAGGCTCTCGTGGACGGCGCTCCAAAGGCTGTTCTCGAGAAGGCTAAGAAGGAAGATGCTGAGAAGGCTAAGGCTGCCCTCGAAGAGGCTGGCGCTTCCGTTGAACTTAAGTAGTTCTAACTTTTTGTTGCTTTGCGCGTAACGCAGTTTTATGCGTGTGTGCATAGTGAAAATTAGGCGGTAGGATTATTCCTGCCGCCTTTTTTGTTGCGTCCCAACCTTTTCTTTACTCGCGCGTAAAGTTTTTGCCGCTATTTCGCACGCAAACGACCTTTTATTTACACCGCTGTAAAGTTTTTGCCGCGTGCGATACGCGAGAAGCGGGTTGTCGGCGTGTCGCACAAGAGTGGCTATATTGCAACGGTTTTGCGGCTGGTTGGGGGAGTATTCAAGAGTTTCCTGAGAGTTTTCTGAGAAAAATCTTTAAAAACCTTGAAATTGACATTTTTACGAAAAATAACGCATAATACTGTATTTTTTATTCTTGAAAATAGTTTGACTGAAATATTTTTATAAAAATATGAATGTTTTTTGTTAATGAGTTGTGTGTTGGCTCTTGACTTTTTCGAACGGGGGGGGGTATGTTAATAGCAAACGCCGGTCGGTCCTAGTTTGACGGGCGTGTGTGGCTCCGTTTGGAGTTGCACAGCAAATTTTTCTTCGTGTACCTAGCACGAAGGAGAAGAAGAAAGGAAATTATTATGTTGAATAAGAAGGCTATCGCCGCATTTGCTGCTGGCGCCACCCTCCTCTCCGGTTTCGCTTTTGCTGCCCCAGCAATGGCTGATAGTGCGAATTTACCTCAAACAGCTATTGAGAATGCTAAGAAGCAGGAAAAGGCTAATGCAGCTGAGTTGGCTAAAAAAGTTGAAGAGAACAAAGCTAAGGAAAATAAGGCAGTTTTAGATAATCTCGATAAGTCCAAGGCTTTTGACAACTTCCTTAACGGTTCCGAAAAGGGAGACATTGTAAATGGTTCTTTGGGCACCTTGAATGGTCGTGGTGCTGCAGAGGTTTCAGCAGCTAGGTCCAAGGCTAATGAAGCTACTGCTGCTTTGAATGCTTTGAAGGCTAAGTGGGCTGATATGTTGGCTCAGGCTGATTATCTTGACGCTGAAGGTGAACATGAAGCTGCTGCTGCTTTGCGTAAGGCTTACTACACTAATGTTCCATTCTTAGATAGTATTTCTGCTGCTACTAAGAATGAGAAGGAAGCCAAGGATGAGCTTGCTAAAGCTGAGAAGGCTTACAAGGAAAGTAAGGAACGCTTTGCTAAGTTCTTGAACAATCTTGGTGGCAAGAAGGCTGATGTTAAGAAGTCTGATAAGAAGTCTGATAAGAAGGCTGCTGCTAAGACCCCAGTTGCTGCTGCTCCATTGGCTAAGACCGGTGCTGCTGTAGCTTTGGCTGCTGTTGCTGCTTCCGTGCTTGCTGGCATGGGTGCTGCTCTTCGCAAGATCCGTCACTAAGCTGTTAGCACATTAAGTGTGTTGATTGTTTAATGATTTGTGAGCGTGCTGTATGTAAGTGTGGTACGCTCACTTGTTAAATCTTTCACTCAACGTGCCGTAAATACTGTTCAGTGTTTTGCGGCGAGTTGCTTGTAGGCTGTTTCATAATTTTACTGTTTTGCCAGATCTCTTTCTTGACAGTGGGATTGTGGTGTGGCTTGTGAGTGTAACTGTTGAGTGTAAGGCTGGTTTATTTTTAGGGAGATAGGCCAGTTTATTAAGGGCTTGGGTTTAGTGCTTTTATTTGGTACTTATTCTCCGAGCCCTTTTCTTTGTATTTACGTACTTATTTACTTACTTGCTTACCTACCTATCTACTTAGGCACTTACTCTTTTTGCTTTTCCTATTCTTTCTTATACTTGAATCATTAAAGGAAAATAAATAGTTTTCTTAGTTATTTAGATTATTTTGCTTATGGATAGGTGGTGTTTCATGTTACAGACAGAGCAACTTATAGATAAGCTAAAAGGTAAGGGTGTTACTTTTCAAAAATGTACAATTAAGGATGTTATTTCATTTTTGAATGAGCATAATTATTATGTTAAGGTCACTGCCTATAAAACCAATTTTCATAAGCATAATGGTAAATATGTGGGTCTTGATTTTATGGCTCTAAAAGATTTATCTACTATTGATATGTATTTACGACGTTGGATTATTAGTGCAAGTCTTAGCGTGGAACATTCTTTAAAAGTTAATATATTAAAAAATATACAAGAAAAAAATATTGATGAATTCAGTATAGTAAGTGAATATATCGCAAAGTATCCACGCATTATAACAGAGCTTAATAACAGACGTTCTACTGCGTATGTAAAGACTATATTGGGTAAATATACTCACCCCAAGTATCCTATATATGTTTTTCTGGAAGTGATTCCATTTGGAGAATTTGTTAATTTTTATAAGTATTACTGTTCAAAGTATGAATATAATGAATTTAATTGTACATTGTTGGATAGCATAAGGAATATACGAAATGCTGCCGCTCATAGCAATTGTATTATTCATGATTTAACGAATAAAGATGGTTTTTACAATAGTTATTTAGCTTCTAGACTTGTTGAATTATTGCCTGATATAAGAAAAAGGACTATTCAAAACCGATTAAAAAATAACTGTGTGCAAGATTTTATTTCGCTGCTTATTGCGGTGGATGATGTTATAAAAAGTGAGGATTTGAAGAATCATTGTTTACAGGAAATCAAAGAATTGTTTGACGGTAGGATGATTAGTAATAGGGACTTGTATAAGTCATCTACATCAGTGCAACAGATGTATACTTTTTGTAAAGAGATTGTATATAATGTACAGCCATCATAGTAATTTATTAGATACGATTTGAAAACGAAAGTTTTGCGGGCGATGCATTTATGCGTCGCCCGATTTTTTTTTATTTGCTGGGTTATAGGCCAAGAAGCGGTATTGTTTTTGTATGAACGTAGAGGAACTGCCGCGCGCGTCATGTAAAAGTGGGTTGTTGGCGTGTCGCGGGGGAATGGCGGTTTTGCAACGGTTTTGCGGCTGGTTGGGGGAGTATTCAAGAGTTTCCTGAGAGTTTTCTGAGAAAAATCTTTAAAAACCTTGAAATTGACATTTTTACGAAAAATAATGCGTAATACTGTATTTTTTACTTTTAAAAATAGTTTGACTGAAATATTTCCGTAAAAATATAAATGTTTTTTGTTAATGAGTTGTGTGTTGGCTCTTGACTTTTTCGAACGGGGGGGGGGGGTATGTTAATAGCAAACGCCGGTCAGTCCTAGTTTGACGGGCGTGTGTGGCTCCGGTTGGAGTTACACAGCAAATTTTTCTTCGTGTACCTAGCACGAAGGAGAAGAAGAAAGGAAAATATTATGTTGAATAAGAAGGCTATCGCCGCATTCGCTGCTGGCGCCACCCTCCTCTCCGGTTTCGCTTTTGCTGCCCCAGCAATGGCTAATGTTAACGTTCCAGATTGCCCAGTAAATAGGGAAGAATGGAATCTTAAGAGCAAGAATGAGTCTATCGCTGCTCTAGCTCTTGATGAGTACAATACTGCTAAGGCTGCTATTCCAGCTGTTCCACAAGAGCCACAAGAGCCAACTAAGGCTGAAGTTAAGGCTTTGTACGAAGCTGATGGCAATGCTGGCAAGCTTAAGATGAAGACTCCTCTTCCTAATGGCACCAAGCCAGAAGATGCTGCAGCTGCTCAGACATATGTAAATCTGAAGAACAAGTATGTTGAAGACAAGGCAACCTACGATGCTAAGGTGACTGATGCTAATAATGCTCATGCCAAGTATCTCAAGGCTTTGGACAACGTTAATAACTGCTCTAACCCAGATCCAACTGAGGATCAGATTAAGAGGGCTCTTATTAACAAGGTTCGTCTTGCTAAGATGAACTTGGACAATAAGGATGATGAACTTGCTGTTGCTAAGAATAAGTTCAATGATGCTTATAAGGCTTTGGTTGCTGCTCTTGCTGAGTTCAATGCACGCGTGAATGCTTTCAATGATGCTCAGGAAAAGCTCAATGCATTCTTGACTTCTGGTACGAATGATTCTGCTACCGAGACTCGTTTGCGTGATGCTGTGGACCGCGCTAAGGCTCATCTTGTCCGTGCAATGAATGCTCTTGACAAGGCTACTGCCGACTATAATGCTGCTTTGGCTGCTGCCAAGGCTGCTGTAAAGGCTTATAATGAGGCTTTGGCTCTTTACAAGGCTGTTTACAATGAGGCTGTTGCTGCCGGTGTGAACCCATCTTTGTTGCCACCAGTTGTGACTTCTGATCCTTTGGCTCCAACATTCCCAGCTGTTCCTGGTTTGAAGCATGCTTATGCTTCTGCTATGAGCGGTAAGTTTGGTAAGGAAGTTCAGGCTGCTGCTAAGCAGGGTCAGAAGGGTAAGGATACCAAGGCTTCTGCTCAGCAGAACAACAATGCTAACGGTGCTGCCGCTGGTGCTAATGGTGCCGCTGCTGCTGGTTTAGCTAAGACTGGTGCTGCTGTAGCTATGGCTGCTGTTGCTGCTTCTGTGCTTGCTGGCATGGGTGCTGCTCTTCGCAAGATCCGTCACTAAGCTAAAAGCTGATTCAGCGATGAATCATTTGGGCTTTAGCTTATTGGTTGATTGCTGAGTCGGTTTTACTGTGAATTACTTAGTCTAGTGTGCTAAAAGGTGCGCTAGACTAAGTGCTTTTATAAAAATTTTGTGCTTGGCACGCTGTGTAGATCTTTTAGTTTTATACAGCAATTACTTGGTTTGCGTTTGCTTGTTGATATGGTTTGCCAAATTTCCTTTTTTACTATTGATTCAGGCTTCGTTAACCGATTAATGCTGAGCGCTTTGCGTTGTTGCTTTCCGCTAGGGACGGTTGGCAATATCGCAAGTTTCGAGGCTCGGGAGTTTCTTCCGAGCCTTTTGTTATTTTTATGCTTAAAATCAACAAATACTAGCGCAATATACACAAAGCATGACACAATAGTAGGTAGTATGTTTTTTGAAGGGAGCAGATCACGTGAGTGAGCGACAAACCGTGCAGCGCTGGATGATTACAGTTGGTGGTGTCGAGCAGGCACGTGTGGGTGCAGGTCAGTCTGTAGAGATTGGTCGAAAGCCTATACGCCCGTTGCGTGAAGATGGTTTCGCGCGCGTCGACATAGTAGATAACAAACGTTCTATGTCAAAGAGGCATGCGCTGCTAATTGTAGACATGCGAGGCGTGGCAACAATACGAGATTTGCATTCAACTAACGGTACGTATTTAGTCAGCGAAAATGGTGATTTGCTGCGTCTAGAGCCTGATGTTGATTTTCAGCTTCCAGATAACTTAATGCGCATGCAATTCGGTGATGTTCCTGTTGATTTTGTGCGTGTAGAAGAAGAATCTGCTGAAGTTGAAAAAGATAACGCAGTGCGTAATCTGTTCTCTTATGCTACAGATGAATCGCATGATGAGCCTGCAGCTTCAGATTTATCGGTAGACCAAATTCTTGATTTGCGCGCTGGTGAGCCAACAGGTGTTTTCCATGCTCAATCAGTTTCGCATCCTGGGTTGTCTTGGAAACAAGGCATGCAAAATCAAACTCAGCTCAATGATGATTCGCAAACAGATGTTGCTCCAATCAATCATGATGTAACTTTGCCTGTTATGCGAGAGCAGCAGGAGGCTCCTGTAGAGCCGCGTAATTTATTTGCAGATGCGCAAGCAATTCAGCAAGAAAGTGCGACTAAAGAAGAACCTTCTCAACAAGATTCTGTGGTTTCTGCAGTTGATTCGGTTTCTGCAGTTGATCAAGCTGATTCGGTTGCTCAGGTTTCTTCGGTTACGCCAGTTAATTCGGAAACAAATGTATTGCAAAACGAAAGTTCTCAAGAATTTCCAGTATCTCCATTAAAATCAACTGAAACTTTTGCTGAAAATATTGTCAATACTTCAGCTTTTAATAGTGCAAATACAGGTTCTAATAATCTCGATATTAACAGTTTTGGCTCTACAAATCTCGGTACTACAAGTCTCGACTCTAATAATCTCGATATTAACAATTCTGATGCGGAGTACACACCTGCATTTGAGCCAGGCTCCGTATTTGAAAAAGTATCAAAAGGCGAATTTGACTCTCAAGAAAATGTAGTGGAAGCCGGCGGATTCACGTCAAAAGAAGCTGAAGAAAGTAGTGATTTTTCAAAGCAATTTGAGATGGCGCAATATTCGCAGTTGCTTCCGTTCTTGGCTGCAAACACTGGGTTATACGATGACTTGTACGCGTGGCTCGCAGCTCAAGGTAATTCTGAAGTAGATGCTGCACTAGCTAGAAACAGCGGTTATAGTGCATATCGCAAAGCTATTGAACAGTAAGCAAGTAGGGTGGGAATATGAGTGATACAAACAACGTGGAGCAGGATTCGTCAGAGCAAGTTTTTACTGATGCAGTAGTTGAAAATACTACGTCAGAGGATGGTTCTTTAGAAGAATCTGGCTCTAATAATACGAACAGCGCTCGTACTAACGCTTTACAACATATAGTTGAGTGGAAGCAGCAATATCAGGCTCAGCTATCTCCTTCTCCACTAGAAGATATAACGCAACTTGCTGCTCAATTAGAGTTGACGCATGCTCATCCTTCCGGAATTGCGCAACTTTTTGCAAGCGGAAAAGTAACATTAAAATCTTTATTCCGGGACGCTGGAATGTTGCGAGCTGCTGGGCGAAGGCTAGATCGAGTTTTTGAAGATAGAGACGCAAAAGCGCACGAAAGTGGTGTTTCCGAGCTTTCTTTAATAGTCGGTGTTGCATCGTGGAATGGCAACCATGTGCCTGTTCTTACGTATCCTGTGAAAGTTGTTCGTGACACTAATCAAGATGAAACCTCCGCCACTATTTATTTCTCTGGAAGTGTTGGGCTGAACAATTCGCTTGTGTCGCGTTTAAGTGAGCGTGGTGTTCAACTTAGGGAAGATGTTTTATTCGACGGATCTCAATATGAAAGTGGAACGCCAGAAACTTCTGTAGTGTTTGATGCTATTTGTAAGCAAGCTCGCTCAGCTTTTCCAGATTTTGATATTGAGCGTGATATTATACTTGGCTGCTTCACAGATGCTGGTTCGCGTTTCGTAGCAGAAAGTGAACAAATTATTAACGCTTTGCAATCTGGCAATGTTGGGAATGCAATGATTGACGCTATGGCTGGCGATGATCGAGCTATTCATAAGCTTCAGTCTGCAAATAAGCCAGAATATAGTCCTTTCGACGCAGATCCTCATAGCGAATGCGAAGTTGGTGAAGTAGATAACGTTGTGCGTTATGCAGCGGAGCTTGTTGCTTCTGGAAACTCTCTGTTCGTGGATATTGATTCGGGATCGGATTCAGCTGCGATTGCTGCTGCGATTGCTTCTCGTTCTGTAATTGCAGGACGTTCTGTGTTGTATGTGCCTAATGTTGTTGAACAGCAGAGGCGTTTCCGTTACACGTTGAATACGCATGAAATTTCCTCATTAGCATTAGACGTTGCGGATGGTCATATTGCTAAGCATGTCGATGCGCAGTTGATTGCAGCAGTTGGCGCTAGACATAGTATTGCGACTTCACGATTTGAGCAGGTTGCAGATGAGTTGGTTGGAGTGCGTTCTCGCCTTACTCGTTATTTAGGTGATCTTCATGGTATCAACGAAACTTGGGGAGTATCTGCATATCAAACAATCCAGAATCTTGCAGCAATTGCAATGTTCCCAACCCATCCGTCTACGCATGTGCGTTTAGATGTTGCCGCAGCGCACGCTATGACCGGTCATATTGAGGAGTGGTCGAAGAAATTCCACCAAGCCGATGAACTTGGAGAGTTTAGGATAAATCCTGAAGATACTCCTTGGTTTGGCGCGTCGATATTTGACGAAAATGAAGCTATATCTGTATATCAGCGTGTTGTAGACGTGCTTCTTAAGCTTCTTCCAGCAACTCGAGAACAAGTTAAAAGCACTGTGCAAAGCTGTGGTTTCCCTGTGCCAACAACAGCTCGTGAGTGGAGTCGTCAAGTTACAGTTCTCAAAAATTTGCGACGTGTACTTGACGTATTCCAGCCTGAAATTTTTGAGCGCGATTTAGATGCAATGATTGAAGCGAGTAAGCCGAAAGCTCAGCGTAAAGCCGAAGGCACAATTATGGGCTTCTGGGAACGTAGACATCATGTTCGAGAAGCGCGCAGCTTGCTAAGAGTTGGAGCTAAAGTCGATGATTTGCATGAGGCATTAAAGATTGTTGCGCAGCAAGCAGCTCAGTGGCGTACTTTCGTGCCTCACGGCGGATGGCCTGTTTTGCCGCCAAAATTGGATGATATTGTAAATACTCAAGAATTATTAGCAAGGCATTTAGTTGCTCTTGATGCAGTGTTAGCAACAACTCTTAAGGGCGCAGATCTTGAAAATATTGAATTTGCGCAGCTCGAAGCTCGTTTGCAAGATTTACATGACGACAGAGCATCTCTAGATACTCTCCCTGGTCGTTGCAATTTGGAACGCGAGTTCAGCAAAGCGGGCTTATCTGATTTAGTCAGCGATTTGCGTCGTCGCAACGTTACAGGTAATGCAATTGACGGTGAGTTGCAATTAGCTTGGTGGACTACTGTTTTTGAAGATATCGTTAATTCTTCTGCAATTATTTCTCACCAAGATGGCTCAGCAATGCAAGATGCTTCTGATCGATTCGTGCAAGTTGATACAGAACATGTGCGTTCAATCGGTCCAATGGTTCAGCAAGAAGCTATGAGGCATTTGTGTGATTTATTGTTCTCGCATACGCAAGAAGCTAATCAGTTACATACTATGCTTGCCGGAAACCGTTCTGGAATTACTTTTAATAAATTATTGCGCAATTATGCGGAACTTGTTTTGGCTGCGAAACCAATACTTGTAGCTATGCCATCTACTCTTACTATGATGACTCCATTGAGACCTATTGCAGATACTGTAATAATTGATTCGGCATCTCATATATCAAATATTGAGTTGCTATCTATTTTGTCTCGTGCTCATCAAGTAGTAGTTTTAGCACATAAGCAAACAATAAGTTCTGAAAGCTTGCGTTCGCTTATTTCATTACTCCCATCTGTAACAGTAGTTTCTAGAGCAACAAGGCGCTCGCTTCGTTTAGCGCGATTCTTGGAAGAACATGGTTACGGAAAGTTGCGTCACGACGTTCCTGTTGAGCGTTTGCAAGGCAAAGTTCGTTTGCATCAAATTGAAGCAACTGGAGTTCCAGTAATGTCTTCTGGGCTTATTGAAAGCAGCCAGCGTGAAATTGATGAAGTAGTTGAGCTTATTCGTCAGCGCGCAAATACGTTTACGGTTGTTCCTTCAAGCTATGTGCTTGTCGTAGTTACGTTGACAAACGTGTTCCGTAGTCGTTTGGGAGCGGAGTTGAAGTCTTTGTCTATTAAAGACGAAAACATGGCTAGATTCTTGCGACATGTGAGACTTTTGGGCGTTAATGAAGCTTCTGGAGCAATAGCAACAGATGTAATTATGTCGCTTTGCTATGCAAAAACATCTCATGGCAGACTTCTTCAGCAGTTTGGATTGCTTGAAGAAGAAGGTGGAAGCAGTATGCTTCTTGACGCTTTGGCTCTAGCTCGTCGTCATCTAGATATTGTTAGTGCGTTTACATCTAAAGATATGGAAGATGAGCGTTTGCACCAAGATGGTCCAAAGCTTTTGAAGAGTCTTTTGCAATGGGCTGAGAAGTTAAGTGATAAGCCGCTTCGTCCAGAAGATGCTAACGATGTTGAAGCGCAAATTGCTGCAGAAGCTGCGCAAAGGAATGTGCTATTTACTGATTTAGCTGAGCGTATTCGCTCGCGTGGATTAAAAGTTGCAGTCAACTATGGCTTCGATAATGGCGTTAGAATTCCTCTAGTAGTTGGACTTGCTGATAAGCCATTTGCTGTTGCTGTGCTTACGGATGATGCACAATTTATGAGCGTGCAATCAACTCGTGAACGTCATCGCATGATTATTCAGGATTTGGAATCCTTGGGCTGGTCAGTTATGACAGTGTGGAGCGTTGGAGCTTTTGTCAATCCTGAAAAAGAGGTTGATCGTGTTGTTTCTCGTCTTGGGGAATTGTATGGTGACAACGAATGAGTAAATACGATCCCAATAGAAGATCTCCCCGCAGGTCAGTTAGGGTTGTTCGTGAAGGCTCAGAGCTTTTTGATGCCGATGGTGTTAAACTCGAGCCTTCTGACGAGCTTACTTTGCAACAGCGTAATCAAGACGACGATAATCGTATTTTAAGCGAATTGCCGCCTCACTGGGCGGTGTTTTCCGAGCGTATGAGTTGAGCTTGAAATACGCGAGAAGTAGCAGAATGATTTATTCTTGTTGCTGACTGGCTATTATCGTTAATTGCTAGTAATTACCGCTGATTTCTACTAATCGTGTACGTATTCCATGACGGCAATCTCATTGTGACAATTTCATGGCAACAATTGCCAAAGAGGGGTTTGCAGACTGAGCTTGTAATAATCGCAATGCATCTGCAGCAGGCATAGCAAGAGTGGTAGTATTCTGCTGATTTTGTGAAGCTTGAGTGCTTTGACTTATTTGCATCACCATAACATTATGAACTACGCTAACATAGCGTTCGTCAATTTCTGCAATATTGTTTTCTTCAATATCGTGGTTTTTGTTTTTATCGTTATTTGTCACAGTGTTGCTTTTGGATTTTTCGCTGTTGTGGATTTCTGCATTTTGGGAGTTAGAAATTTCTTCATCTTGTACCGGCTTGCTAAAAGCTAAATCGATTTTTTCGCCAGGAAGCAGCGTGTGATCTGCACTAGCTAAATGAATGGTAATAGAAGTGAATCCTTTTGGAATGCGCGGAATTTTACTTAATAGTGTTTGCAAAATTGGCATGCCTTTACGTATTTCGCATGTTGCAATAATAGAAGCATTCGCGCTTATATTATTGGATAGCGCTTGATTAAATACTTTATGCTTAGGCACTCGAACGTATGCAATATCGTTTACGCTAACGCGTGAACCTTGCTGAATATTGTGTTTAGCTACTGCTATGACTTGAGTTTCTTGTGAATCAATAATAGTTGACACGACGAGTAAAGCCATCATTCCAGCACATAGCACAATAATGATTTTCCGCACGAAAGCGCGTTGCCTTCGCTGCAATAACGCACTATTTTTTGCGTTATTTTGAGATTTAAATAAAGAAAAATTTATGCTCATACTTGCATTTTGAAATATAAAAAATGCAAGAGCAAGAAAAATTGCGCACTGTGGATAAAACCTATTAGCGCGCAATATTTAAACAATAATTAATATTTATAATTTTACAAAATCATTTATCGGTTCGATAAAAGCCTTTGCCTTTAAAGTTGATTGGAGGAGCGGAGTACACTTTGTGCACTGCATCTTTCCCGCACTGAGGGCAAATGGTAATAGGGTCATCTGAAAATGATTGATGTTCTGAAAAATCGTATCCGCATTGCTTGCAACGATAATGATAAGTAGGCAAAAGTCCCTCCGAAGTTACACGAGCACGTAAGTAGAAACTTACTGTTCCTCCACATATCCTAGTACATACTATGACAGTTATTATAGGTGTTAAATTTGCTTAGTGAATGATTGCGGCACAGCATATTGTGTGATGGTGCGCGCAATAATCCCACATTTTGGCGACACGCCGAAATGTTTATGTTGCTACACATCCTATGACTTCCTTATATTAATAGTTATGGGTTATGAATCGGTGAGTGCGGTACTCGTATTAGTCATCCTCGTAGCCTTATGGTTCGGGTGGTTGCCTAAACGCACGGTTAACGGCATGAAGTCTATGCTTGAACATCGCGAGGATAGGTTTTCACCAACACTTCATCTTGTAGGTGAGTGGAGTACTACGCGTATTTGCGACGGTACTAGTATGTTGGCAAAAGGGGCTTGTATGCAACCGACACAACAAAAACGAACATTAACTCCTGAATATATTGCGCGCATTCGCGCTGCTAGGCGTGCTGCGATACGCCGTCGTTGTGTGTTGGTAGTTGCGCTTGCTGTCTTGACTTTTGTCGTATTCTTAGCAGGATGCTCTGGTATATTTTCTCCAGTTTTTGCTCTTATTCCTGGAGCTATGTTGGCAGTAGTGCTTTATTTTGGAGCTCGTGCTTCTAAGCATGCTCGTGCTTGGGAGGCGCGTATTGCAACAATGCGCGCTGCTTCGAAACGCAAAGCCGATGATGAATTATGTGAACGCCGCAATAGTGCTGTTATACGTCAGTTGAAAGATTATTCTTCTGCATCTGATTCTGATTTTAATGGAGAAATCAACAGTAGTGATGCGATTTCTCAAAACGACAGTGCTGAGTATTCTGTATCTCAGACTGTAGTGCCTGTTCGAAATGGCGCATCTCGTGACAATACTGAAACTTCGGTTATGGAGCAGAGCGAAATTCGTGTTGCGTTACATCGTGCGGAGCAAGAGCGCAATGCAGCGTTGCGTGAGCGTTCGTATAAAGAAGAATCTGAATCTAAAGAATCTAATATCGTTGAAGCGGAAAATAAAGACGCATACGATTCTTCTAACGCTTCTGTGGCTTCGGAGCAAAACTATCAGTCTAATCAAGATTTAATTTCGTTCTCGCTTGATTCACAAACTAAGTCTGATTCAAGTAATGCTAATTTGGCATCTCGTACTCCAGAAAGTTTGGAAATTAAATCAACTAAGCAAGTAGTTAAAGCTGTACCAGTTGCTAACGCTGATAGTGCTGCTGCCGCTACTAATTTTGTTGCTGCAAACTCTTCTCAGTTCCACGAAAAAGAAAAAGTAAGCGAAGTGGATGCTCCAGAAAGTTCTGAAGACTCACTTGGTGTGGCAAATTTGCATGATGTTCTTGCTCGTCGCAATGCCTGATTTAAGAGTTTTCTAAAAATTTTCTTAAAAGATTAGCACTCGAGTTGTTAGAGTGCTAAATTCGCGCTATTATGAGGCACAGAGCGTAAGTGCGGTTGCGGACGTGATCGTCAGCCTCGTCGGATTGTTTCTTGCGTACGAAATTAATATCTCTTATGAAAGGGGTGGCAACAGTGTCGATTAAGCTCACACCGTTGGAGGATAAGATTATTGTTAAGCAAGCTCAAGCGGAAACTCAGACTGCTTCTGGCTTGTATATTCCAGATAATGCCAAGGAAAAGCCACAGCAGGGTGAAGTTCTTGCCGTAGGTCCTGGTCGTCGTGACGATAAGGGCGAGCGCATTCCTATGGATGTTAAGGTTGGAGACAAGGTTCTTTATTCCAAGTACGGTGGAACTGAAGTGCATTACGAAGGTGAGGACTACTTAATCGTGTCTTCTCGTGATGTGCTTGCGATTCTTGGCTAGTATTTAGCTGGTTGAAACAATAAAACTTACGCTGGAAATGACGGAAACGTTATTCCCAGCGTTTTTTATTGCGGTACGTAAGAATGTGCCGTGAAATATTTGGATAGCCGGCAGAAACTTTACGCGGTTGTAAGGTTTTGGTTGGATTTTGGCTTGGAAACGGCAGAAAGTTTACATGGCTGTAAAGTTTTGGTCGGATTAAGGCGATAAAGCGGCAGTTTCTTTACATGCTTGCGCAATTTTAGTCGGATTTTCGCTATTGCACAGTTAAGGTATGTGTAGAGTATGATGGAGAAGTATGACATACAAACACCGCAATATTGTAGATACAATTCCTAGCTACAAGCAGGGTAAGCCAGCTCCTAAATTGGACGGCATTCGTGCGTATAAGATTTCTAGTAACGAAAATCCTTATGAGCCTTTGCAAAGCGTAAAAGAAGCAATCTCAAATCGCGCGCTTAATGTAATAAACCGTTATCCTAATATGCGTGGCACAGAAGTTGTTGAAGAACTTGCTAAGCGTTTTGGTGTGACTGCAGACGAAGTAGTGCTTGGTTGCGGCTCTACGGAAGTTATTACGCAGCTTGTTGACTTGGTTGCAGGTCCGGGAGATGAGGTCATATATCCTTGGAGAAGCTTTGAAGCTTACCCGATTATTGTAACGGGAGCTGGTGCTACAAGCGTTCAGATTCCTAATCGTGCCGATGGTTCTCACGATGTTGACGCTATGATTGCAGCTATTAACGATCGCACGCGTTTGATTATTTTGAATAATCCTAATAATCCAACTTCTGCTTCACTTAGCGAGAAGGAAGCTCGCAAGGTGTTAGATGCTGTGCCAAGCGACGTTCTTGTACTTATTGACGAAGCTTATGTGCAGTTTAACACAGCAAAAGGCACTGCAAATGGCATAAAGCTGTACCATGAGTATCCAAATGTAGTTGTTGCTCAAACGTTCTCCAAGGCTTATGGATTGGCAGGTTTGCGCATTGGTTATGGTATTGCTCCGGCTGAAGTCGTAGACGGTATGCGTAAAGTTGCTGTGCCATTTGGTGTGTCTCAAATAGCGCAGGTCGCAGCTTTGGCTTCTTTGGAAGATGACGCAAGCAAGGAGATGAGTACTCGTGTTGCATCTCTTGTTGCTGAGCGCGAGCGCATTGTTGAAGCTTTACGCGGGCAAGGCTGGAATATTGAGGATGCGTACGCAAACTTCTTCTGGATGCCATTTGGGGCAGATACTGAGAAAGTAACAGAACATTTTATTGCTGCAGGATTGTCTGTTCGCGCTTTTGCTGGTGAAGGTATTCGCATTAGTATCGGCGAGCGCGAGGCTAATGACAGAGTTTTGACAGTTTGCGAAAATTTAAAAAAAGAGGGTTTTTCGCTAAATAACTAGCTTTTTTGCATAAAAGTTTTGCTTTCGGCGTGTCTTAATCTTGCATTAGTCGCGATTTCGTGGCAAAATAACAAAGTTGCCGTTTGAAGTTCACTTCTTACGGAGACTGCTGGCGGGTTTCCCAAGTGGTCAAAGGGAGCTGACTGTAAATCAGCCGCTTCGTGCTTCAGTGGTTCGAATCCACTACCCGCCACGCCTCGATAGCTCAGTGGTAGAGCACTTCCTTGGTAAGGAAGAGGTCGTGAGTCCGATTCTCACTCGAGGCTCTCTGGCGGGGTAGCTCAGCTGGCTAGAGCGTACGACTCATAATCGTAAGGTCAAGAGTTCGAGTCTCTTCCTCGCTACAACGGCCAGTAGGAGACTGGCTGGCCAATAATGAATTGTAGAGGTGAACGAAATGGCAAGCAAGAGCGCCGACATCCGTCCGGGCATTACGATGGCATGCACGGAGTGCAAAGAGCGTAATTACATCACGACGAAGAATCGTCGCAATACGCCTGATCGTCTTGAGTTGAACAAGTTCTGCCCACGCTGCGGCAAGCATACGCTTCATCGCGAGACTCGCTGAATTTTCAGCTTCCTGCGCTCACGATTTCGGCTTGTTTAAGCTTGTTGCTAGTTGCGCAGATTTTATTCTTATTACCCCGCTTAATGCGGGGTTTTTGTTATTTATTGCTGTTAATATTTAAACCATGAGTATGCAAGCATCTTTAGTAAATAATCCATCATTTGCAGATATAACAACTGTTGGCGTAGGTGGCAAAATTGCGCGTTTTATAGAGCCAAAAAGTCGCGTTGCTGTTATTGAAGCGGTAGAAGATGCTGATGAAGCTGGTTTGCCTTTATGTGTTATCGGTGGCGGCTCTAATATGCTTGTTAGCGATGAGGATTTCAACGGCGTTGTTGTGCGAGATGCTAGACGTGATATTCATGTGCTTGATGAAGCAGCACCTTCAGAAGATGGCATTGATTTGCAAAGTGGTGCTCATTTAGTGCATATCAATGCTGAAGCTGGTTGTAATTGGGATGATTTTGTTTCACATACGATTTCTCTTGGCTTAGAGGGTGTAGAAGGTCTTTCTGGCATACCTGGCACTGTTGGGGCTTCTGTTGTACAAAATATTGGCGCTTATGGTCAAGAAGTATCTCAAAGTGTTACTTCCGTAGAAGTTTGGGATCGCGAAACAAAATCAACTATGGAGTTGCAAAAGGATGCTTTAAATTTTGGGTATCGCACTTCATTGCTTAAAAAAAGCATGTACTCTTCAGTAGGAGTCCCTGCGGACTCGTATTTTCCCACTCCTCGTTACGTTGTACTGTCTGTTACTTTTTGTTTGAAGCATAATTCAACCGGCGTTGTTTCTCATTCGCAATTAGCTAATGCTTTGCACGTAGAATTAGGCGAGCGCATGCAAACAGCAGCAATACGTCGTGAAGTTTTGCGCGTTCGTGCTTCTAAAGGCATGCTTGAGGATGCTTCTCGTTACGATAAGCTGTGGATGCGTGGTACAAAGTGTGCTGAAGGTGTTGAATTTGCTTTGCGATTGCAAAGTGAAGACTATGTTACTGGTGAATTTTTAGAGGGCGATAATATTTACAGTGATCGTCATAGTTGCGGTAGTTTCTTTATGAATCCAATACTTAGTACTAGTGAAGCCGATACTTTGCCAGAAGATGCTCCTAAATTTGATGCAATTATGCAAGATGGATCGCATGGTATAAAAACTTCTGCAGCTTGGCTTATTGACCATGCTGGATTCCATAAGGGTTTTAGGCTTATAGAAAATGGGAAACCTTCGCCTGCAGGTCTTTCTTCATTGCATACTTTGGCGCTTACCAATCGTAATAATGCTTCTTGTGACGACATTGCAAATTTGGCAAAAACTATTATCCGTGGTGTGCAAAGTAAGTTTGGTGTAACGCTTATTCCTGAACCTGTTGTAATAAATATTTCTATAAACTGAAAATTTTACGAATATAATATGTTTTATGCAGTAATATATAAGTTTATTGTTTAAATTTTCACAAATAATAAAGGAACACACGGTAAAACTACCGTGTAAGCAATGTTTTGTGTAATATTTACCTACATTATCTATATAAATTTTTTATTTAATTACATTTACAGGAATAAATAAAGAAAATTAAGTAGAAATTTTATATAGGTGAAGTCGCAACTGTTTCGCAAATTTATTAATTCGCTTCTGATTGCGGCATACCTTTATACCTATACCTCAACGAAAGTGCGTTTATTATGCAAATATGGAGAAAAAAGTCTGTTGAACAGACTATCGCTGAGACTATGGATGGTGAACGCCATCTTAAACGTACATTAAATGCTTGGGATTTGGCAGTTATGGGTGTTGCTGTCGCTGTTGGTGCCGGTATTTTCTCTGTCGGCGCTCAGGCTGCAGCATTCCATGCTGGTCCTGCTGTAATTATTAGCTTTATTATTGCAGGCATTGTATGCGGTTCTGCTGCAATGTGCTACGCAGAATTTGCTTCAATGATCCCAGTTGCTGGATCTGCTTATACGTTTACATATACTACAGTTGGTGAGCTTATTGCTTGGATTATTGGCTGGGATATGATCCTAGAAATGCTGATGGCTGGCTCAGTAATTGCAAAGTATTGGGGCGTTTATCTTAACGATTTAATGAAGCTTTTCGGTTTGAATATGACCACCAGTTTTAACGTAGGTGGTTTCACTATTGATGTTGCTCCAATTATAATCGTTGCATTCTTTACAACTATGCTTGTCCTTGGAACTAAGCTTTCTGCACGCTTTGACGGCGCTTTAACAATCTTGAAGATTGGTATCGTTCTGTTCGTGGTTGTTGTGGGCTTCTTCTACATTAAAGCTTCCAACTTTACGCCATTTGTGCCACCTGCAACTGACGCTGCAAGTGTAAAGGGAATAGAAGTCTCTGGGGTTATGGCACAGCCTTTGTGGCAGTGGGTAACAGGCATGCAGCCAGCTGTTTATGGCGTTCCAGGTATTCTTTCTGGTGCTGCACTCGTGTTCTTCGCGTTTATTGGTTTTGATGTTGTGGCAACCACAGCAGAAGAAACTAAGGATCCACACAAGAACATTCCACGAGGCATTGGTCTTGGATTGTTTATTGTTACTGTTCTTTACATCCTCGTCGCAGTTGTAACAACTGGTATGGTTTCCTATAAGGATTTGGCAAAGCAAGCCGCTCCTTCGCTTTCTACAAGCTTCGAACTTGTGGGTGCTACTTGGGCTGCAAAGATTATTTCCCTCGGTATTGTTATTGGTTTAACAACCGTTGTGATGGTGCTTTTGCTTGGTCTTACGCGCATTATCTTCGCTGTTAGCCGCGATGGTCTGCTCCCACGCAGCTTCTCTAAAGTGAGCAAGCGTGGTATTCCTGCAAGACTTCAGATTGTTGCTGGTATTGTTGTGGCAGTCGTTGCTTCCACTCTCGATATTGGCATTCTTTCCGACATGGTGAACATTGGTACGCTTTCTGCATTCCTGCTTGTTTCTGCTGGTGTGCCGATTATGCGTATGCGCAGACCAGATTTGCACCGTTCATTTAGCGTTCCTGGTAATCCATGGCTTCCGCTGTTTGCAGCACTTTCTACATTCTGGCTCATGCTTAACTTGTCTGTGCTTACGTGGATTCGTTTTGCAGTGTGGCTAGCAATTGGTTTTGCGGTGTACTTCGGTTACTCTTACCGCAATTCTTTGCTTGGCAGGCAGTTGCGTAAAGCTAAGCAGCTCGGTGTTCCGGTTGAAACTTTGTTTGCTCAAGATGCCGCTGCTGCAGCGAAGGTAGCTGAAGGAGAAACAGAGGAGCAGGCTCGTGCAGAAGTTCAAGCTGAGGCGTCTGCTGCGGCCTCGCAAAATAATCAAAATTAATAAATTATTTATTTAGCAAGAAGTCGGCATACGATTATATTCGCATGCCGACTTCTTGTGTTATAGACTTTTCAAAAATGTTCTATAATAGAAAAGTTGCATAAAAGCAGAAAGGAGGGCATTATGCCATATGTAATCGCAGAGCCTTGCGTTGATGTAAAAGATAAAGCGTGTGTAGATGAATGCCCTGTAGACTGCATTTATGAAGGTGATCGAACGCTTTATATTAACCCGAACGAGTGTGTGGATTGTGGAGCTTGCGAACCGGCTTGCCCAGTAGAAGCTATTTTTTATGAAGATGATTTGCCAGAAGGCTGGGAGTGGTATCGCGATGCTGCGGTTGATTATTTCGACAAGCTCGGAGATTTGGGAGGAGCTACAGATGCTGGAGCTTCCGGATGGGATGAAGCTCGCGTTGCAGCCTTGCCTCCGCGTTCAGATAAAGCAAGTAATTAATCATTTGAAAAAGTATTGTTTAATGTGGCGCGAGTTCATAATCCAATATGAGCTGCGTTGTTGCCGTATTTTTTGCGAACGGCATCTAAAGCGTGTTCTGCGTGACGCAATCTAGTATTTTTATTCATTGCGGACATGCTGTTTTGTGTAGGATTTTTAGATTCGCGAGTATTTTCCTCCAGAATATCGTTTAGAGAAGGCTGAAGTGAAACCTTATTTGTTGGCACAAGATTATTCGCTGTAACACCAGCTAAACGAACTGGGCTTAAAAGCTTTGTATTATTGCCTCCAAGAATGTAATTATGCACAATTGGATTAGCTTTAGAAAGCAAAACAACGACATGCTCGTAAAACTCGTGTGTTGAATCAGTTGCGTTTTGCAAAGTAGAAGATCTAGTAACATAATGCAAGTCGCCAAAGCGTAGTTTTAACGTTATAGTGCGTGCCATAAGTTTTCTGTTTCGCAACTGTTGAGTTACTTCGCTGCAGCATTGCTGTAGTAATTGTTTAACAGCATTCTCGTCCGTGGTATCTGTATCAAGAGTTCGCTCACTTCCAATGGATTTTTCAGGGGTATGTGCAGTCACAGTGCGCTCGTCTATGCCCCTAACTGATTGATATATCATTCTTGCTAAGATTTGCGAACCTGTTATGCGAGTAAGCGTTGCTTCGTCAACATTTTTAAGCGACGTAACAGTAGATAAGCCCCAATCCTCAAGCTTATGTATTAAAGATGAGCCAATTCCTGGTATTGCGCGCAATGGCATTATTGATACAAAATCTTCATTGCATTTTTGCGGAATAAGAAGCATTCCATTAGGTTTTGCATTAGTGGAAGCCATTTTTGCAATAAGTTTATTGTTAGCAATACCAACTGAACATGTAATATGATACTTTTCAAATACTTCTTTTCGTACCCAAGTTCCAATATTTACAGGCGATTTCCACTGTAATAAAGCCGATTTAACATTCATATAGCATTCGTCAACAGAAACTTTTTCAACTTGATTAGTAATATGCAAAAAAATATTTTCAAAAATACTTTTGGAAACGTTTGAATAATAAGGAATGTCAACTGGCAAGAAAACTCCTTGTGGACAAAGATTTCTAGCTTTAACAACGGGCATAGCGGAATTAACGCCGTAAGCGCGCGCTTCGTAGCTTGCTGCAGAAACAACAGCACGATTGCCTGTGCCAATAATAAGCGGCTTTCCTTTAAGCTCCGGATGTCTTGCAACTTCTAAAGAAGCATAAAATGCATCCATGTCGACGTGAAGTATGTTACAACCTGAGGTGTCGTGCCCCCAATCACGTTTCGCTGCTTGTACTCTCGGTGCTGTACTCATAAGTTTATAATAGAACAAACGTTCGATTTTATGGAAAAAATTTGTGGATTAAACTAATGTTTTTGTAGAAAAGCGTATGTCGGATCAATATTCATGTAGGGTTGTTGCTATGAAGCAATTTGTCGTCAATCTTTTACATCGCATGCCTGTGCTGCTTATTATCGTCATTGAGGCTTCAATGGTGTATACAGCAACCTCTGTTGCAAAAGTAGCTTTTAGCCAATTGGATCCTCTGTATGCAGTGTGGTATCGCGTAGGATTTATGACATTGTTGCTTTTGGCTTGGAGAAGACCATTTTCTCGCAGCAAACGTAGTCTTTTGCCAAAAACGCTACGAGAATGGGGGATTGTTGCAGCTGTTGGCGTGTCGTTAGTTGCTATGAACACTATGTTCTATGTTGCTATTAGTTGCATGGCTGTTGGCGTTGCGGTAACCATAGAATTCATAGGCCCCTTGCTTGTAGCTGTTATTACAGGTCATGAATGGCGAGAGCGTGTGGGAATTGTGATTGCTGTTTGTGGCATTATGCTGTTAGCTAGCGCTTCTATACATAGTTCAGTAAGCCCACATTTTCTAATTGGGTTATTCGCCATTCTTGTTGGCGGTTCAATGTGGGGTCTATATATTGTTTCAGGTCGCATGTTGGCAAAAAGTTCACACGCTATTGATCGTGTAAGTGTTGCAGCTCTTATTGGTTGGCTGCTGCAGTCTGTTGTTCTTGCTGTCCCTGCAGTGCAGCATGTTATTTCGCCTAAACCAGAAGCTACTTGGGCTGCTCGCCCTGGTGGTTCTTTTGCTTTACTTGCGTTAATGTTGGTTATTGCAATATGCGCTTCTTTCTTCCCAACTTTGCTTGATCAGGTTTTATTGAAACGTGTTACTTCTGCAAAATACTCTGTTATGCAAGCGTTGTATCCTGCGATCGCGGTTATTATTGGAATGGGATTTGGTGAAATTCCAACATTGACTGATATTGCAGGAATAATTCTTGTTATGTTTGCTGTAGTTGTAACGTTTTCTGGAGATCATAATCCTGTGTAGCACTGGATATTGTTATATTAATGTTATCTTAAAGTGTGTCGCCAAGCTTGTTTACAGTCCTTAAGAGGTGCTATAGTGTCAATCTGTTGCTGTTATGTACAGTAAACAAGTGGAGTCATGCCTGAGTGGCCGATAGGGGCACCCTGCTAAGGTGTTAGTCGTGTAAGCGGCTCGAGAGTTCGAATCTCTCTGACTCCGCGGATTACTCCGGATTGCTTTTCGCGGTCCGGAGTTTTTGTTTTTTATCGATTGCGTATAGAAAACGTGCAGTATGCAATTAAAATACGCTTATTTTACACTTTGGAAATAAAAATAATATATCAAAAGAAAAAAATTGTGGATTTGTGGATAGCTCCGTAACCTTACTCAAGCTTTTAACCACAATAGTAAAAAAATATTTACTCATACTTTCTTTAAGCTCATAGTTGACTCATGAATGCTTATTAAAAGTGTTCAAAATAATATTTAAAGGGTTGGGCTAAAGGAGATTTTTATGAAAAAGTATGGAGGGAAGCATAATAGTGCTCGTAGCGATAACAATATGCGCGCTAGTATGAAACGTAAAACTATTCGTAGTCTGTCAGCATTTTTTGCTTCTATTTTTGTAATTCCTGCTATATTCTGCACGCAGTCAGCTTTAGGTTATTATGATGAACCTGGTGTATTTTATAAGGTTTCAGACAAAATAGAATGGCTTAAAGATCATACTCTTCGCACAAAGCTTGGTCCTACACCAAGTTATTGGGGCAAGAAACATATATCTTATTGTATTGAATCAAGTGTAGATTTTGGTCGCTCATCAGGTGATTGGAAGCAAGAACTCGACAAAGATTATCGCATTGCTGCAGAAATGATAAAAACTTCTAGTAATAATGACGATTTGCTTACTCAAACATCTATAGCTTTCGCAATGCACGATCATTTTGATCTTAAAAAAGATGAGTGGAAAAGAGCTGTAGATAATGGTTTTGAAAAAATCTCTACTGAGGATTTGAAAAAAACATCTAAGAAATTGTGGGAAGAAGCCGAAAATAATACTCCTATGAACTTAGAAGTTAATCAAGAGTATACTTCAGGAAAGCATGCTGGAGTTGTGCATGTAAGGGTGAAAAATATCAAGGGCTATGCTCTTAAAGATGTTCCTATTAGGCTTGAATCTGAAGATGCTTTAGTTGAGTTTAATGATGGTAAACAATCTGTTGAATTAAAGTCAAAAGATGAAGTAGTGAATATTCCTTGGAGTTCTAAGAGGAATGGTACTGCCATCGTTAAAATTGGATTTTTAGCTCCTAAAGCTGAAAGATATTATTCACCTGAATATCAAGACGAGATACGTTCCATAAACGATGCTGAATATAGTGAAAAACTTGCTTTCGGAGTAAAAGACAGTTTCCAGCCGACTCTTACTTCAAAAGTTGCAAAACATGAGCTGCATGTGGGCGAGAAGGTTGATAGCACGGTAACCAGTGGAGTGTTGGCAAAAGATAGTTGGTTAAATGGAGTTACTTTGCGTGCCCAAGGATATTATTTCGTTGGATCTGCTAAAGATATTTTGCAAATTAGGCAACGTAACAATGGCGAATCTGCAGTTCAATACCTGAAACGTATTAGAGCTTTGCCAGATTTGCGACAGGTTGCTGCAGCAAAAGCTGACTTTTCTAAAGCTAACGAAAGTGTGAATGCTAAGGCTAAACGCGCAAATGGCGATATTAGTGCATCAGATTTGAAGGAAGCTGAAGATTACAAAGTCGCTGATAATGAAGCTGGTCTTTTTGGCACATGGGTTTGGATTATTTCTCGTGATGCGCAGAAAAAAGAAGATGCAGATAAATTAGATGATGAAGTTGTGAAAGTATTTGGTTCTGCAGATTCTACTTCTGTATACCAAGCAACTATAAGTTCTGATGTTGTTACAAAGCAGAAAATTGTTGGTATTGGCACAGAAATTGTTAGTGAAATCACTGTAAGAGGTCTTCCGGAAACATATGGATCGTTTAAAGGTAATGAAACATATGGTTTTAATGCCGACAAGAAGGCACACATTCGCGTTTGGTGGGCTGGAGAAGGCAGTGAAAAAAGCACTAAAAAAGATAATGAAAAATATATGCCGGGATCTAAAGGTGAAGCAGCCGAGCAAGAGCCAAAAGAAGATGCGCATCATCATTTAATTGGTAATTGGGAGGTTCCAGCAGTAAATGGAGTTTATAAGGTTGGTAATGGAAGCATTACAATGCGCCCTATTGCTGGAGTCAATAAATCTTCTTCGGATCCGAAAGTTTTGAAAGATAATGTGCATATTCGCGCTAACAAAAATAGTGAGTCAGGATGGTATGTGTTTGTTTATGATTTTCCTGGTTCTTCGCGCGCTTTAGCTCATAAATCTGCGTATAACGGATTGTGGAGTCGTGCCTTAGTTGAACCGAATGTTTTAACTACTCCTGTATCTGTTACAACTAGAGTAAGCGATGAAAAGGTTAAGGCTGGTGAAAAGTTCCACGATAATGCTCGTATTACTGGCACGTTGCCAAAAGGCAGTTACGTAGTGTTTAGTGCATACGAGTATGAAGATGGTAAGGAAAATAAGAGCGATTGTGACGGAGCTAAATGTAACGATGCTAAGAATGGCGACGCTAAGAATAGTGAAACTAAAAATAGCGGTACAAAAAACAGTAATTCTGAAACTAAGGAAACTAAGGAAGCTAAAGAAACTAAAGAAACTAAGGAAACTGCAATATCTGTTGAAATTGAGAAAAAAATGCCTCAATCTCGCGTAAATATTACAGATAAGCAGGCTGAAGAAAGTAAGAAGTCTTCTATTTCTGTAAGTTCTGCAGATATTACATTAGATCATGAAGGAACTATTTATTGGAAAGCTGAAGTTTACGATGCTCAGGGTAATCCTTTAGCAACTCATGTATTGGGTGTAGAAGGAGAGACTGTGCAAGTTTCCGGCGGCGAGGATCGTTCTAAGAATGATAAGAATGATGGAAATGATGAGCATGATGCAAATGATGAGAAAAATGAAGAAACTTTGAGTAATGAAACTGATGGAAAAAATAGTAATGAAAATAAGGAGAATGGTAAAGAAAGCAAAGAAAAAGTAGAAGAAAATCATAGTAAAACTGGTAGTGATGAAACGGTTAACAGTGATGATTTAACTGATTCAAAAAATGATGGGAACGATCATACTTCCAATCAACATGTCGGTACGAATAGCAACGAAAATGCTAGTAAGAATTATGTTAATCAAAGTAATACAATTCCAACATCGCTTGCTGTTACTGGCGCTTCTTCGGTAACTGTGATACTTCTTGCTGTTATTATGTTAACCTTTGCTTCAGGTTTATCGTTAGGTCGTTTTTCAGCTATAGTTCCTAAACATGGGAGAATGTCTACTGGGGCACGGCATAGCGAAATTCCTCCAATGAGGCGTAGATTAGTGCAATAATATGTTTTGATATAGAATATTTGACGCGTTAGTCTATTGAGATCTTTTTGAAGTAGATTAACGCGTCATTTTGCAATAAATAATACGATGATGCATAATATAGATACAACGATTTATTGTATTAATTTGTATATGATGTTATAACCTTTGTGTGGTTATGTAATTGATAAATCGGAGTAATGATGAAAAGTTATGATATTGATAAAGAAAAACTGATAGTACGCATGCATCGAGTACAAGGTCAGCTTGCAGCAGTCAATACTATGATTGAAAACGATGCGAAGTGTCAAGATGTTCTTATGCAGCTTTCCGCTGCAACTGCTGCTTTACATTCTTTAGCAGTGATAGTGGCAAGGGAACATGTCAATAAAGAAATACATGAATCTGTAAAAATTGGTACCGAAGGAGGTGCCGATGCAGCAATGGAAGATATTTCTGGTATCATTGACAGGTTATTGCGTTACGAAAAAGCGTAGTATTGGTAGTATCTAGTGATTAATTCGCATAATATTCTGCACACTGTTCGTCAATTGCAATCGCAGCCTTTCGAGGCTTCTTTCGTAGAGAAAAAATCAGAGTTTATTGGATGTATTTGTCATATTGACAATCTTGACGATGCTGTGGAATTTATGCAATCAGTGCGTTTTAAGAATCCTAAAGCTCGTCATGTTGCTTATGCTGCAATTTGTGGCTCATCGAAAGCTCAATTGTGTGAGCGCATGAGTGACGATGGTGAGCCAACTGGGACAGCAGGAAAACCAATATTAGATGTACTTAGATCGTCAAATTTAACAGATTGTGTAGTAACAGTAACGCGATATTTTGGCGGTATTTTGCTTGGAGCTGGTGGTTTAACCAGAGCTTATGCGCGTGCGGCAAGTATGGCAGTAGAATCTGCGCAAATAGTTGATATTATTACGTGCACTCGTTTTACTTGCAAGTTGCAATATCAACAATTGCGAATGTTGCAGCATATTGTAAGCCAAATGGAAGGCATAATTGACAACGAAATTTATGGTGCTGAAATTTCTCTTAATATTGCTATTCCAACTTTAAAATCACAAGAATTTCTTGATATGGTTCAGAATGCTTTTTCTGGAAGCGTTGTGCCGGAAGCAGATGGTACTCTAAGTAATAAGCTGATAGATACTAAGCGTTAAAGGTGATTTCATGGAAAAGACTAATGAAAAAACAAACACTACTGACGATTCATCTTATGAACCTTTAACTGCTGTATATGAGCATTTACGACATAGCGAAGATTCAGCTGAGCTTCATGAATTTGCTAGGAGAGAATTACCGGATCGATCAGATCAAGCGGCATTTTCTAGAGCCACTTCCTTGCTTGAAGCAGTTGCAGGTAATATCAATACTCCAGAAGAAGACCGTATTTATTTAGCTACAGAAATGCCTTTTCCAAACATATTAGTGAAACTTTCTGAAGATTCTGCTGATAAAGTGCGTTTGGCTGTTGCTGAAAATAAAAATGCTAAAAATTGGTTAGTTGGAAGACTTACTAAAGATTCATGTAACGCAGTTCGAAATGCTGCATTATGCAATCCAAAAGCTTCTTGGAAAATGCGTTTAGAGGGTGCGCAATCGGATGGCATAAGTGCTGAAACATTGAAATATTTGGCCTCCCTTGGTGTTAGTGCAGAAGAAAACGCTCCAACTGTATTAGCTTCCATGGTACGAAGAGCTGTTGCGTTAAATCCTGGTGTTCCACAAAATGTGCTGCAAGAATTATGTAACGATAAATCTGAAGATGTATCATCAGCGGCGCGCAGTCGTTGCTAACGCGAATAATGGAGCGTATGGATAATACAACAGATGAAGAAGTAGCAATGAAGCCATTACACCGTCTTGCTGAATTAATGGGCGTTGGCGTGAGTTTTATTGGTTCAGATAATCAAAAACACGAGATTCAAGATAACGTATTAGTTTCGGTTTTAGGCGCATTAGGCGTGGACGCTTCGACCAATGAGGCAATAGAAAAATCTACAAACGACGTTTTAGCGTATCGACATGGACGCATTATTGCGCCAACTATTTTGCACACTGTTGGCAAATGTGATGAAGTTACAGTTAATACGGGAATATTAGAATACCCAGTTGCAACATTGACATTGGAAAATGGTGAACAATATAAAGGCGATTTAACTATTGTTCCTAACGAAAATGATGTTGCATACCCTGTAAATGGAAAATTTGTTGCAACATCTCTTATAAAAATTCCTGAAGATGTGCCAATGGGTTATCACACATTGCGTGTGACGGTTGGTGAGCGTCAAGAAGAGGCAACACTTATTAGTGCTCCAGAAAGCATTGATACGCTTAATTCCTTGGAACCAAATGGAGAACAGCTTTGGGGATGGATGGCGCAACTTTACTCAATCCGTTCTTCAAAGTCCTGGGGCGTTGGTGATTTTGCTGATTTGGCGACTCTTCTTACTGAAGCTAAGCAAAAAACTGGTGCTGACTTTGTGCTAATAAACCCAATGCATGCAGGTGAGCCTATAACTCCGCTTACTCCATCTCCATACCTGCCGGTTGCTCGAGGAATGGTAAATGTAACGTATATTCGCCCAGAAAGTATTCCTGAGTACGAAACGTTAAACGATAAAACTCGCAAAGAAATTGAAAAGCTTCATGGACAGGTTGAGCCGCTTAACAATGACGCGCAAATAATAGACCGTGATTCCATGTGGCGTGTAAAAATGCGTGCATTGTGGCTGATTTTCAAGGCTGGTATGTCTGAAACTCGCGCTCGCGTTTTTAATGAGTTTAAGCAGGAGATGGGTGACAGGCTTGAATCTTATGCTACTTGGTGCTTGTGCTATGACAAGTGGGGTGCTCCAAAGGGTGACGATTGCTGGGAGAGGACTCTTACTAAGGATTCTGATCAAGTTCGCGAATTAGCTAATCGTTTCCCAGATACTCTTGAGTTTTATCGTTGGCTTGAGTGGGTTGCTTTTACGCAATTGCATGATGCTCAAGTTGCTGCTCGTAACGCTGGTATGAAAATCGGCATTATGTCTGATATGGCTGTTGGCGTGCATCCTGCAGGATCTGAAGTTTGGTGGAATCCAGAGCGATTTGCTAACGGAGCTACTGTTGGTGCTCCGCCTGATTACTTCAATCAGCAAGGTCAAGATTGGTCTCAGCCACCTTTGCATCCATTTGAGCTTGAGCGTACTGGTTTTAAAACATACCGAGATATGGTTCATGGAATGTTTGCTTCAGCAGGCGCTGTTCGCATCGACCATATTCTTGGACTTTTCCGCTTATGGTGGATTCCAGAAGGTTCAGCTCCAAGTGGCGGTGCTTATGTTTACTACGATGCTGATATTATGCTTGGCATTTTGGCAATTGAAGCCGCTCGCGCTCACGGTGTAGTTGTTGGCGAAGATTTGGGTGTTTTGCCTGCAAATGCTTTGGAAGTGTTGCGCAAGAAGGCTGTGCTTGGTTGCACGGTTGAATGGTTCGAAGAGCGTGACGGCGAATTCCGCACTCCAGACAAGTGGCGCGAAATGACGCTTGCATCTGTAAATACGCATGATTTGCCTCCTGCTGCCGGCTATTTGCGCTATGAACAGGTTAATATTCGTGAGCGTTTGCACTTGCTTACTGGTTCTGTTGAAGAATTCCGCGCTGGCGCTGAGGCAGAGCATCGCGCTATGATGCGAATGTTGGTCAAAGGTGGTTATTTGGATGCTCAGTTGCTTGAAGATGAGGATGCTCATACTCAGGAGATTATTGAGGCATTGTATCGCGCTTTGAAGGATGCTCCTTCGCGTTTGCTTGCTGCTTCTTTGGTTGATGCAGTTGGAGAGTATCGTACGCAAAATCAGCCTGGAACGAATGACGAGTATCCAAATTGGCGTATTCCGTTAGCTGATGGTGAAGGCAATCCTGTGTCTTTGGACAATATGTTTGATTTGCCTAGAGTGCGGTCGCTTTCAGCAATTATGAACGCGTGACGTTTTGCGATTCGTTTTGCGATTCGTTTTGCGATTCGTTTTGCGATTCGTTTTGCGATTCGTCGCAGCCTTATATAAAATATACATTTGCAAGTAGTCGCCACTTGGCGATATACTTGCAGATTGTTGTGTTTCCCTAAGGGGTCCTTCAAAGCGCTTTTCCCACTCGCCATCGAGGACTTTCAGGGAGCCCACGGATTATGAGTAAAATATTTTCTATAAACCAAGAAAATATACGCTCGAAACACAATAGAGAAAAGGTACGATTGTGAAGACTTTCACACCGAAACCAGCAGATTTAACTCATGACTGGTACATCATCGATGCCACTGACGTGGTACTTGGTCGTTTGGCCTCTCAGGTAGCAATCTTGCTGCGTGGTAAGAATAAGCCAACGTTTGCTCCTCATGCTGATTCTGGCAATCACGTTATTATTATTAACGCTGAAAAGATTGCTTTGACTGGCAATAAGTTGAGCAAGGAACTGTATTCCCACTCTGGTCGTCCAGGCGGCCTTCGTCGTGATAGCTATGCAGAGCTTTTGGAGAGGAATCCAAAGCGTATTATCATGACTGCCGTTAAGGGCATGCTTCCAAAGAATCGTCTTGCTAAGGTGCAGCTTGACCGTCTTCGTGTGTTCACCGGCGCTGAGCATCCGCACACTTCGCAGAAGCCACAGGTCTTCGAGATCGCTCAGGTCTCTCAGCAGGCTAAGTGAGATCAAGGAGAATAGATATGGCAGAAAATAACAACTCCGCGGTTCTTGAGAACGAAGAAGAACTGACTAGTTACACCACTGAAACCAATGCTGGTGCAGGCACTGGTACTTCCGCCATCGAGCCAGGCTATGGCACTGGTCGTCGTAAGGAAGCTGTTGCTCGCGTGCGCTTGGTTCCTGGCTCCGGCAAGTGGACTATCAATGGTCGCACTTTGGAGGAGTACTTCCCATCTCGTTTGTTGCAGCGCGAAGTGAATTCACCAATCGTGTTGCTCAAGCTTGAAGGCAAGTTTGATGTTGTAGTCCTCGTTGACGGTGGTGGTACCACTGGTCAAGCTGGTGCTATTCGTTTGGGTGTTGCTCGTGCATTGAATGCTATCGATCGCGATGCAAACCGTGTTGCTTTGAAGAAGGCTGGCTTCTTGACCCGCGACGCTCGCGTTGTGGAACGCAAGAAGGCTGGTTTGCACAAGGCACGTCGTGCACCTCAGTTCTCGAAGCGTTAAGTTTCGCGAATTTATATTTGCAAATGGCTCCTGGTTTTGCTGGGAGCCATTTTTTGTATTTTTTATTATTTATTAAATTAAATTAAATTTGTTGAGTAAATGTTATAAATAGTGTGCAACTAGCCGTTAAAATTGACATTCTAGAAAAATTTATCTATTAATCGAACATAAATTATTACAAATAAGAACAAATAACGAACAATAGAGGATAAAGCTCGCTCATAAATAGCGCAACTCGCTTCAAAGATGCGAAAGTACAGCAAAGAGGCTAAATTGTGACTTGTATCACATATTTAGCGGTGAATACTAAATTAGTCTGCTCATAAGTCTATTGGTACCGCTGGTGGAACTATCGAGGAGGATACTCATGGTTGAGGCACAACACCAAGCCGAGACTGGCAAAACTGCTAGTGCTGATGACGTTGCGTTAGCTGCTCAAAATGAAGTTGATCAACTTGTTGAAAAAGCAACTGTCGCTTTGAATGAGTTTGAGAAGCTTAATCAGCAGCAAATCGATCATATTGTTGCTAAAGCTTCAGTGGCAGCGTTGAATAAACATTTGGTTCTTGCAAAGATGGCTGTCGATGAAACAGGTCGTGGCCTAGTAGAAGACAAAGCTACAAAAAATATCTTTGCATGCGAACATATTACGCATTATCTAGCAGGTCAAAAAACAGTTGGTATTATTCGCGAGGACGATGTTCTCGGAATTGACGAAATAGCTGAACCGGTTGGTATTGTTGCAGGCGTAACTCCAGTTACTAACCCAACTTCTACAGCTATTTTTAAGTCGCTTATTGCACTTAAGACTCGTTGTCCAATTATTTTTGGATTCCATCCTTTTGCGCAAAAGTGCTCTTCTGAAGCAGCTCGAATTGTTCGCGATGCTGCTGTGGCTGCTGGTGCGCCAAAAGATTGCATTCAGTGGATTGAACATCCTTCAATTGAAGCTACCGGTGCATTGATGAAACATCCAAAGATCGCAACTATTCTTGCAACAGGCGGTCCTGGAATGGTTAAGGCAGCATATTCTTCAGGAAAACCTGCTCTTGGTGTGGGTGCAGGAAATGCTCCTGCATATGTCGATAGTGACGTTGATATTGTGCGCGCTGCAAACGATTTGATTCTTTCAAAGCATTTTGATTACGGAATGATTTGTGCAACAGAGCAAGCAATTATTGCGCATAAGGATGTGTATGAGCCATTACTTCGCGAATTGAAGCGCAGGAAAGCATATTTTGTTAATGCTGACGAAAAAGCTAAGCTTGAACAATATATGTTTGGATGCACTGCATATTCTGGAAATACACCAAAACTTAATTCCGTTGTTCCTGGTAAGTCTCCGCAATATATTGCGCACGAAGCTGGATTTGAAATTCCAGATGATGCTGTGATTTTGGTTGCAGAGTGCAAAGAAGTTGGCGAAATGGAGCCGCTTACTATGGAAAAGCTCGCTCCTGTACACGCAATGCTTCGCGCAGAAAATAAGGAACAAGGCTTCAAGATGTGCGAGCAGATGCTTGTACATGGAGCTGGTCACACTGCTGTAATTCACACAAATAATCAAGATCTTGTGCGCGAATATGGTGTCCGCATGCATGCTTGCAGAATTGTTTGGAATTCTCCTGGATCTCTTGGTGGTGTTGGAGACATTTACAACGCGATTGCTCCTTCGCTTACTCTTGGATGCGGATCTTATGGTGGAAATTCCGTTTCTGGCAACGTACAAGCTATAAATCTTCTTAATATTAAGCGTATTGCACGAAGGAATAATAATATGCAATGGTTCAAGATTCCGGCTAAAACTTATTTTGAGCCGAATGCTATTCGTTATTTGAGGGATATGTACGGCGTTGAGCGCGCAGTTATTGTGTGCGATAAGGTTATGGAGCAACTTGGCGTAGTCGATAAGATTGTTGATCAGCTTCGTGCTCGAGATAATCGCGTTAGCTTCCGTATTATTGATTACGTTGAGCCTGAGCCAAGCGTTGAAACAGTTGAGCGTGGTGCAGCAATGATGCGTGACGAATTCCAGCCAGACACAATTATTGCTGTTGGTGGTGGTTCGCCAATGGATGCTTCTAAGATTATGTGGCTTATGTATGAGCATCCGGAGATTTCTTTCGCTGATTTGCGAGAAAAGTTCTTCGATATTCGTAAGCGCGCATTTAAGATTCCGCCTCTTGGCAGCAAAGCTAAACTTGTTTGCATACCAACTTCTTCCGGAACTGGTTCTGAAGTTACGCCTTACGCTGTTATTACAGATCACAAGACTGGATACAAGTATCCTATTACGGACTACGCTTTGACTCCAACGGTCGCAATAGTCGATCCTGTTTTGGCTCGTACGCAGCCGCGTCGATTGGCATGTGATTCTGGTTTTGATGCCTTAACTCATGCTATGGAAGCTTATGTTTCTGTTTACGCAAATGATTTTACGGATGCTATGGCTTTGCATGCTTCGAAACTTATTTGGGAAAATCTCAACGATTCTGTGAATTGCGAAGATTCTCAGCGTAAGGTTGAAGCGCAAGAAAAAATGCATAATGCAGCTACTATGGCTGGAATGGCGTTTGGTTCTGCATTCTTAGGAATGTGCCACGCTATGGCTCATACTATTGGTGCTTTGTGCCACGTTGTACACGGTCATACAAACGCAATTTTGCTGCCTTACGTTATTCGCTATAACGGTCAAATTCCGCAAGAGCCAACTAGCTGGCCAAAGTACAACCGCTATATTGCTCTTGAGAGATATCAGGAGATCGCTAAGAATCTCGGTGTAGATCCTGGTAAAACCCCTGAAGAAGGTGTTGAAAATCTTGCTCGTGCTGTTGAAGAGTATCGAAATGAAAAACTTGGAATGGACGCTTCGTTTAAGGCTTGTGGCGTAGACGAAGAGTACTACTGGTCGATACTTGACAATATTGGCATGCGTGCTTACGAAGATCAGTGTGCGCCTGCAAATCCTCGTATTCCGCAAATTGAGGATATGAAGGATATTGCTATTGCTGCATATTATGGTGTTTCTCAAGAAGAAGGCCATCGCATGCGTTTGGAGCGTGAAGCGGCGTAATTATTTGCGTATTTAGTTAATAATGGCAGAAGCTCAACTAATTGTAGTTTCTGCCATTTTTTGTTGGAAAATAGCCGACACGCCCGGTTTTTAATAATCGAAGGTTGATGGTTTAATTACTTAGTTGCCTGTTTTAAGGCTCGCATATTGTAATTAAAAAAAGCGAGCGCGGAAGCAAAAACTTTGAATCGAAATCTTTTTGTATGAATAGGTTTTTGATGCCGCGCACTGATGTGGAATTACCCTAGGGGTTTATTCTCGCCGGTGCCCTTGAATTCAGGTTGGTAAACAGTAAACGAATCGCTAGAAAGGGCGGACGGCAATGGCGGGACAGAAAATCCGCATCAGGCTTAAGTCCTATGACCATGAGGTCATCGACCAATCGGCGAAGAAAATCGTCGAGACGGTGACGAACGCGGGCGCCACAGTAGTGGGTCCGGTTCCTCTGCCGACCGAGAAGAACGTGTTTGTTGTTATCCGTTCTCCTCATAAATACAAGGATTCTCGCGAGCATTTCGAGATGCGCACTCATAAGCGCCTCATTGACATCGTAGATCCAACGCCAAAGGCTGTGGATTCTTTGATGCACATTGACCTGCCTGCGGATGTAAACATCGAGATCAAGCTGTAGGAAGGGGGAGAAAGTAATGTCGCAGAATAAGAATCGCACTGCATTGCTCGGCCGCAAGCTGGGTATGTCGCAGGTTTGGGATGAAAACGGCTTCTTCGTCCCCGTAACTCTGGTTGAAGTTGCTACTAACGTAGTTACCGCTGTAAAGACTGTAGAGTCTGACGGCTATTGCGCAGTACAGCTCGGTTATGGCCAGATTGATCCTACCAAGGTGACTAAGCCATTGGCTGGTCATTTTGCAAAGGCTGGTGTAACTCCTCGTCGTCACCTCGCTGAGGTGCGCACCGAGAACGCAGCAGATTATCAGCCAGGTCAGGAATTGACTGCTGAATTGTTCGCTGAGGGTTCTGAAGTAGATGTCACTGGCACTACCAAGGGTAAGGGCTTTGCTGGCACTATCAAGCGTTGGGGCTTCAAGTCCTATCGCCGTACTCACGGCTCGCACAAGAACGAACGTCGCCCAGGTTCTGTGGGCGCTTGCGCAACTCCAAGCCGCATTTTGAAGGGCAAGCGTATGGCTGGTCGCATGGGTCATGTGACTTCCACCGCGCTTAACCTCACAATCGTTTCTTCGGATGTCGAGAACGGCATTCTCGCTATTAAGGGCGCTGTTCCAGGTCCTAAGGGCGCAATCGTTCTCGTCCGTTCGGCAGTGAAGGGAGCCTGATAATTATGGCAAACGTAACTCTGAACGTCACTGATACTAAGGGCAATGCAAGCGGAACCGTTGAAGCTCCTGCTGAAATTTTCGGCATCTCCAACGAAGACGTTTTAGCTCACGGTCCACTGGTTCATCAGGTCGTAATCGCTCAGCTTGCTGCTGCTCGTCAGGGCACCCATGCTGTGAAGAATCGTGCTAATGTTTCCGGCGGCGGTAAGAAGCCATGGAAGCAGAAGGGCACCGGTCGTGCTCGCCAGGGTTCCATTCGTGCTCCTCAGTGGGTACATGGTGGCGTTGTTCACGGTCCAGTTCCTCGTAAGTACGATCAGCGCACCCCGAAGAAGATGAAGGCAGCTGCTCTTCGCTACGTTCTTTCGGATCGTGCAAATGCTGGACGTATTGCTGTAGTTGACTTTGGTATTAAGGATGTTCCATCCACCAAGACAGCTGTTGCAGCACTTACTCCTGTGACCAATAACCAATTCACTACTGTTGTTCTTTCTCGTGAGAACATCAATGAGTGGATGTCTGTACGCAACATTCCAACTGTTCACGTGATCTTCGCTGATCAGCTCAACACTTACGATGTTGTTACAGCTCAGTACGTCGTCTTCTCCAAGGAAGGCTTCGAAGCCTTCGTTGCTGCTAAGACCGAGCCTGTCGTTAAGGAGGCCTGATTTAAATGGTCGCAGTCCATAACCCAGCACATGACGTAATTCTTAAGCCAGTTGTTTCTGAAAAAAGTTACGCAGCTTCTGATCGTGGTCAGTACACTTTCGTAGTGGCTCCAGATGCTAACAAGGTTCAGATCAAGCAGGCTATCGAAGAAATCTTCAAGGTCAAGGTGACAAACGTTAACACTTTGAACCGCGCTGGCAAGTTGAAGCGCTCTCGCACCGGTTTCGGCCGTCGTGTGAACCAGAAGCGTGCTATTGTCACCGTGGCTGAAGGTCAAACGATTGACATCTTTGGTAACTGAAGGCTAGCCGAGAAAAGTAAAGGAATACTATATTATGGCTATCCGCGTTTATAAGCCGACGACTGCAGGCCGTCGTAACGCTTCGGTTTCGGATTTTGCCGAGATCACGCGTTCTACGCCTGAAAAGTCGCTGGTACGCAAACTCAGCAAGACTGGTGGTCGTAACTCTTACGGCCGCATGACTTCTCGCCATCGCGGCGGCGGTCACAAGCGTCAGTATCGTCTCATCGACTTCAAGCGTTGGGACAAGGATGGCGTGCCAGCAAAGGTCGCTCATATTGAGTATGACCCTAATCGTTCCGCTCGCATCGCTTTGTTGCATTACGCAGACGGTGAGAAGCGTTACATTATCGCTCCTGAAGGCGTTGCCCAGGGTGATGTTATTGAGACCGGCGCTCAGGCTGATATTAAGCCAGGCAACAACCTGCCTCTGAAGAATATCCCAACCGGTACCGTGGTTCACGCAATTGAACTTCGTCCACTTGGTGGTGCGAAGATTGCTCGTTCCGCTGGTGCCGCTGTTCAGCTCGTCGCTAAGGATGGTGCTTATGCGCAGTTGCGTATGCCGTCTGGCGAAATTCGTAACGTGGACGCTCGTTGCCGCGCTACTGTTGGCGAAGTAGGTAACTCCGATCACGCCAATATCGAGCTTGGTAAGGCAGGTCGCGCACGTTGGCTTGGTCGTAGACCAATCACCCGAGGCGAATCCATGAACCCTGTGGACCATCCACATGGTGGTCGCACCCGTGGTGGTAAGCCACCAGTTTCTCCATGGGGCAAGGGCGAGGTTCGTACACGTCGTCCAAAGAAGGCTTCGAACAAGATGATTGTTCGTCGTCGCCCGAATGGTAAGAACCGCAAGTAAGGGAGTGTCGAATAGATGACTCGTAGCATCAAGAAGGGCCCTTTCGTCGACGCCCACTTGCAGAAGAAAGTCGACGAGCAAAACGACAAGGGTACGCACAATGTCATTAAGACTTGGTCGCGTCGTTCGATGATCACTCCTGATTTCATTGGACACACCTTTGCCGTACATGATGGCCGCAAGCATGTGCCGGTATTCGTTACCGAAGCCATGGTTGGTCATAAGCTCGGTGAGTTCGCCCCGACCAAGACCTTTAAGGGTCACGTGAAGGACGACAAAAAGGCACGCCGCTAAAGGAGAGTTAGGACACATGGAAGCTAAAGCAATCGCTCGTCACGTCCGCGTGACGCCGCGCAAGGCTCGCCGCATGGTCGACCTCATCCGAGGCAAGCGTGCAAGCGAAGCTATTACCATTTTGAAGTTTGCTCCTCAGGACGCATCATTGCCGGTGCGCAAGGTTCTTGAAAGCGCGATCGCTAACGCTCGCGTTAAGGCTGAAAAAGCCGGTGAACCATTCCGTGAGCAGGACTTGGTCATCAAGGAAACCTATGTGGACGAGGGTGTAACGCTTAAGCGTTTCCGTGCTCGTGCACAGGGTCGCGCTGCGCGCATTAACAAGCGCACAAGCCATATCACTGTTATCGTCTCGCTTAAGGAAGGAGCCCGCTAAAGATGGGTCAGAAGATCAATCCTTTCGGCTATCGCCTGGGCATCACCGAGAATCATCGCTCTAAGTGGTTCTCTGACTCCAACAAAGCTGGCGAGCGTTATCGTGACTTCGTCCTTGAGGATGACAAGATTCGCAAGGAAATGAGCCATGACCTCGAGCGTGCTGGCGTATCTCGTATCGTTATCGAGCGCACTCGTGATCGCGTTCGTGTAGATATTCACACTGCTCGTCCGGGTATTATCATCGGTCGTCGTGGCGCTGAAGCTGAGCGCGTTCGCGCAAAGCTCGAGAAGCTCACAGGCAAGCAAGTACAGCTCAACATCTTCGAAGTGAAGAATGCTGCACTTGACGCTCAGTTGGTTGCTCAGGGAATTGCGGAGCAGTTGACAAACCGTGTTACATTCCGTCGTGCTATGCGTAAGGCACAGCAAGATGCAATGCGTGCAGGTGCCAAGGGTATCCGTATCAAGCTCTCCGGTCGCCTTGGTGGCGCCGAAATGAGCCGCTCTGAGTTCTATCGCGAGGGTCGCGTTCCACTGCAGACTCTTCGTGCCTTGATTGATTACGGCTTCTTTGAAGCTAAGACCACATACGGCCGTATCGGCGTAAAGGTCTGGATCTACAAGGGTGATATGACCGAGCGTGAGTTCGAAGAGCAGCAGGCTCAGCAGGGTAAGCGTGAAGGTCGTCGTGGTGGCGATCGTCGTCCACGTCGTGGCGCACGTCCTGCTAACCAGCAGAAGGCTGCTGAAGCACAGGCTGAAAAGCCAGCTGAAGCTGCAGCTGCTGAAGCTCCTGCCGCAACGGAAACGAAGGAGTGAGCAGATGCTTATCCCAAAGAGGACTAAATATCGTAAGCAGCACCGTCCTACCCGTAGCGGCATGTCTAAGGGTGGCACCGAGATCGCTTTCGGCGATTTTGGTATTCAGGCGCTGGCTCCGGCTTACATCACTAACCGACAGATCGAGGCAGCTCGTATCGCAATGACTCGCTACATTAAGCGTGGCGGTCGTGTGTGGATTACGATCTTCCCAGATCGTCCATTAACCAAGCACCCGCTTGGTGCGCGAATGGGTTCCGGTAAGGGTGCTCCAGAATTCTGGATTGCCAACATCCACCCAGGACGCGTAATGTTCGAGATCGGTGGTGTTTCTGAGGACATCGCTCGCGAGGCTTTGCGCCGCGCTATCGATAAGCTCCCAATGAAATGCCGTGTTATTGCGCGTGAAGGCGGTGACATCTGATGCCAGTCGGAACTGCAGACTACACCATCAAGAATTTGAACGAGAAGACAAATGCTGAGATCGAAGGCTTCTTGAAGAAGTCTAAGGAAGAGCTATTTAACTTGCGCTTCCAGGCAGCAACTGGTCAACTCGAAAACAGCGCTCGCCTCAAGGCGGTCAAGCACGACATTGCCAGGATGTATACTATCCTGCGTGAGCGTGAACTCGGCATCAGCCAAGAGCCTGGCGCCACTGAGGTCAAGGAGAAGTAAGCATGGCTGAGAACCAAGAGCGCAACTTCCGCAAGGTTCGTCGCGGCTACGTCGTGTCCGAGGCCATGGACAAGACAATCGCCGTTGAGCTGGAGCAGCGTTCGACACACCCGCTTTACGGTAAAGTCGTTCGCTCCACCCGCAAGGTCAAAGCCCATGATGAACACAATGAGGCACATATTGGCGACCTCGTGAGTATTATGGAAACTCGGCCACTGAGCAAGACCAAGCGTTGGCGTCTCGACTCGATTATCGAGCGCGCCAAGTAAACAAGTTCGGCAAGGCTCCGCGCTTCACCTGTGTCTGCTACTGTGGTAGACACAGGTGAGTGGGGAGAACCAGCTCGGCTAAGGAGAATCAATGATTCAGCAGGAAACGCGGCTTCATGTCGCCGACAACACGGGTGCTAAGGAGTTACTTGCCATCCGCGTGCTCGGTGGATCGAAGCGACGCTATGCCGGCATCGGCGACATCATCGTCGCCTCCGTCAAGGACGCGATCCCTGGCGGGTCGGTCAAGAAAGGCGACGTAGTTAAGGCTGTCGTCGTCCGTACTGTCAAGGAACATCGCCGTGTCGATGGTTCCTATATTAAGTTCGATGAGAACGCCGCCGTAATTCTCGGCTCCGGTCGTGAACCAAAAGGCACTCGTATCTTCGGACCAGTCGGTCGTGAATTGCGCGATCAGCGCTTCATGAAGATTGTGTCCCTTGCTCCGGAGGTGATCTGATATGGTAGCCAAGATTAAGTCCGGCGACCAGGTGAAGGTCATTCGCGGCAAGGATCGCGGTAAGGAAGGCAAAGTAGTTCGTGTACTAGCCGATGACCGTTTGATCGTAGAAGGCGTTCAGGTCGTTAAGAAGCACGTTCGCGCCACCCAGCAGGGTCAGCAGGCGGGCATTGTTTCGGTTGAGGCTCCAATCCATCGCTCTAATGTGATGGTTATTGATCCAGAGACCAAGCAGCCTACACGCGTTGGCGTGATTGTTAAGCAAGAGGCTCGTGACGGCAAGGTTAAGACCGTGCGCGTGCGTGTCGCCAAGAAGTCCGGAAAGGAGCTGGCATGACCGATACTACAGTTGAGTTGCCGGCAACTCCGCGCTTAAAGCAACAATACAAGGATGAAATCGTACCAGCCTTGGAGAAAGAATTCGGCCACACTAATCCTATGCAGGTGGCTCGCGTGCAGAAGGTTGTCGTCTCTATGGGCGTCGGCGCTGCAGCTCGTGATTCTAAGCTCATCGAAGGTGCGATTAAGGATCTCACTTTGATTGCCGGCCAGAAGCCAAAGGTAACTAAGGCAAAGAAGTCTGTCGCTCAGTTCCATTTGCGCGAAGGTCAGGCTATCGGTGCTTACGTAACTCTTCGTGGCGATCGTATGTGGGAATTCTTGGATCGTTTGCTCACTCTGGCTTTGCCTCGTATCCGCGATTTCCGTGGTATCAATGGCAACCAGTTTGACGGTCAGGGTAATTACAACTTTGGTCTTACGGAACAGTCTATGTTCCATGAGATCGATCCTGACTCGATTGATCATCAGCGTGGTATGGACATCACCGTGGTGACTACCACCAAGGACGATGTGGAGGCCAAGTCTTTGCTTAAGCACCTCGGTTTCCCATTCAAGGAGAACTGAAATGGCAAAAACCGCTCTGAAAAACAAGGCGGCCGCCAAGCCGAAGTTCAAGGTACGCGCTTATACGCGTTGCCAGGTTTGTGGTCGTCCTCACTCCGTGTATCGCAAGTTCGGTCTGTGCCGCATCTGCCTTCGTGAGAAGGCTCATCGCGGTGAGTTGCCGGGTGTTACGAAGTCCAGTTGGTAAATATCGACGCTGAAGGTCCACTGCTTGAAGACAAAGTTCTCATATAGAGGCGGTGGAAACCACGGCGAGAAAGGGCGTTAGCCCACATGACAATGACAGATCCAATCGCAGACATGTTGACACGTCTGCGTAATGCGAGCGCGGCAAAGCACGATACCGTGGAAATGCCGTACTCCAAATTCAAGGCGAATATCGCCGAGATTCTGAAGCACGAAGGCTATATTAAGGACTTCGCTGCTAAGGAAGCTAAGGTTGGACAGACGTTGGAAATTACGTTGAAGTATGGCTCCAATGGCCAGCGTTCTATCCAAGGCATCAAGCGCATTTCTAAGCCAGGCTTGCGTCGTTACGCAAAGTCTGATGCTTTGCCAATGCCTCTTGGTGGCCTCGGTATTGCTATTATCTCGACCAGCTCGGGATTGTTGACTCAGAAGGAATGCCTCGATCGAGGCATTGGCGGCGAAATCGTCGCCTACGTATGGTGAGAAAGGAGAGCTGAAGATGGCATCGCATATTGGTAAGCTCCCCGTCGACATTCCTGCAGGCGTGGAAGTAAAGATTGAAGGTCAGTCCTTCAGCGTCAAAGGCGCTAAGGGTTCTGATTCTTATGAAATTCCAGAGGGAATCACCGCAGCAGTCGCTGACAATCAGATTGTTCTGACTCCAGTTGACGATTTGCGCCCAACTCGTGCAAAGCATGGTTTGGCTCGCGCAATTGTTGCTTCTATGGTGAAGGGTGTGCATGACGGCTACACCAAGACTTTGGATATTGTCGGTACCGGTTATCGTGCAGTGATGAAGGGCAAGGGCATTGAGTTCTCGCTCGGTTATTCTCACACTATTACCGTTCAACCACCGGCAGGTATTGAGTTCGAGTTGCCAAATCCTAACCAGGTAATCGTAAAGGGCACCGATAAGCAGACTGTTGGTCAGGTTGCTGCTAACATTCGTAAGCTTCGTGCTCCAGAACCTTACAAGGGTAAGGGTATTAAGTACACCGATGAACGTATCCTGCGCAAGGCTGGAAAGGCTGGTAAGTGATATGAGCGTTAAGATTTTCGGTAAGGGTACCAAAGTCGCACGTTTGCGTCGTCACGCCCGTCTTCGTAAGCACATTGCCGGCACATCTGAACGTCCTCGTTTAGTTGTTTCCCGTTCTAACCGTCATATGGTTGCTCAGATTGTGGATGATACCAAGGGAATTACTTTGGTAAGCGCTTCCACTTTGACTGCTGACTTCGCTGGTTTCACTGGCACGAAGACTGAAGCTGCAACCAAGGTTGGCGAATTAGTAGCGGCTAAGGCGAAGGAAGCGGGTATCACCGCTGTAGTCTTCGACCGTGGCGGTAACAAATATCATGGTCGCGTCGCAGCAGTGGCTGAAGGCGCCCGTCAGGGAGGTCTGGCACTGTGAGCGACAACGAAAAGGAAACCCAAGTGGCTGAAGAAACTCAGAACACTCAGGCATCCGCTGAGGAGCGTAACGATGATCGTCGTTCTCGCCGTAACAAGGGCGAGGGTAAACGCGGCGAACGTCGTAATCGTCGTGAAGAAAACCGTGGCGAAGAGCTTCTGGATCGCGTAGTTACTATTAACCGTGTTTCCAAGACCCACAAGGGTGGTCGTACCTTTAGCTTTGCAGCACTTGTTGTTGTTGGCGACGGTAAGGGCACTGTTGGTGTTGGTTACGGCAAGTCTCGCGAAGTTCCAGCTGCTATTGCTAAGGGTCAGCTTGACGCTAAGAAGCATATGTTCACTGTTCCACGCATTCGTGGTACCGTCACTCATCCAGTGCTCGGTCACGATGCTGCTGGTACTGTGTTGCTCCGTCCAGCTGCTCCAGGTACTGGTGTAATTGCTGGTGGTGCTGTGCGCGCTGTTATGGAATGCGCCGGCATTACGGACATCCTCACCAAGTCCATGGGCTCTGCAACTGCTGTAAACGTAGTGCGTGCTACTGTGGACGCTTTGAAGAAGCTCGAAGAGCCAGAAGAGATTTCTGCTCGTCGTGGTCTTTCTCTTGAGGAAGTCGCTCCTGATGCTTTGCTCCGTGAGCGTGCTGCCGGCATTGCCGAAGCTCGCAAGGCTCGCGAAGAAGCTCAGGCCGCCAAGGCATCTGAAGCAAAGGATGGTGAGTGATGTCAAATTTGAAGATCACTCTGGTGCATGGTTTAGTTCATACAACTGAGCGCCAGCGCGCGAATGTTCATACGCTCGGCCTTCATAAGATTGGTCACAGCGTAGTTCGCGAGGACACCCCCGTCAATCGTGGCTTGGTTATGGCCGTTCGCCACTTGGTGAGCGTCGAGGAGGTCGACTGATTATGGCTAACGAAGAACCAATGCTGCATATGCACACGTTGCGTCCAGCTCCAGGAGCTAAGAAGGATCGCATCCGTGTAGGTCGTGGTGAAGGCTCTAAGGGTAAGACCTCAGGTCGTGGTGATAAGGGCACAAAGAAGCGTTATCAGGTTCGTCCTGGCTTCGAAGGTGGCCAGCTCCCACTGTACATGCGCTTGCCTAAGTTGCGTGGCTTCAAGAGTCCTTTCAAGAAGGAATTCCAAGTCGTCAACGTTGCAGATCTTGCTGAACTTTTCCCAAAGGGTGGCGAGGTTACTGTAGCTGACCTTATTACTAAGGGCGCTGTACGTGATGGCTATCCTGTAAAGGTTCTTGGTGATGGTGAATTGACTGTTGCCTTGACTCTTAAGGGTATGAAAGCTTCTGCTTCTGCTAAGGCAAAGGTTGAGGCTGCCGGCGGCTCCATCAGCGAAGAGTAGTTAAAGGCTACTTAAAGCTTGATGCAGTTATAAATCTGTGATAGTCCCTCTAGCATTGTCTAGAGGGACTATTTTTATCACCAAAACTCACCAATAACCTATTTCAGTAGGTACCGTGGGTTAAACTATTGCCTCAGAGTTTGTTTTTTGCACTGTTGCGCCTAGGAGTGCGCGAAAAAAGGGAGGAAGACCCAGGTGAAAACGTTAATCCAGGCCTTCAGGACGAAGGAGTTGAGGAACAAGATCCTCTTCGTCTTCGCTATGATAATTATTTATCGTATTGGTTCATTTATTCCGATTCCGGGTGTGGACTATAAAGTTGTGCATGCTTGCACTGTTAAATTAGCTTCATCGAGCGAGAACTTTATTGGGTTAGTTAACTTGTTCTCAGGTGGCTCGCTGTTGCAGCTTTCTATTTTTGCTTTGGGAGTTATGCCTTACATCACTGCTTCCATTGTGATTCAGCTTTTGCGCGTGGTTATTCCTCGCTTTGAAGCTCTTCATAAGGAAGGTCAGTCTGGAGAAACAAAGCTTACGCAGTACACGCGTTATCTAACTATTGGATTGGCAATTTTGCAATCTACTACGATTTTGGTAACAGCACGTACGGGTGCTTTGTTTAATTATCAGTGCGGAAATAATATTATTCCAGACGGAAGCATGTGGAGCCTTATTGTCATGGTTTTGATCATGACTGGCGGTACTGGTCTTATTATGTGGATGGCAGAACTCATCACCGATAAGGGTATCGGTCAAGGCATGTCTGTCTTAATCTTTATGTCTATTTGCTCTGGCTTCTTGCCAAAGCTTTGGGAAATTGGTTGGGGCACCAACGGTTCTAATGGCGATTGGAATAAGTTCGCTATTGTTGGTGGCGTTTTGATTGTTATCCTCATATTTGTTGACTTTGTTGAGCTTGCTCAACGTCGTATTCCTGTGCAGTATACGCGCCGCATGATTGGCCGAAAAATGTATGGTGGCTCTTCGACTTATTTGCCATTAAAGGTGAATATGAGTGGTGTTATTCCACCAATCTTTGCTTCGTCAATTCTTGCTGTTCCTACTCTTATTGCCCAGTTTGGAGATAAGAGCAAGGCTTGGGTGAATTGGATTGAAGCTAATTTGGCTAATTCCACTTCTGCTTGGTATATTGCGTTTTACACAGTAATGATTGTGTTCTTCTGCTTCTTCTACACAGAGATTACTTTTAATCCTGATGAGACTGCAGATAACATGAAAGAGTATGGTGGCTTCATACCAGGTATTCGTGCTGGTAGTGCTACAAGTCATTATCTTAGCTATGTTATGAACAGGTTGAATACTGTCGGTGCTATTTATTTGCTCTTTGTTGCATTGATTCCTACCGTTTTGATTATGGCTTTGCATTTGAATACAAAATTGCCATTCGGTGGTACAACAATTTTGATTATTGCTGGCGTTGGTTTGGATACGTTGCGTCAAGCAAAGGCTCAGACTGAACAATTCCAGTATGCTGGTTTCTTGTTCAAGCATGATGAGCAAAAGCAAGTATCTAAGTAACTACAGTTAGCGAGCCAAGGAGATGAATATGCGATTACTAATTATGGGTCCACAGGGCGTTGGAAAAGGCACTCAGGCCGCTTTGTTAAGTGAGCATTATGGCATTCCAGCGATTTCTACTGGTGATATTTTCCGCTATAACCTTAAGAATCATACTGAGCTTGGAAAACAGGTTCAGGGATATCTTGACAAGGGCGAGTTGGTTCCAGATGAGCTAACTAACAACATTGTTAAGGATCGTCTTGCTCAAGATGATGCAAAGAGTGGTTGGATTCTCGACGGTTATCCTCGCAACGCTTCTCAGGTTCAAGCTTTAGATCGTATGTTGGAAGAGCTTGGCACTCCTCTTGATCACGTTGTGGCTCTCGAGGCTGAGCGCGATGTTTTGCTCGAACGCATGCAAAAGCGTGCAGTGGAGCAAGGCCGTTCTGACGATACTCCAGAAGTAATTGCTAAGCGTTTGGAAACGTATGAGAAAGAAACAGCTCCATTGCTTGATATTTATGATAGCCGCGGTCAGTTGGTTGAAGTAGATGGCGTTGGAGATATTAAGGAAATCAATAATCGCATTGTTGAATCACTTAATTAAGTAGTGCGTTTTTAAATTTAAAAAGTAAGATGCGTTCTATTCGACACGCCGAGTGTTGAATGGGACGCATTTACTGTATTATAGAAGATTGGCGTGTCTTCGGATGCGCAAAGTAGTATGCCCAAGGAACGGAACGAGGCTCATGGCAAAAGACGGTGTGATTGAAGTCGAAGGCACGGTAGTAGAAGCACTACCAAATGCGATGTTTCGCGTTCAGCTTGAGAATGAGCACATTGTTTTAGCTACGATCTCTGGTAAGATGCGTAAAAATTATATTCGCATTCTTCCTCAGGATCGTGTAGTGCTAGAGATGAGCCCTTACGATCTGAATCGTGGGCGTATTACGTACCGTTATAAGTAAGGTACAAGCAAAGGAAAACCATGAAGGTCAGCCCTAGCGTGAAGAGGATCTGCGAAAACTGCCGCGTGATCCGCCGTCACGGCCGCGTCATGGTGATCTGCATTAACCCACGTCATAAGCAGCGTCAGGGCTGAGCAGATTTCCATCGCGGAATACAAAGAATAAGGCGCTAAGTCACAGCAGAAGCTGAACCCTGGGTGCGCAGGCCCAGGCCGCATTTAATTTCTATTAATGCGGAAGACTTGGTGCACGACCTGCGTAACAGTAAAGGAATTACAATGGCACGTCTTGCCGGAGTAGATATTCCCAATGAGAAGCGCATTGAGATTGCCCTCACCTACATTTTTGGTGTTGGTCGTACTCGCGCTAAGGAAACGCTTGCCGCGACCGGTGTTAATCCGGACACTCGCGTCAAGGATCTTACGGATGAACAGCTGATCACCTTGCGTGATTATCTTGAGGCCAATTACAAGATTGAAGGCGATTTGCGTCGTGAGATCGACGCTGACATCCGTCGTAAGATTCAGATCAACTGCTATCAAGGCCAGCGTCATCGCAAGGGTCTTCCTGTGCGTGGTCAGCGTACCAAGACTAATGCTCGTACTCGCAAGGGTCCGAAGCGTACTGTCGCCGGGAAGAAGAAGGCCACCCGATAGTAGTCGGTGGTCGGCTCTAGGCCACGGATATATTTCCATCGTCTAGACATACCAACTCATTCGTCATTAGGAAACGAGGGTCAATGGCAGCTGCAAAGCAAGCCTCGCGCAAGCCGCGTCGCCGGGACCGCAAGTCGGTGCCGGTTGGGCAGGCGCATATTAAATCAACATTCAATAACACGATTATCTCCATTACCGATCCATCCGGTGCAGTCCTTTCTTGGGCTTCCGGCGGTGATGTCGGCTTTAAGGGTTCCCGTAAGTCGACTCCTTACGCTGCAGGTATGGCTGCTGAGTCTGCCGCACGCAAGGCAATGGAGCATGGCCTCAAGAAGGTCGACGTGTTTGTTAAGGGTCCAGGTTCCGGTCGTGAAACCGCTATCCGTTCCCTCCAGTCCGCGGGTCTCGAAGTTGGTTCTATTACCGACGTTACCCCGCAAGCGCATAACGGCGTACGTCCACCAAAGCGTCGCCGCGTCTGAGCACTCTTACGAATCCATCCATCCAACCCGCTTATGGGCGGCGAGTGCACCACCGACCAGAAGCTGAAAGGATACCAAAGTGCTTATCGCACAGCGTCCGACACTTACCGAGGAATCACTGAATCCCCAGCGTTCTCGCTTTACTATTGAGCCGCTGGAACCAGGTTTTGGCTACACTCTCGGCAATTCGCTGCGTCGTACCTTGTTAAGCTCTATTCCAGGTGCTGCCGTTACTTCGGTTCGCATCTCTGGAGCTCTGCATGAGTTTACGACTCTGCCAGGTGTTGAAGAAGATGTCACTGAAATTCTGCTGAACATCAAGGGCATCGTGCTCACGAGTGAGTACGACGAGCCTGTAGTGATGTATTTGCGCAAGAATGGTAAAGGTGAAGCCACTGCTGGAGATATTACTCCTCCAGCCGGTGTTACTATTGCTAACCCTGACTTGCATATTGCTACACTCGCAGAAGATGGTGAACTTGAAATTGAGTTTACTGTTGAACGCGGTCGCGGCTACGTGCCAGCTCAGATGAACAAGCAGGAGAACAGCGAAATCGGCCGCATTCCTGTGGATTCGATCTACTCACCAGTTTTGAAGGTGAGCTATAAGGTCGAAGCTACCCGCGTGGAACAGCGCACGGACTTCGATAAGCTCATCCTGGATGTGGAAACCAAGCCAGCTATTACACCGCGTGATGCAGTTGCATCTGCAGGCTCGACTTTAGTTGAGCTTTTCGGTCTTTGCCGTGAGCTTAACGTTGATGCTGAAGGTGTTGAAGTTGGTCCAGCGCCAACTCATGATGAAGCTGATTCTCAGTTGGCTATACCGATTGAAGATATGAATTTTACTCAGCGTAGCTATAATTGCTTGAAGCGTGAGGGTATTCATACAGTCGGCGAACTGGTAGTTCACACTGAGCAGGATTTGCTCGATATTCGTAATTTCGGCATGAAATCCATCGATGAAGTTAAAGAGAAGTTGCAGGCAATGGGTCTGTCTTTGAAGGCTTCACCGATTGGCTTCGACGCCAATAATCTCGAAGGTGGCACTTTCTTCTCGCCTGAAGACGAGTAAGTTCCGCCTGCAATCGTCGTAACGTTCGGATGTTCGGGTTGATGCCCACCTGAGCGATGCGACAATAAGGAGTAATAATGCCTACACCGAAACAAGGCCCTCGTCTGGCTTCTAGCCCGGCTCATGAGCGCCTGATGCTGGCCAATATGGCGACCAGCCTCTTCCAGCACGGTCGTATCGTAACGACGTTGCCAAAGGCAAAGCGTCTTCGTCCGCTTGCTGAGCGTTTGATTTCATTCGCTAAGCGTGGCGATTTACATTCGCGTCGTCGTGTGTTGCGTGTAATTCGCAACAAGTCCGTGGTTCACGTGCTTTTCACTCAGATTGCTGAGCAGATGAAGCAGCGTGAAGGTGGTTACACCCGCATCGTGAAGATTGCTCCACGTCGTGGTGATACCGCTCCTCAGGCAATTATTGAGCTCGTGACTGAGCCAGTAAGCCCAAAGAAGGCTGTTGTGAAGGAAGCTGAAGCAGCTACTAAGGTTGCAGCTAAAGAAGAAGCTGCCGAGTAGTTTATATTCCAGCTTTACGCATCGGTAAAGTGAATCTTAAAGCAAGCGTTTAATCGCTTCTTAAAGAATTGCTAAGACGAGTCGAGGTTAGTTCCTCGGCTCGTTTTTTATTTGTATTATTATTAAGTTATGCCGAATATTATTGATTTGTTGCGCAACGATTTCTCTACCTTCGCTCAGCGCAAGTTTAATGCCGTGGATGCGCTGATTTTGTGCGAGCTATCTTATATAAATATGCCAACTTCCGTGCCAAAATATTGCGATAATCCAAAGAATATTTCGACTGTATCTATTAACGAATTGCTTAGAATAGAAGACTATTCGTCAATGTTTGCTTCTGGGGCTCCTAAAGTAGATAAATTCCGTAGGAAGCTGCTTCTTGCTGTCGCTTCCAGCCCTAGGTATAGGGGAATTCGCGTAGGGGAGTATCTTGAGAGGTTTGATGAATCAAATATTGACGAATCATTAGAACAGCAGTTTGCTGGAGTTACTTTTGATCTTAGCAATTGCGAGGGGATTGATAATCCTCATACTCTTGTTGTTGCGTATCGTGGCACTGATAATACGCTTGTTGGGTGGAAAGAAGATTTCAACATGGCTTTCCGCTGCCCAGTGCCAGCGCAAGAATCTGCTGCTGAATATTTGACTTCTGTAGCGCAAAGATATAGCAAACGTTATTCTAATAAAAACTTCTTTAATAAACTTTTTGCGAACAAACTTTTTGCCCGCTTTTCAAAATCTTCCGTAGACTTGCAAAATAATAATTCAAATATTATTGTTGTCGGTCATTCAAAAGGTGGGAACATGGCTGCTTATGCGGCTATGCGCTTAGATGCTACAAGTCAAAAACTAGGTGACCTTGTATCAAAAATTTATTCTATGGACGGCCCTGGTTTTGCGTCTGATGTAGTGGATACAAGCGTTTTTGCGAATGTTTCAAGTCGTATTGAAAAAGTAGTTCCGCAGTCTGCTTTTATTGGACTGATTATGGATACTGGGGTGCCGTATAAAGTCACGACTGCCGATTCTATTGGCTTAATGCAACATTTTGGCATGTATTGGCAAGTTAAGAATGGCGATTTTGATTACTGCGATTGCGTAACGCCGCGCGCGCTGGCAGTTTCTAAGGCAGCGAACGAGTGGATGATGAATTTGCCGTTTGAAGAGCGCAAGCGCAGGATTGACGCTGTTTATAAGATTTTTAGTAATTTGGGTTACCCAACTTTTGATGAAATGTCTTTGCATTGGTCGGAAGTTGTTCCTAAATTATTGAAGGTTGCGATGCATATGGATTCAAAGACTCATGAGCTGATTCGTAGTGTTATGAGCGCTTTTGCGCTTGTGGGCGGTTCGGATAAGAAAAGCTAGTGTAAAGTCTGTTTGGAAAGGTTTTTAAATGCGACTTCGCTTGGATTTGGCTTATGACGGCGGCGGATTTTATGGTTGGGCTAAGCAGCCTACTTTGCGCACTGTTCAAGGTGATATTGAAGCAGCATTGCATATGGTTTTGCGTGTCCCGGAAAATGATCCTACTGAATCGTTGCGTCTTACTGTTGCTGGTCGTACGGATACTGGCGTTCACGCATCTCATCAAGTGTGTCATTTAGATATTTCAGATGAAACATTGCAACGTTGCATAGGGCATACTGGTTTAGATGGTGTTAGTGCGTTGGAGTATAGGCTGAGGCACGTTCTTGCGCAGGATATTGTTATACACAAGGTTAGTGTTGCGCCTTATGGCTTTGATGCTAGATTTTCTGCGCTAGAGCGCACATATGTGTATCGTATTGCTGATGGGTATTGCAAAGCTAAATATGATCCTCGTATGCGCGGCTTTGTTTTGCGTTTTGATTCAGAGCTTGATATTGATGCTATGAATCAGGCTGCGCGTCTTATGGTTGGTTTGCATGATTTTGGCTCATTTGCTAAGCCGAATCCTGGCGGAACTACTATTCGCAAAGTTAAGCAGGCTCGATGGCACAGAGTTGGGTCAAAGGATGCGCAGAATAGTACTGGATTTGTTCTTCCTATTGAACAAAGTTTGCTTGAATTTACTATTGTCGCTGATGCTTTTGCGCACAATATGGTGCGTTCTCTTGTGCAAGCTTGTGTGCAAATTGGTTGTGGAAAGCGTTCTCTTGATTGGTTTGAGGAAAAGATTAATGTTCCTCTTCGTGAAGGCTCGACGGGTCCAATTGATCCTCATGGATTGACATTGGAATATGTAGCTTATCCTCCTGATGAGGAGCTTGCTTCTCGCGCTGAAAAAATTCGCGCTCGCCGTGATTCGTCTGAGTTATAACGTTTCAACGCACCATGGATTTTATATTCGCGGCATGGTTTACAATTGAAAAGTTGCGTTTGTGCGCGCTTGCAGTGCGACAAATCGCAAGTGGATGAATGTCCGAGCGGTCTAAGGAGCACGCCTCGAAAGCGTGTGAGGGTAAACTCCTCCGCGAGTTCGAATCTCGCTTCATCCGCGAATTAACCAAGCCTAAAGCTGTAAATTGCTTTAGGCTTTTTTAATTCGCCGAGCTTGCGTCAATAAAGACGCAGGCAGGGCAGACTAGTGTATTTCCGCGCAAGCTCAGCAGCAAGCGCGTAATCCGCGCGAACTTTCTCTCGCGTTTGGAGCGTTTTGTTTTGGAAATTGCTCCAAACGTGCGCAACTTATCTCGCGTTTGAAGTCAAGTCCTGTTTTGTGTGTAAAGGGGAATGCCGTATAGGCTAAAAGCACTAAGTTTAAGTTTTACTTCAAAATAAGTTTTGCATCAGTAGGATACCCAAGCTCATAAGCTCTTAACAGTCTAGATGTGATTAATTGCACAATTGCATTTTTAAGAGTTTGTTGGGCGCGCATTACAGAATCGTTATCATCGCTTTTTGCAGTAACGTTATTCTCGGATGCATTATTATTTTTTGACGTAATCGTTATTATTTGATTAAAAGCAGCTAGTTCTTCTCTAGCGCAATCCATGTAAGCTATAGCGGTAATCGGCAGATCTTTTCCGTTTACTGAATCATGTGTTTTTCCGCTTTCTAACGTCTCTTGAGGAATATCGTAAACTTTTTTGCGCAAGTCTGTTCCTTCTCCTGCAGCTCGCATAAGAGTTTGAGCATTTGTCGACGCCATATCGCTGTATTCCAATGCAATATTTTGCTCTTTTCGCGCTGCTAGTGTCTGTAAAATAAAAGCAAGTTTGTCTTCAGCTTCTGCAGCTTGAGCCAAGGGCTGATGTGTCCATTTGAAGTTTTTGTAATGATTTATTACTTCGATAAGATTCGCGTATGAATCGTGCTCCATTTGTTGCGCTGTTGTAGTTTTTGTATTTTCTGAGCTTTCGTTTCCGCTTTTATTGCTTACATTATTTGAATTTTCGTCACTATTTTTCTTTGAAAGCATTTCCCATTGAGCTTGCGTGCTGTATACAATGCTTTCGCTTAATCTTCCTGGGCATTGCTGAGCGACAGTTTTCCAATATTTCGCTGCGGTTTCAAAATCCTTAAGGGATGTGTTATTCTGGTTCTTTTTGATTTCGCGCTGCCTTTTTTGCGCAAGCCTGTATGCTTTAGCACATGCATTTTCTGGAGCTGCTGTGTGAACTGTATGCTCGACATGAATGTTTTGCAATGTTCCGCAAGCGGTTAAGAGTGGAGATATTAAAACGCATATAAGAAGCACGAGTGCTCTGGCAATACTGCGTTTTACTTGTTTGTGCATATCATTTAACAAAACATAAAGTGTCTGCATAATCTACTAAAATAGCCACTGACTGTGACCAATATCGATTTATTAATTTGGTATTTGTTCTAAGTCTGTAACAATTAAAGCTAACTGTTGTTAGAAGAAAAAAATAAGTGTGCTCTAATAGTTACAATTAATAATCATAAATTAATGCGTTATAACGAGAGGACGTGCGCGATGGAATTGGATTTGGCGGGAATGCATCAGCTTGCGGCACAGCAGGGGATTAATGCCGAGGAGCTGGACGAGGCGCTCGCCGAGGCCTTGCGTCTTGCGTATATGAAAACCGCTCATCCTGCAAAGCATGTGCGAGTTGAATTGGACGAACGTGCAGGTTCGTTCACTGTGTGGGCTAGGGATGAAATTCCTGGTAAACCTACTGAAGATAACCCGTATCCAGCCCCAACGCTGGGAGAGGAGTATGACGATACTCCACGTGATTTTGGTCGTTTAGCTGCTGCGACGGCTCGTCAAGTTATTAGTCAAATTTTCCGTAAAGCTGAAGATGACCGCGTATTTGGTGCGTTTTCTGGTCAAAAAGGCAAGCTTATTAACGGCATCATTCAACAAGACGCAAAAGATAACACTAACATCCACGTTGCTGTTGGAGACGTTGAAGCTATTTTGCCGCGTCGCGAGCAGGTTCCAGGTGAACGTTACCGCCATGGCGAGCGTATTCGCGTATATGTTGTAAATGTTGCTCGCGGTCTGCGTGGTCCAGAAATTGTTGTTTCACGTTCACATCCTGAATTAGTTCGTCGTCTTTTTGAGCGAGAAGTGCCGGAACTTGTTTCTGGAGCAGTTTCTATTATGTCGATTGCGCGTGAAGCCGGTGCTCGCACAAAGATTGCTGTTAGAGCTAATACTGAAGGTGTGAATCCAAAGGGTGCTTTAATTGGTCCTGGCGGTTCACGCGTGCGTGCTGTAATGGAAAACTTGGGTCAAGAGAAGATTGATATTGTGGATTGGTCGTCTGATCCAGCAAAGTTTGTTGCTGCTGCTCTTTCGCCTGCTACTGCTACACAAGTGCAAGTAGTGAGTGAAAAGAATCAAACTGCAGTTGCTTTTATTCATGATGCTCAGCTTTCTCTTGCTATTGGTAAAGAAGGTCAGAACGCTCGTTTGGCTGCAAAGTTGACTGGTTGGAAGATTGGTATTGAGTCTGCGGAAGAGCATGCTAAGAAGGTTGCTGCAGCTCAAGCACAAAATGCTCAGCCTGCTTCAGTTGATTTGAATAATAACGCATCTGCTGCTGAATAGATTGTTAATTGAGAAGTGCTAAATATTTTTTAGATTGATATTTCCGCAATGTTTAGCACTTCTTGATTGTTTATTTTGCTAGTGGTGTGCAAATAAAGTAGTCTCTCGTGCAGCGTTTGGCGACACTCGAGCCAATCCAACGTTTCGAGTATGCTAAAAGCTGGAATCTGGGCGAAAGGCAATCGCCATCGTCCGGCGGGAGACGAGGTATAAGATCATGGTCGCACGATGATATATCGCACGATAATAAATAATAAGCTCGCAATAATGTAAAGTGGTCGCGTGTACTAGCGCTGCCACAGACAGAGGAGAACACTGAGTGGTTAAAAAGCGCGTGTATGAACTGGCCAAAGAATTTGGTGTAGACAGTAAAACCGTGTTGGAGCGTTTGAAGAGCATGGGTGAATTTGTTAAGTCTGCTTCTTCAACAGTTGAGGCTCCAGTAGTCCGTCGTTTGCAAACAGCGTTAGCATCTGACGGAAATAAGTCCGAAAAGGCATCTAGTGCAAGTAAGCCTGCTGCGCCAAAAGCTAAGCCTCAAGCTAAGCCGCAGGCTAAACCTCAAGCTAAAGATTCGTCACACAGTGATTCTGTAGCTGGCTCTTCTGCTAACCAGCCTGTGCATAACACAGCTTCTCATTTTGCTCCAAAGCCGGGTGCAAATCATACTCGTTCAAACAATACTTCGCGTTCTAATGCGTCTGCCGGCGAAAATAGAAAAAATGATCGCCGCAATGATAATCGCGGCGAATCGCGACAGCAAGCTCAAGGTCAATCTCACTCAGATCGTTCACAGATGCCTCCTCGCCCTCGTCCGCACCAGAATGCACAAGGTGCAGGTGCATCTGCTCCACGTCCTGGTAATAATCCGTTTAGCCGTAAGCAAGGTATGCGTGCTCCTACACCTGGAGATATTCCACGTCCTCATCCGATGTCTCGTCCTGGCGCTGAAAATGGCCGCGGTGGTCGTCCGGGTCAAGGTGGCTCTGGAGCTCAAGGTTCGCGTGGTGAACGTGCAGAACGCGGTGGTCGCTCACGTGGCGGTCGCTCTGGTCAAGGTGGCGCACGCTCATCGCAGTGGTCGGGTCAGCGTCGCGGTCAAGGTGGCGCAGGTGCAGGCTCCGGTGCATCTTCTCGCCCATCTGCAGAATCTCGTTTTGCGTCTCAAGGAGCTAGTTTCCAGGCTGCTGCAGCGGGCGCACCTAATGGTGGTCCATCGCGTAGTGGCGGTCGCGGTCGTGCAGGAGCTGCAGGCGCATTCGGTCGTCAAGGTGGTAAATCTTCTAAGGCTCGTAAGAATCGCTTAGCGAAACGTCGTGAATACGAAGAGCTTAAAGCACCAGTGATTGGCGGTGTGCGTATTCCTTCTGGTAACGGCGCTACGATTCGCTTGCGTCAAGGCGCAACTCTTTCTGATTTGGCAGAAAAGATCGATGTAAATCCAGCAGCTTTGGTAACTGTTCTCTTCCACTTGGGTGAGATGGCAACAGCTACACAATCTTTGGATGAGTCGACATTCCAAATTTTGGGTGAAGAAATTGGCTGGAATATCAGCATTGTTTCTGCTGAAGAAGAAGATAAAGAGCTTTTGCAGCAGTTTGACATCGATTTGGACGAAGAAGAGCTGCAAGAAGATGACGATTTGCAGTCTCGTCCGCCTGTAGTAACAGTTATGGGTCACGTCGATCACGGTAAAACTCGCTTGCTTGATACCATTCGTAAGTCGAATGTTATCGATCGCGAAGCAGGTGGCATTACTCAGCGCATCGGTGCTTATCAAGTAACTGTAAATCTTGAAGGAAAGCCTCGTAAGATTACGTTCCTCGATACTCCAGGCCACGAAGCGTTTACTGCTATGCGTGCTCGCGGTGCTGAGCTTACAGACGTTGCAATTCTTGTTGTTGCAGCAGACGACGGCGTGATGCCTCAGACTGTTGAAGCTATTAACCACGCTCAAGCTGCTCATGTGCCAATTGTTGTGGCTGTGAACAAGATTGATGTTGAAGATGCTAACCCAGATAAGGTTCGCGGTCAGCTTACAGAATACGGTTTAGTTGCTGAAGATTACGGTGGAGACACCATGTTTGTGGATATTTCTGCAAAGCAGGGCACGAACGTCGATAAGCTTCTTGAAGCTGTGTTGTTGACTGCTGACGCTGAGCTTGATCCTAAAGCAAATCCAAATATGGATGCTCGCGGTGCAACTATCGAAGCTCGACTCGATAAGGGTCGTGGTGCTGTTGCTACTGTTCTTGTGCAGCAAGGTACTCTTCACGTCGGTGATTCTATTGTTGCTGGCACTTCTTATGGTCGTGTGCGCGCTATGCTCGACGAGAACGGCAAGCATTTGCAGGATGCGGCTCCTTCCACTCCTGTTCAGGTGCTTGGTTTGACCTCTGTTCCAACCGCTGGCGACTTGTTCTTGGTTACTTCGGACGACCGTTCTGCTCGTCAAATTGCTGAAAAGCGCGCAGCTACAGAGCGTGCAGCTCAGCTTGCTAAGCGTCGCAAGGTTGTGTCTCTTGAAAGCCTTAAGGAACAGTTCGCTAAGTCTGAAGTTGACATGCTGAACATCGTTATTAAGGGCGATTCTTCTGGTTCTGTTGAAGCTTTGGAAGATTCCTTGATGAAGATTGAGGTCTCTGAGGAAGTTGGCATCCAGGTTATTCACCGCGGTGTTGGTGCAATTACTCAGAATGATGTGAACTTGGCAACTGTCGATAAGGCTGTGATTATTGGATTCAACGTGCGTCCAAACCGTCAGGTTGCTGATTTGGCTGAGCGTGAAGGCGTGGAAGTTAAGTACTACTCGGTTATTTACAAGGCAATCGAAGATATCGAAGCTGCTTTGAAGGGTATGCTTAAGCCAGAATTTGAAGAGGTTGTCACTTCTCACTCTGAGATTCGCGAAATCTTCCGTTCTTCCAAGTTCGGCAATATTGCTGGTGTTATGGTTCAAGATGGCGAAGTCAAGCGCGGTACGAAGTGCCGTATTTTGCGCGACGGCGTTGCTACAGTCAACGACTTGGAGATTTCCAGCTTGCGTAGGTTTAAGGATGACGTGCAATCCGTTAGCGAAGGTTATGAAGCTGGTATTAATCTCGGCAGCTTTAATGACATTGAGCTTGGCGATATAATCGAAACCTTTGAAATGAAGCAGATTGAGCGCAAGTAATTATGGCAGGAACGAATCCTAGAGCTGCACGTATTGCAGCATTAATTCAGCGCGTAATCGCTTCCAATATGGAATCGCATTTGCATGATAAGCGTTTGGCGAGTGTAACTATTACGGAAGTGCGCGTTACGAACGATTTGCAAATTGCAAAGGTTTACTGGACTCAACTTGGTCACGAAGGCAAAGAGCAGGGCGAGCGTCAGCGTGCAGCACAAGCTTTGCAGCAGGCTCACGGTCGACTGCGCTCTTTGGTCGGTGCAAAAGCTGGATTGCGTTTGACTCCTCAATTGCAATTTATTTATGACGAAGTGCCGTCTGAAGCGCACGAAATTGAGGATATTCTTGTTGCAGCTCGTCATCGTGATGAAGAATTAGCTAAGTTGCGTGAAAATGCTAAGTATGCTGGCGATGTCGATCCGTATAAGAAGCCACGCGAAGTTGAAGAATCTGACGATGATTTCGATGACGACGACGATTTTGACGACGACGATGACTTTGAAGAGGGCGACTTTGAAGACACGTCTGAATCGTCTGACAACAATTAAATCTCAAAGCAAACTCAATGTGAATCGTATAGTAGCTAGATTTAACTTATGTGCATACCAGATTCAGGATTACTGCTTGTAGATAAGCCTCAGGGCGTTACAAGTCACGATATTGTTGCATGCGCTCGTCATTTGTTGCATACAAAACGAGTTGGGCACGCAGGAACGCTTGATCCTATGGCAACAGGATTGCTAATCATAGGTTTTGGCAACGCAACGCGACTTTTAAATTACATGTTGGGGCATGATAAAACCTATGAAGCAGTAATCCGCTTAGGAGAAGCAACTACTACTGATGATGCAGAAGGTGAAATTCTTCCGGATGACGCATTAAATATAGGTCCGGGGGTTCACGTCGCTAATAAAGACATGTCTTTTGAAAAGTCACTGTCTTTTGAGCGAATTAAGCAAGTTGTTAGCGAAAATTTAGTAGGCAAAATTATGCAAGCTCCTACTGCTTTTTCTGCTATTAAAATTAATGGTCAACGCGCTTATGATTTAGCGCGCGAAGGAAAATCAGTAGAGATTGCTCCTAGAGAGATATTTGTTAGTGATTTTTCAGTGAGTAATCCTCGAATTGCTAGGGGAGTGAGTGGGAAACTCGTATGCGATATATCTGCAAAAGTTTCTTGCAGTAGTGGAACATATATTCGCGCTTTAGCTCGTGATTTAGGTCGCTTACTAGGAGTTGGTGGACATCTTACTCAGCTTCGTCGCACTAGCGTTGGTGATTTTTCGGTTACTGATTCGCGAGTTCTTAAACTTCGCTCGCAAATGCGAGAATTTACTGATCGCAATGGAGTATTGCAGCATCGCTCAAAAGCAGTTCCTAGTGACGATTTTGACGCAAATAATATGCTTCCTAAAATTTGCTTAAATATGATGGATGCAGCTTCGCATTCGCTTCCAACTTTAAGCATTGATGAGAATCAAGCTAAAGACTTACGTTTTGGGCGCTGGATTGAGCTTAAATCTGGCATAAATTACGAAAATTATCCTGCAATAGCGTACGTTTCAAACGCAAATACTGAGGAATGTGACGTTGTTGCAGTAGTTGAATTGACAAAAAATATAAAAAGTAATCAAATCAAACCAATTGTGGTATTTCCGGCAAGCGAGAAGACTGGTAAACTAGATAAGTATTTAAAATAACGAATTGCGTATTTTGCGTATTTTGCGTAGTTTGCTTGAGTAATGCTTGAACGCGGATAGTAAGGATATCATGAAGGTCATCGACATTCGACCAGATGCCAACGGCATGATTAATTGGCCAACGTTAAGTGCAGAGCGTAAAGCGGTTGTTACCATTGGCGTATTCGACGGTATGCACAAAGGTCATCGCGAGGTTATTCGTCGTACTGTGGATCTTGCGCATCGTCATGGAGCGTTTTCAGTAGTGATTATGTTTGATCCGCGTCCAAGCGTAGTGCATGCTAATCCTGATTTATACGATGATTTTGGCGACGTTAATTCTAAACTTCCGGGCGATCCGGATGCTCTTACAAGCGTGCGTCAACGTTTGCGCGTGATGTCACAGTTGGATGTTGATCATGTTGTGATTGTGCGCTACAGCCTTGCTTTTGCTGCAAAATCGTACCGTTTCTTCTTAGGTCAGCTCGTTGGAAAGCTTGGTATGCGAGCATTAGTTCTTGGCTCTGATGCTGCGCTTGGTGCTCGTCGTGCTGGTGATATCAAAGCAATTCGTGAGTTGTCTCAAGCAACTGGAGTTTTTGAGCTTATTGAAGTAGAGGATTTGGGTCCAGATGACGTTCGCGTGCCTGATCCTATTGTTCGTGAAGTTCCACAGGAGCCTGGAGATCCTAAAGATCCTTCTGAGGGCATGAATAAAGCTGAATATCGTGCTTGGAGTAAGAGCATGCCAAATAAGAAAGTGCGTGCTTGGAGTTCTACAAATGTGCGCTGGATGTTGGCTACTGGTCGAGTCAAAGAAGCGCGTGAAATTTTGGATCAGCCGCATCGCGTTGAAGGAACAGTAGTTCATGGAGACGAGCGTGGGCGCGAGATTGGATTCCCAACAGTAAATCTTGGCGAAAAAATTGAAGGCTATGTGCCAGTTGATGGCGTGTATGCAGGCTGGGTTGTTGATTTAGATGCTGACAATAAGAACGATGTCAGACCATCGAAAAATGCTGTTCCAGATGTGAGTGTTTTGCGTCGTGATGAGCTTCATTTAGGCGTTCATTCTCCGTGGCGTTGGCCTGCTGCGATTTCTATTGGAACTAAGCCAACATTTAATAAAGATGGCGAAGAAGATGCAGAGCGCACTGTTGAAGCTTACGGATTGTTCGACGATTGGAAAGACTTGTACGGGCATCGCGTTTGCATTGAGTTTGCTAGTTTCTTGCGTCCGCAACAGGCTTTTGACTCAGTTGACGCGCTAAAAGATATGCTCAAAGCTAATGTTGAGCAAGTGCGCGAGATTACAGATGCTGAAGCTGAAGTCTGATTTTGATATTTGCGCTTAGTTGTTTTTAGTTGCGATTATTTTTGCTAGCTGCGTTTAGCTTATAGCCCAAGTGCTTTTAACGCTTCTCGCACTGTACTAACTTCAATAATTTCTAATCCTGGAATACTAACGCTTTTCCGCATATGGCAAACTATTGCGCGCTTATATCCTATTCGCGCAGCCTCGCGCAATCGCGGCTCTATTCTTGGCACTGGGCGAACTTGACCGGTTAAGCTCATCTCGCCAATTGCGCAAGTTTTAGGAGTTACTGCTTTCCCGGCAGCAGCGCTAGCTAAAGCTGCTACGATTGCCAAGTCGCAAGACGGCTCTTTTGCCAACGCTCCTGCAATAGTAGATACGTACAAATCTTTTGCAAGCAAATTAACGTTTCCGTGACGATACAAAACTGCTGTAAGCATTGCAAGACGGTTAGAATCAACACCAGAAACTGCACGGCGAGGGGTGGGCAGAGCCGATTGCGTTACAAGTGCTTGTATTTCAATCGGCAGACTTCTGTGTCCTTCAAGTGTAAAAGTGACGCAAGTTCCGTCGTTTGTGCCATCTTGCGCATTTTTACTTTGATTATCGTTTTCTGTAGAAGACAAAAACAGTCCGGAAGGATCCGGCACTTCCTCAATTCCTTCACCGCTCATATCGAAGCAGCCAACTTCGTCTGTAGGCCCAAAGCGATTCTTTACAGCTCTTAGCATGCGTAGCGCTGTTTGTGTATCGCCCTCAAATTGACATACTGTGTCTACTAAATGCTCAAGCGTACGCGGCCCTGCTATTGAACCATCTTTTGTAACGTGCCCAACTAAAAGTATCGGAATATTGTTAGTTTTAGCGACGTCTATAAGTGCGCTCGCAACTTCTCTAACTTGTGTAGAACCGCCTGTAATGCCATCTACTTCTTGTGCGGAAATCGTTTGTGCAGAATCGACAATAGCAAGAGTAGGGTGATGCGTTTCAATAAGATCTAATACAGTGTCAAGATCGCCTGTTGTTGCAAGTAATAAATAATCGTTTACAGCGTTAATTCTAGACGCGCGCAATTTAACTTGTGCTGCTGATTCCTCGCCGGAAATATACAATACAGGGGGAGTGTTGCTTTCTTTTGATCGTTTAGATACGTAAGCTGCTGTTTTTAGAAGTAGTGTTGATTTTCCGATACCTGGCTCTCCTGCTATAAGAGTTACGGAGCCTGGCACAAGTCCTCCGCCTAATACGCGATCGAATTCGCTAAAACCAGTGTGAATGCGCATTGCGTCGTCTGCTTGAATTTCATTAATTGGTTGTGCGGATGTTGCTGAATCGAGAGTTGAATGTGCGATATTGCGATTAGAAGTAGTTATGCCATCCGGTGAATAGGTGCGCGATGTACGTGTTGTACGAGATAATCCGCTAACTCGCGCCTCTCTAAACTCGTTCACTGTGCCCCATTCGCCACATTCAGGGCAGCGACCGTACCATTTTGAGCCGCTCCAACCGCATTCGGAGCATAAATAGTGAAGAGTAGATTTACTAGCCATATCTCGACGCTATACGCTTTATTAGACAATCATATTTTGTATTTGTTTTTGATTGTAAAGCGCTTTTGCGTACTAAAAGCGTCATCGCGATGTGACATAATGCAAGTATGTCGAAATCGAATGCTTCAAGTATGAATGCTTCAAAGATGGGTGCGTTGAATATGAATTCCTCAAGTGTCAATAATTCATCACACAGCAAGTTATTAGTTGTGTTGACTTCAGCTGCAGTAATTGTGGTTTTGGCTCTAATTTCAGCATTTATGTGGCCAGGTTGGGCATTGAATCACGAAAATATTGCGAGCAAAAATCATATGGTAATGCCTAAAACGCCTTCTATACCATCGAAACCTTTGCCAGCATCTTCTACGGCATTGCTTAAGGCTATGCCTGATAGCGTACTTGATTTCGCTCGTGTTGACGCTATACCTAGTGCAACTTGGACTGAATCGTCGCCTTTGGAGGAATATTCTGTTAAGTACTCAACTGGTCAGCCAGATGGGGAAGTGTCTGTAACTGTTGCTCAATGGTCGAATCGCGATTCTGCGAACAAGCAGTATGAAGCGTTAGTTGATGGACTTAAGGGTTCTGATATCGCAAGTGGAAAAATTCAAGTTTCTGGCAAGACTTCCGGTAGCTATGTGTTGCGAAATGATGAAAATGATAAATCACAGGCTAGTGCATTGTGGCAGAACGATACCGCTGTTTTTGAAGTGAACGGCGCAAAGCAAGCAGTAGAGCGTTTTTATCACAGATTCCCAATGTAAATGTTGTAAAAAATGATGTTCTTTGTAATATCACTCCACAAAGTCGTTAAAACGGTGTAACATTAGGCAAGTTGCACACTTTACATAGGAATGGAGGCTTCAGATGGGTTCTGTCATCAAGAAGCGCCGCAAGCGGATGAGCAAGAAGAAGCACCGCAAACTGCTGCGTAAGACTCGTCACCAGCGCAAGTAATTTTCTTACTATGCGTTGATGCGTGTCTGAACGTTTAGGCACGTAAGACTTTTTTGAAGCGTCGGTTTTTCCGGCGCTTTTTATATACAAAAAAGTAGAGCCCGCGTTTGCGGACTCTACTTTTCGATTAGTTTCGCTACTTATTTGGGTTTGTAAGCGTGCGAGGACCGTTTGGATCGCCAACAATCACCGTGTCAACCATATTCAAGAACAAGCCGTGTTCCACAACGCCAACAGTTTCAATCAAATCTTTCGCCAACTCCTGCGGATGCTCAATGCGCTCCATATGCAAATCAACCACGAAGTTGTTCTCGTCGGTGCGCACTTCCTTGCCGTCTGCATCAAGACGCAAAACTGGCTTATATCCGCGCTTTTCGAACTTACGAATCACCTGCGCGGAGCCAAACGGAATCACCTCAACAGGAAGTGGGAACTTGCCAATCGTGTCGACTACTTTGCTTGCGTCAACAATCCACACAATGCGGTCGGAATTAATAGCCACAATCTTTTCCCAAAGAAGAGCTGCGCCGCCGCCTTTAATTCCGTTGAAATTCTTGTCAACCTCATCAGAACCATCGATTGTAACGTCAATGTGATCCACTTCGTTAATGTCGAGAATCTTAATGCCGTAGCCCTCTGCCTGCTCTTGTGTGCGACGAGAAGTGGTGACTCCTGTGAAGCTCAAGCCTTCTTCCTTAACTCTGCGGCCAAGCTCGTCAACTAAGAAACGCACTGTAGAGCCGGTGCCAAGACCAACCATCATTCCATTCTTTACAATCTTTGCGGCTTCAATGCCTGCTGCTTTTTTAAGCGCATCTTGTTGTGCTTTATCCATTATCCCTGCTTTCTTGTTTTTGTTATTCCCGAGTTCGCCGATGAACTTCCATCGCTATTTGCGGGAGAGGCTTTGTGTTTTTATGCGTGCCTCATTTTCGTACATTTCCATATTAGTCTGCGTGCAGATTTTTATGATTTATTTACTCGCCTGATTTAGGTAGAAGGCAGTTGGAGATAAATGCAAGGTGCCGTCGGGCTCTACGTAGCCGCTTACGTTGATTGTGCCGGAAATAAAACGCGCCTCGCCGTTAAAGCTTGGGCTTGTGTTTGGCGGGGGAGTAAACTGCAGCACGCCAGAAACACTTAATCCTTGAACTGGTTTAGATGTAGTTTGCGTAACATTTTGCTCTGTTTTTGGAACTTCTTGAACAATAGTTATAGCGTCTTGCTGGTGCATATCTTGTTTATTTTCTATTGATAGTGCATCTTTTTCGCTATTTTCTAACGTTTCACGCTTTGTTTCACGCATTTGTTCAGGCTTCGTTTCACATGCTGCTTCTTGCGCTTGTTTGCGTGCTGATTCATTTACAGATTCAGTTAGATCACTAGCATTTTTACTATTTTGTGCAGAAAAATCAGGATTAATATCTTCGCCAACTGTGCGTTCAAGATGATATTCTGCATTGGAAATTTTGCCATCTAAAAGCATTTTCGCATCACTTGGCACATTCGTACCTTTTGCATATTCAGAAGCAAGAAGCGACTTCCAGCCTTCTAAAGGCAAGTATCCGTCCTTCAAACCATTTCGGCAATCTTCCGCATATCCGCGCGCTAGTGTATCAACTTTTTCGTTTCCTTCGTTTCCTGCGTGACCCTTAACCCACACGAATTTTACGGCGCCTTCGCGCTTAGTAATTTCCGCGTCGATTGCTCGAATCAGCTCGGCATTTTTAACAGGTTCATTTTTAGAGTTTTTCCAACCGTTCTTTTTCCATCCGTGAATCCACGTAGTTGCGCAGTTTATAGCGTATTGTGAATCACTTTCGATTGTGAGCGGCTCACTTCCAGGATGTGCTCGTAAAGCTTCCAAAACTGCGCATAATTCGCCAATTTGATTTGTGCCATTAGTTGCGCCTCCAGCATCTGCATTGCCTGTGTGATGGTGTTCGTTAGAGCTACCAGACTCGTCAATGTGATCTGCCCACGCCCAACCCATTGAACCGTTTGGGTTTCCGAGCGCGGAACCGTCTGTTGAAACAACAATCATGACAAAACCTTTCAAAAATGCGCCGGCTGCAGATTGCAACCAGCGCAATTAGTAGATTCTTTATTTACGCAAGATTATTACGTTACGCTAAAGCCTTGTCGACTACAGCAGTAGCTTCCTCAAGCACCTTGTCAAGTGCTTCTGGAGAAACGAAGGATTCTGCGTAAACCTTGTAAATATTCTCGGTACCAGATGGGCGAGCAGCGAACCAGTTGTTCTTAGTCGTCACCTTCAAGCCGCCAATCTTTGCGCCGTTTCCAGGAGCTTCCGTAAGCTTTGCGGTAATATCTTCGCCAGCAAGCTTAGTTGCTTCAACGTCGCTGCCGCTCAAAGCTGCGAACTTCTGCTTTTGCTCAAGAGTTGTCGGCGTATCGACGCGCTTATACCAGCTTTCGCCAAAGCGAGCAACCTGATCCTGGTGAAGCTGAGCTGGGTTCTTGCCAGTCTTTGCAGTAATTTCCGCAGCGAGTAAATCAGGAATCAAACCATCCTTATCGGTGGTCCACACGCGACCATCTTTGCGCAAGAAGCTCATGCCGGAGCTTTCCTCTCCGCCGAAAGCAACTTCGCCGCTAAAGAGTGGGTCAACGAACCACTTGAATCCAACTGGAACTTCCACAAGCTTTGCGTTAATAGAAGCAGCCACGCGGTCGATCAAGGAAGAAGACACAAGCGTCTTGCCGATAGCAGTATTCTTTGGCCAATCCGGACGAGCACCGCCGAACAAATACTCCACGCATACCGCAATGTAATGGTTCGGGTTCATAACGCCCCAGTTAGGGCACACAATACCGTGGCGGTCAGCATCTGGATCGGTGCCGCCAACCAAATCGTACTTATCCCAAGCGCCAGCGTTAAGCTGATCAACTAAGCCCTTCATTGCGTAAGGGGAGCTTGGATCCATACGAATCTTGCCATCGTGGTCAATAGTCATGAATCGCCAAGTTGGATCAACTTCTGGACGCACAACGCCGATGTTCAAACCGTACTTTTCGTTCATAAGTGGCCAGTAGTTTACGCTTGCGCCGCCGAGTGGGTCAATTCCCAAACGCACGCCGCTAGAGCGAATCACATCGAAATCGATTACATTAGCCAAATCGCTAACGTAGTGTTCGCGGTAATCGAAGCCTTCAACCAAATCAGACTTGATTGCTTCCTCGAAAGGTACGCGCTTTACGGACTTGTAATTGTCGAGCAATTCGTTTGCGCGAGCTGCAATTGCGTTAGTTACTTCCGCAGGTGCAGGGCCGCCTGTTACAGGATCGTACTTAAAACCACCGTCGGTTGGTGGGTTGTGCGAAGGGGTGACGACAATGCCGTCAGCCAAGCCGTTGCCGCTAAAACGCTGAGTGCCGTCGGCTGCGCGATTATGAGTCAAAATAGCCTGAGAAACAACAGGAGTTGGCACGAAGTCGCCGCGAGAATCCACGCGAACGTGAACTCCGTTAGCAACCAAAACCTCAATAGCGGTTTTTTGAGCAGGCTCAGAAAGAGCGTGCGTATCGCGACCAATATAAAGAGGACCAGTTACGCCAGCTTTCTTGCGATATTCAGCAATAGCTTGCGTAATTGCCACAATATGAGCTTCGTTAAACGAAGTTTTCAAAGCAGAACCACGGTGACCGGACGTGCCGAAAATCACGCGCTGTTCTGGAATGTTGGAATTTGGAACTTCATCATAGTAAGCGCCAACCAAAGCGTCGACGTCGACTAGATCTTCTGGGGTGGCGGGCATTCCCGCATTTTTTGCTACCATAATTTTTTATTTTGCCACAGCGCTTGTATTTTATTTATTTTCTGGCACTCTTACGCACAATGCTTGCTTGTCAACAGTGAAGCGCAAATGTTTCGTATATCCCAAAATGTCGCCGTCTACTTGCACTGGAGCAGATTTTTCTAATTGCACTTCTGCGCTAAAACCTTGCGTTTGGTCAATTCTCGAGCCTGCAGAAAGCGAATCCTGCTGGAGTGCGCGCCCTGTTAGCGTTTGGTGTATTACTCCTCGGAACAAATTAGCCCAACCAATTAAACCGCCAGAAGTGTCAATAATCTCAAAATCAAGCACACCATCGTCGTATGCTGCTTCTGGCATAAGCGAAAACATAGGAATTTGACCGCAATTTCCAGCCATAAGTGTGCGGAAAGTCAATCCTTTTAGCACACTTTCGTCGCCATTTGAACGCTGTAAGGTAACGGTTGCGCGATATTTTGGCATAAACAAATGCTTTACACCAGAGACAAAATAAGCAAGCCAACTAATATTCTTTTTTAAGTTTGGATCAGTGTCGTCAATCATTAACGCGTCAAAACCAATGCCTGCAATAATTAAGAATGCGTGTCCATGATCTTCTTCTGGATTGTCGAGAATCGTTACGCGCCCAACGTCAACCTGCCTAGAACCGTGAGAAGTTGCAACACGCAGCGCAGCATCCACGTCGTTTACTGGAATTCCCATATTTCTAGCAAAAAGATTGCCAGTTCCAATAGGAATAATTCCCATCGCATGACCTTTACCGCTTACTGCGCTCGCAACAGTACGAACCGTGCCATCTCCGCCGACTGCTACTACTACATTAGCTCCATTTGAAAGTGCTTCTAAAGCGCATTCGCGCCCATCTTTATCTAACTGTGTATCAATAATTTCGTAGGTTAAATTGCGTTCTTTGCAATAATTTTTAATACTTTCGCGATACGATTCCGCTTGTGGTTTTGAAGGATTAAGTATGAATGCGTAATGCACTGAGTCGCCGTGTCGTTGAGCAAGTTTTTCTGCCAAATGATGACGTTTTAAAGCGCGCGAAACAATCATGATGACGAATGGTGCGAGTACAAGCGCGAATACAATCATCATAAGAGCAATAGTCGCTTGAATAGGCATAGTTGGCATACTTCCTATTCTTGCACATTATTTTTTCTACAATACTAAATTTTGCGGCATATTGCGAATATTTACGTTTTTTACACATTTGTGTAGTATTTATTGTTTTTATAAATATCGTTTATTGCTTGTATTAGATGTTTATTAGTTACTCATTAGGTGTCGGCTAGTTGCTAGTTAATTGTGCATTTTGCTGCTTTTGCTTGTTCTTTGCTCGTTTTTTAACGTGTATTATTCGCATTAATTCTGTACTAAATATTTAGCTAGTTATATAGCTAGTTATGTAACCAGTTATGCTCTCATGTTTCGCTAATACTAATTTCGTGCGTCGCTAGTGGTAAACTGTGCAAGCGTGTCTGTCGCATACAATTATTGAGCAGAGGTTTTGAATATGGCTGAATTACAGCAAAATTTTGAGGGAGATGAATCCTTCAATATTACATCTAGTAATATGCCTGATGATGCTAGTGACGATACTGTTGCTTTTATGCAGGTTCCTCAAAGTCATGTAGAAGATCAAATGGCTGATAATTCTGTTAATTATGAGGGAACTCTTGCTGATAATTTAGGCGAAGTCGCCGATGAAGAAGATACTTCTGGAGACATTGTTGACGATATCGTTGAAGATATTGCCGGTAATAAGAAGAATGTGTTTGGCAATAATGCTACATCTTATGGCATGTATGCAAATGCAACTCCTGCCGATTCAACTGCAACCGATTCATTTAGAGTAGTAGAGCCGAAAGCAAAGAAACATCGTGCGAACCGTTCCGCATTGGCGTTGATGTATTCGCTTCTTATTTTTGTTATTTTGTTAGCTGCAGCATTTTTTGCACTTCATTTGTATTTCAACAATCGAGTTGCTCCAGGTGTTGATTTTGGTGATGCTTCTATTACGCGCAATCTCACTGGCTATCAGGAAGATTCTGTAAGCAAGACTGTTCAGAATGCTGTGGATCATAGCGAATTAGTAATTAGTGACGATCAAGGCAATAGTGTTGATGCAGATTTGAGTCAACTTGGTGTCAAGATTGATAAGAACGCAACTGTAAAAGCTATTATGAATGCTAAGCGAGATAATTTATTTACTCGTATTATGCCTTGGGTTCATCAAACCGTGAGCTTGAAAGCTGTACGTGATGATTCTGCTTTGGATTCGTACTTATTGCATAAGTTTATTCGTGAGAAGGATCGCGCTGTACCTTATAGTGCAGTTTTCGACAAGGATTCTGAATCTTACAAGGTAGAGGATGGTATACCTGGTCGCACTATAGAAACTATGTCTGTTCGTGAAGCAGTAAAAAAGTTAATTGCTCACCCTGGTAAAACAGTAAAAGTTTCTGTTACATCTCGACGCACTGACGCTCCTATTAAGCTTGATGCAGCGCAGAAACTTGTAGATGATTTAAATAAACTTCTTGAGAAAAAAATCACGTTTAATAACGGTGACGGTAAAGATTTTACGGTTCCAAAAGAAGCGATTGCGTCTTGGATCAGTATAAAAGCAGATACGACTCGCCGTAAGCTTTCTTACACAATTGATGCAGATAAAGCAGATTATTATTTGTCTCAAGTTCTTCCAAAAGAGCTTAATCAGCAAAAGATTAATCAGGAAGATGCAGTCAATAAAGAAGGCAAGTTTATTTTCACAACACTTAAAGGTTCTAATGGTGTTGAAATTAGCTATTCCGATAGTATTGCGAAAAAGGCTGTAGAATCTTTGCGCAATGGCAATGATTTCAAGATGTCTGTTCCTTCAAAAATCACTAAGTTTACCGTTGAAAAGAAGCTTGTTGAAATGCGCATTGTTGTTGACAAAACAACCCAAACGGCTTCTGTTTATAGGAATGATGAACTTGTAAAAACATTCCCTGTTTGCACAGGTAAGCGCGGTGCCGATGATTCAGCTTCTGGTACATTCTTTATTTACTTGCGTTATGCTTCACAAGATATGCGCGGTAGGAATGGCGATGGCTCTCCTTACTTCTCTCCTGGAGTGCGTTGGGTTAGCTATTACCATGGTGGAGAAGGTTTCCACACTGCTTCTTGGAATTATAAGGGTATTGCAACTGGCGATGCTGCAAATCACGGCTCTCATGGTTGCATAAACATGTATGAGCAGGATGCTCGCTGGATTTTTGAAAATTGCCCACGTGGCACTATTGTGCAAATTGTTGGCACGACTCCGGATGGTCCGGTACGCGAATGAGCGAATCTGTGGGTAACTCACTTAACAAAGATGAACGCGCCGAAGGACTTTCGCTTTCTGCGCGTTCTAATCTTGAGTATGTGCAAAGCCCACAATCTACTCCGCAATTAGTGGCGTCTAGACGGATTAGCAGTGCGCCAATTCCTGTGCATGTTACGGCAACATTGTTTGACGCTCCTTCTAAAGCTGAGCGTATTGACAATAAGCCATTGCTTGTGCGTTTTGGTCGCAGGCTCGTTACGTCTATTGTCGGCATGTGGATGCGTCTTGCTGGTCGTGTTGCTCGTCGTTTTGGCTGGTTTCCAAGTGTTGAGCCATATATTGGGTATGGAACGCATAGATATGCTCGCTTGATTTGCAGAACTGTGTATGCTCCAAAGCTTGGTCATCATTCTGCTCTAAAACGCGGAATTTATGCGATGCTTGTTGTTCCTGCTGTGCGTGTGCGCGTGGCTTTGTCTATTGACGGTATTCCTGTAGAAACAGCTCAAATTGGCGATTCTGAAATATACGATAAGCCTGAAGGTTCACGCGATGGTAGTGCAGAGTACTGTATTTCTGACCGTGCAGGGTATTTAGATTTAATTACCGAACGCGCTTTAGAGCCTGGTCGTCACGTTGTTTCGTATTCTGTTAGTGACCGTGAGCCTGTAAAAGCGAGTTTATTTGCTATTGATGCAAATGTTCCTGTTGGTGTTATTTCGGACGTTGACGACACTATTATGGTTACTCAAGCGCCTTCGCCAATTCGCGCTGCTTATAATTTGCTTATTATGAATCCTGCTCATCGTTCGCCAGTTGCTGGAATGTCTGAGTTTTTCCAGTCTTTAGAGCGTTTGCGTGACGATATTCCATTTTTCTATCTTTCTACTTCTCCGTGGAATGTTGAGGCTTCAATTCGTCACTTTATTGATCGCGAAAAGTTTCCTGAGGGTCCTCTTCTTCTTCGTGATTTGGATCCGCGTCCTAAAACTTTTATTCCAAACGGACCGCAGCATAAATTAGAATTTGCAACTCAACTTATGGATGATTTTCCTGGCATGCGTTTTGTGCTTATTGGCGATGATGGTCAAAAGGATCCTTTAACGTATGCGAATATTATTCGTAAGCATCCAGGTCGTGTGCTTGCAGTAGGTATTAGGCAATTGCGTAAGCGTGCTACTGTTGAGGATTTTCGTCGTAAATTATCTCGTGATTTTGCTGTTGCTTTAAGTGCATCTAAACGTGCGTATGTTTTTTCGGATGCTCTTGATACTACGTGTGAAGATGCGCAAGAAATTCCTACTATGGCGATCGAAAAATTAAATAATGCTAACGAGTTTTCTGGTGATATTGATGATTTTGATGATGCTCAAATGCGCATAATTGAAGCAGAAGGTGCTGCTGGTACTTTGCAAGGCGTGCCATTTTTTGCAGCTCCTCAAGGCAAAGATTTAGCTAAAGTAATGCTTCCGTTTATAGAGGAAGCGATTGCGAAATAGTATAAAATAATTGCAAAATAATTTTGTAATATTAAAGAATTGCAGAAAATATTTCGTTACTAATATATAAGAGCTGAAGAAAATACTTAATGAAAATTAAAAGAGGTGTAGCTATGAATAATCAAGATTTTGCAAAGCCAAAAGCGGCAGAACGCATACCGTCGGCACGTGAATTCCATGGCGACACTTATATAGACGAATATGCTTGGATGAAAGATCGCAATAATCCTAAGCTTATGGAATACGTCAATAGTCAAAATGCTTATACTGAACAGCGTGTAAAGCACTTAGAAAACTTGCGTTCTACATTATTTGACGAGTTGCGCTCAAGAGTGCAAGAAACAGACATGTCTGTTCCTGTGCGCATGAATAATTACTGGTATTACGTGCGCACTGAAAAAGGCAAACAATACGCTGTGCAATGCCGTATGAAAGTCGAAAATAGTGACGATTGGAATCCGCCAACTATCGACAATTCTGCAAAACCTGGCACAACTGATGGTGAAGAGATTTTATTTGATGCAAACTTTGAATCTGAGCACTCTGGTGGCAAGTTCTTTAGAGTCGGTGGAATGGATTTGAGCACCGACGGTTTGCGAATGCTGTACGGTGTCGACACTCAAGGTGATGAACGCTTTAACTATTTTATTCGTGACTTTTCTACAAAAACATGTTCTTGGTCGCAGTTAGAAGAATCGTGGGAAAATCTTGCTTCTGCTTCACTTTCTCCAGATGGAAAATGGGTGTTTTATGTAAAGCTTGATGATGCTTGGCGTCCTTATCAGGTTTGGAGGCATAAGGTTGGCACTAACGTTTCTAATGATGTAAAAGTTTTTGAAGAAACTGACGAGCGATTTTTTGTTGACGTGTATGAAAGTTTTGACGAACGATACATGATGATCAGTAGTAGTTCAAAGACTACATCGCGCGTGCTTATGCTTCCTTTGAGCAATCCTGAAGGCGAATTCAGCATGGTTATTGAGCCGGTTGAGGGAGTGGAATACGATATTTCCTTCGCTTGCTTTGAGAATGCTGGCGAAAATGGTGAAGATATTCCAATTGCGATTGTGTGCCATAACGCTAAAAATCCTAATTTTGAAATTGACATTATTGATATGAGAGGAAATTCCGGCAAGTTTGATGAGCATGTAACGTATAAGCTTTCGGATGGAGTATGTGTTGCTTCGGGTTCTCCTTATGGTTGCGAGCAAGGAGATGCTTGGCAAAAAGGTGCCGGAAGTGAGCCTATTACAAAGCCTTATAATTCGCCTCAAAATCCTGAAATATTGCAAAATGCAGTTGGATTGAGCATAAGCGGATTGTCAATGTACAAAAATTATGTGGCACTAGCTTACCGTTCTCAAGGTTTGCCGCATTTGGCTGTAATGAGCAAGAAGCGCGCTGTTGAAGATTTTTTGCAAGCAAAACCGTGGCGTTTTTGCGAAGTGCGACCGCTTTCTTCCCAGCTTACGAATCAATTTACGGATCAACTTACGGATCAATTTTCTTCTCAACTTACGGATCAACTTGCGGATCAAGCGCAAGCCGAATCACGTGCTGCGCTCGCAAATATTTCACAAGAAGAAATCAACAATAATCGCCTATTTAGTATTTCTATGACTGGAAATCCTTCGTACGAAGCTCCGCATATGCGTTACGCTTTTGGTAGTTATGCGACTTTAGGTCAACTTCGCGAGTTGGATCCTTTAACAGGCGAAGATGTGCTGCTCAAGCAAGGTAAAATTTTAGGCGAATTTAATGAGCACAATTATGCTGAAAAGCGAGTTTGGATTACTGCTCGAGATGGTGAGCGTGTGCCAGTATCGCTTGTGTGGCGTCCGGATAAAATTTCTCAAACTGACTCAATGTTTATTACTGGTTATGGAGCGTATGAAGTTAGTTCAGACCCTACTTTTTCTGTCGGTCGCTTGAGTTTGCTGGATCGCGGCGTGTTATATGCGCAAGTGCATGTGCGAGGCGGTGGCGAAATGGGTCGCGCGTGGTATGAGCAGGGTAGGCGCGTTAATAAAAAGCATACTTTTGAAGATTTTGTTGATGCCACGCGTGCTTTGCAAAATGCTGGTTTTGCTTCCGCTTGCCATACTGTTGCAAACGGTGGTTCAGCAGGAGGCTTGCTTATGGGTGCTATAGCAAATATGGCTCCGGAATGTTATGCAGGGATTGAAGCAGACGTGCCTTTTGTAGATGCTCTTACGTCTATGCTCGACTCTTCTTTGCCGCTTACTGTAACAGAGTGGGATGAGTGGGGCAATCCGCTCGATGATTCTGAAGCTTATGCTTATATGAAATCGTATACTCCTTACGAAAATGTGCCTTGCGCAAAAACGGAAGATGGTCGCAAAAAGTTAGCTGATTTTCCGAAAATCTTAATCACATCGTCTATTCACGACACGCGCGTACTTGTTACAGAACCTTTGAAATGGCTCGCTAAATTGCAAGCTTCTGGGGTTGATGCAATTGCTCGTATTGAAACTGACGGTGGTCACGGTGGCACTTCTGGCAGGTACAGGCAATGGCAGGAGTTAGCTTATGAAAACGCATGGTGCTTGCATGTTATGGGCGTAAACAGTTAGTCGGAAGCGGCAGAAACTTTACTGCGTTGTAAAGTAAATGTCGTTTGTGTGCTAAAAGGCGGCAGAAACTTTACAGCGGCGTAAAGTAAATGTCGTTTCCTCGTCTTTCGTGATATCATAGGTCAGGTGATGTGCGTTTTTCGCTTACGCTTTTCGTTTGCGTTTGCGCTCATCCGCATACAGGTAGTTCAATGGAGATATCTACTTATTGCTTAATGAAGGGGTAGAGCAGCAATGGCAACACTCAGCGTTGACAGTGATGAATTTTCACTGCAACATACCGCATTGTTTAAGCAAGTTCCAGCTGATCAAGTAAAAGAATTGATGCAGTATTTGCAAGAATCGACATTTAAAAAAGGTTCGGCAATTTTTAATGAAGGCGATACTGACCATCGAATGTACTTGCTTGAGCGTGGAAGAGTAAAATTAGTTCGTCATTCAAACGACAATCGTGTGCAATTGTTAAGTATTCACACTCCTGGCGAAATTCTAGGCGAAATTCCCGTTTTTGATCCTAGCGGCGGTCCTCGTACAGCTTCAGCAATATCTATTACAAACAATACTAGAGTTTTATGGCTAGAAAATGACGTGTTATTCCATTGGCTAAACAATCACCCTAGCGTTGCAGTAGATATGCTTCAAGTGCTTGCAGCGCGCATGAGAGCAAATAATGAGCGAATTTCCGACTTAGTTTTTATGGATGTTCCTGCTCGTTTAGCGAAGACTTTGCTGAATTTAGCTTCAAGATTTGGCGAGCCTATGAGCGATGGCTTGCTTGTGCCGCATGATTTAACGCAAGAAGAGCTTGCGCAACTTGTTGGCTCTTCACGCGAAACAGTTAACAAAGCACTTATGGATTTTGCAAACAGAGGCTGGATTATGCGCCAAGGCAGGTCAATTATTATTTATAAGCCTGGCATGCTTATTCGTCGAGCTGAGCGTTAAAGTGCGAATGTTTATGATGCCAGTTTTCAAGTAGAGGCAAACCTTTAGAATAGTACGCATGCCGAAAAAGAATTCACTGACTGTTCGCCGTGTGCTAGCACTGTTCCTTACCTACATCACTTTGTGTGTTGCAGGAGGTGTTGCAGCAAGTATTATGTTTGTTCCTGGCGTAATGAGCGTGAATAGCATAGTGAAAACAGTAGTACCTTCACTTCGCGTTGACGGCATCGATTTTGATGTAACTGCTTTGCCGCAAAAATCGCGACTTTACGCTTCTGATGGCAAAACTATTATTGCAACTTTTTATGCTCAAAACCGCACTGTAGTGCCGCTTCGACGCATATCGCAATATATGCAGCGAGCAATGGTTGCTCGTGAAGACCGTCGATTCTTTGAGCATTCCGGCGTAGATATGCAAGGTGTTATTCGCGCATTCGTGCAAACATTCGTTAAAAAGGGAGATATGCAAGGTGGCTCTTCCTTAACTCAGCAATATGTAAAAAATGTGCTTATGATTAAAGCTCGCGAAAATAACGATCCTTTAGCTGAGTATCACGCTTCTGAAGGCACTATTGCTCGTAAATTGCGCGAAATGCTTATTGCAATTCAAATGGAGAAAAAATACTCCAAACTTGAGATTTTGCAGGGATATTTAAATATTGCGCAGTTTGGTAGCAATAATATTTACGGCGTAGAAACTGCAGCTCATCGATACTTCAATACGAGTGCTGCAAAGCTTAATCTTGTGCAATCGGCAACTATTGCTGCAATTACAAAGAATCCTTCGCGTTACGATCCTTCTATTGAAGCAAATCAACCTGAAGCGCAAAAGCAGCGCAATATTGTACTTGATTTAATGCTTCGTCAAGGTTTTATTACTAAGAGCGAGCATGATTCCGCTGTTGCTATTCCTCTTAAAAGCACTCTTAACATACAGAGGGAAGTTTCTAAGATTGGATGCCAAGCTGCAGGTGATGCAGCATTCTTCTGCGATTATGTAACGAAGAAAATTTTGCATTCTCGCGAGTTTGGTAAAACTGCTGCCATGCGCGAAAAGTTGCTTACTGAGGGTGGTCTTGATATCTACACAACTATGGATTTGCGTGCTAGTAAGGCTGCTATGAAAGCTGCTAGAGATACGATTCCTGTAAACGATAAGAGCGGTTTTGAGGTTTCAATTGCAGCAATTAAGCCTGGAACTGGTGAAGTTTTGGCATTTGGCAGCAATCGTATTTATGATGCTACGGATGCTGCAAAATCAGATCCTACGCATACTGCTTTGAACTATGCTGTAGATGAGCGAGATGGTGGCGGTCTTGGTTGGCAGATTGGTTCTACGTGGAAGCCAATTAATATGGTTGCATGGATGCTTGCTGGAAAGTCAATTAATCAGCCTCTTCGCACTTCTATGCTTTACAACAATGCTGATTTTAATTGCAGCAAATTCCGCGGAGTTGGTAGTTGGTCAGTTCAAAACTCTGGTGGTGGCACAACTAATCCGGAAACTCCTTTGCAAGGTCTTGTGCGCTCGCATAACACCACTCAGGCTTCTATGGCTCAGCAAATTAAGCTGTGCTCAATCGCGGATGCTGCTCGCATACTTGGTTACCATAATTCGCCTCTTGGTCAGGAAAGTGTGTATTCTTCTAACTCGCTTAATCCGCCTATGACGATTGGTTCTGTGCAAGCTTCGCCTTTAACTGTGGCGAATGTGTATGCAACTATTGGTGCTGATGGCGTGGCATGCGATCCTATTGCTATTAAGCGAGTTGTTGACAAAAATGGTAAGCGTTTGAAAGTTCCTAGTGCGCATTGCCATCAAGCAATTCCAAAGGGAATTGCTCAAACTGCTGCTTATGCGCTGAATCAGGGTGTTGTGCAACCTGGCGGCGAGGCTTCAACTACCCAACTTGATGGTGGTCGCAAGACTTTCGCAAAAACTGGTACTAACGAACAGTACTACATGACTACAGCTGGTTTTGTGCCGTATCAAGTTGCTTCGTTTGTGGCAGTTGGTAACGCCGAATCACAAAAAAGCTTTAATGGCATGACTATTAACGGTCGTACAATGGCAGCTTGGTACGGTATGTATATTGCAACGCCAGCGTGGAAACAGTTTATGAATGACTATTTGAAAGCTGCTAACATTCCTGTTGACAACGATTATGGCAAGCCTGATCCAAAGTACACTGCCGGTGGAACTCTGCCTGGCATGCCTAAAAATACTGTTAAAACTGATCAGCAGAAGCGAGATGAAGACGCTAGAAAGCAGGCAGCACAAGAACAGCAGGAAGAAGCTAAGAAACAAAAGAACACGCAAGATCAGTACGGCACTGCTCGTCGCGACGACTATAGTAATTCAGAAACTGATAATTACTAAATGGTATTTGTTAACTCGTAATTGCTAGTTAACTTACTAAATACTAAGTTGTTTTGTGCTGTTCCTTACAAATAGACCCTTACTTATGCTACTTGATTGTGAGCAAAGTAAGGGTCATTTTTAGCGCAAATACGCACTGTACTAGTTCAAATCCGCACCAACTGCGTCTGTAACATGCTCAAAGCCGTCGCGTTTCAAAAGATCCGCAAGTCCGCGTTTCAGCGTTGTGATTTGCTGCGGTCCTCTGTACATAAGTGACGTAATAAACATAACCAAATCAGCGCCTGAGCGAATCTTCTCATATGCTTGCTTTGGCGTAAATACTCCGCCAATGCCTGCAATAGCAAAACGTTTACCAAAAGCTTTGCGCGTGCGTCGAATAAGCTCGTTGCTTGCGCTGTAGGTAGGACCTCCAGAAAGTGCTCCTTGCCAATCTTCCGGAACATCAAGTCCTGCGCGATTCTTTTGCAAGTTCGCAATACTTACTCCGTCAACTTTATGTTCGGCAAGTACGTCAAGCAAAGATTTGAACTGTTCCCAACCACCGTGCAAATTAAGCGGCATCTTAACTAACGTTGGCTGAGGTCGCTTAATAGTGTCAAGATCGGTGAATAATTTGTCAAGTGCTTCCGGCTGACTAAATGGTTCACCCACACGCGTGTTCGGGCATGAAATATTTACTTCAATTATTGAGCTTTTTCCGGCTGCACGTTCCATAGAAATATGGTAGTCTTCAATTCCTTCTTCCAAGTCGCCAACTAAGTCGTCGTTTGTGCGCGCAATAGAAATAGACATATTCATAGACTTTGCATGCGTCCAGGCTTTCTCGGCTCGTGCAACAACGGCTTCGCTGCCATCGTTTGCTAGTCCTGCGTGTACAAGAATAGAGTCATATTCTGGAAGGCGATGATACCAAGGTTTTTGATTTCCTTCGCATGGTCGGCTTGTGGTAGAGCCAACTGTTTCAAAACCAAAGCCGGCGTTGTCTAGTACGGTCGCCATTTGGCAGTTTTTATCCAGTCCTGCACTTAAGCCAAACGGATTTGCAAAATCCACACCCATAACGTTAGTTTCTAGCACTGGGTCTGTGTAGTTAAGCATTTCGCGAAGAAGCCACATTAATCCAGGAGTGCGTTCGCTAAATTTGCAAAAATTAATCATGCGATCATGCGCTTCGTCTGGAGGAATGTTAAAAACAAAATGCGGTTTAATAATGTGTTTGTATGAGAATGTAAAAAGGTCGGTCGTTGCTTTATTGACGACATTGTGCAATGAGTGTTCAGAAACGTAATACATATTTATATAGTAGGGCATTATTGTTATATGCGCTATTACTTAGTGTATTTTGTGCGTTTTTTCTTGCCGTAGTTTGTGCGTTTTCTTCCTTAGTACGCGTTCGTTTTTGTGCGATTTTTCATAAAACTTGCTTTGCTTGACAACAAAATGTGCGTTCTTTTCGTTTTAATGCCCTGAAACGCTCAATTACGTTTGTTTTTTGCGTTTACGTGTGCGATAATGTTCGTATGATTTCTTCACAGCGTCAACATTTGATTTTAAGCCGTCTCCGTACGCGCGGTGCTGTTCGCATTACTGCGCTTTCTAAAGAACTGAACGTTTCTGCTATGACGGTTCGCAGGGATATCGCAGAGCTTTCGGATCGTGGGCTTTTAAAGCGCGTTCACGGCGGCGCAGTGACGACTAATACTCTGCTTTCGGAGCCGCTGTTTTCTGTAAAGTCGCAAATGGATATTGGTTTGAAGGATGCAATTGCGCGTTTGGCTGTGGATTATGTTTCTCCGGGGGATGTGATTGCTATTGGCGGCGGTACCACTGCTTATGTGTTTGCGCAACATTTGCTCGAGTCGCGCAGGGCTTCTGGTATTACGATTTTGACCAATTCGATTCCTGTTGCGGAGCTTGTGCAAGCTTTAGAGTCGAAGGATGTCGAGGTTATTGTTACCGGTGGCGTGATTACGCGTTCCAATTCGCTGGTTGGGCCTATTGCAGATAAAGTTGTTGCTTCTCTTCGTGTGAATACCGTTTTTCTTGGCACGCATTCTGTGTCTCTTCCTCGCGGATTCCTTATGCCAAATTCTTTGGAAGCTGCTACTGATATGGCGTTAATGGATATTGCGGATCGCACGATTATTTTGACGGATCATACTAAATGGAGTTGTACGTCGCTTTCGCTATTTGCTCGTTTTGATCAGGTTGATACTGTTATTACCGACGATGGTTTGGATGCTGATTCTCAGCTTCGTACGCGTGAGCTTGTGAAGGATTTGGTTTTGGCACCTGTTATTGATGAGCGAGATGTTCTTGATGCGTCTAATGCTGACGATTTAGTGAGTTCTGGAGATTCTGACGATTTGCTTGATTAGTATTTTTGCGAATATTTTTGCAAAGTTTAATTTTGCGCGCTGATGATTTTAATGCCCGAGTGAGTTGTTTACTCGGGCATTTTTGGTTTTTCTGTTTGGTTTTGCTTCAAGTGTGTCGATGTTTAAACAAATTTCGCCGATGGTTAAATATTGCGTTTTTCTTTGTTTTATAAGGCTGTTAGAGGAATCACAAAACTCAAACCTTAAAGAAAGCTGAAAAAACGTTAAAAAAATCCAGTATATGGCGTGTCGCGTAATTTTTATTAAAAAATACAGAAAAATGTCGTAAATATTTCTACTTTTCAATGAATATAACGAATATTTATCAAGATTTTTGTATTTTTGATGCTGAGAAACCTGAATTTTAGTGTTGAGTTTTCTGAGAGCTTGCGGTAAGTTTTAACTCAGTTACCGGTTGAATCCCTAGTTCACTGGTACGAGCGGGAAACCGCAAATGGCAAATTTTTCTTCGCATACCCTAGTGCGAAGGAGAAGAAGAAAGGAAAATATTATGTTGAATAAGAAGGCTATCGCCGCATTCGCTGCTGGCGCCACCCTCCTCTCTGGTTTCGCTTTTGCTGCTCCAGCAATGGCTGCATGCCCAGATCCTGCTCCATTCAAGAGCGCTGCTAAGACGTCTGCTGATGCTGCTTACAAAGCTTATACTGATGCTAAGGCTGTTCTTGATGGTATGACAGTTTCTCCAGCTCCTGCAAAGGATTCTGAAGCTGAACATTATACTGTTACAATTTTGGCTACTGGCTTGTTGAAGAATAATGCTGATCCATCTGAAGTCTCACATGATCTGTACGTAAAGGTTCAGAAGTATGTTGATGCTTTCAATGCTAACGTTACAGAGACTAGGGCTAAGGAAGCTCAGCAGACTAAGGTAAATGATCTTCTTGCTAAGTATCTCGATGCTAAGAACGTATTGGAGAACTGCGCAGTTCCAGATCCAACTGAGGATCAGGTTAAGAGGGCTCTTATTAACAAGGTTCGTCTTGCTAAGATGAACTTGGACAACAAGGATGATGAACTTGCTGTTGCTAAGAATAAGTTCAATGATGCTTATAAGGCTTTGGTTGCTGCTATTGCTGAGTACAATGCTCGCATGGATGCATTCAGTGCTGCTAATGGAAAGCTCAACGCATTCTTGGCTTCTGGCGTGAATGATTCTGCTACCCTTACTCGTTTGCGTGATGCTGCAGATCGTGCTGAGGCTCACCTTAAGCGTGCAACTCTTGCTCTTGCCAAGGCTAAGGCTGCTTATGATGATGCTCTGGCAAAGGATTTGGCTGCTGTAGCTGCTTATAATAAGGCTTTGCAGACTTACAAGGATGTTTACAATGAGGCTGTTGCTGCTGGTGTGAACCCAGCTTTGTTGCCACCAGTTGTGACTTCTGATCCTTTGGATCCAAAGGTTCCAGCTGTTCCTGGTTTGAAGCATGCTTATGCTTCTGCTATGAGCGGTAAGTTTGGTAAGGAAGCTAAGGCTGCTGAGGCTGCTGCTAAGCAGGGTCAGAATACCAAGGCTTCTGCTCAGCAGAACAGCAATGCTAACGGTGCTGCCGCTGGTGCAAACGGTGCCGCTGCTGCTGGTTTAGCTAAGACTGGTGCTGCTGTAGCTATGGCTGCTGTTGCTGCTTCTGTGCTTGCTGGCATGGGTGCTGCTCTTCGCAAGATCCGTCACTAAGCTAAAAGCTGATTCAGCGATGAATCATTTGGGCTTTAGCTTATTGGTTGATTGTTGAGTCGGTTTTACTGTGAATTACTTAGTCTAGTGTGCTGAAAGGTGCGCTAGACTAAGTTTTTTTTTATAGCAATTTTGAGATCTGTACGCTTGTATTTACCGCGTTCGTTCTCTTTTTACGCCGCTGTAAAGTTTCTGCCGCCTGACACCATCGTTTAAGCGCGTAACTCTCGTCGTCACGAGCGTGCTGTAAAATAGCAAAGTTGTGTGCGGTTTTGGTGCTTATCATCAAACAATCGCGCATATTTTGCAAACACACTCCTGCTGTGGAAGGTCCACAGCCGATAGTCCGAAGGAGGTGGGTGATGTCTGCACATAAGTATGAACTGATGTTCATTGCAAATCCTGAGCTGGATGAGCACGGTCTTAAGAAGTTGACCGAGCAGTATCTTGAGCTTGTCACCAACGAGGGCGGTTCCGTTGACGGTACCGATTACTGGGGTCGCCGCAAGTTTGCCTACGAAATTGAAGGCAAAACCGAAGGTAACTACGTTGTGGTGAACTACACTGCCGAGCCATCTGTAAGTGACGAACTTGACCGTGTTTTGAACCTTAACGAATCTGTAATCCGCACGAAGATTCTTCGCAAGGACGCTAAGTAAAAACTAGCAAAACTAAGTAAGCTCTAGTGAATTAAATAAAAACTAGTTAAGCTAAATAAATACGTAAACAACCGCGCATAAGTTGCGCACAAAATTGCCAGTAATTGCTAACTAACATGCGATTACGAGTAAAGCGAGAAAGAAAAGGCACGATATGGCAGGTGAAACAATTATTACCGTCGTGGGAAATCTCACTTCGGATCCTGAATTAAGGGCACTTTCCAACGGTGCTTCTGTTGCGAGCTTTACCATTGCATCCACACCTAGAACGTTTAATCGTAATACGAATCAGTTCGAGGATGGGCCTGCATTATTTATGCGTTGCTCAGCGTGGAGAGACTTGGCAGAACATTGTGCAAACAGCCTTTCTAAAGGCATGCGCGTGATTGCTCAAGGCAGGTTGTCGCAGCGTTCGTATCAAGCGCAAGACGGCTCTAATCGCACAGTTGTTGAACTTACAGTTGACGAAATTGGTCCATCTTTGCGTTATGCAACTGCGCAAGTTAACCGCCAAAGCTCTTCAACAGGTTTTGCTGGTGGCTCGCGTGCAGCAAATGCTGCTGGTGCAGGTTATGCTGGCGGAGCAAATTATGCTGCTAGCCAGGCCGCTTCTCAGCATGCCGCAAGTTCTTCAGCGGCTGATCCGTGGAGTGCTGCTGCGCCAACAAACGATAGTTTTTCAACTTTCGGCGCTAATTCTGATTTTGGTGGCGATTCTGAAGAACCTGAGTTCTAGCGTTTTAGTTGAGCTATAGATAGCGTATTTATTTGTTTATTTATGCACTTATTTACGCGCTTACTTAATCCTTATAAATACATCATCAGTTACATGTTATGCGAACAAAAAGCATAACGGATTTGAGAGAGGACATCTTATGTCACGCAAAAGGCCGCAACCACCGGTCAAGCCTTTCAAAAAGAAGCCAAATCCTTTGAAGGCTGCCAAGATTACTGAAATTGATTATAAAGACGTTGCTTTGCTGCGCAAGTTCGTTTCTGACCGCGGCAAGATTCGTTCCCGTCGTATCACCGGCGTAACCGTGCAGGAACAGCGCAAGATCGCGAAGGCAGTGAAGAATGCTCGCGAAATGGCTTTGCTTCCTTACGCCACTACCGGTCGCTGATTGAGAGGATAGGAATATGGCTGAAACCAAGGTTATTCTTACCAAGACTGTTGCCAACCTCGGTCACTCTGGTGACGTTGTTGAAGTTAAGGCTGGCTATGCACGCAACTACCTGATTCCTCAGGGTCTTGCTTTTGTATGGAACAAGGGTGCTGCTTCCCAGATTGAAGCAATGCGTCGCGCTCGTCTTGCCAAGGCTGTTGCCACTCGTGAAGAGGCAGTTGCAGCTAAGGCTCAGATTGAAGGCACCGTTGTGGAGCTTTCTGCTAAGGTTTCCGAATCCGGCAAGCTTTTCGGTGGCGTTTCTGCCGATAAGATTGCTGCTGCTTTGGCTTCCAAGGCTCAAGTTGAGGCTCGCGCAATTAAGGTTGCTACTATTAAGACCACTGGTGAGTTCCCAGCAACCGTAACGTTGCATCCGGAAATCACCGCTTCCTTCACTGTTAAGGTTGTGGCTGAGTAAGTAGCTTTGTGAATTTTACAAAACATGTTGCAGCAAGCAGATTCTTGCTTTTAGTGGTTTTCTGCTTGTAATACATGTGGATTGAACTTAAGCATTAGCTCTGCGTTTGCGTTGTATTGAGTTTTCTCAGTGCGATGCTGCGCAGAGTTTTTTATTGCTGCGCGCTGGTCGGTTTTACATTTCTATTCCCCGCGCGACCTTTTCTTTACAAGCGTGTAAAGTTTCTGCCGTTTTATTGCCTTAATCCGACCGAAATTTTACACTCGTGTAAGGTTTCTGCCGTTTTTCTGCCATTTTGCGACTTTTTCTTTACAAGCGTGCACAGTTTCTGCTGTTTTATTGCTTTAATCCGACCGAAACTTTACACTCGTGTAAAGTTTCTGCCGTTTTCCAAATGTGAATGTGTTGTAAGTGTCACGTGCGTAACGTAGTTTTTTAAGTTTTACTCGACTAAATTAGAACAGTTGGAAAATTGCGAAATTATAAAGGAGATGCAAACTGTGCTGGAAAGCAAATATGAACTGGCTGACGAGCTTAGTATGAACGCAAAAGCGCAAGATGCCAACATATCTGCTATTCGCAATGACGAAGAGTATGCTTGTAAAAATTCCGTAAGCGCAAATCTTGAAAACGCAATAAAATACAGCAATCACAAAGGTTATGGCGAAACTTGCGCGAAGGTTATTCTTTTTGGCGAACATTCCGTGGTTTATGGCCATTCTGCAATAGCTTTGCCGCTTAAAAACTTGCGTATGCGCGCTGTTGTAACTAGTTGCAATGAATCTTTAGCACCTGCTTCGTGTGAATCTTTATCTTCTACATCAAGCGAATCTTTAGCATCTATGACGAATCTCGATTCACATATAACTCTTTCATGCCTTGACTTTACTGGCAAACTTTCCGAAATTCCTACGCGCTTTAATAGCATACGAACAGCAATTCGCGCGTCGCTAGAGTTTGCAGGGTGGAACGGTGAGAATTTGCACATTTTTACCGAGTCTGATTTTCCAGCAGAACGAGGTCTTGGTTCGTCTGCGGCAGCTGCCGGTGCTGTAATTCGTGCGATTCTTGACTATTATGGCGTTGCAGCTAGCAATGATGAGATTTTTAAGTTGACGCAGACTGCTGAGTGTGTGGCTCACGGACGTTCTTCAGGCTTGGATGCCACTGCAACTGCTGCTTCCTGGCCTGTGCGTTTTAGTCGTGGCTGTTTTGATCGCATGGAAATTAACATGCGTGCGTGGCTTGTTTTGGCGGATTCTGGATGCAAAGGAATGACTCGCGAAACAGTTGAAGCTTTACGTTCTCGTTTAGAATCGAATCCTGTTGAAGTTGGAGCGCAGCTCAATAAATTGGGGGAGATTGCGGCTGTTGCAGAAGATGATTTGGCGTTTGGCCGTATTGAAAATATGGGTAAGCAAATGACTTTCGCACACCGTATTTTGGCGGATTTGGGCGTAAGTACTGCAAAACTTGACGCCTTGGTAGATGCTGCTTGTCAGCATGGCGCGTTGGGTGCAAAACTTACCGGTGGAGGTGGTGGAGGATGTGTCATTGCGCTGGCTGATAGTGAGGATGCTGCTAAGCGAGTGAGTGAAGCTTTTAAAAATGCCGGTGCTTGCGATACGTGGGTTGTAAATATAGGTGATTCTGCAATAAATTGAATCTTATTTTTACTTGAAATGTAGCATAAACTTTACAGTTGTTTAAAGAAAAGAAGCTTGTGCGCACTGTTTTGCTAAAATATTGCTTAGCACATTAACAAACGAGAATTACTTATCTGCCGCAAGAGGAACAGCATGCAAAATGTTGAAATTCAGCCAAAAATAACGTTTGACGCTAGTCTTTCACCCAACTCAGCTTTTGCTAAAGCAAACGCGAATATTGCGCTGATTAAGTATTGGGGTAAGCGCGATGAAAAGCTGATTTTGCCTTATACTTCCTCGCTTTCGCTCACCCTTTCGGATTTGTCTACAACTACAAGCGTAAGTTTTGCGAATAATCTTGAACAAGATACTTTTACTTTAGATAATGAAAAGATTTCGCCGTCTGCCAAAACTTTTCGTCGCGTAGTCGCTATGCTCGATTTGGTGCGTGAAATTGCAGGAATTTCAATGAAAGCAAGCGTTATTTCGCATAATATTGTGCCAACTGCTGCTGGTCTTGCGTCGAGTGCGTCTGGTTTTGCAGCTCTTGCGTCTGCTGCCTCGTACGCTGCTGGATTAAACCTAACTCCACGAGAACTTTCTAGACTTGCAAGACGTGGTTCTGGTTCAGCTTGTCGTTCGATTTTTGGAGGACTTTCAATTTGGCATGCAGGTTGCGACGACGAAACGTCTTATGCAGAGCCTATTGAAAACGCACAAGTTGCGCTTAAAAATTTAAACCTTGCTATGATTGTCGTCACTTTGGACGATAGCAAAAAGCCGATTTCTAGCCGAGAAGCGATGCGCAGAACGGTTGAAACTTCGCCAACGTATATGCAATGGGTTGAGCAGTCGAAGGACGACCTTGAAATTGCTAAAAACGCAATTCAGCGAGCAGATATTGAGCAATTGGGTGAGGTTGTTGAACGCAATGCTTTTGGAATGCACGAAACTATGCATAATGCTGTTCCATCGGTGAATTATTTGACTAGTAGCACGCATATTGTGCTTGAAGCGGTTAAAAATATGCGAAAAGATGGTTGGCTGGTGTGGTCTACGATGGATGCTGGTCCGAATGTGAAGGTGCTTACTTCTGGAGATGATGCTTATCGTGCGATGTGTCAGTTGCGCTCGCGAGTTGAAGATGGTTTGCGTAATTCTAGCGTTTTTTGTAATACAGAATATTGCGAGCCGAAATTTGCGATTGCGCTGCCAGGTGACGCTGTGACGGTGAGTACGAGTTTAAAATAGGCGGATAATATGACTCAAGTGCGCTCTAGTGCCCCAGGAAAGCTTTATATTGCGGGCGAGTATGCTGTTGTTGACGGCTGTGCTGCAATTGTTGCTGCTGTTAATCGTTATGTGACGGTTAGTGTAAGTGATGAAACTTTAAACGAAGAGTTACGCGAAAATTTGCAGAAAAATGCGCCTAGTAGCAGAAATTATTGTGGTGTGATTACCTCAGATGGCGAAAAATATAAACCGTTTCTTTGGGCGCGTGCATCCGACGGAAGTATTGAAATACAAAACGACGAAAAATATGCTTATGTGCTTGCAGCAATGAGTGTAGTTGACGCTTATGCTAGTGAGGAATGTGCGCCAAATATTAACCGCAAAAGTTACAATGTGCATATTTCTAGCGAACTTGATGATGCAAAAACTGGTAGAAAATACGGTCTTGGATCTTCTGCTGCAGTAACTGTCGCAGTTATTCGCGCGTTGTGCAAATGGTATGATTTGAATCTTTCGACTCCAGAAATTTGCAAGCTAGCGTTAATTGCGTCGTCGAGTGTTAAAAAATCCGGAAGCGGTGGAGACGTTGCTGTCAGCTCTTATGGCGGTTGGATTATGTATCGCGCGTATAACCGCGAGTGGCTTGAAGCTGAGCTTACGCTAGTAAAATCCGGATGCTCTGATTTCGGTGAGTTGTTGCACAAAAAGTGGCCGCGCCTGGAAGTTAAGCGTTTAAACGTAGATAAGTCGCTAAAACTTTTAGTCGGCTGGACTGGTTCTCCTGCGTCTAGCGCAAAGCTAGTAAGTAGCGTAGAAAGTAGCGTTAAAACTAGTACGGAAAGTAACGTTGAAAGTAATGCTGAAAGTAGCGTCGAAACTAGTGCTTTTGACAAAAAAATTAAATCTTTCACTTACGAAGATTTTTGCAAAGAAAGTGAGATTTGCGTGCAAAAACTTGCGCGCGTAATTGAAAAGTTTGAAATAAGCGAAATCTATAGCGGTTTTGCTCAAAATCGTGCGTTGTTGCAAAAATTAAGTGCTCTTACTGGAACTGTTATCGAAACGCGTGAACTTACAAAATTTATTGAAATTGCGACTTGTGCCGGTATTCCTGCAAAAACTAGCGGTGCAGGCGGAGGAGATTGCGCAATTGCGCTGTCGACAATTTATGACAATAATGTAATTGAAACTATGAAATCTACTTGGGAAGCCAATGGAATAAAGCCATTGAATATTGATGTTACGGAAATTTTTGGAACTGGTAAGCCTTCTGAAAATATTGTATTAGACGCGTTTGCTAAGCGTAACGAGCTTAATATGCAATCTGCTCAATCTTGCATAATACAAAACCGAAAAGACGCGCATATTGCGCTTGCGGACAAGCAGTATAAAACTCGTGCAGATTCAGATTTTGACAAAGTGCGTTTTGTGCCGAATGCTTTGCCGCAAGTCGCGCTTGAAGAAATTGACGCTAGCGTGAGCGTGCTAGGAAGCGAAGTATGCGATTCTGTGCATTGGTGCTCGCCGATATATATTAACGCAATGACAGGCGGAAGTGATGCTGCTAAAAAAGTGAATGCAAGTCTTGCTAGAGTTGCTGCAAAAAATTCTGTTGCTATGGCGAGTGGATCTTTGAGTGCTGCTCTTCGAGACGAAACTTTACTCAGCACTTTCAGTGTCATAAGAAGCGAAAATCCACACGGATTTGTGATGGCAAATGTTAGCGCTGGAACTAGCGCGTCTGATGCATTGCGTGCTGTAAACATGATTCATGCGAATGCGTTACAAGTGCATTTAAATGCTGCACAAGAGTTGGTTATGCAAGAAGGCGATCGCGATTTTCGAAATTGGTTGCGCAATATTGAGTCTATTGTCAGTGCGTGCGAAGCTCTAAAAGTGCCTGTGATTGTGAAGGAAACTGGATGCGGAATTTCTGCTAAAGATGTTCAGCGTCTTAAAGATGTTGGAGTGCGCACTGTAGATGTTTCTGGTCGTGGTGGAACTAATTTTGTAACAATAGAGAATGCTCGCAGGAACTTAGGCGACTGTGATTATTTGGCTGATTGGGGTCTTACTACTGTTGAGTCGCTGGTTGACATACGCAAGTGTGATTCGTTAAAAAATATGGAAGTTTTCGCAAGTGGAGGAGTTCGCACGCCTTTGGATGTTGTGCGCGCGTTGGCTTTGGGTGCTTCTGCAGTTGGTGTCGCTGGCGAGTTTTTGCATACGCTTATGCATGAAGGTGAGGACGCGCTTTCTTTGCAAATTGATAACTGGAAGAAGCAAATTAGGGTGATTATGGCGCTTCTTGGATGCAAGACAGTTAAGGATTTACAAGAAAAGACTGAGTTTGTGCGTGCGGATTGTCTTGGTAAGTGATATACTTGTGTAGTTGTGCGTTCAAGCGTGCTTATTTGTTTATGCAATGTGCGTAAGTAATTTGCGTAAGTAGTTCGTGTGTTTGAATGACGCAAGACTTGCAAGTCAAAGAAAATAGGAGTCCATTATGGCAGCTCGTTGCGCAGTATGTGGCAAGGGACCGCAGACCGGTTTCAGCGTTTCACATTCGCACATTCGCAATAAGCGCACCTTCCGCCCGAACCTTCAGCCGGTTCGCACCACCATTGATGGCGAAAACGTTCGCCTTCGTGTGTGCGTAAAATGCATTAAGGCAGGCAAGGTTCAGCGCGTTGAGGCGTGAATCGCGTGTTAAATGTAAGGCCCTGAGCAGTGCTCGGGGCTTTTTTGTATTTGCATATTTTTTCGCGCGCACGTTATATTCCTGATTGCGGATGATTTATAATCGAAATATGCTAAATACGCCCACGAACTCAGCCAAAATGCATACTTCGCTTTCTGCGATAATCAGCAATAAGCGACGCGTTTCTGCATTAAAATCTTTGGGCATAGTCACAGTTGAAGACGCGTTAACTTACTACCCGTTTAGAGTTACAAGTCCACTGAGAATTGCGAACTTAAAAGATGTAAAAATTGGCGAAGAAGTGGCTTTCTATGCGCAAGTTCAGTCAATTAACGTTGTGCCTATGAATGCTCGTCGCGGTTTTAGAATCGAAATTAACGTTTTGCAAGATATGCAAGCAGTAGCTCAACTTATTTATTTTTCTAAAAATCGTCAATACGCTCAGTGGCTTTCTGCAAAGATGCATGTTGGCGAAATGGTTGTTGTTGGCGGCACGTCTAGTGCTTTTAATGGTAAATTGCAATTTACGCATCCTCAAATTTTAACCGTATCTGCTGTAGAAGAAAGCGATAGCTTGCATCAATCTCGCGATACTGTAAGAAGCGTGGAAGATGGTTTGGCGCGTATGAGTGCGCCTATGCCTGTGTATCATGCAAATTCGCGAATCTCTAGTGAGCATATTCACGAAACTATACTTTCTATACTTTCTGCACTTTCTAAAGATTCTGAAGATTTCGCAGCTTCCGCAGATTCCGCAGATTCTAAAAATTCCGCAGCTTCCGCAGATTCCGCAGATTCTAAAAATTCCGCAACTTGCACTACTGAATCCCTGCAAATCCCAAACATTACGCCTGAATCAGTGCTAAAAAAACGTAACCTCATGACTAGAGCGTCAGCAATATACTCAATTCATAATCCGCAATCAGTTGACGAATTTTACAAAGCTGTTGACTCGTTGCGCTATGAAGAAGCTTTTATTTCCCAAGTAGCTGTATTGCGATCTCGTGAAGATTCTAAAGATAATCAAGCAAAATCCTGTAATAATTCTCTTATAAGAAATGAATTTGTGGAAAGTTTGCCGTTTGAGCTTACTGCAGGTCAAAAAGATGTAATTGATGAGATTGTACGTGACATGCGTGAGCGCCATCCGATGCGTCGCTTGCTTCAAGGTGAAGTTGGTTCCGGAAAAACAGTTGTTGCGCTCGCTGCAATGCTTGAGGCAGTTGGATCAGGATATCAGGCTGTGCTTGTGGCTCCTACTCAAGTTCTGGCGTCTCAACATGCCGAAAATTTGCGCCAAATGATTGCGCGCGCGAATCTAAAAGTGCCTGTAATCGTAGTAACTGGCGGCATGAGACTTGCGGATCGCAGACGTGCGCTAGCGAGTGTTGCAAGTGGGGAGCCTTCGCTTATTGTTGCAACTCATGCAGCGTTCTCGTCGACTTTTAAGCCGACTAATTTAGCTTTGGTAATTATTGATGAGCAACATCGTTTTGGTGTTGAGCAGCGCGATGTTTTGTTACGCAAAATGAGTGTAGATCCGCATGATAGTGCTGAAAAGTCTTTTACACCGCATCTTTTAGTAATGACTGCAACGCCTATTCCGCGCTCTGCTGCTATGACGTGGTTCGGTGATTTGGATGCTTCATATTTAACTGAATTGCCTGGAGGCAGAAAACCTATTCGCACTTTTGTTGTACAAGAATCGGATGCGAATACTATGGCGAGAATGTTTGCGCATATTCGTGCTCGCATTGATGCAGGTGAGCGTGCGTATGTTGTTTGCGCGCATATTGATGATGATTTTAATGAGGATTCTGGTAGGGATTCTGGTAGTGCTTCTGCTAGGGATTTTGATAGCGATGAATCTGAAGGTTTTGAAGATGTTTCGCAATCTGTGCAATCTAATCAATCTGAAGAAAATAGCGCAGATTCTTTGCGTAAACTTCACACAGTTAACGGCATTTTGAAGCGGCTTTCAGCTTTGCCGCAATTTAAAGGCGTTACTTTTGCTAAGCTTACTGGTCGCGACGATGATGCTACAAAACGCGAAACGATGGAACATTTTGCACGCGGAGATGTGCAAGTTCTTGTTGCTACAACGGTTATTGAGGTCGGTGTTGATGTGCCTCAAGCGAGTTGCATTGTGATTTTTGACGCGGATCGTTTTGGCCTTGCGCAATTGCATCAGTTGCGTGGACGTGTTGGGCGTGGTGGCACGAATTCTTGGGCATTTTTGGTTGCGCAAACTGAGGATGGAAGTCTTGCTCAAGAACGTTTGCAAGTTGTTGAAAATTCGCTAGATGGTGCCGTAATTGCTAAAAAAGATTTGGAATTGCGCAATGTTGGCGATGTTCTTGGCGATAAGCAGTCGGGTGGTCGCTCGAGTTTGAAGATTTTGCGAGTTGTTAAGGATGCAAAGATTATCGCTATGGCTCGTGAAGATGCGTTGGAGACTTTGCAAAAAGACGCTCATCTTGTTTCGTTGCCGTATCTTGCAGGTGCAGTGCTTGATTTTACGAGAGGCGGAAGTACGCAAATCGTAAGCAATTAAAATTCTAAAGTTCTGAATTTGCTCGCAAAATATCTTATAAAATTAAAATATTGTATGAATAAAATATCCTATAAAGAAAAGTATAAAGAAAAAATTATTGCATATTTATGCACTTAATTTAGTAAAAAATACTGTAAGAAACTATTTTTAATTGATAATTAATATCAACTTTTGTTAGATATAATATAAAAAAACAACAAAATTACATAAATTTACGTGCATATTATGAGAATTGTGAATATCCTAGATAGTAGGCATCATTTGTAATCACAATAGAGATGAGGCGACAATGACTGAACGCGAACAACAAATCTTGACTTGGATTCAACAAAACCCGATGATTAGCCAGCAGGAACTTGCAAATCTCGCAGGAATTACTCGTTCAGGTGTGGCCGCTCATATTTCCAATTTAATTCGCAAAGGATATTTACGAGGTAAGGGATATATTGTTACTCCTCCAAGTTATGTGACTGTTGTTGGCGGAATTAGCATGGATGTTCTTGGCATTGCTTGCGGAGATTTGATGGATTACACGTCTAATGCTTCCCACGTGCGCTACATGCTAGGCGGTGTTGGAAGGAATATTGCAGTCGCGTTGGAGCGTCTTAATATTCGCACAAGCATGGTTTCTGTGTACGGTGGCGATCACAACGGAGAACTTTTCCGCATTGATGCTGCTGCAAACGGCTTAGATATTGGTTATGCGAAGCAACTTCCTGAGTCGATGACTGCTTCGTACATGTATGTTGGTGACGCTTCTGGTCAGCGTTTGCTTGCTTTAGACGATATGAGTATTTACGATCACATGACTCCTGATTTTTTGCGTGAGCGTATGTCTATTATTGAAAATGCTGATATTTTGGTGTTGGATACTAATATTCCGCAAAAGTCAATTGAGTGGCTATGTGACCGTTATCGCCGTCCTATTGTTGTTCGTGCAGTTACGGATGCAAAAGCTCCTCGAGTGCTTTCTAGATTGTCTCGTATTGACACTCTTATTTTAGATACTGCTGAATCGCAGGCTTTAACTGGCATTAATGCTGTTGACGAGCGTTCTGCAATTCGCTGTGCGAATGTGCTTTTAAAGCGTGGAGTAAAACGTGTATTTGTAAATGCCGGTCGCGCAGGAGTTGCTTATGGTGTTGCAGATGAGGGAGTGTCGTTCTATCCTGTCCCAGTCAAGCGCGTCCAGAGAATGATGCTAACTCGCGGAAATAGCAATGTTGGTGTTAAAGCAGTCGGCAACGACAACGGTTCTAGCGATGCTGCTACTGCGGCGCTTATTTACGCGCGATATAACGAATTTGATTCTTCAAAAACTGGCAGATTTGCGGTTGCTGCTGCAGCTTTGAATACTGAATCTATGCAGCCTGTACATGAGTCGTTTAATCCAGAACTTATTTCTCAACGCATGACGAATATTCATGAGCATGCTTAATTTTGCGTTCTTATGCGAAGTGCATTCGTCACGATTTGCTTCCAAAATACATGTGTTTATGAAGGAGTTAGTATGACTTCCATCATCCTAGATTGTGACCCTGGTCATGACGATGCGATGGCAATTTTATTAGCTGTTGGCAATCCTAATATCGATTTGCTCGGCGTAACTACGGTTGGTGGAAATCAAAGCCTAGAAAAAGTAACATACAATGCTCGAGCAACTCTAGAAATAGCTCATGCAACTAATATTCCAGTTCATGCCGGATGCGACCGTCCTATGGTTCGTCCTCTAAAAGTTGCTGCTGCTGTTCATGGAGAAACAGGATTAGACGGAGCAAATATTCCAGTGCCAACTAAACCTTTGGATAAAGGGCATGCTGTTAACTGGATTATTGACACAATTATGAGCCATGAGCCTGGCACGATTACGCTTGTACCAACCGGACCTCTTACGAATATCGCTATGGCTGTGCGATTGGAGCCTAGAATTGTCAGCCGCGTTAAAGAAGTAGTTCTTATGGGTGGTGGCTATCATAGCGGCAATTGTAGTGCTGTTGCTGAGTTTAATATTAAGACAGATCCTGAAGCTGCGCATGTTGTGATTAATGAAAATTGGCGAGTTACGATGGTTGGCTTAGACTTAACTCACCAAGCTTTGTGCACTTTAGAGATACAGAAGAAAATTAATTCTATTGGAACGCCTGTTTCTAAATTTGCTTGCGATCTTATGGATTACTTCCGTAAAGCTTATAAGAATAATCAAGATTTTGTTGATCCTCCAGTGCATGATCCTTGCACAGTCGCTTATTTGATCGATAAAAGTGTTATTAGCACAAGGCGTTGCCCACTTGATGTTGAAATAAACAGTGACTTAACTCTTGGCATGACCGTTGCAGATTTGCGTGGTACTGAACCTTCTGAAGAAGAATGCCATACGCAAGTTGCTACAAAACTTGATTTCGATAAATTCTGGAATTTGATTATAGATGCGATTAAGCGCATTGGATGATTGTTGGTGACTTTTGAATGACGTTTGAATGACTTTACGTAATTAAGCGGAGGTTAGATTATGGCTGAGGTTGAATCTCCAACATTTTCTACGCGTATGCTAGATAAGGGTGGACGTTCCGTTTTGGCGTTAATGGTGGCGTTTCTTGCTGCTATCTTTGCGTTCCAGCTAAACGTTTCTATGCTTTCGCCAGTATTGACGACGATGTCAAAAGAACTTCATACTACAGATACTCAAATCGCTTTAACGCAAACAATATTCTTTACTGCTGCAGCATTATTTTCGCTATTTTTGCCGCGATTGTCTGATCTAATTGGGCGTAAAAAAGTACTTTCCGGAATTCTTATCTCAACTCTTTTTGGAAGCATTATTTCTGCGCTAGCTCAAGACGTTAATATGCTTATGCTTGGGCGTATTTTGCAAGGTGCTTCCGGTCCTGTATTGCCAATGTGCTTAATTATGTTGCGCGTGCGCGTACGGCAAGAAAAAAGTTACGCAAAGTTGATGGCAATATTAAGTTCTGTAAATGGCGGTATTGCTGGATTTGATGCTTTATTAGGTGGTTGGCTTGCCAGTAAATACGGATTCCGTTCTGTTTTCTGGATTATGGCTTCAATCGCAACTATTGCTGTTATTATGATTATTGTTTTAGCTGATGAATCTCGCTCGGATGCTACTAGCAGAATGGATTGGCTAGGAGTTGTAACGCTCGGAATTGCGTTTCTTGCAATATATCTTTCTATTAATGAACTTAGTAATAAACTAGCTAAATCTAACTGGCTTATGGTGCTTATTCTTGTGCTTGTTGCTGTGCTGTTTTTCGCAATATTCTGGAAAATCGAAGTTTTAAGCGCGGCTCCGCTGGTTTCTACAACATATATGAAGCAGCGTCGTACATGGGGTTTGCTTTTGTGCACTTTATTGACAATGACTGGCGTGTTTGCTTTGATAAATGGCGTTGTGATAAAGCTTGCTAACGATAGTAAGTTTGGTGCAAATATTGGCACAAATATGGTAAGTTTCGTAACTCTTACTCCTTACGCAATTATTGGGCTATTGTTTGGCACTATTTCGGGCGTGCTTGCTGCAAATTACGGGTACAGGCTTGTGTTGCGTATTGGAATTGCGTTTAGCATGATTTGTGTTGCTTTTGGTGTGTATGTTGCTTATATGCCGTCTGCTTGGGCTTTGGTGCTGTTTTCAGTGTGGGTAGGTGTGAGCTATTCTGGCATGGCAAATATTATGCTTAATGGCTTAGGTATTGTGCTTTCTCCAAAAGATAATCCGGGATACTTGCCGGGTATGAATGCTGGAGCTTTTAATTTGGGAGCCGGCTTAAGTTTTGCAATTTTGTATGCTGTGATGACGAATGTTGCGTCTTTAAGTGGCGTAACATGCGGATACGCTGCTGCGATGGTTGCCGGCGTCGTTTTGCTAGCTTTTGCGCTTGCTTGCTCGTTCTTAATTCCAGATCCTAAGGCTGCGGATAAGTAATATTGTAAAGTTTCGCCGTTTTTTGGCGCGCAAACGGCTTTTCCTTTACACAGCTGCACAGTTTCTGCCGTTTTTTGGCGCGTAGCCGACCGAAACTTTACACGCGCGTAAAGTTTCTGCTGCCGCGTGCGTGTCTGCAGGTTCCAGCTAAGCTAGAAGTATGCACATTATTGCTGGACGTTTTAAATCTTTGCCGCTTACTTCAGCGCAGTCGTGTACAAGACCTACTACAGATCGCACAAAAGAAGCGATATTTTCTAGGCTCGATTCGTGGGATGTTATGCACAATGCGCGCGTACTTGATCTATTTGCTGGCACGGGAGCACTCGGAGTTGAAGCGCTATCTCGTGGCGCGCGTGAGCTTGTTTCTGTTGAAGCAAATTCGCAAGCAGCTGCGCTTATACTTCGTACGTCGAAAGCGTTGCAGAGTTCAAAGGCTTGGGATTCTGCGCTTTCTATGAGGGTTCTTCGAAAGCGCGCGGAGCAGTTCGTTGCGGATTATAGTGGGGAAGCGTTTGACTTGGTTTTTATTGATCCGCCTTATGCTTACGAAACTGCGGATTGCGAAAGTTTATTGGCTTCGATGATTGCGAGCGGAGTTGTGAGCGTTTCTGCAGATACGTTGATTGTGTTGGAGCGTAGCGCGCGAAGTGTTTTGCCGACTATGCCTGAGGGCTGGGAGCTGTTTGATACGCGTAATTACGGAGAAACTTCCGTGTTGTTTATTCAGCCTTCTCGCGACTAATTTATTTTTCGGCTTCGTTACAATCTGTTTTCGCACTCAGGTTGTGGCGCGAGTTTTGGGGGATTTCTCTCCTCGCACGTCCCGTCCTTCAGTCGCTTTGGCTGTTAGATGTTTTGCTGTCTGCTTTGTTCTTTAAAGAACGTTGCTCCATCAGTCCTCTTTTAGTGCTCGTAAAGAAATCCCCCAAACTCTGCGTGTTTAATCGTTAATAACCGTGTCTATCGCAGAGATTTTTCGATTTTTCTTCTTCGCTTGGCGAATCAGCAGCCTGCGGCTCTGACGTTCGCCGCGCTCAGTGCGAAAAATCTCAAATCTCTACCACACGAATATTAGTACATTGAAGTTAGCGTACTAAACAGGTGGTGGTGTTATGGTGAAGGGATTTTATGTTGTACGCGTGCGGCAGCAATAATGTTAGTGTTCTCTAATCAACAAGTAATTAACGTTAGCAGGGCAATACTGTTGCCGGAGTATTTCTGGCTTTTGTTGCTAGAGTAAGTTTTTGCGCGGATGATCGCCGGAAACTTCCCATCCGAGCGACATAAGCGTTTTTCGATCCGCTTTATCTAGCTTGTGGCAGTCCAATTTTTCAATCAAATCAGGACGAATTTCGCTTGTGCGAGATATAGCTTCATCTCGACGAAAACGATCAACTTTGGCGTGATTTCCGGAAGTGAGTATTTCCGGAACGCTTATACCGCGCCAAGTAGTTGGACGCGTATATTGATGGTGTTCCAAAAGTGCGTCCGATCCTGTGTACGACTCTTCAACAATCGACTCAGGATTTCCCATAAACCCAGGGATTAAGCGTGTAATTGCCTCAAGCATAACGCTTACTGCAACTTCTCCGCCATTTAGCACGTAATCGCCAATTGAATACTCGCGTACGTCAATTCCTTGCGCGCGGTAATATTCTGGAATCCTAGCGTCGTAGCCTTCGTATCTGCCGCATCCAAACACCAAATGATTTGCGTTGCTTAATTCCGTTGCGTCTTTTTGCGTAAATAGTGGGGCAGAAGGGTTCGGGAATATAAGGATTGGTTTAGTTGAGTCTATTTTATTAGGCGCGATTTTTGCTTCTTCGCAACTATCACACGTATCACACGTATTTTTTACTTCAGATTTTGGCAAGTTAAGCAGCTCGTCTAAGCATTCCGCCCAAACTTCAGGCTTCATAACCATGCCAGCGCCACCGCCAACCGGCGTGTCATCAACCGATTGATGCACATCGTGAGTCCATTTGCGTAAATTGTATGCGCGAATTTGCAATAAACCATTATTTTGCGCTTTGCCTAACAAACTTAGGTCTAGCATGCGAAAATATTCTGGGAATACGGAAATAATATCGATGTCCATCATAAGGCACTCTACTACGAAAACTACAAAACTACGAAAACTACAAAAGCCCCGGAATTAAACCGCCAGGAGGATCAATAGTCAAATACCCGTTTGCAACATCAACTTCCGGCACAATAGCTTCAACAAATGGCACGAGCGCTGTTTTATTCTCTTCGTCAATCGGATGATCTAAACGGATTTTCAGTAACGATTGCGCGCCGTCGAGCACATCCACGACTTTTCCAATAACTTTAGGAGTAAGCCCAAGCTGATTTTCTTCGCACAAACGCGCTTGCAAACCGACCAAATCCTTAATATACCAAGCATTTTCAGCAGCAAGCTCTTGCGCATCTTCTGCATGCACATACAATTCAGTGCCATTAAGTGCTTCCGCATCGTTGCGATTTTGTGATTCTTCGAATAGTAAAATCCAACGATTTTTGAACGTTCTTGCGTTCTCAATAACGAACTCGCGCTCGCCGTTTGCAGTGCACAATATATTTCCAGGCTCAAAACGTTCATAAGGCTCATCTGTAAAAATTTGTACAGTGACTTCACCTTTTAAACCTTGGGCTTTACCGATACGACAAACCCTCAGCAGGTCATTACGACTTTGCTGAGGGTTGTCAAAAGATTGTTGGTCTAATGCCACGTTCATCTCACTTACGTACGTCCATAATGTCAACGCGCACATTGTGGTTGCTCAAAGCTTGCACAACAATGCGAATTGCATTAGCGGTACGACCATTGCGTCCAATAACGCGACCGATATCTTCAGGATTCACGCGTACTCGAAGCAATTCGCCGCGAGCATTTTCGTGAGAACGTACCGACACGTCATCTGGAAAATCTACGATGTTCTTAATGAGATGTTCAACAGCTTGAGCCAGCATGATTACTCAGCCTTTTCCTCGGCTTCGGCAGCTTCAGCTGGGGCTTCTTCGGCTTCGTTTGCAGCGGCTTCAGCTGCAGCCTTAGCCTTAGCAGCGGCTTCAGACTTAGCGGCCTTCAGCTTCTGAGCTTCAGCTTCAACAGCTTCAACGCGAGCCTGTGCGTCTGGGCCAGCTTCAGAAGTCTTCAACGTGCCTTCAGCGCCGTCGAGACCCTTGAACTTCTGCCAGTCGCCAGTAATCTTCAAGAGCTTCAACACTGGTTCGGTTGGCTGCGCGCCAACGCCAAGCCAGTACTGTGCGCGCTCAGAATCAATCTGAATCATAGATGGCTGCTTGTTTGGATCGTAAACGCCGATCTCTTCGATGGACTGACCGTTGCGCTTGTTGCGTGAATCAGAAATGACTACACGGTAGAAGGCATAGAACTTCTTGCCCAATCGCTTAAGACGAATCTTGGTTGCCAAAATGGCTCTCCTTATAACTAGAGTCGTGGAATTTCGTTCGGGTGTGGGGCACTCCTTGCGAGCTTCCACATGTTCCTCACGTGATCGGGAAGAGGGCGCCGATTCACGCGAATAACTTATCCATTATGCCTGCGCGCTTGGACGTTTTTATCTAGTGATTGTAGGTCGATTGCTGCGATGTAGGCTAGGTGATCAGTGCCGTCAACAACTACATTCTTTTGCCATAGTGCGTTAGATTTACAGTTTTTTGCGCAAAATAGCACATGGTCAAGTGTAAGATTTGGCCACTTAAGCCATGTAGGCCATGTGCGTAGACGCTTTCCAAGCGAAAGTGCAACGTCTGTAAATCCGTATTTCAAAAGCGAGCGAAAGCTTGGGTGGTCGACTGTGGAATTAAGATCGCCAGTAACAATAGTAAGAGTTGCTAAATCGCAAGTTTTCGAAGTGGATTCGTCAACGCAATAAGTAGAATCAATAGTCGCAAGTGCGCGAATTCCATTACTCCAAGCAGCACACCCACGCATCGGTGACTTTGGATGTGCAGAAGCAAATTTCACTACAACTTTTTCAGTTGCACCAAAATCTAAGCAAGTTGTAACGCGAGGCACGCTTGCAGCTTCAATTTTTACGGAATTATTGCAAGTAGAAATCGCGGAATATTGCGTAAAAATAGCGTTGAATCCGCCGTTATTATGCTCACTTTGCGCACCTACGCACGAAGTTGGGAAAATTTCGTATATTCCAAGTTTCTCAAGATTTTTTACTAAAGACTCGCTTAATTCTTGTAAAAGTAACGTATTTACGTGATATTTTTTCGTTATTTCTATTATTTCGGATGCGCTCGCTTTTCCGTATCTGCAATTAAGAGTCATCACGCGTATTTCTTGATGCCGTTTCTTGCAGCTTTTGCGCGACGACCTGCTTTCGTGCAACCTACGTAATTTTGCAAACCAGTACGGCGTATGCGACTTAAGCGAAATCAAAAATAGCACAGCGTACGCAATACATAAATATCCGTAAGATTTCGCGTAAGATTGCGCTAAATTAAGCGATTTCGTCACTTTTTCTGCGCAGCATGTATACAGCAAAAAACCGCCAAAATTACACAAAAACAGTGCTCCCATAACGTAAGTTGCAAGTGGAAGCAGCGCAATAATATACGGAAGTGGGTTATATTTATCCGCACCTGTTGGCAGCCAACGCATCAACTGCCACAAAAGAAGCGGCACAAATATAACCCACAAAAACGCCAATACTAAAATCATCGACCGAATAAGCCAGCTAATCCGCCGCCAAAGTTAGGTGGCAGTTGATTATCTTGATTTGCATCTTCGGAATTCATAAGTTCCTTAAGTCCTTCAGGAAGATTCTGAAGATTTGGTTGCTGCGGCTTTGCAAAAGCAGAACCTGCAACATCGTCGCTAGTAGATTCGCCAGAAAGACGCTCACGCAACGCGCGCTCTTCAGCTTCCCTGCGCATTGGATTTCCGGACTTTCCGCCCTTCTTCTTGCCTTTCTTATCTTTGCGCTTCGACTTACTGCCGGCTCCACCGAAGCCAGGAATTCCGCCCATGCCAGGCATTCCAGCGCCTCCGCTCATTCGCTTCATCATTTTTGCAGCCTGCTCGAAACGTTGCAAAAGTGCATTAACTTGCGAAACGCTCACACCTGAACCAGCAGCAATTCTCGCGCGGCGAGATCCGTCAATAATCTTTGTATTTCTACGCTCTTGAGGAGTCATAGAGCGAATAATTGCCTCAGTTCGGTCAATTTCCTTATCGTCAAACTGCTCAAGCTCCTGACGGTGAGCTGCCATTCCAGGCATCATGCCCAAAAGCTTCTTCATTGAGCCAAGCTTACGAACTTGCTGAAGCTGCTCCAAAAAATCATCCAAACCAAAGCTGCCTTCAGCTATTTTTGCAGCAGCCTTGCGCGATTCTTCTTCGTCGAACTGCTTCTGTGCGTGCTCAATAAGCGTCAAAATATCGCCCATATCGAGTATGCGTGAAGCCATTCGATCAGGATGGAAGATTTCAAAATCCTTCAAACCTTCACCTGTAGAAGCAAACAAAATCGGCTTTCCAGTAACGCTTGCAACCGAAAGTGCAGCACCGCCTCGAGCGTCGCCATCAAGCTTAGAAAGCACAACGCCAGTAAAGTTCACGCCATCGTTAAAAGCTTGAGCAGTGCGAACAGCATCCTGACCAATCATTGCATCAATAACAAACAGCACTTCTTGCGGTTGCACGGCATCGCGAATATTGCGTGCCTGCTTCATAAGCTCTTCGTCAACACCCAAACGACCTGCGGTATCAATAATCACAGTGTCATACATTTTTTCGCGCGCATAATTAATAGAATCGCGCGCAACTTTAACAGGGTCGCCTTTAGTGAACCATGGCAAAGAAATCGCGCTTCCACCTGTTTGCACACCCTTTTCTGGAGCAAATACAGGAACTCCTGCGCGCTCGCCAACAACTTGCAGCTGTGTGACTGCATTAGGTCGTTGCAAATCTGCTGCTACAAGCAAAGGAGTATGACCTGCATCCTTTAGCCAGTAGCCTAGCTTTCCAGCAAGCGTAGTTTTACCTGCACCTTGCAAACCTGCAAGCATAATTACAGTTGGAGGGTACTTCGCAAAATTAAGCTGCCTATCTACACCTGCGCCCAATACTTGCGTAAGCTCGTCGTTTACAATTTTCACAACTTGCTGAGCTGGATTTAAAGCGTGCGAAACTTCCTCACCAAGAGCGCGCTCGCGAATTCGAGCAGTGAATGAGCGTACTACTTCCAACGCAACGTCTGCATCGAGAAGTGCGCGACGAATCTCGCGAATTGTGCCGTCAATATCGGATTCTGATAGCTTGCCTTTGCTGCGCAAATGCTTAAAAGCATTGGAAAGGCGGTCTGTTAACGAACTAAATGCTGCCATAGTTTTCCATTCTACCTGTTGTTGCTAACGTAACTTTAGTGCAATTGCTAACTAATACTTTTGCGTTACTTTCGTTTATTGCAAATGCCAAGATGATCCTTGCGAAGTATCGACAATTACAATTCCTGCGTTATTTAACGCGTCGCGAATAGCATCTGCAGTAGCAAAATCCTTTGCTTTTCTAGCATCTGCTCTAGCTTTAAGTTGCAAAGTAATTAAAGAGTCCAAAGCTGAGTATTCTTTGCTTTCCTTGCCATTTGAGCCTTCTGCAGACGATTGATTATCGTTCGAAGCCCACGTTTTTGCGTAAGGATCCAAGCCCAAAGTATCTAACATAGCTCGCACTTGCAAAACAGCGAGATATATGAGCTTTTGTACGCTTTCGCTTTGTGCTTGTGAAGAATCTTTGCTGCAGTCGTCAATAAGAGCATTTCCTTGACGAATTGTAGTAAATATTTCTGCGATTGCGCCAGAAACGTTAATGTCATCGTTCATAGCGCGAGTAAAATCTTCTGGAAGCTCGTCTGCGTTAACAGAGTGCACTTCTTCGCAAGTTGGCTTCTTGTCAAGCAATCTGCCAGCTCTCTCAAGGAAGTTCATAATGCGATCGTAAGCCGATTTTGACTCCACCAAAGCTTGGTCGGACCACTCCAGCATTGCACGATATTGCACTGCTCCCAAAGCATAACGCACAACCCAAGCCGAATTATTTGCCAAAACTACTGGTACGGAAAGTCCATTTCCTAAGGATTTGGACATTTTTTCACCTTTTGCGGTAAACCCATGCTGAATGCATCCACACATCAGCGCTTTCCCAGCCAGCAGCACGCGTTTGTGCCATTTCGTTTTCGTGGTGAGGGAAACGCAAATCCAGGCCGCCTCCGTGAATATCGAAATCGTCTCCAAGATATCGATGGCTCATAGCAGAGCATTCAATATGCCAACCAGGGCGTCCCTCGCCAAAAGGAGTTTTCCAGCGCGCATCCGGCTGATCGAAATCGCAAGGTGCTTTCCAAAGTGCGAAATCCCTAGGATCATGTTTGTCTGGTGAAGCATCTGCAGGATCTGTTGGATTGTAAATATCGTTTTCAGCAGCGTCTACGCTTGGACCCTTTGCGTCTGCAATAGCTGCGGCTTCGTCTGCGCAAGTTTCATTTTGGTTCTGATTTTGGTGCGTTAATTCGCCGTAATGCTCCCAACTTGGCACGTCAAAATAAACATTTCCAGTAGGATTTCCGTCGCTGTCATTAATAACATATGCGTGACCGCGCTCAATCAAACGCTCAATCAGCTCAACCATGTCTGTAATATGACCTGTTGCGCGCGGCTCAACTGTTGGCGCAAGTACCCCTAAAGTATTGTAGGATTTTGTAAATTCGCGCTCGTAAATATATGCTCGTTCCCACCAATTTTGCCCTGATTCATTGGCTTTTTTCATAATTTTATCGTCAATATCTGTGACGTTTCTAACAAACGTGACTTTGTAGCCTAAACGTAGCATCCAGCGACGGATTATATCGAATGCGATCGCTGCGCGAATATGACCAATATGCGGAGAACTTTGCACTGTGGCGCCGCACACGTACATGCCTACTTGACCAGGCTTTTTAGGTACGAAAGTGTTCGTTGAATGTGAAGCCGTGTTGTATAAGTGCAGGTTTTCTGCGGCTTTAGTAACTTTTGCAGTCTCTTCGTTCAAACTCTTATTAAGCATAATTGCTATTATAAATGCTTCTTTATACTCAGAGTGACTTTGAGAAGTTGCATTTCGTGCGTCGGCTCTTTAGTTAGCGATACAATTATCGCGATTTGGTTTTAGATTTAGCTTTAGTAATCCAATTAGATTCATATCTATTACTTATCTATTACCTAGCTGTTTTTATTTTGTTCGTTACGAAAGGAATATCATGGCTGAGATTTCATCTGCTCTTATGACGGACATGTATGAATACACTATGCTCGACGCTGCTCTTAAAGACGGCACCGCAAATCGCAAGTGCGTTTTTGAAATTTTTACGCGCCACTTGCCTCAAGGCCGTCGTTACGGAGTTGTTGCTGGCATGGGCCGCATTTTGGAAGAGTTGCAAAAATTCCATCTTTCGGAAGATGATTTACGTTTCTTAAGTGATCGCAAAATTGTTAGTGCAGAAACCATTGAATGGCTGAAAAATTTCCGATTCCGCGGTAAAATTTCCGGTTATCGCGAGGGTGAGATGTTCTTCCCTAACTCGCCAATTTTGCAAGTAGAAGGCACTTTCGGCGAGTGCACTTTGCTCGAAACTCTTCTGCTTTCCGTTCTCAATTACGATTGTGCTGTGGCGTCTGCTGCAGCTCGCATGGTTTCTGCTTCCGCAGGACGTCCTTGCATGGATATGGGCGGCCGCCGCACGAACGAATATTCTGCAGTTGCTGCATCTCGTGCCGCAGTAATTGGCGGTTTTAAAGGTACTGCAAATCTGTTAGCTGCAAAACTTTACGGTTTAAAGGCAATCGGAACCGCAGCTCACTGCTTCACTCTTGTTCACGACACTGAGCGTGACGCTTTCACTTCTCAAATTGCAGCTCTTGGCAAAGGCACTACGCTTCTTGTTGACACTTATAATATTGAGGAAGCTGTAAAGACAGCCGTGGAAGTTGCAGGTCCAGATCTTGGCGGAATTCGTATTGATTCTGGAGATTTGTGCGCTCTGGCTCGTCGCGTTAGGAATCAGCTCGACGAATTGGGTGCTAAAAACACAAAGATTACAGTTACGAACGATTTGGACGAGTATGCTCTTGCTTCCTTACAAAATGCGCCTGTGGATTCTTACGGCATCGGCACAATGCTTGTAACCGGCTCCGGCGCTCCAACTTGCGCAATGGTTTATAAGCTTACTGAGCGTGAGGGTGCAGATGGTGTAATGCAGCCTGTTGCTAAGCGTTCTAAGAATAAAGCGACTGTGCCTGGACGTAAGTTGGCGTATCGTTCATACGATTACAGCAGCGATTCTTGCGGTGTAGCTGATTGCGAACACGTGATTTCCGGTTCGGAAGTTGCGCTCGCTCAGTTTAAGCCTAAGGATTCGTGGGAAAATCTGCTAGTTGATTACATGGTCGACGGTGAAGCTGACGAACAGTTTATGGGTCACGATGCGATTATGCGTGCCCAGGATTATTGCGCTTCTGCTTTGCGTCGACTGCCTTTGGCTGCGCAAAGTTTGATGCGCGGAGATCCTGCAATACCAACAGAAATTCAAGTACTGTAAATTGATTTTTTTAAAACTAAACTTTACTAAATAACTAAATAAGATTCGCAAAAGGATCGCAAATAATTTTCGCAAATAATTCATGCGTAAAGATTAGCGTTTCCGACAGCTTTTTGAGTGTTTGTTGCGATAATGCTTTATGCTTGGTTTTGCGAATAAAATTCAATTAAATTTTAGTGCGCTACGAAATTCGTTACACAATGCGTTACGAAAGGATGCGAGATGTTTTCATCTTTAGAAGCAGATAATGCGTTAGATGCTGTTATGGAATCTGGTTCGCAATCCACAGATCCAGACTCTGGTTCCGGCACAAGCACTTCTGTTCTAGAACGTCCAGAAGTTGACGAAGATGCTCGTCTAGATGATGGTGGTAATGCAGATCGTTTTGCGCACTATGTGTCAAAAGACAAAATTGAAGAGTCGCGCTTAACTGGTCGACCAGTAGTAGCTTTGTGCGGTAAAGTGTGGATTCCTCGACACGAAGCAAATGACTACCCAGTTTGCCCTGAATGCAAGCGCATATACGAGGAATTAGGAAAGTTTAATTTTTAAGTAATTATGTTGCGTATTTAAGCAATTTATATTAAATATCAGCGTTACTTCTATCTTTAACGATAAAAGTAACGCTATTTTATTAATATATTTTTGTTCTGAGCGCAATGGGTGATAATCTAAGAGCATGACTATAGCTGTGTGCCCCGGCTCGTATGATCCAGTCACTGCCGGCCATTTAGACGTAATACAACGTTGTACGCATCTATTTGATGAAGTACATGTGCTAGTTGCGGTAAATGCTGCAAAGACTCCGTTATTTCCTGAATCTGAGCGCGTAAAAATTATTCAAGAAGCAATAAATAATTTGCCGCAAGCTCAGAATAGTTTCAATCGCAATTGCAAAATAGTAGTAACTTCAACAGCTGGTTTGATTACTGATTACTGTACAAAAGTTGGTGCTACAGTAATCGTAAAAGGCTTACGTCAAAACGGTGATTATGAGGCAGAACTTGGAATGGCGCTAGTGAACCGCAAATTAGCAGGTATCGAAACACTTTTTCTGCCTGCTGATCCTGTGCTTGAGCATGTTTCAAGCTCTGTGGTTAAAGATGTTGCTCGTCATGGGGGAAATGTTACTGGCATGGTTCCAGATAACGTAATACCCTTATTAAAAAAGCTTTTTAATGAACAATCATTAGGCGTAGATAATAATTCATCTATGCTGAACAATTGAACAGGAGAGTAGAAGATGACAAATAAAAATGAACTTACTGACGCAACTTCTGGATTATCTAGTGAAGGAGACGACACAATGGAGCGCGAAGTGCAAGTTGATCGCAATCAAAAGCTTCCATTGCATCCGGTTCTTGCAGATGAAGAAGATGCTCAAGACGGCGTTGTAAATACAACGCAATCCGACGTGCGAAGTGCGCGTAAAGGCGACCTATTAGTTGACTCAGATGCTGACAATACAGAAACGTCATCTGTTGCGGCAGTTGGAAGTGTTTCTGCTGCGGAAGATGTGCGAGATAATGGCGCTGATAGTGCAAATAAGAACAATAAAAATAGCAAAGCAGCTTCTTCGCCAGCATCATTTTCTCCTTTCCCTCTTCCAGATTTACGAGAAAGAGAAGACGGTGGCGTTATTGACTTTGAAGAAAATGAATCTGAAACTTCAAAAGTAGCTGCAGAAGCAGTAAGCGATGAAGTGCGCTCAAAGAGTCGCGCTGAATTTACAACAGTTTACGACATTATTGATGCAATGGAAGCAGCCCTTTCGGAAGCAAAGAATGTTCTGTTTGCTGCAGGAATGGTAAAAATTGATCGCGATGAGTTCGTTGACCAGTTAGCGCGTTTGAAAGATATGCTTCCTGTGCAATTGGAGCGAGCTTCTGCATTAATGCGAGAAGCAGAGCGACGTTTGCGTACAGCGCAAGCACAAGCAAGCTCTATTGTTTCCTCAGCGCAATCTCAATCTGCAGAAATAATTGAAGAAGCGCAAGAGCGTGCTCAATTCTTAGCAGGTCAAGAAAACGTAACGGCTTTAGCAAAACAGAAAGCTCGCGATATTCTCGCTACTGCGCAAGCAAAATCAGACAAGCTTACGCAAGGTGCGGATCAGTATTGCGCAACTGTTATGGAAGGCTTAAAGCAGCAGCTAGATAAATTAGAGCAAGACGTGCAAGCGGGTCAGCGAGTGTTAGAAGATCGTCGCCGAGCTGCAGCGCACGTACAAAACGACATTAGCTCATCATTGTATGACGATGATGAAGAGGAAAGGAATTAGTAATGGCTTCGCATCCATCCCAATCACCATGGGCTGTTCCAGTAGCGCAAATGGCTGCGCGCGCTGGTAGTAGCATGTCGTTGCATCGCGTATTTCCGGCGCCGGAAGGCATTGGAGATTACGTTATTGGCGTAAAGCCAGGCAGCGATGTTATGGTTGATGGCGATTTTGATGCTGTGGTTGACGGCTTAATGTTTCAGGGCAGTATTACTGCTCCGGTGCATGCAGAATGTACTCGATGCTTGATGCCGCTTCGTCGCGATTGGAAAGTGGATGTGTGCGTATTCTTCCCATATGCTGACTCGCGTTCTAATCGTTCTGATAATCGCAATACTCGTGGCGATGCGGATGAAGCTGAATCGCAAATTTGGGATGAAAATGACGAGTCAGGCAATGTGTATCCGCTAGTTGCGGGTGGCGATTTTGCGGATATTGAGGCTCTTATTCGCGACACGATGGTAAGTGAGTTGCCGTTGCAGCCGTTGTGCGAGCCGGATTGCCGCGGACTTTGCTCTCAGTGTGGCGAAAACTTAAACGAGCATCCAGATCATCATCACGACGTTACGGATATTCGTTTTGCTGCTTTAGAGGATTTGAAAGCTCAGCTTGAGCAGAATGAAGAGCGGCATTAATTTTAGCGAGTTGTAAAGTTTCTGCCGTTTTTGAGCTGATTCCCGACCGAAACTTTACAGTAGTGTAAAGAAAAGGTCGTTTGCGCGCCTTATTTCGACCGAAACTTTACAGTAGTGTAAAGAAAAGGTCGTTTTTGGGCTGAAAAGCGGCATAAACTGCGCACGTTTGTAAAGTTTCTGTCGCACTAAAGAGAAATTAGGTTGCGCAATTTGTACGGCGCTTGCTGTAATATACAGAACGCTTAAGCTCAATCGATTGAACGAAATAGAGGAAAGAATTATGGCACTGCCTAAGTACAAGACCTCGCGTGCTAATACGCATTCGCGTCGCGCTAATTGGAAGGCGTCTGCCGTGCAGACTGTGACTTGCCCGAACTGCGGTTCTCAGGCATTCCCACACATGGCTTGCCCATCTTGCGGAACCTTCCGTGGTCGTGTTTACCGTGAAGCTATTCGCTCCGAGCACACCAAGTAGGTTTTATTAACAGAAACCCTGCCATCGACGGGTGGCAGGGTTTTTCTTTTTTCTTTCGTATTGTGGTTGTTGCGCGAGTTATCGTTTGGTGTGGCGTGAGTTTTGGGGGATTTCTCTCCTCGCACGTCCCGTCCTTCGTCGCTTTGGCTGTTAGAGGTTTTGCTGTTTGCTTTGTTCTTAAGGAATGTTGCTTCCTCAGTCCTCTTTTATTGCTCGTAAAGAAATCCCCCAAACTCTGCGTGTTTAATCTTTAATAACCTCGTTTTATCGCAGAGATTTTTCGATTTTTCTTCTTCGCTTGGCGAATCAGCAGCCTGCGGCTCTGACGTTCGCCGCGCTCAGTGCGAAAAATCTCAAATCTCTACCGCACTAATATTCGACCTCTCAAGCAACACCCACCCCTCACTACTCAGAAAATGATTAGTGTTTTTGTTGTGTGGTAGTCATTTCGGTGTAGCGATGGCAGAGCAATAATGCTAGTGTTCTTTGATTGATAGTCGCTTATCGTATTCGAAGTATCGATGACAAAGTTCGCAGATCAGGTAAAGTTCGTAGTTACTTACGCGCGTCGAGTGCGTGCCAAGCGATTTCGGCGGCTGCGAGTTGCGCTTTTCGTTTGCTAGAGCCACTTCCGACTCCCAGCACTTCGTCGCCATCCTTATGTGCCAAAACCGCGCGAGCCTCAAATACTGGTGCGTATTCTGGCCCAGAAACAGCCATTCGATACTCTGGATCTTCCAAACCCATATCGTGAGCTTTGACTGTAAGCGAAGTCTTCCAATCGAGAGCTGGTCCTTCAGTTAGCACTTCCGCCAAAGTGTCGTCAATCAAACGATGCACAACTCTGCGAGCTTCATCAATTCCATGCTCAACAAAAGTTGCGCCAATAAGCGCTTCAACAATATCGCACAAAATTGAATCTTTATTATTTCCGCCCTGCTCCATTTCTCCGCGACCGAGAAGAATATACGCGCCAACATGCAGCTTTTCGCGCGCAACAGCAGAAAGCGCCCATTCAGACACAGCTTTCGCTCGCATCTTTGCAAGCTGACCTTCAGTCATGTCTGGATGTGCAGAAAACAGCGTTTCCGTAGAAACTAACTCAAGCACAGCATCGCCCAAAAACTCAAGTCGCTCATAATTTCGTGTGCCAGGATGCTCGTGCGAGAACGAGCGGTGGGTGAGTGCTTCTACCAAAAGATCCGGCGAAATAGTTGTGCCTAAAGCGTTCAAAAGTTCCTGCGTTGGGTCTCCAGGACGTGTTTCATCGCCATCTAATCTCAAAACTCCATCTTCGTTGTGTTGCGCATGTGAGTTGTTTTGATTATTTTGATTGTGTTTGCTCTGCATATTTTGTTGATTGTTCTGAGTTTTCATAGCACGTATTATTATAGTCCTACTACCAACACAAGCGCTTTTAAGCTTCGTGTTCGCATTTGCGATCGCATTTTTCCATATTCCTTCTATATCCTTTCGTATAAGTGTTCAGCTATATTTGTGGATTATGCCTACGTATGATTTGGGATTAGAACGAGTTTCGCTAGAATTTGCTACAAAAACGATTTTTACAGACGTAACTCAAGGTGTTTTTGAAGGCGACAGAATAGGTATTGTTGGAAAAAATGGTGACGGAAAGTCAACGCTACTTCGGCTACTTGCCGGTACAATGCAGCCTGATTCTGGTCGCGTTACAAAGCGCGGAGGGCTTACTTTTGGCATGTTGGATCAGCGCGATCCATTGGACGATAACGCAACTGTGCGCGAGGCTGCTCTTGAAAATCGCGAAGATTACGAGTGGGCTGCAGATCAGCGTTCACGCGAAATTGTAGAAGCGCTTCTTGGTGGCATAAATTTGGAAGCAAAAGTAGGCACGCTTTCTGGAGGCCAGCGCAGGCGCGCAGATTTAGCAAGATTATTGTTGCACGATTGGGATATTTTGGCTTTGGATGAGCCTACGAATCATTTGGACGTTGTGACGATTCATTGGCTTGCGGAGCATCTTCTTCACCGTTGGCAGGACGGTCAAGGTGCGCTTTTGATTGTGACGCACGACCGTTGGTTCTTGGATGAGGTTTGCACTTCGATGTGGGAAGTGCACGACGGCGTAATTGATCCTTTCGAGGGTGGTTACAGCGCTTATATGATGCAACGCGTGGAGCGTGAACGCCAAGCGGATGTGCGCGAAGAGCGTCGCAGAAATTTGGCAAGAAAAGAGTTAGCTTGGCTTTCTAGGGGTGCTCGTGCGCGTTCTACTAAGCAAAAATTCCACGTAAAGCAAGCGCGTGAGCTTATTGCAGATGTGCCGCCGCTAAGAGACACTCTTGAATTGAAGAAAATCGCAACTTCGCGTCTTGGTAAGCAAGTTGTTGATTTAATTGACGTTACGCAAATTTTCGACAACGCTCAGCAGCTAAAAAATATCGATCCGGATATTGTAGAAAACGCATCTTTAGGTGAAGATAATGCAGAAAAATCAAATAAAGTCGATATCGTAGAATCTGCTTTTGCGCAACCAACTCACGTAGGAAGCGTTACTATTGCTGTTGACGAGAGTCAAGAAAATTCTTTTGAAAATACTGCGGAAAATACTTCTGAAAATACTGCTACGAGCGCAGAAAACATTGCAGAAACTTCAGCTGCATCGCGCAAAACTATTACTGGACGCATGATTTTAGACGATGCAACTTGGCTTATAGGCCCAGGCGATCGTTTTGGAATTGTGGGTGCGAATGGAGCAGGAAAATCAACATTATTAAGCATTATTGACGGGTCTCTAAAGCCTACGCTTGGACACGTAAATATCGGCAAGACTGTAAAATTTGCTGTGCTTTCGCAGCGGCTAGAAGAGCTTGAAAAGCTTGGAAAATATAAAGTAAAAGAAGTTTTAAGTCGCTATAAGCCTAGCTATATTATCGATGGCAAAGAAGTGACTCCAGGTCAGCTTATGGAAAGGCTTGGTTTTAAGCCCGAGCAGCTTATGACACCAATTGCGGATCTTTCGGGCGGTCAAAAGCGCCGTATGCAGTTGCTGCTGATTTTGCTAAACGAGCCAAACGTGCTGATTATGGATGAGCCTGGAAACGATCTTGACACTGACATGCTTGCAGTTATGGAGGATTTGCTCGATACTTGGCCCGGCACTTTGATTGTTGTTTCGCACGATCGCTACTTGCTTGAGCGCGTAACAGACCAGCAATTTGCGCTTATTGACGGCAAAATTCGTCACCTTCCAGGCGGTGTAGATGAGTATTTGCAAATTGTAGAAAAGTTGCAGCGTGATCACGAAAATAGCATTAGTACTGCGAGTACTGTGAATGCTTCAAGTACTGCAAATTCTACAACTAAAGAAAGTTCAGAAAGTACAGTAGCTGAGCCAAAACTTACAGGCAAAGCCTATCACGATGCTGCAAGGCGAGTTTCTGCAATCGAGCGAAAACTTACAAAGCTTGAAGAAGAAAAGTCGCAAATTGAAGCGCAAATGGCTGCGCATAACCCAAGTGATTTTGTTGGACTTCAATCTCTTAACGAAGATTTCCAAAAAAACGAGCAAGAAACCAGTGCTCTTGAGGATGAGTGGATGAAGCTTTCTGAGCAGCTTTAGTACAAAATTGCTGCGCGCTAAGAAGAAGAAATAGAAGATAACAGCCACGTGCTAAATTTGTGAGGTATGACTCAAATCAAGGATATGTTGGAATCTGTAAAACCAATTCGCGTTGACGGTCGTAATGTTGACGAGCTCCGACCTGTGCGCATAACACGTAAATTTACTGATGTTCCTGAAGGTTCTGTGCTTATTGAGTGTGGCAATACGCGCGTAATGTGCACTGCAACTTTTACGGTTGGTGTGCCTCGTTGGCGTAGAGATTCCGGTTTGGGTTGGGTAACTGCCGAATATTCTATGCTTCCTAGAGCAACAGCTGAGCGAACTGATCGCGAATCTGTGCGTGGAAAAATTGGTGGTCGCACTCACGAAATTAGTCGTCTTATTGGTCGCTGCTTGCGCGGTGTAGTCGATATGAAAGCGATGGGTGAGTGCCAGATTCAAATTGATTGCGACGTGTTGCAGGCGGATGGTGGAACTCGTACTGCTTCTGTAACTGGAGCTTATGTAGCTTTGGTAGATGCGCTTAATTGGGCAGAAAAGAATGGTCATATTCGCTCTGCTGCAAGTGTTATTAAGGATTCTATTTCCGCTGTTTCTGTAGGCGTTATTAACGGCACGCCTATGCTTGATTTGCCTTATGTTGAAGACAGTCAAGCTATGACAGATATGAACGTAGCTATGACAGGTTCCGGCACTTTCATTGAAATTCAAGGCACTGCAGAACATCGTCCATTTAATCGCGACGAATTAAATACGTTACTTGATTTGGCAACTAAAGGTAATCGCGAATTGCAAGCTGCTCAAAAAGCCGCTTTAGCAAAATAGAAGAGATTGAAGGAGAACGGGCGTGAAGCTTATTGTGGCAACACATAATGAGGGAAAACTCGTTGAAATTAAGCAAATTTTAGAGGAGCAATTGTCGAAGCTGGCAAACAGTTTCGAGTTAGTAACTGCAGGTTCTCTTGGCTTGCCTGATCCTGTGGAAACTGGCGTGACTTTTGAACAGAATGCTTTGCTCAAAGCGCGTGATGTTGCTGCAAGAACAGGTTATCCTGCTATTGCAGACGATTCGGGTCTTATTGTCGACGTGCTTGGTGCTGCCCCTGGTATTCTTTCTGCCAGGTGGAGTGGTGTGCATGGGGACGATAAAGCTAATAATGAGCTTCTTTTGCGCCAACTTTCTGATATTCCAGATCAATGTCGTACTGCTCGTTTTCGTTGTGCTGCAGCTCTTGCTATTCCGGATGGGTGCAGTGAGGTTCCTGAAGGCAGTGTTATGTCGCATTCTCACGGCTTTGAGACTGTTCGAGTCGGAGAAATGGTTGGTCACTTGTTGCGCGAGGTGCACGGAACTAACGGTTTCGGCTATGATCCGCTATTTGTGCCAGATCTTCAGCCTATTCGCGATGGTGTGCAAATGAAAGGTTTGACTAGCGCGGAGCTGACTCAAGAAGAAAAGAATGCTATTTCGCACAGAGGTAATGCTTTGCGCGCGCTTTTGCCGGAGTTGCAGGCATTATTTATTACCGAATAAGCATTTATTACTGAATAAGCGAAAAATTTCGTGCGCGAGATGGGACTTGAACCCACACGTCGTAAGACACAGGAACCTAAATCCTGCGCGTCTACCATTCCGCCACTCGCGCATAGACTCATATAAATAATCGAGCGAATAAAAACAAATCAAAAGTATTAATACACTCGAGCGAGTCAGAGAGCCGCTTGACAGAATCGAACTGTCGACCTTCTCATTACGAGGGAGACGCTCTACCGACTGAGCTAAAGCGGCATGTTGCCCGAGACGCATTCGCGACTCGCGCACAAATCAATTACTATATATCATATTTTTAAATTTGTCCAATGGGCGCGCCGTACAAAATATAATAGTCATTAAGCAAGTATTGCATAGTTTGTATTGCAATTCGTTTAGTGTGGCGCGAGTTTTGTGGGATTTCTTTCCTCGCAGGCGCGACGACCTGCTTTCGCGCAGCACCAGTGTGATTGTGTTCATTTTTGTGTTAAGCTTCGCGTGTTTCTGTCTGCTTTTGTGAGTATCTTGTGAATTGGACTATAGTGACGATTGCTGTCACGTAAGTTGAAGAAATGAAAGGACCTAGAAATGGCCATCAATCCGCCAGTTGACGCCGTAAAAACCCCAGAGTGGGCTGCATTGCAGAAGCATTACGACGAGTTGCAATCAGAAGGTGTTTGCCTGAAGAAGTGGTTTGCTGAGGATGCAAATCGCGTGGATAAGTTGAGCTTCGAAGCTGGAGATCTCCACTTCGATCTTTCTAAGAATTTAATTAAGCCTGAAACTCTTAAGCTTTTCGCAGACCTTGCAAAGGCAGTTAAGCTTGACGAGCGCACTAAGGCAATGTACACTGGCGTGCACATTAATAATACAGAAGATCGTGCAGTTTTGCACACTGCTTTGCGTCGTCCTGCAGAGGATGCTGGCAAGTTCATTGTTGACGGTCAAGATACCGTTGCAGACGTGCGTGAAGTGTTGGGTCGCATTTACGATTTCGCTAACGAAGTTCGTTCCGGCGCTTGGAAGGGCGTTACCGGCAAGAACATTAAGACCGTTGTAAACATTGGTATCGGCGGCTCTGATTTGGGTCCGGTCATGGTTTACGAAGCCTTGAAGCCATACGCTGATGCCGGCATTAGCGCTCGCTACGTTTCTAACATTGATCCAAACGATATGGCAGAAAAGACCAAGGATTTGGATCCAGAAACCACTTTGTTCATCATTGTTTCCAAGACCTTCACCACTTTGGAGACTTTGACCAACGCTCGCACCGCTCGTACCTGGTTGCTTAACAAGCTTCAGGAGTCCGGTGCTATTGACGGAAGCGACGCAAAGAAGGCTGAAGCTGTTGCTAAGCACTTCGTGGCTGTTTCCACCAACCTCGAAAAGGTTGAAGAGTTCGGCATCAACCCAACCAACGCTTTTGGCTTCTGGAGCTGGGTTGGCGGTCGTTACTCTGTGGATTCCGCTGTCGGCACTTCTTTGGCTGTTGTTCTCGGTCCAGAGCGCTTCGAAGAGTTCTTGAAGGGCTTCCACGCAATCGATACTTACTTCGCTGAGACTCCATTCGAGAAGAACGTTGTTGTGCTTCTCGGTATGCTCAACGTTTGGTACCGCAACTTCTACAAGGTTGCTTCTCACGCTGTGCTTCCATACGATCAATACTTGCACCGCTTCCCAGCTTATTTGCAGCAGCTCACCATGGAATCCAACGGTAAGTCTGTGCGCTGGGACGGCACTCCTGTAACAAGCGAAACCGGCGAAATCTTCTGGGGTGAGCCAGGTACTAACGGTCAGCACGCTTTCTACCAGTTGATTCACCAGGGCACTCAGCTTATTCCAGCTGATTTCATTGCTTTCGTGAACACGCCAAATCCTACTAAGGATGGCGATCAGGATGTGCACGAGCTCTTCTTGGGCAACTATCTTGCACAGACTAAGGCTCTTGCTTTCGGCAAGACTGCTGATGAAGTTCGCGCTGAAGGCACTCCAGAGGAGATTGTGCCAGCTCGCGTGTTCAAGGGCAACCGTCCAACCACGTCCATTTTCGGCGATGCTTTGACTCCATTTAGCTTGGGCGAGCTTATTGCTCTCTACGAGCACATTACCTTCGTTGAAGGCACTGTGTGGGGCTTGGATTCCTACGATCAGTGGGGTGTGGAGCTTGGCAAGCAGCTTGCAAAGCAGATTACTCCTGCAATTTCTAAGGATGATGAAGCTTTGGCAGCTCAGGATGCTTCTACACAGAGCTTGATTCGCTTCTATCGCGCTCATCGCAAGTAAGATAGTAGTCATATAGGCAATCGTTTTTAGCGATTGTTGATTTATAAGCCTCTTGGCGTTAATTCGTCAAGAGGCTTTTTTGTTTAGCATCTGTCGCTGAGTTTTGTAATCGTTAGACTGCGTAGAGCGCGCGGCGTGTCGCGTCAGAATGGCGGTTTTGCAACGGTTTTGCGGCTGGTTGGGGGAGTATTAAAGAGTTTCCTGAGAGTTTTCTGAGAAAAATCTTTAAAAACCTTGAAATTGACATTTTTACGAAAAATAACGCATAATACTGTATTTTTTACTCTTAAAAATAGTTTGACTGAAATATTTCCGCAAAAACATCGATGTTTTTTGTTAATGAGCTGCGTGTCTGCTCTTGACTTTTGCGAACGGGGGGGGGGTATGTTAATAGCAGCTTCCAGCCAGACGTTCTGTGCTGGTAGTTATTCACAAAAACTTAAGTTGTGAATATTTAGATTTTTCTTCGCACACATGGTGCGAAGGAGAAGAAGAAAGGAAAATATTATGTTGAATAAGAAGGCTATCGCCGCATTTGCTGCTGGCGCCACCCTCCTCTCTGGTTTCGCTTTTGCTGCTCCAGCAATGGCTTACAGCACAGTGTGCCCAGTACCAGCGCCTTATCATAAGGATGCTAAGCGCGTTGCAGACGCTGCTTACGATACTTATATTGGTGCCCAGACTGTTCTTAATGGTATGACTGTTTCTCCAGCTCCTGCAAAGGATTCTGAAGCTGAACATTATACTAAGACTAACGCTTCTGGCTTGTTGGAAAATACTGCTGATCCAGCTGCAGTCTCACATAATTTGTTTGAGAGGGTTCAGAAGTATGTGGATGCTTACAATGCTCATGTAACTTCTCAGAAGGCTTTTGATGAGCAATCTCGCACTGTAGCTGACCTTCAGGATAAATATCTTGGTGCGAAGTATGTTCTCGATCATTGCGCTAAGCCAGATTTAACTGAGCATGATATTAAGATGGCTCTTATTAACAAGGTTCGTCTTGCTAAGATGAACTTGGACAATGCTGATAACGAGTTTGCTATTGCCAAGAAGAACCTTATGGATGCTTATAAGGCTGCTGTTGCAGCTCAGGCTGAGTACAACAAGCGCAAGGCTGATTTTGATGCTGCTGAGCGTGCTTACCAGCTCTTCAAGGCTTCTGGTGTGAACGATTCTGCTACCGAGACTCGTTTGTTTGATACCATGAAGCGTGCTGCTGCTCATGTGACTCGTACTCTTGCTGCTTGGCAGACCGCTAAGGGTAATTATGATGATGCTTTGAAGAAGGCTCTCAAGGCTGAAGCAATTTACAATAAGGCTTTGGTTCTTTACAAGGCTGCTTACAATGAGGCTGTTGCTGGCGGTGTAGATCCATCTTTGTTGCCACCAGTTAAGACTTCTGATCCTTTGGATCCAAAGCTGAAGTCTATTCCAGGCATGAATGAAGCTTATGCTTCTGCTATGAATAGCAAGTTTGGTAAGGAAGTTAAGGCTACTACTCAGAAGGGTAAGGATACCAAGGCTTCTGCTCAGCAGAACAACAATGCTAACGGTGCTGCCGCTGGTGCAAACGGTGCCGCTGGTGCTAATGGTGCCGCTGCCGCTGGTTTAGCTAAGACTGGTGCTGCTGTAGCTATGGCTGCTGTTGCTGCTTCTGTGCTTGCTGGCATGGGTGCTGCTCTTCGCAAGATCCGTCACTAAGCTAAAGCGCTAAATGTGCATGGTGAGCGTATTTCAAATATGAATGCGCTCACCGCAATAATCTTGCACTCAACAATGGCATAGAGTGTAGGGCTCTTTGCTCTGGCGGATTTAAGTTTGCTTGTTTTACTGGCTATGCTGTTTTGCTAAAATTCCTTTTTTCACGGCATTTGCTAGTTCTTGTTTGCTTTTTCTGCTGTTGGGTGTGTTTAGCTTTCGGTTTTGTTTGAGCTACTAGGGGCTCATTCAAAGCCGAAAGCTTTTTTATTGCGTAAAAATCCTATTTTTAAACGATAAAGCTGCGCCTTTTGCGGCATTGCAATGTGTTTTGCTGCATGTTGACACAACTGCAACAATAATTTATAATGAGCACGGTCGGTAGGTAAGGCTACCACGGGGATACGGGTTGCTGCCGCAACACAGTGGAGACACTGCACGCTGGTTAACAGTCGTTGTCGAATTCAAGGCTTCGACTAATGCAACGCCACCGCCCTGCGAAGCTGAAGCTTGAACGACGTGGCACGCTTAACATGCGTTTGTGTGTTTTGGTGCGCCTCTGTTCTCTTGTAAACCTCCGATTCAATGATGAAGATTTGCGCCGGCAGCGCACTAACTTAAGGAGGTGATTTGCCGTGAAACATGACAGTAAAAGCCATAATTCTAGTACTCGTACTGATGAAGGCTCCGACACTATTGGCAGTAGTAGTTCGGATGTTCCTCCTGAATATATGAAGCCGGCAATCACCGAATTTAGGTTGCAAAACTTGCGAAATATATAACTTACGAAATATAACTTATGAAATATAATTTGTGGAGTTAAAACGTGAGTTCTAGTTATTTGCGCCTGTAACGTAATCAATGGTGATACGGCTACGCAAGAATTTACACAAGAAAAGTTACGCAGATCTTTACGCAAGAATTTACGAAAATCTAAATAGAAATTCGCATAGAAATCTCAATAGATATCTGCGTAATAAATGAATAGAAATAAAAAATACACGAAAGTGAATCCACTTATTGCCTATTCGAGGACTTTATTATGACCGTATTTACAACTTCGCGCAAAGAAAGCGCAGGCGCGCAAGTCGACGAGAACACTCGTTTCTGGTCGGACATTATTGTGTGCGTTGGCATTATTGCCGTTTTTGGCGTAACTGCCTTCCTTATTCAGCGCATAAATCAACCGATTGGTCCAAGTGGCATACCATCTAAGGTATCCACGGACTTAATCAATCTGCCTTACTACACTTTGCGCTCAGTATTTCGCATGCTGATCGCATTAGTTGCATCTCTTATCTTTACTATTGTTTATGGCTCTCTTGCAGCTCGCAGTCGTAGGCTTGGCAAGGTGCTTATTCCTCTTCTAGATATTTTGCAATCAGTTCCAATTCTTGGCTTCCTTTCGGCAACTGTCACGATTTGGTTGGTAATTTTCCCTGGATCGATGCTTGGTGTTGAAGCCGCTTCGATTTTTGCTATTTTTACGAGTCAAGCATGGAATATGACTTTTTCGTTCCACCGTTCGCTGCTCAGCGAGCCAAAGGAACTGGATGAGGCAGTTCGTAGTTTGCAACTCACGCATTGGCAACGTTTCTGGGTGCTAGACATGCCTAACGCAATGATTCCACTGCTTTGGAATTGCATGATGTCTGTTGGAGGCGGATGGTTCTTCCTTACAGCTTCGGAAATGATTTCCGTAAATAATCACACTTACGCTCTTCCTGGCATCGGTAGTTTTGTGGCACAAGCTGCTGCCGAAAATAAGCTTGGTCTTATTTGGTGGGCTATTGTGTCGATGGTCATTGTTGTTTTGGCACTTGACTTCTTCTTGTGGAAACCGCTTACAGCTTGGGCTGAGCGTTTCCGCATTACGCAAAGCGCATCTGATAATGAGCGTCACAGTGCTATTTTGACTCTTATTCGTCACTCTCATGCAGATGAAGTTATTAGTAAACTGTTTTTGCCAATTCGCGAGTGGCTTGAAAAAGTAACGCGCCCATTCGGTCGCACAGGCTCCAAGTGGCCTCACAAGGCTGCTCAGCATAAGCTTGGTGATTGGGTATTTAACGTTATTATGCTAATTATTGTGGCTGCTGGTGCTGCCCATATGCTTTACTTTGTGTATACAACTGCAGGTTTGCATGAGTTTATTACTGCAGGCATGCTTGGTGGCATCACTTTTATACGCGTTGCTGTGTTGATTTTAATAAGCTCGCTTATTTGGGTTCCTGTTGGTGTTGTAATCGGCATGAATCCTAAGATTTCGCGTATTATGCAGCCTATAGTGCAAATTCTTGCTAGCTTCCCAGCAAACTTCATCTTCCCGTTTGCTATGGCTTGGTTTATGGCTTGGCATATTGATCTTGGTTGGGGAAGTATTATTTTGATGGCTCTTGGTACGCAATGGTACATTCTGTTCAATGTTATTGCAGGTGCTAGTGCTATCCCTGATGATTTGCGTGAAATGACGCGCAGCTTCCGCTTGGATCGTACTTTGCGATGGAAGACGCTTATTTTGCCGTCTATTTTCGGTTCATGGTGCACTGGCGGTATTACAGCTGCAGGCGGTGCATGGAATGCTTCGATTGTGTCTGAGATTGTGGAATATGGAAAGAACCACATGGAAACTCAGGGTTTGGGTGCATATATTACTAATGCAACCACTTTAGGAGATTCTGCGCGCACTTTAGTTGGCGTAACTGTTATGAGCTTGATTGTTGTTTTAAGCAACCGATTATTCTGGTCGCCAATGCAACGTATTTCCGAAAAACGTTACGTATTGAATTAAATCGACTAATAAATCGACTAATAAATCGACTAATAAAATTACTAATAAATCGCTTAAAATAACAAAATTTTATGAAAAAGATTGGCAAAATTATGAATACTTTAAAGAGCAATGCAAAAAAAGTGCAATCCTCAATTACAAGCGATATTATCGACGCAAAGCACATCAGTCAAAGCTTCACTTCTGACAGTGGCACTACTCAGCACGTTTTGCACGATATTTCTTTCACCCTTCGCGAAGGTGAAATCGTAGCAATATTAGGACGTTCTGGTGCTGGAAAATCAACTTTCCTACGCACAATGGCTGGTCTTGTGCAGCCAACAGAAGGCACAGTAACGTATCGCGGACGCGAGCTGACAGGTCCAAACCCAGGTGTTGCAATCGTATTTCAAACCTTCGCTCTTATGCCGTGGCTTACAGTACAAGACAATGTGGAACTTGGTTTGCGTGCTAGAGGCGTTAGTAAAGAAAAGCGTACTGAGCTTGCTTTAGCTGCAATTGACGCAATCGGTTTGGACGGCTTTGAAACAGCATATCCTAAGGAACTTTCCGGCGGTATGCGTCAGCGAGTTGGTATTGCGCGCGCGTTGGTGCTACGACCGGATGCATTGTTTATGGACGAGCCATTCTCTGCTCTCGATGTGCTTACTGCAGAAAACTTGCGTCAGGAAGTTCTTAAGCTGTGGTCTAGCGAGGAGCGAGATATTAAGTCTGTGCTTATTGTGACGCACAATATTGAAGAAGCTGTGCAAATGGCTGATCGCGTTGTGGTTCTTGGATCTCATCCAGGTCACTTAATTGCTGATGTGAATGTTGATTTGCCTCGTCCTCGAGATAAGCACAGTGCTGAATTTGAAGCGATGGTTGATAATCTGTATGCTATTTTGACTGGTTCTGCTCCAGAAAGCGCTGCAGAGCAAGACGCTTCCGAAGATGCTGATTCTCAAGATCAAGCAAATAATGCAACTAATGAAGATGCTGAAGATAACGAAGCTGCAGCAATTGCAGATATGCTTATTCAGCGCCACCATGACGATGAAGATGAAGATAAGCAAAGTGAGGATGAAGCTGAAGCAGGTGAGGCAAAGGCAGAGCCTGTGGCTGTTCATTTGCTTCCAAACGCTACACCAGGTGGTATGGCTGGTTTGCTTGACGTGATTTCTGAAAACCCAGATGGCATTGATTTGGCTGATTTGGCAGCTGATTTGTCGTTTGAGATTGATGATTTGTTCCCACTTGTCGATGCGGGTACGATGCTTAATTTACTTACTGCAGAAAACGGTCATATTACTATTACTTCTGAGGGTGAAGAGTGGCATAATGCCGATATTTTGCACAGTAAGCAAGTTTTTGCTCGTCTTGCGATTGAACATGCACCTCTTGTGCACGCAATTGATCAAGCTTTGAGTAGGAATCGTAACGGAAAGCTTCGTGGCGAGCTGATTTTGGATTTGTTGCGCAGTAAGCACACGGATGCTTTGGCACGTCAGCAGTTTGATATTGCAATTAGCTGGGGTCGTTACGGCGAGTTGTTTGATTATGACGCTGATGATGACGAGTTGACTCGTACAGTTGAAACTGCTCCTCTCGATGGAGTTGTGCGCTGAAATAGTGCGGAATAGTGCGGAATTATGCTCAATAATGTCCATTATTGAGCATAATTTGGTATTTGTATGCTTTCGATAAAGGGATGCCGCATAGTTCTTTTATCTTTTAGGTCTAGTCGCTTCTTATTTAAGATTGCGCGGATCGGAAGCCCCCTAAAAAGCGAACTTTTTGGGGAAAGAATTGCGTAGCACATTTGTTGCTAACGCTTACTATGCGTCGATATGCGGCGGCGATGGAGGAATATTATGGTAAATGCTGTAGAAGCATTTGATGCTAAGCATCTTAAGGCTGCTGAAGAAATTCCAGCTTTCCGTCCTGGCGATACCGTTGATGTCAATGTTAAGATTCAGGAAGGCAACAACACTCGTATTCAGACTTTCACCGGCGTTGTGATTGCTCGTAAGGGTGCTGGCGTGCGTGAAACTTTCGTTGTTCGTAAGGTGAGCTTCGGCACTGGTGTTGAGCGTCGTTTCCCACTTCATTCTCCAGCTATCGATTCGATTAAGCTGGTTCGTAGCGGTCGCGTTCGTCGCGCTAAGCTTTACTACTTGCGCGCTTTGCGTGGTAAGGCTGCTCGTATTGCCGAGCGTCGCGATAACTCTGCTAAGTAAAATGGAACTTATGTGAAGGGTATTTGTTATGACTGATGACACGCAAATTAGCGATACTCATATCGTTTCAGTAGCGGGTCATGGTATAGATCCTTCACCGGTTCCACCAGAGCCGGAAGGAGATTTACCTTCCGGCTCTCGCATGTTTAAGCGCAAAAATAGAAAAGGTAAGCATTTTGCACATTCTAAGCGTGCTAAAAATGACCGCCTAACTTTGCGCGATGCTATAACATGGTTCGGTATTCCAGTATTAGTAGTGATACTTATTCGTGTGTTCCTATTTGGAGCTTACACAATTCCTTCTGGCTCTATGCTAGATACTATTCATATTGGCGATTATGTTATTACGACTAAGCTAACTCCGCGCTTATTCCCATTAAAACGTGGAGATATTGTTGTTTTTGAGGATCCTGCACATTGGTTGAGTGGTGAAAATTCTTCCGGTGCTGTTGGCAAGGATTTAATTAAGCGTCTTATTGGTTTGCCTGGAGATACTGTTGAATGTAAAGGCGCTGGGCAGCCTATTGTTGTGAACGGTGTTCCAATACGAGAATCTTCCTATATTCGTCCTGGTGTTGACCCGAGTGCTTTTCCGTTTAAAGTAAAAGTCAAAGCCGGTCACGTGTTTGTTTTGGGTGATAATCGTTCTAATTCTGCGGATTCACGATATCATCGCAATGATGGCGATGACGGTTTAGTTCCTATTTCCAAAATCGAGGGCGTTGCTGTGTTTAGATCGTGGCCGCTTGATCGAATTGGTCTTTTAGACGAACATCATGATGATTTTAACAATGTGCCTGATCGTCCTGCAAAATAAAAGTATTAGCGCAATTAGTATTAACGAAATTGTATTAGCGCGACTTATATCAACTGATTTCAATTATGCCAAATAAATCATCCAATATACCGCTTGTTCCATCATTTAAATATGAGCAAGATCTGCTTTGCGAAGGCTATGATTGGGTTATTGGTCTTGATGAAGTAGGAAGAGGCTCTCTTGCAGGTCCTGTGATGGTAGGAGCTGTAGTTATTGGAATTAAACAAGTAAAAGAAAACTATATGCCTGAAGGCTTAGCTGATTCTAAATTGCTGAGCGAAAAGCGTCGAGAAGAGCTTTATGAACCGTTGCAAAAATGGTGTACAACTTGGGCAGTCGGATCTTGCACTAACACAGAAATTGATGAGTGGGGCATTAGCTATGCGCTTGGTGTCGCTGCGTTAAAAGCAATTTCTAAAGTTGAGGAAGATATTAAAAAGCTAAGTTTTAGCGTAAATGCGGATTCGGGTGAGAATACGTGTGCGAAGTTGGGTGCGGATTCGGGTGCAAATTCAAACTTTTGTATTGCCGCAATATTGGATGGACCTTGCGATTATATTGACAAAGTCGCAAATACTTTTGACGCTCCTTACGTTCCTGAGCCTGTAAAAGTTCATACTTTAGTAAAAGCAGACAGGCAGTGTGCGAGCGTAGCTGCAGCTGCAGTTTTGGCAAAAGTTACTAGAGATAATCTTATGGTATCTCTTGCTAAAAATCCGCAATATGAAGCCTACGATTGGGCAAGTAATAAGGGTTACGGTTCTTTAGCTCATCGCAATGCCATTAAAAAAGTAGGACCTAGCGATTTGCATAGACTGTCTTGGCATTTATAAGCGAGGGTGCATATGGCAAAAAATGAAGCAAAACGCGTGTCAATGATCGATGTTGCGCACGCTGCTGGTGTAAGTCATCAAACTGTTTCTCGCGTTATTAATAATTCTCCTGATGTTTCTGCTAGCACGCGAATTAAAGTTCTGCGAGTTATTGAGCAGCTTGGGTATTATCCGAGTAATTCAGCACGCGCATTAGCAACTAAGAAATCGCGTACTTTAGGGCTTATCGTTGGTGCAGAAAATAGAACATCTCGAAACATTATTGCTCCTATAGAAGCGCAAGCAAAATCTCGTGGTCTTTTTCTTTCTATTAGCATGGTCAACGAAACATTATGTGAACAAAGTGATATTCAAGATTTATGCGAGAGTTTTGAAGAGCAAAATGTCGACGGATTAATAATTGACGCTCCAACAGATGCAATATTTACGTCACTGTGTCGTACGCGTATTCTTAAGCCGTGCGTATGCGTTACTGCTACTCATGGTGCAATAAGCGCGCATGAAGGCATGAATATGTTGCGTTCTCATAGCAACGTTGAGTATTCAATGATTGGTATTAATCAATCTCGCGCAATGAACGATATTGTGTCACTTATTGCGCATTATGGACATCGAAATGCCATTTATATAGCAGGTCCTTCGCAATGGAGAGGTGCTGCAACGCGACTCATTGCATGGCGTTCACTTTCAACTGCTCAAGGTATTCATTCGCATATTGTGCAATGTACTTCGTGGAAGTCTTCTGAAAGTTACGCGCGAATGAATCATATGATTGAGAAATTTGGCATAGATGGCATTGCATTGCCGACTGTTATTGTTGCTTCAAGCGATGAGCAGGCAGTAGGAGTTGTGCGTTCCTTGTATGAGCACGGTTTGAAAATTCCGAGTGATATTAGTGTTGTTGGTTTCGGCGATATTCCGGCAATAAGTGATTTTTTCCCACCTCTTACAACTGTGAGTCTCGATATGCAGCAATTAGGGTCGTTGGCAGTGCGTGAAGCTTTGAGATTAATGAATCATGGGCCTGAGCCAGCATTCCCAGATATGTCTCATGGAGTTGGGCAAATACCTGCTGGCTTAAAATTGCGTTCTTCTATTGGTGCCGTATTGAGATAATTTTGCGATTGTGAAAAATTGCATTAAAAATTATCGAGAATAGAATTAAGAATGGTATTTTTAATTATTTTTTTGATTATTTAAATATTGTGTGAAACAGTTGTGAAACAACTTTATTTTCTTAATGCTAATATCTGGCAAAATGGCTTAAAATCAGCATAATTACGCGGATGCCGGCGTGTTGATGGTGTGTGTGAAGCGTAATCTTAACATCAGTTGGGAGTGTGTGGTTTTTTGAATAAATATGGAATAAAGAAAAGGATCAGGAGATGATAAATCGCTGCTTTGCGTTCGTGCCAGGAATTAAGCATCTAGTTATTTTAAGGTCGGCGTGTCTTGCGATTTCTTATCTTGTAAACATAGCTTTTGTCTACGTTTGCGTTGGGATGTTGTCTCCAGTATTAAGACCTGTTCGTTCTACTGGAACTTCTTTAATGAGTTCTGTTGAATTTACGTCTTACATTATTGCTTTAGCTGCTATTATTTTGCTGAAATATGCAGTTTTTTACTGGTCGTGTACTGTTTGTGCAGAAATTGAGTCGCGAATAGCTATGCGTTTGCGCCCTAAAATGTTGCACGCAATGTTATCTCTACGTTCTGTAGATATTGAAGATTCTCATGACATTACTTCTTTGCGTGTAAATGAAGATATTTTTGCAATACAAAGTTTTGTTGCTTCTTTAGTTCCACAAATTATTGCAGCTATTCCTGTTCCTGTGGTTGTTTCTGCAGCACTATTTACAGTTAACCCTGCTATAGCCGGGATTTGCGCATTAGCTGCATTGTTTAATGTCGCTTCTCTTATATTCTCGTTGGCACTAAGCCCAGTATCGTGGCGTTGTGTAAGTGCGTTATTTGCCTATGTTATTGCTGGACTCGCAATTGTTGCAACTGTTTGGTTATCTTCCGTTAAAGGCGTAGGTCTTGCTGCAGCTCTGTTAACGATGCCTTTGTTAATGTTAAGCGTCCAGCCACTGAGAATTGTTGGTAAGAATATGCATGTAGTTAAGCATGCTGTTCATGGTTTGGATCATGTTGAAACATTGTTAAAAATGGTTACTGATTCTCCTGCTCCAATAGCATTTAGTGACGATGGTTCAACATTATCTTTGCCTGATGGCTCAACCAATATTGCTTTGCGTATGCGATGCAATATTTTGGAAAATAATGCGAATACTAATGAAGCTCAGCGTTTATCGATAATTGCAAAATCTGGTGAATTGCAAGTTATTCCAAGTAAATATCATCATGTTATGCGTGAGAAAATACTTTCTGGTACAGGTTTTAACAAATCTGCTGACATATTGCTTTCTTATAGCGACCGTTATGATATTCATGAAGACGACGTTTCTCCATTTGTAGTTTCTGAAGTATTTGACGCAAACGATAGTGCATCTTACTTGTCGTTGAATGATGCAAGTTCTGCAGCTTTAGCAGATATTGTTACTATAGTTAGCGAGCGAAGTCATCTATTTTCCACAACATTGCGAGAAAACTTACTTTTGGCTGCTCCAACAGCTACGACTACTGCGATGTGGGATGCATTGCGAGCTGTGCGAATAGATGGCGTTGTTTATGCCGATTACGACGGTCTAGATATGCCAATAGATAGACTTTTTAATAATCCTGAAGCATCCTATAATTCTGAAGATTTAAAGCGTCGTGTTATTCTTGCTAGAGCAATTTTAAGACACACTAAAGTGTACGTTTTTGATTATTCCCAATGTGATATTAGCAATCATGAAGCTGAAGAAATTGTTAAAATATTGCGTCGCATAGCGCGTTATGCGAATGTAATAGTTTTAATGCCAAATGATGCTGGAATTAGCTCAACGGACGAAATAGCAACTGTAGAATCGTATCGTCATGTTGCTAATGATAGTTCTAAAAATATTACGCAACTAAATCAATTAAACGAATCTCAGAACTCGCAAAACTCACGAAACTCGCAAAACGTTGAGCAAGCTCAGCAAGATCCTAATAAAAACAAGCATATTTCTTCTATTGCAAGTATTGCTTACACTTATGAAGTGAGAACAATCTCAAAGTTCAAACGTGCTATTTTTGCTTTTATATCAATGTTTAGTACTGCTCTCAATCTTGTTTCTGCAGTATGTATTCCTGTTGCTATTGTTTCAGCAATGTTTGCTGTTGCAGGACGTCCAATATTTGGTTTTGTAATGCAACAGTGTGTGCTTGTTGCTGTTGCTTGTATGGCAGTTCGTGCATTAACTCTTGTTACAACATTTGCAGGTGTAGATATGCATCACGAACGTTGGCATAAAGCTCATATCAGCATGAATGTTGGAATGATATTTGCAGTTGTGCCTCTTATGGTTGTTTTGTACTATTTCGATGCGAATTTGTCTTATGTAGCTATTGCTTCGTGCGTGTTTATTATGTTTATTGTTCCTCGATACTTACTTATACGCTCCAAGCATATTGCAAATAAAGTGCGCATTGAACAACATGAAGTTGAGAATGAAGTAAGTGATATTGAACTTGGTATCGATGAAGTACTTGCATTTAGGCAAGGTGAGCATTGCGTTAATCGAATGGTTACTTCAATGCATAAAGTTTCTCAACAAAGAATGCGTTTGGCTCGTAAAAGTGGAGGCATGTCGGCACTTGTTCTTGCTATATCGTTAATTAGCATTTCTGTAGCAGCACTAGTTGTTTCTCACACTATCCATCCAGTTCCAGCTAATATTCCAGCATGGAGCACTGTTTATGCTGTTATGGCAATGGTTTTGCTTGTAATTATGATTCAGCAAGTTGTAGATGTTGTTTTACAAAGAATACCGTCTGTTATGAGAGTTAAGAGCAGTAACTAACTTTAATTTAAAAAATATAGAATATGCATAAGTTGGGTTGGGGGACTGAACATGCGTAATCGTTGTAACAAGAGGCAGTTTCTTGCGCTGTTTTGGATGCTGCTGTTTGCTGTTTTATGTGGGATTGTTATTGGCTTGTTGCTTCCTAAAATAAACAGTAACGTTGGGAAGATTACAGGAGAATATGAAGCAAACGGAGAAGCTGCGCAAGCATTGAAAAAATTGCGTATATCTAAGCCTTATCGTTACGGGTACGAGCGTCAAGTATTTGGATATCGTACTACTGACGATGACGGTAACGGATGTGACGTTAGGGAAGATGTTTTAGCGCGTGATTTACAAAATGTGAAATACAAGTACGCAGGATCTTGCCAAGTGCGTTTCGGCTTGTTGCATGATCCGTATACTGGCAAAGATATCAACTTCGTGCGTGGGCGAAAAACTAGTGCCTTAATTCAAATAGATCATGTTGTTGCATTACAAAATGCGTGGGAATCTGGAGCATGGAAATGGAATCGTGCAAAACGATTAAAATTTGGCAACGATATGATGAATCTACTCGCGGTTGAAGGAGCTGCTAATCAAGAAAAAGGTTCCGCGTCCGCAGCTTACTGGCTTCCTTCAAACAAAACCTTTAGGTGCGAATATGTTGCTAGGCAAATAGCTGTTAAATATAAATATGGTTTAACTGTAACTCGCGAAGAAAAGCAGAGTATGGAAAGCGTATTGCATAACTGTTCTGCACAGAAATTGCCAAAGTAAGGATTTTGCTCAGTCTAGTATCCTTAAAAGCGACTTAGTAAGCGTTTAATAAGCATTTAGTAATGATTATGGGTGTGATCGTGCATTACGTCGTGATGCTCTGCTGAATGAGGAATATGCAAAACGCGCATGCGGTCAATAGCTCTACGCGCAAGATTGTGAGCAGAACCTGTGCCTTCGCCCTTGACTCCAAAAATAACGATAAGAGCCATAATTCCCGTAATAATAGCACTAATGCGCAAAGTCCATTGAACTCCAAAAATACTAGCAGCAACATCGGCAGCGTGACCTGTGCCAGAATGGTGAAGAGTTGTCAATACTGTCATTGTAACTACTAAAACAGGTGCTCCAATAGCACCCCAAAGTTGACGCATAGTATTAGTTACAGCAGAACCGTCGCCAAGCTCTTCCTTACGCAAACAATTAAGTGACCACGTAGTTATTGGCATAAGCAAGAATCCCATGCCAATTTGGCGAGTAAACTGCCAAATGGAAATCCACCAAATCCACGTATCCATGTCAATAAGACTCATCATTACAGTGCCAAAAAACAGAATAATAGAGCCTGCCATAGCAACTGGGCGCACTCCAAAGCGATCTAGCATACGACCGCCAAAATACTGCGAAATAGCCATGCCGAATGCTCCAGGAAGCAGAATTAAGCCGCTCATAGTTGCTGAAAAACCACGATCAGACTGAATATAAAGCGGAATAAGCACCATAATTGAGCTGAAAGCAAAAAATGTAAGGCAAGCGCAAATAGTACCTACCATAAAGTAGCGGTTTTTAAGCACATTAAGACCAAGAAGAGGAGTGTGACCGCGTTTTTGCGCTCGCAACTGCCTTATAACAAACCAAGCAATTCCAAAAGCACCAATAATCATAGGAGCCCAAGATAATGGGTGGGAAATTCCGCATCCTTCAATATTAGTGAATCCAAACATGAGTCCGCCGAAGCCGATAACCGAAAGACCAACCGAGAAGAAATCAGCATGCGCGTTAAGATCATGTTCTCCAAAATTATGCAAGAAAAATACTGCTAAAACGACGGATAGCGCTCCGATAATAGTAAGAGAGCAGAAAATAGAACGCCATCCATTAATATCAGTTTGCAAACCGCCAATAGTAGGACCGATTGCTGGAGCAATACTCATAGCCATGCCAACGCTTCCCATTGCCACACCTCTGCGAGTAACAGGGTAGACGGAGAATACGGTAATTTGTAAAACAGGCCACATTACGCCAGTGCCAATAGCTTCAAGAGTTCTGCCAACAAGTGCCATCATAAAGTCGCTACTAAGCCATGCAAGTACGGATCCAAAAGTAAAAAGCGACATGGAAGTAATAACAATTTGGCGAGTAGAAAAGCGTCTTGTTAAAAATGCTGTAAGTGGAACCATAATTGCCATAATCAGCTGGAAAATAGAAGTAAGCCACTGACCAGTTGTGACGCTTATGCCAAATTCTTGAACTATTGTTGGCAATGCTGCAGTAAGTTGTAATTGTGCGAAATTGCCAATAAATGTAATAAACGTAAGAATAGCAAGAGAAATTAAAGCAGGACGTGTAAGACGATTGTTATTGTATGCTTCTTCGCCTGTTAGCGCATGGCTGAGATTTTGGCTTTTATTAGACAGCCATGTTGAGTGCATCAAAATAAAACATCCTTTTTATTCTTAAACGTAGTTTTTCTTAAGCATATTTTTAAGCATAGGTGGCAAAAGTCAATCGACTTAAGTCTATTCTCTTATCTATTACAACGAAAAATTGTAAGACTTAATTTGCGCAAAACAATGATATCTAGACTGATTCTAATCAGTAGCTGTGGTAGGAAAGCCAATGATTGTAAGCGCCTTGAATGGAGCCATAACGACCATTGCAATAATTCCAGAACCAGCGGAGCTGAGTTTGATAGTTAGTAGCCCAATCAGCTCCGGCAGAAGCCATTTTTCCGCCTGGCAAAGCTTGAGGTAAACCGTAAGCTCCAGAAGGATTCATTGCGTTTACGCGCCAGCCAGATTCATGAGAAATAATAAATACTGTTGCAGTAAAATCAGCTTCACTATAACCGTTAGAAATAAGCCAATCGTGAGCCCATTGTTGCATCTCGCCAGCAGGAACAGTCGTGCCGATAGAAGCAGCTAAGCCAAGTCCGGCAGAAGAACCGCCAGTTCCAACAAGAATAACCTTATCTTTTGGAGCTTTTTTAACATAAGAAGCAAAAATATTAGAGGAAACTATTTTTCCCTTAGTTCGAGTAACTATTTTTGCTGTTTCCATTACGCCGTTAGCGCCTTCACTTTGCACCTTCTCAGTACCTTTTGGAAGTGCAGCAGTTTCCTTTTTAACGACGTTAAACGCGATTGGGTCGTCGGAATTTTCTAATTTTGCGCCTGCACGATTAATAGTAATAACAGTTGATTCGCTAACTTTAGTTGTAAGAGATGGAGTAACAACATCGTGTGGCTCAAGAGTGATATCCCCGGCATCAAGAACGGATTTTACATCAGTGAAATTAGTGCCCAAAATAGTACGATGATGACCATTTATAACAACGTTAACATATGAAGTTGCGCTATCATGCAACATGCGACGGCTAGCACTACGAGAAACTTGCGAAGAATCGGTTGCCGAATAAGAAGTAACCTGAACAGCGTGACCTTTAGACGAAGCGTAAAAATCTCGCGAGGCAAAACCAAGTATCACCAAAGCAATGAAGCCTAAAATAACCGCGCTAACTCTAGCCCACTGTCGTAAACTGAGTGAACCAAGCGTAACAGTATGCTTACGGTGACTGGCCATAACCCTCCTTATTTCTGCAATTACTCTATTGATATTTGCAAACGCTCGCAACGTAGAGTAATAAAACTAAAATGTATGTGCAAAACGTATATGCAAAACCTCACATATTGTATCTCATGGCATAGTCTATAAATCAGGATTCAGAATCATTAGATTCGTAAGATTTAGCTTGTTCAACCAAATCTTCTAAATCAGAAGCTAGTAATGCTCCAGCTTGTCTATAAATAACTTCGCCGCGCTTAATAACCATTACTGTTGGAACAGCTTGGATTTGAGCAGCTGCAGCAATCTCGTTGCTTTTGTCAATATCAACTTTTACAAAAGGAATTTCGGGATATTTTTCACTGACCTTCTCAAAAATAGGACCAAAAGACCTGCATGGACCGCACCACGTTGCCCAAAAATCGACAACAACTATTTCATTTGTCGAAGCAATCTTCTCAAAATTTTCTGTAGTAGCATGTATTGCTGCCATATTACTCCCTCAATATTTTGCGTATTTGCTTTATTGTACGTGCCGCCTTGCATAAATGTTGTCGATAGTGCGCTTATCTGTCGTCTTGCGGCACTAGGCTAGGAGTCATGCTTGATATCCAATTTATTCGTGAACATGCCGACGTAGTTAAGGAATCGCAGCGCAAGCGCGGTGAATCCGTTGAGCTCGTCGATGAAGTATTGCACAACGATGACTTGCGTCGTACTGCTCTTAAGGCTTTTGAAGAGGCTCGCGCTGAGCAAAAAGCTATTGGTAAGAAGGTTGCAACAGCTAGCGCGGAGGAAAAGGTTGCTCTTATTGCCGAAACTAAAGAATTAGCTTCGAAGGTTGCAGAATACAAGGCTGAATCCGAAAAAGCTACTGCCGACTACACTACAGCAATGTGGAAGCTTTCTAACATCGTTGAAGATGAAGCTCCAGAAGGCGGAGAAGACGATTATGTTGTAGTTAAGAAGGTTGGCACACCTCGCGATTTTGCAGCTGAAGGTTTCGAGCCAAAGGATCATTTGACTCTTGGAACTGGCGTTGCTGGAATTGATATGCGTCGCGGCGTGAAGGTTGCAGGATCTCGCTTCTACTTCTTGCGCGGTGCTGTGGCTCGCCTGCAAATCGCAATGCTTACTATGGCTGTTGATCAAGCCGAAGAGCACGGTTTTACGCTTGCGATTACGCCAACGCTTGTGCGCCCGGAAGTAATGCGCGGAACTGGCTTCTTGAATTCTCATGCGGACGAGATTTACCGTTTGCGCGAGCCAGATGATCAGTATTTGGTCGGTACTTCCGAAGTTGCTTTGGCTGGTATGCATGAGGATGAGATTCTTGACTTAAGCAATGGTGCTTTGCGTTATTGCGGTTGGTCGAGCTGCTACCGTCGTGAGGCTGGTGCTGCCGGAAAGGATACTTCTGGTATTATTCGCGTGCATCAGTTTGATAAAGTTGAGATGTTCGTTTATTGCAAGCAGGAAGATTCTCGCGCTGAGCATCAGAAGTTGCTAGGCATGGAGCAAGAAATGCTTGCTAAGGTAGAAGTGCCTTACCGCATTATTGATACTGCTGCAGGTGACCTTGGTTCTTCTGCCGCTCGTAAGTTTGATTGCGAAGCTTGGGTTCCAACGCAAGGACGTTACCGTGAGCTTACTTCTACTTCTAACTGCACTGAGTATCAGGCTCGCCGCTTGAATGTGCGTGAACGTATGGAAGATGGTGGAACTCGCCCAGTTAGTACGCTTAACGGCACTTTGGCTACTACTCGCTGGCTTGTGGCTATTTTGGAAAATCATCAGCATGAGGATGGTTCGATTGATATTCCGAAGGCTATGCAGGCTTATATGGGTGGCAAGGAAGTCATTGAGCCAACTAAGTGGGAAGCGTGAGTTTGCTCGTGCACAAACACGGCGTTTGTTTCAAAAAATCGTTTAATTAACTACAAAGCCCGGGAAATTACCTGGGCTTTGTTTTTTAGTTGATAAGTTTTTTGAATCTGGGTGTTGTGTGTTGCGTTCTATACGTGATGATATGCTTACCACTTGTGCGTTAAAAGCGGCAATTTGATTGCTTTCGCGCGCAAATGGATGGGTGTCCGAGCGGTCTAAGGAGACGGTCTTGAAAACCGTTGTAGGGAAACCTACCGCGAGTTCGAATCTCGCCTCATCCGCGAATTAACTAAGCCTAAAGCATGTGAAATTGCTTTAGGCTTTTTTAATTCGCCGAGCTTGCTCAGGGTTGGAAGCACAGTGTGCTTCCAACGCAAGCGAGGTCTTTCTGCGTCAATAAAGACGCAGAAAGTGTGGGCTAGTGTGTTTAACGTAGTGTGTCAGGTTTGTGTTGCTGCATTTCGCGCTTGAAGCTTTTTTAATTCGCCGAGCTCGGGAAATTAGCAAATTGCGGCAGAAACTTTACAGCGGTGTAAAGAAACGGTCGGTTGTGCGCGGAATAACGGCAGAAACTTTACAGCAGCGCACAGTTTATGCCGCCTACGCACCAAAAAACGGCAGAAACTTTACGTGGGTGTAAAGGAACGGTCGGTTGTGCGCGAGAATCCGATTGAAACGTGCGCTCGCTCGATTTTAGCGCGTGGAATAATGACGCTCTTGAGAAGTGATTGCGTCAAGGAAGAAGTTCGCACCTTCGCGGCAAGACGTGCTGCTTTCGAAATCTTCCGGAGCGTAAGGCGCAACGCTTTCAAACATCTCCTCGTAATCAGCAACGCTTAAACGCACGCGCGAATCAAGCATATCCGCATGCTCGCGCGCAAACAGCGCATTTCTAAATCCTGGCGCAATCGTGCCGCTGAAAAATTCACCAACAGCGCCGGAGCCGTAAGAAAATAGCCCAATCTTATCGCCGCTTTTAAGTGCAGTAAGATTACTATTTTCGCAAGTAAATTCGTCTAACTCAAGTAAAGACAGCAATCCCAAATACAGGGAACCCGTATAGATGTTGCCTACGCGATGGCTGTACTTCGTGCTGGTTCCATAGCGCGAAAGTAAGCGATTGCGCGACGACTCGCTTAGGTTGCTATTATCGCAAGAATCCATCGCAGCCTTAAGCGCCTTCAAACCCATTTTCGTATACGGCAAGTGGAAGCATAACCCTGCAAAATCATTGAAATTACAACTGTTTTGCGCACAATATTTTTGCCACACGTCGCAGAAAAATTGTATGTATTGCTCAGTCGAAAACTTTCCGCGAGCAAGCGCAGTGTCTTGGTAAACAGGTCGCCAAAAGTCCTGAATATCAGCGGATTTCACAACGCTATCGTCGTTAATTTTAAGCACGTGCGGGTTCGCGCTCACAAGCATTGCTACAGCCCCTGCTCCCTGCGTTACTTCGCCAGGTGTAGCAAGACCGTAGCGCGCAATATCGGCTGCAATAACAAGCACTTGCGGATTTTTTTCGGCGTGCGCGCGCACGTAGTCACATGCCATCATCAAAGCCGCGGTGCCGCCGTAGCAAGCTTCTTTTACTTCAATAGAGCGCACCCACGGCGTGAGTTTTAGCAGATTTTGAACGTACAGAGCACTCGATTTACTTGCGTCGACGCCGCTTTCTGTGCCGACGATTAGCATTTTGAGGCGATTGCTATCGATGTGGGGTAGCAGTGGGAGGGCAGCTTGCGCGGCGAGAGTGACGATGTCTTGGTGATTTGGTGGCACAGATTGTTCGCTTTGACCGATTCCGATTGTGAATTTGTTAGGGTCGATTCCACGGTGTTCCGCCAGTTCTTCGAGGTTTAGGTAATAGTGCGGCGTTGCGAAGGAGATGCGGTCGATGCCGACGGCAAGGGGAGTGGTTGCGGAGGTTGTGGTTGCTGATGTTTCGGTATTTTGTGTGTTCATTTGTCCTAAAATTCCTAAATTTTTCTTAATTTTTCTTAATTTTTCTTAATTTTTACTTGATTCTCGTAACTTTTGAAGTAATTGCATAACTTTTTCTGTAGTTCTTTCTGCAGGGCTAAGTTGCAAAATATCATGCGCGATTTCCGCGATTTCCGCACCTTTGGCACCTGCTGCAATTGCTAGGTTTGACGACTGTAATGCCATATGACCTGCTTGAATTCCAGGGCCTGCTAGTGCGCGAAGAGCCGCAAGATTTTGTACCAAACCGAGCGCGGCAAGCGTGTTTCTAAAGTCGTTTGCGTTTTTGTAATTGCCGATTTTGATCGCGAGTTTTGCCATTGGAAGCGATGAGATTGAGCCGCCAACAATGCCGATCTGTAGCGGAATTTCAATACTGCCATGGAGTATGGTTTTTCCGTTTAAAGTTTCGGTGTTCCACTTTGACAGTGGTAGGTAGCGACCGGAGCGCGCCGCCCACGCGTGTGCTGCCGATTCTAGCGCTCGCGTATCATTTCCTGACGCGAGCGCGGCTCCTGCGATTCCGTTTAGGATTCCTTTGTTGTGCGTGGCGGCGCGCGCAGGGTCGCTGGCGGCAAGCGCGCTCAATGCCGCGATTCGGCGCGCAAGGCGTTTTCCTTCGCTCTCTCGCTCAGAGTCTTCCAGCCGCCTGGATGCCAGTGCTTCAACCGGTATATGCACTTCTGCTGTGGTGGCAACGCGGCTGGTGTTTGTGAGTATTGCCACTAGCGCCTGCACGCCGAGCCAGCTCTCCAGCTGGGCTTTGACGGCTTCGCCCATAGTGTTTACTGTGTTGGCGCCCATTGCGTCGCATGTGTCTACGTCAATCTCGAGCTTTGCGAAGCCGTGCAAAGCTGAAGCGCGGCATTTTCGCGCGCCGCCACCCCTTTTACTCATTGATGGGTGTGACTCGTTTGCAATGAGCAACAGCTCTGCAACCTTTTCTTTATCTTCAACGATTCTGCTCAAGCGCGCCGCCACGCTCCCGTCTGCGTCCTCAAAAGCTATTTGCGCTGTAGTCACGTATTGTGGGGAACGCGCAATAATTCCGTATCCAACGTCAGTCGCCGCGTCAAATCCAACGTCAGTCGCCGCGTCAAATCCAGCGCCAGTCTCCGCCGCAATCCGCGCCCCATTGCACGCAGCTGCAATCACGGACGGCTCTTCGGTTGCAACCAGCACGTCCCGCACTTCGCCGTTCACAATCAGCCCACGCACAACGCCAACCGGCAGCGTATACTTTCCAATTTGATGCTCAATCATATGATTTGCAACGTCTGCAGGAATTGTAGTATCAGAACTTTCCGCAAACTGTTTAAGCAAAAATGTTGCATCAGCATCGTTAATTGCGCCCTCATTTTGCAAGGTTTTTATGCGATTTTCCACGCTTAATTCGCGAAAAGCAGTCATCGAAATCACCTCATGATTTGTAGACTACGAATGCTTCTGATCGCTTCGCATTCTGACTTAGTTGTTTTGCAGTCTGACTTTATTGTTTTACATTTTGGCTTGATTGTTTCGCATTCTAATTTGCATAGAAACGCCGATTCCGCCGCCGACGCACAGCGCAGCAACTCCATTTAACTTATTGCTATCTCGCAAAGCGTATATAAGCGTCGTCAAAATCCTAGCTCCGCTAGCGCCCAGCGGATGACCGAGTGCAATTGCTCCACCGCGTACGTTTAGTTTTGACTCGTCAATATGAAGTTGCTCCGAAACGGCAATGCTTTGCGCTGCAAACGCTTCGTTTATTTCGAATAAGTCAATGTTGTCAACGCTGCTACCGGTCGCATTTAGCATGCGTTCCATCACATGTTTTGGAGCATATCCCATTAAATCTGGGTCGATTCCGCCTTCTGCGAATCCCACAATTTGCGCAAGATATTCAATTCCGTGCGCTTGCGCGTAATCTTTGCTCATAAGCACTAGAGCTGCAGCTCCGTCGTTAATTCCGCTTGCGTTTCCGGCAGTTACAGTCGATTCGTGCTTGCAAACTTCGTTCTCGCTAATTTCGTTCTTGCCAACTTCGCAAGTCGCGCCCGAAGTTTCTTCCGATGCTTTAAAAAGCGTGCGCAATTTCGACAACTGCTCTAAAGACGTATCTTCGCGAGGATGCTCGTCTTGAGTTATAACAGTTCCGTTTGCAAGCGTTACTGGCACAATTTCAGAAGCAAAATCGCCTCGTTTAATAGCGGCAACAGCTTTTTGGTGAGATTTAAGTGCAAAAATATCTTGTGCTTCGCGAGTGATACCAAATTTTGCTGCAACATTTTCTGCAGTAACGCCCATTGCGTCGCCAGTAAAAGCGTCGTTTAAGCCGTCTCGTTGCAAACCGTCAATAAGCGCAAAATTCCCGTATTTGTGTCCGCTAAATCGCGAATTAGTTGCGTAAAACGGTACGTTGCTCATGCTCTCAGTGCCGCCTGCAACAATAACTTGCGCATCTCCCATAACGATTGCGGATTGTGCTAAACGCACTGCTTTTAAACCGGATCCGCATACTTCGTTAATTGTCATTGCGCAGCTAGAAGTATCTAAGCCTGCTTTTAACGCAATTTGGCGAGCAACGTTTTGTCCGCTGCCTGCTTGTAATACGTTTCCAAAAATAGCTTGATCCACGTCGTGTGAGCTAATTCCAGCGCGTTCTATTGCTGCTTTTGCTGCGATTGTTCCTAAATCAACTGAGGAAAGCGAAGATAAGCTGCCGCCGAATTTGCCAATAGGCGTACGTACAGCGCTTGCAATCACCACATCAGTCATATGTTTAGCCACCTAATCAATTGTTTGTTGCAATACGTGTTGAAGTATACCAACCGGACTACTTTATCGTATTTTTCGACAAAATTACCATTTGCGAAAAATTTTTCTCGTTTCCTTCACAATTAAACGTGCTTCAGTGAGTTCGCTCACCCGAATCCGGCATAAACTTTACAGCGGTGTGAAGTTTCGGTCGGCTACGCGCCTGAAAGCGGCATAAATTTTACAGCGTTGTAAAGTAACGGTCGTTTGCTCGCCAAATAGCGGCAGAAACTTTACAGTCGTGTAAAGTAATGGTCGGCTACGCGCCTGAATCTGGCATAAACTTTGCGCTCGTGTAAATTAAGGGTCGTATTTTCCCAAACCTCCTGAAGCTTTGCGCCAGTGCTTCTGCGAAAAGTGGTTTTGTAGCTTTGCGCCTGTGCTCTGCAGACGTTGCGTCTGTAGCTTTGCAGTAATGCTTTGCTAACGTCGATTACTTATTGCTTAGTGAACTTTAGCAATAATGTTCTGCAGACACTGATTACCTGTTGTTCAAGAACAACTAACGTCATTGCTGCTGCACACATCACGCCAGACACTCCTACCACACAACAAAAACACTAATCATTTTCTGAGTAGTGAGGGGTGGGTGTTGCTTGAGAGGTCGAATATTAGTGTGGTAGAGATTTGAGATTTTTCGCACTGAGCGCGGCGAACGTCAGAGCCGCAGGCTGCTGATTCGCCAAGCGAAGAAGAAAAATCGAAAAATCTCTGCGATAAAACGAGGTTATTAAAGATTAAACACGCAGAGTTTGGGGGATTTCTTTACGAGCAATAAAAGAGGACTGAGGAAGCAACATTCCTTAAGAACAAAGCAGACAGTAAAGTCTTTAACAGTTAAAGCGACGAAGGACTGGGCGCGACGACCTGCCTGAGCGCTTAAAGCGTAGCGCGCGAAGGCAACTCGGAGCGTGAGCTTGCTCAAGTTGAAAGCACAGTGTGCTTTCAACTTGAGCTCAGCAGCGAGTACACGCAAAGTGTACGAGCGCTATAAACGCAAACACAAATTTTCCAGCCTCGTCAAAACAAAAGAACAAGAACACCAGTCAAAACTCATAGACGATACGCAAGAATATTGCAAATAAGCTAGCGCACTTGCTACTTACGGAACGAAATCGACCCATCAACAGGATCCATCGCGTCAACAATCGCCAGCGAATCCAAGTCATATCCGGCTTCACGAAGCGCATCTCCGCCACCTTGGAAGCCCTTTTCGATAGCGATTCCAATGCCTGCAACGCTAGCTCCAGCATGATTGCAAATGTCGATTAATCCTTGTAGAGCTTTGCCGTTCGCCAAAAAATCATCCAAAATAAGCACGCGATCTTCCGCACTTAAATACTTACGTGACACAATCACCGGAAACTCGCGCTGCTTTGTAAAAGAAAATACCGTAGATACGTATTGGTCGCCATCGAGATTAATTGACTGAGCTTTCTTTGCAAAAACCACAGGAACTCCACCAAAATGGTGTGCTGCAACACATGCGATTCCAATACCAGAAGCCTCAATCGTAAGAATCTTAGTAATATTTGCGTCGCGGAAATGCTCAGCCCAAGCGGCTCCCATATGATCAAATAAATTCACATCGCACTGGTGGTTCAAAAAAGCGTCTACTTTTAATACATTGCCTGGTTTTACGATACCATCTTGGAGAATGCGTTCTTCCAATTCTTGCACGATGCGCCCCTTCTTACGAACAATTACTTGCAGTACGCTCAAGCATACCCACGTTCGTGACACAATACGAGTAAAAACGACTGCAGCATGTGGTAAACCTGATTAGATACGTGCGCAATTAAAACGTGGGGGCGTTTTATTGCTGAAGCTAAAACGTAGGTAATTGGCAGCATCAATGGAGTACAAGTATGAGCGTAAGTATGGGCGCAAGTATGAATGCAAATATGAGTGCAAAAGATAGCGATTATGGATATGTAAGTGATTTGTTGGGGAATCCAGTTGATTCGTTCGATTCTGACGATCATTTTTACGAGAATGTTGCGGATGCGAATGATTATGCCAACTACAGTTACGACGAGTATGCTGACGCTTACGCTAAAGAGCCTGATTTTACGCAGCAAGAATATGCGTCTGATCAAGAATCAGTGCCTCCTCAAGAAGAAGTGTCTCCTCAAGAATCTCAAGAATCTCAAGAATATTCCCAAAATTCTGCACATTCTAGAGTTGCAGTTGACGCGCAAAAACTACTCGACGGCTTAAATCCGCAACAATCTCAAGCAGTCCAATACGACGGACCGGCACTGCTTATTGGAGCAGGAGCTGGAAGCGGCAAAACGCGAGTTCTTACGCGAAGAATAGCTTGGATATTAAGCCAAAAAGGTGCCTGGCCAAGCCAAATCCTTGCTATCACGTTTACAAACAAAGCTGCTGCCGAAATGCGTGAACGTTTAAGCAATCTTATTGGCAGCGAAGCAAATACTATGTGGGTTTCGACGTTCCATTCTGCATGTGTGAAAATACTTCGCAGATCAGGACAGTATATTGGCTTAAAATCAGGCTTTTCTATTTACGATACTTCCGATTGCGAGCGATTAGTAAAAATTATTGCAACAGAGCTTAACGTTGATATTAAGCGTTTTACGCCACGCAGCATTTTGGGCAAGATTTCGGATTGCAAAAATAGTTTAATCACTTGGCGTGAGCAACTAGACATGTATGCTAACGATTACAAGCCGGGTGTTGCAGGTCAACAAATTGCGCACGCTGGCAATTCTGAAGCTGTTTACGCAACTATTTATGCGGAATATCAGCATCGTTTATCTCAAGCAAATGCGGTTGATTTTGACGATTTAATTATGCGAACTGTGCAACTCATGCGCGAAGTACCAGAAGCTGCGCAATATTACCGCCATAAGTTCCGCTATATTCTCGTAGACGAGTACCAGGATACGAATCACGCTCAATACGAGCTTATTCGCGAGCTTGCAGGAGTGGATGTAAAACAAAATAGTGCGTATGTAAAGCAAAATAACGCAAATGCATCTCAGCAAAATAGCACTCCTGCATCAATCACAGTTGTAGGTGACTCCGACCAGTCGATTTACGCTTTTCGCGGAGCAGATATTCGCAATATTCAAGACTTTGAAAAAGATTTTCCAAACGCTACAACTATTATGCTTGAGCAAAATTATCGCTCTACGCAAACTATTTTGGATGCTGCAAACGCAGTTATTTCGCATAATCAAGGACGAAAGCCTAAAAAATTGTGGACTGCATTAGGTAAGGGCGCTCCAATTACCGGTTATGCAGCAGACAGCGCTCAACAGGAAGCAGCTTGGGTTGCGCAAGAAATAGCGCGATTAGCAGGTGAGGAGGGTGTTGCTTATTCGGATATGGCGATTATGTATCGCGCTAATGCACAGTCTCGTTCGCTGGAAGATGCGTTCGTTAAAGCAGGTCTTCCGTATCAACTTGTTGGCGGCACGAAGTTTTACGAGCGTCGCGAAGTAAAAGATGCGCTCGCATACTTGCAATCTATGGCAAACCCAGATGACGATGTGAATATGCGCCGAATTTTGAATGTGCCTAAGCGTGGGCTTGGAGCGCGTGCGGAGGCTTTGCTAACGCTTTACGCTCAAACACAAGGAGTTAGCTTCTGGCAAGCTTTGGAACATTTGGAGTCAATCGAAGGCATGCCAACTCGCACCGCAACCAAGCTTAAAGAGTTCCGCGAGCTTATGCACAACTTAATTACTTGTATGCAAAACAATGACTCGAAACCTTCTAAAGTTATTGACAGCATACTGAACGACAGTGGTTTGCTGGAGGATTTGCAACGTTCTGAAGATCCTCAAGATGCCGCTCGAGTGGATAATTTGTCGCAATTGCAGTCGGTTGCAGCTGAGTATGAGCAGAATACGCCGGATGCTAGTGTTGCTGGATTCCTTGAAACGACGGCGCTTGTGGCTGATTCGGATCAATTGCCGGATGAAAATGAGGACACTGGTAAAGTTACGTTGATGACGCTTCACACAGCTAAGGGCTTGGAGTATCCGGTTGTGTTCCTAACTGGCATGGAGCAGGGAACTTTTCCGCATTCTCGCGCTTTGGAAGACGATGGCGAGCTTTGCGAGGAGCGTCGTCTTGCTTATGTTGGTATTACTCGAGCTAAGCAGCGTTTGTATGTTACTCGTGCTGCTGTTCGTGCGCAATGGGGGCAGGCTCAAGATATGCTTCCAAGCCAGTTTTTGGATGAGATTCCAGATAATTTGATTGATTGGAAGCGCAGAGAGTCTGATGTTGAGCGTTGGGGCGCTTCGTCTAGACGCGGCGATGATTTCGATAGCGATTTTGATAGTGATTTCGGTGGCGATTTCGGTGGCTGGGATGACGATTATAGCGATGCGTTTAGTGAAAAAACAACTTATGGTGGAAGCAGTTACGGTTCTGAAAAGTCGCATGGCTCTAAGTCTTACGGAAGAAATAAGTCTTATAGCAAGTCTTATGGCTCTTCTTACGGAAAGTCTTATAGCAAGTCTTACGGCTCGTCTTACGGTTCTTCTTACGGCTCGTCTTATTCTAAATCGAATTGGTCTAAGTCAAGTGCAGTAAAAACGCGCAAAGTTACTGCAAAAACTGCGACTTCAACAAGTGCAACAAAAGTTGGTTCAACTTCTGCAGTTATGAATAAAGACAATCATCTAAATATTCAAGACTTCCAAGTTGGCGACAAAATTACTCACGATACTTACGGCTTAGGAACCGTGTTAGCAACGCAAGATAAGGGCAGAAACTCAATTATTACAGTCGATTTCGGCTCCGATGGAGTAAAGCGACTAATGCTTAGAGTTGCACCAATCGAAAAATTGTAAAATCTTTTATTTATGCACTTTAATGTAAGATAAATTTTTAACAAGGACGTGGCGTTTGCTGGTGTGAGCGCTGAGAAGCGTGTTGCATTAACGAAAATGTGACACTAAAAAATAAAAACATACATTTCATGAGGTATAAATTATGAAAAACAAATTATTCGCATCAATTCCTGCAATTATTTTCGGCCTGCTTATTGCCGTTGCACCATTGACGTTTGCAAAGCCATGCTCAACCGGAGGCATGCACAAAATGCATATGATGATGCAACCTATGGCATGCTACTACACAGGTCGTGCAGCCGTTGGAATTGGTTTAGTTATTGCAGTACTTGGAATTATTGCGCTATTTGTTAAAGAAAATGTTCGCATTGGTTTAAATATTGCTGTAGTTGTGAACGCTTTGCTTATGCTCGCTGTTACAACATTCCTTATTGGCGTGTGCAAGAGCCCAATGATGCACTGTGCATCGGTTATGCGTCCAACACTGATTGTTCTGTCTGTGCTCGCATTAGTGTTCGCAGCTGTTTCCGTGTATTTGGATAACAAAGAAGATTAATAGTTCAAATAGTTCGAAAAGCTTAACAAAGCAAAATTATGCGCACTATTACGCTAAAGCGATTGCCGCTGGAAAATCTTAAACGCAAGCCATTGCGCACGGCTGCACTTATTGTTGTATCTGCGTGCTTGTCTGCAATATTTTTCGGCGGCTCGCTGATTTCTATGAATCTTGAACGCGGCTTGAACAGTATGCGAGAACGCATGGGAGCCGATATTATGGTTATCCCTCAAGGTACGCATACTAAAGCAGAAGCGCTGCTTACAAACAGTGGTTCAAGCACTTTTTATTTCACTAACGATATTGAGAATTTAGTAAGACGCTCTCCGGGTGTGCAAAAGGCGAGTGCACAAACGTATATTTCTTCGCTTTCTGCAGGATGTTGCGCTGAAAAATTACAAATTATTGGTTTTGATCCCGATTCTGATTTTGTTATAGGTCCTTGGATTTATTCTCAACATAAGCAGAAGTTACAAAAAGGCGAGATGATTGCTGGCGCAAATGTAATCGTGTCTTATATGAATACTGTTCGTCTTTTTGGACACCAATGGCCTGTAGCTGCGCAGCTTGCAAAAACCGGCACAAGCATTGATAATTCAGTGTTTGTGCGACGCGAAAGTGTGCCGCAAGTAGTTGAGTATTCAACGAAAGTAGGGCATACCGCTATTCCAAAGGAATATGCTAAAAAAGCAGTTTCTGCAGTTCTTGTAAAAGTACAAAAAGGTTACAGCGCGCAAGAAGTTGCAAAAAATATCCGTAAAACAACTGGTCTTTCAAGCATTGGCATAGTTTTTCCGGGCGGAATTACAGCAACTACGCAAGCTAATCTTGGTGTTTTTACTCGCACGTTGACTTTTATAATTGCTGCGTGCTGGCTAGTTGGATTGCTAGTTTTAGTTGCAGTGTTTTCAACATCTGTAAACGAGCGTAAAAAAGAGTTTGCTTCTCTTCGCATACTTGGCACAACAAGAAATATGCTTTTAGGTGTTGTAGTTAGAGAATCTACGATACTTGGCTTAGTTGGCGGAGTATTGGGTGTTGCGTCTGCAAGTCTTATATTGTTCCCTTACAGTTCTCTTATTTCTGAACAATTGCAGCTTCCGTATTTGGAAGTGACTGCTCTACCAGTAGCAGTGCTTATGTTAGCGTCTGTGCTACTTGCGCTTGTTGCAGTTGTTGTAGCTTCAGCGCTTACTACATTGCGTATTGCTATGCGCGAAACGTATTTGACACTTAGGTCAGGTGAGTAAGTATGGAAGATAAGAGTCAAAAACTGTCAAGTAATGAGTTTGATATTTTACCTGTTGTTGAACTTACTCGTGTAACTCGCGAATTTATGCGCAGAAAGCACAAATTTTTTGCAGTAAATAATGTGAGCTTTGTGCTAAATAGCGGCGATTTTGTGGCAATCGTTGGAAAGTCAGGTAACGGAAAATCTACTTTACTAAATTTGATTGCTGGGTTATTGAAGCCAACGCATGGAAGTGTAAAAGTTTGCGGCGAAGAGATTTCTGAACGCACTTTTAGTGATGTCAAGATGTCTCGTTTGCGCGCATGTGATATAGGTTTTGTGACGCAATCGCAGACGCTTTTGCAAAATCTTACTGTGCATGACAACATACTTTTACCTGTGCAAATTGCAGCTAATGCTTGTGAAGTAAGTAAGTCTGAAGTAAGTAAGTCTGCTGAAAGTAAGTCTGAAGTAAGCGAAGATTCAAACGAGACTCGCGCGTTAGAACTTTGCAAGCAATTGCATATTGAAGATTTACTGTGGTGCTACCCAAGTGAGCTTTCGGGTGGTGAAATGCGTCGCGTAATGATTGTGCGCGCGCTGATAAACAATCCGAAGCTTCTTATTCTTGACGAGCCTACTGGCGATTTGGATTTAGAGCATACTCGCATAGTGGTGAAAATGTTGCGTGAGGCTGCAAAAAATGGTGTGGCAGTGCTCATGGTAACTCACGATGTTGAGGCTGCTCGCTGTGCGGATCGCACATACACAATGGATTGCGGATTGACTTGCCGGAGCGCTTGAAGCGTAGCGCGCGAAGGCACTTCAATCCGGAAACTCGCTAAAGTTGGAAGTCCACTGGACTTCCAACTTTAGCGAGTTTCGCAAGCGAGCGCGTTACTCGCGCGAGCGTTTTGGCTGGTTTGTGGAACATTTGCCGGGGAACTTACAACGTGAGTTTCGCGCTCAGTACGAAAAATATCAACAATTATTCTTACGGGTGTGTAGAATCAGAAACGATGCCTATTTTGTGTAAGCATCATCTGGAGCCTTAGCCCATCAGTGGGTCGGCGCGCGGTAGTTATGGCGTTATTTCAACGTTTTAATACTTGCACGTTCGTGTGTTAGCACGAAGAAGCACTGGAGAGGCCGGCTCAGCGTGAGTAATTTTTAGGCGATTTTGCAATCGACTAAAAACTTGGTTCACGTTCCGTTCAGATAACGACAGAATTAAAGGATTAGTTATGACTAATATTCAGCGTTCTCGCCGTCAGGTGCGTCTTTCTCGCGCCCTCGGCATCGCTTTGACCCCAAAGGCTCAGCGTATCTTCGAGAAGCGTCCATATGCTCCAGGTGAGCACGGTCGCACTCGTCGTCGCACCGAGTCCGATTACGCAGTACGTCTTCGCGAGAAGCAGCGTCTTCGCGCTCAGTACGGTATCTCCGAGAAGCAGCTTCGTGCTGCTTACGAGAAGGGTACGCACACTGCAGGCCAGACCGGTGACGCAATGCTCACCGATTTGGAAACTCGTCTTGATGCTTTGGTTTTGCGCGCAGGCTTTGCTCGCACCACCGCCCAGGCTCGTCAGTTTGTTGTACATCGTCATATTTTGGTTGATGGCAATCTTGTTGATCGCCCATCTTACCGTGTGAAGCCAGGTCAGACCATTCAGGTTCGTGCCAAGAGCCAGACCATGGTTCCATTCCAGATGGCTGCAGAAGGCGTTCATCGCGACGTTTTGCCAGCAGTTCCTGGTTACCTCGATGTGAATCTTGCCTCTTTGAAGGCTACTTTGACTCGTAAGCCGGAAGTCGATCAGATTCCAGTTGAAGTCAACATTCAGTACGTCGTCGAATACTACGCTCGTTAATTCGCCGATTTAATTCTTAAGGACATACCGCTTGACCCCTGTTGCGCGTTCGCGTGGCAGGGGTCAATGCGTTTTTGTCGATTTCATCGGTTGGTTTGGTGTTTTCGACAGTTATGTACCGCTTAGTGCAATAATGGAGTTATGTTGCTGCATCTTTATTTAGTGCGTCACGGACAGACGCTATTTAATCGCTATAATCGACTGCAAGGCTGGTCAAATTCTCCGCTTACTGAAAAGGGTTTGAAAGATGCGGACACGGCTGCAAAAAAGCTAGAAAATATTGCTTTTGCTGCAGCTTACTGTTCGGATACTACTCGCGCGCAAATCACAGCACAACGTATTCTCGATGCGAATGAAGCTGCCGGTAACGCGCGCCCGACGCTTGTAAGCGATATGCATTTTCGCGAGCAATGCTACGGCTATTTTGAAGGTCAAGATATGCAAATGGCTTGGTGGGCTGCAGGAGCGCCTCACGGAGCGCACACTTATAACGAAATCGTTGAAAAATTTGGGCTTGCGGCAACGCGTGACATGCTTAAAGAAGCGGATCCTTTCCACGATGCCGAATCAGATATCGAATATTGGACTCGCGTAGAAGAAGGTTTTGCGTTAATTGCTTCAAATTCTTTGCTTAACGATGGAGATAATATTTTGCAAATTTCGCATGGCAACACTCTGCTAAGTCTTATGCACCGTTTTGCGCCTGCAGGCTACGATTTAAGCGAACGTCCTCAAAACGGAAGCGTAACCAGACTTGATTTTGACACTACCAAACCTATTGATAATGCCATTACTATTCGAGGCTATAACGAGTAGATTCTACTGTTTAACTTTGTTATATGCGTCTTTACCGTTCGTTAATCTTAAGTCATTGCGAAGGGTTTTAATACGTAGTTTGATTTGCTGTTGTATGGCTTTTGATACTGCGAAATCTTAGGCAAAATGGTATAGAAAGAGGTTACGATGAGCGTTGGAGACATAGCTGCTCTTATTGCTGCGATTGCGTTTGCCGTGCTTTCTGGCTTTTTGATTTATCCGTTAATCAGATTAGGCAGATTGTTTGATCAGATTGCGAAAACAATTAAAGAGTCGGGTGAGCATGCGATGCCGGCAATCGATGAGTCTGTTACAACTATTAAGCAAGTTAATAAGACTCTTGACGACGTAAACGCTGTTTCAGGAGCTACTCGCACAACCGTTACAAATATTAGTGCTCTAACAGATTTGTATGGTGCTTTCCTTGGAAAACCGCTCGTAAAAATTGCAGCTGCCGGTTACGCTCTAAAAGATACTGTTTCTTCTTTCTTCAATAAGCCGACTGTGCCAACAGACAAGAATAGTGCCAATCGTAACGCTTCAAAAGAATCCTCTGACAAGAATGCAACTAATAATGCAAGCAGGGGGAAGTAATGTTCAAGCGTTTATTTTGGATGTTTGTTGGCATTGTAATTGGTGTTCTTACAGTTACGAAGGCTCGTGCATATGTTAAAGCAAAAATGCCGTCTTCTGCTAGTCGTTTTATATTTGATGAGGAACCGAAAAATATCACATTGCGCACAGTAATGGGATTGTTTAAAGATTTCAATACTAGCCGTAAAGAGCATGAAGCTGAGCTTAATTCTCGTTATGCTAATCGTAGAAATAGGGAATTTTAAATAAAAAACGAGTTTTTCATAATTTCGTTACTTTGCTAAGTTTAGTTAAGTTAAGTATTGAAGTACTATATTGAATGTTTGCATGATTGCGTCGTGCGTCATGCGGCACGATTTCGTGTGAGCGTTGCATGTGGCTTTTGTTTGTGACGGTTATTTGTGACGGTTTGCGTGGGTCTTGCTAAAAATTACACAAGGAGTTCGTACGTATGCGCACAGCAGAAATTGCAAAGCGTTATCTTGACTATTTTGCCAAGAATGGTCATATGGTTGTTCCTTCGGCTTCTCTTATTTCGCCGAACCCAACAACATTGTTTACTATTGCCGGCATGGTGCCGTTTATTCCTTACTTGCTTGGTGAGCAGACGCCTCCTTCGCGTCGTATGGCTTCGAATCAGAAGTGTGTTCGCACTCTAGATATTGACGAAGTTGGTAAGACTACTCGTCACGGCACTTTCTTCCAGATGGTTGGTAACTTCTCGTTTGGCGATTATTTTAAGGAAGAAGCTATTCACTACGCTTGGGAGCTTTTAACTAGTCCTCAAGATAAGGGCGGCTACGGTTTTGACCCTGAAAAGCTTTGGGTTACTACTTATACTGACGACGATGAAGCACGCGCAATTTGGAAGAACGAAGGCTTCGACCCAGAGCATATGCAAGTTTTCGGTATGGAAGATAACTTCTGGACTACCGGCGGCCCTGGTCCTGGCGGTCCATGCTCCGAAATCTACGTGGATCGCGGTCCTAAATATGGTCGCGACGGAGGCCCAGCTGCTGACGAATCTCGCTTTATTGAGATTTGGGATTTGGTTTTCGAAAATTACCAGGTAGATAACGTCAAATCTAAGACTGATTTGCATATTGCTGGCGAACTCGATCAAAAGAATATTGATACTGGCGCTGGTTTGGAGCGTTTGGCTTACCTTATGCAAGGTAAGGAAAATATTTACGAAACTGACGAAGTTTACCCAGTTATTGAAGCTGCAGAAAAGCTTAGCGGCGTAAAGTACGGCGATAATAATGATGCTGACGTGCGTTTCCGCGTTGTAGCAGATCACGTGCGTTCCGCACTTATGATTATGAGCGATGGCGTGCGCCCAAGTAATGTTGGCCGTGGCTATGTGCTTCGTCGTCTTCTTCGCAGAACTGTTCGCGCAATGCGTATGCTCGGCGTTCAAGATCCAGTTTTGCCAACGCTGTTCCCAGTTTCTAAGGCTGCTATGGAACCAAGCTATCCAGAGCTTAACGATACTTTCCACGAGGTTAGCGAAGCTGCTTACGGTGAGGAAGACGCGTTCCGTCGCACTCTTGAAAAGGGCACAACTATTCTCGACTTGGCTGTTGAAAAAGCTAAGAAAGAGCACAAGGATGACCCTATGGTTGGCGGCTCCGACGCGTTTACTTTGCACGATACTTACGGCTTCCCAATTGAGCTTACTCTTGAGATGGCAGCCGAGCAGGGTGTTAAGGTCGACGAAGCTAAGTTCCGCGAGCTTATGAGCGAGCAGAAAGGTCGCGCTCGCGCTGACGCTTTGAAGAAGCGTCATAACGTGGACGTTAGCGTTTACGACGATATTAAGAGGTCGCTCGAAAAGCCAATCGACTTCCTCGGTTACACTGACTTCTCAAGTCGTTCAAACGTTTTGGCAATTGTTGAAGCAGGCAAGGGTTCTGTTAAAAGCGTTACTGCTCCTGCAAACGTTGAGATTATTCTCGATCGCACGCCATTCTATGCTGAGCGCGGCGGTCAGATTGCAGATCAAGGTGAGATTATTTCCGACGACGGCGCAATTTTGGAAGTCGACGATGTTCAGCGTCCAATCAAGGATTTGATTGTTCACAGCTGCCGACTTACTGAAGGTACTTTGAGCGTTGGTTCTCCTGTAAACACGAATATTGATCAGGTTCGCAGGGCTGCGTTGGCGCGTTCTCACACCGCTACTCACACTCTTCACAAGGCTTTGCGCGAAGAGCTTGGTCCACAGGCTACTCAGCGTGGTTCTGTAGTTGATCCAGATCGTTTGCGCTTCGACTTCCAGTGGCCAAAGGCTGTCGATAAAGATGCGCTTTCTCGCGTTGAAGCTCGCGTAAATGAGCGTATTCGTGACGATTTGCAGGTAGTTCCTAAGGAAATGCCAATCGACGACGCTTTTAAGCTTGGAGCAATGCACTTGTTCGGCGAAAAGTACGGCGATGTTGTGCGCGTTGTTGAAATCGGCGACGGTTGGAGCCGTGAGCTTTGTGGCGGTACTCACGCTAAGAGCACTGGAAAGATTGGTATGGTAACTATTCTTTCCGAGTCTTCTATTGGCTCTGGTGTGCGCAGAATCGACGCTCTTTGCGGTGAAGCTGCGTACGAGTATGGCGCTCGTGAACACACTTTGGTTGCGCAATTAGCAGACATGGTTAACGCTCGTCCAGACGAGTTAGCTGAACGTTTGGAATCTTTGCTTAACAAGATGAAGGATTCTGATCGTAAGCTTGCATCTGTTTACGAAGCTCAATTAAATGAAGCTGTACCAACATTAGTTGATGAAGCAAAGAATAGTAACGAAAAAGTTAAGTTGGCTCTTAAGAATGTTGGCAACTTTGGCTCATTCGATGCTTTGCGTAAGACAGTTCTAGATATTCGCGCTCGTTTAGGTGAAGATGCTCCAGTGGTTGTTGCACTTGCTGGTGTTAATGAGGACGATCGTCCAATGATCGCAGTCGCTACAAACGAAGCTGCTCGCGGTCTTGGTGCTAAGGCTGGCGACTTGGTGCGTACTGCTTCCAAGGTGCTTGGTGGCGGCGGTGGCGGCAAGCCAGACTTCGCTCAGGGCGGTGGTACAGACGCTTCTAAGATTGATGAAGCTCTCGAAGCTGCGAAATCAGAAGTAGCTAAGCTCGCCTAGTGCGTGTCTTACAGCTTAAAAATTTACGAATCATACCAAAAGCAACACGAAATATGGTGTGGTTAGGTATTGATTTAGGTGACGCAAGGGTCGGACTTGCACTTTCCGACCCTGGTCTCACCTTTGCACATCCTATTGGTAATGTGCAAGTGTTTGGAGATTCCTTCCGTGCTATAGATGAAGTGCTTGAAGTTATTGAAGATAACAATGTAGAAAAAGTTGTTATAGGCTTGCCTTTGCAACTCGATGGCACTGAAGGAAAATCTGCTAAAAAAGCTCTGCGCTGGGGGAAGAATCTAATAAAACGCATGCAAATATTGCATGATGAAAAAGATTGGGCATTGGATTATATGCCAGAAGTAGTTTGGAAAGATGAGCGTTTGACAACAGTAAGTGCTCATCGTCAGCTTTTGCAAGCAGATCTTTCTACTAAAAAGCATCGCCCAATGGTGGATCAGCAGTCGGCAGTGTTGATTTTGCAGTCTGCTCTCGATTCAAAATATGCGCAACAAAACTAGTAAAAGTAAATGAACAAAAGTTAGAAAGTAGAAGAGGAGTGTCAAATGTCTGATAGTTTTGATGAGTTCTTTGACAATCATGCACAATGGACTGAGCATGATGATTCTCCTTCATCGTCTACTTCTAACGGTTCAGATTCGTCAGGAAAATCTCGCAAACGAGCAAAAGCGCGTCTTGCTGCAAAGAAGCGTAAACGTCGAGCAAAAGCAGTTTTAGCTATATTGATTGTGTTCGTGCTATGTGTTGTTGGTTACGTTGGATACAGTGCTGTGCGTGCGTGGCGTTTGTCTCAGAACAGTGAAGCTGTTGCAGATTGGTCGGGTCCTGGTTATGGATCTGTTGAGTTTACAGTCGATACTGGCGAAGGCGCTATTACAGTTGCTGAAAAACTAGTGAAAGCGAATGTTGTTAAATCGCAAGCTGCATTCACTTCAGCTGTTTCTGCAAATAATAAAATTTTGTATCCTGGCGTTTACTCACTGAAAAAACATATGGCTGCTATTGATGTAGTTGATATTCTTTCAGATCAAACAAAAGCAGGCGGATTCCTTGATGTTCGTGCAGGGGATCACGCAGCAGACGTTTTGCAAAAAGCTTCAACATTATCTGGAATAAGTTTAGATAAATTCAAGGCTGCGTTAGCTGATGGCGCCGCAGGAATTCTGCCTGCTGAAGCAAACGGTAGCGTTGAAGGCTGGCTAGAGCCTGGAGTTTATAACGTAAAAGCTATGAAAAGTGCGGATGCTATTCTTTCCGCAATGATAAAAAAGCGTATTGAAAAACTTGATTCTCTTGGAATTCCTAAAGGTAAAGATAGAGAAAAAGCCTTAATTATGGCGTCTATTGCCGAAGCTGAAGTGAATAATCGCGAATATTATGGCAAAGTTATTCGCGTAATACTGAACCGTTTGGCAAAAGATATGCCGTTAGGAATGGATTCTACTGTTGGTTACGGCGCAGGAGTAAAACCTATTAAACTCACGCAAGCAATGCTTGACGATGCAAATAATCCGTATAATACACGTATTCATAAGGGTTTGACCCCTACGCCTATTGGCATTGCTGGCGACAGCGCGTTGCTTGCAACCATTAAGCCTCAAGATGGTCCATGGCTTTACTTCGTCACTACGAATTTGAAGACTGGTGAAACGAAGTTTGCGGATAACAAAGACGACTTTTTGAAATTCCGCGACGAGTACAAGCGCAATAATCCCGAAGGCAACTAAACTAAGCTTATTTTTGTTTGCTGTGGCGTGAGTTTTGGGGGATTTCTCTCCTCGCAAGTTCCCGTCCTTCGTCGCTCTGGCTGTTAAAGATTTTACTGTCTGCTTTGTTCTTAAGGAATGTTGCCTCCTCAGTCCTCTTTTATTGCTCGTAGAGAAATCCCCCAAACTCTGCGTGCTTAATCATTAATAACCTCGTTTTATCGCAGAGATTTTTCGATTTTTCTTCTTCGCTTGGCGAATCAGCAGCCTGCGGCTCTGACGTTCGCCGCGCTCAGTGCGAAAAATCTCAAATCTCTACCACACTGATATCCACACGACTGAATGGTGCGAAATTAAAATATTAAATAAAAATATAGCTTTTAACCACATAGATGTGTTGAGGTTGTAACAGTTTCGCAAGTTTTCGTAATCTGCTTTAATGAAGCAATTAATTATTACGATACTATCGGTGCTACCAACGCTCACATGTTTAATTTCAGTTTGCGCAACAGACATAAAAAGTCGCGTAGTGCCAAGACTTTGGGTTGTTATTGCAGGAATTTTTCAATCTTTTGCGAATCTCATATATTCGATTATTTTATTTAGAAATATTAGCGTGCTTATTTTCGGCTGGATTTCTTGCGTAATTATTTTTGTAATTTACTGGAGTATGCGAAAAATTTCCGCAAAAAATGCTATTGGCTTCGGAGATGTTACGAGCGCGTCAATGATTGCGCAAGCCTTGGTATTATTCGGCTTTGACTGCTTAATTTACTGGTTCGCTTTAGTTGGAGCAGTTGGCTTACTTTGGCTTTTGCTATGGAAAATTTACTGCAAAATCTGCTCTCCAACCAACGCATCAATACCATTCGTACCAGTAGAAGCAATATCTGCAATACTCGCAGCATTGCTGTCAATAACAACCAGCTCAATACTTGGTAGTTAGTAGAGTAGAGTATTTAGACGCGTAAATTACTTGAGAATGGAGAAATGGCATGCTTAGATGGCAAACGGCAGGGGAGTCGCACGGTGAAGCGTTAGTAGCCATGATTGAAGGTTTGCCGGCTGGCGTGCACATTACTAGCAACGATGTAGTTTCGGCACTTGCTCGCCGTCGCCTTGGTTATGGTCGTGGAGCGCGTATGAAGTTTGAGCAAGACAAAGTGCGTCTTTTAACTGGAGTTCGCCACGGAGTAACGCTTGGTTCTCCGATTGCTGTAGAAATCGCGAATACAGAGTGGCCAAAGTGGACCGAAGTAATGAGTGCAGATCCTTTGGATCACGAGGTTGAGCAAGTTGGCAGAAATGCTCCTTTGAGCCGCCCTCGTCCAGGTCATGCGGATTTAACAGGCATGCGCAAGTACGGTTTTAATGATGCTCGCGAAGTTTTGGAGCGTTCGAGTGCTAGGGAAACAGCTTCTCGTGTAGCTTTGGGTGCTATTGCTGATGCGTTTTTACAGCAGGCTTTGGGTGTGCGCACAGTTGCGCATGTTATCGGCATCGGCGGCGAATACACTAACAAAAGTTTAGCTTTACCAACACCAGATGATGTTGCCGCTCTGGATGCTTCTCCAGTTCGCACTCTCGACAAAGATGCTGAAGCTAAAATGATGGCTCGCATCGACGAAGCAAAAGCAAATGCAGATACGCTCGGTGGAGTAGTGGAAGTGCTTGCTTACGGTATGCCTGCAGGAGTTGGCACATACGTTGAGTCGGATCGTCGCTTGGATGCAGCTCTCGCGAGCGCGATTATGGGAATTCAGGCTATTAAAGGCGTGGAAATTGGCGACGGTTTTGCAGAAGCAGATCGCCCAGGATCGGCCGCGCACGACGAAATGGTAACAGACGAAAACGATAAAATTAAGCGTCTTACTAATCGAGCTGGAGGAATTGAAGGCGGAATGTCGAACGGCGAAATTATTCGTGTGCGCGCTGCAATGAAGCCAATTCCGTCTATTCCACGCGCTTTGCGCACAGTGGATGTGCTTACTGGCGAAGCTGCTCAAGCTATTAATCAGCGCTCAGATTTCACTGCTGTGCCAGCTGCTTCTGTAGTTGCAGAAGCGATGGTAAGGCTTACTTTAGCTAAGTATGCTTTGGAAAAATTCGGCGGAGATTCTTTGCAAGAAACGCGCCGAAATGTGGAGTCTTACGTAGCTTCCTGGCCGGAGAATATGAAATGAGCAACACTAAACTTCCGCTAGCTGTTATTATTGGCATGCCTGCTGCTGGGAAAACGCGTATTGGCCGCGAAGTTGCGCATCTTATGAATCTGCCTTTTTATGATACAGATGACATGATCGAGTGCGATATTGATATGTCAATACCGCAATATTTCGAGGAATATGGCCAGGATGCTTTTCGTGAAATAGAAGCTCGCATAGTGCGAGAGGCAATTTTAGGAGATACATCTGCAGAAGATTCTACAAAGGGAATAGTTTCGCTTGGTGGCGGTGCGCCTATGCGTGAAGAAACTCAAAAAGTTTTGCGTGAGTATATGCGTAGTGGTGGTCGCGTTGTGTATTTGCAAGCAAATGCTAAAGAGGCTATTGAGCGCGCAAGCTGGAATAATAATCGTCCTATGTTTTCTGGAGAAGATGCGCAAAAGCGTTGGATGGAATTATTTGAGCAGAGAGATCCTGTTTTTAAGGCGGTGTCGAATATCCACATGCAAACAAAAGGTTCGACTCCGTATATGGCTGCAGAAAAATTAAGGAATATGATTATGCAACGTATTGTGCACGTAACAGGTGAGGGAATTGAACCATACGATGTGCGAATTGGTGACGGTGCAATGCAACTTCTGCCGCAAATGCTTGGAACTAAGCCGGTTAAAGTGGCGTTAGTTCACACGCAACCTGTTCAGCGTCATAGCGACAAAGCTCGAACTATTTTGCGCCAATCTGGTTACGAAGTTTTCGACATGCTAATTCCGGATGCAGAAGCTGGAAAAACTATTAAAGTTGCAAGCAGATTGTGGGCTAACTTGGCAGAAGCTGGTTTTACTCGTTCGGATGCAATTGTTGGTTTAGGCGGGGGAGCAGCAACGGATGTCGCTGGCTTTGTTGCTGCAACTTGGATGCGTGGAATTCGCTATGTAAACTGCCCTACTTCGCTTCTTGCGATGGTTGACGCGTCTACGGGCGGTAAAACTGGTATTAATACGGATGCTGGAAAGAATCTAGTCGGCAGCTTTTACACTCCAGCTGGCGTTTTAGCAGATACTTCTACGCTTGCAACTCTTCCAAACGATATTCTTATTGAAGGCTTGGGTGAGGTTGCAAAATCTGGTTTTATTCGCGACGGTGAAATTTTGAAGATTCTTAGCGATGCCAATAATGCGAAGCTTTTGCGTGAATTTAATGGGGATGATTTAGAAAATAATAACGAACTTCACGAACTGCTCGTGGAGCTTATTGAACGTACAGTTAAAGTAAAGGTGTATCACGTATCGAGCGATTTAAAAGAGCAGGGTTTGCGCGAGTTTTTGAACTACGGGCATACGCTTGGCCACGCGATTGAGCAGATTGAGCATTTCCGCTGGCGTCATGGAAACGCTGTAGCTGTTGGTATGGTTTTTGCGGCGGAGCTTGCGCAAATTTTAGGATATTTGGATGCGGGAGACGTTGCGTATCATCGTTCGCTTTTGGATTCGCTTGGATTGCCAACTTCGTGGCAGTGTGCAAAAGATGCGGATGCTGCTTTTGAGTGCGTGCTTAACCTTATGCATCGCGACAAAAAAGCGCGCGGCAACATGCTACGTTTCGTAATTTTGGATGGTATTTCGAATCCTATTCATCTTGACAACCCGCCTATTGAAGCAGTTAAAGAAGCTTTCGAGCGCGTTTATAAGCAAAATTAATTAATCTTGCGAGGTAAAAATGGAAAATCAGCATACAAAAAAAGTGCTTGTTGTAAACGGACCGAATTTAGGTCGTTTAGGCGTGCGACAGCCGGACGTGTACGGTAGCGAGAACTTTGAAATTTTGCGCGAGAAATGCGAAAAGTGGGGTGCAGAACTTGGGTTTGAAGTAGAAGTGCGCCAAAGTGACGACGAAGCTCAAATGGTTCACTGGATGCACGAAGCTGCCGATACTCATACGCCCGTTGTTATGAATCCTGCCGCTTTTACGCACTACAGTTACGCGCTCGCGGACGCGGCTCACATGGTTTTGGATGCTGGAGTTCCGTTAATGGAAGTGCATATTTCTAATCCTGCTGCGCGCGATGCTTTTCGTAAAATTAGCGTAATTAGTCCTGTTGCAACCGGCACTATTACAGGCATGGGATTGTACGGCTATAAGCTCGCTTTGGAAGCTGTTGCGCATCTTGTTTGATTTTGTTCGATTTTTTGCGAATCAACACCCAGCGTCGAGGCTCGAAGATACTATGGAGTTCCATGGTTAGAAGACAACATGGTAACTCTCAGGAGCATATTACAAAGCATATTTTTGTCACTGGTGGCGTAGTTTCGTCCCTCGGAAAAGGCCTTACAGCATCATCTTTAGGCCGACTTTTACGCAGTCGCGGATTGCATGTATTACAACAAAAACTCGATCCTTATATCAATGTTGACCCGGGTACAATGAACCCATTCCAGCATGGTGAAGTCTATGTTACGGAAGATGGTGCAGAAACAGATCTCGATATTGGTCATTACGAGCGATTCCTCGATGTTTTCTTAAGCCAGAAAGCGAATGTTACAACTGGTCAGATTTATCAGTCTGTGCTTCGTAAGGAGCGCGCTGGCGAATATTTGGGTCAGTGCGTGCAGGTTATTCCGCATATTACTGGTGAAATCAAGTCGCGTATGCGCGCTCAAGCTTCCGACGATGTAGACGTTATTATTACGGAAATTGGCGGAACGGTTGGCGATATTGAGTCCCAGCCATTTTTGGAGGCAGCTCGCGAAGTTCGTCGCGATTTAGGTCCTGAAAACTGCATGTTTGTGCACGTTTCTTTGGTGCCTTATATTGCTGCAGCTCACGAATTGAAAACTAAGCCAACTCAGCATTCTGTTATGATGCTTCGCTCTCTTGGCATTTCTCCAGATGCGCTTGTCTTGCGTTCGGATCGTCCGCTTAATCAAGGCATTAAAGACAAGATTTCGCTTATGTGCGATGTCGATGCTGAAGGCGTTGTGAACTGCGTCGACGCTCCAAGCATTTACGATGTGCCGAAGATTTTGTTCAACGAAGGCTTGGACGCTTACGTTGTGCGCGAACTTGAGCTTCCATTCCACGATGTTGATTGGAACGAGTGGGAAGATTTGCTTGAGCGCGTGCATCATCCAAAGCATGAGCTGAACATTGCAATCGTTGGTAAGTATATTGATTTGCCAGATGCGTACCTTTCTGTTACTGAAGCTATCAAGGCTGGCGGTTTTGCAAACTGGGCTAAGGTAAACGTGCGCTGGGTTGCTGCAGACAAGTGCGAAACTCAAGAAGGTGCGGCTGCGGCTCTTGACCAAATGGATGGCATGGTTATTCCAGGCGGCTTCGGAATTCGCGGTATTGAAGGTAAAATTGGCGCACTTCGTTACGCTCGCGAGCACGGTTTGCCAACGCTTGGTCTTTGCCTTGGCTTGCAATCTATGGTTATTGAATACGCTCGTCACGTGCTTGGACTTGAGGATGCTAATTCCACTGAGTTCGAGAAGGATTGTGGCGATCCAGTAATCGCAACTATGGAAGAGCAGAAGGATATTGTGGCCGGTAAGGGAGATATGGGTCACACAATGAGACTTGGCTCTTACCCTGCAACGCTTGAAGAAGGCTCTATTGTTGCTGAGCTTTATGGCACTACGCATGTTACTGAGCGTCACCGTCACCGTTATGAAGTGAACGTGGCATATAAGGATCGTTTGCGTGAAGCCGGCTTGCGTATTAGCGGTCAAAGCCCAGATGGTAATTTGACTGAGTTTGTGGAGCTTCCAAAGGAAGTTCACCCATTCTACGTAGCAACTCAAGCTCATCCAGAGTTTAAATCTCGCCCAACTAAGCCTCATCCACTGTTTGCTGGCTTGGTTGCGGCTGCTCTTGAGCATCAAGAGGCTTCTCAAAATAGCAAGGAAGATAAGTAGACTTAAGTAAGATTTAAGTAAGGCTTAAGTAAAGCTTAAGTGGGACTTAAGTAAGAATTAAGTAAATAGAAATAAGCGGTAAGACTTGGTTTTCCTAAGTTTTGCCGCTTTTTAATTCGTAAACGACTTTTTCTTTACACTTGCGTAAAGTTTCTGCCGTTTATGTTTTATTAGATTGTGATAAACATTACGTTTTGCACGTAACACGGCTATACCAAGAAATCGCATTACGCGGTAACCTTAGATAGGTGATAATTGAGTGGGGAGAGTGCAAAAGTAGCGCTTTGGGGAGCAGCTTTTGCCAATTAATACGTACCGCGCGCAGGTGTGCGTTAAGTATGGAGGTGTAACAGGCTTTATGAGCGATACTAGCAATATGAGCGATGCTGGCAATATGAATGATACTGGCGTTACTGGCGATCCAAGCGTTGCAGCAAGTGATGGCAATAATTCAGCAAAAAATAAAGCTGCAGACGTTGAGATGAGCCAGTATGTGGCAGATCGCGCTCGCGTAAACGAAGAGAAAATACGTCAAGACGAACAGATTGTTGCTGAATTTGGCGATTACAATTACGGTTGGCATGATTCGGATGCTGCAGGTGAGGCTGCGAAGAAGGGTATTGACGAGTCGGTTGTTCGTGCAATTTCCGCTGACAAGCACGAGCCGGAATGGATGCTAAATCTTCGTTTGCAAGGTTACCGCGCATTTTTGCAAAAGCCGATGCCGGATTGGGGCGTGGATTTAAGCGGTTTTGACGCGGATGATTTTAAATACTACGTGCGTCCGGTTCACGATCAAGCGAAAACTTGGGACGATTTGCCAGAAGATATTCGCAAAACTTACGACAGGCTCGGCATTCCGGAAGCTGAGAAAAAGCGCTTAGTTTCAGGCGTTGCAGCACAGTATGAGTCGGAAGTTATTTACAATTCGATTCGCGAAGACTTGGCTGCGCAAGGCGTAATTTTTGTTGATACGGATACAGCAGTGCAAAAGTATCCGGAGCTTGTAAAAAAGTATTTTGCAACTGTGATTCCAGTTGACGACAACAAGTTTGCGGCTCTTAACACAGCGGCTTGGAGTGGTGGCTCGTTCGTGTACGTTCCAAAAGGCGTGCACGTGGATATTCCGCTTCAGGCTTACTTCCGCATTAATACGCCGAACATGGGTCAGTTTGAGCGCACGTTGATTATTGCAGACGAAGGCTCTTACGTGCATTATGTTGAGGGTTGCACGGCTCCAATTTATTCCACGGATTCTCTTCACGCTGCAAACGTTGAAATTGTTGTGGAAAAGCATGCGCGCGTGCGATACACAACCGTTCAAAACTGGTCAAATAACGTGTATAACTTGGTAACTCAGCGAGCTTACGTGCGCGAAGGCGGCACAATGGAGTGGGTTGACGGCAACATCGGCTCCAAAGCTACTATGAAGTATCCTGCTTGCATTCTTGCTGAGCCGTACGCAAAAGCAGAAACTATGTCTTTGAGCTTTGCTGGACGCGGTCAGTATCAAGATACGGGTGCGAAAATGATTCATTTGGCTCCGCACACGAGTTCAACGATTGTTGCTAAGTCGATTTCGCGCGGCGGCGGACGTTCAGCTTACCGCGGTCTTGTGAAGATTATTAAGGGCGCGAAGGGCTCTAGTTCGTCTGTTGTGTGCGATGCTTTGCTTGTTGACGATTTTTCGAGGTCGGATACTTATCCGCATGTTGACGTGCGTGAAGACGACGTTTCAATGGCTCACGAGGCCACTGTTTCCAAGGTTTCGGAGGATCAGCTTTTCTACTTGATGAGTCGAGGGCTTGAAGAAAAAGAGGCTATGGGCATGATTGTTCGCGGCTTCGTAGAGCCGATTAGCCGCGAGCTTCCAATGGAGTACGCGCTTGAGTTGAATCGCTTAGTTGAGTTGCAAATGGAAGGATCCGTGGGCTGATGAGCGAAGATTTAAAAGAGAATTTAGGCAATAAAATGACAGAAAAAGAAATTACTATTCCTGTAGCAGATCCTAATGATCCGTATGCGGTTCCTGCGGCAATGCCTTCTAGCGCAGACAAATCCGTGCGCTCGTTCAGCGTGGAAGATTTTGCGATTCCAACGCGTAAGCAGGAAGATTGGCGATACACTCCAGTTGAGCGAATTTCCGAGTTTTTCGAGCGTTTCGAGCCTTCTAATAGCATTCATGTAACGCTTGAAGGCGTTGGCGGAGCTGCTTTGGATGATTCTTACGTTGGCAGCGACGGTTCCGTAAGTTTGCAAGTAAAGCCGCAAAACGAGGCTCCTCACACCGAAATGAAGCCTTCTGATCGCGCGGCTGCAGTTGCGTGGAATGCAACGAAACAAGCGCGCGTGCTTCACGTATCTGGCGAAATTAAAAAGCCAATCGTGCTGAAAATTCAGGGTAATAATGTTAATGCGCTTGACGCACTGCACTTAGTAATCGAAGCGGACCCACGTTCAAACGCAGATATTATTATCGAACATACCGGCTGCGCGAAACTTGCAGAAGGTGTGGAAATTATCCTCGGAAAACACGCGCACGTTTCTACTACCTTTATTCAAGAATGGGATTCGGGCAGCAAACACGTTGGAAATCAGCGTATTCACGTGGGTGAGGGTGCTTCGCTTCGCCACACGATGGTCACTCTTGGCGGAGATGTTGTGCGCATTCGCATGGATCAGGATTTTGGCGGCGAGCAGGGCGATTTGAACATGCTCGGCATGTATTTTGTGGATCCGGGCGAGCATGTTGAGCATCGCACGATGGTTGTGCACAATTATCCGGAATGCAAGTCGCGAGTAGTGTACAAGGGTGCTTTGGAAGGAAAGGGCGCGCATTCAACTTGGGTTGGAAACGCGCTTATTAAGCCGGAAGCTCCTGGCACAGATTCGTATGAGTTGAATCGTAATTTGGTGCTCACTCCTGGAGCAATCGCTGATTCTGAGCCGAATTTGGAAATTGAAAACGGAAATATTATTGGTGCCGGTCACGCAAGTTCAGTCGGTAGATTTGACGACGAAGAGCTTTTCTACTTGCAATCGCGCGGAGTTAGTGAGATTGAAGCCAGAAAGCTTGTTGTGCGTGGATTCTTTAACGAGCTGATTGAAGAAATTGGCGTTCCGGAAATTGTTGATCACTTAATGAAGGCAATTGAGCGCCGTCTTGCAAGAACGGAAGAGCCTGCGAAAAAAGAGCCTGCACAAGACTCACCTGCACAAAACTAACTTGCAAGAACGGAAGAATAGGAGAAAAACATGTCAACTTTGGAAATTAAGGATTTGTACGCTTCTGTAGAAACAAAAGAAGGTCGCAAGCAAATCTTAAAAGGCGTGAATCTTACAGTTAATTCTGGCGAAACGCACGCAATTATGGGTCCTAACGGATCTGGAAAGTCTACTCTTGCATACACTTTGGCAGGGCACCCAAAGTATGAAGTTGATTCGGGTCAAGTTCTTCTCGACGGCGAAGATATTTTGAAAATGACTCCTGACGAGCGCGCAAAAGCCGGACTGTTCCTTGCAATGCAGTACCCGGTAGAGGTACCGGGCGTATCTATGACGAACTTCCTTCGCACTGCAAAAACTGAAGTCGAAGGCAAAGCTCCATCTTTAAGAAGCTGGGTGAAAGAACTTAGCGAGGCTATGAAAAAGCTTCGAATGGATCCAAAATTTGCGTCGCGTTCTGTAAACGAAGGCTTTTCCGGCGGTGAAAAGAAGCGTGCGGAAGTTTTGCAACTAGAGCTTTTGAAGCCAAAGTTTGCGATTTTGGATGAAACTGATTCTGGTTTGGACGTTGACGCGCTTCGAATTGTGTCTGAAGGCGTGAATCGCGCCAAAGAAAACACCGGTTTGGGCATTATGATGGTCACGCATTACACGCGAATCCTCAAGTATATTAAGCCGGATATTGTGCACGTTTTTGCGCAAGGTCACTTTGTAAAGACTGCAGGACCGGAGCTTGCGGACGAGCTGGAAGAAGAAGGCTACGACAAGTATTTGCCGGAAGGTACAACTGAGTCGGCACTGGCTTAAGCGCGGTTCAAGTACAGTTTAATCTATCTGTATATTCGTAAGAATAGCGTCAAAATAGCGGTTTAATATGACTACAGTGACTACAGAAAATATTATGCGAGAATTTAGCGATTTGCGCTCGCAGTTTCCGATTTTAAGTCGCACAGTTCACGGCACTTCGCTTCACGATACTGTGCACGGAAAACCTTTGATTTACTTGGATTCTGCAGCTACTTCGCAAAAGCCGCAAGTTGTAATCGACGCCGAAAAAGAGTTTTACGAAACAATTAACGCTGGTGTGCACAGGGGAGCGCACGAGTTGGCTGCACTTTCGACGGTTGCGTTTGAACAAGCGCGCGCGAAAGTTGCGTTGCTTGTTGGAGCGTGCGCAGATGCTGGCAGCGAGGAAATTGTTGTTACTTCGGGAGCTACAGGCGCGCTTAATCTTCTCGCAACTGCTATTAGTAACGCTAGTGCGAAGGCAAAAATCTGCAAAAAAGACAGTAGTGATCTGGCTGATTCTAAAAGTGATTTCCGCAAAAATTTTGCGCTTCAAGAAGGCGACGTAATAGTCGTATCTCGCGCGGATCACCATTCTGTTTTGCTTCCATTCCAAGAGCTGGCTCTTCGCACGGGGGCTGAGCTTCGCTGGATTGATGTAACAGAAGACGGTCGCGTGCGCACGGATGCAGATTATTTGCGAACAATTATTGACGAGCGCACGAAAATCGTTGCAGTTACGCATATTAGCAACGTTACTGGCGCTATTACGGACGTTTCGTCGATTTGCAAGCGCGCTCACGAAGTCGGCGCGATTTTTGTGCTTGACGCATGCCAGTCAGTTCCGCATATTCCAGTTGATTTTCACGCATTAGACGTTGATTTTGCGGCATTTAGTGCGCATAAAATGTATGGTCCTACGGGAGTTGGATTCTTGTATGGTCGTCGCGAGCTTTTGAACGCGCTTCCGCCTGCGAATTTTGGCGGCTCAATGGTGGAGCTTGCTTGGCTTAACAAGCCGGCGCAATACATGGATGTGCCTTACCGCTTTGAGGCTGGAACTCAGCCTGTTGCGCAAATGGTTGCGGCAGGAGTTGCAGCGGATTGGCTGCGCTCGTTGGACATGAACCGAGTTGCAGAGCATGAGCAGGAAATTGCTGCAGAATTGCTAAAATTACGGGATGTTCCAGGAGTTCGCGTTTTGGGTCCGACTGATTTAGAGAATCGAATTGGCACAGTTGCTTTTGAAGTTGAAGGCGTGCATCCGCACGATGTTGGACAGTTTTTGGACGCGCAGGGCATTGCGATTCGCGTCGGGCATCATTGTGCTCAGCCGATTCACCGTCATTTTGGCGTGTACGCTTCGAATCGTGCTTCTGTTGGCGTTTACAATACGATTGATGAGGCTCGTGCGCTTGTTGAAGCAGTCTCACACGTTCGCGCCTATTTTGGCGCATAATATTGTTAGCGAGCGAGTTGGAGAAGTTAGCGAGTTAGTCAATCGAATCGGCGAGTCAACGAGTTAGCGAGTAGGTAAGGAGTGTGTATGTTTGATATGGGTTTTGGTACAACAGGTGCTGGTTTTGGTGCAGGTGCTGGTTTTGCAGATGCGGCTGGTGACGGCTTAGAAAGCATGTACCAAGAAGTAATTTTGGATGCTGCGCGAAATCCGCATGGCAAAACTCATTTCGAAAGTACGGACGAGCTCGCACAAGCGGAATTGCAGGAAGAATCTCAAGAATCTGCAGAAAATACAGAATCTACAAAATCTCAAGAATCTGCAGGAAATACAAAATCTGCCGAAATTACCTTAAATAATGCTCACGAAAGTTGCGCTGTTGCATCTGGAGAAAACTCTGCTTTAGGTCAATCGCACCAATTCAATCCAACTTGCGGCGACGAAGTTACAATGCGAGTAGAGCTTTCACGCAGCGCCAATAATGACGAAACACCAATAGTATCAAGTATTAAGTGGGACGGTCACGGCTGCTCGATTTCGCAAGCAAGCCTTTCAATGATGGTTGATCTAGTCGAAGGAAAATCGGTTGACGAAGCCTTGCGATTAGACGCGCTTTTCCACAAACTTATGGAATCTCGCGGCGCAGGTTTTGAAAACGAAGAGGACGAAGATGCGCTGGAAGATGCAATGGTTTTGCAAGGCGTATCGCGCTACCCAATGCGAATTAAGTGCGCGCTTTTGGCGTGGGAAGGCTTAAAAGACAGCATTGCAAAAGCCTCGCAAAACTTAAATCCGCAAATTCTTGGCAACTTGTAAAATCGAACTTTGGTACAAGCAAAGCAAGGAATATTATGGCAGAAAATCAATCGGCATCTGAGGTGACGCATGAAACGCATCCTGCGAATTTAAGCGCAAATGACATTGGCCGAGTTACAGAAGATGATATTTTAGACGCTTTACACGATGTTGTGGATCCTGAGCTTGGCATTGATGTGGTTGATTTAGGCTTGGTTTATGGCATTGAAATTGATGAGCTTGGGCGCGCAATTATTACTATGACGCTTACTACTCCTGCATGTCCGTTAACTGAATTGATTGAGGATGAGTGTGCGAATGCGCTCGCAGGCTTGGTCGAAGAGTTCCGCATTGACTGGACGTGGAAGCCGCGTTGGAGCGTTGAAAACATTAATGAGGACGGTCGCGCGCAGCTTGAGGCGCTTGGCTACAATCTCAACAGTTTGCAAGCGAGTTTTGCTGCAGGAATGTACGGTTCTGGCGTAGTTGGCGATGCGTCGATGAGTGCCGGTATTCCGCCAACTGTGTGAGTATTTGGTTGGTGTGCTGTTTTGTTTTGTTGTTTCTGTTTTGAAAGCAACGTATTGCACAAGTGGGAATTATGGGCGCTGAAATAAAAGCAGTTAGTGCAAGCGGTATCTGTGATATTCGCGAAATAAGTGATGTGCGCAAAAATAGTATCAGCGAGTATGCTTCGCGCGGAATGACTGACGTTGTTTTCGACTTGCAATTGCTTGTAGATTGGGATGTGCGCCGCACTCTGGATGCAGATTATCCGGATTTTATTGGGGAAGTGCTCTTTAGTTTCGAGCCGGAATGGGGTTTTGAGTTTCACGAGTCATTGCGCGAGGCTGGGTGGAGCAGAAAGCAAGCGATGGATTCGTTTGATGAGCATCACGGACCGGCAGTTACGTGGCTATATCGCTTGTATTTTGAGCGTTTCGAGCGCGGTTTTGCTGGCGAACGCGCGGATGCTTCGGCTGTGGCACGCGAGTTGATTGCGAGCGGCGTGCGCGTGTGGGCACTTGGTAACGCTTCTTGCGATTGGTTAAACTGCGCGCGCAAAACTTGCCCAATACTCGGTGAGTTAAACGGTGTTTGTGCATCTTACGAATCGCATTTGCGCAAACCTGACGTAATGCTTTACCGCGCGTTTTTGCAACACGCCGGTCTTTCCGCTGCTTCCACGCTTTTTCTCGAAAGTGATTCTCGCGCCGCTTCTGCAGCGTCGTTGCTTTATTCTTAAGCTGCGCGCGTGCGCGACGACCTGCTTGAGCGCTGCGATTTAGCGCGCGAAAGCAATTCGGAGCGCTGAGCTTGCTCAGGGTTGAAAGCACAGTGTGCTTTCAACGCAAGCGAGGTCTGCCTTCGTCTCGATTGACGAAGGCAGGGCAGGTTCGCGTGGCGGTGCTTTAGAAACTAGGTTGTGATTGGCGTGCGTAACGAATGAATCCGGCGCTCAAGCACTTTATTGCGCGCGCTCGGCCGCTTCGAGCGAATCGTAGCCATACATGCGCACAGTATTCGCAATTATCATTTGCGTAAGATTTAGATTTTCCGTGCGCAAATTATTTACAAAACGCTGGTATTTTGCGAAAGTTGCGTCAGAATATGTGCTTAATTCGCCTCGCAAATACGTTTCAAAAGACGTATTTTCTGCCGTATCCTCGCTAGTTTTAAGCACGCGCATCGCAAGACCTAAATGCGGGTAGCGATTGTGAAAATCCGCAGCCCACTCGACTTGCGTTAAAATAATCTGCTCCTGCGCGCTTTTTCTAGGCTCCAAAATCGGCTTAATATAAGGCTTAATCGTGCGCTCAAAAATTTCCGGCGCAGTCGACTCCATCATTCGCGCATACTTTTCCGTAATCAAATTGCGTCCATCGCTATTCGCGCGCTCAAGATCCTGTTTATAAGACTCCTGCAAATCAAGCGGCCACGCCAAAAATTGACTCATGCGCATAATGCGAAAAGTTGGCCAGTTTCCTTGGCAATTCGCGCGTCCGCCTTCGTTTTGCGTGAGCTGGAACTGATCCCACTCGAGTTTAGTGATTTCTTCCGCAAGCTTTTGTGTTCTCGGATTTTGCGTTTTCGGAAGATTTTGCGTTTTCGGATTTGCTGATAAATCGTACATCATAAGCTCCTTAAGCACGCCGCACGCGAATTAATATGCGCTTCAACATACGGCCGTTGCCATTCCAAAAAAGTTTCGTCGCAATCGCTTAAGCCCTCGTATTGCAGTTCGCGCACAATATCCTCGCAAATGCTGTCAATTATTTGCGAAACTTGCTTTTGCGCAAGTCCAGCGCCCTTGCCGCCTTCGCCAAAACCGTCTCCGCCGGAGCCGTCTCCGCCAAAGCAAGCAGCGGAAGAAAGTTGCATTATCGACTCAAGTTTGCTGCACACTTCCGGAAGCCTAGAAGCCATGCGATTGCTGAGCTTGCGCAATGCTGCAAACTGCCACTTGTAGTACGGCAAGTAGCCTGCAGTTACGGGATTGTTGAGCAAAAACACGAGTGAAGCGGTTGCGCGCACGAATTCGTTGATAGAAAGACACGCTGCGGAAGCGTCTTTGCGTGCTAGCATTCGTGGAACATTGTATTGACCTGCTTGAGCCATCATGCCAAGTCTGCGCGAGATTAGTGAGATTCGCACGTCGTCCGGCATGAGCTTGAAGCTTTGGCGCGCCTTTGAGAACTCTCCAAGAGGGTCCGCGAAAATTTTGCCATTCGTCGCTGCTGCAAGCGTTGACTCGCTTAGCGATAGCCATAAGTGCGGCTCGTTTTGGCTTGGAGCGGTGGGGAAGCCGGTTAGATTTTCAAAAAATTCGCTTATGCGAAATACTCCGACGCGCTTGCTGCTTTCGCATGATTTAGCGCGCGGTGTTTCGTTGCGAGAGCCAAAACCGGCGTATTTTCGCGGAAGTGCGTCGTAAGCAGTCTGCAAATCCGCGCCGATTTCCGCGTAATCTTCGTCGGTAAGCCATAAGCAGAATCCTGGTCCAAAATCGTGATCGCGCGAAATCTCGTCGTCAAAACCGTAACATTCCGATCCATGACCAACTAATCCTGCAGCTATGCGGTTTTTGTATTTCGCAAATTTTGGCTGATCAAGTAACGGCTTTCCGTAAGTTTGCCAATATGATTGCGCTAATTGCATGCCAGTTTTTATATTATGGTTTGCTGCGTTCTGGTTTGCTGCGTGTGAGTTCGTTGAGTGTTGTTCTGTTATATCTTGGTTTGCTGATTCTTGAATTTCTGTAGATTCTTTCGTAACTTTTTCTGCCAACTCGCGCGCCTGCCGCAAATTTTCTGCCGTAATCGCGTAAGATTCGCTATCTTTTCCGTAGCATCTCGCAATCAAATCAAGTGCCTTACTGTAACTTTCCTCAGCCTGAGCGTACTCGCCGCGCGCGCACTGTACTTGCGCAAAACCTGCCAATGCAGAAGCGTAGTGCGGCTGATTTTCGTTATTCCCCGCGACGTACATGCGAACGCTGGTCGAAGCGTGTTCAAAAGCGGAGTCAAGAGTTGCGGATTTGCTGTTTGTGCTGGTGTTAGGATGCGAGCACTCCTGTGAGCACTCCTGCAACATTGCAAGCGCAAGATTCGTGTGCGTAGCGGCAATATCGATGTCGCGCTCAGGATCCGTGCTCGTATTTTGCAAAATTTCAAGCGCATGATTGAGCTCCTCAATTGCATCATGAGTGCGACCGGTTTCGCTGTAAAGCATCGAAAGATTGTTGTGAAGCGCGGCAAGCTTGCGGTTTTTAGCGCCGAGAGTTTCGGAGGATTCGTTAAGAGCTTGAGTGTAAATTTTTTCGGCGCGATCGTAGCTGCCTGCCGCGCGAAGGCTTGTGGCGGCGTTAATTAGCGTGGTTGTGCCGGCTTCGGTGCCAGCTAAATCCATCTTCTTTGCCAAATCTAGCGCCTTATCAATGATTGGCTTGTTTTTTGCGTGCTCTCCGCGCGATCTATAAAATCCCATGAGTTCGTTGAGAATTGAAAGCTGCAGGGGATTGGCTTCGGCAAGTTTTCGCAAAAGATACGTTTCGATCGTGTCTGCACTTGCGTGATTCGCAAACATTTCGTCAAGCTCGTTATAAAATTGCGCAGCGTTCTCCATCAAAGCCCCCTTGCTATTGCGCTTGTTCACAATCAATCGACTTCAACTTTACAGTCATGTAAAGAAACTGCCGTTTTTACGTCAAAAACCGGCAGAAACTTTACAGCCGCGCGCAGTTTATGCCGCCTTCGCGTCAAAAACCGGCAGAAACTTTACACACGTGTAAAGAAAAAGTCGTTTGCGTGCGAAATAGCGGCAGAAATTTTACAGCCTTGTATAGGAAACGTCGGAATTGCGGTGGGGGGGGGGTGATTCTGGAAATCAAAAGTCGGGCTGGCGGGATTTGAACCCGCGGCCTCTTCGTCCCGAACGAAGCGCGCTACCAAACTGCGCTACAGCCCGATGCTGAAACTCGCGAAAGCATATGCGCATAAAAGTTCCAACAACGTCCGTAATGTTACAGGTTGGCTAATACAAATTATTGTAAAGCGTGTGCAAGTTGCGCAAAGTAAGTCCCGCGCAAGTATATTGCGTACAAGCTGCGGAATTCCTTTGTAAACATATTACAAATTATCGCTACAGCTTCTGTGTAAACATATCGCAAATTAGCACTGCAAGTCGCGTATAAAACCTGTATTACCTACTGGCTACAATTAGCGTTTATGACTGACACCAATACTGCAATGTCTGCCGCGCAAAGTGCCGCAGAATCTGCCGATAAAAATGCAGCAGAAAACGAAGCAACAGATACCGTCAATGAAATTGACACTGTTGAACATGCCGAAATGTTACTCGCTCAAGACGAAGCAATCGCCAAGCGCGTAAACGAAGGCGCAACTCTGGATGAAGCAATCGACCCAAGCAATAAAGAATTTGGACCGCAAGCTCATCCTGAGCAGGTACAGATGCGCGTTGCTAAGCGCGCAATGATGCTTAAGGAAGGCGTGCAGCCTTATCCTGTGCATCTTAACGTTACGGATACTATCGAAAAGGTGCGTGCTGATTTCGATGGCAAGCTTGAAGCTGGCGAAGAAACCGATACTGAGGTTGGTATTGCTGGCCGCGTGCTTTTCTTGCGTAACGCTGGCGGCTTGTGCTTTGTTAAGCTTTCTGCCGGTGACGGTACTACGATTCAGGCGATGGTTTCCAAGAAGGAAATTGGCGAAGAATCCATTAAAAGCTTCAAGCAGATGGTGGATTTGGGCGACCACCTTTACGTGCGCGGTCGCGTGATTTCTTCTAAGACCGGTGAGCTTTCCGTATTCGCAACCGAGTGGGCGATTGCAGCTAAGGCTTTGCAGCCGCTTCCGGCTTTGCACAAGGAATTAAGCGACGACACTCGTACGCGTAAGCCATATATTGGCATGATTGCGGACGAGAAGATTCGCGATATGGTTCGCAGGCGTTCGCGCGCTGTGGCTTCTCTTCGCCGTACTTTCGACAGTCATGACTTCTTGGAAGTCGAAACTCCAATGTTGCAAACGGTTCACGGCGGTGCTGCTGCTCGTCCATTCACAACTCACATGAACGCTTTCGACATTGATCTTTATTTGCGCATTGCTCCGGAGCTTTTCTTGAAGCGCTGCTTGGTTGGTGGCATTGAGCGCGTGTTCGAAATCAACCGCGACTTTAGAAACGAAGGCGTGGATGCAACTCACGCTCCAGAGTTTACAATGCTTGAGGCTTACCAGGCTTACGGCACTTACGATACGATTGCTGCTCTTACCAAGGAGCTGATTCAAAAGGCTGCACTAGACGCTTTCGGTTCAACTAAGGTGACTTTGCTTAACGGCGAAGAGTACGATTTTGGTGGCGAATGGAAGCAGATTACCATGTACGGCTCGCTTTCTGAGGCTTTGGGCGAGGAGATTACTCCGGAAACTTCTGTTGAGCATTTGGGCGCGATTGCGGACAAGCTTGGCGTTGAGCGCGACGAAGTTGAGAATCACGGCAAGTTGGTTGAGCACTTGTGGGAGCACTTCTACGAGGATAAGCTTTACGCGCCAACGTTTGTGCGTGACTTCCCAGTTGAGACTAGCCCGCTTGTTAAGGGTCACCGCACGAAGCCTGGAATGGTTGAAAAGTGGGATTTGTACGTGCGCGGCTTTGAGCTTGCAACCGGCTATTCTGAGCTTAACGATCCTGTTGTGCAGCGCGAGCGCTTTGTTGCTCAAGCTAAGGATGCTTTGGCTGGCGATGTTGAGGCAATGGATATTGATGAGGACTTCATTGAGGCTCTCGGCGTCGGCATGCCTCCTGCTGGCGGCATGGGCATGGGAATTGATCGCTTGCTGATCGCTCTTACGGGCGCAACTATTCGCGAAACAATTACATTCCCACTCGTAAAGCCTCTTCGCTAGTTGACGCAAAGTCAAAGTTAATGTAAGTGTTAATGCAAGTAGTCGTATGAAACGAATAGACTAGGTAATTATGACATACAAATTAGTATTGCTCCGACATGGTCAGAGCGCATGGAATAAGACCAATCAGTTCACTGGTTGGGTTGATGTACCGCTGACTGAGCAGGGTGTCGAGGAAGCTAAGCATGGTGGCGAGCTTCTTAAAGAGAAGAACGTTCTTCCAGACATCGTGTTCACTTCTTTGCTTCGTCGTGCTATCAATACCGCGAATTACGCGCTTGATGCAGCCGACCGCCTTTGGATTCCAGTTCGTCGCAGCTGGCGTTTGAACGAGCGTCACTACGGTGCTTTGCAAGGCAAGAATAAGTCTGCAATTCGTCAGGAATATGGCGATGAGAAGTTCATGATTTGGCGTCGCTCTTACGCAACTCCACCTCCTGAGATTGATCCAAATGATCAGTATTCCCAGGCTAACGATCCGCGTTATGCTGGCGAACCAGTTCCAGAAACTGAGGCTTTGGCAAACGTCGTGACTCGCGTAACTCCTTACTGGGAGTCGGATATTATTCCAGAGCTTAAGTCCGGCAAGACTGTAATGATTGCTGCTCACGGCAACAGCTTGCGCGCAATCGTTAAGATGCTCGATAACTTGAGCGAGGAAGAGATTTCCAAGGTGAACATTCCAACCGCTATTCCTCTGCTTTACGAGTTGGATGAGAACTTCAAGCCAATCAAGCCTCGCGGTGAGTATTTGGATCCAGAAGCTGCTGCTGCCGGTGCTGCCGCTGTGGCTGCTCAGGGTCAGAAGTGAGATTCTGATTCGCTGGCTTTGGAGCGCTTAAGTTAGTTTTGAGAGCTTAAGTTAGCTTTTAAAATAAAAGTAGGTTTGCAATTAATTTGCAAACCTACTTTTTGTTTACTTTTATTTTCATGCGCGCTTTGTGCAACTTGAAATTGCGTAGCGTGTTTTGCTGTAACCGCGTTACGCTACAACAGTGTCTTTATCTGGCTCTGGCTTCTTGGACGGATCGAATCCGGAAACAATAAACACAATTTGCCTTGCGACGGCAACGCAATGGTCTCCAATTCGCTCAATAAAGCGGCTAAGCAGAACGACATCAATTAACTGCCTGCGCGTACCCTTCCAATTTTCGCCTTCTACCAGCTCAAAAATCTTCTCGTGCAATTTGTCGAGCGCATCGTCGCCAGCAATAATAGTTTCCGCAATTTGCACGTCGCGATTTGCAACCATGGTCGTTAAGCGACCTGACAGTTCGCGCAAGAAATCAACCATTGCAACAATAGTTTCGCGTCCTTCTTGTGCAATAGCAGATTCAGGCCAGGTTCGTCTAGTAATTTGAGCGATATGACTTGTTAAATCTCCCATGCGTTCAAACGTTGCAGCTAATCGCATTGTAGCTACAACTTCGCGCAAGTCCGTTGCCACAGGGTTTTGGCGAGCAAGCAAAGTCAAGCATTGGTCAATAGTGTTTGCTTCTAAAGCGTCTAAGTCTGCGTCTTTATCGATAACAGTTTGAGCAGCTTCCAAATCCGCGTTTAAAAGCGCGCTTCCAGCATCGTTCATAGCTTTTGCTACAAGTTCTGCCATGCGTTCGATGTTTGAAGCAATTGCCTTCATTTCTTCGTTGAAAATTACTCGCATGGTGCGTCCTTTCTCAGTGCTGTGAGTTTATTTGAACGCCTAGTTTGCACGTCGCTATAAGTCAGGCATCCTATGTAATTATAGACGACGCTGGTAACGAAGCGACCGAAACTTTACGGCGGTGTAAAGTTTCTGCCGTTTTTGTGGTGATTTTCGACCGAAACTTTACAGCCGTGTAAAGTTTATGCCGCTTTTTAGTTGCATAGTTACAAAAGCGCGCAAAGTATGAGATTATAGGAGTATGCCTCAAGGTTCTTCTGCGGTTGTGATCGTTGTATTTGTTGCTTTCGGCGTGCTTGCGTTGTGCGTTGTGCTTTCGTTGTGTGTGTTGATGTCGGATTGGTTTTCTACAGTTTGCCGTCTTTTTAAACGAGCGTTTAATTATATTCGTGGCGCAAAGTATGACGAAAGCGACGACATAAGCGACGACATAAGCGACGATTCAAGCGACAACGCAAGTGACGATATCAGCTACGACGCGTCCCAAGTTTTGGCAATGCTCGACATGCCAACTGTTGTAATTGATGCCAACAATGACGTAATTCGCGCAAGCTCCGAGGCTTATTTGCTGGGTGTTGTTAGCGATGATTCGTTATGCCAGCCTCGCGTTCTTCAAGCTGTTAATTCCGTGCGAGCTTCTGGCGGATTCGAGCGCTTCTCTTTGGTTACTTTGACACCTGAGCGTTATGTGTCAATAACTGTAAATCCTCAAGAGTCAACCACTGTTTCGCGCCCTAATTGGCTTACTGTTACGGCTGGAAGCATTGGAGGCGGTATCGTAGTTGTAATTATTGAGGATACGAGTGCAGCTCACCGTTTTGCGCAAACTCGCGACGACTTTATTTCCAACGTTTCTGAGCAGTTAATGCGATCTACTCGCAACTTAACTCAGCTTACGAAAGTTTTGCAAAACGAACAGGTATCTGCGCAAAAAATTAAAGATATTGCGCAAATTGCCGGTAAATCTTCCAAGAAACTTGAGCACATGCTTGAAGATTTGTTGTGGCTGGTTCGCGCTCAAAATCCTATTGACTTAGATTCTGCGCAAGTATTTTCTTTGAATGATGTTTTGTCGTATGTGCAAAATCAAGTTGCTTCATTTGCTAAGGATTGTTGCGTACGCGTTGTGTCAAAAGTCGATTCGCGTTTGTGCGTGCGCGGTGAAATTTCGCAAATTCAAGCTGCAGTGCGGAAATTAGTTGAGAATGCAATTACGTATTCTCCAAAAAATTCTACAGTTTCGCTATCTGCGTCACTATCGACAGATGGTCAATACGCTGTGATCCGTGTTGTAGATCGCGGAGTTGGCATTGATTTGCAAGATCAGTCGCGAATTTTTGAACGATTCTATCGTGCGAATAATCAAAATAGTCAAAGCCAGGATGGCGTTGGTTTAGGGCTTGCAATTGCCAAGCATGTGGCACTTACGCACCACGGAAATATTACTCTTTGGAGTATGCCGGGGCAGGGTACTACCGTAAGTTTTGCGCTACCAATTGCAAATAAATAAGCAGCAAATTAGTAAGTTAGAAAATCAGTAAGTTAGCAAGCCAGCAAATCAGCAGTAAATAATTCAGCAAATCAGCAACAAACTATTTTCCTAAGCGCCTGTAGTCCCAGCGGTCAAAATGTTCCCAAATTAATAGCAGAACGCCAATAATTGTTCCCGATGCGCAAAACAACACAGGAAACCAAGTTGTAATATGCAATAACGCAACGATAAGCGCAATTATTGTTGCGACTAGCCACGCGATCGTTCCTATAGCAAAAACCTTTCGCAAATCAACTCGCAGCGGTTTTGGTGCTGCTTTTCGTGCATCAGGATTAACTATAGGTGCAAATTTCATACTTCCAACCATACAACTTACCGAAGTCTAAGTGTGACGAGTGCAGCTTAAGCGCGAAAATTAGCGGATTTAGGCTGTGTGCGTTTCTTACATCCTAACCACGTTGTAACCTTTCACATAGAGGATTGAAAGAAAGTCAGTTGGGGGTGTGGCGTTTGTGCGCTGCGTTCCACGTTTAACATAAGAAAGTGATTAGTATGAGACATGCTGCACATGGTGCCACAAAAGCAAAGAGGCATGGAGATTCGCCGCTTTCGCTGTTTGTAGCTCAGCGTGGCGCGCATGGTGCGCATAGTGTGCGTGGCATGCGTTCTGTTCAAGCTAATCGTGTTAGTGAGCGTTTGGCTGCGGTTGCTACTAGCAATGGTGCTGTTGTAGAGCTTCCAGAAGCTGTTTCTGAGCGTTTGCAGGAGCTTGTTCCTCAAAGCAGGCGCGCGCTTAGGTTGTCTAAACTTGCTAATGAGCGTCGTCGCAATGTAATACTTTCGACTTCTCTTGTTGCAATGGTTGGTACTGTTGCAGCTACTATGGCTTTAACTAAGGTTAATAGTTTTGATTCTCGCGCTTCCGAATTTGAGCCATCTATGACTGCAGTTGGCGACGCATCTTCAACAGTTTCGCGTTCTAGCCAACGCGAGTCTCTTGATCCTATGGCAACTATTAATAACGCTGTTGACTCTATTGAGAATGCTGCTAAAAAATCGCATAATGCGAACTCTGCTGATGCTGCAAATGGCGCGAATGAAAGTAGTTCTGCTCGCTCGAATTCGAAGCATGAAAACTTAGCCGATAAAGTTGCTAATTCGGTACAACCTGGCACTTTTTCTACTATATCTTCGAAGTCTGATTCGTGGAATTTAGGTTCTGGTTCAGGCTTTAATATTGCAGAGATGTCACGTTCTGCTGCGAATAATCCTAAGGTTGCTTTGTTGATAGATAAAGACTTTGACGTTTTGCCGAAGGGCTTTAATCCAAATCATGCAACTGGTGATACTGGTAACGCGTATGAGTTCAGCCAGTGCACGTGGTGGGTGTATGTTCGTCGCCATCAGTTAGGTTTGCCTGTTGGCTCGCATTTTGGCAACGGAAATATGTGGGCTGATTCTGCGCGCAATCTTGGCTATTGGGTAGATAATTCCGCTCGTCATGTTGGCGATATTATGGTGTTCCGCTCAGGTCAGGCTGGTTCTGATCCATTCTACGGGCACGTTGCAGTTGTTGAAAAAATTAATTCAGACGGTTCTATTGAGACTTCTGAATGTGGCGCTTCTTACCAAGGACGAACTTTCTCGCGCAAGTTTGACGCTAAGGAAGTTTCTCAATATCAGTTTATTCATTACTAAAGTTGTACTACCGAAGCTTCGTTACTAAAGCTGCTTTGTTAAAATTAGTTTGTTTATTACTAAAATGAGTTTGCTTGTTACTGGCGTTGCTAATTTCTCTCGTATGTAATGCCCCGATGATATACTGCAAAAAGTATGCTAAAACAAAGTAGAATTTTCTCAGTTTTTGTATCAGCTGCCGCTGCAGCTTCAATGCTTACTGTTATGGCGCCATTCGCCATGGCAGAGTCTTCGCATGAGCTTTCCGAGTCAGCTGTCACTTCTACGCGCGCATTTCCAAAGGTGACGAATGTGCGTCGCGATATTTTAACTGAATCCACTTCTACTGATGTCGACGCAAATTCTCATTGGGGTGGCATAGAAAGCTTGAATGTACCTCAAACTAAGACTACTAGCGAACAAGCTGCTGAAACGGCACGCCGTGCTTTTGCTGGAAATGCTACTGCAAGCCGTTCTGGTTTCCGCAGTGGTGTTGAACAGGTTCCTCTTGCTTCTGTAGTTCCTCCTGATGGTAAGTCTGTTGCCTCTCTTTTGAATTTTGCTACTCAATTCTTAGGCAAAGTGCCGTATCGCAGCGGTGGCAATACTCCTGCTGGATGGGATTGCTCCGGTTTTGTGCAGTATGTTTTTGCTAGTGTTGGTATTTCTTTGCCTCGTACTTCTGGAGCGCAGGCAACTGTTGGAACTCCAATCCCAAGTTTGGCTCAAGCGCAGCCTGGAGATATTATCGCGAATGCGCAGCATGCTTCTATTTATGTTGGCAACGGCATGGTAATTAATTCGCAGCTTGCTGGCACTAAGTACGATCCTATCCGCTACGTGTTCCCAGGCGGGTACTCTATTCGTCGCATTCTGTAGCTTCTATAGTTTCTGTAGCTTCTGTAGTTATATATCGCAAAACTGCCAACACTCAATCTAAAATTACGCTACAATAGTACTTACAAGTTGTGCGCGAGTGACGCTGCTGTCGCGAGTGCAAGTATGAGGAGGTTGGCAATGATCCCAGAAAAAGCTGTATTGGTTGGAGTTGACGGCTCACACGCGAGTTATAAAGCGGTTTGGTGGGCTGCAAATTACGCAAAGCATGCTGGGTTGCAATTGCAAATTGTTTGCGCTTATTCGTTGCCAAGTTATGCTGCTGTTTCTTTTGATGCCACCTACACTGCGATTGGTGACGATAATGCAGCTCATCACGATGCGCAAGAAATTCTATCTAAAGCAAAAGCTGTTGCTCTTGAGCAGGGAGTTGACGCGACTACGCTAATTGTTACGGGCGATCCTTCTTCGGTTTTCGTGGAACTTTCTCGTAACTATCAGCTTATTGTGATTGGTAATCGTGGAAAAGGTGGCTTGGCAGAGCGTTTGCTCGGCACAACTAGTTCTTCGCTTCCAGCTTATGCGTATTGCCCAATTGTGGTTGTGCCTTACACTGACGATGACGGTCAGCGTATTCACTTGAATAATACGATTACGCGTGTGGCTGTTGGCTCTGACGAGTCAAAGTGGGGGCTTAAAGCTCTTGAAATTGCGGCTGATTTGGCGGATAGCTGGCATGCTGAGCTTGATGTTATTTCCGCAGTGCCAAGAGTGCAAGGTGCTGAGGGCGATACTGCTGTTATGGGATCGTACATGGAGGATCTTGAGGAGCGCGTGAAGCCAATTTTGCAGCGTTTGCCGGATTTGCAAATTCATCGAACTGTTGTGCCCGGTTCTGCCGTTGAAGCTTTGACTCAGGCTAGTTTGAATCATGATCTTGTGGTTGTTGGTTCTCGCGGTCGCGGTGGCTTTACCGGTTTGCTGCTTGGTTCGATTAGCCAGGGATTGTTGCAGCATTCTTCGAGGCCTGTGTACGTTGTGCCGCGCAAGTATGTGGAATTTAGTGCAGCTCAGGTTGCAGCAGCGCAAAAGCAGCATTCTGAAGCGTCTATTGACGATATTTCCGGAGTACATGAGGTTGATGTGCCGAAGGCTGGTAAAGAAGCTGCTAAGGAGATTGAGCAAACAATCGATCCGCTGCGATAGCGCGAAAGCATGTCGTTACGTGCGCAGTCGCTCATCTGCACCAGTAACGAAAAACGGCAGAAAACTGTGCGGCTGTGTGCAGTTTCTGCCGTTTGCCAGTCGGATTCCGACCAAAACTGTGCGGCTGTGTGCAGTTTCTGCCGCTTACCAGCCAGATTCCGACCAAAACTTTACAGCGGTGTACAGTTTCTGCCGCCTACGCGTTGTGCTGCGCTCAAGCATGTCATCGCGACCGCGTTTGGAGCGTTTGGAGCGTTTGGAGCGTGAGAGCGTCTAATCTTGCGATTCTTGCGACTCCGCTTCAGTATTCTCGCGCTTTTTCAGCATAAAACGCGCGCGCCTGGCATCTCGCTTAGCTTTCTTTTCAGCGAGCTTTTCCTTGTTCATCTCGATTGCGCGCTTGTAAATCTTAAGCAGCTCAAGCGCTTGGCTCTTAAAATCGTTATTCTTCGAATACTCGAGCACGTTCGCCTTAAGCTGAGCCTGCTCAGCCTCGCTCATATTCAAAACTTTACTAAAAACAGTCTTAAAATCTTCCTTAGTATCCCACTGATACCCGTTTTGACCGCTAATAATCTGCTTCTCATTCGGCACATCATGCTTTACAAGCGCAAACAGACCGGAAGCCATTGCCTCTAGCATCGAAAGTGAGTGCATTTCGGAAAGTGATGCGGTTGTGTAGTAGTCCATTGCGTGCAAATACTTTGGAATTTCCGTGTGAGCAATAGGCCCAAGCAAACAAATTCTGTCGTCAAAACCATTATCTGCCACGCGCTTGCGCAACGATTCCAAATCAGGACCGCCGCCAATAACAAATAAGCGCGCTTTTTCGCGAGGAAAATCGCAATACATAAAGTTGTCAATTAATTCTGAAATATTTTTTTCAGCGCCGATTCTACCAACGAAAACAAACAGCTTAGTAGAGTCAGAAACGCCATATTTTTCGCGGAAAGCTTTGCGGAATGCAAGTCTCTCAGGCGTTGGTAGAAACTTTTTATATTCCACAGCGTTATTCAGCACAATTACTTTTTTATCAACCTTCTGACGGTCAATATATGCCTGTGCTTTAGGAGACATGCTCGTAATAATTGTGGCATTTTTCGAGAATCGCATAAAATATTTCGCCGAAATATTGCGAGAGAACTCAGTAAAATGCTTTAAGCCAATGTAAAACAGGAATTTATCGTATTCTGTGTGAAGCGTATAAATAACGGGAATATGCTCTTTTTTTGCTACTTCCAAGCCGATTTCGCCAATGCCAAATTCGTTTTGAATATGAATGACATCCGGCTTAAATTTAAGAGGAAGTTGCTTTCGCATGTGACCAATCGGGAGCGCAACGCGGTATTTGTAAAGCTTTTTAAGCAATATGCCCGGAACGTAAACAACTCCATCTTCAAGCTTGGTTTTGCGCTGTTTTTCGGAGCCGACCGTGACTACTAGCACTTCATGACCAAGCTCTTCATACATCTTTTTGAGCATATAAGACTGTGTTGCGACGCCATTTATGTACGGTGGATACGTTTCGGTAAAAATAGCGATTTTCAAAGTTTCCTCCGGTTGCATACATGCATGCGTAGCGTCATTATTGCGCAAATATCTTGTGTACTCAATTGTGCCACACGTGGTGAATTTTAATGCAATTTTAGTGCAATTTTAGTGTGATTTTTCGCGACTTTTGGCTTATTCTAGCTGCGAACCGTAACGTTTACGCTAACTTGCGCGCCTTTTTCGAGCGTATGCTTAACAGTACAACCCCTGGAAATGTGGCGTTCCATGCGCTCTTTTAGTGCGGACGCATCTTCCTGGCTGAGCGCAGGTTTTGCGCAAGTTGCGTCAAGAGTGACATCTTCTTGAAAACGCAAGTACGTGCCTTCTTCCGCGTCGTACGTGCCGTTTACTACAACTCGCGCTCCAGCGCCCTCGCCAATAGCGTGTTCTGCAGCGTACTGGCTGCTAAGAGCTGTGCAACCAGCTAAAGCGATTTGCATTAATTCAACCGGGTTGAACATGCCTTCGCCGTGACCAAACTTCAAGCTCACACCGTCGTCGCTGTGTGCTTCCCAAGTGCCGTCCTCGTTGCGCTCTACCCATAATCTTCTAGACATTTTTGCTCCTTTGCTGTAGTCGTATTTGTTCATGTTATCGTAAGGATTGTAACTTTGTGCTCAATTGTCGAATCTAGCGTTTTGCGTGGTAGACATATGGTTTTACGAGCGCAATTCTTTAAATTTATTAGCGCTTTGTTAACATGGCAGCATGGCTTTAACAGAAGAAGAACTTGCAGCAATTCGCGCGCGTGTACCACAAAAACCGCTTTCCAGCATCCCAACTCCTTACGAGGATTTAGTGCGAAAAATCCTTACGGACGGCACTTTAAAATCAGATCGCACAGGCACTGGTACGATTTCGCTTTTTGGCCAGCAAATCCGCTTCGACATTAGCAAATATTTCCCGCTTATCACCACGAAAACCGTGTTTTTCAAAGGACTTGCGTACGAGTTGCTTTGGTTCCTTAAGGGTTCGAGTAACGTGCGTTGGTTGCAGGAAAATGGCGTTCACATTTGGGACGAGTGGGCGGACGAAAATGGCGACTTGGGTCCTGTTTACGGTGTGCAGTGGAGGAGTTGGCCGGCGCCAACCGCGGAAAATCCAAACCGTACAATCGACCAAATCGCAAACGTGCTGGATCTTATGAAGAATCACCCGGATTCTCGTCGCATGATTGTTAGCGCTTGGAATCCTGCGGAAGTTGAGCATATGGCGTTGCCGCCTTGCCATTCGCTTTTCCAATTTTACGTTGCTGACGGCAAGCTTTCGTGCCAGCTTTACCAGCGCTCTTGCGATATGTTCCTTGGCGTGCCGTTTAACATTGCGTCTTACTCGCTTTTGACGATGATGATGGCTCAGCAAGCAGGTCTTGAGCCGGGCGAGTTCGTGTGGACGGGCGGCGATTGCCATATTTATGACAATCACGTTGAGCAGGTGCTTGAGCAGCTTTCGCGCGAGCCGTACCCGTATCCGCAGCTTGAAATTCGTAAGGCGGATTCGATTTTTGATTACGATTACAGCGATTTTAAGGTGGTTGATTACAAGCATCATCCGACGATTAAAGCACCGGTTGCGGTGTGATTGATTGCAAATTATTTTGCTTGATTTTGCTTGATTTAGTTTAATTTTTAGCTTGTTTTAGCGTGTGAGGTGCGTATATGGCAAACAGCGTGTCGCATAATTTCCCTGTGCGACTGATTTGGGGCGAGGCTTCTGGTTTGGACGGCAAGCCCGGCGCTATGGGCGTAAACGGAGGCATGCCGTGGCGACTTTCGCCGGATTTGCGCTATTTTAAGGCGATGACTATCGGTTGCCCTGTGATTATGGGTCGTGGCACGTGGGATGCGATGCCTCTGAAGTTCCGTCCGTTGCCTGGGCGCGAAAATATTGTTGTTACGCATAATCCTGATTTTGTAGCAGATGGAGCGCGTAGTTTTACTAGCATTGACGCGGCTTTGGATTACGCGCGCGAATGGCTGGAAAATAGGGAAGTGCTGGAAAGTCAGGAAAGCGTATCTCAAGACGTATCTCAAGACTCGCCTCAAGATGGCCCAGCAATCTGGGTTATTGGCGGAGCTGCGATTTTGCGCGAAATGCTTGCGAATTATCACGCAGACGCAGCTTACGTAACGCAAATTGATGCGAAAGTTGCAGCGGACACATTTGCTCCGAATATTCATGCACTAGTTGATGCAGGAAAATGGCATGTTGCGCGCGAAGGCGAGTTTGAGGAAGCGCCTCTGAAGGTTGGCAGCGAAAGCAATCCTGCACGATACCGGTTTATGGTATATGAGCCTGCTTAGTAAACGAGAAATCGCAAAGTAAACGAGACAGCAAAATAAACGAGGAAGCATGACTGAAGAATCAAGCAAAATCAAGGTAGACGCACGTCACCCATACACTGTTATGACGGTTTGCACAGGTAATATTTGCCGCTCGCCAATGGCGGAAATTGTGTTGCGCAACGAGTTTCAATTGAGGGGATTGGGCGACGTTGTTGCTGTGCGTTCCAGCGGTGTAAGCGACGAAGAGTACGGAAATCCGATTGATCGCCGCGCGCAAAGAGAATTAACTAAGCGCGGATACAGGCTTCCTGCTTCGCATTTTGCGCATCGAATTGAAGCGGATGAGATTGCGGAAACGAACCTGTTTTTGCCTATGACGGCTTCGCATATGCGTTCGCTTTTGCGTTTGTTGCCTGCGCAAAAGCGCGAACTTGTGCACATGTACCGCGCGTTTGATCCGTCGCTTCCTAAGCCTCAGCCGGGTCGCGAGATGTTGCTCGACTTGGCAGATCCGTGGTACGGAGGTCCTCGCGAATTTGAGGTTGCGATGGATCAGGTTGAGCAGTGCGCGCCTTATATCGTCGATTGGGTTGCCACGCGCATTGAGAGGGCTTGAAAGCGGCAGAAACTTTACAGCCGCGCGCAGTTTATGTCGTTTGCGCGCCAAAAAGCGGCAGAAACTTTACAGGCGTGTAAAGAAACGGTCTCGCAAGCTGACCAAAGTAGATAGTTAAGTTTGCGTCGCGTTTTCTCGCGTTTCCTCATATTTGCGGACATAGTTGCGAATATAGTTTAAATTTGTAGGTATAGTTTTACAGGCATCAATTACCGCTCTGTTACTTTTATTTGGGAGGATTTATGGCAGGTTTGGCTGTCGAAGACGTGCGCGCTCGCGTGCAAAACGCCTGGAATGACGTAGTTTCCGTGCTGAATAAGAAGATTTCACTGGCTGCGGTGTCAGCTAAGGGCATTGCTGGCGAGCATATGCGCAAGTCCGCGCAATACGTGGCTGGGGTATTGCGTGAGGTTGGTATTGACGCGCGCGTCGAGCAGTCTACGAATCCGGACGGCACTCCAGGAGCTTTCGAAGTGGTCGGCTCGCGCATCGTAAACCCAAGCGCGCCAACGGTTTTGCTCTACGCGCATCATGATGTGCAGCCAGTTCCAGATCCATCTGAGTGGGAAACCAACCCATTTGAAGGTACCGAGCGCGACGGTCGCCTCTACGGACGCGGCTCAGCCGACGACGGCGGCGGAATCGCAATTCACTACGGAGCTTTGCGCGCACTGAGCGACGATTTGCGCGTAAATATTAAGGTTTTCATCGAAGGCGAAGAAGAAATGGGCTCGCCAAGCTTCATTCCTTTTATCGAGTCGCATAAAGCCGAATTTGAATCAGACGTAATTATCGTTGCCGACTCCGGCAACTGGTCCGCCGAAATCCCAAGTCTTACAACGAGTTTGCGCGGAAATACCGACGTGGACGTGAAGGTTAAAGTGCTCGGCCATCAAGTGCATTCCGGTCAGTTTGGCGGCCCGATTTTAGATGCTTACACGCTCGCTTCCATGCTTATTGCCTCGCTTTACAACGAGGCTGGCGACCTGGCAGTGCCTGGAATTGAAGCACAGGAGCCGGTTGGCGGTTTGCAGCGCGATTTGGACGAAGCGCAAGTGCGTGCCGACTCTTCCGTGGTCGATTCTTATAAGCTTGCCGGCACCGGTTCTCTCGCAGCGCGCATGTGGACTAAGCCGAGCTTGACGGTAATCGGCATGGACGCACATCCTGTTGAGGGCAGTTTTAATGTGATTGCGCACGAAACTAAGTTGCGTCTTTCGCTTCGTACCGCGCCTTCGCAGCGTCCGGAAGAAGCGCAAAAAGCTTTGTGCGACTTCTTGGTATCTCACGCGCCTTTTGGTGCAGAAGTTACTGCAGAGCCGATTGATAACGGCATGGGTTGGGCAATGGATCCGGATGCTGTTGCAACGAAGGATGCGCTCGCTTCTATGCGCGATGCTTTCGGCGTGGAGCCGGTAAATAAGGGCGAGGGTGGTTCGATTCCGTTTATTCCGGAGCTTCAGCGCATCTTCCCGAAGGCGCAGGTGCTGGTGACGGGTCCGGAAGATCCTAAGTCCAATGCACACAGCCCGAACGAGTCGATTTCGCTTTCTGGTTTGCGCGGAAATATTGTGACGGAAGCGCTGCTTTTGGATCGATTGGGCGAGTAATTCTGGCTAATTTTGCGCGCAGGCGGCATAAACTTTGCAACGCTGTAAAGTTTCTGCCGCTTTTTGCTGCGTAGCCGACTTTTTCTTTACACGCGCGTAAAGTTTCTGCCGTTTCCTCCGCGTCTGCATGCGTCTAGTCTGTTGAGTAATCTGCAAACATGACATGGAATCCATTTGCAAAGAAAACTGCTAATAATGAGGGCGCGTCTACTCCTTCGTTGCAAAAGAAAGTAGCGGATGCAGAATCGTCTGTAGCGACGAAATCTCGCGAAAAAAACGCGCCGACTCCTAAGCGCAACGCTGCTCAGGCGCAAAAGCTTCGCCCACTAGTACCAGCAGATCGCAAGGAAAGCGCAAAACGCGCGCGTGCTCGTCTTCGCGAATCTGAGAATTTGCAATACAACGCAATGCGCACTGGCGATTTGGCGCATATGCCAAAAATTGAGCAGCTTCCGTGGCGTGTGTATATTCGCGATTACGTGGATGCTCGAATTAATATTGGCGAGTTTTTCATACCAGTTGCAGTGCTGATTATGATTTGCTTGTTTGCGCTATCTAAGTTTGTGATTGTTTATTTTGTTTTTGCAGTGTTCTTGTACGCGTATTTGTTTGCATCTGTAATTGACATGTTTGTTATGTGGCGTAAGTTGCGTAAGGAGCTGATTCGTCGTTTTGGTGATGTGGCTGTGTCGCGCAAGTCGCGTTCCGGCATGTACGCATTCAGCCGCGCTATGCAGCTTCGTCGCTGGCGTTTGCCTAAGCCGAGTAGCGCAAAGCGTGGTAACTGGCCGAAGTAAGTGCAGAAATAAGTGCAAATTTATTAATATTTGCACAAGCTACTATTATTATTTGGGATACTCAAAATAACGCGAATATTATGGGGTAAACGCATGGCACAAGATAAAGCACAAAGCAAATCGCAAGGCGCGTCGAAGGGCGCGACGCAAGGCATGAAGAAGCCTAAGAAAAAGCAGGGCATGTTCTCGCAGATCATACGTATTTATAAGTACACGCATTCTGACGATAAGCAGCTGCCTTTGTGGTTGTCTTGCGCATTTGCTGCGCCGATTTTGGTTGCTGTAATTCTTGGAATTGTATCTCGTTGGTCCATTTTGATGTGGATTATGATGCTTATTACAGCGGTGATGCTTGGTTTGCTGCTGTTTACTGTTGTGCTTACAAAGCGCGCAGATAAAGTTGGTTACGCAAAGTTGGAAGGTCGCCCGGGTGCGGCTGCCGGCATTATTTCTGCGATTAATAAGGGCGGTTTTACTTTTCCGCAGCAGCCTGTGTGGGTGGATGCGCGCACGAAGGATGCGCTTTGGAGAGGCACTGGTTTTAACGGAATTTTCCTCGTTGGTGAGGGTAATTACGAGCGTTTAATGCATGCTATGGATCGACAGGAGCACGCTATTAAAAGCGTTACTGCCGGATCTAATATACCTGTATACCGTATTGCTGTTGGTAATGGCGAAAATCAGGTGAAGCTTAAAGAATTGCGCGGAAAGGTGTTGCGCTCGAAGACGTTACAGCCTGTGAAGCACAAGTTTGCGTTGTTTGATAAAATTCATCCGAACCGCCGATTCTTCCTTACTAAGACGGAGCTTGCGATTTTGAATGAGCGTTTGCGCACGTTGCAAAGCAAGAGTGGATTTGGCATTCCGAAGGGCATCGATCCAACGCGTCCGCAGCGCATCAGCCGTCGTGCAATGCGCGGTAAGTAAATTATTCTTGCGACGGATTGGCGACAGTTACTTTACGTAAATGTGAAGGAACTGTCGCTTTTTGATGAGATTTCGACATTTTCTGTACACAGCTGCACAGTTTCTGCCGGGATTGCGCGCGCAGGCGGCATAAACTGTACGCGGTTGTAAAGTTTCTGCCGTTTTTTGGTGCGCAAGCGACCTTTATTTTACACGCGCGTAAAGTTTCTGTCGTTTTTCGTTACTGGTGCAGATGGGTGATTGCGCGCGCTGTGCTGCGCTCAAGCATGTCGTCGCGCGCACAAAACACAACTGAATTCCCAATAAACTACCATGCAAACCTGCCCTGCCTTCGTCAATCGAGACGAAGGCAGACCTCGCTTGCGTTGAAAGCACACCGTGCTTTCAACCCTGAGCAAGCTCGGCGCTCCGAGTTGCTTTCGCGCGCGCTGTGCTGCGCTCAAGCATGTCGTCGCGCCCGCGTTTGGAGGGTTGGCGTCTACGCGCTGCCGTACAATCGTCAATCGACACGGGTGCTCTGTGTTCTCGCTTATGTAAGCGTGAACATTCAGAGCTGAGAGAAAACCGCTTGAACGTGAATCCGGGTAATACCGGCGCACGGAGGTCTGTTTTTCCCGTGCCTGGAGAGGTGTTGCAAGGTTTCTTTGTAACGCAAAGTATTGCATGTAACGCATCGCAATGTAACGCGTTTGACGCACAGCATCGTAATGTACACATGTAACGCAAAATATTGCATTGCGCACAATGTAACGCATTGCAACACGTAACAAGAAAGGCACATTTTTATGTCAGAAGAAAATTATCAGTCCAACATGCAGTGGCGTGTTGCAGACATCGCAGTTGCTTCCGTAATTGGCGTTGTTTCTGCTTTTATTTATTGGGTTGTTGCCATTTTTAGTGAGGTTCCATGGACTGCGCTAAACAGCATTCTTCCAGGTTTTGCAGGTCTTATTAACGGTCTTTGGCTCTTCGCTGCTCCTTTGGCCGCAGTAATCGTGCGTAAGCCGGGTGCTGCTATTTACGCTGAAGTCGTAGCTGGCGTGCTCGAAGCTTTGATGGGCAATCAGTGGGGTGGTGCTGAAACCTTCGCTATTGCAGTGGTTCAGGGTCTGTTTGCTGAAATTGCGTTCATTATTTTCGCTTACAAGAAGTGGAATTTGAACACAATGATTCTTTCCGGCGCATTGACTGGCATTGGTTGCTGGGGTTACACCTTCCTCGGTAAGTTGCAGGCTGTTAGCGTATTCGGCAAGTATGGTCTTCCATACTTCGCCAGCACAGTGGTTTCCGGAATTGTGTTTGCTGGTGTTTTAATGTGGTTCTTGTATGTGGGAATCGCTAAGACCGGCGCGTTGGATCAGTTTGCGTCCGGTCGCGAAATACGCGAAAAATAGCGAATAACGTATTCGCAAAAATTAAAAATCTATCATTGCCATAAAGGATTTACTATGCCTGATGCTGTTAAATCGCAAGAATCTGAAACTTTCCTTCCATCAGCTTCAAGCGATTGCAATAGTGACAGCAGCGCTAATAACGCTAATAAAGCTAGCAAAGCTAATAACGCTGAACTTCGGTTTGAGCATTGGGGTTATCGTCATGCTTCCCGTCGCGCTTTTGCTGTGCGCGGGTTGGACCTCACAATTAAGGCGGGGCAGCGCGTGTTGCTGCTTGGTGCATCAGGCATCGGTAAATCCACGATTTTAAGCGGCGCGGCAGGTCTTATTGGCAATGATTTTGTGGCGAAAAATAGCGTAGAAAATAGCGAAGATGGCGCAAAATCCCAGCAAACCACTCTCGTCGAAGATGCCGATGGTGGTGTGAGCGAGGGTTGCGTTTTGGTTGACGGCGTGCCGGTTCGACGTGCGCGCGGTCGCGTTGGTTTGGTTTTGCAAGATCCGGATGCACAGGCGATTTTCCAGCGTTTGGGGGATAACGTTGCGTTTGGTCCGGAAAATATGAACGTTCCGCGCGGTGAGATTTGGGATCGCGTGCGCAAAAGTCTTAAAGAAGTTGGGTTGGATGGCTTGCAATTGCATCGCTCAACTTCGCATTTAAGTGGCGGTCAGATGCAGCGTTTGGCGCTTGCTGGCGCGCTCGCTATGCAGCCGAGTGTGCTGCTTTTGGACGAGCCGACTGCGAATTTGGATCCGGATGGCACGCAGCAGATTGTTGGTGCTGTGCGCGCGGTTTTGGATTCGACGCATGCCACGATGGTGCTTGTGGAGCATCACGCGGAGCCATGGATTGACATGATTGACCGCGTGGTTGTGCTTGGGCTTGAGAATGATGAAGCTGCGAACGGAAAAGATGCGAACGGCGAAACCGTTCATAGCGAAACCGTTCACGACGACGATATTGCGCGCGCGGCTTCTTCGCGCACGGTGATTGTGGCGGACGGCACGCCAGACGAGGTGTTTAATCGCACTGATTTGGACTTTGAGGATCTGGGAATCTGGCTTCCTGAGCGTTACAAGCACAACGCAAAGTCTTCCGAAAAATCTTCCGCAAATGCGGAATCTCCTGAAAATTCTTCCGCAAGTAATTCTTCCGTAAGTAATTCTTCCACAAATGCAGAATCTTCTGAAAAATATTACGAAAACTACAATCCAGCAGAAGGCTACGGAGAAGTGCTACTTTCCACGAAGGACCTCGCAATCAGCCATAGAAGCGAGCCGATTGCGCGTCACATCAATCTTGAGTTTAAAGCAGGGCAGATTACGGCTTTGGTCGGCGCGAATGGTGCTGGAAAATCAACGCTTTCGCTCACTTTGGCTGGTCTTTTGCCGGCAGTAAGCGGCGAGGTAGTGGCGAGTGATGCTCTTGCTCAAGGCGCGAATGGCACGGATCCAATGAAGTGGAAGTCGCCTGATTTGGCGAAGCGCATTTCGTACGTTTTTCAGAATCCGGAGCATCAGTTTGCGTGTGGTTCGGTGTTGGATGAGGTTATGTTGGGGCCGCTTCGCACGGGTGTTTCGGCGGATGAGGCGCGCGCGAAGGCTCAGGAGTTGCTGAAGCGATTCCGTCTGGCTCGTTACGCGAAGGCGAATCCGTACACGCTTTCGGGAGGTGAAAAGCGTCGTCTGACTGTGGCAGCGTCGCTTGCTGCGGCTCCGCGTGTGCTGATTTTGGACGAGCCGACTTTTGGGCAGGACCGCAAAACTTGGTTGCAAATTATTCGCTTGATTGCAAGCCTTCGTAGCGAGGGTGTGAGCATTATTGTGGTGACGCACGACCGTGAGCTGGTTGAGGCGTTGGGTGCGCGCTTGGTTGAGCTTGTGCCGGATGCGAAAGCTGAAGCTGCTGAAATGAGTGCTGCTGAAGCGAGTGCTTCCGAAGCGAAATCTTCCGAAGCGCTTTCCGCAACTACCGGCGCAACAGACATTTCGCGTATCAAAGTGAGCGCAGTAAACAATCGCGACGAGGAAGCGAAACTTTCCAGCAAATCGCCACTTCTTGCGTCAATTAATCCAGTATTTCGCATTTTTGGAGCGTTCGCGGCTTCGATTCCGCTACTTTTTACGCTTGATTGCGTTTCTGCTTCGGTTGCGTTGCTGCTGGAATTTGTGATTTTTGCGTGCATTAAGCTTCCGCCATGGCGTGTGATTCGCCTTTCGTGGCCTGTGTGGGTGGGCGCGCCGACTTCCGCGCTCACTGTGTTACTATACGGCAAAAGTGGCGGAAATACTTGGTTCCAGTGGTGGCTGATGCATGCTACGGATCGTTCGGCTATGCTGGCTGTTGCAACTTCGCTTAGGATTTTGGCGATTGGCGTGCCGTCGATTGTGATGGTGATTGGGCTTGATGCTACGGATTTGGCAGATGCTTTCAGCCAGGTGTTGCATTTGCCGGATCGATTCGTGTACGGCGGTTTGGCTGGAATTAGGCTGTTTGGCGTGCTGCAGGATGATTGGGCGGCACTGACTGCGTCGAGGCGTTCGCGCGGTTTGGGTGATGAGCATCGCGTGAGGGCGTTCTTCCCGCAGTCGTTTGCGCTGCTTGTGCTTTCGATTCGACGTTCGACGACGCTCGCCACTGCTATGGAAGCGCGCGGTTTTGGGGGAGTTGGTGCGCGTTCGCACGCTAGGGTGAGTCGTGTGCGTGCGCGCGACTGGTGGATTTTTGCTGTGTGCGCGATTGTGCCGTCGGTTGCTGTTGCGGCTGCGCTTTATTTCGGCACCTTCGCCTTCCTCGGTGGCGCGTGATGGCTGTGCGCGTGTGAGTTTTTGGTGCGTATGCGGCATAAACTGTGCGCGCCTGTAAAATTTCTGCCGTTTTTTGCTGCACAGGCGGCATAAACTGTGCGTGCCTGTAAAATTTCTGCCGTTTTTTGGCGCGTAGGCGACATTTATTTTACATGGCTGCACAGTTTTTGCCGTTTTTTCGTGCGTAGCCGACCTTTCCTTTACACCGCTGTAAAGTTTCTGCCGCTTTTTGCTTCGCATCCCCAGTCACAATTTAATTTCTAAAGCACAACCATACTAACCTGCCCTGCCTTCGTAATAAAGCCGCAGGCAGACCTCGCTTGCGTTGAAAGCACACTGTGCTTTCAACCCTGAGCAAGCTCGGCGCTCCGAATTGCCTTCGCGCGCGCAATGCTGCGCTCAGGCAGGTCGTCGCGCATCCTCACTAGCGTGTATACTTTCTCGAGTTGCGGGCTTGTAGCTCAGTGGATAGAGCGTCTGCCTCCGGAGCAGAAGGTCGTGGGTTCGAACCCCATTAAGCCCACTTTTGATTTTCTACTTTCCCTACTTTCCCTACTTATCGTCGTAGTGGCCTCTGCAGGCGTAGATTATAATCGAGTCATCTGTAAATGAGTAAACGATTCTATCCTTATCGTTTACTCGTCTACTCCAGCAACCGGAATAGTTTCCTTTGAGTGGTTCAGGCTTACCTTTTCCGTCTATTGGATTCCGCATAATCTCTTTAATAATATTGTTGAGCTTTTTGCGAGTTTTATTATCGCTTTCCCAATAGAGATAGTCGTTCCAGGCATCTGGAGTCCAAGCAATCTTTCTCATTGTTTGAACCCTACGTCCTAATCCATTATTAGATTGTGCTCTTCGAGCTTGATGGTTCCATTTCTCACACCGTCAATCTGCGATTTCAAATATGCTTGATTTGACGGTTCGTAAAACGGATCTAGCGAAAAATCTAGCGGTATCCTCTTTTCGCGACCAATAGTTTTAATAAACACGTTCAGCGCGGCGCTCATAGAGATTCCGAGCTCCTTGCAAACTCGTTCCGCGTTGAGTTTGTCTTCTTTCTTTGCTCGAAAGTTCACGTTTACTATATCTTTTGTTGCTGTAGTCATTTTGGACTCCTATGTCTATGGTGAATTTTGTACTTTTTCTCATACTCTCATATAAGTATACAATAATTCTATATAATGTAACGTAAATATCATTAATTATGCAAGCAATTATTGATGATTTTAGCGCGCGACGACCTGCCTGAGCGCTGCGATTTAGCGCGCGAAAGCAACTCGGAGCGCCGAGCTTGCTTAGGGTTGAAAGCACGGTGTGCTTTCAACGCAAGCGAGGACGTGAACGCGGCTAATCTGCGCGAGCGACACGACCTGCCTTTTCGCTTGGAGCGTAGCGCGCGGCTGCACAGTTTCTGTCGCAATTCCGTCATTTCGCGACATTTATTTTACGCGGTTGCACAGTTTCTGTCGTTTTTTGGTGCGTAGGTAACATAAACTGCGCACGCCTGAGTCGTTTCGGTCGTGCCTGTCTACTCGTTGCTTTTCCTGTACTGTTTTGTAGAATAGTTGTATATGCGCTGATGCGTTTAAACGATGCGTTTATATGTGATTTGCGTGATTTTAGTAACTTAGTGATTTGTTTCTGTGATTTGTTTCTGTGATTTTGCAGTGTTGCTTGTGATTTATGGATCTTGTGTTAGAAGTTACGTTTTTGTTGCACTGCGCTAGGTTTTACGTACATTTTTAGGAGGGGTTTTATGGTAGAGCAGAATAAAAATTTAATTATCGCGGACGCTAGAAGTGTGCCAGTTAAAGCGCTTATAGATGCTAAAACGATAAAAGAGAAGATCTATAACATTCGCAATCAAAAAGTCATGCTTGATTTTGAGCTTGCTGAAATATATGGGTATGAAACGAAAAATTTCAATAGACAGATTAAGAATAATATTGAAAAGTTTGAGGGCGAAGATTTTATGTTTCAGCTAACTGCTGACGAGTTCAAAAACTTGATGTCGAAAAATTCTACATCAAGTTGGGGTGGTCGCAGAAAGCTTCTATATGCTTTTACGGAGCAAGGTATTTATATGCTCATGACTGTGTTAAGAGGCGAACTTGCCATAATTCAGTCGAAAGCGCTTATTAGAACCTTTAAGCAAATGAAGGATTATATTGTTGAAAACAGGGATTTTATTGGCGCGAATGAGTTAGCGCAGTTGGCGATTCAAACAAACCAGAATACTAAAGATATAGCGGAAATAAAATCTCAAATGGCAACAAAGGAAGATTTTAATAAGGTAATGGATAATTTTATTAATCCAAATACGCATAAACATTTTCTTCTTATGGACGGCAATAAAATAGAAGCGGATCTTGCGTATTGCAAAATATATGAGTCAGCTAAGAAAAGCATTTACGTTGTTGATAATTATATTGGTCTTAAAACTTTGGAACTATTACGTTTTGCTGGTGAAGGGGTGGGAATAGTAGTTTTTAGTGATAATTCTAGGAATAAGAATATGCTTACGGAAAGCATGTTGGGAGATTTTGTAAGCGATTATCCTGGTGTTGATTTGAAGTTTAAGACTGCTGGCAGAAAGTATCACGATAGGTATGTGGTTATAGATTATGGGACGGCTGATGAGGCTGTTTACGTTTGTGCGCGACGACCTACCTTTGCGCTTAAAGCGTAGCGCGCAAAGGTAATTCGGAGCGCTGAGCTTGCTCAAAGTTGAAAGCACGGTGTGCTTTCAATGCAAGCGAGGTCTGCCTTCGTCAATAAAGACGAAGGCAGGGCAGGTTTGTGTGGTGGTTCATTGTGAATTCGGTTGTGTTTTGTGTGCGTGCGTATGCGGCATAAACTGCGCACGGCTGCACAGTTTCTGCCGTTTCTTCCGGCTCCGCACTTCTGCTCGCGCTTTCTGTCTGCACTCGCGTAAAGTTTTTGCCGGATTAAGGTGCGCAAACGACCGTTTCTTTACATAGCTGTAAAGCTTTTGCCGTTTTTTGGCGCGGAAACGACTTTTTCTGTACATGTGCGTAAAGTTTCTGCCGGAATCTGGCTGGGAAGCAGCATAAACTGCGCACGGCTGTAAAGTTTCTGCCGGATTTTGGTGCGTAGACGACCTTTATTTTACACCGCTGTAAAGTTTCTGCCGGAATCTGGCTGGGAAGCGGCATAAACTGCGCACGTGTGTAAAGTTTCTGCCGGATTTTCTTTCTGACGCGACGACCTGTTTGAGTGCTGCACAGTATATATAGCAGCACGGCATATAGCGACGAAGCACACAGTATATATAGACGAATCATATAGCAGCATGGCATATAGTGACGAATCTCACACAGAATACAGCAGCGAAGTACACAGCACATAGAGCGTATACAAGCACTGCATATACCAGCACAGTATATAGCGGTGCGATGCATGCGCTATAACAACATGTAGTACTTTGTGTTGGGAAAGTGGTCGGTTTTTAGACACGCCGAAGACGCGATTTCGTCGTTTTGGCGTCGGAAATTATTCATTATAAATGCGTTTTACAGTAGATTTTTTAGCGATATTCGTGAATTATAGAAATTTTTTATATGCACGAATATAACACGTGTTTTGCTTGAAATCATTCATGGGGGGGGGGTATAAATATTAGAGGCTTTTCAGCAACCATGCTTGCATATAGGGCATACAGATATGTTATACTGACTACCTGTGGTTAGCTCTGTCTATGGCATTTGCAGTAGTATGCGTACAAGGTTTTAGTACGCTAAGCATTGGCATCGTATGCAGGTTGAGTACGTGAAGTCTTAAAGATTAGAGAGTTGGAATTTGGGATATACTGCGGCTTGTGCGGCGGTTGAGGACCAGGAAGGCGAGAAAATGTTACCAGCAAAGTTCCGTGGATTCGCATCACGCGTGGGTCGTCTTGCGTCGCGCGCTTTGGTCTGGCGTAAGACCAGCGCTAACGACGCCGTTCATACTTCCAGCACCGCAGTTATTTCTTCCACCAATGCCAGTACTTTCGGCACCGCCAGCACTTCTTTCGACAATGCAGTCATTTCCGGCACCACAGCCACTTCCAGCAACGTCACCATCGCTCCGCACCGCTCACCCAGCCCACACTCTTCGTCGCGCGCTCTTCGCAATGCTCGTATCAGCCGCCACCATAGTAACCATGCTCATAGTGCCGCCGGCACATAATGCGAAAGCTGATCAGGCTTGGTGGGATAAATCAGGTAACGGTTTTTTCACTCATAATGGTTATTGGGTTGGTGACGCTCAGAGAGATATTGATCTTTCATATCCTGAAATAGAGACTGTTAATGATAATGGTCGTATCAGGAGAAAGATAACTTGGAAAGTAACTTTTAATGCCAATAGCTTAGCACTTAAAAGAATGGGCTCATCGCAATTCGCTGCTGAAAATATTGGAAATCAGAAATCTGATGGTCAGGCTTGGGATGGTAGAAGCTACATCTACGTATATCTTCCGAGGGGTATTGATGACTCTAGTGTTCATGTTTATCGTGAATATACAAAACGAAGTTTATTGCCTGGTCAAACTAATTTTAACTGGTCGTTACAGGGAGATGAGAAGAATCCAGGAGAATTTAATGCAGGTTGGACCAGATGGACATATACTTACGCTGATGGTCCGAAATTTCAGCATGATTGGGATTTGTCTTTAGGAAACCTTGGACGAGGTAAAGATCCGAAGGATCAATTTAAAGATCAATTTGATACTTGTGAAGTTAAAAAATGGAAAGAACACGGAGATTTTTCTCGTGTGTTGATTTCTCGAGAGAACGGTGATACCGTAACTGCGTATCGATGGACAGTTTCTGCTTATCTTGATGATTCTGTAACTGTTCCAGAAAACCTTCCATTCATTGCAGGATTTAGATCGGATGATAGTGATAAGCACAAGTTTGCGATCATGGGTCCTTATGATACAGATGGCGATGGTTTCCCTGATTTATGGGAGCACGCTCATAACACGAATCCTGATTCTTGGGATGAACTACGGTATCCAGAGCCGAAAGGTGCGTTTGGTAGATTCGATGACGGCAAAGATTATAACGCTGTTTATGGTAAACCTTATTCGCAAAAACCATTTATGTATACCGGTAAGTGGGTTGGTGATTCTGTAAAAGGTCATTTCGAATACAATAAGGATAAAAATCCGAAGCCTACAAACCCTAAGGACTATAAAACAGAAGATATACCACAAAATGGCATAGCATATGTGTTTACTAATCAAAAACTACCTGACGGAGTCCGGCGTGTGTGGAGTAGTAACAATATGCAGGATGGTGATGTATACCTCAATGAATTCACTGGTGAGGTCATATACAAACCTAGGAAGCAGGATGCGGGTAAGACTGTAACCTTTAATATAGGTATAAATTATCCTGATCCATCTTTCTATAACTGCAAGAAATCACAGGTTAGTGTATCTAAAAAGGTCGTTTTCAAAGTTAAGAAGATGTCGCAGTTGTACAACCCAGTGTATGTAACAAAGGATATGTATGCTGGTACTCAGGATTTTTCTGATAGACCTACCAGTGATGGATCGTATGGATCTATAAAGGGTCCTTTACCTGAAGGTACTACTTTTGTAATAGGAAAGTACAATCATGGAATAGATCCTTTATCGTGGTCTGCAATTCAACCACAAGATACTAAGACTGGTTCTGTATATTTTTACCCTAACAAGTGGCTTACTGCAAGCAAGCCAAATGATCCTTATAAGACACCAGTAATAGTTACATATCCTGATGGATCAAAATCTACAGATGAAGATTCTATTACTAAAGGTAATCCTGTTTATGCGAAGGTAAATTTAAAGCGTCATGATCCTGGTACTGGTGACTTGCACCTCCATATTGCTAGGAACCAAAATGGTCAAGAGATTAACTACAACAATGGATTCGTATTCCGCAAGAATCGTGATGTTAATCCACAGCCATGGATAGATTCTTGGTCAGTGCAGGAGCCTGGCGATATTAAGATTCGCTCTGTGTGTGCTGATACTACAAGTCCTACGAATATTAAGTTTTATCTTGACGGTATTAATGGAATAACAATAAATGGCGAAAAACCGTGGCCTCATGCTACTGATGAGGAACAGGAAAAGTGTCGAAATGGTCAGGGTTGTGTAGCAAACAAATTATTTGATAGCACTGGCAATACCATGGAGCGTACGCGTGGTAGTATCACCGGAAAGCCAGTAAAGACTGGTAATTATCAGTGCACTGTATATGCTTTGAAGCCTAAGGCTTTGAAGAAATTTGAGGATGCTGAGAAAAAGAATAAGAATATTGGAAAGGAAGAAGGTTCTTCTACTAATATCATTAGTTCGGATACCTTCAGTGGGTTAAGAGAAGGCATTGACTATACATCTAGGACTGTGCCAATTAAGGTTCACTCTGACGCGCATTATTATAACCCTAAATACGATAAGATATATGTGAAGGCTGGTAATTCTAAACAATCGGCTGCTCCAGTAAGCCATCGTGGTTCTAACGGCGTGAAGGGCGACGACAAGAGTCAAAATGATCTTGTTGATGAAGGCACAAGGTTGCCAAAAGGCACTTGGTTTGAGTTAAGAGGGTATCCTAACGATAAAAATAAAGTTCGTGACTGGTTTAAGTTTGATGGTAAGCAAAGTAACAAGAAATCAGGAGAGAACAAGCCTGAAGATGCTACTTCCGAAGAGATGTATGGCAAAGTCACTTTTTCTCCAAACAAGATTGTTAAGATTAACGAAGAATATTACGCTCCTGTAATCGTGCATTATCCGGACGGTTCCACTTCTGAAGATCCGGATTCTGGTAATCTTGGCAAACCTGTATACGCTCCAGTGGAAGTAACTAATCAAGATATTCAAAAAAATGATTTAAAACTCAATGTTTATTCCCAACATGGTGGCGGAAGGAAAATTGAGGACAACGATAAAAGCGGTATGCGTTTCCGTAAAGGTGATACTTTAGGCGACAAGCCTAGCGATACGTATAAGCCAATGTTCTTTGACTCCTGGTCGAGTGCTAAGCAGGGAAAAATTTACCAGCGCATGCTTTGCTACAAAAAGAATCCACAAACTGGTAAACCTGAACCTAAAAGCTATGAGGTTGATGGTGTTAATGGTCTGAAACTTGCTGGTCGAAAAGGCAATATTGAAGGCGGTGAGTTTACCGATAAGAATCCATCTCAGTGGACGCGAGCTAATGAACAGCAGAGGAAAGAGTGTAAAGCCAATGATAGTAAGTGCGATCGTAATAAATATCTTTATGGTAATGAACGTGATACTACAGAGCGCACGTGGGGCTGGCTGTACGGCAAGGTAAAAGAAAATGGCGACTTTGTGTGCACTGTGTACGCTATTAAAGACCTTGAGGGTAAAGGTAATGCGCATGGTGCTTTGCAAACTAAGTTTGATAATGCTGTAAAGGAGTTTGTAAAGAACCCTGGTGACCGCAAGTTTGAAGATGTTATCAGTAAGTCAGTCTTAACGGATAAGCAGGGTAGTCAAGATCATCCTGAATATGCCACTCAAAGGCACATCGATTGGGACTCTGTGAAATTCCCAATTCACGTGCACTCGGACGCGCACTACTACAACCCTAAGTATGAGCCTATAACTATGGAGGCTGGTACCAAACAAGCCACTGGGCTGCCTCAAAGCAAGAAGAATGCTAACGGTGCTGATAAGTCGCAAGACGATGTGAAAGAAGGCGACTTGCCGGACGGCACTTGGTTTGAAAAGAATGGTTTAAGTTATGCATTCTTTGAGGATGGTCAAGACAATAAAGCTGACTCTGGTGATTCAGCTAAAAATGGCACGGGTCAGTTTGGTAAGGTTACGTTCCGACCGCACAGGTGGTTCCCTGTTGCTCCTGACCAAACGCAGGTTATAGTGCATTATCCGGACGGTTCTAAATCAACAGATTCAGATTCTGGAAACAACGGCAAGCCTATTTATGCGAGTGTGAAGGTTACTCGATCACATGATGAGACTCCTGATAATTTGCACTTGAATGTTGGCGATAAAGAAGGTAGTGGCAACTGGTCTAATACTACAATCAAACTCACTAAGGGCGAGGAGTTAAGTGCTTCTAAACAGACGACTCGTTGGCTTGATTCTTGGTCCGTGTATAAGCCTGGAAAAATCAATTTGCGCACAATCTGCTATAAGATCAATTCAGACGGCACTAAGTCTCACTACCAGTCGGGCGGTATTGCCGGCATTACGATGCAGGAAGTTAAAATTTGGGAGCATACAGAGAATGCGCAACAGCAGAAAGACTGCGAGAAGGATAGCAGACAGTGCCACCCTGATAGGCAGCTGTATGACGATTACATTACGAATGGTAACTCACGCGACACAACTGAGCGTACTCGTGGATGGATTAAAGGCAAGGCTAACGAATCTGGTGACTACGAGTGCGTAGTGTATGCGATTAAGCAAAAGCAGTTTAAGGACGATACCAATAATTTGCTTGATAGATTCGATGCAGCTGTAGCAAAACTCAACAAAGATGCAAGTAAGAATAACACTGATCCGTTGCAAAACTTCAAGTGGAAACTTGATGGTGATAACGGCAGCAAAAACGCGGTTGAAGGCATTGACTATGCGAAGCGCCCAATACCAATTAAGATTCACAACGAAAACCACTTCTACAACCCGAAGTACGTTGATGTGAACGTTACGGCTGGTCAAAAGGTTGAGAATGCTGTGCCTCAAAGCGTTAAGAGCGCTAACGGTGCGGATAAATACCAGGATGCTGTGAAGGCTGGCGCGCTGCCGGATGGCACTTGGTTTGAGTTTAAGGATTCTGCGAACGGCTTTGAGGTAAATGATTACGGTACTAAGGGCAAGAGTGTGTCTTTAGACTGGTCGTATTGGGCTTCCGCTGCTGGTAACACCGGTGAGCAAAGCAATAAGCCTGACGATCCTACCAAACAAAAGAGTGGCAAGCACAGTGCCAAGGATGACGGTACACGTTACGGCAAAGTGACATTCCATCCAGATCAATCTGTTGCTCCTAAAGCGTACTTGAAAGAGATTGTCATCCATTACCCGGATGGCTCCACTTCGGACGACCTGGATTCTGGTAACAACGGCAAGCCTGTGTATGCGAAAGTTACAGTTGGAGGTTTGGGCGGTGGCGCCGACAGGGATCTTAAGATGACATTGCTCAGATCTCAAGACGCTGATTCTACTGACACGCTTGGTGGTGGTAATTCTCTTACTGTTATGAGCGGCACGAGTCTTACTAAGAACCCGTATGTGCTCGCGTGGAGCTTGAAGGATCGTAGCAATATTTCATTGCGCATGATGTGCACTAAGCAAGGCGAGAATAAGTGGAACCGCGGACTTGACGATACCCTCAATATGCACTTGAACCAGAATTACGGCGAAGATGTGAAGCCGTGGGCTTTTGCAAGTGCCGAGCAGCGAAAGTCTTGCAGTGAGAACAGTAATAATTGCATGGCTAACTTGTTGTATGGCTTCACGAAGGGGCGGCAGGAAAGCATAGAAAGCGCTGTGTCTCGCAGTGAAGACGATATTGCTGGCGTGCCTCAAAAGGCTGGAAAGTACACGTGTGCTGTGTTTGCGTTGAAGCCAAAAGCACTGACTGTGTTTAATAGCCTTATTGATGGGAATAATTATTCGTCTACGAATATGCAAACGACTCAGCTTAGCGGCGTAACTGTTGGAAAAGACTGGAACAGAATTGCTGTTGACGTGAACGTGATAGATCCGCCTAAATTCGCGCTGCCAAAGACCGGCGGAGTGAACTGGAACGTGCTGCTTGGTGCGTTTGCTGTGATTGGCACGGGCGTGATGGCGGCTGGGTTCTTCCTTGAACAAACCAAGTGGGGGCGCGCGATGCTTGATGCGTTGCTGCGTAAGACACTGATTAAAGATTTTATCTGCAAAACTGCCAAAAAGCTTCGCGCTTTAAGGCGACGTAGCGAAAGGTGGCGATGCTGATGAAAACATTTGCACGCAATCCTGCTAGCCGGCTAGTCGCAAGACGTAACTGACTCGCAAGCTTGCAGTGCGATTCTCGCTAAAACTTGTTGCGCAATGCGACGCGCGCAAACAGTGGCTAGATCACTGAATGCGGCACGCGTACGGAATGTGGCTCTCACTCGCAAGTTGTGGGAACCTCTGCATGTGGGAACCTCTGAATGTGGGAACACTCGCAAAACGCAACACAAAATAAAACAATAAACGTATTTTCCTCAAAACCTGCCCACAAGGGCACTGATATAAAGGAGAAGAAAGTGAATAAATTCACTAAACAATGCGTGGCGGCATTCGCCTCGCTCGCAATGGCTGGCACGCTGTGCGTCGCCGGCGCCGTGGTGGCAAACAACGTGGCATTTGCTAATGGTAATGAGCAAACAGCTGCTAAGCCAGCACCATGGTCTGATGATGGTAAGAAGCTGACTGGTTCTATCACCATTTATAAGAAGGATGATACTACTAATAGTGGTATTAAAGGCGCTGAGTTTACCATTGTGAAAGTTACTACTATTAAGGCTAGTAAAGATGATACTAATGGTCTTAGTGTTGATTTAACTACTAGAGATGGTTGGACTAAGCTTGCTGAGAAAGTAAAGCAGCTTAATACAAGTCCTCTTGATGAAAATAAGCTTACGACAGTTCCTGTAACTGGTGGTACTCAGACTACTGATGGTAGTGGTGATGCTAAGTTTAGTAATCTCACTTTGGGCTTGTATTTGGTGAAGGAAACAAAACTTCCTAAGGGTTATTCGTCTGATGTTGTTCCGTTCTTCATGACTGTTCCAGAGATTACTCGTGAAGGCAAAGCTACTAACAACACGTATACTTATGATGTTCAAGTAACGCCTAAGAACCATAACGTGAGTAATGCTATTTCTAAGACTGCTGATACTAAGAACATGGTTGGTGTTGGTGATGTTTTGCCATACACGATTGATGCTACGCCAAACAAGACTAAGGCAACCAATCTTAAAGATGGTAAAGCTACGGATCTTACTGCTGATGATCTTAAGCAGTACGCGATCTTCGATGACGCTTTGACTACTGCATATGAAAAAGTTGACGCAAGTACTGTTACTGAAGTTAAGGTTGATGGCGTAAAAGATGCTCTTACCAAGGGTGCTAGCGCAACTGATACTACCAAAGATTACTATGTGACTGCAGTACAAACTCCGGGCGATAATACTCGTACTCGTATTTCTGTTGTGTTCCTGCCAGAAGGTCTTAAAAAGATTGTTGCAGAGCTGAATAAAGTTACTGGTAATAATCAGCCGAAGGTTCATGTAACTTTTAATTTCAAGATTGCTGCAACTGTTCCTACTGGTAATGGTGAGAACATGCTTATGAACAAGTATGGTTTCGTTCCTGGCGGTAAGGATGGTGAAAATCATAATCCAATCGTGCCTGAGACTCATACTGATACTGAGTTCCGTAAGTTCCACATCTTCAAGCACGACGGAACTGATAATACTGTCAAGCTTAAGGATGCAAAGTTCAAGGTGTTTGCTGGAGCTAACGGTACGGCTTCTGATTCTAAGGCTCTTGCAGTAGCACAGAAGTGCGCTGATGACCCTACTGCTGGTAACTGCTCAGCTGCTCTTAAAGGCTTTGGCGAGAAGTCTACTGACGCTAACGGTGTAACTGAGGACTACGTCGCTAAGGTTGGTCAGAAGTTCTACATTGTTGAGACTGCTGCTCCTGACAAGTATGCTCGTTCCACCAAGGTTTATGAAGTAACTTTGGAATCTGCTGCTAAGGGTACTGCTGCTCAGGCTGTTGACATTCCTAACGTCCCAACCAAGGATGGTGGCTTCTGGTTCAACCTTCCAAAGACCGGTGCTGCAGGCGTAATCATCTTCGCAGTTATCGGCATGTGCTTCGTTGGTTCCGGATTCTTTGTGTACATGCGTCGTCGCAAGAAGGAAGAGGAGCAGGCTAAGCTCCGCGCTTAGTTAATCCCTTTCTTTAAGCATTAACGAAAATGGGGAGTCGGGCGCGCGTTAACTAACGCTTTCCCGGCTCCTTTTATTAGTGGAGGAATCATGAAGCTAGCTGATTTTGCAGAGTCTGCTCGCGCGCTATTTAAACGGCTGACTCATATGCGCGCTAATAAGTCCTCCAAAAGTGCGCAAGATTCCGCAAGCTCTGAAATCACTGCATCTTCCGAAAATACTGAATCTGCGCAATCTACATCATCGCAAGAGCAGTCTTCCCTAAAACCAATGTCCCCACTTCGCAAGCTGGCTGAGCCGATTGCGCTTGTTGCTATTGGCATTTTGTGTTTCAGCTATCCTGTGGTTTCTACTTTGGTCAACAATCATGCTGCCAAGGAACTCTCAATCGAGTACGACAAATTAAATAAGGAAAAGCCTAAAGAAAATCGCGCGGAAATTTTGCGAAAAGCGCGTGAATACAACGCTCGCCACAAAGCAATTATTAGCGCGGACCCGTATAACGGCAATAACGATTACATGGACACTCCCGAGTATAAAGAGTACGAAAAAGTGCTTAGCGAGCCGATGGGGATTATGGGCATCGTGAAAATACCAAAAATTGGCGTGAGGCTGCCGATTTACCACGGGACTACTCAAGATACTCTCGCAATGGGCGCGGGGCATTTGTACGGCACGGATTTGCCGGTGGGTGGCAAAAGCAGGCACACGGTTGTGACGGCGCATACGGGTATGCCGGATGCCACGATGTTTGACGATTTAAACACGCTGAAAAAAGGCGACTACTTCTATTTTGATGTGCAAGGAAAGACTCTTCGGTACAGAGTGTTTCGCATAAATGTGGTGGAGCCGAACGATATTCGTTTGCTGCGGCGCGAGAAGGGTCGCGATTTGGCGACGCTGATTACGTGCACGCCGTATGGAATTAACACGCACAGGCTGCTCGTGACGGGGTATCGCGTGCTGCCGGATCCTGCTAACGTGCCGGGTGACCATATGCAGTGGCCGTTGTGGATGACGCTGTTTGTGATATCGATGGTGATGTCTGCGGTGTTGATGGCGATGATGCTGATTGCGTCGTTGCGAAAGAAGAATGGTGTGAGTAGTGTGCAAGGCAGGCATTTGCTGGCGGTTTCGCGCAAAATGCTGCGTAATTTACGGCGCAAGTAGCGCGACGACCTGCCTGAGCGCAAATCGTCGTGTGCTTGCGTGGTTTTTGGCTGGCGGGTTTCTTGTGTGGCTGTGATTGTCGTGAATTTCTTTTGCTGTGGAGCGAGTTTTTGGGGATTTCTCTCCTCGCAAGTTCCCGTCCTTCGTCGCTCTGGCTGTTAAAGACGATTATTGTGTTCGCCTTTCTTTAAAGAATGTTGCTTCCTCAGTCCTCTTTTATTGCTCGTAAAGAAATCCCCCAAACTCTGCGTGTTTAATCGTTAATAACCGTGCTCATCGCAGAGATTTTTCGATTTTTCTTCTTCGCTTGGCGAATCAGCAGCCTGCGGCTCTGACGTTCGCCGCGCTCAGTGCGAAAAATCTCAAATCTCACCGCACGAATATTTGTTCCGACCAAGCAACACCCACCCTCACTACTAGTAAAACCGCTAGTGTTTTGTGGTACGGTAGGAGTGCCTGGTGTAGTGTGTGCAACAGCACGGACGCTAGTGTTCTTTAAGCAATAAATACTCAACGTCTGCAGAGCATTGATGCAAAGCTTCTTTACTCGTCAGATTGTGCTTTCTTAAGATAATAAAGAAAGCACAATCGTGTGCGCGCTTGCGCGTAAAGCCCACTGGGCTTTACGCATTATGCAAGCGCTACCGCATTAGTGTATCGAGAAGCGCACTGTGCTGCTTCTCGATACTCTAATGCGACACGCCGGCTTGCGTACGCTCTCATTCTGAGTATAGTAGTTACTCGGTTCGCGAAACGAGCCAAGATAACCAACGCCCCTTTAGCTCAGTTGGTTAGAGCAGCTGACTCTTAATCAGCGTGTCCAGGGTTCGAATCCCTGAGGGGGCACAAGCAAAACCCAAGCTTCACCGCTTGGGTTTTTTCGTATCTAATCCCTCCGTCACGCATATGCAGCAGCGCGCGTTTGTCCTTCTTTGCAGTCAAGCTGGAAACATGACCTCGTCAAATATGATGCCGCAATTATTCCAGGATGATGCCCATCTTGAACAGCCGCAACCGTCGCAACAACCGCTGCTAAATTTAGCACAGTCGCAGCTAACAGTAGAGCAGCAGCCGCAACCGCTTACTCCGCAGCAAGCTCAGCCGCGCCAGCTTCCTTTGAAAGCCGCCGACACGACTGCCGAAAATCCATGGCCTGTTGCTGTTTTAAGCCAAAAGTTCCACAGTGCAGTAGAACGCTGGCCAGCAGCGTGGATTGAGGGTCAAATCGTCGAAATTAACATGCGCCGCGCCTCTTCCGGTTACATCACTCTTCGCGACAGCAACGAAGAAGTGTCGATTTCCGTAATGGGCTTCAGCAATTTCGTGCAGCAAGCGCGCGATCTTCGCCAGGGTGACCGCGTAGTCGTTCACGGCAAGGCGGATATTTGGGTAAAAGCCACGCGTTTAAGCTTCGTTGCGGACGAAATCCGCCGCGTCGGTGCCGGCGACTTAAAAGCGCAAATTGACGAGTTGCGAAAAAAGCTTAAAGGCGAAGGCCTGTTTGACGCTGAAAATAAGGTGCCGCTGCCGGAATTTCCTAAGTGCATCGGCCTCGTGTGTGCGCCTCAGGCTCGCGCAGAGGGCGATGTTATTACTAACGTGAATTTGCGCTGGCCTGTTACGCGCTTCAAAGTTGTTCACGCGCATGTGCAGGGCGTGCAGTGCCCGGCGGATATTATTGCCGCAATTAAGCAGCTCGACGCGGATCCAGAGGTTGATGTTATTATCGTTGCCCGCGGCGGCGGCAGCTTTGAGGATTTGATTGGTTTTTCGGACGAGGGTGTGGTTCGTGCCACTGCTGCGTGCGTGACGCCGATTGTGTCTGCAATCGGTCACGAGGACGATTGGACACTGATTGATTTGGCTGCAGACATGCGCGCTTCGACTCCTACGGATGCTGCAAAGCGCGTTGTTCCGGACGTGCGCGAGCAGTGGCAGCTTATTGATAACGCGTTGCAAACTATGCGCATGCGAATTTCTGCGCGCGTTGACAATGAGATTCGCCTCGTTGAAGGTTATGCGAATCGCCCGAGCCTTACGCGCCCGAGCACTATGCTTGAGCCGCACGAGCGCTTGGTTGAGCAGGCTGTTGAGCGAATGCGTCACGGTTTGGTGCGACTTCTTGACGACGCGAGTTTGACTGTTGAGAAAGCACACGCGAGCTTGACTGCGTTAAGTCCGCAATCGACTTTAAATCGCGGGTACGCTGTTGTGCAGCTCAGTGGTGGGCGAGTGCTTGACGACGCGGCTTTAGCGAAAGTTGGCGACGATATGACAGTTACGCTTAAAAGCGGTGTGGTTCTTGGTAAGGTGACTGGAACAAAGTCGACTGCTACGAAAGCTACTGCTTCCATAAAGTCAAGTAAAAAGTCAAGTAAGTAATTTTTTAGATATTTTAGATATTTATTTAGATACAACGAAAGGTTAGATATGAGCGAGAAAGTAACGAAAAAAGCGGAAGAAGTAGCGGCAGAAAGTAACGAAAGTGCAGAATTTGCAAGCACTCTTACGAAAGAAGAGCGCGCTGCGATTGAGGCGATGCCGTACGAAGAAGCTCGCGAAAAGCTGGTTCAGGCGGTTCAGGCGTTGGAAGCTGGCGGTTTGACGCTCGACCAGTCCATGCGTCAGTGGGAGATTGGCGAGGCGTTGGCAAAGCGCGCGCAGGGTTTGCTTGCCACAGTTCGCGCCAAGTTGGATGCGGCGCAGGCGGAGCAGTCGGCGACGGCGGCTACGGCTGGTACGCAATCGAATCTTGAGGATTAAGCGCGCAAACGACTTTTTCTCTACGCGGCTGTAAAGTTTCTGCCGTTTTTTGCCGGTTTCCCGACCGAAACTTTACTCCGCTGTAAAGTTTCTGCCGCTTTGTCGCCTTAATCCGACCGAAACTTTACACGTCTGCGCAGTTTCTGCTGCTTTATCGCGCGAAAACGACCTTTTCTTTACACTTGCGTAAAGTTTTTGCCGTTTTTTGCTGCGTAGCCGACTTTTTCTTTACGCGCCTGTAAAGTTTCTGCCGCTTCGATCAGTCGCGTAGCCTAAATTGTTGCTCGCATAATTGTGCGCGAATCATGCCATAGTGTATAATTGCCATTTGTTGCCTCGGTAGCTCAGTGGATAGAGCACCACTCTCCTAAAGTGGGTGTCGTCAGTTCGATTCTGATCCGGGGCACTTTTATTACTTGTTTGCTTTTGCTATATCTCTTAGAACAAGTTGGACTGTTTTAGTATCTCCATCTTCTAGTGCAATAGCAAGATATTCATCAATTGCTTCCTGTGTGTCTAAGTATTTACTTGCGTCAAACGTTGAAAAACTAACCTTGTCCATCTTATTGTTCCTCGCGTAATTGTCCTGTCAATTTATATTAGCAAAGTTGCTAATGTTAGGGGATAGTGTTAGATTGTTTCTAACTTAAGCGATGATCCGTTATCGGCGGGGAGTTTTCGGAAGAACGGCGAGTGTTCGTAAGATTCTCGCTTATTAGAACCGACGGGGTTGGCCCGTACAGCCAAACACGAGAGGCTATAAGAATAGTTCGATTGCGTTATGTACTTGCGTTATGTACTTGCGTCGCATATTCGCATTACGTAACTTACGTAACCTACGTAACTTGCGTTACGTAATCATCTTATAGCAAGCGAGGTGGTACCGCGGCAATAACTGTCGTCCTCGCAGGGAAATATTCACCCTGTTGAGCGAGGAGAGCACAGTGAGCGAATCCACTAATCCAGCAGCAAACGCGTCCGAAAATACGTCCGAAAATACTTCCGAAAATACGTCCGTAAATCACGTATATCCAAAGGTAACTGTTTCTGCATCAACGCAAGAAAACGCCGGCGCGCAAGTTGCACCAAATCCTTCCTTCCCAAAGCTTGAAGAGTCAGTTCTCCAATACTGGGATGCAAACAACACTTTCCGCAAGTCAATCGAATACCGCCCGTCCGGCAAGGGTAGCCAAAACGAGTTCGTGTTCTTCGACGGCCCTCCATTCGCAAACGGTCTTCCTCACTACGGCCACCTGCTCACAGGCTACGCAAAAGACGTCGTTCCGCGCTATCAGACTATGCGCGGTCGCAAAGTAAACCGCGTTTTTGGTTGGGATACTCACGGTCTTCCTGCAGAGTTAGAAGCGCAGAAGGAACTCGGCATCGAGTCAGTTGAGCAAATCGAAAAAATGGGCATCGCAAAGTTCAACGATGCTTGCCGTGCCAGCGTTTTGAAGTATACGAACGAGTGGCAAAACTACGTGCATCGTCAGGCTCGCTGGGTTGATTTCGAGCGCGGCTACAAGACGCTGAACATTCCATACATGGAATCCGTAATGTGGGCATTTAAGCAGCTTTATGATAAGGGCTTGGCTTACAAGGGTTACCGCGTGCTTCCGTACTGCCCGAAGGACCAAACTCCACTTTCAGCGCACGAGCTTCGCATGGATGCAGACGTTTACCAGAATCGTCAGGACACCACCGTTTCCGTCGCTGTTAAGCTTCGCGACGAAGCCGACGCTTATGCAGTCTTCTGGACTACTACTCCTTGGACTGTGCCAACCAACTTCGCAATCGTAGTCGGCGCAGACATCGACTACGTGGAAGTTCGCCCAACTGAAGGCAAGTTCGCAGGTAAAAAGTTCTACATCGGTAAGCCTTTGCTCGGCTCCTACACTAAGGAACTTGGCGAAAATTACGAAGTTGTGCGCGAACTTAAGGGCGCGCAGATGGCTGGTTGGCGCTACTACCCAGTATTCCCATACTTTGCAAGCGATTCTGCGCTCGCAGAAGGCGGCACTCCTGGTCCTAACGCTTTTACGATTTTCACTGCAGATTATGTTGACACCGCTGAAGGTACTGGTCTCGTTCACCAGGCTCCTTACGGCGAGGACGATATGAACACGCTTAACGCGCACGAAATTCGCAGCGTTGACGTGCTCGACGCAGGCTGCAAGTTTACAAGCGACTGCCCAGATTACGAAGGCTTGTACGTTTTCGACGCGAACTTGCCAATTTTGCGTAACTTGCGTGCAGGAGACGGTCCGCTTGCTCAAATGCCGGAAGATCAGCGCGCGTTGCTATTCCAAGAAAAAAGCTACGTGCACAGCTATCCTCATTGCTGGCGTTGCGCAACTCCGCTTATTTATAAGCCTGTTTCTAGCTGGTTTGTGTCTGTTACGAAGATTAAGAAGCGCTTGCTTGAGCTTAATCAGGAGATTAATTGGATTCCTGGAAACGTTAAGGACGGCCAGTTTGGTAAGTGGCTTTCTAACGCGCGCGACTGGTCGATTAGCCGTAACCGCTTCTGGGGCTCGCCAATTCCAGTGTGGGTGAGTGACGATCCAAAGTATCCTCGCGTAGACGTGTACGGCTCTTTGGAAGAACTTAAGGCTGATTTTGGCGACTATCCGCGCGACGACGACGGCAATGTGAATATGCACCGCCCGTATATCGATCGCCTTACTCGTCCAAATCCAGATGATCCTACCGGAAAGTCGCAAATGCACCGTATTACGGACGTTCTCGACTGCTGGTTTGAGTCCGGTTCCATGCCTTTCGCGCAATTCCATTATCCGTTTGAAAATAAGGAATTCTTCGAAGAGCACTTCCCATGCGATTACATCGTTGAATACATTGGTCAGACTCGCGGTTGGTTCTACACACTTCACATTATGGCTACGGCTCTATTCGACCGCCCGGCTTATAAGAACGTGATTTGCCACGGCATTGTGCTTGGTTCCGACGGTCAGAAGATGAGTAAGCATTTGCGTAATTACCCGGATGTGAACGGCGTTTTCAACGAGTACGGTTCGGACGCAATGCGCTGGTTCCTCATGTCTTCGCCAATTTTGCGCGGTGGCAATTTGATTGTGACTGCAGACGGCATTAGGGATACTGTTCGTCAGGTTATGCTTCCAGTTTGGAGCTCGTATTACTTCTTCACGCTGTATGCGAACGCTGCAAACGGTGGTAAGGGTTACGATGCTCGTCGCCTTCGCGCGGACGAGGTTGCAGGACTTTGCAATATGGATCGCTACTTGCTTGCTCGCACGCGTTTGCTTGTTGAGCGCGTAGAAAAGTGCTTGAACGAGTTTGCGATTAGCGATGCTTGTGCTGCAGTTGGCGATTTTATTGACGTGCTTACGAATTGGTATATTCGCGGCAGCCGTGACCGCTTCTGGAATGAAGACGAGACTGCTTTCAACACGCTTTACACTGTGTTGGAAGTGTTCATGCGCACGATTGCTCCTCTTGCTCCTATGGAAGCTGAGGCTGTGTGGCGCGGTCTTACAGGCGGCGAATCCGTGCATTTGGCTGATTGGCCTTATTTGGTTGAGCCTGAGACTCTTTCGGATGGTGAGCCAAATCCTAAGGCTGGCGAAGTCACTGAGCTTGGCGCTGTTCTTGCGCACGACGATGCTTTGGTTGCTGCTATGGATAAGGTTCGCGAGGTTGTGTCTTCTGCGCTTTCGTTGCGTAAGGCAGAACAGTTGCGTGTGCGCCAGCCGTTAGCAAACTTGACTGTTGTTGCAGAAAATACTGCCGCTGTTGAGCCTTACGAGCAGGTTCTTGAGCGTGAGCTTAACGTGAAGAATGTTACATTCTGCACTTTGCAGGATGCAAGCGAACACGGTTTGAAGATTGTTCACGAGCTTAAGGTGAACGCGCGCGCGGCTGGTCCTCGTTTGGGTAAGCAAGTGCAGTTTGCTATTAAGTCTTCTAAGAGTGGTGATTGGCATGTTGACGGCTCTGGCGCTCCTGTTGTTCAGACTCCAAACGGCGAAGTTGCGCTTGTTGAGGGCGAGTATGAGCTTGTGAATCGCGTTGAATCTTCGGATGCTCAAGCGGCTCAAAATACGGCTTCTGCTGCAATGCCAACTGGCGGTTTCGTTATGCTCGACACTGCTTTGACTAGCGATTTGCTTGCTGAAGGTTATGCTCGCGATGCTATTCGCGCTGTTCAGGATGCTCGTAAGGAGAACGGTTTGGATATTAGTGACCGAATCGCTTTGACTTTGAGCGTGCCAGCTTCGGACGTTGCTAAAGTTGAGCAGTTCCGCGATTTGATTGCGGAGGAGACTTTGGCTACGAGCTTCGAGGTTGTTGAGGCTGATTCTAGCGCAACTGGTCTTAGCGTAACTGTTAAGCGCGCGTAAAACACAACTAACAGCTAGCTAACTAAACAAAACGTGCCGGTGTATTTCAATAATACGTCGGCACGTTTTTGTTATTGCTGCGCTATATATGTTGAGGCTCGCCATTACGATAGTAAGCGTTTTTAGGAGGTAGTTTATGGCATCGTCGGCAGCAATTGGCGTTTTTGATTCGGGGCTTGGGGGAATTTCCGTAGCTCGTCAGTTGCATGCTGCTCTTCCGCATGAGCGAATTGTTTATTTCGGCGACTCTGCTAACGCGCCATACGGCATTAAAACTCCTGAAGAAGTTAAAAAGTTAAGCTTTGCAATTGTCGAGCATTTTGTTCGTTTAAATGTAAAAGCTGTTGTAATTGCTTGTAATACCGCCACTTCCGCAGCTGTGAACGATTTGCGCGCGCATTACAATATACCTATCGTAGGTATGGAGCCGGCGCTTAAATTAGCTTGCGATTTAGGTAAAGGTGAGTCTCAGCGCGTAATCGTAGCTGCAACTCCTCTTACTCTTCGCGAGCGCAAGTTTGCGGATTTGCTGCAACGTTTTTCGCAAAATAACACGATTTTTTCGCAGCCTTGCCCCGATTTAGTGCGTATTGTTGAGCGTGGGGAGCTTAATGATCGTGATGTAGTTTTTGCTGCTCTTCACAAGTATTTCGACGAGTATGATTTAGACAGTATTGATTCGGTTGTGCTGGGTTGTACTCATTTTGTGTTTTATAGGGATTATTTCCGCGAGTTTTTGCCTGCGCGCACGAATATTGTTGACGGCAACGAAGGAACTATTAATCATTTGCACAAAATATTGGAACTTAATAATGAGCTTGCAAGCGATTCTCAAGAAGGCAGCATAACTCTTACTAATTCGGATACAAGCTTGCGCATGCAGCAACTTGCGAAGAGCTTGTGCTGAAAGACTTGCGTTAAAATCTTGCGTTAAGACTTTGTGCTAAAAATCGCTCTTATTCAGCCAAAAAATACTTTAGAATATTGGCACAAAATCAAAGTAAGCAATGCCGCAATCCAAAGCACGTCTATGAGCAAGTCGTATCGCAAACGGTAGTAGCTTTCAACCAAGCTAAAACGCTTAACAAGCAATTTTTGCGAACTTACGCTTGCGTGAGTCAACGATATAAATTGCATTGTTGTGGAGAACATAAGCACAATGCACCACGGGCACAACGCGTGAATTACGAACATAGATTGCGAAAACAGCCAGTAAGCGTAGGCAAGTGCGCATAATCCACCAAGCCAAGTGCAAATTGCAAACCATCGCGGCACGCGTACGCGAATCATTCCAATAACTGCGAGCGTTACGAATACGCTTTCTGCAGCAATTCCAAAGAATGCGTTTGGGAAGCTTAATTCGCCAAATTTCACAATTTCTGCCTGCCAAGTTTGCGCAACTCTAGAGCAGGATACTACGCTGTTGAAGTCGCAGCTGAGCAGCTTATTAGGTTCGCGTGCTAAAGCAAGGGTTTCAGCAGAAAGTATAAGCGAAGTTACGAGTGCTACCGCAGAGAAAAATAGCATAATGCCATACGTCCATACTGCAGAGTGCCTCCATCCGCTAAGTGTTGTTTCATAGTCTTCTTTAGCGGCGTTAGTTTGCTCCATTGCTGCTCCTAAAAGTTACTAATTGCGAATGATGTGAATAATAATAAATAATAGCAAATAATTATGTGTGCATATTCATTTCTCGTTACATGGCACAGTTTACGATGATTATATGACCGCAATAAGCAACAACCAACACGACGCATCAAATCATGCTAGCGATAGCAACTCCAGCATGATGAATTTTGCGCGCGAACGCTGGGATTTGCACTGTCATACTGTTTATTCAGACGGTACTGCAACTCCAGAAGATTTAATTACGCAAGCTAAAATCGTTGGTTTGCAAGGTGTTGCTATTACTGACCACGACACAACTGCAGGATGGCATGATTTTCAAGAGGCTGCTAAGGCTTCGAATGTGCCAGTATTATTTGGTTCGGAGATTACAGCGCAAGACTCAGGCGTGTTTGTGCACATGCTCGCATACCAGTACAATCCGCAAAATAGCATGATTGTGAGCATGTTTGAGCTTACTAGGAAGCGTCGTTTTGATCGCACAAAGCATATGGTTGAATGTATGTCACGCGATTTTCCAATTACTTGGGATGACGTTTTAGCTCAAGCGAAGCTCGGTGACTTAACTACAATCGGGCGGCCGCATATCGCTGATGCTTTAGTAAAAGCTGGCGTGTACAAAACGCGTTCTGAGGCTTTTGCTGGGCCTATTTCTCCGTGTAGCCCGTACTATATACCAACTCCTTCTCCAAATGTTCGTGAAGTTATTGAGGCTGTTAAAGATGCTGGGGGAGTTGTTGTTATTGCGCATCCTGCTGATCCTACGCGTAACCGCGTGCTTCTTTCGGACGATCAAATTATATCGTTTGTTAAAGCTGGTCTTGACGGTTTAGAAGTGTATCATCGCGGAAATTCTAAAGCACAGCGTGAAAGACTGCTTTCTTTAGCGAGTAAGTGCGATTTGCTTGTGACGGGCGGCTCGGATTGGCATGGCTATGGTAAGCCAAATCGTTTGGGCGAAGAAACAACAAGCCGCGAAGTAGTATCGGAAATACTCTTGCGCGGCTATAAGCTCTAAAATGTTGCTGTAAAGTTTCTGTCGTTTTTTCGCTCGCAACCGACCGAAACTTTACTCCCGTGTAAAGTTTCTGTCGTTTTTTGGCGGTATTTCGACCTTTTCTTTACGCTGCTGTAAAGTTTTTGCCGTTTTTAGCGAAATTCCGCTATTTTAATTGAGCGCTCCGAAGCCTACTGAATGCTTTGGCGTATCGCCGATGAGTGCGTAAGACAGCGACGAAGCTGAGACCATAATAGTGCGCCCATTTACGTCCGTAAACTCAAGCATATCTTTGGAATCATCAATCACTTTGCGTACTTCTTCTGCGCTTTGGTTGGTTTCAAAATCGATGGAATCAGAAACGTTTTTTACTCCTAAAACAACTCGCATACATGCTCCTTTTGCTTTTTACGCTATTTATCGTTTTAATTAGTATTTAGTATTTTATTTATCTTAGTCTAAGTCTGCTTGTGCGTCGCGCATCGCTCGTTCTTCACGTTCCAGAAGAGGAATGATTACGGTTTCTGGTTTATCGTCATAGTCTTGCATATTTTTTTCTTCATCTTCAGAAAGTTTTGAGTCAGAAGAAGTCTCGTTTGCACTATCGACCTTACTGTCACGCTCAGCTATAACTTCATCCTTAACCTCAGAATCATTGTTGTTCTTGGTGTCCTTAGCTTCCTCAGCGCTACCAGCGTTATTGACGCTTTCAGGCTCATCACTAGCATAGCTATCAGCAGATTTACTCATTGCAGTTTGCACAATAGTTTCTGCGGTTTCGTGTACTGTTTGAGTTTTTACATGAGTAATTACTTGAGTTGCTGTGTCGTCAGCGAGTTGTGCTGCTTTTTCAGCCTCCTCAGCGTTAGCTGCGTATGTGCCAGCATATTGAACTTTGCGCTCATGAGTTTCGTCGCTTATAGTTTTGTTGCTATCGTAAGTCTCGTCTTGAGCGTTATTTAATTCAGTATTTCCTTCTGAAGTAATGTCTCGCTCATTAGTTTCGTCGCTATTTCCAGTGTTTAGTTGGTTTTCAGTAGAATTATTCTTAGAAATTTGGCGACTTTGAGTATTGTCATTTTCAAGAAGCGTTCCAACTGTAATAGTCGAGGCAGGATTTCCTGTAGCACGACCAGTTTTAGCAGTTTGTGCATTACTAATACGACTAAGCTCGTGCGCTAAACGTTCAACTTGAGCCTTAAAACGCATAATACTGGTGTTATCTGCACGTTGCAAAGCTTGAACAAAATCGCCAACTTGTTCCATTTGTAGCCACAAGTTTGCGCGGAGCATAATCAAACTATCTAAACGAGAACCCATAATCCTACCGTATGCAGAAAGCACTGCGTTTCGGCGCTGCTCGTTAAGTTTTGCAAAAATCCAAGCCAAATCGCGCGCAGGATCGTTAATTTGCATTCTTTGCCAATTTGTTACAGCAGTAATCGTTGAGCCGGTAAATAAAATGTCACCATCCATAAAACCGCCGTGTACTGGGCAAGTTTCAAATGACCACAATCCTTCAGTTTCCAACACTCTCGACCAACTGTCAGTAATTTCGGTTGGAATATGGCCGGCTTGACGAAGTCTTTTAATCCAACCGGTTAACTGTGCTCGAATTTGACCAGTAGTAAAAGCAGGGTATTTTCCGCGCGTCACGAAAGTAGGGCGCAAGCGATGAATAGCGCCGATTGCAGTTCCAACATTTGCGCAATCGTCGGTAGTAAGAAGACGCAAGTCGCGAGCGCTACCTTCAAGATGTTCACAAATAAGCACAGTGTCTTCATCGTTGTCGTTGGCAATAATGCTTGACATTCGTGTAGATTGCTGTTGAGTAGATTGCTTTTGCGCATATTGCTGGGTGCCAGCAACTGTAGAATTTCCAGCGGTTACATTATTTGCAACATTTCCAGTGTTATTATTGGCATCTTCGCGTTTTCCTGGCATAAACGTGAGCATAGTGTCGTAAGCGAATCCCAAAGCTGCCAAATCTTTACTGTGCTCAAGAGTCCATGCTGCGCGAGCCCGGTCATGCAAACGCTTGCGACCTTTACTATCCGCACTGATAAAAACGTCGTAAAGCTTACCGGAAATATCTTGCACAACGGCGTGAGAAATTCCAGCCGCGGTATCAGTGGCATTAACTTGCTCACTTTGGCGCGTTCCTGCAAACTGTACTTCGGGCATGGCTGCAGATGCCAGTGCTGCCAACTTGAATCTACTGAGTTGTGTCACACTCCCACAGTAATACAAAGCACCGAAATTTTGCCAATTTTTTGTAAGTTATACACATATTTTTATTCTTGTTGCGTAAGCGTTGCTATTGCTGCAACAATAGAATTATGAATTCTTCACCAGAAACTTCGCAAGTGACTTTGCAAGTGACGTCTAAAACTTCGCAAGTGACTTCTCCAGGAGCGCTTTTAGACGGGTTGGATGATTCGCAACGCGAAGCTGCTACCGCGCTAGAAGGGCCTGTGCGCATTATAGCTTGTGCAGGAGCTGGTAAAACGCGCACTATTACGCGCAGAATTGCGTATGCTTGCGCTACTGGTAAGTGGGATCCTGAAAGAGTTTTGGCAGTTACTTTTTCTGTAAAAGCAGCTGCGGAAATGAGATCGCGTATTGAGGCTCTTGGTGTAAGTAATGTTGGATGCGTCTCAACATTTCATTCTGCGGCTTTGCAACAAATTCGCAGCGTGTGGAACGACGTCTGTTCAGCACAATTCCCGTCAATTATGAATGATTCTCAGCAAATCATAGCTTCTGCGCTTAAACGTTATCGAGATTTTGCAGATATGACTTTGTTGCAAACTCGCGATATTTTGGCAGAAATTAATTGGGCGAAAGTTTCGCTTATTGCGCCTGACGATTACTTGCGTGTGTGCGCTTCTACGCATCGTTTGCCTCCTGCAGGCATAGAGCCGCAGCAATTTGTCGATATATATGAAGCTTACGAAACCGAAAAAAATGCGCATACTTGCATCGATTTTAACGATATTCTTCTACTTTGCTGCCATATTTTACGAAATTTTCCGGAAGCTGCAAACCGTATTAAGCAATCAATCGGATGGATCACAGTTGATGAATATCAGGATGTGTCTCCTTTACAGCATGAATTGTTGCGATTATGGATGGGGCAGAACCGCGATATTTGCGTAGTGGGCGATCCTGCGCAAACAATCTACTCGTTTGCAGGTGCGAATAGTTACTATTTGCTTTCATTTCCGCAAGAATTTGCGCCTCTTGGTGCAGATATTAATTTAAATACTGACTACCGCTCCACAGAACGCATCGTAGGTCTTGCTAATAGGGTGCTTGCTGCTTCTGCACATAAAAAGGATTACGTAAAAGTTAAAGCTGCAACGAAAGGTGGCGTTCGAGTTAGTCAGCAAGTTTTTGCCACCGATGTTGAAGAGGCTTTGGGCGTGGTTGAGCAAATTGCAAAACTTGTAAAAAGCGGTGCTGCGCATCTTGGGGAGTGCGCAATACTAACGAGAACCAATGCTCAACAGCAAGTAGTTTGTAAAGCGTTAAAAGCAGCAAAACTTCCGTATCGCGTGAGAAAAGACGTGGGGTGGCAGCGAAATGTTTTAGAGGATGCGCAAAGCTATGGTGCTCAAGGTATTTCTGACGTTTTTGCATTTTCTAATATTTCAACTGTTACTGTTTCAACTATTCATGCTGTTAAAGGTTTAGAGTTTGCGCATGTTTACGTAATTGGCTGTTCTGAAGGGCTTATTCCTTTTGGCTCTACGGCTGATGACAGCGCTTTGGAAGAAGAGCGCAGACTTATGTACGTTGCAATAACTCGCGCAGAAAAGACTTTGCATCTTTCTTACGCTTCTAGAAAAGACAGTGGAACTGGCATGAATCGTGTGCCTAGCCGCTTTCTGGCTTAATCTCGCGGCATAAACTTTACGCTCATGTAAAGTTTATGCCGTTTTTTGGCTTGCAACCGACTTTTTCTTTACGCTCATGTAAAGTTTCTGCCGTTTTTTGGTTGTGAACCGACCTTTTCTTTACACAGTTGCACAGTTTCTGCCGTTTTGAGCGTTGATGTCGATTATTCAGCTGGATTGTTATTGAATCAGGAGTTTTACAAGAGTTTTATTCGCCGTCAGCATCAGTTTCGTCGGAATTGCCGGATTCGTTACTGTTTTTGTTACCAGATTCGTTGCCAGCTTCGTTACCGGTTTCGCTGTTTTGCTTCTTTTGGCGCGCATCCTCTTCCAAAAGCTTGCTAAGTTCAGCATCCCAATCATTTGTGCCTAAATCGTCTTCTGTTAATTTTTCAAACGATTTTTCGTTAGGCGCATTTTCGATAGCGTTAGCAGTATTTTTGTTACTTTCGTAATTGTCCGCACTTTCGTGACTTTCGCTAGTTTTTTCAGTTGCTTCATTAGTTTGATTAGACTGAGTTTCTGTTGCATTTTTTGCAGCAGCTTCCGTTGCATCCTCCGCATCGGATTCTTTCGTAACTTCGTCACCAGCTTTACTTTCGTTACCAGCACCGTCACCTGCATTACCAACGCCAGCGTCTTTCGTAACTTCGCTAGCTTCCGGCAAAGTTGGCAACAAATCTGGATGACTCCACAAGCTATCTCGCTCCTCAATACCGCGCTCGCGAGTCAACTTTTCCCACAATTGTGATGCTTCACGCATACGGCGAGGGCGCAAGTGCAAACCAAGTAACGATTCAAACGTCACTTCTGCAGGCCCTCCCGCAGCTCGCTCGCGACGCATCATCTCTCGCAACTGCTCAATGTGCACAATATGAGCCATTCCAGACTGCCATGTGACGCAATCAACCCAACCTTCAACAAGTGCAAGCAAAGTTTCCAAACTGTGCAAAGCTTGACGCTGCTCTTCAGAATCATTGCTGCCAATATTTTGCAAATTAACAGCTCCTGAAATTGCTTCCGGATTCATTGTTTCCACGTCGCGAAGCTGTTCTTCCATAGCTTCTAAGTCAATGTTTATTCCGTTTGCGTACTTAATAATCAGCGCTTCAAATCGTGGCATAAGCCATGGCACGGATGCAAATAATCTTGCGTGTGCAGCTTCTCGCAAAGCCAAATAATTCATGACTTCTGTAATATCCAATTCCCACACTTTTGCATACTCAATGCAATTATATGGAATTAATCCGCCTGCAGGATTTTGTAAAAGCGCAAGACCTTGATCAAAACTGCCATGCACTTCGTGTGAAAGTGCTCCAGCTGCTTGACCTAGTTGCATAGCAAACGAAGTGTTTCCAAGCAGTTTCATTAGTTGCGCTGGATTATTCATTCCTTCAGGCAGCGGAATTGGCACAACTCCTGCAAATAATCCTTTTACTTCAGCATCATCCACATCACGGAATCGTTCTTCAATAACAGAAGTGAGTGCTTCATTTACTGATTTTGCAACAGGATTAGCGAATTTAACCCAAGCTTCCAGGGTTTTTTCTACCCAATCAGCTCTAGACAATACTTCTGGCGTTCCAGGAGCAGGATTGAAATTGCACGTTATATCTAGCCACAAGTTCGCTTGGCTTAAAGATCTTCGTGTGGCATCTGCTACGTCTGCATTTACATTTCCTTGATCGCCATTAGCGTGCTGTAGAGCAATAGATTGCGCTAACTTGCGATTAATTGGCCCTTCTTCAAGTGTTGCTTCCATTTCGTATGGATTATTAAGACCGCCTGCACTAAAAGCTTGCATCATTCCGCGAACTTCGTCTGGTTTAGGAAGCTTATCTGGATTCTGATTTAAGAGTTGTTCGCGTAGCTCAAAAGGAAGCTGATCAAGTTGTTTCCATGCTTCTTCTCCTTGTATTGGCCCAAAGCATTCAATGAGCCATTGGTGAATTGCATCGTCATTCATGAGCGTATCCTTCTCGTGCCACGTGTTGCATAATTTACAGTTTTTATTTTTATACGTTTCGTATCTGCACGTATTTGTACGTATTTTACACGTCTTTATATGCGAGTTTAGCGCATCTTCTTAATAAAAATATTTTTTTAATACAAATATTCTACTCGATAATATGGTTTTATGCGCTATAACTTGCGTGCAAATATATTTTAAAGCAAAACTATATAGGGCTTGTGTCATGATACAAGCATGTTTCGCTTTTCTACAGGTGCTAGTGTATTCCGTACGTGTTTTAGATTCTTGCGCTCGCTGCCTCATGCTTTAGTTTTGTACATTACTTCGCATTCTTTGCGATATTTTGCAGGATTCTTTACAGTAATTGTTGCGATTTTTGCGTTGTCGCTTCCAAGCGCATACGTCGTAGAAGAGCCTGGTCCAACACAGGATGTTTTAGGATCCCTATCCAATACTCCTGTGATTGATATGTCTGGTTCTCGAGTAAAAGAGAATCATGATACTGGCAAGTTATTGTTGATTACTGTAAATGTTTCTGGTGTTCCTGGATATGAAGTTTCAACATTTTATTCATTGACTTCATGGATGGATCCTCATAAAACTTTGTTGCCTCGTGAAGCTATTGTGCCAGTAGGGCAGAGTGCTGACGAGTATGAGAAGGAATCCACAAACGAGATGGATGATTCGCAAAGCCTTGCTCAAAATGTTGCGTTGCAGTACGCGTCTAAGCACCTTGGAATTAAAAAAGAAGATGTAAAAGTTCGTTTACATATTGAAGATATTGGTGGACCGTCTGCCGGAATGATGTACACTCTAGGGATTCTTGACAAACTTACTCCTGAACAAGAAACTGGTGGTAAGACGATAGCCGGAACTGGAACTATTGAAAAATCGCAAAAAATTGGCGAAATTGGCGGTATTCGGTTAAAGATGATTGCAGCTAAAAGAGATGGGGCCACTTGGTTCTTAGCACCTTACGATAATTGCAATGAAGTTGTTGGGCATGTGCCACAAGGCTTGCGCGTTGTAAGTGTAAAAACATTGGATGATGCTTACAGGGCGTTAAAAGCTATTGGTTCTGGTCATGGGGCAAATAAATTGCCAAGCTGCAATGTGAAATAAAACTACAAACCAAATAAAGCAGAAAATAGATAAAACAGAAAATAGATAAAAAAGAAAGTGGGCGATGAGGGACTCGAACCCCCGACATCCACCGTGTAAAGGTGGCGCTCTAGCCAGCTGAGCTAATCGCCCGTTCGCAACAAATTAAAAACATACATGATGGTGTGTACGAATGCAACGTGTGGCGCGCGTCGTAACAATCGCGTACAGTATACTGAATAAGAACATGTGCTCAGGAGGTCGATATTCGATGGCTCAGAAACCTGATACCGCTCGTAATGCTTCAGCAATGGAGCGTGTGGGTAAGCGTAAGTTAGGATATAACGTCGCGCAGGTGAATGCTTTTCTAGAGCGCGCTCACACTTTGTACGAAAGCGATGAAGCTCGACTCACGCAGAAAGATATTCAAGAGGTTTCTTTTGACTTGGAGCGTAATGGTTACATTATTGGTCAAGTTGATGCTGCGTTATCGCGTTTGGAACGTGCGGTAGTAGATAAGTGCACTGAGCAAGAATTGGCGCAATGCGGACGAGTTGCATGGAAAGCTCGTGTAGAAGCGCTTTATCGTAAACTTTTGCAACATGCGCAAAGAGATTATCGCGATCGTTTTGATCGTGGCTCTTCGCGTCACCCATCTTATGCGCGTAAACAAGTGGATATTATGGTTGATCAAGCCTTAGATAAGATTGCTCTTATGCTTGGTCATGAGCTTGAATGGGAAACAGACAAAGAAACATTGCAAGATATTGATTCTGCTTATGTTTCTAATGTGATTTTTACGCAAAAAAACGGTAAGCACGGTTATGATGAGCGCCAAGTTGACTACTATTTAAACGCTTGTGTGCGTTTGCTTAGCAGCTTGGAATCTTTTGAGCGTGTAGAACAGTATGTTGATGCGGATAATAGTAGTTCCTCATACTCTCGAGCAGAATCTGAATCTTATTCTGCTCCTGCTTCTGTTTCACCTTCTGTTTCTCCTTCTGTTATTCCTGTAACTAAAGCTGAAGAGCCTGCTAAATCCTCAGAATCTACGGAATCTTATAATCATTATGAAGAGCCTGTTCCATCATTTGCTCCTTCAATAAAGCCTGCATCTGATTTCAGTGCTGCTTCTGCAGCTTCTTCTGCTTCTGTTGCACCTTCAGCTTCTTCAATATTCAAACCTGTTGAGGATGCTGTGGAAGATGAAGACACTGCGGATAGGTTGCCTAAGATTGCACCTCGCTCAATACCTAGCGTGCCAAACCATGATAAACAAAGCATTTTTGCTCCTGTAGATTATGCTAATCAAGATTCCAATGATTCGTTTGAAGCGTTAAATAAGTCTGAGCGCGCAATATTTACACCTCATGCTGCTGCAAGTAAGCCTTCTAATGTTCTTAACGATACTGATAGCAATGATGAGCTTTTGCAAAGCGCTACAGTAATGCGAAACTCTTCTGAATCTTCTGTACTACCTCCTTCTTTCACTCCTGCAGCTCGTAATCGCAATAATTCACCTGCTGCACCTAAGCCTGTTGCGGCTCCTGCACCGGCTCCTGCTGAGTCAATTCCATCATTTGCTCCTCAAGATCCTGCACAGCATTCGTCGCAGCATTCCTCGCTTAATATTCCGGAGTTGCATGTTTCTGATTTGCAGCCGAGTAAGCCATTGAGTTTAGATATTCCAGATTTGTCATTCCCAATTATTGGCCATATTGATGAATCTACTAATTTCAGTAGATCTTCTCAAAGCGACGACGATTCGGAAAATAACGATCGTAATTAATCTAACTATTAAAAAAGATATAGTTTGATTCATGCCATTGTATCGCGATGAAGCTGTTGTGCTTCGTACTTTTCCTTTAGGTGAAGCGGATAGGATTGTTGTGCTTCTTACTAAGCGGCATGGTAAAGTTCGTGCTGTTGCGAAGGGAGTTCGTAGGCTTAAATCACGTTTTGGTGGTCGTCTTGAGCCGCTTATGCGTGTTGATTTGCTTCTTGCGCAAGGTAAATCTTTGGATGTAGTCTCGCAGGCTGTTTCTATTGCTGCTTATGCTGGTGAAATTTGTGCAGATTATACGTCCTATGAGTATGCAAACGTCATGCTTGAAGTTGTGGATTTGCTTGTTTCTAACGAATATACAGATGAATACAGGCGTGAATATCAAGATACGCTAGGGCAGTATCGTCTGCTTACTGCGGCTTTACTTTCATTGTCTAAGCATAAGCATTCTCCTGATGCTATTGGCATGTCGTATATATTGCGAGCATTGTCATTAGCTGGGTGGTCTCCGCGACTACAGGCTTGTGTTGTATGTGGCAAAAATGAAGATTTATGCTATTTTTCGCCTTGCACAGGTGGAATGATGTGTGCAAGTGATCACACTCCGGATTCAATAGTTTGTGCTAATTCGACGCGTTTGCAATTGTGTGCGCTTGCGCAAGGAAACTGGTCTGTTCTTGACGGAGTGTCGGTTGATTCTTCTACTATGCGATGCGTTCAGCAATGGGCTGAATATTATCTTGAGCGACCTATTCGTTCGATGGGGTTGTTACATTCGTAAGTATGGCTTTTGAAAACGTGGATTATAAGTCGCTTGATATTCCAGCGGCTCCTTTTAGTGACCCTTCTCGCATACCAGATTTTCCTAAGGGCAAAGTGCCTCGTCATGTCGGTGTGATTATGGACGGAAACGGACGCTGGGCAAAAGAGCGCGGAATGATTCGAACCGAAGGTCATAAAGCTGCAGAACCGGTAGTTTTTGACGTTATTGCAGGAGCTATAGAAGCAGGAGTTCGCTATTTAAGCTTATACACTTTTTCTACCGAAAATTGGAAGCGATCTCCGCAAGAAGTGCGCTTTTTAATGGGATTTTCTAGGGAGATTATTCATAGGCGAGTTGCACAAATGAACGAGTGGGGAGTGCGAGTTCGTTGGGCAGGTCGTCGTCCTCGTTTGTGGAAGTCTGTTATTGACGAGTTGGAAAAAGCGCAAGAAATCACCAAAAATAATAAAACTATTGACGTTGTTTTTTGCATAAATTACGGCGGTCGTGCGGAAATTGCGGATGCTTGCGCACAAATTGCGAAAGAAATTCGAGACGGCAAAATTAAAGGCGATCGCGTAAGTGAAAAAATGATTGCTGAGCACTTGTATAATCCGGATATTCCAGATTGCGATTTGGTGATTCGCACTTCCGGCGAGCAGCGCACTAGCAACTTTTTGCCTTGGCAAGCATCCTACGCGGAACTTGATTTTGTGCCGGAACTATTCCCGGATTACGGTCGCGAAGCGCTGTGGAGATCAATTGACCGTTATGCGCATCGCGACCGCAGATTTGGTGGCGTAAAAAATGCCTAGTATCTCACTAAGATTTGTTACTTTTCGCTAGCGAGCCAAGCGCAAGCTGCTACGACTGCAGCTGCTAATCCGCGATTAAGAGTGGGCTGCAAATCTGGGGCGAATGCCGGATTGTGATTTCCAGGAGCATTCTGCATATCCGCAAAACCACCTAAGCCCCAGTAAGCGTAAGGAGTTTTAAAAGCGTTCGCGACTATAGAAAAATCTTCCGAAGCAGAAGCGCGCGAAATATCTACAGAATCTTCTCCAAAGTATTCATCAAAAGCTTTACGCACGCGCAAAGACGCATTCTGATCATTATTCGTAAGCGGATAGCGATCATAATACGTAAACTCTGGTTCTTTAGGACATCTTGCAAGCTCGCACTCTCCACGCACAATTCGTTCAATAGCATTGTGCACAAATTCTTGAGTATCTTCGCTATAAGTTCTTGTGTTAATTAAAAGCTCGGCATCATCAGGAATAATATTCGACTTACTTCCTGCATTAAGCGCGCCAACTGTAACAATTGCGTAATCTTTAGCTGCAAGTTCGCGAGAAACAATCGTCTGCAATTTAAGCACAATTGATGAAGCAACAACCACCGGGTCAACGCTCAACTCAGGCATAGAACCATGCGAACCTTTACCAAAAATGTGCACGCGAATCGAAGCTGCAGTAGTTAAGAATGCGCCCGAACGAATACCGACTGTTCCTGCAGGAATAGCACCCAACACATGCTGACCAAGGTAAACGTCGGGCTTTGCAATCATGCTCGTAATGCCATTTTCCACCAAGTCTTTTGCGCCTTGAGCTGTTTCTTCTCCAGGCTGAAAAACGCCAATGTACGTTCCTCTCCAAGCATCTTTATGTTCATTAAAAGCCTTCAAGGCACCAAGTAGGCTGGAAATATGAAAATCGTGACCGCAAGCGTGTGAAACTCCAACCGTTTTGCCATTTTCGTCTTGCGTGCTAACTGTTGAAGTGTAATCTTTTCCTGAATTTTCTTTAATTGGAAGCGCATCGATATCCGCTCTCATAGCAACAACAGGACCTTCGCCGTTTTTAATTTCTGCCACAACGCCTGTTTTTCCAACTCGCTTTGTTTCAATCCCAGCTTTGCTAAGAATATCAATAATTGTTTGAGCTGTATGATCTTCTTTCATTGACAGTTCAGGATGTTGATGAAAGTATTTGTATTGTTTTTCTCGTTCTGCTTGGGTTTCATCTAAATCGGATAATATTTTCTGAACTGCCGTAAGTTGCAGCATAAATTCCTGCTTTCCTTTGTTTTATTATAACTTTTTTGAGTTTTGAGATTATTTGAGATTATTTGATTTCAGTTTTATTCTTCTTTATTCCGTTCGTTGAGAATTTTATCTACAAGCGCACTTTTTGCGTCAATTTGATTGCTAAAACCAGGGCGAATATCTAATTTTAGTATTACTCCGGTACGGTATCCTTTGCTGACTAAAGCCATTGTAGCGTCTTTTACAACGCGCATAACGTCATCAAATTCGCCCTCAATATTCGTGAACATTGCGTTAGTTTCGTTCTTTAATCCAGAATCGCGAATTACTTGTACGGCATCCGCCACGTACTCGCTCAACTCGTCTCCGACTCCGCTTGGAGCAATACACAACGCTGCGACCGTGTTAGTTTTGTGAGCGTTTGTGTGGTCGTTTGTATTCCCGTTATTATTTTCACTCATAGTAACAATCCCTTTAAAATCGTAATCTTACGCAAATTTAGCAAAACAAGACAACGCCAAATAATGCGTCAACAAACTTATAAATTTGCGTTACTTTAACAGTTACTTTAACAATTTTACAAGCGTCACAGGGTTTTTCTATAATAGCAACGTTTTCACCCGAATTTTCTAGTTTTACGAAAAGGTGTATTGTGGCTGTTTCAAAGCTTGATGAAGTCGTCTCCTTGGCTAAGCGTCGAGGATTTGTGTTCCCAGCCGGCGAAATTTACGGTGGCACGCGTTCTGCGTGGGATTACGGTCCGCTTGGTGTTGCGTTGAAAGATAATATCAAGCGCGAATGGTGGCGCTACATGGTGACCACGCGTGGAGATGTTGTTGGAGTGGATACTTCCGTTATTCTGCCTTCACAGGTGTGGGTTGCCTCCGGTCACGTTTCCGTGTTTAACGATCCTTTGATCGAGTGCTTGAATTGCCATAAGCGTCATCGTGCAGATAAGTTGGAAGAGTCTTATGCTGAAAAGCATGGCGACAAAATGCCAGAAAATGGATTAAAAGACATTGCTTGCCCAGATTGCGGTACTCGCGGAAACTGGACTGAGCCACGCGACTTCAACATGATGCTTCGCACTCATTTAGGACCGGTTGAAGACGAAAATAGCTTGCATTATTTGCGTCCAGAAACAGCTCAGGGCATTTTCGTTGATTTTAAGAATGTCATGACTTCTACTCGTCAAAAGCCACCTTTCGGTATTGCAAATATTGGTAAGTCTTTCCGCAACGAAATTACGCCTGGAAACTTCATCTTCCGCACTCGCGAGTTTGAGCAGATGGAAATGGAATTCTTCGTAGAGCCTGGAACCGACGAAGCTTGGCACCAGTATTGGATTGACACTCGCGTGCGTTGGTATGTGGATTTGGGTGTGAAGCCAGAAAACTTGCGCATGTATGAGCATCCTAAGGAGAAGCTCAGCCACTATTCCAAGCGCACTGTCGATATTGAATACAAATTCGGCTTCCAAGGTTCGGATTGGGGAGAGCTTGAGGGTATTGCAAACCGTACTGACTACGATTTGTCTGCTCATGCTAAGCATTCCGGCGAGGATTTGAGCTACTTTAACCAGGCTACTGGCGAAAAGTATGTGCCTTACGTTATTGAGCCTGCGGCTGGTCTCACGCGCTCGCTTATGGCATTCTTGGTTGATGCTTACGACGTTGACGAAGCTCCAAACACTAAGGGCGGAGTTGACAAGCGCACTGTTCTTCGACTTGATCCTCGTTTGGCTCCTGTTAAAGCTGCAGTTTTGCCTTTGAGCAAGAAGCCAGAATTGCAAGCTGTTGCTCAAGATTTGGCTGCAGATTTGCGTCAGCATGATTGGGTTATCGATTACGATGAGGCTGGTGCTATTGGTCGCCGCTATCGTCGTGAGGACGAAATTGGTACTCCTTTGTGCGTAACAGTCGACTTCGATACTTTGGAAGATCATGCTGTTACAATTCGCGAGCGCGACACTATGCAACAAGAGCGCGTTTCCTTGGACAAGGTTGCAGATTACGTTGCTAGCCGAATTAACGAAAAACGTGTTAAGTATCCGCAAGGTCCTGTTGAAATCGTTGGTACTCGTGCAGCCGACGGTGCTACGGATATTGCTAAAGAAGCTGGCGAAGACGAGTCTAAGCCTGTACAAATCGCTACTGCTGGCGGATTGTACTAATACGCGTTTGAGTAGTGCTTAAGCATTAATAAGCAAAATTATTATTATAGTGAACGGAGTTAAAGCAATATGAATTTTTCTATAAAACCAGTGGATTTAGGGAAAGTTCATATTGCAACTCCTGTTGTTCTATCTCCAATGGCTGGGATCACTAACTGGCCATTTCGCGTAATTTGCCGCGAATTTGGTCCGGATGGGCTTTACGTAGCAGAAATGATTACAGCGCGAGCTTTAGTTGCAAGAAATCCAAAAGCGCTTAGACTTTGCCGTTTTGCTCCTAGCGAAAAAGTGCGCTCTTTGCAGCTTTATGGTGTAAATCCTTCTATTGTTGAGCAGGCAGCTCGAATTGTTGTAGACGAAAACATGGCTGACCACGTTGACTTAAACTTCGGTTGCCCAGTTCCAAAAGTGACGCGACGCGGTGGCGGTTCTGCTCTTCCTTGGAAAACTGATTTGTTGCAAGAAATTTTGCATCGCGTTGTTTCTATTTGTGAGCCAGCAGGAATCCCTGTTACGGCTAAATTCCGTGTTGGAATTGACGAGAATCATGAAACTTTTATTCAAGCTGGTCATATTGCACAAGAAGAAGGATGCGCTGCTGTAACTTTGCATGCTCGCACAACTGCAGAATATTACGGTGGTCATTCAGACTGGCAACGTATTGGGGAGCTTGTAGAGGCGCTGAATATCCCCGTTTTTGGCAATGGTGATATTTGGGGTGCGGAAGATGCGCTCGCAATGTTTAAGGAAACTGGTTGCGCTGGCGTTGCTATCGGTCGAGGATGCCAAGGTCGCCCATGGTTGTTTGCTGATATTCGCAATGCTTGCGAAGGTAGCGATAATCGTGTGAATCCTACTTTGGCAGAAGTTGGTTCCGTTATTTTGCGTCACTTGAAGCTTTTAGTTGAGTTTTATGATGGTGACGAGCGTATGGCTGTTCACGACTTGCGTAAGCATGTTGCTTGGTATTTAAAGGGCTTTCCTGTTGGCGGTGGCACTCGTAAAGCGTTTATGGAGTGCGAGTCGATTGAGGATGTTCAACGTAATCTCGATATGCTTGATGGTTCTCTTCGTTTGCCAGAAAAGGTGTTAGACACGCCGCGTGGACGAGTTAGATTTGCTAAAAAAGTTCATTTGCCGTATGGGTGGTTAGATTCTCGTACAACTAGTCACGAAGAGCGAGAGGCGTTATTTGGTGATGATCCAATGGATGCAAGTTACTAATGTTTTCTAGGGCTTTCGTCATTTTTTTGCTCTGATTATTTCGAGAATATTCTATTAAAATCACCTTGTGCTCATATTTGCATATAGCACGGTGTATTATCAAAGCAGTGACATTTTTTCAGTTTATTGTGAAAACGTCGTCAGTATCGAGCGTTTTGCGCTAAAATATTGTGTAAACGTGCGTGAGTGACAGGAGATAACGGTGAGCGAGATTGCCCAGACTGACAATTTCAACGACAAAACCATCATCAAGGTAGTCGGCGTCGGTGGTGCCGGCGGTAACGCCGTCAATCGGATGATCAGCGAGGGCCTACAGAATGTAGAGTTTGTGGCCATTAATACTGACGCTAAAGATTTACTGCGTTCTGATGCTGATGTAAAGATTTCATTATCTGATGCTTCGAGCCGAGGCTTAGGCGCTGGTGCTGATCCTGAAAAGGGTGCTAAGGCTGCGCAGGATCATCAATCAGACATTGAAGAGGCACTTAAGGGTGCTGACATGGTGTTTGTTACCTGCGGTGAAGGCGGCGGCACAGGTACTGGTGCAAGCCCAATTGTGGCTCGTGCAGCTCATCAGCAAGGTGCTTTGACTATTGCTGTTGTTACACGTCCATTCGGTTTTGAAGGACCACAACGTGCTGCATCTGCAAAACTTGGTATCGAGAATCTTCGCAAAGAAGTTGACGCGTTGATTGTTATTCCAAACGATCGTCTTTTGGAAATTTCTGATCGTACTATTGGAATTATTGAAGCATTTAAGACGGCAGATACTGCGTTGCTCGCAGGTGTGCAAGGCATTACTGATTTAATTACCATGAATTCTTACATTCATGTTGATTTCTCTGATGTTACAGCTGTTCTTCGCGGAGCAGGTACCGCATTGTTCGGTATTGGTGCTGCAAAAGGCGAGGATCGTGCAACTCAGGCAGCTGAAATTGCTATTAGCTCCCCATTGCTGGAAGAAAGCATTGAGGGTGCTCACGGTGCTTTGATTAATATCGCAGGTCCAAGTGATTTGAAGCTTCAGGAAGCTTCTGCTGCAACTGAACTTGTTCGTAAAGCTATTCATCCAGAAGCTCAAATTATTTGGGGTCTTTCCCTCGATGATTCTTACGGCGATGAGGTTCGAGTTACGGTTATTGCTGCTGGATTTGATGCTCATCCTAAGGCGGAGGAGTCCTCAGCTAAAGCTGGTCAGTTTGTTGATATGCAAGCAGATGTTAAGCCTGTAGCTCCTGCACAGTCTACCTCATCTTTCAAAGAGGAAGCTCAAGCTGCTCCACAAGTAGAACAACCTGCTTCTATGCCTTCTATGTTTGAGCCTGCAATGAATCAGCAATATTCTCCTGCGGCAGCTCCTGTACAGCAGCCTGCTGAACCTGACGAATTAGATATTCCTGATTTTCTGCGTTAAGCGTGACGAGAGGAGGGTTGCTTCATGGCTGGCTTTATGAAGAACGTGATGTCATACGTTGGTATGGCAGATGTGCCTGAGGATGATGATTATGCTGAATCTGATGTTCAAGAAACGTCATTCGATAATGATCGCTCGGTAACTCCTGCTGTGTCGCAACATGGTAATGATTTACGTGGTGGTTCTGCTCGTGCGAATGCTAGTCGTATGAGTCGTATCACTACAATTCATCCTAAGTCTTACGATGATGCGCAAATGGTAGGTCGTGCTTTGCGTGACGGTGTTCCAGTGGTTTTAAACCTTACTGGTGTAACTGAATCGGTTGCGTATCGTATTGTTGATTTTTCTGCTGGAGTTGTATTTGGTGTTCGCGGTTCTATTGAGCGTGTGACTCCTAGGGTATTTTTGCTAAGCCCAGCACAAGTGAATATCAAAGTAGAGGATGCTCCGAACGACAATACTGCGCGTGACTTGTTCTCCTAAAAATTGTATTTGCTAAAGAATTAATTGAGCAGCGTTTGTTTAACAACTTTCGCTGCTTTTTTATACTTTTTGGTAGCATAAAAGCGATGCGTACGAGCATGACTAAAATCATGCGAATTTAAACTAAAGGCATGTAACCCAAATAACGAAAGTAATCTCATGAGCACTGAAAATGAAAACGAAAACACTATGCAAGCCAAGCAACGCACTGTATTGTCATTTGTGCGTCGTTCTGGGCGCTTAGATGCGCGTTTACAGCACGCTCAGGAGCGTTATGCAAGTCAGTACCTGCTAGACGTTACTGAAGCGCCTGGCTCATTTAGATTGCGCGAAAATTTGAATATTACGCATGATTGGATTAGCGATAAGTGGGGGAATGATAATCCGCTTATTGTTGAAATTGGTTCCGGGCAAGGCGAAAACATTGTTGCCGCAGCTGAACGTTTGCCGGAAACTAACTTTTTAGCGCTTGAAGTTTATGATCCAGGCGTTGCTCACACAATGCTTCTTGCTGGAAAGCAAGGTTTGACTAATCTTCGTATTGCGCAAATTAACGCTCCTGATTTCTTCGCTGCGTGCGACTGCGGAGTTTTAGAAGAAGTTTGGACTTTCTTCCCGGATCCATGGCCTAAAATGCGCCACCATAAGCGTCGTATTGTGCAGCCAGAGCTTGCCTCTACAATACACCAGGCGTTGCGTAGAGGGGGTGCGTGGCGCATTGCTACAGATATTGAGGACTACGCTTTGCATGTGCATGAGATTATGGATTCTCGCGAAGATTTTGCAAATATTGGCGAATTAAGCGCAAGTCTTCCAATTGAGCATGTAGGGAAAGGTACAGCTGATACTGCAGCAGCTCTTCCGCACGCAGATTTTAGCGAGTCTGAGCGCTTTGCTGGTCGAGTTCTTACGAATTTTGAGCGCAAAGGCTTGGAAGCTGGTCGCACGATTCACGACTTCACCTACATAGTACAATAATGCTTTGCCGCCGCTGTTCTCGTAGCTTTGCAGTTGTACTTAGCCTCAACACGCCGTGAGTTGCGCGACTCTTTTTTGAGTGTTAATATCATATGGTTTGGTTCGAAGCCCCCTTCGTCTAACGGTTAGGACACCAGACTTTCAATCTGACAACAAGAGTTCGACTCTCTTAGGGGGTACAAATTACAACGCCGCTGGGTTTCCAGCGGCGTTTTTCGTTTTTCGTATTTCTGATTTTTGTATTTCTATTTTTACTGCTTACCCTATTTTTGCGCAGCAATTAGTTTTTCATATATTTTTTCTATAAATCGATATAACATCTGACAATGTATTAAATATCACAAAAGGTATGTTGTGCTTTTTAGAGATGATACACTTTCTCATTGGTACTTCTGCCCGGGCTGCGTAGGTCAGGAAGTATTCAATTCAGTAATTTACAATGCGCAGCAGCTTAAAAAAGGATTTCCTATGAGCGATATTTTCAATACAAATAATAATGGATTAGAATCATCTAATTGTGTAACGGATCAAGTGGATAGTAATGCTGCTTCTAGTATTAATAGGGTTGTAAGCATGCGTTGGCGTGTTGCAGATATCGCATTAGGTGCTGCTCTTGCTGCTGTTTTTGGCGTTATCTTGTATGGCTATGGCTTGGTGTTTATTCCTTTGATTCGTACTTTGAATGCAGCTGTTCTTCCTGGTTTTGCAAGCATCACGCATGGTGTTTGGTATTTGTCTGGAACTCTTGCAGTTTTGCTTATTCGTAAACCAGGTTCTGCAGTGTATGTAAATGTTGTTGCAGCATTTGTACAGGTGCTTCTTGGAACTCCGTTTAATATGCGAGATACGCTTATTTCCGCACTTTTGCAGGGTGTGTTTGCGGAGATTCCGTTCTTAATTTTCCGTTTGCGAAAGTTTAATTTGACTTTAAGCGTTGTATCTGGATTATTGGTAGCGTTTGAGTATGGAGTTTACTTAACATTTACTAAGTATCAAGGTAAGGCTCCAACTTATATTACTATTCACATGCTTAATGAGCTTATTAGTGGATTGCTGCTTTCTGGAGTGCTTGTGTGGTTTGTGTATTTAGCTTTGCGCAAAACTGGTGCTCTTGATAACTTCGCATCTGGACGTTCTGACCGAGCTTGAAATCATCGGGATTTCAAGCTCCTTCAGAGCGTCGAGCTTGCTCAGGTTGAAAGCACGGTGTGCTTTCAACGCAAGCGAGGTCTGCCTTCGTCGTTATTGACGGAGGCAGATTTTGGTTGGTGTGGTTTTGTGTTGGGTTTTGTTTTTGTTTGTTTGGATTTTGACTGAGCTTGAAATCATCGGGATTTCAAGCTCAGTAATCCTAAGCAAGGTCAAAAATTCGACTCACTGAGTTGGCGACGTTTATGGGTATGTGCTAATCTAGTCGTTGCTAACTTTGTTAGCGTGGGGCTTTAGCTCAGTCGGTTAGAGCAGCGGACTCATAATCCGTCGGTCCAGGGTTCAAGCCCCTGAGGCCCCACAAGATATTAATAATGCCACTTCATTATGGTTTATGAAGTGGCATTTTTGTATCTTATAATTTAAATTTTATTTTTTGTTCTATTTGTTATTTTCTGCCAATGACAAGTAATCTGGTATTTGTTTTGGATACTTAGGCCATGCTCCTTCTTGAGTGCACACGAATGCTGCAGTATTAACAGCTGCGCGATGCGCCTCTTGTAAGCTTTCTCCTTTAAGAATATGCGCTGTGAATGTTCCTGAGAACGAGTCCCCAGCACCAACTGTGTCAAGAACGTCAACGTGTGGAGTTGGGATAGTTGAGCTTTCTCCAGTGCTAGTAGTAATCGTACTAAAAGTAGAGCCGCCTGTAAGAATCACATAATCTAGTGCATAACGAGCTTGGAACCACTTGCAAGCTTCCTCGTCTGAAGTGTCGCGAATATTGAACATGTCGCGCAATAAGAATAGTTCCGAATCGTTAAGCTTAAATACTGTGGCTTCTTGAAGTAATGTGTCAATAAGATCCTTAGAGTAGTGATCGCTTCTAATATTAATGTCGAAGAACTTCATTGCTCCAGGCTTAGTATGCTTTAACAATTGTAAAATTGTGTCGTGAGTTTCTTGAGAACGTAAGCTTAGAGTGCCAAAACATACTGCATCTGCTCGTTCTACTAAATCAATGAGTTCTCGAGTGTAAAGAATATGATCCCATGCTATATTTCGTAGAATAGTGTACTCTGGTATTCCATTTTTTAGTGTTACTTCTACAGTGCTTGTTGGCCAAGCGTTGCGTTGAATAATTGAAGCGATGCCAGCTTTGTTTACTTTGTCAATCAGCTCATCGCCGAGTTGGTCTTGACCAACAGCACTAATCATGCAACTTTGCGCTCCGTGACACTGTGCGTGATATGCAAAATTTGCTGGCGCTCCGCCAACACGTTTTCCGTGTGGGAGTAAATCCCATAAAAGTTCGCCGAGTGAAAGAACAATTGGCTTAGTCATAAATATTCCTTTCGCGCGCGTCAGTGCAGCAAATTTGTAGAGCTATACTTTTTACTAAATATCTTCTCGCTTCTTCAAAAGCATTTTGATGCAAATTTTGCTTGTAAAAATGCTATATAAACAATTATGGTGCGCCCTTTCGATAAGTAACATGCGCAATGCGTGTTACGTTTCTATAGAGCGCACCATAAGTGCCATATTGCGTACGTTTAACTTAGCTTATGCTGGCGTACTATATTATTATTTCGTTTTATTATATTTTTCTATTATTTTGATTTGCTGCTTAATGTTGGAAAATATCACTTTTGTGAGCTTGTTCAGCCATCCATGCTTCTACATCATCGATTTGCTTTGGAATGTCAATAGAAAGCCATTCTGGACCGTTTTCAGTCATTAGCACATCATCTTCAATACGAATTCCAATTCCGCGCATTTCTTCAGGAAGCATCAAATCGTTAGCTGCAAAGTATAATCCTGGCTCAATAGTGAATATCATTCCTGGAGTAATTTTTGCGCCCTGATAAGACTCATAGCGTGCTTGTGCGCAATCGTGCACATCCAAACCAAGATGATGAGCAACGCCGCAAGCGTGCCAACGACGATGCTGTTGACCTTCTGGCGAAAGTGATTCTTCAACGCTAACTTTCAAAATTCCCCATTCGTGTAAGTGTTCGGCTAGAACGCGCATGCAAGCATGGTGAATATCGGAGTAGGTTGCACCTGGCTTAGCTGCCTCAAAACCGGCTTGTTGAGCGTCAAGAACGCACTGGTAAAGCTTCTTTTGCAAGTCAGTGAATTTGCCATTTGTTGGGAAAGTTCGTGTAATGTCAGCAGTGTAGAGGCTGTTAACTTCAACGCCGGCATCAATAAGTAGCAATTCTCCGCTGGAAACAACGCCAGTATTGCGCATCCAGTGCAAAATTGGTGCGTGCTTGCCTGAAGCAACAATAGTGTCGTAGCCTACTTCGTTTCCTTCCTCGCGAGCAACAGAATTAAAAGCACCCTCAATCATGCGCTCGGAATGCTCATGACCTAAAGCATTAGGCAAACGCGTAAGCATGCGGTCAAAACCAAGTTTTGTGGCTGCAATAGCTTTGCGCATTTCGCGAATTTCGTAGTCGTCCTTAAGCATTCGTGCTTCTGCAGCGAATTCGTGCAATTTGTCGTCTGCGCAAGTGTTTGCATCTTCATCAGTAAATCCACTTGCTTCGCGCATTGTTTCAACTTTTGCAGTAAGCTCAGGATCCGTTTCTCGAACAATTCGCACGCGAATGCCCTCACCATTCGCGTCGTCGCTTACATTCTTTGCAATAGCGTCGTCAAGTTCTGCAATATCGCGCGTTTCAATGCCGGTCATTGCTTTAAGTTCTTTTAAGCCTGCACGAGGGCCAACCCAATATTCTCCATAGTGAGGATCCTTATAAAATGCTGAAGTGCTGTTATCTGCGCGTGGAGCTACAAAAAGCTCAGGTACATGTGTTTTTCCAGCCTTAGCTTCTTCGCTATCTTTGTTGACTGGCTCCATAACAAGCACAGCACCAGCCTCATAGTCTTGACCTAATCCAGTGTAGTAGGCAAATGTAGTGTCTGGGCGGAAAGCATAATCACAGTCGTTATTACGCACCTTTGGTTGTCCTGCAGGAATAACTAAACGTTCGCCTGGGAAACGTTTTGAAAGAGCCTCTAAACGAGCTGGAATATACCTACTAGATTCAAGAGCCTTAACTTCTGGCTCCTGGTTATCCCAGTTATTCGTCATAAAATCTTTAAAAGAATCACTGTTTGGACGAAGTGAACGGTTATTTACACGATCTTCTGTCTTTTGTGTTCCGTCAGCCTTTAGCTCTTCGCCGTGCTCAGTTGGCGTATATTCTGCCATTATGAGGCTCCTTAATTTTTGCTTGTTAATTTTTGCTTGCGCAAATTATACAAATAGTAAATAAACAGTCAATAAACTAACATAGTCTTATTTAGTGTTTTATGCGAGTTTTTTAGTGCAAAATAGCAAGATTTTATACGCAATTTACAAAGTGCGTATAAAACGCTTTTGTTATGTGAATATTGTCACAACATATTTATATGCGTGTGTTGTTGGTATCAACTAATCTAGATAGTTGGAAAATGAGTGAGCGAGCGTAAAAATTAGGGGGAGTAGTTATGTCTATTGAAAATCCAAATCGCAATAATGAGCGAATTGTTGATATTGAACGCAATATTATGAGCCGAGCTCCAGAACATAATAAAACTAATCTCGACTTGGACCGCATGCGTCTTATTCTCGATATTTTAGGTCATCCAGAGCAGTCTATGCGTGTTATTCACATAACTGGTACGAACGGCAAAGGTTCTACTGCTCGAATGGCTGAGTCGATTTGTCGAGCATACGGTTTGCGAACCGGATTATATACTTCTCCACATTTGGAGCGCGTAAACGAGCGCATTATGATTGACGGACAGGAAATTAGTGACGATCAGTTCGTTGATGTGTGGGATCAAATGAAAGACATTATCGACATGGTTGACGCTCGCATGGAGGCTGACGGTAAGCCAAAAATGAGCTTTTTTGAAGTGCTTACAGCCATGGCAATTTGGGCTTTTGCGGATGCTCCTGTTGATGTTGCTGTTATGGAAGTTGGCATGGGTGGTGAATGGGATGCCACCAATGTTATGAATGCTGATGCTGCAATTATTGGACCGGTTGATATGGATCACATGCAATGGCTTGGAAACACTGTTGAAGAGATTGCTCGCACGAAGGCTGGTATTATTAAGCCAAATTGCACTGTTATTTTGGGTCCTCAACCGCATGAAGCTAAGGTTTTGCCAATTATTAAGGAAGTTGCGGAGCGCAATCATGCTACATTATTGCGCGATTCTTCTTATGGCGATGGCGAACTTGAAGTTGTGTCTCGTACTCCTGCAGTTGGTGGACAGGTTGTTACTTTGCGTACGCCTCTTGGCACTTATGAGGATGTTCCGATTGACAAGTTTGGCAAACATCAGGCTCATAATGCTTTGGCAGCTCTTGCCGCTGCAGAGGTTGTGCTGCCTGTAAATGGTGCTTTGGATGGCGATTTAGTTGCAGAGGCTTTAATCCAGGTTAAGGTTCCTGGTCGTATTGAGCAGGTTCGTACTTCGCCGACAATCATCATTGACGGTGGACATAACGTGAATGCTGCTGACTCTCTTCGCGAAACTATTGAAGAAAACTATCATTTTGAGCAGCTTATTGGCGTTGTGGCAATGATGGCAGATAAGCAAGTTGAAGAATACTTGGGTGTTCTTGAGCCTATTTTGACGAAGATTGTTGTTACGCGTAATTCTTGGCGCGACCGTGTAATGGATCCAGAAGAGCTCGAAAAGATTGCTGTAGGCGTATTTGGCGAGGATCGCGTAATTCGTGTCGACGAGTTGCCGGATGCTATTCAAACTGCTGTTGATTTAGTTGATGAAGACGATGAGCTTGGTGTGGGCTATGGTCATGGAGTGCTTATTTGCGGTAGTTTCGTCACTGCAGGAGACGCGCGCACAATGCTTGTTGAGCACGTGAATCCGGATCTAAAAAAGCCAAAGGATCAGCGCGTAGCAATCCACCCAAATATTGACGAGTCCTGATAAGCTATTTTTGCTACTTCATTCGCAAAGATTTAGCTTTTTCTACAGTATTTTTTACAAGTACTGCTTGAGCGTCAACTAACGGTATTTGCGGAAGAGGGAAAGCTTCATTAAGCACACTTAATTCTGTGCAACCCAAAATAAGTGCGTCGCAACGGCACGCTCCTGCAGGGTCGAGCATGTCGCTTAAAACGGACTCGTAACGGCGTAGATTAAGATCGCCTGTGCCTTTTACATCATCATAAATAAGTGATGTAATGCGTTTTTGTAAATCGTCGTCTGGTGCTACGAATGTGTATCTTGCTTCTTCTATAGCGTGCTGATACACTCCAGCTTTACGCGACCCTGCAGTACCTAAGAATCCAATACGGTTACATTTAGACTTTGGGTAACGTTTAGAAACTTCAGCTACAGCACCACGCGGCATATGCATAATTGGCACATCGGTGAGTGCTTGGAACTTATCGTAAAAGTAATGCGCAGTATTGCACGTGAGCACAATAAATGAAGCACCCATCGCAGTTGCTTTAGCTATGTCGTCTGCAAGAGTAGGGAATGGGCTTTCGGATGATTCGCCAACAATATATGCTGTTCTATCTGGCACAGAAGCATCATTGAACACCACATAATCTAAAAACTCTTGATCATTATGCGCATGCGTTTCTTTGTTAAGTAAACGAATATAGCTTTCTGTTGCAAGTGTGCCCATGCCGCCAAGTACAGCAAAAAACGGACGTTTCATTGTCTCATATTCCCTTCAAAGTTACGTAATAATTTTCACGCTTTATTGCGGAAAAATTCTGCATAACGTCTTGTGTAAATTGAAAACATATGACGAATCATCAACCAGCGTAGCAGATTCATATCTTTTTTATATTCTAGCGTAGTGCCCCAATCGCCGCGACGAATCATATTAAGACCGCGCTTCTTTTCATCGCCTTCTGCTACATAATTGCAAAATATCGATCGCGGAATCTCCATCCACAGCTTTTCTCCACGGCCGAACACAGTATTCCCGTCAAAAGGCTTATGGTCAATTAAATCTTCAACAAAATATTTAGCAATATTAAATCCGTTTAAAGTGACGAAATAGCTTGAACGTCCTTGGCGTAAATTGATTTCAAAAAGCTTATATTTTCCGTCTCTCTCATCGTATTTCATATCAAAATTAGCTACGCCAACGTAACGTATATCTTCCAAAAATGCTTTAATATTTTGGAAAACTTCCTCATTATAGTCTGGAATAATAGCTGCATAATTTCCGATTGCTTCTGGAGTTGGATCCTCCAGTAGAGGGTGTCCTAGAAACATCATGCGCACATGATGGTCGCTATCAACGTAAGCATTTAGCACACGCATGCGGCTGTCGTCTCCAGGAATAAAGTCTTGCAAAATCATTTCGTCATCGTAGCCAGCTTTGTACGAGCGTTGAATAAGAGTATCAAGTTCTTGCGGAGTATTGATAATAAAAGCTTTTTTACGTCCCTCAAAATCAATGTCAAGCCATTTAGTGCTATTCGCTGGTTTCATAGCAATAGGGAAGCTGAATGGCAAATCTTCATAAGCGTGCGCTGCTACTTCTTGAGCGTTTACAACTTTAGTTTTTGGATGAGGAAGATTGTATTTTTCACAAGTTTTATAGAATGAGCTTTTAAGGCTAAGCTGGCGATTGAGCGAATTTGGCAATGTGTGGAAAGCAAAATATTCGTGCAATTCATCACCGCATTGGCTTAGAAGGTTCGCATATACGTCGCCGCAAGGAATAAGCAGAAGCTTGGTATTAGGATGCTCTTGATGCCATGATTTAGCAAAATTAAGCATTGTATTGCGGAATGTAGGAAGTTCTCCAAAGCCTGGAACAATTCTCACATCGACAATTTTGCTAAATTTCGTAGGTGAAAGTTGGAAGTGCGCAAAAGCAATTGAAGTAATGCCATATTCTTCATGGAATGCTCGAGCCATGCCATATGCGTTTATATCGCTACCGAGTAACACAGGTTGGAATCGTTGATTATTCATTTGTATCTTCTTCATTTGTTTTTAGTTTGTTTGTTATTTAGTTTGTTAGCTAGCTTGTTATTTAGTTTATGTAGTAATTGCGTTTATTTTATTCGTATATTTTCATACTTTCGCATAAGCGTATTACAGACCAAAAAGACGCTTTATTACGAATGAATCACCCTCATACGGCACATGCTTTCGTTTGTTTTTAATCCAACGTTCATCGCCCTTACCAATAGCAAGAAGAATGTTTAATTTTCCATTTTTTTGTTCGCTGTTTGCAGCATCGTTGTAAGCGTATTCTATTGCTTCAGCTCTGTCGATAATAATGCGTGAAGAAACATTTGGGTCCGTAACATAACTTTGCATATCCTCGCAAATATGCATTACGTCTTCAGTATCAGTATCTTCAGTAGTGAAAATAAACTGTTCTATGCGGTTTTGCGCTGCTTCAACAATTTCTTTACGACGGTCGACAGCTTTATCTCCTGTGGAACCAGTTATTAGCGTAATTCGAGGATTAAATTTGCCGTAGCGCTCTTCTACAAAGTCAAGAACTGATTTTGTAGAAATGTAGTTATGCGCATAGTCGACAACTGCAATCATATTTGAGTGCGTGTCTTTGAAAACTTCCATGCGTCCAGAAATTTTCACGTTCTCAATAGCGTGTAATGCGTGTAAATCAGTATCTTGATTAATTCCCAATTCTCCTGCAATAGCGATTGCAGCTAAAGCATTTTCGTAGTTAAAATCTCCTGCAATAGACAATGCGAATTCGTCAATAGGGCAGTAGTGCACGTCTTCTTCGTAGTCGTTATCTTCATAGTCGTCGTCTTCGCTTGAGTCTCGCATAGCGATGCAGTGTGATTCACTATTTTCTACTGGCATTGCAATGTAGTCAGGAGTAAGTAATTCTGTGTAGTCATCATCGTTAGCAGGAGCGCAATAATTTATGCGATCGTCGTCAATATCATCGAAATTGTCATTTTCGCAAGCGTCGCTTTCTATTTCATCTTTTTTAATGCGAGCAAAAGTTGTTACGAGCACATTGTTGCGTTCTGCATCTTGTAAAAGAAGATCTGCGTGATCTGTATCAGAATTTAATACTAAACGCTTAGTATTTGCAATAATTTGTCGTTTGCAATACAAGTAATCTTCAAAAGTTGGGTGTTCAATAGGGCTAATGTGGTCTGGGCTAATGTTTAAGAATGCTGCAACATCGAATTTAAGACCATATACGCGATTCACCTTATAAGCTTGTGAAGAAACTTCCATAACAAGATACTTCATGCCGTTATCTACAGCTTCGCGCATCATTTTGAAAGCATCAAAACTTTCAGGAGTAGTTAAATTAGATTCAACGTAATTTTTTCCGTCTACGCAATTATCTACTGAAGAAAACAGTGCTGCTTTACCGTGCGAATGGGAGTTTAGAATAGCGTGAGTAAAGTAGGCTGTAGTTGTTTTGCCTTTAGTTCCAGTAATTCCAACAATAGTGAGTTTTTCTTGTGGATTTCCAAAGAATGCTGCTGCAAGCACGCTCATTGCTTTTTTAGCATCCGTAACAATTAAACCAACAGCTTTTGTGTATTGTGCGTAGCTTTGTTCAGCAACATATGCAGCAAGTCCTTTGTTATCTGCATCTAAAAGATATTCCGACTGAAAATTGCCTTTAATAAACAGAAGTGTTCCAGGTGTAATATCGCGAGTATCGTAAGTTGCGTTAGTGAAGCACTCGTCTGCATCAATATTTGGGAAATAATACGGATTTAAAGACCATATTTCATTGCGAGAATGAGTAGAGTCTACAGTTTTTTCTTTAGTATTAGCAGTATTGGCACTATTAGTATCTTCTGCTTTACAATATTGAATCATTTCGCGCAACAAACCATAGTGTTGCAAAATTTCACTTGCGCTTGCTAATGACAACGTGTTATACATGATCATAATTTACTTCTTTTCACAAAATGTTTTATAGCCATGTTCCAGTAATAGGCTCACGCCCGTGAGATTGCAGCCATTGATTGAAGCTATCTCGCCAATTAATATAAGCTTCGCGCTGCCAATCCATCATAGTATTCAGCCTCATGCAACTTACTGACTCATATAGTTTGCTCATTGGAGCAATCAAATCAAGAGCTGCAACTGTGTCTGCTGTAGCATCGTGGAAATCTCCGATTGGTTCAACTCCATAAAATTGAGATGTAATAGTGAGAGTACGCTTGCCGGATCTTCTAGAAACAGCTCTATCGATAACAAGAGGATCAACAGTAAGAATGTCATTAGCGTTTAGTGCATGTATTGAACAAGTTGCGCGTTCTTCTAGCGCAGTAAGATGCCAACGCTTCAAGTCGTGACGTAACATTGAAATATCAAATGGAGCGTTATAAGCAAGTAGTGGAATATTCTTAGCTTGAGCCATGCTTACTGCGCGTGCAAGGAATTCAAGTTCTTCTTCAGGCTCTCCGCCGTGTTCTTGAAGGTATTCGTCTGTGAAACCATTTACTTCGCTTGCCTTAGGATTCATAGGCTGATGAGGGTTAATTAACCAAGTTGATACCACATCTCCATCGTGAGCTAGTTCAGGATTGCGTAATACTAGAGTTGCAGAAACAATGGCATCTTTACCAATATTTGCACCTGTAGTTTCAGTGTCGAAACCAAGTAACCATGATTCAGCAAGTAATGTATTCTCATCTTGCTTAGGTGCTAAATCTAAAGCATTTAACAATTCTTGAATATGAGTTGGCATAGTCACAATACTACCGCAATGTCACGCAATGTCACACTATGCCGCGCTGCATTATTGTGCTGCGATGTGTTATCATCTCGCGCTGCGCTACACTATGCAACACGACAAATTAGTAGCTATATGTGCAAAGTAAAAGTATTATTGACTATATGAGTGAGCAAATCGAGAAGACAAATGTTATGTGCTCTAAAAGCGTAAGAGCTAAAAAACAAAGTGCAAAAAATTGTAATGCTCGCTTATTTAGTGATCGTTTAGTAGATACTAAGCAAAGTTCTGCAATGGAAAGTCGACGCAAAAGATTTGAACAACTTGTATCTACTTGCGTTGATCCTTTGTACACTCAAGCTATGCGTCTTACGCAAAATGCGCAGGATGCGCAAGATTTAGTGCAAGATACTTTTGAGCGTGCTCTTAAATCTTTTGAAACTTTTCAGCCTGGCACAAATTTTGCTGCCTGGATTAACAGGATTGAACGAAATTTGTATTTTAATCAGTACGCGAAAGCAAAACGAAGCCCTAAACGTGCTAACGATGAAACTGGCGACTACAATGATTGGGATATCTATGAGGCTTCTAATCATTGCGCAAAAGGGATGCTTTCTGCTGAACAAGAATATTTAGAAGGGTTTGCTCCACAAGAGATTATTGCTGCGCTTAGTAAGTTGCCGCCTGAGCGTAGAAAAGTTTTTATTGAAGTCGCTATTCGAGGTAAATCTTATAAACAAATTGCCCAAGAAGAAGGCGTAAAAATAGGAACTGTTATGAGCAGACTTAACCGCGCTCGCATGCAACTTAAACGTGAGCTTTCTGATTATTCTGATTATTCTGGTGAATAAAAGTATGCTAAAACGAAAAAGCCCACGATTGACGTGGGCTTTACAGTATGTATAAGCGAATTTATAGCTTAAGCATTTGGTCTTTTGCCATGATTCGCTGCTTTTTTACGACGCGCCTTGCGCTTGCGGCCACGCATACCCATAATGCACTCCTTAACGATTAATGAACAACCTTAGGGATTATCGCACGTTGCCAAGACGTTATATTTGTCAACGTACTAATCTCGTGCGAGTAATCACTTGTTAGTAACAATATTTGCAGTAATAAAGCTTATGTTGCTTATGCTGCTATATCAGCTACAGTTGCGTTTAATAATGTTACGATATCTTGAGGATTAAGAACTACGTCCAATCCTCGTTTTCCTCCAGAAACAAGAATCTCATCAAATTGCATTACGCTACTATCTAGTACTGTTTCATGGTGCGTTTTTTGTCCGAATGGTGAGATTCCGCCAACTACGTAGCCGCTTTCTCGTTGCGCAACTTCTGGGCTTGTCATACTTGCTTTCTTTGCGTGTACTGCTCCTGCAATTGCTTTCATATTGAGGCGTCCGTTTACTGGAACAATTCCAACCACTCGCTTTTCACCAGTGTCAACCATAAGAGTTTTGCAAACTTGAGCTGCGCTTACGCCTAGCTTCTCAGCAGCCTCAATTCCATAGCCGTCGTCCATGTGATCAGCGTCATGCTCGTATTGCGCTATGCGGAAGGTGATGCCTGCGTTTTCGAGTTGCGCAATAGCTGGAGTTGCTTTTCCGGTTTCTGCATGTTTTTTACTCATTTTGTTACCGTGCCTTATACTCAACTGTCAAATTGTGTTACATGATATGCTATACCGACTGTTGACTTAGTGTATATTAAACATATAAACCCCTTGTGGAGCTTAGAAGGCAGCACAAGGGGTTTTGATATATTAAATATTCGCACAACCAGCTATTGCTGATCGATGCTTAGCGAAATCACTCGGAGATTTCAGCGAAGTAAAGAAGAGTGCGAATCATGTTGGAAGTGAAGCCGTACTCGTTGTCATAGAAGGTAACGGTACGAGCCAAAGTTACACCGTCAACAGTGTTCACGTCGGTCTGAGTTGGATCGAAAACGCCACCGTGGGTGTCGCCGATGATGTCAGAAGACACGATGCTGTCTGCATTGTAACCGAAGTACTCGCAGTTTTCGAAAGCCTTCTTGAAAGCGTCGTTAATTTCTTCAGTGGTTGCTGGCTTCTCAAGAACAGTGGTCAACTCAGTAACAGAGCCGTCTGGAACCTGAATGCGCTGTGCGTGACCCTGGAGCTTGCCGTTAACTTCTGGCACAACCTTGCCGATTGCCTTAGCAGCGCCGGTGGAGTGCTCAATGGTGTTGCAAGCTGCGGAACGGTTATTGCGTGGCTTGGAGCCGCGTGGACCGTCGAGAATCATCTGAGTGCCGGTGTAGGCGTGAATTGTGGTCATGAAGCCGGACTTGATTCCCCAGTTGTCTTGAAGCAACTTCACCATTGCAGCCATGGAGTTGGTGGTGCAAGAACCAGCGGAAACAATGTTGTCAGAAGCCTTCAAGATTTCGTGATTAACGCCGAACACAACTGTTGGAGTGGTTTCATCCTTAGCAGGAGCAGAAATAAGAACCTTCTTAGCACCTGCGTTCAAGTGAGCCTGGGACTTTTCTGCAGAAGTGTAGAAACCGGTGCATTCGAGAACGAATTCAACGCCATCGTTCTTAACCCATGGAATGTTATTTGCGTCTTTTTCGGCGTAAACCTTATAAGTCTTGCCATCTACAACGATTGCGTCTTCGGTGGAGGTTACCTCAACTGGGGTGCCGTCATCGTGGCGGAATGTGCCGTGGGTGCTGTCATACTTGAGCAAGTAGGCGAGCATCGAAGGGGTGGTCAGATCGTTGATGGCTGCGACTTCGATGTCACCTGCTTGACCGCCGCGAGCTTGAAGCTCAAAAATACGACGGAATGCGAGACGACCGATACGACCGAAACCATTAATACCAATCTTGACTGTCATGTGGTTCTCCCTTGAGTGAGACCTCGTGCGCAACGTTTTAAGTCGCGCTATTTTCGCGATGAAAACTCACGCATTTAGGTCATCGTTATTTGAATTAACGGTGTTCATTTTAGTGTGCGGTATGTACGAAGAGTTGTAACATAGCTCACTTTTATTGCAATCATGCACTATGAGAACAGTGAGCGTTAACATGCTGTGTTTTATGAGTGTTTTTGTGAATTTTTTGATAGTTTCCAGTTGCGTTTTTGCATAACATTTTACGAATCAATATTGTTCAATTGAACAACGCATGTAATGTTAAAAAGAAAAAGGCTGACGAGTTTTTCAAGTAAAAGAACCTCGTCAGCCATTTGCATAAACTAAAGTTTGCGCCTATTCGTTATACGTCATTGCTTCAGCAGCTGCAGTAGTCGAATATGTTGGAGTAGTCTCGCTTTCAAGAGGAACTGCTAATGCCTCAGATATAGAAGTATCGACTTCGCCTAAATCTCCAATTGGTCTTTTAAACCAGCTCACCTGTGGTAATGGAGCATTAATAGGGAATGTTACAATAAGTGTTCCTTCATGAACGTCAATATGAGCAGGCGTATCATTTAATAATTCGTTACTTAAACCTTGTACTGCATCTCCATGCATGGTTGCGTGTTTAAGCTGATACTTTAATCCAACTTCATTTACATCATTAGAAACTGGAGTATGAGAAAAAACGGAAACTATGCGCAAATCATTTCCAGATGATGCTGGAAAATCAAGAGATCCATCATGTATTGCTGTAACAATTTGACCGTCGCCGTACAAGAATCCAATTCCGCCGCGGCGCGCTAAACGAACCATAAGTTGAATATTAGAAATAGTATGGTCAACTCGACCACCTAATCCTCCAAAAATATGAAATTCTCGAGAGCCTTTAGCCCAACCAACTTTTAACGCAGAAAGTAAGTCCGGATCATCTTTTTCTGCAGGCAATCTAGTAATAACTGCATCAGTAGGGAGTTTTAATCTAACAGAGTCAAAATCGCCGATAAGTGCATCTACATGCAAACCTAATTTACATGCATGATCCCAGCCTCCATCAGCTGCAATTGTTAAAGCGCGATCTGGCACATGCTCACGCGTATGATCGTAATAATCTCCTGCTGCTAATACTACGCAGCGTTGCAAAGGTTCCATAACAACATAATAACGCTGCATTTGTACTGATGACATACATTTATAACAAGAGTTTATAAGCGTAGTGTCAACCAACATTTGACTACGTTTTATGCCATTTTTCGGATTTGATATTAGCGCATTTGATTGTTTTTATTCCGGCAAATACAGGAATTTTTAAACTAATACTCGCTTAACATAAAGTGCTTGGTGTAGTATTGCATGGCAAGTTAGATTTTCCAAGTTATTATGGATTTTCGTTAATTATTTGCTAGTAGACTAACGTAATGCTGTGTTGTATATTCTACGAGGAGAAATAAATGTGCGGAATTGCAGGGTTCATTAATGACACCCCAATTAACGTCAAAAGCCAAATTGTAAAAGATATGACAGATGTGATTGCGCATCGTGGTCCTGACGAATATGGAACTATGATTGACGAACACGCAGCACTCGGTTTTCGTCGACTTAGCATTATAGATCTTCACGGTGGATCCCAACCTATGTACAACGAGGATGGGAATCTTGCAGTTACTTTCAATGGTGAGATTTATAACTACAAGCCACTTCGCGAAGAACTTATTAAAGCTGGTCACACTTTCCATACTGATTGCGATACAGAAGTATTAGTGCACGGCTACGAAGAGTGGGGTAAAGGCTTACTTAATCGTTTACGCGGAATGTTTGCATTCGTTATTTGGAACAAGAGTACTCAAGAATTGTTCGGCGCTCGCGACCATTTCGGTATTAAGCCTTTTTATTATGCGCAAATGAATGGTACTTTTATGTACGGATCCGAAATTAAATCTTTACTGCGCCATCCAGATTTTAAGAAGGAACTTAACGAAAATGCGCTTAAGCCGTTTATGACATTCCAATATCCTGCAATTAACGAAACTTTCTTCAAGGGCGTTTTTAAGCTGCGTGAAGGTAATTGCTTCACGTATAAGAATGGCGAAATGAAGATTGAGCAATATTACGATCCTAATTTCAAAGAAACAAAGCAACGCTTGAATGAATTAGTTGATTCTATCGATAAAACAGTTTGTGATTCTGTTCAAGCTCACCAAATTGCGGATGTTGAAGTTGGTTCGTTCCTTTCTTCTGGAGTTGATTCAAGTTATGTTGCAGCTGTTGCACGCCCTGAACACACATATTCTATTGGTTTTGCTGGTGGAAGATACAATGAATCCAAACAAGCAAGCGAATTGGCAAAAATTATTGGCTTAAACAATAAATCTGAAATTATTGACGCTGCTGACGCATTCCGTTATTTCCCACAAATTCAGTGGTATTTGGACGAACCTGATTCTAATTTCTCTTGCGTCCCATTATTCTTCCTTGCAAAATTAGCTTCGCAAGATTTACGCGTTGTGCTAAGCGGTGAGGGAGCAGATGAATTATTTGCAGGATACATTGATTATGGTGTTCACACGCGTTCTAAACTTATTAAAGTTGTGACTCGCATGCTTGCAAAGTTGCCAAAAAAGTTGCGTTACGCGATTGGTCGAGCTGCAAAGGGTAAGCATTTCCACGGAGCGTGGCATTTGTACGCTAATTTGGCTCCAGCTGAGGAGCATTTTATCGGTCAGTCAAAGGTTTTCAATGAGGAAGATGCTGTAAAACTTTTGAAACCTGAGTATCGCAAGGGTCCTAGCGTTCGCAGCATTGTCGATGCTATTTACAATAGAATTGCCGGTAAGGGACTTTCTGAAATTAAGAAAAAGCAATATCTTGATATGCATCAATGGATGCCAGGAGATATTTTGCTTAAGGCAGATAAAATGACTATGGCACATTCTTTGGAGCTTCGCGTGCCTTTGCTTGATCGTGTTCTTATGGATGTTGCAGAAAAAGTTCCTACTAAGTATTTAATTACTGATGAAAATACGAAGTTTGCTTTCCGACAAGCTGCTTCCCGTCATTTGCCAAAAGCTTGGTATGACAGAGAAAAGCTTGGTTTCCCTGTGCCAGTTAAGGATTGGTTGCGTGAGGAGCGTTTTTATAAGATTGTTCGTAAGACGTTTGAAAGTGACGATGCTGCTAAATTCTTCGATAGAGATGCTTTACTTCGTATGATTGACGATAATTATGCAAAGAAAAATGACGATCGCCGTAAGATTTGGACAGTTTACACATTCCTGACTTGGTATGATGTGTACTTTAATCACGATGGATTGAAGCCTGAGCCAATGCAGTTAGCGTAGAAATCGCATAGTTCTAGCTTTGATTTGTGGCAGTCAAAACACGTTTCGTGTGTTGACTGCCTTTTTGTCAAGGCTTCTAGTAGAATAGATATTCGGCTTGAGTAATCAAGAAAGTGGGATGTCCCCACCTGGAAGCCTACTGTGGTTTCGGGTTCATGACTTCGGTCACGCAAGTTAGCTTCTTGTGCTGCTTGCTGCGCTGTTATATAGCGTTTTATTGATATGAAGTAGTGAATCTTAAGCTCTTGGACTTCTTGGTGTATTACATCTTACAAGTATTTAGAAGGATTGGAGTCATCATTAGCGACGAACCACGCATTAACGAGGAAATTCGAGTCCCTCAGGTGCGCCTTATTGGTCCAAAGGGCGAGCAAGTGGGAGTTATCGCAACCTCTGTCGCGTTAAACCTTGCAAGGGAAGCTAACCTCGATCTTGTCGAAGTTGCGCCTACTGCTAAGCCTCCAGTAGCCAAGCTTATTGACTACGGTAAGTACAAGTACAACGAAAAGATTAAGGCTCGTGAAGCACGTCGTAATCAAACCGTCGCAGAGGTTAAGGAAATTCGTTTCCGCCTTAAGATCGACGATCACGATTTCGATGTGAAGAAAGGTCATGTGCTTCGTTTCTTGAACGGCGGAGACAAGGTAAAAGTAACTATTATGTTGCGTGGCCGTGAGCAATCTCGTCCGGTTGGTGGCGTTGAATTGTTGCGCCGACTTGCAGATGAGGTCTCTGAAAGTGGCACAGTAGAGTTTGCGCCAAAGCAAGAAGGTCGAAATATTATTATGACTCTTGCTCCAAAAGGCAAGAAAATTCATACACAGTCTGAGCAACGTCGTCGTGGCGCTGAATCTCGCGCTGAGCGTCAAGCTCGTCAGGCTGCTCGTCTTGCAGCTAAGCAAGAGGTTCAGTCACAAGCTGCAGCTGCAGTAAATGCTATGCAATCCGATCAACATCACAAGGAGGGCAGCAATGCCGAAGATGAAAACTAATTCCGCAGCGTCCAAGCGCGTTCGTCTTACCGGTACCGGTAAGGTGATGCACGATGGTAGCGCCATGCGCCACAACTTGGAGCACAAGTCGGCTCGTAAGCGTCGTGCTCTTTCTGAAGATAAAGTATTGGCTACTGCGCAGAGCAAGAAGCTTAAGGGCTTGCTCGTTAAGTAAGTAACAAGTAAGAATTGCTTGTAAACGAATACGCAATCGAAAATTTTTAAGAAAGCTGAGGAATACTTATGGCACGAGTAAAGCGCGCAGTAAACGCTCACAAGAAGCGTCGCGTTGTTCTTGAGAGGGCTTCTGGCTACCGCGGTCAGCGCTCCCGTCTTTATCGCAAGGCAAAGGAACAGCTGCTCCACTCATTTACTTATAACTTCCGCGACCGCAAGGCTCGCAAGGGTGATTTCCGCAAGTTGTGGATTCAGCGCATTAACGCAGCAGTTCGCGCTGAAGGCATCACCTACAATCGCTTCATTCAGGGCTTGCACTTGGCAGGCATCGAATTGGATCGTCGCGCTCTTGCTGAGCTCGCAGTTTCCGATATTGAAGCTTTCAAGGCTGTTGTTGAAGCTGCTAAGGCTGCATTGCCAGCTGATGTAAACGCTCCAGTTGAAGCCTGATTTTGCTTTAATAGAGTTCTATTTTAAGCCCACCAATTTAGGTGGGCTTTTTCTTTTAAATCAACAAATTTACTTATTAGCTATAATTATTTTTATGCGCTCAAATCTTGATTCTGACAATAGGAAAAATAATATTCCTGAAGAGTTTGCACTTCATATTCAACGCTTTATTGCGCATATTGATATTGAGCGTGGTCTTTCTAAAAAAACAGTATCTGCATACGCTTCAGATTTGCAAGATTACACATGCTGGCTTTACGACGAACGAAAAATAAAAGATATTACTACTATTTCTCAATTAGATATTGAATCATACATTCGAACTTTGAATGAATTAGGGTTGGGGACTAGGACAGTTGCGCGTCGACTTGCAAGTATTCACGAGTGGCATCGCTTTATGCTTGCTCATGGTGACATACAAGCTGACGTTTCAGCGCAAGTAAAAGCTCCAAAACAAGCAGACTACTTACCGGATGTTTTAAGTATTGAAGAAGTAAATAGAGTTATTGAAGCTGCAGGAAATTTTGGAAGTTCCGATGCTATTTCGATTAGAGATACTGCGCTTCTTGAGTTTTTATACGCTACTGGAGCGCGAATTTCGGAAGCAGTTGGCGTAAAATTCGAAGATATTGATTTAAATGAGTCCGTTGTAAAACTTACAGGTAAAGGCTCTAAGCAGCGTTTAGTTCCGATTGGTGGGTGTGCTGTTCGTGCTCTTCGTAACTATATGGAGAAATCTCGCCCAGAATTAGCGTCCAAGGGCAAACGTGAATTGCACACAATTTTCTTAAATAAGAGAGGTAATGCACTTTCTCGCCAATCAGCATGGGCAATAGTAACGCAAGCTGGCGAGCGTGCAAAACTTGACAAACCATTGCATCCGCATACGCTGCGCCATTCTCTTGCCACGCATCTTATTGCAGGTGGTGCTGATGTGCGCACAGTTCAAGAGTTACTTGGACATGCTTCAGTTACAACAACTCAAATTTATACGCATATTAGTCCTGACGCATTAGTTGAAGCTTACGTAATGAGTCATCCTCGAGCTAAATAATTTTATGCTCAGAGTTTCGTGAGTATACCTGTTGATAAAGTGGGGAGCATGCCTACTGATTTACTTGGACGCGAATACGAAACTTTTCATGCACCAGAGCCGTTAACTTCACACGGTCCTGCTCGCATTATTGCAATGTGCAACCAGAAAGGTGGAGTTGGTAAAACTACAAGTTCCATTAATATTGCTGGCGCACTAAGTCAGTATGGTCGTCGCGTTTTGATTGTTGATTTCGATCCGCAAGGTGCCGCAACAGTTGGACTTGGAATTAACGCAAATGCGCTTGATAATACAGTTTATACGGCATTATTTGATTCGTCTGTAGACGTGCATGATGTAATTCGTCATACTGAAACAGAAAATATTGATATTATTCCTGCAAATATTGATTTATCTGCAGCTGAAGTTCAGTTAGTAACCGAAGTAGGACGAGAGCAAATATTGGCAGGTGTATTACGCAAAGTGCGCGACGAATACGATGTTATTATAGTGGATTGCCAGCCTTCTCTCGGTTTGCTTACTGTAAATGCGTTAACAGCAGCTGATGGCGTGATTATTCCACTTGCTGCAGAGTTCTTTGCTCTTCGAGGCGTGGCTCTTCTTATGCAATCAATTGAGAAGGTACAATCTCGTATTAATCCAAATCTTAAAGTATTTGGCGTTTTGGTTACTATGTATACACGCACTTTGCATAGCGAAGAAGTCTTACAGCGCATTTACGAAGCTTTCCAAGATAAAGTTTTGCATTCCGTGATTTCGCGTTCTATTAAGCTGCCAGATTCTACAGTTGCTGCAGTTCCTATCACTATTTTTGCTCCTGAACACAAGACTGCAAAAGAGTACCGCGAAGTTGCGCGTGAGCTTATTGCTAAAGGCGTTGTTGCTTAAGTTCTTGTGATTCTGCGTTAGTATGTTTTGTAAAGCTGTCTTAGCTCGCTAGTAAAATCGGTGCGGTTTGGCAGCTTACCTATTTGGGCGCTCGTCAATAAGGTATATGGCTACTGTTTTAGCTGATGTTTATAGCTTAAATGGTTGCATGTTAGTAATTACTTAAACGCGAAGAATGGAAGAGGTTTGTGATGACTGTTCGCGGTGATATTCGAAATGTGGCAATTGTGGCGCACGTAGACCACGGTAAGACCACTCTGGTAAACGCCATGCTTCAGCAGTCGCACGTATTTTCTGAGCGTGAAGAAGTTCCAGATCGCGTTATGGATTCCAATGATTTGGAACGCGAAAAGGGCATTACTATTCTTGCTAAGAACACTGCTGTTCAGTACACAGGTCCATTAGCTGAAAAGTATGGTCATCCAGAAGGTATCACTATTAACGTTATTGATACTCCAGGTCACGCTGATTTCGGTGGTGAGGTCGAGCGTGGTATCTCTATGGTTGACGGCGTTGTTTTGTTGGTTGACGCTTCTGAAGGTCCTCTTCCACAGACTCGCTTTGTGCTTCGTAAAGCTTTGGAAGCTAAGCTTCCTGTTATTTTGTGCGTAAATAAGGTAGATCGTCCAGATGCTCGTATTGAAGAAGTTGTTGGCGAATCTACAGATTTGCTTCTTGGCTTGGCTCAGGATGTTGTTGAGGAAGGTATTGACCTCGATCTCGACGCTTTGCTTGATTTGCCAGTAATTTATTGCGCTGCTAAAGCTGGTTATGCTTCTGTTAATCAGCCGGCGAATGGTGCTCTTCCGGATAATGATAATTTGGAGCCATTGTTTGATTCTATTATTTCAAACATTCCAGCTCCTGAATACGAAGAAGGCGCTCCTCTTCAAGCTCATGTTGCAAACATTGATTCCTCTGACTTCTTGGGTCGTCTTGGTTTAGTGCGAATTTACAACGGTACTTTGGAAAAGGGCAAGACTTACGGTCTTTCTCGTGTCGATGGTTCCATTGAAAACTTCCGTGTTTCTGAGCTTCTTCGCACTCAAGGTTTGGAGCGCACTCCTGTAGCTTCTGCAGGTCCTGGCGATATTGTGGCTGTTGCTGGCGTAAACGACATTATGATTGGTGAAACTATCGTTGACCAGAATGATCCAAAGCCGCTTCCATTGATTCATGTCGACGATCCTGCAATTTCTATGACTTTCGGCGTGAACGATTCTCCTCTTGCTGGAACTGAAGGCAAAGATCATAAGCTTACTGCTCGTATGATTAAGGATCGTTTGGATCGCGAGCTTATTGGTAACGTTTCTATTAAGGTTATTCCAACTGAGCGTCCAGATGCTTGGGAAGTTCAAGGTCGTGGCGAGCTTGCTTTGGCTGTGTTAGCTGAGCAGATGCGTCGCGAGGGCTACGAGCTTACAGTTGGTCGTCCTCAGGTCGTTACCAAGACTATTGATGGTCAAATTAATGAGCCTATGGAAAGCACTACGATTGATGTCCCAGAAGAATACATGGGTACCGTCACTCAGCTTATGGCTGATCGTAAGGGTCGTATGGATTCTATGAGCAACCACGGTTCTGGTTGGGTTCGTTTGCAATTTACTGTTCCTTCTCGCGGTCTTATCGGTTTCCGCACTGCCTTGCTTTCTGCTACTCGCGGAACTGGTATTGCAAGCTCTATTTCCGCTGGTTATGCTCCATGGGCTGGTCAGATTGTGACTCGTCAGAATGGTTCCATGGTTTGCGATCGCAAGGGTGTTGCAACTCCTTATGCTATGCAGCGTTTGCAAGCTCGTGGTATCTTCTTCGTTGATCCACAAAGCCCAGTTTACGAAGGACAAATCGTTGGTATTAACAATAAACCAGATGAGCTGGATGTAAATATTACGCTTGCTAAGCACATGACTAACATGCGTTCTTCAACTGCTGACGTGCTTGAAACTTTAACTCCACCAATTAAGATGAGCTTGGAAGAGTCTCTTGACTTCGCTAACGAAGACGAGTGCGTGGAAGTTACGCCTGAAGCAATTCGCGTGCGCAAGATTATTTTGAGCCGCGATGAGTGGTACAAGTGGCGTGCTAAGCAGCGTCGTCAAAACAACAACGCTGCATGATAATCGCGATATACCAATTAGTGATGGAACGTTAGGCTTATTATGTCGTCGAAACCGTGGTCGCATCGCTTGCCTTCGTGGGGCAGGTATGCGACCACGTGTGTTTCTGCGCTAATATGCGCGTTGATTGGTACGTTTGCTCATCGCTGCGGTGCAGTGGATAATATTCCTTACGGATTTGCATTATCTATGCTTTTGCTATTTTTGTCTGCTTGGTGTGCAAGATCTCGTAGTGGTTGGAGTGGATTATTTATTCACGCAATAGTTTTTTCATTCGTAGCTTGGCTTATTGCTTTAGATTTTGTTGGTAGTGCAATTCTTGTACCTGTTGGTTTCACAATACCGTTACCATGGTGTTCGCAATATGTTGGATATTTTTGGCTTTTCGGCATTCTTGTTGCTCACTTAGTTTTGCTTTGTATGCCTCAGCGTTGGTTTGTTATTGAATAGTAAAATAAGTAAAGAATTTGCAATAATTTAAGCTCAATTTTGCATAAAAAGCAGTATTAAGCAGTATTTTTTACAGTAGTCTTGATTACAATATTCTTAACTGCAACAGTTTTTAAGGAATAGTCATGAATGGTAATAAGAACAGTCAGAGTGCTCGTAAATTATGCTATTTAGGACCGGAAGGTTCTTTTACTCATCATGCATCTTTAAAAGTTCAAGAACAATGTCAATCATTTGATAATTTGCGACTTATTCCAACTGCTTGCGAGAATGTTCTTAGTATTGCTAGTGAAATTGAAGAGCATCACCATTGGGGTGTTATTGCGTGGGAAAACAATATTGAAGGCGTTGTAATACCTAATTTAGATTTACTCATTGATGCAAAGAATATGGTTGGTATTGCTCGAATAGGCGTTGATATTAGTTTTGATGCTGTTGTTTGCAAATCAGATTCAATCGATAACTGCTCTACTATTGTTGCTCACCCTCACGCGTTAGCGCAATGTCGTAAGTTTTCTCAAGAGCGCGGTTTACAAGAAAAAACTGCGTCTTCAAATGCTGCTGCTTGTAGGGATTTAGTTCCTGGCGAAGTTGCTTTATGTCCTAAAATTTGTGCTGATTTATACAATAGGCAGATTGTGAGCGAAGCAGTTGAAGATTTTTCTGGCGCGCGCACTGAATTTTTAGTGTTAGCTCCTCGAGATCAGGCTTTAAATTTTGTTAATACGCAACGCGAAAATTTTTCATCTTTTTCATCAATTATTGCGTTTATTCCGCGTTCTACAGGTGCTGGAGTGTTAGCAAATTTGCTTGATGTTGTGCGAGATCATGGCCTTAATATGACTTCCTTTATGTCTAGACCAATTAAAGGGCAGGATGGTTTATACAGTTTTATTGCAACTGTTGATGCTGCTCCTTGGGATTCTACGTGTAAAGCTATGATTCAAGAGGTTGTTGAACATGGTGATTGGGTTCGAGTTTTAGCAGTGTATTCTTCTGATAAACGCAAGAATCCGGTGATGAATGATTGGATGCTACCTCATGGTGGAGTGTGCGTTGAACCTTCAGTTGATGCTTTACGTAATTTGAACGTAATGCGTGCAGAAAGAGAATTATTATGGTAGAAGATGCTGAATTTTCGCAAAAATTTTCTGTTGGCATTGTAGGTCTTGGTCTTATTGGTGGATCTCTTGCAAAACGACTTGCTAAACTGGCAAATTGCAACGTATATGCATGGAATCGTCATAATGAGCCTTATGACGAAGCTAAAAGTTTAGGAATTACTTGCGTAGAAAAAGTGCAGGATTTAGCAAAACTTCGTCCAAATGTTTTGATTTTATGCAATGCTTTAGCTGCTATGCCAAGTATTTTGCATGAAATTGCACCTTATATTGACAAATCTTGCACAACTATTAGCGATGTTGGCAGCGTAAAAACTTTAGTTCGAGAGCAAGTAAAAGACGCAGGTTTGCAAGATTGCTACGTTGGTGCGCATCCGATGGCTGGTAGTGAATTTACTGGTTGGAAAGCTTCTAGTGATGAGCTTTTAAATGGTGCTTTGTGGGCTTTAACTGTTGATGATTCTACTGAGTTTTGGCGAGTTTGCAATGTTTTGCAAATGATTGTTTCGCTATGCAAGAATCGCGCAATAGTTTTGGATGATGCAACGCACGATAATTCTGCAGCTCTTATTTCTCACATGCCTCACGTTGTTGCAACTGCTCTCGCAAATGTTTTGTGCGAACAATCTAATCGTGCTATTGCTTTACAACTATCTGCAGGTTCCTGGCGAGATATGACACGAGTTGCTCTTACTGATCCTCAACGCACTCGTGCTATGGTAAGTGAAAATCGGCATAATACTGCGAAATTATTGCGTTCCGTAATTTCTGAGCTAACTTTTGCTGCAAATATGTTAGATAATGATGTTGAAACCGCGGATGCTTTAGAGCAAGAGTTTTTTGCTAAAGCTCAATCTTGGAGAGAATATAAATACCAGCAGCGCAACTCATCTAAAACTAGTACGCAACAAAGCGACGATGCTAAGCAAAATGATGATGCAAATAGCAGATTGTGGAAGTATGATTCTCAAATCAATTGGCAGCAGGAATTACTAGAATCCGCGCGCTCAGGTGAATCCATTATTGAATTTTACGGATTTAATACCAACGAATCTTCGCAACTACTATTGCGCGCAGATAGTTCGCTAAACAACTTATAATGTGAGTTCCTCTTTGCTGTGGCGCGAGTTTTGGGGGATCTCTCTCCTCGCGCGTCCCGTCCTTCGGGCGCTCTTGCTGCTAAAAGAGTTCAGTGTGTTCGCCTTTCTTTAAAGAATGTAGCTTCTCAGTCCTCTTTTAGCGCTCGTAGAGAAATCCCCCAAACTCTGCATGCTAATTCGTTAATAACCGTGCTCATTGCAGAGATTTTTCGATTTTTCTTCTTCGCTTGGCGAATCAGCAGCCTGCGGCTCTGACGTTCGCCGCGCTCAGTGCGAAAAATCTCAAATCTCTACCACACGAATAGAAAAAATGAAGTATTACTACACACTAAGCGGTTTTTGAAATTTGCGTTCTGGGATTGGCTTTAATCGGTAAATAGTTTTGGCGTCAATGAACATTTCTTCGGCAGCTCTAGTGCCGTTTGCTGCAGGATCTCGAAGTAAATGAAGCATTACCCCGTCCCACTCGAGTACGTGCCCGATCGCATCATGGTACTCGATTTTTTGTGTTCCATCGTTATTGTTTTCTATAATTTTGTAAGTTCTTACTACTATGCGCGAGCCTGCAGGTATTTGCTTCGGTAGTGTAGTTGAATTCCGTGTTTGTGTGTTCATAACATGCTCCTTGTTGTATTATGCATGTGACTGAAGTATATGGCAAACGTTTTGTTTTAAACTTTTATGGAAGGGTGAGTTAAGCATGAGCAACAATAAATTTGTTTCTGAAAATTTCTTAGGTTTACCTTCTAAATATATGAGTTTAATAGATGATTATATTGATTATGTTCGTGCTAATAAAGGCTTGGGTGAACGCACGCAGAAAGCTTATGCCAGTGATATTTTGCAATGTTTAGCATGGTGTAATCGGCACGGATTTAATAATATTTCAGAGCTTACTACGGATGATTTGCGTTCGTGGATGGCTGATGAGTCGCGAAGTCATGCGCGTTCAAGTTTGGCTCGCAAAGTAGTTGCGGTGCGTGGTTTTTTTGCGTGGTGTCAGCATGTTGAATACATAAGCAGTAATCCTGCAGAAATTTTAATGACGCCAAAAATTAAAAACATGCTACCATCTGTTTTGGATGAACATCAAGCAGAATCATTAATGAATAATGTTGATTCTAAAGCTAATGTTTCATCTTCGTGTACCAAAAATCAGAAAGCTGTAGGACTTCGCAATGCTGCAATTCTGGAGCTTTTATATGCGACTGGTATTCGTGTTGGTGAGCTTACTAGTTTAAATATTCAGGATATTAATTTTTCCTCGCACACTATAAAAGTTACTGGTAAGGGAAATAAGCAGCGTGTTGTGCCTTTTGGGGTTCCTGCTTATAAAGCTTTATCTGCTTGGATTTCTAAAGATGGACGAGAAATTTTATTGCGGAATTCTGTTGAAGAGGCAGTATTTCTTGGTACTCGCGGAAAGCGTATCGATCAGCGTTTGGTAAGGCGGATTGTGCATGATGAGGCTAAGAGTGCGCATGTTCCGGATATTTCTCCTCATGCTTTGCGGCATAGTGCTGCTACGCATATGTTGAATGGAGGGGCAGATTTACGCGAAGTGCAGGAATTATTGGGTCATTCATCGCTTAATACTACTCAGCGTTACACTCATGTTTCTATTGAATCTTTAAAACGTAAGTATTCTCAAGCTTTTCCGCGTGCATGATATTAAATGCTTTAAGTATTCAATTATTCATATTTAACATGTTTTTTACATAATAAATATGTTAATTTACATTTTTGTAATATACATATACCTGTAAAAAACAATAAATTTTACTATATAAATAATAAAATTTTCGGTATTTATAATTAAATCTAGACTTAAATAATTAATTATTACTAATATACAATATTTTTTTCAATTTTCTTTTACTATTGCATTGTTTGTAAAAATACGTATCATTGAATTTTAATCAACGAAGAGGCCTCGTCATTGGCTTGCGAGAATCCATCTGGCAATAAAAACCGGATGGATTTTTATGTTTTAGCTGATGCTTGGCTTTTTTGTGATATGACAATCCTGCCTACCAGACGTTAGGAGAAAATATATGAAGAATAGGGCTTTGGCTTTCGCTGCTGCTGCCTGCTCGCTGGCAATGTTACTTGGTGGCTGTGGCTCTTCCGCTAAGAATGCACAAACAAACGGTGGCAAGGTTATTATTACCGTTTCAAACTCTGAGCCACAAAACGAATTAGTCCCTGGAAACATTAACGAAAATGCTGGCGCTCGTCCTGCCATGTTGGTTAATTCCACGTTGGTAACTTTCGATGAAAAGGGTAATCCTGTAAATGAGGATGCTGAAAGCATCACTCCAAATGCTGATGCTACCCAGTACACCGTGAAGGTTAAGAAAGGAAAGAAGTTCAGCGATGGCACTCCTATTACAGCCGAAAGCTTTGTGAAGGCTTGGAGCTTCGTCGCTAACGCTAAGAATGCTCAGAAGTGTGCTTCCTTCTTCCAAACCATTAAGGGTTATGCTGATTTGCAGAAGGATGGTACTAAGGGTGACGAACAGCTTTCTGGTTTGAAGGTTGTTGATGAAAATACTTTTACCGTTGATCTGGAACAGCCAGATTCTGTATTCCCAATTAAGGTTGGCTACTTGGCATTTGCTCCACTTCCGGAATCCTTCTACAAGGATCCAAAGGCTTATGGCGAAAAGCCTGTTTCTTCTGGTCCATACTTGTTCAAGTCTTGGGATCACAACAAGCAGATCGAAGTTGTAAAGAATCCTGATTACAATGGTCCGCGCAAAGCTCAGAATGATGGCGTAACTTTCAAGGTTTATACAGATGGTAACGCTGCATACCGCGATGTGCAGGCTGGAAACCTCGATATGACTGATAATATTCCAGATACCCAAACTAAGACTTTCCAGAAGGATACAACTGTTAAGGCTTACAACCGTCCAGGTTCTGTAATCCAGCAGTTCACTATTCCTTCAAGCCTCCCACACTTCGATGTAAAGACTGAAGAAGGTAAGCTTCGTCGTCAAGCTATTTCTATGGCTATAGATCGTAAGGTGATTATCGACAAGATTCTCAATGGCACTGCTTCTCCTGCAAACGAATTTACTTCTCCATTGACTCCAGGCTATAAGGCTGATCTTAAGGGTCACGAGAACGTAGAATTTAATGCAAAGAAAGCTAAGGAACTTTGGGCTAAGGCAGATAAGATTTCTAAGTATGATGGATCTCTTACTTTCTCCTACAATGCCGATGGAAATGCAAAGTCTGTGTTCGATGCTGTTGTGAATTCCCTCAAGAATAATCTCGGAATCAAGGCTGAAACCACTCCAATTCCTACATTCCAGGAATTCCGTAATGCTTGCGCTAAGCGTCAGATTAAGGGTGCATGGCGTGCAGGTTGGATGCCAGATTATCCAAGTGCAGAAAATTACTTGACTCAGGAATTTGCTTCCGTTGCAGCTGATGGCAATGGCTCCAACGAAGGTGATTATAAGAATCCAAAGTTCGACGATTTACTTAAGAAAGCTGCATCTTCTAAGCCAGAAGAGGCTATTAAGCTCTATCAGCAAGCAAACGAAATCCTTCTTGAGGATCTTCCATCTGTCCCATTGTTCTACTCGAACGCTAAGGCTGTGATGGTTCCAACTTTGAAGGGCTTCACAATGGATTGGCAGAATATGCCGCTGTACTATCAGCTTCACAAATAAGCTGGTAGCTAATTAAGAAAACAGCATAGTGTTACATACTTTTTAGAAAGTTAGTAAGTAACACTAGTTGGTTCCTCTCAATAATTTGATATCGCTTATTGCGAAATTGCTGCTCCAGCTAAACTAGTTAAATAAAACTATTGAGCTGGAGCGGCACTTTGTTGTTTTTTGAGTAAGTTTTAACAATTCAAGGAGAATTCGATGGGTAAGTACATTCTGCGTCGTATTTTGCAGATGATTCCTGTTGTTCTCGGCACAACATTATTAGTTTATGCTTTAGTATTTGCTTTGCCTGGAGATCCAGTAAAAGCAATGTTTGGAGAAAAACCTGTTAATCCTGCAGTGGCTGCACAAATACGAGCCGAGTATAACTTAGATAAACCATTTATTATTCAATATTTACTATTCTTAAAGAATGCTCTTACCCTCGATTTTGGTCATACTTTTGCAGGTCAACCAGTTATCGATGAAATTGGTCGTGCATTCCCAGTTACTGTTCAACTAGCAATTATGGCATTCGCTTTCGAAGCAATATTTGGTGTCATATTTGGCATAATTTCAGGTTTGAAGAAAGGCAAGTGGTATGACAGTGTGATCCTGGTTGTATCACTTCTTCTTATTTCTGTTCCAACATTTGTGACAGGTTTCGTAGGACAATACTTATTTGGTGTTAAATGGCGTATATTACCAGTTACAGCTAGTAACGATCCTGGATTCTTCGATTTGCTTCTTCCTGCAATGGTTCTTGGTTCTGTGTCTATGGCGTATATCATTCGACTTACAAGATCTGAAATCTCTTCAAATATTTCGCTTGATTACGTGCGTACAGCTCGTGCAAAGGGCTTAAAAGAAGGCTCTGTTATTGTTCGCCACGTTTTGCGCAACTCGCTTATACCTGTCGTCACCTTCTTAGGCCAGGATTTGGGTGCTCTTATGGGCGGTGCAATGATTTCGGAAACAATCTTCAACATTCATGGCGTTGGATTCCTCACATATCAAGGGATTCTAAAAGGAGAAGGAAACCTTGTTGTTTCCATTGTCACGCTTTTGACATTGATATTTGTATTTAGCAATTTTCTTGTTGATATGTTGTACGCGGCTCTTGATCCGCGCATTCGTTACGCGTGAGGGGAGTACACTATGGAAGATAATTTGATGAAAAATGATTTGATTGCAAATAATGCTTCAAATTGCAATATATTACCGGGGCAAGAACGCTACGTTGCACCATTAGACGATACGCCTATTCAGGAAGTGGATTCCGTAGACGAATCCGCTGCTGCAACGAGTATGTGGGCAGATACCTGGAGAACTTTGCGCAGGAATCCATTGTTTATTGTTTCTGCAGTTTTGATTATTGCAATTATTTTTGTTGCATTCTTCCCAAGCATTCTTACAAAGCACAATCCTAATTATTGCGTTTTGGAACACTCTCTTGAGCCAGCTTCAGCCGCGCATCCATTTGGTTTTGATATGCAAGGTTGCGATATTTATGCTCGAGTTGTTTATGGTACTCGTACATCGCTAAGTGTTGGTTTGCTTGCAACTATTTTGGTTGTACTTGTTGGTTCTTTGATTGGTGCGTTAGCAGGATTCTTCGGAGGCTGGGTTGATACTATTCTCAGCCGAATAACTGATATCTTCTTGGCCTTACCAATGCTTCTTGGTGCAATCGTAGTTTTACAAATGTTCCGTACATCTAAATCAATTTGGAAAATTGTGCTTGTTATGGTGCTTTTTGGATGGGTTAGCGTTGCTCGTATTGCACGAAGCGCTGTTATGGAATCAAAAAATCTTGAATTCAATACCGCATCTACTGCTTTAGGATCTACTCCAATACGTAATCTTTTCAAACACATTATCCCGAACTCTTTGGCTCCAATCATTGTTGTTGGAACAACTTCGCTTGGAACTTATATTGTGTTGGAGGCAACATTAAGCTTCCTTGGAATTGGTTTACCAAGTACTACCGTCAGCTGGGGTGGAGATATTTCTACCGCTAGAAATGTTCTTACTACGAACCCAGAAGTCTTGTTCTATCCGTCTATTGCACTCGCAATTACTGTGCTCGCCTTTATTATGATGGGTGATGCTGTAAAGGATGCATTAGATCCGAAGAGCCGTAAGGCGTGAATTTAGCGTGGAGGAATAAAACTTATGAATACAACACGTAAAGATATAGACATTCGCGCCATGCAGCTAGAGCAAGGGCCATTGTTGGAAGTAAAAAATCTCCAGGTTGATTTCACAACAGACTCAAAAAAAGCTGTTCATGCTGTTAGAGATGCTAGCTTCTGTGTTTATCCTGGTCAGTGGGTTGCAATTGTAGGTGAATCTGGTTCAGGAAAGTCCACTTCTGCAATGGCTGTTCTTGGTCTTCTTCCTGGAGCCGGTCATGTTACAGGTGGATCTATTAAGCTCAAGGGTAAAGAAATTAGCAGTTTGAAGCCAAAAGAGATTGCTGCTTTGCGAGGTACTGCAATGGGTCTAGTTCCGCAGGATCCTATGAGCAACTTGAACCCTGTGTGGCGTATTGGCGAACAAGTTAAAGAAGCATTAATCGCAAATGGTGTTGACGTTGATCACGAGAAGCGTTCTTCATTAGCTGAGGCTCTTGCAGGCGATTCTGTTCAAGTCAAAAGCAATGAGGATGAAACATTCCTTGGCTCTAAAGAATTACCAGATTTGATTGAAGTCGCTAAGAAAGCTTTGAAAGAAGTTGGGCTTGATGAGCATAATAATGCTGAAAAGTTCAATGAAGCTATTGATTACTACAAGAAAGAGTGGGTTCCAGGCTCTGAAACTCGTTGGCGCGTAGCAGACGATTTAATCAAATATGGTGTGAATGACGACAAAGCTTGGGAAATCGCCAAAAAGTATGTTGTAGGTGCAAGCGTTGAAGATCGTATTGCTGGTTTGCTTGACGAAGCTGGTTTGCCAGATGCTGCAACTCGTGCACGTCAGTTCCCACATGAGTTTTCCGGTGGTATGCGTCAGCGCGCTTTGATTGCTATTGGTTTGGCTTGCCGACCGGATTTGCTTATTGCAGATGAGCCAACTTCCGCTTTGGATGTTACTGTGCAAAAGCGTATTCTTGACCATTTGCATACACTAACTGATTCGCTCGGAACTTCTGTTCTCTTCATTACACACGATTTAGGCTTGGCTGCCTCTCGCGCGCAGCATGTTGTTGTTATGTATAAGGGTCGTGTTGTTGAATCTGGCCCATCGTTGGAAGTTTTGCAGCATCCTCAGCATCCGTATACAAAGAGACTTGTTGCTGCCGCTCCAAGCTTAGCTTCTCAGCGCATTATTTCTGTTAAAGAACACGGTGGTAACGCTGATAACTTGCTTGAGCATCACGTAGTAGGTGAGCAAACTCTTGAAAAAAGTGAGCATATTATTACTGTGGATCACTTAACTCGTGAGTTTAAGCTTCCTCGCAAGAAAGAGCTTTTTAAGGCTGTTGACGACGTTTCATTCTCTATTAAGCGTGGTACAACGTTAGCTATCGTTGGTGAATCTGGTTCAGGTAAATCTACCGTTGCGAATATGGTTTTGCGACTTCTTAAGCCAACAAGTGGAACTGTTACTTACGAAGGTAAGAATATTTCCGATTTAAAGGGTGCGGATTTGCTTGACTTCCGTCGCCATGTGCAGCCAGTTTTCCAGAATCCGTATGGTTCTTTGGATCCTATGTACTCAATTTATCGTTCAATTGAAGAACCTCTGCGTATTCATAAGATTGGTGATAAAAAGAGTCGTAAAAACCGTGTGGTAGAGCTTCTAGACATGGTTCGTATGCCTGCTTCAGTTATGACTCGATTCCCGAACGAACTTTCTGGAGGACAGCGTCAACGAATTGCAATTGCTCGTGCTATGGCTTTGGACCCAGATGTTATAGTTTGCGATGAAGCTGTATCTGCTTTGGATGTGCTTGTGCAAGATCAGGTTTTGCACTTGCTTAACGATTTGCAGGCAGAGCGTGGTTTGAGCTATTTGTTCATCACACACGATTTGGCTGTCGTTCGTCAGATTGCAGACGAAGTTGTTGTTATGCAGCATGGAAAGCTTGTTGAGCATGCAACTACAGATGAGGTATTCGATCATCCACAGATGGAATACACTCGCGATTTGCTCGATGCAATTCCAGGAGGAAATTTGGAGCTTGGTTTAGACTAAATAGTACGAGCTGATGAAAAGGTGCAGGTTTTATAGAATCTGCACCTTTTTATTTTTCTATTAATTCCGTGTTTATTGGTTGAGTAATCCATAACTTGTAATCTGTGTTGGTTGCGTGATTTATGTCCGTTGTTTAGTGATGGAGCTGTTTGTGTTGTGTACATATTAGAGTTGATTACATGATTACAATTACGACTTCGAATTTAAATGGTATTCGTGCAGCTGAGCGCAAAGGTATGCTTAACTGGTCTGACGCGCATACTCCAGACGTGTGGTGTATGCAAGAAGTGCGCGCTCCGCAGGATGCAATCGACCCAATTATGACAAAAATTGAAATGGGATATCGTGCGTCTGAAAATATCGTAAATTCTATAAAAGACGATAATTTTACTTATACAAATGAAGTTTGCCGTGTAAAAGGTCGAGCTGGAGTAGCTCTAGTTACGTCCCTTCCTGTAGTTGAAAAACGCTACGGTTTGCCTGATTTAAGTGAGGATGTTGATTCTGGTAGATGGGTTGAAACTGACGTGCGTACTCCTGACGGCTATGAAATCACTATTGCTTCTGTGTATGTTCATGCTGGAAATGTGGACGATCCGCAAAAAATGCAACAAAAATTCCGCTTTTTAGACACAATGCTTATACGTTTGGGGGAGCTTCGAAATATTGCGGCAAATGGTGGAAATCAAGCGATTTTGTGCGGTGACTTTAATATTGCGCATACTTCACTTGATATTAAAAACGCTAAGGCTAATGAAAAAAGTGCAGGATTCTTGCCAGAGGAACGTGCGTATATTGATCGCTGGATTAACGAATATGAATTTGTGGACGTTATGCGCATGCTTGCAGGAGATATTCAAGGACCATACACTTGGTGGAGCCAGCGCGGTAAAGCTTTCGACAATAACGTTGGTTGGAGATTAGACTACCAGTTCGCAACTCCTGAAATTGCGGAAAGCGCTCGCGGATTTGTGATCGATCGTGCTAAAAGCTATGATGCGCGATGGTCTGATCACGCGCCGTTAAGTATAAAGTATGACGTGTGATGCGTAAGTATTAATTTGCATAATGTGAAGTAACTAAGTAATCGCATGTGTATATGAATGTACTATATACGCAAATTTTTCAGTGCTTTGCTTGTGCTATCCTGGTGAGGTTAGGCAATTTACAATAATAAATAATAAATATATTTTTGTAGATTTGTTGTTTTAAGAAATGAGGAATAATGGGTTGGTTATTTGGCCGACATGAAGAAGAAAAATCTTCAAAAGTTGAAGACAAAATCGTAGAGGTAAAAACTGGTCCATGGGATTTCAATGATGAAGATGCTCCTGATTTTAGCGATTATCTAGATTTTGGTTCAATCTATATTCCATACTTTCAAGGCATTGAGTTGCGAGTAAAAAAGCAGCATGAAACATCGCAAGTTCTTGGTATGACAGTAACTTATGGTTCTTCAAGCGTAGAAGTTGAAGCTTTTGCTGCCCCTAAAACATCTGGTATCTGGCTAGAAGTGTGCAAAGATTTGCTTGATGGTAATAGTCAAGCGTGTACAGTACAAGGCGAATTTGGTACTGAGCTACTGTTACCTGTAAAAGTTGGAGAAAAAACCATTACAACGCGTATTGTTGGCGTTGATGGTCCTAGGTGGATGCTTCGCGGAGTATTCTCTGGACCTGCAGCAACAGAGCTTGCAGATAATAATAACGAAACAAAACAATTAGACGAATGGTTTAAGGGGATTGTTGTAAATCGTGGTGAAGAGCCGCTTGCGCCTCGCGATTTTATTCCTATGCATGATCCAATAACTAGAGAAGAAAAAGAAGCTGCTTTAAATGCAGAAAATAGCGGTAAAGATGGGGAAAATAATACGTCTGATGAAGATGCTAATAATGCACTAAAAAAAGACGATAAACCATTAGGTTACGACCAACAAGTAGAAGTAAAAACTACGCTTACACGCGGTCCAATGTTTGCTGAAATTAGATAATGCAAGTAGTAGAAAGTTAATTGAATGGATTCACAAGAATCTTTACAGAAATCCGAAGAAGAGTTTTCAAATGAAGTAAAACTCAACGATTCTGCGCAAACCAACGATTCTGCGCGAACCAAAAAACGCTCAGGACTAGCGACATTGGCTTCAATCGGAGCCGAAGGGTCTACATTTTCTGTAATTGATTCAATGGGTGGCGTTCGAGGCGTAATCGAATCCATGCTTCCAGGCTTGCTGTTTGTTATTTGCTTCGTTGTAACACGAAATGTGCAAACAACGGTTATTGTTGCAGCTGTGATTGCTGTTTTGCAAGTTGTGATTCGTCTTATTCAGAGGCAATCGCTTATGGGAGCAATTAGTGGACTTATTTCCATTGGAATCTGCCTTGTTTGGGTGTGGACGAGTCACCAAGCGCGCGACTACTATATGATGGGCTTTATTACGAACGCTGTTTATGGTGCGCTTCTTGCTATTTCGCTGATTGTGCGCGTGCCTGCTTTAGGGATTGTGATTGAGTTAATTCGCAAAATGCCTACAGAAAACTTTGGTGCGTGGCTTCACGAATGGCTCGATTATAAGCCGCTTAAGCGAGCGTATATGTATGTGACAGGATTGTGGATTGCTGTTTTTGTGCTGAGGCTCGTTTTGCAAGTGCCATTATATTTGACGAATCACGTTGTGTGGCTTGGTACCGTTCGCTTGATTATGGGATTGCCGTTCTGGGCGCTCGCAATTTGGGTTTCTTACTTGATTATTGCAACGCCGTTTATGCGACTTCATCATAAAAATCATGAAGAGAAGCAGAGCGAAGAAAATCAGCTTAACTAAAATCAGCCTAACAAAACGCAAAACTAGGGGTTAGCTTATGCAAGTGACGATGCGAATCGAGCGATATGCGGATCAAGGCAGATGTGTAGGTCATCTTGACGGACGCGTTGTATTCGTGCGATTTGCGCTGCCTGGTGAGCTGGTTATTGTGCGTATGGATGAGCCGATGCGTGCAAAAGCGCACTTTTTTACCGGTGAAGTTGTGGAAGTTTTGGAGCCTAGTGCGAATCGTGTGGAGCCGCAATGGAAGCTCGCTGGTCCTTTGGCTCAAGGCGGCGGAGTTGGTGGCGCAGATTTAATTCACGTTTCTTTGCCTGGGCAGATTCGTTGGAAGGCTTCCGTAATTGCCAATCAATTCCAGCGTTTAGCGCATATGGATGTTGCGGATAACGATGTTAGAGTTGAGCGAATGCCAGGTGATGAGGAGCTTAACGGATTTAATTGGCGTACGCGCATGGAGTTGGTTACTGATGATGAAGGGCGATTGTCTATGCGAAAGCGTGAGTCGCATGATCGCATTGCGATTGATACTATGCCGCTTGCGTCGCGCGCTGTTTTAGCTGTTGCGGATTCTTTGGATTTGTGGAATCGAGAATTTGAGCCAAATTCGCAAATTCGCCTTGCTGTTCCAGAGCCTCGAGTTGAGGGCTTGGACTTTGGTATTTCTGGTGATAAGTCTGCGCTCCTTAGTGCGATTGGCGAAAATTATGCGCTTATAGTAAATGATGAGTTGGTTGCAGGATCGGCTTTGTTGCGAGAGCGCGTGCGCGTTGCGGTTGATGGTGATTCATCGCGTGCGCGTACTTTTGATTACGATGTTGACGCGCGTGGTTTTTGGCAGATTCATCGCGCAGCTCCAGAACATTTGGTGAACTACGTTTTGGGATTAGTCCGTTCTGCGCTTGGTGGGCGCACTAAGAATACGGTTTTGTGGGATTTGTATTCTGGATCTGGTTTGTTTACGATTCCGCTTGCGACTTTGGCTAATATTGGCGGAGATTCTTCTTGCGCTGCTGGCGCTCTTGGTTCTGCAGAGCCAGCGCGCGTTCTTAGTATTGAGGGTGCGCCGATTGCTGTGAAGAATGCAAGGCGAAACATTGGGCGCGCAGGTCTTAGCAGGGATGTTGTTGAAGCGCTTGAAGGCGATGTTGCGCAAACGCTTGAATCGCAGGTGTTTAAGGCGAGTGAGTCATCTAAGATTGTGCGCCGATTTGCGCATCCGGATGTTGTTGTGTTGGATCCTCCTCGCGCTGGTGCTAAAGCTCAAGTTTGTAAGCAGATTGCGAAGTCTGGAGCAAGAAGCGTTGTGTATGTTGCTTGCGATCCGACCAGTCTTGCTCGCGATGTTGGCACGTTTAAGGAGCTTGGTTACAGCGTTCAGTCTTTGCGCGCGTTCGACATATATCCCAACACTCACCACGTCGAGAGTGTTGTATTGATGTCAAAGGCTGATTAGGTGGGTGCAAGTTTGCCCTTGTGTAACAGGGCTTAGCGAGGGCTATCGTTAAAAGGTTTAATGCGAAGCGGCTTTAAGCTGGGTTCTCGCGGTTTTTGAGCGTGATTTTGCTGTTTGAGGGAACATGTCAACGGTGTAGGGTCGAGTGCACAGGATGTTAACGTTAAAAAGTGCACCCACTTTGCACCCAGCTGGTGAAGGTTGGTTCTAGTTTCTTAACTCTTGGATACAATGAAACTTTTCCTTCTGAACTCTGAAACTGTTGCTTTCTGTGTGTAGAGTTGTTGCCTTAATTTCGCCTTTTTACCATTTTCTGTAATGCCTGTTATTTTTTGTGGGTTTATATCACCGGTATGCGTGTGCGAGTGGTCTTCTTGTTTTGTACTTGTTTCTAGCATGATGTGGTGTATCGATAGGTTTTTTAGAGTTCGAGTACATTGTTAAATATATGCTGAAAAGTGTTGGTGCTACTATGAGTATGACTGGTAGTATTCCGCCTTTGAACGCGCATGAGAGAGTGATAAGAACTATTGAGAATATTATTTCTTGAATGTTCATTCGTAATGATTCAGCTAATGTAATATGTTGCGTTGTTTTTGGTGTGACAACAAATATGGCTTTTCTTCCTGTAAGTGCTAGGAATGATGATTTCATTGACACGTAAAGCATTGAACCGTACAAGCAGAAAGTAAAAAGCATGTAGAGTAGTAAATGTTTGAGCGATACTTTACCAAGCCAGAAGAATACGTCGTTTAGCATTGGTGCCATGAAGAATATTACGGTTGGTACAAGTAGCCATGCTGGATAGTGTAAATCGTAGTGCAGCGCTGGGAAGAATATGATATTCATTGCTACATAGCATGTGAAAAGTGATGTTAATGGCAGGTTGTAGGTGAACAGGAAAATATCTAGTTTTTCAAACCATCGCATTTTAGATGTGAAAATGCGTTTAGTGTAGCATTTCATGAACTCGAAATTACCTTGAGTCCATTTACTATGTCGTTTCTTAAAAGCTAGATAGTCAATCGGATATTGTTCCTCGCATGTTATGTTCGGTGCGAAAGCAACATAGTATCCTTTACTGCGTGCTTCAATTGATAAGCATAAGTCTTCAGCAACAACTTCTGGTAATCCATCTACTGCTTCGTAGCATTCGCGGCTTACCATTGCACCATGTCCTAATAGAGACATGAAACCATAGTGATGTTTCATTGTTTGGTACACAGGCCAGTGGCTGTTCACTCCAATGTGTAGTAGGTGCATAAAGCGGTTAATGTTACGTGTTGCTACGTGATTGCATTGTACGATTCCAGCGTTTTTAAAGTATTGGAAGTATTGTAAGCATCGAATAATAAAATCTGAAGGAATGATTTCATCACTGTCGAGAATAACAAAGTAATCGTAGTCAGTTCGTCCGTGTAAATAGTTGTTGAGATTTCCTGCTTTGAATCCTTTTCTATTTTCGCGGCGTACTACTTCTACATTATGTTCTTTAGCATATTCGTCTACCTTATTTTTGTAATTAGGGTCACTAGAATCATCAAGGATGACTGTTTTGACTGATCCGGCGTACTTTTGTTTTAAGCATTGAGTGAGTGAGTCACCTTCGAAATCGTTGCAAGTACAGTAGAGCATTACGATACGCTTGTTTGCTGGTATTGGCATGCAAGAGACTTTTTGAACGTATTGTGTAATGGATTTCTTATGCAGGTAGAACCATAGTACGTAGATGATATCTTTAGTGCCGTTTAGCCAGAAGTAGATTATGAAGATTGCGTTTAATGCTATGAGAATATCTAGCGTAGTGTTTCTTGTTCCAGAAAAAACGTATTCTCTAATAGCGAATGGTGTAAAGATCAAGAATAGTAGTAACCATGTTATGAGAATAGTTACGTATAGTGATGCTTTCTTTAACATGGGGAAAAGTCTAGGGGGGGGGGACGTTTTCCCAGACGTTTTTATGCGAGTGCTAAAAAATAGGTTTTGCTTGCAAAATTCTGATAGATATAAATACAGGTAGAGTGGCTGACAATAAAACTTGATATTATCTGGAATTAGAGCGTATATAGACATACCAATAAAGGAGGACTATATATGCTCTATGTAAAATTTGATGATTTCGAAGATGTTAGTGTCATGGGAAATGAGAAAGACCATGGAATGTTTATTCCGATTAAGGATGGGAATGTGTATGCTGAGTGTGAACGGTGCGGTATAGTTGAAAGGATCACCTCACCGTGCGAATTCATTGCTAGCACATTTAGGTCAAGAGTGAACTTCAATGAAGGTTATGAACTTTGCGAGAAGTGCTTGCAAGAGGTTGAGTTTGTTACTGTCGCTTTGAGAACTGGAAAATTACCTAATCGAGAATTGAAATAACTGAAAAAGCAAAGCAGTGATAACCGTAGTAATACAGGAAAAACTAAAGGGTTAGACCAATTTCTGAAAATAGCCTAACAATCTCACGTGGAGACTGTCGTATTGATGTCAAAGGCTTAATAGGTGGGTGCAAATTTGCCTTTGTGTAACAGGGCTTAGCGAGGGCTATCGTTAAAAGGTTTAATGCGAGGCGGCTTTAGGCTGGGTTCTCGCGGTTTTTGAACGTGATTTGGCTGTTTGAGGGAACATGTCTACGCTTTAGGGTTGAGTGCACAGGATGTTAACGTTAAAAGGTGCACCCACTTTGCACCCAGGGTGTGAGGTGGGAAATTGAAGTCATAAAACAAAAATAAGGTAAGATTTCACATATAAGGTGTGGTCGTACCTTATTTTTTGGTCTATAACCCGATAATTGAGAAAAATGAGCAATCGTAATAGAGGATAGTCTGCATATTTTCATGTGAATTTTATCTTCAAGATCATACATAATTCGCGATTACATTAATGCCAGGATGAAAGTTGGTGGAAATATCTGGTGTATATGTGTTATAACATTTTCGTTACAGTGTATTAACAAGACATTATAAATGCTTTACAATTATGGTGAGAGTTGAGAATGCAACATTCGTCTATGATGTTGCGGATTTAGCTCTATAGGAGGTTTTACTTGAAAGAGAGGAGATGATTATTATGAAGAAGCTAACACTAGAAGAATCTCGCTCGATTAGAGCTGGATGGATGTGCGTTGTCTGGGGTTTCATCTGCTGGGGATGATTCTCTAGTTCTGCATATGATTATATTACCAGATTTCATTACAACAGTAGATTAGGTTAGTCTCATTGTAGTGTTCTAATTGTAATCTATTTGCGTAATTTAGTATTTGAGAAAATTGATTTGATTGTATGATGCTTTTTAACATTTGTGATTAAATCTGTAGCGTGGAGGCTATGATAGCCTACACGCCTTGAAACTTTGAGGAGCTCAATAGATGGTGGCTTATCCTCATAATATGCAAAATTTGACTTCAGATTGCGGTATTGCAGTTATCAAATCATTGCTAGAAAATTATCATAGATTTAATGAAAGAAGTTTTAAATCGGTTGTTTCTAGTTTAGATATTGAGCAAGGTTTATCTTTGTTTAATATTGAAGAGGTTTTGAAACAATGAAGATTTTTATAGACAAAGTCTTGGAGTTAAAAAAGACTGCGATGATTTTTATTGTTACTCATGATGCAATGTTCGATAAAATTGCTGATGAAATAATAGATTTGGATGTGATTAAGAAATGAAAAGCAAAAAATGGATATTTGCAGCTACCATAGTAATCCTAGGTCTTGTCAGTCTGCTGTATGTAGGGTATAAGACAAATAATGTTCGTTTTGGTATGGTTCGTGATGATTTGCCAACACTAGTTTCAGGAGATTATAAGAATAACGATAACTTATCGTTAAAGCCAGGAGTGTATGCTATTTATGCAAAGAGAGGCAAAGGAGAGATACGCTTTGCTGGAAAGCTGTACAAGCTTGATGATGCTCTTTTTGTGCGTGCTCAGAAACAGCCAGGAAATGTTAAAAATGCTGTTATCTACGAAGAGAGTCCTAAAATTTTTATTGGTGAAGATAGTAAGATTTCTGTAAAAGGAGATCGGAAATTTTTAGTTTCATTTGTTAAGAGGTAATCTTATGAAGATATCTCATTTGAAAAAATCATATGGGGGAAAAGTCGTTTTAGATGACATTTCTTTGGAAAGCAGTGCTGGGCAAATTATTGCGTTAGTAGGCAATAATGGTTCAGGAAAAACCACGTTAATGAAGTGCATTGCAAATTTGATAGTTGATTATCAAGGCAATATTGAATTGGACGGTTCACTTTCATTTGCTATTGAGAATCCATCTTTTTATGACGAATTTTCTGTACAGGATAATCTTAGAGTGTTTGCTGCTTTGATGGGGAGAAAAGACTTTAATTGTGATAAATTATTGCATCAGGTGAGTCTCGACGAAGCAAAAAATAAAAAGTTTAAACAATTGTCGCTAGGTATGAAGCAAAAATTAAATATTGCTAGAATATTGCTCTCAAATAGTGAAATTATTCTTCTTGATGAACCTTTCAATGGATTAGATGTTCTTACTATAAAGCAGTTAAAAGACACTATCTTGTCATTGCGCTCACAAGGTAAAAGCCTTGTAATTTCAAGTCATATATTAGATGAGTTAGGTGAAATTGCTGATATTGTATGGTATTTAAAAAAAGGGAAAATTCAAAAAATTGTTAATTTTAATGATAATCTAAGAATTTATAATGTGATTGTTATAAATGGTGTGGATATTAGTGAATTGCTTTCTAACAGATATGAGGTTTTTTGTCGTAGCAAAGATAACAAAGAATCAACTTTTAGAATTAAATTGCCTAGAGAGGATATTGCCAAGGTTCTTAAATTGCTGATTGAGCATGGGGTACAAATCGTGGAATACAGTGATATTACGCATGATATTAAAGATTTTATGTTGGAGGAAGATGATGATGAAGTACTATATAAAATCAGAAATTATTAAGTTTAGTCATCAGAAGCTTTTCTTATTGTCTTTTGTTTTGTATTTGGCATGTTGCGTGTTTATAGTATTTCAATCTAAAAGAGGTGCATTTTTATCACAATATAAATTCTTTTCAACGATAACTATACTATTTTTAAGCCTATATCAGATATTATCAATTGGTGAATGGCAAGAGAAGAAAATTATTCATCATTATCTAGAGTATATTCCTAATAGGATTAAATTATTGTGTTTTATATATGGTGAATACGTAAGCATTTATCTAGTCGTAAATTTGGTATTTTTGTCACTAAAATACTCGTCTCTAGGGATAGTTATGCATCAACTGCTCGTATATCCGATAATTTTCCTTTTGTATATTGCTATAAATATGAATCTGTTGATATATTTTGAAAAAGTTGGTGTTACAATGATTCTTTCCTTTATATTATTATGGATATTGCCGAATTTGATAAACATAATATTGTCTCAAACATCCGTGTATTCTTTTCAGATATTTTATTATTTATCACCAGACTCGTTCACCGCTCTTACGCCTGTAACTTGTATTATTGCTCTAATGTATATTGTTATGTTTTTCCTATTGTCGTTATTCCAATTTATGAAAAAGGAGTACTGAGTTATGAAAAGTGTAATATCTCGTATACTTCCAGCTATTGTCATAATGTTATTCGTTGGTTTTATTGCATATATTCATTTGAGTGGCTTAAGACCCTCATTTTCAGTATTACAGGAGAATAATATCTCAAATCTTAAAACTGGAGAAGTGCTCTATTTTGGTAGTTCAGGCTGTGGAGCATGTCAGGAATTCAATAAAGTTCTAAAAGAATATCAAGATGAAACGCATGCTAAAATTTATTATTGGGATGCCACAGACACGAAAATTGTGAGAAAGGCAGCTGAAATAAAGATTTACAATACTCCAACTATTGTAATGAGGAAGCGTGGGAAACTGGTAATTTCTCAAGGATATAAGAATTTGAAAGAGTTAAAGACTTTTGTAGAAAGCTAGTAGCGATGAAGAAGATTATTTTATACATTGTTTTAGTATTAAGTCTAATTGCAAATGCTTATTTTATTGTTGGACAAACTTACGAAAAGGATATGACGCATCCTACATTGACTATGTATGATAAGTTAAATAGCCTGTTGGAAAAAAATTTTGTGTTGCGCAATAATGATGGAAAGAAGCTTATAGTTTATTTTGGAAGGCCGGGTTGTGGTGATTGTAATAAATTTGATCAAATATTGGGGGAAATGATCGACAAATATAAAATTAGTGATAGATTATATTATGTCAATGTTGAGAGGATTCACGAAAATAAATCTGAATGGCTTCAGTTTAAGAAGAAGTATAACATTAAAGGTACTCCGACGTTGGCTATATATAATCATAGAAAATTGTTAACAAAACTAGATTTTGAGGAGCATGGCGGATTCTCTCTTAAAGAACTAGAGATGTGGATTAGTAGAAATCTTGTTTCAGAATAACTAATAATGCAAATGCTTGATTTTTATGGTTATTTCCTAGAAAGTGTGCATAGAATTGGTGTGTCGTTACCATATTCTCATATTCCTGCCAACCCTTTTCGTATAAACAAGTATGAATCCTCCCATGGTTTGTACGGGATTAATCGCGTTACCGTACCCTGTTATTTCTTCTTTTCCTCGTGAGGAGTATTTATAGTTTTTGTTTAAAAAACTTAACAGCCATTTCATAAACAAATGTAACAGTTTTTTACGTGTTATATCTTGGCAATGTTGTATTAAAAAAGAGCCGCATGTTTCGCATATCTCCATCGTATTTTCTTTGCACTGGTTTTACCATTCTTAACCATCTTGTTGCTGCATACACTACCAATGGGATTATTGCAAGAGTTCATCATTTAATTACAACAGTAGATTAGGTTAGTTTCATTAAAGTATTCTAATTGTGGTCCATTTGCATAATTTAGTATTTGGGGTAATAACCCTATTTCTATTTGTTATAAGTAAAACTTAGAATACCTTATACATTTTATGTGTTATCAAAAATAACAACAACAATTGTATTGCAAAAAATTATGGAATAGGATGAGTGTTAAACCTAATGATAGGTCTTTTATATATTGTAATTACAAAGGAGAATTTCTATGAAATGTCATATTTTTAAGTCTATTGCTGTAGTTGTTGTAGCATTATCAACCTGTATTTCTCTGGTATCAACTGCTCAAGCTAGTGAGATAGTGGATAACGGACCAAGTGTTGTAGAAAGCAATGTCAGTGATGCGAATATAGATAATTATGCTAAGCGTCTTGAAATTATTTTTTCAAAGTATCTCAAGTTTAATGAAATTAATAAAAAATGGACTATAACACAAGCAGGGGAGTTTTCTCATGTTCCGAAAGAAGTGCTTGAGAATTTAATTCATAAGCTCAATGCAAATGCATCTGTTGGTGAGATTTCGTCTAATGATAATCATGCAGTGCGTTCGAAGGATTATGCTAAATGTGTACTTGAAACTACTGGTATAAGCACCCTTATTGGAGTATTTAATGGTGCTTTAACAAGGTTACTTGAAAATCAGCTTTGGAAGCAAGCTGCTATGTATATTTTAAAGGCAGTTGGTCCAGCCGCATTTAGAGGTGGAGCTGTGGGCCTAGCTGCAAGTTTAGCAGCTTCTGCTATTTGGTGTGCGACTCCGTGGAGTAAGTGAGGAGGATATTCTTATGTACAAGGTTCTTATGTTCGTGCTGAAGTTGGTTATGTTTACAGCTGTGAATTTTATGTTCCTTTACTTGTCGATGGTGGTATACGGCCATGATTTTGGTGTGATGTTCAAAACGTATGGGAATGCGCTCGGTCCGTTTACGTTCATGCTTGCTTTGATGACAACGATGTTGTTGCCTAATGAAGGAACTATTTTTGAGGGTAAGCGGCAAAAAGTGTGCTAAAAAACCGAGTTTTCGTTGAAATACCAAGGAAAACTTGCTGTAGTTAAGCTGAAAAGGCTTAACATTTAGTATTACTTGACATTGAAAACAAAAGGGGCTTAGGACAATTTTTTAGACATTTTGTGCAATCATACCACGATGTTCCATAATTGTCTTTTAAGCCCCATTTTAATTCTGTGGTTGTTGTAAGAATCAATATAAGTATGAATAGCTTGACGTAATTTTTCTGTACTATCACAGTTATGTTGCAAGAAGGTTTTCTCTTGCCAGAAGCAGGCTATCTTCTTGATATTAAAAACCATAAATAGATTCAAAAATGCATGTTTAGAACATTTGAGCCAGTCTGTTTCATTATAACTATTCTCTTTAACTACTCTAATCTTGCGCTCTAAAAGTCCAATACGTTGCTTAAGTGGAATTATTTTGCCGGTTGTTGCATTATAACGGGGCTTCTCCGCACGTTATTTCCATTCGACGTTCATCTACATATGTCATCCAATTTGTTGAGCGTTTCTCTGAAAACTCAATTTTTTCTGTGGTAGAAATCCAACTTTTATATTTATTATGGTTAAAAATATCTTTTTACCAAAACACGCTTCTAGTTTCATTACGTGTTGGCACAATGAAACCTTAGCCTTGTACTCTGAAACTTTTTGTAGGAATCCTGAAACTTTGACATTGAGTTTTTAACCATTAGCTTGGAGCATCATACTATTTCTTATTGAAAATAAGAAATAGTATCTCAAATAACACTTAAAAGATAACATACAAAAAATGACTCTAACATATAGCTAGAGCCATCTGATAATAAACAATGCTAATTACTTAAAACAAGCAGTGCCTACTTATTGTTTTTTCTTCCATCATTTTCTTCTTGTGTATTTTACATTTATTCATTGAGGACATGTAGAGTTTAACAATTAGTATTTTTATGACTGGCATACAAATATGATGCAAGAGTGGTAATAATTGCTATAGCGAACATCAGAGGTATTACCACATGCACTGGCAACAAATGTAACAAGACAGATAGGATAGTCAGAACTATGATTGACGCGATTCTCGTCATCATAGATGCAAGTGACGTTAAGGTACTGAGGGCTTTTTCCGTAAGATTTTGGCGTAGTTGCGCATTGATATCATTAGAAACAACCCAAAATATGGCAACAAATATACTATACGCAAATATTTGTATGTATATATTTACTGGCATTAGTAACAATACGATACAAAATACTGTTGCGCATAATACGTAAGGTAATAGTGATGCCAATTTGTAACGAGCCAGTATTCCACGCATGGAAACGAATGAAACGACAAATGACACTGACTGAAATAGTACGTAGAGAAGACCTAAATAGTGTTGTTTCATGCCAATTTCCAAGAAGAATGATTGCCAAAATTGAAAGTGTGATTGGAAAAATATTTGTGTTGTGGCAAGTGCGCAAAAATAAATGCCCACATTTTTGTTGTCAATAAGTTCACGAACACCTTCCGTAAAAACGTGTTTGATTCTAGTAATATATGCGCTGTTGTCTTGTGGTATTGTACCAATGTTTTTAGCTGGGAAACATATAAAAATAGTAACTATACAAATTGTTGCACCGATAAGTGAACACCAGTATAAAGAAAAACCTATCTGCTGATATATGAATGATCCGAGAAAACCAGAAATAATCATGCATATCGTAGCAATCCTCGTATCAAGCCTTACTAAAGTGTCGACCATTTTTGCAGAAGATTCACCTGAATGATCATAGTGATCTCGTACACGTAAAATAATTTCATTACCAATAGTTCCAGAATCAAAAGCTACAGATACTCCATAAATAAACCATGCAATGGTCATAGCTTGAAGCCCATGTGCGAAGTAAACAATCAAGAAAAAAGTAATGATTAGAAACTTTGACCATAAATAGACGGTTCTTCTCGAAAATGCGTCAGATAGAATGCCACTAGGAATCTCGCACAACGCTACAGCAATACTGAATGCAATTTGTATGGTAGCAATGTCAGCGAAGGATAATCCTTTTTGAATGAGTAACGGTGTAAGAATCGCATGAGGGAGAGAAATTGAAAGCATGTAAATTGCTGCAACGGAGTAATATACAAATATGTTTCTCTGTAATGGAGTAGGTAGTGTGCGCATATTATTTTCCACAATATTTGCACTTCCAGTCTTTTTCTACAGGAAGTTCATAACGTTTAAGCGTGCGTGTGTCAATCCCAATGCGCTTATTGAACGATTGTACGCCTTCCTTATCACCTACAATATACGAGATAATGTCACTCATTGCCATTGCTGAAGCAAGTGCATTATTCGTAAAGCTAGAAGGAGCTGAATAGTTACGGTTAATTAATTCGTACAAATTATTGGTATCGGTTGCACTGCATTTTGCTTCCACACTTAATGCGTTACCGCATAGTGGGCATGCATGATCTCGATCGTAGAGTGGACCTATAGCTGCAATATCATTGAAATATCCAACATTAATAAATGGGACTTCATATTCAGCAAAACATTTCGTAGTATCTTGTAGAATTCCTGCACTATCTGCAGACAATATGCAGAACATTTTCCCTTCATTATTAGAAAGTATTTTTGATAAAGTTTGGTAAGAAGTCTTACTGGAATATGTTTCTATTTCAGCTTTGCAACCTCTTTCACGTAAGGCCTTAGCAAGAATTTCAGTTTTCAGTTGCCCGATATCTGAACTAGTGAATAAAAATTGTCTATTGAGATTAGATTCTTCGATATGATCAAAATCTATTAAGACTATTTTCCTTACTGGGAGTGAAGAAATAGCATAAGAAATAAAATTACCAATACCTCCGCATCCAGCAATAATTATTGTGTAGTCTCCGAAAGTATTTTTCATATCGAACGTACGATTGAAAAGACTATCAAGGAAAAGTTGATTTTTAATATATAATTCCTCGCATTCAGAAAGGTATGTATTAGTAGTTTTTATGAGAAAATTATGGCTAGTCAACCATTCAATATATTCCCACGGAAAATGATTATTACTTATATAAGTTTTTAATTCTTCTAAGCTTCTGCCTTGTAGACAAAAGGCTAGAATAGAAATATAGCTATCAGCAGTTGGTCGATCAACAAATTCTTGATGAGTACCTAGCCCCATGATGCATTGCGCTGCACCTTTTTGTGAGCGAAAAGTTTTTGAAGTAAAAAACATAGAAATCTCCTGAATGAGAATAACGTTAATAACAGCACGACGAGAATTATTCATTCTCTTCGTGCTGTAAAAGATCTATTATAGAGATCATTATTTATTAGTAATCAATCAGTTTGATGGAGTTACGTGCATTCTTATCACCTCTTTTCATTACTGAAAATTACCGCAGCTATCATACGCCTGAGTAAGTTTATTTTAAATTGTTCGGCGATTCTTTTGTATGAACTAAAAAAACCAGAAAATTTTTAAGATAAAGTTGAGAATTCTAGAAATTTTACGAAATAAATTATTTTATCGTGTAAGTTGAAAGGATAGATATTTATAGGATTATTTCCAAAAACACACCCTTGTCTAAATAGCACATACCTCTAAAAGCAAAAAGACACCCCTAAAAAAGAAAAAATCCAGTGTCAATCCACGCCAGACTTTAATTCACGTTCTTCTGTTTCGCAAGCCTATAATAAGCTCTTATTTACAGCGTTTTTTAAGCAACAGCCACCAAACTCTGTATTATTGCCTGTAAATACATTTCGTCAACTAAATTATTTTGTTCATTGCAAATCCAAGATGGAGTAAAAGCTTCTGCTTTACCTTTAGCGCGTGACGCTTGTAAATCACGAGATTTTGCAATTCTGAGAGCAATTAATTCAGAATATTTTCCAGTAATAGATGCGACTGTAATTTCTGCATTAGCTTGATGCAAGCTACTAGCCTCTTTATAGTCATCTGTAGCCCACACAATATTATGTTTTGTGGTTCTATCGAGTAATAGAGTGGGTAAAAGCTTAGGACAATGTTGAGCTAAAACCTGTTCATCAATATTTTTAGAAAATATGTTTTATATAATCCTGTCGCACTCATATATTCTTATCATCAGTTTTTACTTGTTTCGCTTCGCAAATATCGCTAATGCCACATTCAAGATATTGACAGATGCGTAGTAGTGTCTCTGTATTCACGTTCTCACCTTTGCTAATTCTAGCTATGGAAGCTGATGATATTCCAGCATCACGTTTTAAGTCCTCTTTCTTTTTCTGCCTATCAATAAGCAGCTTCCACAAATGCGTGTAATCAAGTTCAATCTGTAATTGTTTTTTGTTAGTATTTGTCATATTATTTCTTTCCCCACTCTTTTCCAAATAATGCATCTGCGTTACTGTCAAGGCGTAGGCATCTGCTGTTTTTTATAATCTCTTTTGCATTACCGTTGTATTTGTCAATTTCATCAAGCGCGATGAAGATTTGCTTATTTTTAATCGTGTTATAGTGTGCGAGTATTCGATTTACTGCTTCTGTTTCTATTTGCTTAAACAGGAAAGAGTCCTCCATTATGACAGGTAGTTTTGAATGTTCTAACAACGCAAGATCGAAACTTAAAAGACTTCTATAACCTGAACCAGTACCAGTATCATCAGCAATCGCATAACTATACGAATCAATATTTTTCAGACTAAGTTTTGGGGGATTCCTTTTCTCGTCAGTAAAACTTTCATCAACCTTTTTCAAGTAATTATTAATTGACTTTTCTATTTGATTAAGAAGATTTTTTGTGGTTTCTTCTACGATACCTTGAGTCTTTTTGAGAGTTTCCCTATTTTCTTCCTTTACCAAATAGTTTTTGTTCGCATTCTGAAGACTTGAAATTTCAGCTTTTAACTCATGATATGTTTGAGCAGTTGCTGCCGTAATGCTAGGAGCAGTAGTGATATTAATTATTTGCTCATCTAGGTGGTTGAGCCTGTCATTAACGATTGTCAATTTTTCTTTAGTAGCTTCGATTTCATCAGTTACTTGCTTAGTGAGCAGTTTCTTAATGCCCGCATGAAAACCTTCAATTTTAGTAAGATAATCAATGTCCAATTCAGGTACAAACTCTTTTAATTGTTCAAAGTCTGCTTTATTAAAACGTTCACTTCCAATAGCGTGATTATTAATGAGAGCGTTTAACCGATTAGTTAAAATGGTTCGTTGCCTGTATATAGGTGTTTGTTCTCGTTTTAACTCAGCGACAATTTTTGCTTGTTCCTCGGTTAATTCTGATGGTAACTTTTCTCCAAAAGAATTCTGAACCTCTTTTAGTTGTTCTTCTAATTCCTGGATTCTTTTAGCATTGTTTTCAAAATCATTCTTACTAGAAGCAATATTCAACTGATAAACAGAAGATGCTGTTTTGGCTGCAGTGAGCGCATTTTTAGCGTTTTCTTCGTTTTCGTTTTTTGTTTTCTTTGTCTTCCGGATCTTTCGGGTTTCGCATCCCCGGTGAGTTTTCCGCTGTGTGTGCACGGGCGGAAAAGTTCTGTGCGCACGGGCGGACAGGTTTTTGCGCAGGCGCGCGGAAAGGCGTACAGAAATCTTATAACCAGTGGAAAGATTGGCTTAATCAAAAAACGTTCCGTAGGAATGTTTCTGAAGAAAATATTCCTTCTTGGGTAAGAAGTAATCAACAATGGTGGTATACGCACCAGACAGCAAGAAAAGCTTATAATCTGCTTGCTATACAAGTTAAAAATGGTACACACTATTTACCTTTCTTGATCCTCTACTATTAGAGAAAATGAGCGTTCCTATTCCTAGTACTACTAATGCTTTAGAAGGTGGCATAAATTCACAGATAAAGAAATTGGTAAGTTTCCATAAAGGATTATCTGAAGATCACATGCGTAGAGATATAGAATGGTGGTGTTACTTCAATAGTGAAAATCCTTCAGATCCTAAACAATTTATAACTTCTGAATGTTTTAAACCAAAAACTAAAAAAAATTATTATTGATGATAATCCAATCGGACCAGCTCATTTAGACACTGAATTTGACTTATATAAAGCTGACTATCATCCAGATATTGCAATCAGAAAAGGGACTATGCGTTAACGACACGCCGACCAATAGACACACTTTTTGGCCGATTACCCTTAGTTTCCCCTACACGCACGACAGAATAAATCGGGCTTGACACTGCAAAATCATTCACAAGCATCAAGCCCAATACGTCAATTGCCGATCATTGCAACCATTTTGGATTCACAGCTGGAATTCCCGGATATAAATTCGTATTTTTCTGAGCTGTCAAATAGAGAAAATCTTTATTAACTTTTATTTTTTTCAATAATTTTCCAGTCTTCCTATCAAATCGTTCGATAACAAAATCTTTCAAATCAGAGGTATCGATAATCGATGGTATACGAACTATTTCATGGTTTCCTACCAGCAAACGATAGTTGACGCCCGCTGACGACTCTTGACGCGTAGTTTTATCTAACAATCGGCGAAGAACACCTGTTTGCGTATCAAGAGTAAACACTCGTCCATTCTCGGTATCAACAATATGAAGAAGCTTTTCATCGTATGCCTGTGCGTTTATGTAACCAGCAATCTCATAAGAGACCGTGGTCGGACCATACAACACTTGACCTTTGCTGTTCTTCAATGGAATTGTTGTTATTTTACCAGTTTTCACATCCCATCGCACAAGAAAATGTTCCTGAATAGTTTTAACATCATCAGCAGAATCGCTGTGTTCTACTGCCATATCCTTTGTGCGATCAGACGATGGACCATACGAATATAAGAAAGTAATCACACCATTGTTGCATCGTGGGCTATAAGCAGCATCAATTACTCCTGTAGATTCATTTTCTCCTTGATATAATTGCTCACCCACCATGTCTTTTTCATGGTGCCGCGATACCTCATTTAGGCCAACATTTGCTTCATTGACCATACGATACAATACAACTTCATGCTTGTCTGTTTGAGCAATTGCATACGCTTGATTACCACAGGTAGAACAAGTTTTAATAAACAGATTCTCTGAAAATTGTATTGTTTGCTGCTTACTCTCACCTTTAGAAGTCGTAGAAAGAATCTTATATGTTGTTTTACCTCTATGCTTCATCATGCTTTCGTCATACAAATCAACAAAACCGCCATTAGCAAGAGAAAATGCAAAATTCTGACGTTGCACCTTTTCTATAGAGTTTACCGTAGGTTTTCCAGCGTTCACTGGTATGAAATAACTATCACGGGAATCTGTATAGTGAAGCGCCTCAGTATTCCAAATTGGCGTTTGGCCTTCTATATTGCTCACCTTATGCAGCTTAAAACTGCCATCTTCATAAACAATTGACATAAATGCGTTGCCATTGGGAATAAGAGATGTCTGAGGGTTATGCAGCGGGATTGCAACAACCGCATGCTGCAACCGAAGATTTTCAAATTTCTCCGAATGAGCAGATACTGTATATTCTGTCGATAAAACCCAATGAAAGACACCTATAGTAACGGCTGCAATTACAGCAATTATACCTATAACCCCGAAAATCCAGACTACTACTCTATGAGTTTTATTCCCAGTTGTGAATGAAGATTGAGGTGCAGCATTACGCACATAATCATCATTCACTCTCTTGTGAGCTTCAGATTCATGAATAAATTTTTTCCACATAATGACCGCACCTCAACTACTGAACATATTGATATTCCCTAACATATCCAGAATTTTTAATATCATATGGCCACACATATTCACCACTACCAGTATCCAAATCAATACCAGCACCATAATAATATGCAGCCCACACTAATTGAGAACAGTTAAGACCTCCCCAATCATTTCTATTAGTATCAGTAATATCTGCATTGTAACCCCTACCAATATAACCAATTGCCCGACGCGCCGCTTTATCGCGGTTTCCCTGGGAAGTTTTTACTTCAAGAATAGAGGCACCGCCGGCTGCGACACTATTTTTCCTTGATACTCGATGAGCATTCTGGAACATCCCTACTGCTTCGACAATATCATCACGATTAACATAAATTCCAGTATGCCCATGCTTCCAAACGAAAAATGATGAATTATTAGAAACAAAAATATCTCCTGTATGACGAGCTCTTGGTAACTGTGTATTCCCACTTCTTACAGAGAACCTCGCAGTATCTAACACTGAATCACGAACCGATTTCTCCACCCTACTAGCAATCGAGTCAGGGCTCTCACCAGTGCGACGCGAGGTCTCCTTTATCTGCTCATCAATTTCTTTTTCACTGAGTGTGTGATTCAGATAAGTTGATATATCCCCCAGTCTTTGCTGATAATTCTCATTATTATCTTGTCCAAATGCCAATGGGGAAAAAGTAAATAAACAAGCAGCAGAAACAACTACAGATAGACTTCGCATTATTATATTTTTCATAATATCTCTTTCTCGATAAGAAGGCATACTATGCATCTTTACAATAGTAAAACACCTTGCTCTTATTGTACGCTTCTATGAAAAAATATGCAATACTCTTTCCCTGCAATCTCGTGAATACGACACCGTATATGTGCGTATTTGTCAGGTTTTTGAAGAGCCTTTTTAGCATAGTAATAACTTGAACGTTTTATCTGAAGTGTTTTAATCAGAAGCTCTAACGGTAATACTAAAAGTAGTTAGGCCTATAACACTTTTTGCGGAGTGAGGATTTCTGATATTAATACGGTTGGGATTATATTAGATTTGTTGGGATTGTATTAAATACAGTTGGGACTTTATTAGCTACGGTTGGGACTCTATTAGAGCGTGGCTAATGCTCGTTTTGTTTTCTAAAACGGGTGTTCTTTAACGAGAAGGGGGGTGAAAACATTGTTAACGCTTAAACCTCAAAGCACGTAGCTTTCAAGGCAAGTGTGGTTTTTACATGTCAAACTGTTATAAAAACGAGATTATTCCACTCTTTTTTACACTCATGATACGGGTCTTAAGAAAGAGCGGGTAAATGTTATAAGAATTTTTGGAACAATTAACAAGATTGTGGTTAATGATTAATCAATAAGACACTACTAATAAACAGTTAAAGCCTGATTAGCTATAGGGCGATGAGATACGTCAATAGGATCCTCATGGTTTTTTCATGACTCCTATGAAGTACCTCTATTCTACTATGGCTGTTTTTCAGGTATTAGAGTCGGTACTTCATAAAGTATCGGCTCTTTTTTGTATGTGTCTTCACCCTACCGCTGCAGGCGGGAAGGGTGAGCATGAGGACTCGTAAAACTAATAGCAACGATCGAGCAACATATAAGTATACAAGTTGTGTTCGTAATGAAGATGGTAGTTATAGTGAAGAAACTATCGAGATTAAGCCGGGCGAGAATGGTGTAACCGTTGCGGATATTAAGATGCTTCACTCAATGGATGACAGCGAGGTTTACTACAACAATAAGAATCTGCGTCCAACTAGAACTGCTGAAGAAAAAGCTGAGATTGAAGCGTGGAAAGAAGAATATATCCGGCTTTTTAAATCTAAGCACGGTTATGAGCCTAACAAGGATGACGTGGATTATGCGGCTGAAGAACATTTTCCACGTAACTATAATCTTTCACTTGACTTTGATGCAGATGGTGAGCTTGAAGTAGATAAAAGCCATCTTGCTGAGGCTCTTAGTACTACTGATGATTATGGTTTTAGCGGTGATGATCATGGTTTTGAAATGTCAGAGAGAACAGAATCCATGCTTTCAGTGCTGACAGATAAGCAGAGTCAAGTAGTAAAACTGATGTTTTTTGGAGGATACACTCAGTCAGAGATTGCAAGAATTCTTGGTATCTCGTCTGCTGGCGTGAAAAAGCATCTGGATAAGGCTCTCGAAAAGCTTAGAAAAACGCGTTAAAAAATTCTAGAAATTTTATTTGGAGGAGGTTAAAAACTCCTCTTTTTTCTTTGCCTGTGATGTGTAAGGAAGAAACCCCTTACAGAAAGGAGGCAAAACTCGTGAAACACAAGATCGTTATTAACGTCACCGGTGAAAACGGTGAGAAGAAACAGGTTCTACGTGGAGCTGTGATGCGATTACCTCAACGGTTTATCCGCTGGCTGTTTGGTGATTACTCGCAAGTCTACCTATTAGATCCCGGGAAAAGTGTTCAGTCAGTTGATGTCAAAGAAGTTTAAGGAGGAAAACCGTGAAAAAGGAAATATTGAAAGAAGTCATCAAAGACTTGGAAAACTTAACAGCTCATCTTAAAACACTGTTTGATGATGCCGGTGCTTCTGGTGCTGGTTGTAAAGAAACAGCTCCTAATAATAAGGAGTCTGTTAAAAAGGTGAGTTTAGAGGATGTGCGAGCGGTTTTAGCAAAACTTAGCCAACATGGTAAAACCGCGGAAGTAAAAGCGCTTATCGTCAAGTTCGGAGCTAACAGGCTTTCAGAACTTGATGAAAGTAAGTACGCTGAGCTTCTTGAAGAGGCGAAAGGTATGACAAGTGACTAAGCATGCTTTACTTTCCCCTTCTTCTGCTCACAGGTGGATTAAGTGTACTCCTAGTGCTGTTTTAGAAGAAAAGTTTGAAAACACTACTTCTGTGGCAGCAGAGGAAGGAACAGCGGCACACGCGTGGTGTGAGTACAAGCTGAATAAGCTTCTTAACCGTCCGTGCGAAAAACCGTCAACAGAGTATGACTCAAACGAGATGCAGGAATGCTCGGATGCTTACGTGGATTTCGTAATGGAAAAATACGAACAGGCAAAACTTAACTGTCAAGATCCTATCCTTCTCATCGAGCAGAAAGTTGATTTTTCAGCTTACGTGCCTAGTGGTTTTGGTACAGCGGACTGCATTATTGTAGGCGATAAAACGCTGCAGGTTATCGACTTTAAGTACGGTCAGGGCGTGCTGGTTGATGCTTACGAGAATCCTCAGATGAAATGCTACGCTCTTGGGGCTTTAACGCTTTTCGACAGCTTGTACGAGATTCAAACTGTTGAGATGAGTATTTTTCAGCCGCGTCGTGACAACGTATCAACTTTCACACTACCTGTCACGGAGCTTATCTGTTGGGCTGAAAGCGTGCTTAAACCAAAAGCAGAGCTTGCTATTAAAGGCGAAGGCGAATTTGAAGCCGGTGACTGGTGCAGGTTTTGCAGGGCAAAAGCAGTATGCAGAAAGCGTGCCGAGGAAAATCTAAAGCTTGCAGAACTTGAGTTCAAACCACCATCTGTTTTAACAGATAGTGAGATTGAGGAGGTTCTTAAAACTATTCCAACTCTTACGAAGTGGGCTGATGATGTTTTAGCGTACGCCACAGATTCCGCGATAAACCATGGTAAAGAGTGGAGCGGTTTCAAACTCGTGGAAGGACGTTCTGTTCGTAAGTTTAAGGACGAGACAGCTGTTATTGAGAAAGCGAAAGCTCATGGTTTTACCAACATTTTCAAAACTAGTCTTATCGGTTTAACGGAAATGCAAAAGCTGATGGGCAAGAAAAAATTTGAGGATATTCTGGGCGACCTCATTGTAAAACCGTCCGGAAAACTTACGCTCGTACCAGACTCGGATAAGCGGGCAAAAGTTAACGTAACAAATGTAAACCAAGAATTCAAAAAGGAGAATTAGTATTATGTCTAAATTAAATAACACGAAGGTTATTACAGGTAAGAACACGCGTCTTTCCTATTTCAACGGTTGGGAGCCAAAGTCTATTAACGGCGGTCCTGAAAAATATAGTGTTTCACTGCTTATCCCTAAAAGTGATGTTGAAACAGTAAACGCTATTGAGAAAGCTATTGATGCTGCGATTGAGGAAGGTGTCGGCAAGTTCGGTGGTAAGAAACCAAACAAGCAAGCAATTAAACTCCCGCTCAGGGACGGGGATATTGAGCGTGATGATGAAGCGTATAAAGGACATTACTTTATTAACGCGAACTCAACCACGGCTCCGCAGATTGTAGACAAGCAGGTAAAACCAATCATGGATCGCAGTGAAGTGTATTCAGGCTGCTATGCGAGGGTTTCCATCAACTTTTACGCGTTTAACTCTAACGGTAATAAGGGTGTTGCTTGCGGTCTTGGCAATATTCAAAAGATCCGAGACGGTGAGCCACTCGGCGGACGTAGCCTCGCAACCGATGATTTTACGACTTTAGAAGATGATGATTTTCTAGCATAAGGAGCGTGAGTTAATTATGGAAATTGTTATAGCGGTTTTTATTTCAGTGTTTATAGGAGTATTACTTCTTGATTTCACGGTAAAGAAACTCGTGAGTCTTTACGTTGATATTAAACACATTCTAAATAGGAATTAGAAGATTCCTGAAAATAGGATTTAGAAGATTCTATAAGTGGGGTGGCAGGTTTTCTGTCACCTCTTTTATAAGCTTGGAGGTGATGTAATTTGGAAAATTTGAGTGTGGATTTAGAGACGTTTTCGAGTGTAAATCTTGGTAAATGTGGTGTTTACAAGTATGCAGAATCGGATGATTTTGAGATACTGCTTTTTGGTTACAGTGTGGACGGTAGTGAAGTTCAGGTCGTTGATTTAGCGCAAGGTGAAACCATACCCGAGGTTGTGCTTTCTGCTTTAACGGATGAAACGGTGACCAAGTGGGCGTTTAACGCTCAGTTTGAAAGAGTCTGCTTATCACGCTACCTGCGAGATAAAGGCATCAATGTTAACCCTGGTCAGACAGTGAAAAGTGAAGGCCTGTTTTTAAATCCCTGCTCGTGGCATTGCACAATGATCTGGTCAGCCACCCTGGGGCTTCCCATGTCGCTTGAAAGCGTGGGAGCAGTATTGGGGCTTGATAAGCAGAAGCTCACTGAGGGTAAGAATCTTATTAAATATTTCTGCCTGCCGTGTAATCCTACGAAAGTAAACGGTGGAAGAACAAGAAACAAGTATTTCCACGATAAGGAAAAATGGGATCTGTTTAAATCGTATAACAAGCGTGATGTGGAAGTTGAGATGAGTATTCAAGAAAAGCTCTCACTCTTTCCCGTGCCAGACTTTTTATGGCAGGAGTTTTATCTCGACCAACAGATAAACGACCGTGGAATAGGAATAGATTCTCTTTTCGTTGAATCAGCCATAAAACTCGACCAGGAGGTGAAAACGCATCTCATGAGTGAGCTTAAGCATATTACCGGTTTAGAAAACCCGAACTCCGTGTTACAAATGCGCTCTTGGCTTAAAAAGCATGGTCTTGAAATGGAGTCGCTTGGTAAAAAAGAAGTCGCTAAAGAACTTAAGACAGTGGGTAAAGAGTTGGCGGAAGTTTTACGGCTTCGCCAGCAGCTTGCTAAATCTTCGGTGAAAAAGTATACGGCGATGAAAAACGCTGCTTGCATGGATTATCGGGAGCGTGGCATGTTTCGCTTCTATGGTGCAAACCGTACAGGAAGATTTGCGGGAAGGCTCGTGCAATTACAAAACCTGCCGCAAAACCATCTGCCTGATCTAGCTGAGGCTAGAAGTCTTGTTAAACAAGGAAATGTTGAAGCGTTGGAAATGCTTTATGAGGATATTCCTGATACCTTATCCCAGCTTGTTCGCACTGCTTTTATTCCACGCACGGGATTTAAGTTTATTGTCGCAGACTTTTCAGCGATCGAAGCGAGAGTCTTGGCTTGGCTTGCTGGTGAAAAATGGCGTATGCGAGTATTCGCGGAAGGTAAAGACATTTACTGCTCGTCAGCATCTCAAATGTTTAGCGTACCTGTTGAAAAACACGGAGTAAACGGGCATTTGCGGCAGAAAGGTAAGATAGCGGAACTCGCTTGTATTGCTGAAGGTGAACTTGTACTCACAGATGAAGGGCTTGTTCCAATTGAAGAAGTCACTACAAAACAAAAAGTGTGGGACGGAGAAAACTGGGTCAACCATAACGGAGTTGTTTTTAAGGGTGTAAAGGAGGTAATCGAGTATGAAGGACTTAGAGCAACACCAGACCATCTCGTCTGGGTTAAAGGGAAACCGAAGCCAATACGGTTTATTGAATCCGCCATCTGCAAAACACATCTCATACAAACCGGAGATGGTCGGAGAACAATACGGTTGGGTGAAAATCATAAGTGCAGAGAAACACTGGAATCAAAAGCAAAACCACTGTTATGTACTGACACAATGCGTAGGGTGTGGAAGCGTCCAATGGCAGAACTTAAACAGTCTAAAGTCGGGCAAATCAAAAGGGTGTCAAGCTTGCTCGCAGCCGAAACAAATACCAATATGGTTAGAAAAGCGGCTAAGTGCTGCAAAACAGCGATGTATCAATCCAAGAGATCCAAATTACAAAAACTATGGTGCAAGAGGGATAAAGTGGTGCTTCCATTCTGTTTTAGAAGCAGGTCTTTGGATTTTACAAGAGGTAGACAATGTGCGAAAAGACTGGGAATTAGATCGGATAAATACAAACGGCAACTACGAAAAAGGAAATATCCGCTTTGTTCCAAGAATAGTCAATCAAAACAACAAGCAGAACGCTATCCTAACACGGTGGGAGCAACAATATTGGCCATACGCAAGATCGGTAGTTGCAAGAATGCTATCGAAAGGAATAGGCAGAGAAGAAATCATATCAAGAGCAAATACAGCTGTAGAACAACACAGAAAAAACTGGCGTTTAATCGAAGCAAGGCTCGAGTTTATGACATACGAAATGCCGGACCAAATCATCGTTTTACCGTATCGGGGAAGCTCGTGCATAACTGTGGCTACGGTGGTGCAGTAGGAGCATTAAAGGCAATGGGTGCTCTTGATATGGGTTTACATGAAGATGGTTTGCAACAGTTGGTTAATGATTGGAGATCTGCTAATCCGCATATTGTTTCATTGTGGTGGGATGTGGACAGAGCGGTAAAACAGTGTGTGCGCGAACACGTATCTGTGCGAACACACAATATTGTGTTCACTTATAAGAGTGGGTTTCTTATCATCGAACTGCCTTCGAAAAGATGCCTTTACTATGTGAAGCCACGTGTGGAAGAAAACAAGTATGGTGGCGAATCAGTCACCTATGAGGGTGTGGGATCTACTAAAAAATGGGAGCGGCTGGAAAGCTACGGTCCTAAATTTGTGGAAAACATTACGCAAGCTATAGCTCGTGACATTCTACTTTACGCCATGCAAACGCTGAAAGAATATCGCATCGTTGCTCACGTGCATGATGAAGCCATTATTGAAACTGATAAAAGCGTGAGTGTTCAAAGCGTGTGTGAGCTCATGGGAAGAACACCACCTTGGGCGGAAGGGCTTGTTTTACGAGCTGACGGCTACGAGTGCGAGTTTTACAAAAAAGATTAAAAAAATTTTAGGAGCAGGGTTAAAAACCTGCTCTTTTTCTTTGCCTGTGATTTAGAAGGTAATACCGCCTTCAGAAAAAATCATAGGAGGTAATTTTATGAATGAGTTACAAGTTTTTAAGAATGTAGAGCTTGGATCTGTTCGCACAACAGTAGTAGATGGTATTCCTTATTTTGTGGGTAAGGATGTGGCTGAGATTCTTGGTTATCGTGATACATCTGATGCTCTGAAAAGGCATGTAGATGAAGATGATAAGCTGACTCGGTGTTTCACCGACTCAGGTCAGAACAGAGAAATGTATGTTATTAATGAGTCTGGTTTATACAGTCTTATTCTTAGAAGTCAGCTCCCTAAAGCGTGTCAGTTTAAACGATGGGTTACATCACAGGTTCTTCCGAGTATCCGTAAGCACGGTATGTATGCGACAGATGAGCTTATCAACAATCCTGATATGGCTATCGCTGTTTTTAACGCATTGAAAGAAGAGCGTGCTAAAAGAGAGGCGTTAGAGCTTACGACTGCTGTGCAAAAACAGCAGATAGCAGAGCTTAAACCGAAAGCCAGCTATTACGATGTTGTGCTTAAATGCAAAGACATAATCTCTATGCGTGTGATTGCAAAAGATTATGGCAAGTCAGCACAGTGGATGAATAATTTCTTGCATGACCTTGGCGTGCAATATAAGCAGTCTGATATTTGGCTTTTATATCAAAAGTATGCCAATCAGGAATATACGAAATCTCGCACAAATACATACGAGGATTCTAATGGTGTTACACACTCAAAAATGCATACTTATTGGACTCAGAAAGGCAGGCTTTTCATCTATCACCTCATGACACAACACGGTATCTACCCGTTGATTGAACAGGAGGCTAAAGATGAGTAAGTCTTATAAAAAACATTTAGAAACGACACCGAATTTTAAGCCTATCGTCTACATTTGTGCTCCCTACCGTGGAGATAAGGAGAAAAACGTGCAACACGCTATCCGGTGTGCGGCTTACGCGTATTTGCATGGAGCAATACCTATCACTCCACACCTGCTTTTCCCGTTTATGGATGATGAGAATCAAAAGCATAGAGGGGATGCGATGTTTATGGACATTATCCTCTTAGGCAAATGCAACGAGCTGTGGGTGTTCGGGGAGAAAATCACAGGCGGCATGCAAGTAGAAATTGATCTGGCTGAAAAACGCAGGCAGCCGATTAAGTATTTTACGGATAAGGATTTGGAGGTGAATGTTGATGCGTAGTTTAGCTATCGCTTACGGTAACAACAGGCAGGCAAAGACATGGGTGAATAAGACCATCACCTATGGTGAGCTGAAAGACCGTCTTAAAGTGACGATTCGCACCTCAGAGTCAGCGGAAGAGTATGCAAAAATGAAGAAAACGGATCGTGATCTTGCAAAAGACCACGGTGGTTTCGTTGCAGGAGCGTTGGCTTACGGTAGACGAAAAGTCGACAGCGTTGAATTTCGCTCCATGCTCGCCTTAGATGGGGATCATGTTGCTAAAGACTTTATTGTACTCTACGAGAGTGTTGCGCCTTACACGTCTTTTCTGTACACGACACACAGCCACACGCCTGATAATCCGAGGGTGAGAATTGTTTTTCCTTTAACAAGGAATGTAACACCTGACGAGTTTGTAGCAGTGTCAAGGTATTTAGCTGACATGCTGGGTATTGACCAGTTTGATGAATGCTCTTACTTGCCTAACCAGCTCATGTACTGGCCGTCCACGCCACAAAACGGCGTGTACGAGTATAAAGAGGTTGAAAAAGACTGGCTTAATCCAGATGATATTTTATCCGCTCACCCTGAGTGGACAGATCCAACCAGGCTTCCGACCTCATCTCGTGAGAGTAAAGCGAATCAGGTGCAAAAGCAGAAAGTGCAAGATCCACTCGCAAAAAATGGTGTGGTTGGATTGTTTAACCGAGTATTCTATCCGATAACTCTTGCTTTGGAAAAGTTTTTAAGCGACATATATGAGCCGACAGATAATGAAAACCGCTGGCATCTTATAGCCTCACACAGTATGGCAGGAGTTGAGATTATCGAAGACAAGTTCGTTTACTCTCATCACGCTAAAGACCCGGCGTATTTAAAACTGTGTAACGCTTTTGATATCGTTCGCACGCACAAATTCGCTAGCTTAGACGAGAAAGAGTCGTTTAAGAAAATGAGCGAGTTTGCGATGAGTCTTGATGAAGTAAAACTTCAAGCGGCAAACGAGAGACTCTCGGAAGCAAAAGATGATTTTGTTGACAGTGAGGATTGGAAGAAAAAACTACGCTACACGTCTAAAGGCGCGGTTTTAGAAAACTCGCTTTATAATGCGAAACTCATTATTAAACATGATCCTTTGCTTAAAGGAATCGTTTTTAACCAGCTGGCTGATGGTCTTGAAATTAAAGGCGATGTGCCTTGGCAGCATCCTGCGAAGTTTTGGAGGGACGCGGACGATGCGCAGCTTATCTGCTATGTGGACGACCATTATGGCTCGTTTTCACAGAGAAACTATGATATTGCTGTCACGAAAGTGTCAGATGATAGAAGTTATCATCCGATAAGACGCTATTTTGAGAGTCTTCCTCAATGGGATGGTGTGAAACGTGTAGACACGCTTTTTATCGACTATCTTGGTGCTGAAGACAACGCGTATATTCGTGCAGTGTGTAGAAAAACACTGTGTGCAGCATACATGCGTATCTACCATCCCGGCATTAAATTTGACTACCTTCCTGTTTTTAACGGTGCGCAAGGTATCGGCAAGTCAACGTTTATAGCAAACCTTGGCATGGAATGGTTTTCAGACAGTCTCACACTTTCAGACATGAACGATAAGACGGCGGCTGAAAAACTCCAAGGATATTGGATTCATGAAATCAGCGAGCTTGCGGGCATGAAAAAAGCTGACCTTGATAAGGTAAAAGCTTTTGTTTCAAGACGTGACGATAAATATCGTGCTTCTTTTGGAAAACGTGTCTCCCCACACCCGAGGCAGTGCGTGTTCTTCGGTACAACGAATAGTGAAAACGGTTATTTAAGGGATGTTACGGGTAACCGGCGTTTTTGGAATGTGAAAGTGTCGGGAAACGGTAAGTATAAGCCTTGGGAAATGACACGAGAACTAGTTGACCAAATATGGGCGGAAACCATGGTTATTTCCAAAGCGGGTGAAGAACTGTTCCTTGACAAGAGCTTAGAGGCTTTCGCTCAAGAAGAACAGCGTGAAGCCATGCAACAAGACGACCGTGAAGGCATTGTCAGAGAGTATCTTAACATGCTTCTACCTGATACTTGGGATGAAATGGATATTTACAGGCGGCGAGATTATTTCCGTGACATGAAGGATCCGACACGACCTAAAGGCACGATTAAACGCATGGAAGTATCCAACATTGAAATATGGTGCGAATGCTTCGGGAAAGCCAAAGAAGATATTAAGCCTATCGACAGCTACGCAATATCGGCGATTATGAAACGTTTGAAAGACTGGCAAAGATCTGACAATCGTAGAACCATACCAATCTATGGAAGGCAAAGAATTTATACCAGAATTTGAGCGGACAAGCGGATAGAACAGGACAACTAAAAGTAGCTTGTCCTGACTTTGTCACTTGTCCCACTAATAACAACAAGCTTTGGACGAACAGGGACGGACAACACATGAAAATCTATATTAAATAAAATCTTTATTTATTACTTATAGCGTACACGTAACACGTGTATTCGCGCGTAAAGGGATTTTTAGCCATTTGTCCGTCCTTGTCCCGACAGAAAGGATAAAAAATTATGAGAAGTAAACAAGCAAGAACAATGGAAAGATACATGAAAGCAGGAGCTGAAATGAGACTGCTTAAGAGCCTTAGCGCAAGGCTTATCACAGATACAGGCTCTATCCTCTTAAAAACGCAGCAGGATAAATTGATGAGAGCCATGGATAAAGTCCGTCAGCTATGTTCGCTAGCAGAAGAAAACATGTTTAAAGACTATCCCGATTTAAGCAAAGACTATATTGACGTGTTTTATGGCGATGTTGCTAATGAGCCGAGAAACGAAGTTGATAAGAAAATCATTGAGATGGCAAAAGAGGTATCTGATGGGCTTTTTACGAGAAAAGGAAACTGAGCGAAAACTCGTCCGTGAAGTCAAAGCTGCGGGAGGACTTTGTTTAAAGCTTACGAGTCCTTCTGTCGATGGGCTTCCTGACAGGCTCGTTTTACTTAACGGCGGAAAGATTGGTTTTGTCGAGCTTAAAGCACCAGGTAAAAAGCCTAGAGTCTTACAGGTGAAACGGATGAAGGATTTACAGGCTTTAGGTTTTAAGGTTTTCGTGGTTGATGAGAAGAGTCAGATTGGAGGTGTGATTGATGCAATACGAGCCACATGAGTATCAAAAGTACGCGACTGATTTTATTATCAATCGTCCTATTTCAGCGGTTTTCCTTGAATGCGGTTTAGGTAAGAGTGTGATAAGTCTTACAGCGATTAACGACCTGATGCTTGACTCGTTTGATATTTCCAGGACTCTGGTTATAGCTCCTCTTAGGGTTGCGAACACTACGTGGCCTTTAGAGTTAGAAAAGTGGGAGCATTTAAAACACTTGACTTATTCTGTGGTAACAGGCAGTGAGAAGGAGCGGATTCAAGCACTAAAAACGCCTGCTCACGTTTATATTATTAACCGTGAAAACGTGGAGTGGCTAATAATGAAAAGCGGCCTACCGTTTAATTTCGACATGGTTTTGATAGATGAGCTTTCAAGTTTTAAATCATATCAGGCGAAACGTTTCAAAGCATTACTGAAGGCTAGACCGAAAGTTAAAAGGATTGTAGGTCTTACAGGAACTCCGTCTTCTAACGGGCTTATGGATTTGTGGGCTGAGTTTAGGCTGCTTGATATGGGTCAAAGGCTAGGCCGCTATATTACGTATTATCGGCAGAACTTTTTTAATCCTGATAAGCGTAACCAGCACATGATTTTTTCCTATAAGCCTAAAGATGGTGCTGAGAGTTTAATCTATAAGCAGATAGCTGATATTACGATTTCGATGAAGTCAAAAGACTATTTGAAAATGCCTGCGTGTGTGATAAACGAGGTGAAAGTAGAGTTATCCGGTAATGAGCGAAAACTCTACGATGAGCTGAAACAGGATATGGTGGTGTCGTTGGAGGGTAAAGAGATTGATGCGATTAACGCAGCGTCTCTTTCAAATAAGCTTCTTCAAATGGCAGGCGGCGCGGTTTATAACGAGAAAAAAGAAAGCGTTCATATTCATGATCGTAAGCTGGACGTGTTAGAGGATTTAATCGAGGCTGCTAACGGTAAACCGGTGCTTGTAGCTTACTGGTTTAAGCATGATCTTGAGCGGATTAAGAATCGTTTTAACGTGCGTGAGATTAAAACGAGTGCTGATATTGCTGACTGGAATGCCGGCATGATTCCTGTGGCGTTGATTCACCCGGCTTCTGCAGGTCATGGTCTTAACCTACAGGCTGGCGGTTCTACTCTTATCTGGTTTTCCCTGACTTGGAGTTTGGAACTTTACCAGCAGACGAACGCTAGGCTTAACCGTCAGGGTCAAACCGGCACGGTTGTAATCCATCACATTATCACTAAGGACACGATTGATGAGGATGTGATGAGGGCTTTAAGCATGAAGGCTAAAGTTCAGGATGCTTTAATCGAGTCGGTTAAAGCAAGACTATCAATTAACGAAGTGAGGGAAAGGGGTTCTAGAGAGAACTTACCTCAAAATGGAGGTAAGAATGAACAAAAAAGAATACTTACGGCAAGCCTATCTTCTTGATAAGCGGATTAAGGCTGACATGGATGAGGTAGTAAGACTGCGTGAGCTTGCTACAAGTGTTTCTTCATTAAGATACGACCGAGAGTATGTGCAGACGACTCGAAGTATAGAAGCTCCGTTTGTGAAAGCTCTTATAAGGGTTATGGATTTAGAAGCAAAGATTAACATGGAGATTACGCTGCTTATCAGTTTGAAAGAGCAGATTTTAGACGTGATTTCAAAGCTTGAAAGCGTGGATGAGCAGATGATTTTACGCTACCGTTACATGAGTAACATGACGTGGGAGGATATTGGTAACGAACTCCATGCTAGCAGAATGACGATTATAAGAGGGCATGGTAAAGCGTTAGAGCACATGGTTTTACCAGATAATCTAATCCAAATCTAAAAAATGGTACGGTTTGGTACGCTCTGATACGAGATGTTACAGCCTCCTATATGGTATTATATAGTTAGCAAAAACTGTAAATACTAAGCCTTGGAAGAGTAATCTTTCAGGGCTTTTTTCATGCCCGAAGGGAGGATGAGTCTTGCCAAGAAAACCTAAAAGACCGTGTTCTTATCAAGGCTGTCCGAACCTAACTGACGGCAGGTTTTGTGAGGAACACTTAAAACAAGAGAACAGACGATACGAAAAATACGAGCGTCCTTATGATGCTCACAAGCGTTACGGCAGAGCATGGCAGAAAGTCAGGGATTCTTATGTGAGAGAGCATCCTTTCTGTGAGCTTTGCTTTAAGAACCATATGCTTGTGCCTGTTGAGCAGGTTCATCATATTAAACCGATTGCTGAAGGCGGAACACACGCTAGAGAGAATCTTATTTCTCTATGTAAAAGCTGTCACTCTAAAATTCACGCTAAGCGTGGAGACCGCTGGCATAACAAATAACCCACCCCCTAGGGGGGTTTAAATCTCTACGAGCCTACCCCATGGGGAACGGGCGCAGGGTATTTTGCGTAAAAACAGCGAATTCAAAAGGGTAATAGGCAAAATCAGACACAAAAATTTTTTAATAGTTAAAACTTGCGTGGGAAGGAGGCGAAAAGTTTGCCTACAAAATCAAATAATATCGGCGGTCGTGGCGGCAGACGCGTGGGTGCCGGGCGTAAAAAGAAAGCGGTTGTTGAAAAAGCGAGTGAAGGAAACCCAGGTGGCAGGCCTTTAAGCGTTCTTGATATTCCGGAGCTTGAAGGTGCTGAAATGCCTCAGCCTCACGAGTTTTTATCCGCCACGCAAAAAGACGGTACTCAGCTTCAGGCTAAAGAAATTTTCGCTGAAACATGGAAGTGGCTAAAAGACATTGGTGTTAGCAGTAAAGTGCCGTCTCCTCTTATTGAACGGTATGCGATGAGCTGTGCTCGTTGGATTCAATGCGAGGAAGTAACCAGTAAACTCGGGTTTCTTTCCAAGCATCCGACCACGGGAAAACCGATACCTTCGCCTTTTATCAATATTGGTATTAACTACATGAATCAGGCGGTTAGGCTTTGGAATGAGATTTTCCAGATTGTGAAAGAAAACTGTTCGACTGAGTTTGATGGCGTTTCACCTCAAAACGATTTAATGGAACGCCTGCTTATTACACGTAAAAACATATAAGGAGAAAAAATTATGATAGAAAAAGTAAATCCAAGTCACCCGGACAAGATTGCGGATCGTATTGCTGGAGCAATTGTTGATCTGGCTTACAAGCTGGATGAGAATCCGAAGATTGCTGTTGAAGTGATGCTCGGGCATGGTAAGTGTGCCGTGTGTATTGAAAGCACGGTGATGTTTAAGTTTAAGGATATTAAAAATATTATCCACCGTTTAAGCCCTGGGAAAGTAAAGATTGATATTACGGTTGTGCCGCAGGATAAGCATTTAAGCCGAAACCAGGATGGTATGGTTCGTTGCGCTGATAATGGGATTTTTAAAGGCGTACCACTAACAGACGAACAGAAGAAACTTTCTGCTATTGCCCGAAGGGTTTATGAAAAGTATCCGTATGACGGCAAGTATGTTCTTGATGGTGAAAAGCTTATCATCTGCCAGTCTCACGCTAAACGAGAAGACTTATTGAAAGACTATCCGAATGCGTTTGTTAATCCTTTAGGCGACTGGACGGGCGGTATCAACGTGGATACGGGAGCGGTTAACCGAAAACTCGGGTCAGACATGGCTGATTCTGTCACGGGCGGCGGCCTTCATGGTAAAGATCTTACGAAAGCTGACGTGTCGGTTAACATTTACGCGTTCTTGAAAGCACAGGAAACCGGCCGGGTGGTTGAGTTTTCTTGCGCGATCGGGGATGAAATGGTTGATGGTAAACCGTATGCGCAGATTGTGAAAATTGCGAAAGGTTACATTGACTCGGTGGGTGGTTTTGAAAAGCTGGCTTGCTGGGGTCTTTTCTAACGGGAGGAAAGCTTATGGAAAAAGAAATGCAGTATTATTTGGCTGACGTAAGTGAGCTTATCCCGTATGTGAGAAACGCTCGCACACACTCTGAGGCACAAGTAGCTCAGATAGCGGCAAGTATTCGCGAGTTTGGTTTTCTATCCCCAATTCTAGTAGCGGAAGATAATACGATTCTTGCAGGCCACGGCAGGCTTGCCGCGGCATTAAAACTGGGTCTTAAAAAAGTCCCGTGCGTGAAAGAAAACCATTTAACTGAAACACAAAAGCGTGCTTATATTATTGCGGATAATAAGCTTTCACTTAACGCAGGCTGGGACAATGAGCTATTGGCTGTTGAGTTGTCGGAGCTTGAAGGCGCGGATTTTAACCTTGATCTTCTCGGGTTTGACGAGGCGGAGCTTTCCAGTATTTTCGATGCTGATAAAGACGTAAACGAAGACGATTTTGATGTTGGAAAAGAGCTTAAAGAACCGTGTTTTTCTAAAACAGGTGACATATGGACGCTTGGTAAGCATCGTATTATTTGCGGTGATGCTACTAAGTTAGAAACATATAAGACGCTTCTTGAGAATACTAAAGTGAATCTGGTGGTTACTGATCCGCCTTATAACGTGAACTATGAGGGTTCTGCTGGGAAAATCAAAAACGATAATATGGAGAATGATAAGTTTTACCAGTTTCTTTTCAACTCGTTCGTGAACATGGAGCAAGCGATGGCAGATGATGCATCTATCTACGTGTTTCATGCTGACACGGAGGGATTGAATTTTAGAAAAGCATTCCAGGACGCGGGGTTTTATCTTTCAGGTTGTTGTATTTGGAAGAAACCGTCGCTGGTGTTGGGTAGAAGCCCTTACCAGTGGCAGCATGAACCATGTTTGTATGGGTGGAAGAAAAAAGGTAAACACAAGTGGTACGCGGGTAGGAAAGAAACTTCAGTTTGGGAGTTTGAAAAGCCTAAGAAAAACGCTGATCATCCAACCATGAAACCAATAGCTCTTTTAGCGTATCCGATTAAAAACTCGAGTATGACAAACTCGCTTGTATTAGATCCGTTTGCTGGAAGTGGTAGCACGCTTATAGCCTGCGAGCAGACTGGTAGAATCTGCTACGCTATCGAGCTTGACGAGAAATATTGTGACGTGATTGTGAAACGTTATATTGAGCAGATTGGAAATGATAAGAGTGTGAAAGTTTTAAGAGGCGGTAAAGAATACTCGTTTACTGAAGTATTTACTAACAAGTAAGACTCGTATTTTATATGAAAAATAGTTTACGACCGCTTGATAAAAACCTTCTTTAGAGTGATTTATATATGTACCCGAAAAAACCTAAAGGAGGCAAAATGGAATTAAAATACGGGTTAAAAGGAAAAGATAGGCAGCCGCTTATTAAAGCTATAGAGGATTCTACAGGAGTAAAGGCTGTTTACTTAAAAACTCCAAGTATGTCTTACAAGATAGGTGTTTTCAACATTAGTAAAGATGGTACGGTCACGTGTAGTAGTGAAGAAAATTTAGATGATTTAAAAAACATGTTAGACGCTGACTATGGTATAAGTCTTCCAGTCTGCGCGTGTGATGGTACGCAATATTTTAGTGTTGAGTTTCCTAAAGATAAGGCTGATGTGGTAAAGCTTAAGAAAATACTTGATAATAAGGGCGATCTTATTAAAAAAGCGTTAGGAGTGAACAGTCTTAATATTAAGGAAGAAGATGATAAGCTTATTTTTCCTTGGTTTGAGCAGGCTAACCAACCAGGCTTGGCATCCTATGCGAAGTTTATAAACAGTCTTTGTAAAATGAGCGTGGAAATTAAACGCGTAAATAATAGTAAGCGTGAGACAGTTAACGATAAGTATGCTTTCAGATGTTTCCTTCTTAGACTCGGGTTTATAGGAGACGAGTTTAAACAAGACAGGAAAATTATGCTTTCCCGTTTAGAAGGCTCCTGCGCTTTTAGAAACGGGGGTGAGCGTAATGCTGTATGCGAGTGAAGACCAGGCGTACGAGTTGAGTGAAGACTGTACTACAGGCTCTTTGGTTGAAGAAATTTTCGCGAATTTAGAGCAAGAGAACGAGGTTTTTGTAAAAGCATGTTTTACTGTAGTAGATGATTTTTGGGTGATTATTATTTCAGCATGATTTTAGAAACATTTTAACGGTTTTTAAGAGTAAAAAAATTAGCGAAAACTGGTGGGGAAAAACGTGTAAATACCCGGTGTTTCTTGGCTTAAAAGCTTGCTATTGCGCGCTTTTAGAGTGATATATAGTATCAGCAAAAAGCACAGAAACAAAGGAGAAACCTTATGAAAAAAGAAATCTTACAAAACCTTACAAACGAAGTTAAAACATGCAGACGCTACGCGCTAAACGCAATCAAAAAAGCTGAAGAAGGGAAAATTAGTTCGGCTATCAGCATGCTCGACATTGCACAAACAGCAAAAACCTGCGCCAGTAAAGCTCACGAGGAGCTTTGGAAGGTAAGCGGAGGAAAACTCAACGATACGGAGTTTGAACTGTTTGCGGATGCTGAAACCTTGGACAAGGATATTCAAAAAGCTTATCAAGCGATTCAACAAGCAAGAAGCTAAAAGAAAGGGGGATAGTCAGCCATAGGGTTGGAAGGCTGGAGAAAAATCGTGGAATTATCCGCGATTTTTTCTCGTTTACGGCTTGCTATTATGTGCTTTTAGAGTGATATATAGTACTAACAAAAAACACAGAAAAAGGAGAAAAATCATGTGGGAACAAGATACGCTTAGGGTTGAAGATCAGGTTGTAAGCTACAGTATGAAGGTTTTTGAAGAGCCAAGCGAATATGGGATTAACCAGGGGCGAATTTCCAAGCTTACTTTGAAAAACAATAACAAGGTTATCGCAAACTATGATAGAGGCTGGGATATTATGCCAACAGGCAAGCTTGCAAACGAGGCTTTAGAAATGATCCTTGACGCAAGAAACTAAAAACTTTAAGTCTAGTTAAAAGCAGCAGGGCTTTTTAAGGCCCTGTTTCTCGTAGGAAAGATAAGAAATGATGTGGACGCAAGTAAGCGTCTTTTTTTATGCCTAAAGAAAGGAGGAGCTTAAGTTGCAAAAATACGAGGTTACTAAGTTTAAAAAAGAAGATTCAACCTATAGTAAAGAGCTTGCGGATTATGCCGTGAGTTTTATCGAATGTTTAACACACACGAAAGGCACGTGGGCTGGTAAGCCTTTTAAGCTCCTTGACTGGCAGGAGCAGATTATCAGGGACTTGTTTGGCGTGGTGAAACCGAATGGTTACCGTCAGTTTAATACTGCTTATATTGAGATACCTAAGAAAATGGGTAAAAGTGAGCTTGCCGCGGCAGTGGCACTGCTTTTATGCTGTGGGGATAATGAGGAGCGTGCCGAGGTTTATGGTTGTGCGGCGGACCGTCAGCAGGCAACGATCGTGTTTGATGTGGCGGCTGACATGGTTAGAATGTGTCCGGCTCTTAATCGTAGGGTTAAAATTTTAGCTTCGCAAAAACGTATTATTTTCCTACCAACTAACAGTTTCTACCAAGTGTTGTCGGCTGAAGCTTACTCTAAACACGGGTTTAACATTCACGGTGTCGTGTTTGATGAGCTTCACACGCAGCCAAACCGTAAACTTTTTGACGTGATGACTAAAGGCTCCGGGGATGCTCGCATGCAGCCACTGTATTTTCTGATTACCACAGCCGGTACGGATACGCATTCGATCTGCTATGAGACTCATCAGAAAGCAGTGGATATTCTCGAGGGTAGGAAAATTGATCCAACTTTTTACCCAGTGATTTATGGTGCAAAAGATTCGGATGATTGGACTGATCCGAAGGTGTGGAAGAAAGCTAATCCTTCTCTTGGGGTGACGGTTCAAATGGAGAAAGTTAAGGCTGCTTTCGAGTCAGCCCGGCAAAATCCTGGTGAAGAGAATGCTTTCCGTCAGCTTCGTCTTAACCAGTGGGTGAAACAGTCTATTCGTTGGATGCCGATGGAAAAATGGGATGCTTGCGGTTTTCAGGTAAACGAGGAAGAACTCGAGGGCAGGGTCTGCTACGGGGGTCTTGACCTTTCAAGCACCACCGACCTTACCTCCTTTGTTTTGGTCTTTCCACCAGAAGATGAGTCGGATAAGTTTCGTATCCTACCATATTTTTGGGTGCCTGAAGAAACCTTGGATATGCGCGTGAAACGGGACCATGTGCCGTATGACGTGTGGGAAAAACAAGGGTTTATTAAAACTACGGAAGGAAACGTTGTTCACTACGGGTTTATTGAAAAATTCATCGAAACATTAGGTGAACGTTTCAATATTCGTGAGATTGCTTTCGACCGTTGGGGCGCAGTGCAAATGGTGCAAAACCTTGAAAACATGGGGTTTACCGTGGTCCCGTTCGGACAAGGATTCAAGGATATGAGTCCTCCTACCAAGGAGCTTATGAAGCTTACACTCGAACAGAAAATCGCACACTCCGCTCATCCGGTGCTTCGCTGGAACATGGACAACATATTTATTAGGACAGATCCTGCAGGAAACATTAAATGCGATAAAGAAAAATCAACAGAGAAAATAGACGGTGCTATCGCAACCATCATGGCGCTTGACCGTGCTATCAGATGCGGTAACGCGAACACTCAAAGCGTGTATGACGCTCGAGGAATCCTATTCATGTAAAAGGGAGGGTCATGAACATTTTCAGTAAGATTTTTAATAGCAGAGATAAGCCTGAGAATCGTTTTAACTTGAATGCTCAAAGGTTTATTAGTGGCATGTCTTCTTCGGGTAAGAGGGTGAATGAGCGTTCGGCGATGCAGATGACGGCTGTCTACTCGTGTGTGCGTATTTTGTCTGAAGCGGTGGCGAGTCTGCCGCTTCACGTGTATGAGCGGACGAGTACGGGTACGGTTAAAGCGGTTAAACATCCTTTGTATAAGGTGCTTCATGATGAGCCGAATCTTGAAATGACAAGCTTCGTGTTTAGAGAAACCTTGATGACGCATCTACTGTTATGGGGTAATGCTTACGCGCAGATTATTCGAAACGGTAAAGGCGAGGTTTTAGGCTTATACCCTTTAATGCCTGATCGTATGAGAGTTGACCGGGATGAGAGTGGTCAAATTTTTTACGAGTATACGTTAAATGATAGTGATGTTTTAGCGGGTAAAGAAACGAGTGTGAAACTTAAACCTTTTGACGTGCTTCATATTCCCGGTCTTGGTTTTGACGGGCTTGTTGGCTATTCGCCTATTGCGATGGCAAAAAACGCTATCGGTATGGCGATAGCTACGGAAGAGTATGGTGCATCGTTTTTCGCTAACGGTGCTACACCAAGTGGAATCTTGGAATACCCCGGTACAGTGAAAGATCCTCAAAGTATGAGGGATAGTTGGAATAAGGGGTTCTCGGGTTCTAACTCGCATAAGATAGCGATTTTAGAGGAAGGCATGAAGTATACGCCTATTTCTATTTCGCCTAACGAAGCACAGTTTCTTGAAACTCGTAAGTTTCAGATTAACGAGATTGCTCGTATTTTTAGAGTCCCACCACACATGGTTGGTGATTTAGAAAAGTCGAGTTTTTCTAATATTGAGCAGCAGTCGTTGGAGTTTGTGAAATACACGCTGGATCCTTGGGTGGCGCGTTTTGAACAGTCTATTACGAGGCGGCTTTTTACTGATAAGGAGAAAGAAACTTATTATGTGAAGTTTAACGTGGATGGTCTTCTTCGAGGAGACTATCAGAGTCGTATGAATGGTTATGCTACCGCTCGTCAAAACGGTTGGATGAGCGCGAACGATATTAGACAGTTAGAAAACTTGGATAAGATTCCCGCCTGTGAGGGTGGTGACTTGTATTTGATTAACGGTAACATGCTCCCGCTTAACCGTGCTGGAGCGTTCACTGTAATTGGTAGAAATAAGTTAGGTGATTAAGATGAATTTGTGTCTTGATAATATTAATATAACATGTTATATTAATATTATTATAGTATAACTGTTTAGACAGTGGATGAATCATTTAGGCAACGAAGACATAACGAATTATCTTAACGTTAAGCGAAAAATAGAATTTAATCTCTATGGATACTTAGCTAAGATAATATCCTACACTATGAGAGTATACAACAAATTAATAATAGCAGAAAGGATGGAATAATTTATGTGACATTATAAAAAAATCATAAAATGTACAAGAATAGTGATCATTCGAGATAAAATCTGATTAATCTCAATCTTAGTTAAAGATGTTGTTTTTAAGGAGGTGCTTACAAATGATTAGAAAAAGAAAGATGTTATCAGCAATAACCACTTATGTAATGGTTGTTGGAATGTTGTTTTTCACATCCAATTCTGTTGCTTATGCGTATACTTTATCTCAACCAAAATCGTTTTATGATAGTATTTCATGGACATGGTTTTATAGCGATAAGGCTACGCCAGCATATAATTGTCTAGGATTTGCAACTGGTAGTATGACGTACGAATGGCCTAGTGACTTTGGTGATGATGGTGCTACTAAAGCGCAATTGGATAATTATCTGGCAAAGAAAGGTTATAGACCTTATAAATATGATCCATTTATTCTAGCGTATGGTCATTCTCCTGATAAAATTGTTCATTTTGCAAAGGTTACTGGTCTTAAGTGGTGCCGTGCTAAATGGGGACAATTGGAGCTGTTTAACCATGGTAGTCATGATCCTTATTACCCTAATTCTGTTTATGGTTCTTTGCAACACAAATACACTGCGAATTAGAATTCTAGGAGGTGTAATACTATGTCTAAGAAAAAAATGTATATTTCGCTAGGAACTTTACTTTTATTGGTTCTATTTGTATTTACTGGAATTTTTATTATTGGAAATAATCCAGCATCAAAGAATAGTGGGAATATAGCTCATAAATTGATGCCAGTAAACGTAGCTTATGCTGAAACGTTAGATGATATAAAGGGATCCATGAATAAGTTGATGGTGGAATTAGAAACTGAGACGAAGACTAATCCACAAGTGGCTATGCAGGCACATCCAGGAAAGTTTATTAGGAATTCTAAAAACTATCAAAGAATATTGAAACTGGGACTGAAGGCAATTAAACCTCTTTACGATGCTATTTATGATAGTAGAGATGCTGGATGCTATGAATATATTCTAGCTATGGCTATTGAAGACATAACTGGCGAAAAGTTTGTTTACAATTCTGACTATGGTTGGAAAAATTCGTTAGAGTTTAGGATGGCTTATGACGAAAAAGTAAACAATACAAGGTTTAATGTTGAAAGAATCAGTAATAATGAAACTTTGAATGATCATGACCGAACTCAGAAATTTAAGGAATTAGGGATTTTTGCAGTTTCTGATTTAATTAAAGAGTATAGGAAAAGTGATTCCAAAGTTTCTAAACCATCGATATTAGAAGCTGTTAAGGGAATTACTAGTAAGTATAAAGAACTTGCAATAACGGAAAGAACTCCAACTGAGAGTATTCTAGATGAAACACAATTATTTGATTCTCTAGTTTCCTTAAATGGAAGAGCATACAAGTAAGGTGGATTATTTAACTGTAAAGCTAGTTCTTTAGGTATTATATGAGTGTTATACGAACATGAAGCGACCAAGAAAATCTTGGTCGCTTCTTTATATAAGAGAGGAGGAAAAAGGTAATGAGGAAGTTTTGGCAGTGGAAAAACCAAAAGGAAAACAATGAGACTAATGAGAATAATGAGATTTTTGAGAGGACACTGTTTCTTAACGGTACGATTGCTGAAGAATCATGGTTTGATGATGATATTACACCACAACTTTTTAAAGACGAGTTAAACGCTGGTAGTGGAAATATTACCGTGTGGATTAACTCACCTGGCGGCGATTGTGTGGCTGCGGCACAAATCTATAACATGCTCATGGATTACAAGGGTTGTGTGACGGTCAAGATTGATGGGATTGCAGCATCGGCTGCATCAGTGATTGCGATGGCTGGAACAAAGGTTTATATGAGCCCGGTGTCAATGCTTATGATCCATAATCCTATGACGGTTGCTTTTGGCAACAGAAACGAAATGGAAAAAGCAATATCAATGCTTGATGAGGTCAAAGAGTCCATTATTAACGCTTACGAGATTAAAACAGGGCTTAACCGTGTGAAACTCTCGCATTTAATGGATTCGGAAACGTGGATGGATGCTAACAAGGCGGTAGAACTCGGGTTCGCTGACGGTGTTTTAACTAGAGGTGAAACCACTGATATTGGCATACCACAAGTTTCAACATTGTATTCGAAAGCAAGCGTGCAAAACACGTTATTGGAAAAAATATCTAAAGCCTGCCGGATAAGCGGTAAGGAAACAAACAATATTAGTGCAGACGATCTTATGGATCGTCTTTTTTTAATCAAAAATTGGAGGTAAACATGATGAACACTATTTCAAACATGGTTGAGAAACGTAACAAGGCCTGGCAGGGTGCAAAAGCTTTCCTTGAGTCTAAACGTGACAAGGACGGGCTTATTTCAGAAGAAGACGCGAAAACCTATGATGAGATGGAAGCGAAAGTGAAAGCTTACAGTATGGAAATTGAACGCTTGGAACAGATGGAAAAAATGGATAAGGAGCTTTCAAAACCAACATCTGAGGCGATTGTTGCAAAACCTATGAAAACAGGTGTGAACCTTGAAAAACAAGGTCGTGCGCGTGACGAGTATAAGCAGGCAATGCTTACAGCTCTTAGAAGTAATTTTAAACGAGTCGATAACGTGTTGCAGGAAGGCGTGGACGCTGACGGCGGGTATCTTGTGCCGGAAGAATACGATAATCGTCTGATTGAAACGTTGAAAGAAGAAAACATTATTCGCTCTCTTGCTACCACGATTACCACTAGTGGAGAGCATAAGATTAATGTTGCGATGAGTGATCCTGCAGCAGCTTGGATTGAAGAAGGCGCAAGCCTTAACTTTGGGGATTCCAAGTTTGCTCAAATCCTGCTTGACGCTCATAAGCTTCACGTTGCGGTAAAAGTTACTGAAGAACTCTTGCATGATAATGCGTTTAACCTCGAGAATCATCTTCTCACATCCTTCGGCATGGCGCTGGCTAACGCTGAGGAAGACGCTTTTCTTAACGGGGATGGTGTGGGAAAACCAACTGGTATTTTCAACAAGAAAGACGGCGGCACGTTCCTTAAAGAAACTACCAGTATTAAAACTGATGATCTGATTGATCTTGTTCACGCTTTGAGGCGACCATACCGTAAAAACGCGAGTTTTATTATGAACGATAAAACAGTCGCGAGCATACGAAAACTTAAAGACAATAACGGCGCGTACGTTTGGCAGCCTTCATACCAGGATGATGAGCCGAACAGGATTCTCGGATACCCGGTATACACGTCTGCTTACGCGCCTGAAAACATGGTGGCTTTTGGCAACTACTCGTACTACAACATTGGCGACCGTGGTTCACGCTCGTTTAAAGAACTTACCGAACTTTTCGCTGGAAACGGCATGATAGGTTTCGTCGCTAAAGAGCGTGTAGACGGCAAACTCGTGCTTAAAGAAGCAGTACAGATTCTACCTGTTAAAACAAGCGTAGCAGCTTAAAAGACGGCTAAAAGTTAAGGAGGGGTGTTGATGATAGTTACAGTCGAGGAAGCAAAAAACTATCTTAGGGTGGATAGTAAAGAAGATGATGAGCTTATCAACACCCTTATTCATTCTGCTGAAAAACTCTGCCAGGGAGTAGCTCGTAAAAACGATACTAGTTTGATTAGTGAAAACTTTGACGAGTATCGGCTCGCAGTCTTATACGCTACAGGCTACTTGTATGAGCATCGGGAAGAAGCAGACCATCACGCGCTAACTCTCACCTTACGTTCGATGCTTTTTACTGTTAGAAAAACGGGGTTTTAAATGAGAATAGGCTTATTAAACGAGCGTATTGTGCTGCTTAAAAACAGTGTAGAGGTTGATGAGGTTGGTAATCATAAGATTAAGTGGAGTAAATATTACGAGTGTTACGCTACGGTGAGTGCTGAAAGCCCATCTGAGCAGACTAATGCAGGAAACGTGTGGGATGAGTCAAAAATAGATTTTACTATCCGATATTCGAAAGAAACCGCTGTAGTCTCATCGCTTGGTTACAGGATTGTTTTCCGTGATACGGTTTATGAGATTTTAGGTGTTGACCACATGAATTATAAGAAGAAAAGCCTGAAACTTCACTGTAAGAGGTGTAAAAAGTGAGCAAAGTAAGTATTGGAAGCCTCTCTAAAGAAGTTATTAGAGAGCTTAAAACTTACGCGAAAGTTACAACCGGGAAAGTAAAAGAAGCAGTAAAAAACGCTGGTAAAACAGCAAAAGAAGAAATTAACATGACAGCTCCTAAACGAACTGGAGCGTATGCGAAAAGTTGGGCTGTTAAAACATTAAACGAAACAGGCAGCAGACTAGTTCTCGTAGTGCATTCTAGAAACAAGTATCAGCTTACACACTTGTTAGAGTACGGTCATGCTAAACGAGGCGGCGGACGCGTGGAAGCTAGAGCACACATTGCTGAGGCTGAAAGTAAAGCAGTACGAAGTTTTGAAAAAGAAATAGAGGAGGCGGTTAAAAATGGGTAATCTTTTAAACATTATGAGAGAGATAGGTTTTCCTTTCGCATACCATCATTTTGCTGAAGGAGAATCCCCTAATCCGCCTTTCCTACTGTTTTTAACGCCTGCGAGCAGTAATTTTTCTGCAGACGGGAAAACGTATTTTAAAGCAAACGAAATTCATATTGAACTATACGCGGACTATAAGAACCCCGTACTGGAAGAACAAGTTGAGGCCGTGCTTGATAGGCACGGCATTTTTTATAACAAAACAGAAGCGTTCATAGAGTCGGAACAGCTTTATGAAACACTCTACATTTTTGAAATGGAGGTAACAGAAAATGGGAAACAAGGTTAAATACAATCTTAAAAACGTGTATGCTGCAAAACTTAAAAAAGATTCGAGTGGTTTCTCCTACGATGAGCCTAAGCCGATTCCGGGGGCGGTGAGTATAAGCCTTGAGGCTGAGGGTGAATCCTCACCGTTTTACGCTGACGGGATTGTTTACTTCAGGTCGACTGCTAACAACGGTTACAGTGGCGACTTGGAAATTGCTCTTATACCTGAATGGTTTAGGACGGAAATACTGAGAGAAGAACTAGATAAAAACGGTGTGCTGGTTGAAAACGCGAAGATTAGTGAAACAGAAAAATTCGCGCTCCTGTTTGAGTTTGATGGTGACGTGAACGCGATCAGACACGTTTTATATAACTGTTCAGCAACACGACCGTCTATCGAGTCAGAAACTAAGGAAGACACTATAGAACCAGGTACGGAAACTTTGTCGCTTACGGCTGATCCTAGAGAAGATGGTTTGGTGAAATCCCGTAGCGGTGACACTACTTCAAAAGAAACCTATGAGAAATGGTATAAGAGCGTGTACGTTCCGCAAGTTAACACGGCAAACAAATAAGTTTTAAAGGGGGTAAACGTGTTAGAAAAAACAGTAAAAGTAAATGGTAAAGACGTGAAGTTTCGTTCTTCCGCCACTATTCCAAGACTGTATCGTATTAAATTCAAGCGTGATATTTTCAAAGACCTGTCAAAATTAGAGCAGTCTTTCAAAAACAACGAGGGTGTTTTTGAAATAGCAGATCTTGAAATTTTTGAAAACGTAGCTTATATCATGGCTTATCACGCGGATAATACTATTCCAGCGAGTATTGATGAGTGGCTTGACGAGTTTGAAATGTTTTCTATCTACGAGATTCTTCCTGAAATTCTAGAACTTTGGGGAGCAAACTTGGAAACTGAAGTAAAATCTAAAAAAAATTTAAAACAACAACACGGCAAATGACAACCGCGTTGTTTCTTCTTAGATGCACAGAAATCGGGATTAGTATTTGCGAACTGGATCTTTTAACTATTGGCATGGTTTTAGACATGTGGACGGAGAAAGCAAACGATAGTGTGAAATACGATAAGCTCGCAAGCCAAGCAGAGTTTGATAAGTTCTAATTTAAAGACTTGAGTATTTTTGGTATGATAATGATAAATATAGTAATAAGCACAAAAAATGGGAAAATATATTTACATTAATATCAGATTGATGTAAAATGAAAAGATTTACGAAAGGAGTATGAATATGATTTATTCAAATGAAAGAAAACTATATTTAAGTGGTTGGCTAAAGAATAATGACAATACATCATATGAGACCCCTTTAAAGTTGCAAAAATTTTTGCTGTTTTATGAAGCCTTTACGAAAGTATCTGGAGAAACACCTGATTTTAGTCATTTAAGAGGGTATAAAAAAGGTCCGGTATTTAGTAATGTTTGGGGAGATTATACTAAGGAAAGAGCAAGCTTTAATGTGGCGGCTCAGAATGCGTATGATAAAAATGTTGAAGCTATTAATGTTAAAAGGGCTGAAAAATGCGCTTTTATAGTTGGTACTATGACGGAAAAGGAATTATCTGATCTTACACATCAGATGAATCTTTGGAAATCAAAAGAAAATCGCATTGTGTCTGGTGAGTATCAAGTAGATTTAGATGAATCGGACTTCAATTATAATGATAAAAAACTGATCGATGCATTAGATGCAATGTATTCAACAAATATGGTAGAAAACTCAAAAATTATAAATTTAGATAAAAAATACTTTGTATTTTCAAAATCTGATTCGGAATTACTTACGGAGAAACATTTCGATATGATGCTTACTCTTGCGGAAAATGAAGAACTCCATAATCCAGTATTCGTCGATATTGACGAAGAAGGGAGGCTTCTGATTGATTAACGAAAAAGATGTTGTGAGGATGAAAGTGCCTTATCCGTCTATATCGGATGGGATGGCTGTGGCTTCACATATGTATATTTGTAATAAACATTCGGGTACAGTGTATGAGTATATTAAATGTCAAACACTAAAACCTTATATGCTTATTAGAAACCCAATGGTTCATTATCATGATGAGCAGCCAGATATATCTAGGAATCCATTTACGCGACCAACTAGAATAGATTGTGATAAGTTATTTCTGACAACTACAGTACATTATGATGATCGATTAAAAACATTAAATCGTCCAGATGTATGTGAGGATTTATTTAGATCTGTACGAGTAGAATTATTGAAAGACGGCTATACGAACATAAATATAAATGAAATAGAACTAAAGAACTTGAATAGATTGATTTACTGATAAATTAATCATGGAAGATTATTTCTAGCACTTACTAAATAGTAGGTGCTTTTTTCATGCCTATTTTTAGGAAGGAGGTGATGTTATGGCAAGCAGGATTAAAGGTATTACTGTTGAAATTGGTGGGGATACTACAGGCTTAGATAAGTCTTTACAACAGGTGAATTCGACTATTCGCTCAACCGAGCAGTCGCTTCGTGATGTTAATAGGCTTTTGAAACTTGATCCGACAAGCACGCAGCTTTTAAGCCAAAAGCAGGCTTTTTTGCAGAAAGAAATCCAAGAAACGTCTAATAAGCTTAACGTTTTGAAACAGGCGGATAAGCAGGCTAAAGTACAGTTGGAAAACGGTGAGCTTGGTAAAGACAAGTATGATGCGTTGCAGCGTGAGATTGTTGAGACAGAAAATAATCTTGATAGTTTAAAAGAAAAATTAAAACAGGTAGGTAGTGTTAGTTTAACCAAGCTTAGTAGCCAGTTTGATAGTACGAGTAAAAAGATAAAGAAACTAGGAGATGGTATGTCATCTCTTGGTCAAAGTTTAAGCACGAAAGTTACGCTGCCGATTGCTGCTATTGGTACTGCTGGTTTTACTGCTGCAGCAGACTTACAGGATGCTATGGGTGCGACAGAGCAGATTTACGGTAAGTCTGCTGACAGAATGCTTAGATGGTCAGGAAGTTTGAAATCCTATTATGGTATTGCTCAAGGTCAAGCTTTAGAGTATGCGAATACTATGGGCGCGATGTTGAAAAATATTGGTGGGAAAAGTGATGCTGAAGCAGCTGAGATGAGTCAGAAGCTGGTTGCTCTTGCAGGCGACTTGTCTGCTATGTTTGGTGGCACGACCGAGTCTGCTGTTCTTGCTTTAACGGGCGCGCTTAAAGGTAATAATGCGATGCTTGACAATTATGGTATGGGTGTTAACGAGGCGACTATTAAAGCTAAAGCTCTTGCTATGGGTTTGCATGATGGTAGAGGCGCGATGAGCTTGCAAGCGAAACAGGCTGCTACTTTGGCTCTTATTATGGAGCAGACTGCTGACGCTCAAGGGCAGGCTGGGCGTGAAGCTGCGGGCGCTTCGGGTTCTATGAAGATTCTAAAAACAGAGTTGCAGAATATTGCTGCGACTATTGGTAATGTTTTACTTCCTGTCATAACACCATTAATGCAGAAAATTTCAGCATGGCTTTCTAAATTTAAACAGCTTTCTCCAGAAAGCCAAAAACTTATAGTGACACTTGGGCTGATTGCTGCGGCAGTTGGCCCTTTTTTAGTGGTTCTTGGAACGTGTATTTCTAAAATAGGTGTTGCTATACAAGGGTTTTCTAAACTAGCTTTGTTTATAGGTAAAATGTTCGCAAGTTTTACTTCCGGCTCTAGTATTCTTGAAGGGTTAGGCGCTGTTTTAGGTGGAGTATCCGCGCCAATACTCGCGGTTGTTGCGGTTATTGGTGTTCTGGTAGCAGCTTTTGTAACCTTATGGAACACTAACGAAGAGTTTAGAAACAGTGTTATTGCTGTTTGGGAGAAAATTAAGGAAACTTTCACCGGTTTTGTTAATGGTGTTAAAGAAAAACTGTCAAGCCTTGGTATTGATTTTACGAGTATTGTTGAAGGGCTTAAAACAGTGTGGAATGGTTTGTGTGCTATTCTAGCTCCACTGTTTGAAGGCGCTTTAAATTTAAGTTTTACTAGTTTCAAAACCGTTCTTGATTTAATCACAGGCGTTTTAGACGTTTTTATAGGATTGTTTACCGGTAACTGGTCTCAGCTTTGGAATGGTGTAAAAGAAATTTTTACTGCTGTTTGGAACGCGGTTAAAAACACGTTCATAACAGTATTGAACACGTTAAAAAACGTTTTTAACGTGTTTTTGTCTTTCTTTGGCACTAGTTGGAACAAACTGTGGTCGAGTGTGAAAAACTTTTTCATGAACGTTTGGAATAGTATCGTATCGTTTTTCACTAACGTTTTAAACGGTATTAAAAACACTGCAACAAGTGTTTGGAATGGTATTAAAAACGCGATCATGAGCGTGGTAAACGGTATTAAAACAAGCATTTCAACAGTGTTTAATTCAGTAGCAAACATGGTTAAGTCTGTGTTTAACGGTATTAAAAACACGGTTGTGTCAATTTGGAATGGTATTAAAAACGCGATCATCACTCCGATAGAAGCGGCGAAAAACAAGGTTAAAGCAGTAATCGACGCTATAACAGGGTTTTTCTCTGGCATAAAACTTAGTCTTCCTCATATTAAACTGCCTCATTTTAGTATTAAAGGACAATTCTCTCTTACGCCACCGTCTGTACCGTATCTTGCTATCGACTGGTATAAGAAAGCAATGAACAAGCCGATGCTGTTAAACGGGGCGACTATTTTCGGTGAGAAAAACGGGCGTATGCTTGGCGGCGGTGAAAAAGGTCCGGAAGTGATTATGGGGCTTGATACTTTGCAGAATATGAGCGCGGGAGCGAACACGCAAATGCTTAATGTTATGAACCAGATTCTAGCGATTATGGACGCGTATTTCCCACAGTTTTCCAACCAGAGTATTGTGCTCGACACTGGCGAACTAGTGGGTGGTATCGCGCACAGGATGGACAGTGAGCTTTTTAAGCTTCAAACAAGAAAAACAAGGGGGTGGTAGAAGTGTATGGGATGCTAATAAACGGGTTGCATAGTTTTAACGATCTAGGGCTGGTTGCTACAAGCCGTCCACTCGTTCAACTTCCAGAACCTAAATTAGAGTATTTGCAAATACCAGGCAGGCAGAAAGTATTGATATTAGTGAAAGTCTTGCCGGTGAAGTGTTATACGAGATGCGTGAAGGCTGTTTTGAATTCATTGTTGCAAACAAAAACAAGTGGAGTGAAACATGCCATAGGGTTAAAACGTTAATCCACGGAAAGAGTGTGAAACTGTCTCTTGATGATGAACCATTGTTCTACTATCAGGGTCGAGTGTGGGTTAGTGGTTTTAAATCGGATAAAAACTATTCAACTCTCACACTCAACTATAAGCTGCAACCATATAAGTATAGTGTAGATGATTCGGATGGTGTTCACACAATATGGGGTGTGCAAGTAGATGATAAGCGGGAAATAACACTCGTTCACGATTTTGACATGACGCTGATTCCAGAATTTAACAACCTGTCATCTAACAGTATGCTACTGGATTCTAATGGTAAAAAGTATGAGATTAAAACAGGTTTTAACCGTTTCCCACAGCTTCGTTCAAAAATAAGCATGCGCTTAACATTCGTTGGAAACGGGATGGTAAATATTTCCTATAAAAGGGGGTGGTTGTGAGTGTACAGGATCATGCTTGATGATAATACGATTTACTATCCGAATGATGATAAAGCGGTACTTGATGATATTACGTTAAATTTGGAGCTTAATACTGCGGGAACGTTAACGTTTACTTGCCCTAGTCAAAACCCTTGCTATGAGCTTATTAAAAACCGGAAATCAATAGTAAGCGTGTGGCGTGACGATGAGGAGATTTTCTTCGGCGAGGTTAGAGAGCAAGTAAAAGACTTGTATGGTAGTAAGAAAGTAACTTGCGTAGGGTTGTTAACTTATTTAGCGGATAGTATTCAACCTCAGAAAGAATATCATGATCAGAGTTCCTACCAGCTTTTAGAAAAACTTTTACAAGCTCATAACAGTCAGGTAGATGATTATAAGAAAATAAGGATTGGTTTCGTCACAGTATCTGATTCGAATGATTCACTCTACAGGTTTACTAATTTTGAAACAACGCTTGAAGCGATTATGGGAAAAATGGTTGAAAAGCTTGGCGGATATGTGCGTCTTAGAAAAGAAGACGGGAAACTTTACTTAGATTACCTGCGTTTGGAGGAAATGGGTAAAGCTACAAGCCAGCATATTAGTTTCGGCTTGAACCTGCTTGAATACGCGGAAAACCTTTCAGCAGAGGATGTTACTACAGCGGTTATTCCTCTCGGCAAAGAGTTGGAAAACGAGAATGGTGAAAACGAGGTTCTTAAAAAGCATGTTGATATTACTTCAATAAACAATGGGAAAAACTATATAGTATCTCGTGAAGCGCAAAAAACATTCGGCTGGGTTTGTAAAGTTGTTAATTTCAATAATGTGACAGTTCCAACTAATCTTATGCGCAAAGCTACTAAATGGTTACAGGATAACCAGTTTGAGCATGTAGAAATAAGCCTTAGCGCGGTTGACTTATCCGAGTTAGGTTTATATTATGCGACGATTGAGTGTGGGGATAGGGTTCGTTGTCTCGCTCCACAATTTGGCATGGACCGAGTGTTTCCTGTAGTAAAACAGACTATACCGATTCAAAAACCAGGCGAAGTTAGAATCGTGCTTGCGAGCAGGATTTCTAAAGGGTATGTGCAAAACGTGTCGCATGCTGTTCAAACGTTAAAAGAAGAAGCGGTTGAAGCTAGAAAAATTGATAACGAGCGTGTTAAAGCTGCGATAGATAATATTAAAGCGCAAATGGGTAATTCTCAAAGCGGCTATAAGATAAGCGAATACGATAGTAAAGGCATGTGGGTTCGTGACCTTTACATGGATACGCCTGATAAAAACACTGCTACGAAAGTGTTACAGGTTAACATGAATGGTATTGCTGGAAGCCATAACGGTTTTTCAGGGCCTTACAGTACTGCGATGACTCTTGACGGCATGGTGTATGGTGACAGGATTATCGGACATTCGATTGACGCGGAAAAACTTTCAGTCTCTTACACTTCCCAGGTAGAAAAGCAGATTAGTAAAGCAAAAAACGAGGCTATAAAAGACACTGGTAGGCGGCTTGAAAACTATTACACGATAAGTGAAATCAACACGAAACTGAATGTTACAGACGGTAAGATTGAGGCTGGTGTTGAAAGCGTTAACCATAGTCTTAAACAGAAAAACGGTAACTATTACGGCTCGTATACTCCAAGCCAGTTTAACGCTCCTATGAGCTTGTGGCTGAATGATAGTGAAAAAATGCAGCATGTTGGTGATTTTTTCTACGACACGTCAACCGGCTACGCTTACAGGCTTATTGTTAAGCAGGAAAGTTTAGCCGTAAAATTTAATGAGAAGTCGCATACGGAATCAGCTTTTGACGATTTTGTAGACATTTTTTACAAGTATGAGGATAAAATTTACGCTATACCTGGTTTAACTGGTGAAAAAATTTCTGGCGCAACAGTGTTTGTTCCATCAAGTGAGTTTTGGCTACATTTTAGAACTAACTGGTCTCCGTTTGACAATTATGGTTTTAAGATTGATAGCATTAAAAAAGAGTATTCAGGAGAAATTTCAGGATACGTGTCTAAACTGCCTGAAGATATTAACATTATTGAGGTTAAAGATGAAAATTATCCTGAGTCTGAACACCCGTATAAAGCTGGGACAAGCAAACTATGGCATTACGTTTCAGCTGACAGTATAAGTAGTTTTAGAACGTTCGCTTGGCTGAGAGTCAAAGATAAAGACATTGAGGCTGCTAAATCCACGGCTGATAAGGCTATTTCTAAACTAACCATAGTAGAAGATTCCATATCTTCAATGGTTAAAAAAGGTGATTTTGGTAGTTTCATGCAGCAAAACTATAACAGTTTCCTTCTCGGGTTTAACCATTCGAGTAAATACGTGCAAATAACACCCGGGCAGATAGAACTTTACGATGGTGAAGTTGATGAGGATCATAAAAGAGCTGTTTTTGATAAAAACGGAAACAACTTCTACCGTAACGGCGTGTATATTGGCTATGTTGGAACCGGCGAGTGGGAAGAAGATAATTCTCACAAGGGTCTAGTTTTTCATCTTACTAACGACGGAAAGTATATGGCTTTCGCGCAGCGTAAATCAGCTGATGAAGAAACATACGCTACTATGCTGTGTTTTTCACGTTCACAAAGCATTTATAAAGAGTATGGTATTCACGCTGGATGCAACTTTTACATGCACGGTAACAAGATTATAGATCCTGTTTGGCAAGACGGTGCAGGAGTAGACGCGGATATTAACTATGTGCAGATTATTGAAATGAACCAGGATGGGAAAGCTTCAAAATGGGGTTCTAACGCTCACATGGTGTTTAAAAACGGGATACTCATGAAAGTTAAATACTATTAAAAAACGCGGAAGTGAACGCGGAAGTGAAGCGCGGAAGTGAACTTGAAAGAAGAATAAAGGGAGAATTTGTTATGGAAAAACTAATTATTCACACAAACAAAATAGTGGCTAATAAAGGCACGCGCTTAAAAGACGTGACAGAAAGTATTACAACACCTGTAGTTGATAATACGAAAATTTTATGCGAAATCAGCCACAAGCTGGATATTATTCTAAAAAAGATTGGAGGAGAGTAGTGGTAAAACCGACAATTAGCTACGCGGTAGCTGTGCAAAAATATAAGGCTGAGTTAAACGAAAAAATAGTCGAGTTGAATAAGCAAATACCAATACCTACTTACATGATAGAAGGCATTGTTGCAAGCGTATTATCTGATATGCGTTCTGCGGTGATCGCGGAAAACTCGATGGAATATGAAGCGTATGTGAAACAGTTAGAAGACTATTTTAACTCTAGAGAACGCGAACTTAACGACGAGATTTTGAAAATAAAAGCCGAAAAAGCCGAAAAAGACGAAAAAGATGAAGCGGCTGGGAAAGGTGAAGATGCTGAAGAATGTGTTAAGTAGTAGTCATGTGTTGAAAAATAATATCAGTTGAAATGCTGAAATGTTGAAATGTTAGGGCAGGTGTGGTTTAAACCATGCCTGTCCTTTTTTTATTACTTTCTACTTTTTGTTTTTTGTTTTTATAAGAGTACTGGCAAATGTTAGGAAAACTTGTAAGGAGAATTATGAGAGGATTTTGGAATAGTGCTCAACTGGCTTTCACACTAATAGGCGGCTGGCTGGGATACTTTTTAGGCGGGTGCGACGGGCTTATCCTCGCACTCGTTTTATTTGTGGTTGCAGATTATATTACAGGCGTGATGTGTGCTGTTACGGATAAGAAACTGTCTAGCAGCATTGGTTTTAAGGGCATTTTTAGAAAGGTGCTCATTTTTATGCTTGTTGGCATAGCAAACATTATAGATTTTCATGTTTTGAAGCAAGGAAGCGTGATGAGAACCGCAGTAATTTTCTTCTACCTATCTAACGAAGGATTATCTTTAACCGAAAACGCGGCTCACCTGGGGCTTCCCGTGCCTGAGAAATTAAAAAACGTTTTAGAACAATTACACGACAAGAACAGGAAGGACAATACTCATGAGTAAAAAAGGAATAGACGTATCAGAATGGCAGGGTGACATTGATTTCAACGCGGTGAAAGCATCCGGTGTTGAGTTTGTGATCATTCGAGCAGGATACGGTATCGGATGCAAAGACAAGTGGTTTGAACAGAACTATCGTAAAGCAAAAACATGCGATCTTGATGTTGGAGCCTACTGGTATTCGTACGCAAACTCTGGTTTTGAGGCGGCTGAGGAGGCTCAAAGCTGTGTGAACATGCTTTCAGGTAAGAGTTTTGAGTATCCTGTTTACTTTGATTTGGAAGAGAAAAGCCAGCTTAACCGTGGGCGAGCTTTCTGCGATTCGCTGATTACCAGTTTTTGCAATAAGCTGGAAGCTTGCGGGTATTATGCAGGTTTTTACACTTCGCTTTCAACTGCTAATAATCTTGTGTCCGCTCATGTTAGAAACCGTTACGCTTTGTGGATTGCACAGTGGAACACGCACTGCAATTATCAGGGTTCGTATGGTCTTTGGCAATACTCGTCAAGTGGCAGTGTGCCTGGAGTAGCCGGCAGAGTTGACATGGATTATGCTTACATGGATTATCCGAGCATTATTAAAAACGCTGGATTAAACGGATGTAAAAACGGCGGCTCTGACCAAGCTGCGCGCACGTCAAGTATTGATGAGGTGGCGCGAGAAGTTATTAACGGCGCTTGGGGTAACGGAAATGAGCGTAAACAGCGTTTAACTTCTGCCGGATACGATTATGCGAGTGTGCAAAATAAGGTTAATGAGCTGCTTGGTGTTAAAGCCTGTAGAAAGTCAGTTGATGAGCTTGCCCGTGAAGTAATCCGAGGTGCGTGGGGTAACGGTAGCATGCGTAAACAGCGTTTAACTCAAGCCGGATACGATTATGATACGGTACAAAAACGAGTAAACGAACTCTTGTAAAACAGTTTGAAACATGTAAAGCCCGAGGCTTGTTCCTACATTGGAGCAATCCTCGGGCTTTTTTTTTATTTTTTAAGGTTAAATTATCAAGTCAAGAGGTTAAAAAACACTGTTTTTTCTTTGCCTGTGATGTAAGGAGGCACAGGCAAATGAATATGGAAGAAAAACAGCAAGTCAAATTACTAAGAGATGAAGGTCTTAGCTATACGCAGATTGCAAACCGTATGGATGTTTCCGTTAATACGATTAAAAGCTACTGCAAACGTAATAGTCTAGGCGTAATCCAGTCTATGAAAATACAGACGGCATTATGTGAATCTTGTTCAAAACCAATCAAGCAAAACAAAGGAAGAAAAGTTAAACGTTTCTGCTCTGACGCGTGTAGAAGCGCATGGTGGAGTAAGCATACACAGTTGGTAAAAAGACAGGCAAACTATGAGTGTGCTTGTCTTAACTGCAAAAATTCTTTTATCTCTTACGGTAATAAAACCAGAAAATACTGCTGCCACGCCTGCTATATAGAACATCGTTTTGAAGGTGGACGTCATGCAAATCAGTAAGGATGTTCACGGGCTAAAGGATGTTAAAGCGAGGGCTTGGACAAAAGAGAGTATGCAGGCGGATTTTCGTTTTGAAATAGCCGAAAAACTTACCGTTTCACTCTTTAAAAAAGGGCTTATCAGCGAGCAAGAAAAAGAAAAAATAAGCCGTCTTAACAGGGAAAAATTTCACCCGTTTTACAAGGAATTATTGGGTTAAAAGCTTGATAAACACTGCTTTTAGAGTGATGAATAGTATTAGCTGAAAGTTAGGGGAAATAGTGAAAGAAATAATAAAAATAGACTCTACAATACGAAAAACCGGTTTTGAGAAAAAGACGCGGGTTGCAGCGTATGCGAGAGTTTCTAGTGATAGTGATGAGCAGCTTCTCAGTCTAGAAGTGCAAAAGGAGCATTACGAAAACTATATTAAGTCTAATCCCTGCTGGGAGTATGCGGGACTTTACTTTGACGAGGGTATTAGCGGCACGAAAATCGATAAGCGTGAAAGTCTTAAACAACTGCTTAAAGACTGTCAGAGCGGTCAAATAGACAGGATTATTACAAAGTCTATTAGTAGGCTTGCAAGAAACACGGTTGACTGTCTTGAAATAGTTAGAAAACTTACCGGTCTCGGTATTTATTTGTATTTTGAGAAAGAAAACATTGATACCGAGCATATGAGTTCGGAGCTTATGCTTTCTATCCTGAGTTCTATTGCGCAAAGCGAGTCAAGATCCATCTCGGAAAACAACATGTGGTCAATCCAAAAAAGGTTCGAAAACGGAAGCTTCGTCATTCCCTGCCCTGCGTATGGGTATAAAAACGAGAATAAGAAAATGATTATAGTTCCAGAGCAAGCCAAGGTAGTAAAAGAAATTTTCAACATGGCTCTTTCCGGCATGGGCGGAAAAGCAATAGCACGAGTATTGACCGATAAAAAGATTCCAACTAAAAAGGGCGGAAACTGGACTTCAACTACTGTGAACGCTGTTCTGACTAATAAAACATACACAGGGGATGTAATTTTTCAAAAGACATTTACGGATGATAGTTTTAACCGCCATAAAAACTGTGGCGAGAAAAAACAGTATGTTATTGAAAACCATCACGAGGCTATCATCAGTCATGAAACTTTTAATAATGTGCATGAGCTTAGACAGAAGAGAAAATTAAAACTAAATATTACCAGCGGTAGTAATAAATACCTTGCTAGATATACATTTTCAGAAAAACTTTACTGCGGTAATTGCCATAGTAGGTTAAAGAAACACGACCGGCATAAAAAAGATGGAGCCTATGTTGTTTGGTGTTGTACCAAGCACATACGTGAAATTAAATGCTGCCCTATGAAAGCTGTAAAAGAGGAGTATGTTAAATTAGCTTTTCTTCAAATGCTTAACAAGCTCAAAGCAACATCTGCTCAAATATTAACGCCTTTCATAAAAAGCTTAAGAAACGTGAATAATAAAGACGGTTTGAACAAAGTTATCGAACTCGAAGAAAAAATAGCTAAATTGCAAGAACAAGAGCAAGTACTTAGTAAGCTTTTAGCCGGTGGCTACATTGAGATGGATTCCTACTATCTGGAAAGCAATCAGCTTAAAACGGAAATGGATACTTGTCTTAAGGAAAAACTTCAGCTTTCCAACAGTTTAAACGGTAACTTAACGCACTTAAACGAGGCACAAAAACTTCAACGGTTCGTAATCGTCACAGAAGTATTTAGCGAGTTTAAGGACGAGGATTTTCTGGATTTTGTAGACGATGTCGTAGTTAAAAGCAGAACAGAATTTATTTTTCATTTGAAATGCGGATTGGAATTAGAAGAAGAGGTGAAAGAAACATGGCACACATCCCATATGGTTACCGAATAGTAGACGGTAAAGCGGTTATAGACGAAAAAGAAGCTCAAAAAGTGAGAGAACTTTTCCGTAAATTCTTAGAATTTGGAACGATTTCTGAAACGGCTCGAGCGGTGAACATTAATAAAACACACTCTGTAATTAGCAATATTTTGAAAAATAAAACGTACTTAGGAACATCGCTTTATCCAAGTCTTTTAGATGAAGAAACTTTTAATAAAGTTCAACAGTTAAGAGCCAACAATTTTAGAAAAAAACCTCGTACAACAGAGCTAAAACCTTTAATAACAACAAATGTTACGTACGAAATAGGCGTTATAGAAAAGAAATACGATGATCCTTATCGGCAAGCAGCATACGCGTACAGTCAAATCAAGGAGGTGTAAAATGAATGCCAACGTTACAATTATTCCACCAAGAAAAATAGCGGGGAATACGGTAGATAAGCATAAAGATAAGCCGAAGTTAAGAGTAGTAGCGTATTGTCGTGTCAGTACTGACAGTGAAGAACAGGCAACAAGTTATGACACGCAAGTTCAGCATTATACGGATTATATTTCAAGAAATCCTCTCTGGGAGTTTGCTGGCATTTACGCTGATGACGGTATTTCAGGAACCAGCACGAAAAAACGTGTCGGTTTCAACGACATGATCCACGATTGCATGAGTGGCAAAGTAGACATGGTTATCACTAAGTCGATTAGCCGTTTTGCGAGAAACACTATCGACTGTTTAAAATTTGTTAGACAGTTGAAAGACAAAAACATTCCGATCATTTTTGAAAAAGAAAACATCAACACCATGGAAGCAAGCGGAGAACTATTGCTTACTATCATGGCTTCTTTAGCTCAACAGGAATCCGCGTCGCTTTCTCAGAATGTGAAGCTTGGACTTAAGTTCCGCTACCAGGAAGGCAAAGTGCAAATCAACCATAACTGGTTTTTAGGATACACAAAAGACGATGAAGGGAATCTTGTAATTCTTGAACAGGAAGCAAAAGTCGTAAGAAGAATTTATAGAGAATATTTAGAAGGAGCAAGTCTTAGAGACATAGCGGAGGGCCTTGAAAAAGACGGCATTAAAAACGGTGCCGGGCATTTAAAATGGCACTTGTCTAATATTAAAACCATTTTGCAAAACGAAAAATATATTGGTGATGCTCTTTTACAAAAAACTATTACGACAGATTTTATTAACCATGTTCGTATAAAAAATGATGGAACAGAACCACAGTATTATGTAAAAGATAGCCACGCGTCTATTATTCCAAGAGATATTTTCTTTAAAGTTCAAGAAGAAATGGTAAGACGAGCCAACATGTTTAGTGGTGAGGAGAACAAAAAAAGGAGAGTTTATTCCAGTAAGTACGCTTTATCCAGCCTGTGTGTTTGTTCTAAATGTGGGGATGTTTACAGAAGAATTGCTTGGAACAACCGAGGAGTACGATCTGTTGTTTGGCGTTGTTGTACCAGATGGGAAAATGGTCCTAGTGCTTGCGATGCTCCGACAGTAAAAGAGGAAGAGCTGCAGTCTGCCATAGTGAAAGCCATAAACAAGGTGTTTAGTATATCGGATGAAGTATTAGACATGTTGAAGAATAATATTAGAGAAATTATCGCGGGCAATAACTTAAGCGAGATTGAAACGGTTGATAAAAGAATTGCAGATAAACAAGCGATACTATTAACCTTGCTTAAAGCTAAAAAAGACTACACGAAAACTGCCAACGAGATTGATGAGCTTAAAGTTAAGAAACAGCAGCTTCTTATAGAAAAAGCAGGTCAAGAAGATGCTAAAAGACGAATCAGAGAAATGGAAGATTTTCTGAAAAGTGAGAGTCGCGATATTAGTGAGTATGACGAGAAGCTGGTAAGAAAGTACATCAGGAAAATAAAAGTTTACGAGGACAGGTTCAGTATAACTTTTAAATCAGAGATTAGTGTGGATATTGAAAGGGCATCGTAAAAGCCAAAAGAATGTGAGCGTTTGAAATGTTACAAAAGTCAGCCTAGGGGTAATCCTCTCTAGGCTGTTTTTATGCTCAAGAATCAAGCTATCAAGCCAATCTTAAACTTTTTAATGATAGCTTTTTCTATCGTTAAAAAGTGCACCCACTATCCATAGTGTGCACTCAAAAAAGTGTAGCTATACTAGGAGTTCTCTCAATCCACGTCGAGACCGTCGTATTGATGTCAAAGGCTTAATAGGTGGGTGCATTTTGCCCTTGTGTAGCAGGGGTTTGCGAGGGCTATCGTTAAAAGGTTTAATGCGTGGCAGTTTTAAGCTGGGTTCTTGCGGTTTTTGAGTGCGATTTTGCTGTTTGAGGGAACATGTCAACGGTGTAGGGTCGAGTGCACAGGATGTTAACGTTAAAAAGTGCACACACTTTGCACCCACCCTGTGAAGTGGGAAAATTTATGCAGAAGGAAATGTACCGTAGCATATGTGTGAGAAAAAATATGCGAGTTTAGTGAACAGGTTTAATACGGTAGAGTCAAGGCTTAAGAAAGTCAAAGCCGGTATTGTTGAAAAGCAAGCGAGGCGCGATGAGGTTGAATATTTTATCGAGGACTTGAAAAAGCAGGACTTGTTAACAGCGTTCGATGAAAACGTCTGGCTGAGCATGGTTGACTATCTATGCGTGCATAAAGATGGAAAGGTTGAGTTTATCTTCCTTGATGGGAGCAAAACAGAATTAAAGCGTTAAGCTTATAGGAAATGTTAGAAGGCAAAATAAAAGCATATCAGCAAGCTGCTGACGTGCTTTTTTGCTGTTAAAAGAGTTACACGTTGAGTATAATAGGATAGATGTACATGAGATTCTTGAAATGAATTCAATTCTTCCTAACTTCTAAATCACGCTGTTTTAAAAATGTCAACCATTGCAGTATCACATCTAAAGCCAGTTTGGCATTTCCTAAATTGCAATGATTTCCCGCATTTTCTTTTTCAGTAAAAAGGCGAAATGTGAGAGAGTCCGCATTGGTAAGTGCGTTGATTTCTTTGCCGATCATTCGGTAATCAACGAGGTGGTCTTGGTTGGCACCAAGAATCAATACATCTTGGTCAATCATGGAGGCCACATCCATGATCTGATATTTACTCACTTTCTTCAGATAATCATAAATGCTGTCAGCTCCATAGGCGTACATTCCATGATTGACACCCCATTGAAATAATGGGTCATTCTTCCGTATCAATTTCATCATGCAAAGAATAGGGCTGAGAACGATGCGGAAATTATGTTTCAACATAAACCGAACGATACTGGCTACCTTTTTTGGTATTTGGTCGAGAACCACGTCAAGAAAGTCCGGAAAAACAGACCAAGATACAGCCCTTGTAATTCTCTTGTCAAATGCAGCAGCACGCAGGGCCAGCATAGCTCCCAAAGAAACACCAATAATAATGACGTCATTCAAGTGAAAGAAATCTAATATTGCTTTGACCGGACGTTCCCAAGCATATGTAAAGTGTTTCCCTTGAACACGAAGAACGTTGCCTTGTCCAGGACCTTCAAATAGATATACATCATACCCGTGTTCAGAAAGATATAACATCGGCAAAAACATTTCCTCAAAGCATGAATCGTTACCACCGTGTAAAAGAATGGTGCCCTTACATTGTTTTTGAGTTTTTGCAACCATGATTGGCAGCATAACATCTTCATATGGAACCTGAATTTTCTGGACACGTCCCTCATCGAAATAAGAATGGTAATACTCATAAAACAGTTCCGTGGCTTTTATATAGTATTCCTTGTTACTAGGATTTCCATCAAAAAATTCGCTCATCTGGTAATATGCAATTGCCTGAGGGATTCTGTTTTGAGAGAGTGCATGATCCCCAAGGTAAATCATTTCCTGCTTCCAGCTTGTGCTGTCTGTAATCCTTTTGGCAGCCTGCATCACATCGTTTAAATCCCCGCCATCCCAAAGAATGACGCGGTTAAGCTGAAAGTTAAAATTAGGATCAGGATTTAGGTGATACATACCTTGTTTAAATTCCAACTCCATGCAAAAGACCTCCTTAAAAATTTGCTATTTGTGGTTAATTAAACTTCCCACTCCTTGATAAAAGTTTCAAACGATTTCATACATCTATGCAAAACAGCTACCATTAAGAGCATCAAAATAGCGCCTACTACACAACTGATCCATAGTTGAGCTGTGGTAAAAGAAAGGAATTTATTTGAAACCCAAAGGATATAAAAGCAAAACGGAAGGAATGGAACTGCGGTAACCACTCCGGGTACATAGCCTTTAAATTGCAACGCCAACATACAATGCACAATCAGGTGAATGGTAAATCCAAAAAATAATCCCAGCCACAGAAAGTACCAATCAAAGATACAAGCATAGAGCGATAAAGCTGAAATAATGAAAAATTCAATCAATACACCAATGGAAAATGACGGGGTGCTTCCCAAATCGGCAAATGGAGTCTTCTTCATTTTTGTTGTTTGTATTTTTCTTTTATATTTCCGTTTCCATGCCTCCACAAAAATAATCTCCTCGAAGTCATGCAGCATAAAAATAACCGGGAACAGCCAAACAATCGTATTTATTGTATTCATAAAATTGAGCCTCCTTTATCTGTCTCACTTGTGTCACTTTCTCATTTATATTATATTCAAAAAGACATGATTGTTAATGGAAGCGTTTCAAGTGCTACAATCCCGAAAAAGTGTGACAGGAGGACCAAAATGAGTTTGGTAGAAAAGGAAAAGAATCCCATCGCTGAGCAATCCCGTCAATGGTTGATGCAGTCCTTGTTGGATCTAATGAGCCAAAAAGACTACGCTCGTATTACCGTAACAGAAATCGCCGAACATGCACTTTTATCAAGGAGAACTTTTTATCGGATTTTTGATTCGAAGGAACAGGTATTACAGCAATGCTTCTTAGAAAGATGTGAGGACTACATTACTTATTTTCAAAAAGACGAGCACTATACACTGGAGCAGATTGTGGAAGTATTTTTTACCTTTTGGGAGAAACAGATCGACTTTTTGCGTCTTTTGCAACGGAATCATCTGTTCTATTATCTGCTGGAAGAATTCAACCAGGTCTTACCTGTGATTCATGATACCGTTCGTGGAAATCAAAATTTGTACGAAAGCATCTTTGAAAAGAAAGCTGCACTGCTTGTCAGTGCTGGTGCACTTTGGAACCTTCTTTCCGAATGGATGCAAATGGAAAATCGCCCGTCTCCAAAAGAAATATCTAAAATGATGCTACAAATAATTGCATCTAATTCTTGAGTTTTTTAATAGTTAATCTGATACACTAACGTTAGTAATTGCGCGAAAAAGGCTGACAAAATCTTTATAAAAAATAGTTAAAACAGCAGGTCGAGGATTACAATCGACCTGTTTTTATGTTTAAGGCACTTAGATTTCAAGATATAATGAGTATTAGAAGATAAATTTGTAAGAGCTCATTTCAATAGGTGAAGGAGGTGCTTTTTATGTCCAATTCAAGCTCAAATTACACTAAGCAACTCATTGATGATTACTGTGTGCTGGATACCGAAACGACCGGCTTATCTGCGTATTACGATGAAATTATTGAAATTGGTATTTTAAGGGTCAGGAACAATGAAATTGTAGATCGTTATGACCAGTTGATTAAACCAAACTTTGACATAGACGATTTTATTACAGCATTAACAGGAATAACTAATGACATGCTGGAAGGTATGCCATCTATAGACAGTGTTAAAACGGATGTACTCTCGTTCATAGGTGATGACATTATCCTTGGTCATAACACCTCTTTTGATATGCGTTTTTTGAATGAAGGCTTTAAGGAACAATTGTCTAATCAGTATATGGATACGATGCAATTTGCTCGTAAACTGTATCCTGAGTTGAAGCATCACAGACTCTCCGATTTAACTGACTACTTAGGCTTACACAATAATGAACACCGTGCTTTATCAGACTGCACATCAACGAAAGAACTATATGATGCTGTAAAAGCTAGTATGGCTGAGAAGAATCTCGCTATTGAAGATTTATGGATCGCCGGCGAAAGCCACGGCGGCAAAGGAATAGATATCAAAGCCATTAAGCCTACTGAAGCGGTCATTGATGAAGATGGATTTTTCTATAATCGACATGTGGTTTTCACTGGTAAGCTTGAGAAAATGCTTCGCAAAGATGCGATGCAGATTGTAGTGAATCTCGGCGGTGTCTTAGATAATAGCGTGAATAAGCAGACGAACTATCTGATCCTTGGTGACAATGACTACAATGCAATTCTTAAAGGTGAAAAGTCATCAAAGCATAAAAAAGCAGAAAAGCTCAAGCTTGAGGGTCAAGATATAGAAATCATAGATGAGCGGACTTTCTATGATTTGCTAAATGTGTGAAGTTGGATGATTGAGAGGTGATTACGTGTCTAAAATAAATGTTGAAGGTTCAGAAATCAGCATTATTGCCATTGACAATAGAGATTATATTTCTTTAACGGATATGGTTAGAAATATTGATAACGGTTCTGCTTTGATTGAAAAGTGGCTTAGGAATAAGAATACGATAGAGTTTCTAGGTATTTGGGAAGAAATGTATAACACGAATTTTAATTCCACCGAATTCGAGGGAATTAAAAATGAAGCAGGACTTAACCGTTTTATATTATCTGTTAAGCAATGGGTGTGGAAAACCAATTCTGTCGGTATTGTTGCTAGAGCGGGAAGATATGGTGGAACTTATGCTCATAAAGATATAGCGTTTGAGTTTGCTTCTTGGGTATCGCCATACTTTAAATTATATTTAATCAAAGAATTTGAACGTCTAAAGGAAGAAGAACAGAAGAAGCTAGGATGGGATATTAAAAGAAATTTGGCAAAAATCAATTATAGAATTCACACAAATGCCATTAAGAACAAACTTGTACCAGATAAACTTTCAAAAGAAAAAATCAATTTTATTTATGCAAATGAAGCGGATATTCTTAATGTTTCTTTATTTGGAATAACAGCTAAAGAGTGGCGTGATGAAAATCCGGATTTAAAAGGCAATATTAGAGATTATGCAGATATATCTCAGCTTGTTTGCCTTTCTAATCTTGAGAATCTTAATGCTGTATTTATAAATGAAGGTATGAGTCAATCTGAAAGATTGGAGAAATTAAATGCAATAGCTATTGAACAAATGAGGATACTGTCTGAAAGTGAATCAATTAAAAAATTACAATAAGCTGCGTCGTATCATTGGGAAACAGTGGCGGTGTCTCAAGAAGAGTTTCGTATACCAGAAAACTATATTCAAATAGGAAGGCCTATGCGATAAATTCAGGTATTTTAGGAGAAAAGGAATATATGGATATTTGGGATACAATGTATGAAAAGGTGAAGACACAATTTCATCCGGAGGAAGTTTCTCCATTCGTTTACGCACATCATGTTGTATGTGCAATAGAAGCTGAAAACGGAGAAATTTTCACGGGTTTCTGCATTGAGAGCTGCAGTGGGGTTCTTAATTTGTGCGCAGAGCGCGTAGCCGCTCTTAATATGTATGTGAATAGCGGACAGACGAAGGTGAAGCGCTTCATCGCATTCCGCGACAAGGCACCTTATGGCGCGGGAAGCGGTATGCCTTGTGGGGCGTGTAGAGAGTTCTTTTATCAATTGAATGAAGAAAATGAAAAAATGGAGATTATGGAGGACTTTGAACAGCGGAAGACTGTCACATTGAAGGAGCTCATGCCAAATTGGTGGGGCAAAGATAGATATGCTGAAGCGAAAGCAAAATGACCCTCCCGCTTGTATAGACGCCCACACTGCCATTTCGGTTTCATATTTAGTCCCTATGGGTTTCCGATGATAGGAGCGACTGTGATAGCATTTATTGAATTAATAAATTATAAGATTAAGGCAGTGTAGGTAAATTTAAATTTCTGGAGGAGAAAATGGTGGATGAATTAAGAAAAGAAATTACAATTCAGCAGAAAAAAGGATTGCCATTTATCATGGCATCGGTGATTATATGGCTTCTGATAGTACTTGTGTCAATTTTAAATATCAATATGAATATGAAAAATTTATTGGTATTTTGCTGTTCATGCCCATTATTACCGCTGGCTTGGCTCATTGGTAAACTTATAAAGGTGGATATCTTTTCAAAACAAAATCCACTTGGACAATTAGGCTTCATTTTCACCTTAAATCAAATGATTTATTTATTAATCGTTATGTGGGTGTTTAGTGCGGTTCCGGAAAAGATGATTATGGTATACGCTATGGTGTTTGGAGCACATTTATTTCCCTATTCATGGTTGTATCAATCAAAGGGATATACGGTTGCTGCAATTTCCATTCCGATGATTTCCTTGATTTTAGGATGTGCATTAAACGGCACAACGGTTGCTGTTGTGGCATGTATCATTGAGATAGTATTTGCCTGTGTATTACATATGGAATTAAAGAAAATGGGAGATAACTACAACAAATCCCAGTTTGTAGAGCTTAGCAAGGATCAAGTTTCTATGAAATAGAAATCTAAATACGTTATGTGTAAATAATTAAGGCGGTAGTAATATCGTCTTTTTTGATGCCTAAAAAGGTTTCAGAATTCAAGGCTAAAGTTTCAGAGTTCAAAGCTAAGGTTTCATTGTATCCAACACGTGATGAAACTATATACGAAAACTGCCAACGAGATTGATGAGCTTAAAGTTAAGAAACAGCAGCTTCTTATAGAAAAAGCAGGTCAAGAAGATGCTAAAAGACGAATCAGAGAAATGGAAGATTTTCTGAAAAGTGAGAGTCGCGATATTAGTGAGTATGACGAGAAGCTGGTAAGAAAGTACATCAGGAAAATAAAAGTTTACGAGGACAGGTTCAGTATAACTTTTAAATCAGAGATTAGTGTGGATATTGAAAGGGCATCGTAAAAGCCAAAAGAATGTGAGCGTTTGAAATGTTACAAAAGTCAGCCTAGGGGTAATCCTCTCTAGGCTGTTTTTATGCTCAAGAATCAAGCTATCAAGCCAATCTTAAACTTTTTAATGATAGCTTTTTCTATCGTTAAAAAGTGCACCCACTATCCATAGTGTGCACTCAAAAAAGTGTAGCTATACTAGGAGTTCTCTCAATCCACGTCGAGACCGTCGTATTGATGTCAAAGGCTTAATAGGTGGGTGCAAGTTTGCCCTTGTGTAGCAGGGGTTTGCAGGGTCTATCGTTAAAAGGTTTAGCGTGTGGCGGATTTAAGCTGGGTTCTTGCGGTTTTTGAGCGCGATTTTGCTGTATGAGGGAACATGTCTACGCTTTAGGGTCGAGTGCACAGGATGTTAACGTTAAAAAGTGCACCCACTTTGCACCCAGCTGGTGAAGTGGGAAAATATAGCTCAAAAGGTAGAATGAGACCTGATTATTAGTATGTGCACGAGGAGGTTTTTAAGGAATGGACAAGCTCGTTCGTTTTTGCCGTGAAGTAGCGACATTCGGCTTGACGGTTGCCTTAATCGCGATGCTGGTTGCCTTAATATGGGATGGCACACTTGCTATTAGAATTGGTTTTACCTCTTTTGTTATTGGTGTCACAGTGATCTCGCTTAAGATTGTACTTCGAAAGACTGATTGAATTTTGTTTGGTTCAAGTCAATAGTTGAATATCTCACGTTGGGTGACTATTACTGATCTCTGTCAGTAATAGTCACTTCTTTTTATGAATCTTAAAGTCAGGCTCAATGTCCGTCCTGTTTAGCCGGTGATTAGGGGTAATCGTTAAAAGATTAACAACTGTATCAATGAACATGCACGGAAATTGCAGAACCAGGATGAGTATGAGAAAAAATATACGAGTCTAGTGAACAGGTTTAATACTGTAGAATAAAGGCTTAAGGGAGTAAAAGCTCGCATTGTTGACAAGCAAATGAGGCATGATGAAGTTGAATATTTTATCGAGGATTTGAAAAAGCAGGACTTGTTAACAGTGTTCGATGAAAACGTCTGGCTTAGCATGGTTGACCATCTAACTGTGCATCACGATGGAAAGGTTGATCTTACTTTCCTTGATGGGAGCAAAACGGAACTAAAGTGTTAAGCTTACAGGAAAAGTGTAAGGTAAAATAAAAGTATATCAGCAAGTCGCTGACGTGCTTTTTTGCTGTTAAAAGAGTTACGGGTTGAGTATCAATGGAGAGAAGAGGGTGCGTCTGTCTAAAAAATTTAACATTTTGAAAGGAGGAATAATGGAAACAATAGTATCCGCTTTATTAGTTTTTGTTTCTACATCCATTGACTACTTAGTTGTTTTGACTATTTTATTCGCTAGTCAAGGAAAGAAAGGTTTGAAATCAATTTATGTAGGGCAGTATTTAGGTACAGGACTGCTTGTACTGGCTAGTCTTATTGCCGCTTACTTTTTAAATTTTATTCCACAAGATTGGATTATCGGACTCCTTGGTCTAATTCCGCTAGGTCTTGGTATAAGAGCAATTTTTGTGGATGAAGATATTGATGAAGAAGATATCGAGGGGAAAATTACCGGAAATGGATCAAAAATCTTAGCATTTACAAGTTTAACAGTGGCAATGGGTGGAGATAATTTAGGAATTTATATCCCTTATTTTACAGGAAAGAGTTTGATTGAGATTAGTATAAGTTTAGTAATATTTGCCTTAGGGATTTTGATTCTATGCAAATTATCTCAAAATCTCGCCTCAATTTCTGCTATCGGAGAGACTGTGGAAAAGTACGAAAAAGTAATTGTACCTGTCGTGTTTATTGGACTCGGTCTCTATATATTGATTGAAAATGGAACTATTAATTATTTCATAGGTCAAGTCCTAAAAGTGGTGTAAATTCATTTCCTTCCCTTTATCTGTTATTTTTATGTTCAAACTCAAACGAGAAAAATAAGTGGTGCTTCCCACCGTCACGGCGCTTCACCGTGCTATAAGATGCAGGAGGCTGATTAGGTGGGTGCATTTTAGTCCTTGTGCAGCAAGGCTTAGTGAGGGCTATGGTTAAAAGGTTTGGCGTGTGGCGGCTTTAGGCTGAGTTCTTGTGGTTTTTGAGCGTGTTTTGGCTGTATGGGGGAAGATATCTACGCTCTAGGGTCGAGTGCACAGGATGTTAACGTACTTCGCTTGCGTTGAAAGCACACTGTGCTTTCAACTTTGAGCAAGCTCAGCGAATCGAAGTGCATTCGCGAATTATGTTATTCCTCACGGCTATTAGTAGCCGTTCGGCTGATTTGGCATGTAAAGTCCACTGGACTTTACATGCCAAATCACGCTTTGAAGGAGCTTGAAATGCGTTATACAATTTCAAGCTCTGTCAAAGCGCCCATGCAAGTCGATTCGCCACTTTGCACCCACCCTGTGAAGTGAGGATATACAGTATAGTTTGCATAATTATTTATTACGCAAAAAACATGATAATAAAATTTATACAAGCAAAAAGAGATGTTACTCAAATGGCATAATTGTAAAAAGTTACTTTATAACATTCTCCTATATCGTGGGGCTTAAATCTAAGCCCCACTTTTTATATTCAAAACTATTTTTTCAAATAAATAAAAGTCAAAGACTTTACATATTTAACGCTTATTCTTAGCTAAAATACCTGTTTTTAATATCATTTGTAAGCATACGCTGAACAAAAAAATACAAAACAATATATTGCATATAAAAGGTGAAATACTGCGCGCAATTATTGCGCCTAAGTTTACAGTAAATGTCGCAAAAATACCGATAATAATTCCTTCAGTAAAATGAGTATAATGGTAACGAGCATTAGCAATACTACCACTTATAGCTGTAGGAAGCATGACAAGCAAAGCAGTTCCTCTTGCCATAAGGTCTCCCATGCCGAGCAAAAGTTGCACGCATGGCACTATAATTCCTCCGCCACCAACGCCTAAAATACCTGAAAAAATACCAGAAACAACGCCTATAAATATAAGACATATAGCTTTTAAAAAACTAACATTAAAATCTACATTTCTTAACGGAATCCAAATTTGACTAGAACATATAACTAGTAATACAAAAAGTATAAAACACCAAGGAAATATTTTTTTAGGCAAAATATGTGAAAAATATACCCCAATTTGTGATCCGAAAACTGAACCTATTATTAGAAAAAATGCTGATAAAAATGACACTTTGCCGTTTAAACCGTAAACAATGCTTCCACAAAGCGACGTTATAATTATGGCAACAAGAGAAGTAGCAGTAGCATGACGCTGATCAAATTTCATAAAAACAGTTAATGCAGGAACTATCACCATTCCTCCACCTACACCGAACAATCCTGATAAGAAACCTGCTAATAGTCCAATGAAAACGATTAAAACAATATTCTGGAAATTATATTTGATTTTAAAAATATTTCTCAACATATATCTTTTCTTCACAAATTACCTCCTCGTACTTTATTCACTACTTTTACTATATTATGTGAAAAATAGAATATTTCTATACTAGTTCAATTGTAATTTATGTATTTATTTATCTAATTAACGTAAGTAATGGATAATAAGAAGTTTATCGCAGAGACGAAAGATGTTCGTTTAACGGTGAAACGTGCTGATACTTTTGGTGTGAGCTTTGTTAACTGTGAACAAGATATATTGAGGGTTGAGGAAGCGCAAAATGTTATAAGGCTTATTCAAACTAAAAAAGTTTCAGCTTCGAATTGGCTGAGGTGGTTTACTCAGGGTATGCCTGAAATTGTTGTGAGTTTGCCACATGATGTGGAAGTTTGCGAGGTTGAATCTGATTCTAATCAAGTGCTCATCACGGATATTGAGATTGGTAAGCTTTATGTAGAAGTGAACAATGGCTTTGTATCCACTGGAGAAAGATAAAATTCATATTTAATGAAATTGACAATCAGGCCTTATGGAGGGTTTTATGGCTGAGATTTGGGATGCGTATGATAAAGAATTTAATAAATTAAAGAATATTACATTAGTGAGAGGAGAACCAATTCCTGACGGCATGTATCATTTGGTGGGCGAAGTAATTGTTAAACATATAGATGGTACTTACCTTATTATGCAAAGAGATTTTGAAAAGAAATTCGGTGGAATGTGGGAGTTGACAGCAGGTGGTTCTGCATTGCAATATGAAACACCATTAGAATGTGCAGTAAGAGAATTAAAAGAAGAAACAGGTATTGAAGCTTCAAATATTATGGAGATCGGAAGATTTGTGCAGGATGTTTACCACTCTCTTTATGTTGAATATCTATGCGTAACCGATTGTAAGAAAAATGCAATTGCTCTTCAAAAAGGAGAAACGGTTAATTATAAGTGGGTAGATAAAAAGAGCCTTTTGGAAATGAGCCAAGACGAGTTAGTATCATCAAGGGCAATCAAACTTATTAAAACAGTAGATATATAAATTCAAGTTTGGCTGTATGGGGGAAGATATCTACGCTCTAGGGTCGAGTGCACAGGATGTTAACGTACTTCGCTTGCGTTGAAAGCACACTGTGCTTTCAACTTTGAGCAAGCTCAGCGAATCGAAGTGCATTCGCGAATTATGTTTTAATCGCTCATGCAAGTCGATTCGCCACTTTGCACCCAGGTTGTGAGGTGGTAAAATATAGTTCAAAAGGTAAAATGAAACCTGATTATTAGTATGTGCACGAGGAGGTGTTTAAGGATAATGGACAAGCTCGTTCGTTTTTGCCGTGAAGTAGCGATGTTCGGCTTGACGGTTGCCTTAATCGCGATGCTGGTTGCCTTAATATGGGATGGCACACTTGCTATTAGAATTGGTTTTACCTCTTTTGTTATTGGTGTCACAGTGATCTCGCTTAAGACTGTCCTTCGAAAGACTGATTGAATTTTGTGAGGTTGAATCTGATTCTAATCAAGTGCTCATCACAGATATTGAGATTGGTAAGCTTTATGTAGAAGTGAACAATGGCAAGGTAGAAGTTGTTAATTTGAAGGCGGATGATGTCTTTCTTAAATGTTATAATGGGTTGGCTTCAGCAACAAACGTAGAAGTAACTCATGTTTGTACGCTTGATACGTTAAATGGCATGAGTATTTTAGAAGGAACAATCACCAAGGATGCAAGCCTTGAAGTAGATTGTGAGAATGGTGTCACCGAGGTTTCAGATAAGAAGAAGGTAAATTGTAAAAACGATGGATTTGCGCATTACATGGTGCACTGTCTTAATGGGAAAGCTATTGCGAAGTAGCAGACATATAGATCAAAAAAGAAGCAATAAAACTTGATATAAGTTGGAATTAGAGCGTATATAGACATACCGATAAAGGAGGAAGCCGTATATGCTCTATGTAAAATTTGATGATTTCGAAGATGTTAGCGTCATGGGAAATGAGAAAGATCATGGAATGTTTATTCCGATTAAGGATGGGAATGTGTATGCTGAGTGCGAACGGTGCGGTGTAGTTGAAAGGATCACCTCACCATGCGAATTCATTGCTAGCACATTTAGGTCAAGAGTGAACTTCAATGAAGGTTATGAACTTTGCGAGAAGTGCTTGCAAGAGGTTGAGTTTGTTACTGTCGCTTTGAGAACTGGAAAATTACCTAATCGAGAATTGAAATGACTGAAAAGCAAAGCAGTGATAACCGTAGTAATACATGAAAAACTAAACGTTAAAAGGTGCACACACTTTGCACCCGGGCGGTAAATGATAATTTAGGGAGGCGTTTTATGTCAGTAATTAAAATTGAAAACCTCACTTTCTCATATTATGGATATGTAAAACCCATATTTAAAAATGTATCGTTTTCCTTTGATACAAACTGGAAAACGGGATTGATAGGAAGAAATGGAATCGGTAAATCAACTCTATTTAAGTTACTTTTAAATCAAGAAACTTATCAAGGTAAAATAAGCAAGGATGTTGAATTTATTAAATTTCCACCAAATATAAGCGATACTTCAAAATTAGGAATTGAGTTATATAAAGAACTAATATCAGATGATGAAGAATGGAAGTTATTTAGAGAACTCAGTTTGCTAAATGTAGATGAGAACCTTGTTTACAGAGAGTTTGAAACGCTTTCTAAAGGGGAACAAACAAAAATCCTTTTAGCTATTTTGTTTACAAGAGAAGATGGCTTTTTACTTATTGATGAACCAACAAACCATTTAGATATGGACGGAAGAAAAATTGTAAGTGAATATCTGAAAAGTAAAAAAGGATTTTTGCTTATATCTCATGATAGAGATTTTTTAGATGGTTGTATCAATCATGTTATTTCTATTAACAGGAATTCTATTGATGTCCAATCGGGAAATTTTACATCATGGTATGAAAACAAAGTGATGAAAGACCAATTTGAAATTAGTCAAAATGAGAGATTAAGAAAAGATATTAAACGATTAAAAGAGTCTGCAAGACAAAGTCAAATTTGGTCTGATAAAATTGAAAATACTAAAAATGGTGTAAAAGTATCAGGTGTAAAACCAGACAAAGGACATATAGGTCATCAATCAGCCAAGATGATGAAAAAATCTAAGAATTTGGAGAATAGACAAAACAAGGCAATAGAAGAAAAACAGAGTTTACTAAAAGATATCGAAACAAAGGAAAGTCTATTATTGCATCCATTACATCATCATAAAAATCCTCTAATATCGGTTAGCAATTTATCATCATGCTATGGAGAGAGACAGATCCTAAATAATGTAAGTTTCGAGATAAAGCAAGGCGACATAGTGGCTATATATGGGGGTAATGGTAGCGGAAAATCAACCTTGATTAAAATTTTATTAGGTATAAATCACGAGTATACAGGTGAGATAAAATTAGCAGGTAATTTAAAAATCTCGTATATTCCTCAAGACACATCTAATTTAACAGGTAGCCTAAATGAATATATTCACAAGCAAGATGTTGATGAAACATTGTGTAAAACAATTCTAAGAAAATTAGATTTTTCAAGAGAATTATTTGAAATGGATATGAAGAACTATAGTGATGGACAAAAAAAGAAAGTTTTAATTGCTGTAAGTTTATCAAAGCCAGCTCATATATTTGTTTGGGACGAACCACTGAATTATATAGATGTAATATCAAGAATACAGATTGAGGAAATTATAAAAGAAGCAAAACCTACACTCATATTTGTGGAACACGATAAGCGATTTGTAGAAGATATCGCTAATAAAATAATACAATTTTAAGTAAAATCCAAATCCCAGTTTGTAGTGCCTTAGACTTTTATCATCATACGACATTCCCCTTGTCAGCTTCTCTCCTGCAACGAACGTTAAGGCTCTTTTTTGATGCATGGTTATCATCAGGGTAGTCTTGAAACATGTGAGACTGTCGTATTGATGTCAAGGGCTTAATAGGTGGGTGCATTTTTGCCCTTATGTAGCAGGGGTTTGCAGGGTCTATCGTTAAAAGGTTTAGCGTGTGGCGGCTTTAGGCTGGCTTGGCGTGGTTTTTGAGTGTGTTTTGGTTGTTTGAGGGAACATGTCAACGCTCTAGGGTCGAGTGCAATAAGTTCAATGACTGTTGCTTGTGCACAATGTGATATACAAATGTATCAATCACTTGGGTTTTCAATTCAGATTGGGAACTTGTTTGCATTTGAACCATAAGTCACAGTCATTAGATAAAAAATGAAGGAGTAAACTATGGAACATAATTGCGGATTTATTAACGATAAAAAAGCATTTAGATATAGATCGGCAGCCATCATAGTCGAAGAAGGTTGTGTGCTATTTGCAAGAAATGATGAGGACGACTATTTCTACTCAGTTGGCGGAGCGGTTCACATGGGCGAGACATCAGAAGAAGCCGTTAAGAGAGAAGTATTTGAAGAGACAGGTCTTAATTATGAAGTCGATCATCTTGCTGTCATACACGAGAACTTCTTCATCGGCAGCTCTGGCTTAAAAGGAGTAGACTTCCATGAGCTGACATTCTACTACATGATGAAGCCCATGGGCAAAAGAGATTTTACGAGCCAAAGCACTACAGAGTCAGGTGCTAAAGAGACGATGCATTGGTTACCTATAGATGAGCTTGATAAGTGCAAGGCTTACCCGACATTTATGAAAGAATATCTTAAATCGGAGCACAGTGGAATAGAGCATATAATTTCAGATGAAAGATATTAATGAATCCCGCTATTATGGTAAGAGATCGTTACATGGAAAATTTGATTTAAAAGACAAGCCAGTCTCTGATGTTCTTAAAGTACAAGGTATTGATAAAGCAGGTAATGTTGCTGTAGGCTATAAGGAAAAGTAGTAATATTTTCACTCAAGAATCAAGCTATTAAGCAAATCTTAAACCTTTAACGATAGCTTTTTTAATAATCGTTAACATAATAATGATAGTTATTAGGAATAGTTATTCCAGTAGTGCGTCAATATTTCGTTTTGAGTATAGAAGTCTGCGCACTTCCATAGTGTCGTCGATGACAACGTAAAAAACAGAAAAGTTGCGTACGTTAATCCTGTAGTAGGGGTGTTCTCGTGTTGTGATTAATCTCTTCTCCTTACGCTATCAAAGACGTCAGCTTTAGAAAGACGCGTAGAAGTGTTTGCGGCAAAAGTATCTGCTTCATCGAGTTTTCTTTCAATGTCGTTAGTGAGGGCAGAGTATTGTTTGATGCTCATGAGAACCATAGTTCCATAACCATTTTTTGTAAGGAATACTGGTGTGTTTGAATTTATAACTGTTTCTTCTACTTCTGGGAATTTATTTCTTAAATCGGAAACTGGGCGAATATTAATCATTTTATCAACCTCCTTTTATCAAAAAAGTATCATAATATTATCAAGATTACAATTATATTAGTGGCTTGGCACTTAAAAAGTGTAGCTTATTCGGAGTTCTCTCAATCCATACAGAATCAGTAGCACTCCTTTACAAATCGCACTGAATCAAGATATCGTTTTGATGATACCTATTTGCGTACAGTCTAGTTGCTGCGTTTTAGGCTTTGTGTAGCAAAGCTTAGCGAGGGCTATCGTTAAAAGGTTTAATGCGAAGCGGCTTTAAGCTGGGTTCTTGTGGTTTTTGAGCGTGATTTTGCTGTCGAGTAGTTGTGCGATTTAGTTGCTTATGTTTTGGGGAACAAAATGGTATAAAAATTGTAAAAAAGTTCCCTACATTATTTGATTTCTCACAGTAAAGGCTTGCTAGTTATTCCAAAAAATAAGGTTTCTGAGTTTAAGAAGTTGTTTGTTGAGTATTATGAAGATGAAGATTTGCAGGTGATTGCTTCGTTTATGAGGGAATATTGTTGGAAGCATTAAACGTGCATGATGATATTGATTCTTCTGGTTCTTCTGTTTCGTGAACCTTGCTGTTTATGAAGAGTATAGTTTGCTAGTAAATGAAGAGATTAGCGTTGATAATCTAGACAAATTAGTACGAAAAAGTAATATATTTATTAAGATTATTACAGTAATCAGAGTGAATGGTAGATCTTGTTTACTTAATAGTCTGTTTTATGATCATTTGATACAGAGTCGTGTTAACGAAAAGGAGGCTAGTAGTGTTATGAGAAGTAAAACTATTTTTTGTAAAAACATTTTTCAAAGTTGTCTTGTTATGCTTCTGCTGCTAGGTTCTCTCTTTTCTCTTGCTGGATGTGCTGATGATGAGGAGAAGGCGGAGCTTGCGTCGTATCATTGGGAAACGGTAGCGGTATCTCAAGAAGAGTTTCGTATACCAGAAAACTATGTGAACAAAGATGAGTTGTATCTCTTTGTGTCGCGGGATATTCTTGATTCTCATTATGATTTGTCTAAAGTCACTCTTGGAGATAAGCCCATCAAATTATTTGACTCATCGTTCAATTTACCTGGTCCAGGACTTAAAGCTTTATTTTTGGTTGGAAAATTTGATTTAAAAGACAAGTCAAGTTCTAATGTTCTTAAAGTACCAGGGATTAATAAAACAGGTAATGTTGCCGTAGGTTATAAGAAGAAATAGTAATATTTTGCACTTGATTTGAAGCGTTTCCCTGATGATGAATTAGTTAATGAAACTTGTAGATTAGAGGGTTTGGAATGAATATGTATGTTGGAGGTATATGTTAAATAGGGTTGTGTCTCGTTATGATTCGTTCGTTGCGAATCATCAACGTGCAAAAGGTACTTTAGTATATTTTATAGTTCTTATGCCGCAGGTGTTATCAGTTTTTATTACTGGTTTGATACAGCTTGCTGGAATGTTGTTGCTTATTTATACAATGGGATCATTGCATTCTGCTTCGACGCTGCTTGAAGGGTTTGTTGCGTTTAAGTTGGCATTATCTTTCTCCTTACAAGCATTGGGTTTTATTGCTAAAGATCGTTGTGAGATGCTTCTTATCGCTTTGTTTCGTCAGCTTACTTTCCATCGTTTTGTACGTTTATCTGTTCAGAATAATGATGATGAAACATTGCAGTCTTCGGCATTAACATATCCAAATCAGATAAGTCAGATAGCTTATGGTGTTGATTTCGTGTTATCAATATTGCAGTTTATTATTCTTTTTGCTATCTGTGTTGTTCAATATCACGAGAATAGTATTGTAGCGGTTTTACTATTAGTTCTCTTATGTGTTGGTAATTTGTTTCTTATACGTTGGATTGGCGTATTGTGGAAGAAATATGTGGATTTAGAAGGTAAACGTCGTAATCTTCTCAGTAAAATTATTGATAAACTTCCTCACGCTTCAAGAGTGTATCGTTATAATGTTGGTATTACTGCGATTGAAGATGCACGTAAAGCAGAAGAAAGAGTGCTTTATAAGCGTATATTTCCTCAATTATTGAGTAATATTGTTGAGCAAGGTGGGTTGACATTACTGCTTGCTGGTGTTGTTCTTGTTCATGTAACTATTTTTCCAAATGCGTTGTTTAATGTTGGAATTCTTTTTGCGATTAAATATTTGTATGGCGCCATGCAGAATAATATTGTGAATTATCGCGTGATTCGGCTTGCTCTTCCAATGGACAAGGATTTAGTGCAATTAGAGCAAAATGCTATGAATAATACTCTCGCGGATGCTACTAATATTTCTGATTCTGTTGTGTTTGATAATAAGTTCGCTCTTTTGTCTAAAGAAGCTGGCTCGGCGTTGAATGCGTATGAGTCTATTGTTAGCAGTAGTAAAATATTGGTGCCTTGTAATCCTATTATGTCGCAGGGGCTTATTGAAGCTTGGTTTGATATTGCGAGCGATGATACTCGTCAGAAGTACGAAAACTTCTTGCGTTTATTTAATGTGTCGCGTGAGGTTGCGGATAGGTTTTTGCATAATCCTGAAACGTTATCTGTTGGTGAGCGTCAACGCGTGGTGTTGGCTATGGCGTTTGCTCAAGACGTGGAATATTTGGTGCTTGATGACGTGTTTTCTGTGTTAAATCCAGAGCTTCGAGAAACAGTTTCACAAGCTATGCTAAGTTCTCAAGTTCATCATATTGTTTTATTTGCACGTAATCCAGAGTATATTCCTTGTGTGTTTTATGGTAACAACTCTAAGCAAGTCACGCATAGTGTGGTTGAAGAAAATCATTTGCAGAATACTGGTAGTGATAAAACTATGCAAGCGGATTGTGTGGAATCGAAAATTCCTACAGGTGCAGAATCACGTGGTAAGTTCATTAGAACTGTGCGCGAATTGTTCTCTGCTAGTATTATTTGTTTGCCGATAGCAACAGTACTCATAGTTCTTGCTGAGTTAATGTTTGTAGAGAATATTGCTACGAACACCAACTTAAATATGCTTCAGTCTTCTGCATTGTTTGCAAGCTTGCTTATTGTCGTTGGTATTATTGCTCTTAATTTTCCTGTATATGCTGTGCCAATTGTGCGGCTTACAAAACTGCATAATCGTTTGATTATGCGTTTGCATAAGTATTCAAATATTGATAATAAAGGTGATGTTTTAGGTAGACTTGGGGATGATTTTTCTGACTTACAGATGAGTATTCCGAGTGCTATTGCACACGTTATTTTTATTATTGTTCAAACAGTAATAGTTCTTGCTATGACAATTGCTGCAGTACTGCAGTACGTATACATAATGATTATTATGGTGCCGTTATCTTGTCTAATATGGTATGCCGGTTCTCGATTACTTAATACGGCTGCGGATAAACAAGCACAATATCGCGATAAGTTCTTAGGAGCATTATCGTCGTTATTATCAACGCGAAGTTTACCGCAAGGTGCTATTTTTGATAGTTCGCGCAAGTATCATTATGCTTCGTTAGAAAATAAGTATTGGCAGCGTATGCGTCGTTTTATCAATATTTACACAGTGAGAAATTGCATGATGCAAAGTCTCTCTTTAATATTGGAATTTTCAATACTTTATATGCTTACAGTATCATCAATGAATTTTGCTTCTGCTAGTGCTGTGTTGTATTTTGTGGTAATGCTGTCGTCAAGCTTGGAAAATGTGATTGAAACTTTGCAAGATTCAGGAGTTTTGACCCAGACTGCTCAACGAGTTTTCAGCTTGGAAAATTATGAGCGTAAGCAGCAAGCGTATAAGAGGAATGAATTAGCATACCAGAATCTTAGTAAGACCATTGCTGATAGTGATATTTCTTCAGTTGCTATTATTGGCGCTAGTGGTGCTGGTAAATCAGTATTGTTGCGAGATTGGTTTGATTATAACAATACTCAGAATTGTCTGCTGATTGAAGATTACTTATTTGATGATGACGGTGCTATTGTTGCTCCAGATTTCACGTCGCTCACAAAGTGTATTGGTGCTCAACAGCGAACTGTTATTATGTTGGATGAGACGTTCAAAAGTGTAACTGATGCTGATGGCTGTAGTGAACGTGAAATAATTGTGCGAGCTATTAGATGTGCTAAAACGAGGAATAACAAGCTTGTAGTTGTGTTGCACGCGCAAACTAATTGTGATGTATTCGATAAGGTAATTAATTTTGATGAATATTATAAGAATCCAAAAGTACTGTGAGTTGCGTTCGTTGAGACGTTACTGATGGTGGATTGTTGGGCTTGAATTCATATTGTAATTGCATACTGTATACGTTTGTGAAGCAACAAGTGGAATGTGTCGCGATATGCGATACAGTATTTATGATTTGTGTATGGAGGTTGGTTGATATGGCAGTTACTAAAAGTGCGAATGTGAATGTGAGAATACAAGAAAATATTAAGCAGCAGGCTGAGCAGATTTTGGAAACGATTGGAATTTCTAGGGCTACGGCTATTGACATGTTTTACCGTCAAATCATTCTTAATAAGGGAATTCCGTTTCCGCTTACTATTCCAACGCCTCTTCCGGCACAAGATGATATGGATGAGAAAACGTTTAATGCTTTGATAGCTAAAGGCTATAATCAGGCGGTTCAAGGTGATAGTTATCCGATAGATGATGTTTTTGAGGAGCTTGAACGATGATAGGAAACCGTGAGGTAAGCTTGGTTTTAGAAAATTAAACTTTTTAACGATAGCTTTTTCTATCGTTAAAAAGTTTAGTATGCGACGGCTTTAGGCTGGCTTGGAGCGGTTTTTTTTGAGCGTGTTTTGGCTGTTTCTTACTCGAGTGCCTATTGATTTAGTTGCTTGTGTTTTGGGGAACAAACCGTCGCAATGGTCGTAAAAAAGTTCCCTACATTATTTGATTTCTTATGCTGTTACAGTTGGTAACTATAGTGTTTCATCTTGTTTCTTTTTCCGTTGTAAATTATTTGTTAGTTTGTAATTAGGCGGTATCTAAATCAAATGTTTCAATACTAATTTGGTTTCCGTCAAGTAATTTCATGATGTGTAATAAGTGATTTGAAAGGAGTTGTGTTATGAGTAGCGTTATATCTTTGGGAGAAAAAATTAGAAAGGCTCGTCTAGAAGCTGGGTTGACGCAGGAGGAGCTTTCGGAATTATTGATGGTATCTCGTGCTGCTGTAGCAAAATGGGAAACGAATCGGGGTTTGCCGGATATCGAGAATCTGAAATTTATTGCATCTGCTCTAAGCGTGAGCGTTGATTATCTTTTGGATGAGAACAATAGCGTTGATTTTTCTATTACTAAGAAGCCTATTAATCTCAATAAATATTGTTTCGACGGTAGGGTGAGCAGTTTTAAGAAGTCGAAAATTAAAGAGCAGATTGTCTTAGATGAATATCCTGACTCAGAAATCAATATGCTAACTGTTGTTAAAACTTATAACAGTTCATCTGAGAAGATAGTGGATAATTTTGTTGGATGGTTTTCTACTCTCCTTGGAGGATTGCCATTGTTTGGCATATATGATTTCAGTAAAGCTGTCTCCACTCTTGGGGCTGATCAGTATTATTTGGTGGATAAAAAAGATAAGCAGTATTTCGTGCTTATAACTGATGAGTATATTATTAGCAGAATTATGGGAGTGGCGTTTAATAGTAAAAAGTTCCGTATTGGAGATAAGGAATTTATGAAAGTTGGTTTTCTTCGTAATAAGTAGTAAATAGGTGGAAAGAAAAATTTTATGGATTCGAAAAGCCTGCACTTATTGGAAAAATAAAAAAATTTTTCTTTAATAAGGTTTGTATGTGTGGTTTTTTTAAATAGTAATACTATTAAGGCTAAACAGCCTGGTATGGATTCTAATTTTAATAGAATCGTATTCTTATTAGAATTGCATATTAAGAATAAGGAGAACTTATGAAATTAATTAGACCAGATAGTAAATATATTCAAGGTTATATAGAAGCAAATGAAGAAGATGAAATTTTTAGGCCGAATGCAGAAAGACGTTTTAGAAATTATGACACAATTATAGAGAGTTCTTATAACTATGAACATGGTATAAATCTGCCTGAAAATTATGTTAGAGCTACTACATTTTGGCTGATAGATAATGAAAAATTTATTGGTGAAATTAATATTAGGCATGAATTAAATTCTTTTTTAATTAACTATGGTGGTCACATAGGGTACGAAATTAGGCAATCTGAATGTATGAAGGGTTATGGAACAAAAATGCTTTCTATGGCACTTACATATTGTAAAGAGACTCTGAATCTACATAAAGTTTTGATTACATGTGATGATGACAATATTGGATCGATAAAAGTTATAGAAAATAATGGTGGAATTTTGGAGAACAAAGTGAAAAATAGCTTATCAAGAGGAAATGTTACGACAAGAAGGTATTGGATTAATATATAGGAAAAAGATTAAATTTTATCTATACTGACCACTCAATCGTGGCTTAGGACAATTTTTAGACATTTTGTATAATCAAAGCACTATATTCCGTGATTGCATTTTCTGGAGAAAGATGATGAGTGAGACGAATGTAAGGCCAGTGCTTTTCAAGCATGCTTTTTGGGGTCATGTGATTACAGAAACTGTTGCTAGCGTTTGCACGCTTATTATTGCGCTGCTTGTACAGCAGTTCGTAGGGCACCGCGTACTAGGTTGGGAAACTGTGGTCATACTCGCGTTGAGTGTTGTGGTGTTTTCGCTGCTAAGTGCAGCGTATCTGCAGTGGGATAGGCATCGCAGACCAGATGACGGATCTGGTGATTTACTCATAGGAATCATCGATTTTGTGCTCAGGCTGCTGGTGACTTCTGGTATTGCTTTATTGCTTGTTTCCAATATCACGTTGCTAAGCATTATTATTGGTGCAGCGATTACTAGTGTGTTGCTGTTTGTTTTTGAAAAGCCTTGGCAGCCAGGTATGACGGATGCGCAATTACAGGAAGCTTCAAAGAAATCGGTTGAGCTTGGCGTTCAAATGCTTGAAGAAGAACGCGTAAAGCGCGCCGAGGTGAGAAACAAGATTGCATTACAGCATGCGAGCGCAGGTAAAACAGACACTCCTAGAGGTACGTCTCTAACATTCTCATCGTTAATCGTTGCGAATATGCTGATGGAAGCAGTATATGCTGTTGTTACATTTTTGCTTGCATTGATGCTGCAATGGTGGATGCTTTGTACTATCGCTGGCTGGAGCACGCTACTCGTCATATTCTTTGGCAATATGCTATTTTCTTGCGCGGCGGCTGCGATTATGGTTCTGATGGGCGCATTGAAGGCTGATCAACAGAAATGCCTAACAAAAAGTTGGCCTTTCTTAGTTATTGTTGTACTGCTTCGACTGCTGATCTTTGGTGTTCTCGCTTGGCTTCTTACACCGAGTTTGGCATGGGTGAGCGTAGTTGTTGGCATTGTGCTTACCAATATTGTTCTCGTTATCAAGTGGCACCCACGGAGAAGAACCGCAGTGGCCGCATAAGATTTTATAAGACTGTTTTCTTCTCTTTTAAGCAAAAGGTTCTACGTAACCCGTTATATCTTTCCTTTTTCCTTGCTATTAGTATTTATAGTTTTTGTTTAAAAAACTTAACAGCCATTTTATAAACAAATGTAACAGTTTTTTACGTGTTATATCTTGGCAATGTTGTATTAAAAAAGAGCCGCATGTTTCGCATATCTCCATCGTGTTTTATTTGCACTGGTTTTACCATTCTTAACCATCTTGTTGCTACATACACTACCAATGGGATTATTGCAAGAGTTCATCATTTAATTACAACAGTAGATTAGGTTAGTTTCATTAGAGTATTCTAATTGTAGTCTATTTGCATAATTTAGTATTTGGGGGAATAACCCTATTTCTATTTGTTACAAGTAAAACTTAGAACACCTTATACATTTTATGTGTTATCAAAAATAACAACAACAATTGTATGGCAAAAAATTATTGGATAGAATGAGTATTAAACCTATTTGGTGTGCGACTCCGTGGAGTAAGTGAGGAGAATATTCTTATGTACAAGGTTCTTATGTTCGTGCTGAAGTTGGTTCTGTTTACAGCTGTGAATTTTATGTTCCTTTACTTGTCGATGGTGGTATTCGGCCATGATTTTGGTGTGATGTTCAAAACGTATGGGAATGCGCTCGGTCCGCTTATGTTCATGCTTGCTTTGATGACAACGATGTCGTTGCCTAATGAAGGAACCATTTTTGAGGATAAGCGGCAAAAAAGTGTGTCTAAAAACCCGAGTTATCGTTGAAATACCACGGAAAACTCGCTGTTATTAAGCTAAAAAAGCTTAACATTCAGCATTACTTGACATTGAAAACAAAAGGGGCTTAGGACAATTTTTAGACATTTTGTGCAACCATAGCACGATGTTCCATAATTGTCTTTTAAGCCCCATTTTAATTCTGTGATTGTTGTAAAAATCAATATAAGTATGAATAGCTTGACGTAATTCTTCTGTACTATCCCAGCTACTGCGACTTAGATAACAAATTGCGAAAAAGTTATGCAATGAGAACGTTATTTGCAATTTTTATATTGCGAGCATGCTGTTAGCGATTAAGCCCTCACTTTGGTGTAAATTCATTTCCTTCCCTTTATCTGCTATTTTTATGTTCAAACTCAAACGAGAAAATAAGCGGGGCTTCCTACCATCACGGTGCTTGATCGTATTATCTGATGTAGTAATGCGAACATAAAAATCGTGTATGACAGTCGAAAAATCCCATTCGTGCAATTGTGTTGCAATATGCGATACAGTATTTTATGGTGTGTGTATGGAGGTTGGTTGATATGGCAGTTACTAAAAGTGCGAATGTGAGTGTGAGAATATCATCCTCTAGTAAATAAACAAGTAACCAGTCTGGCTTGATGTGGCATTCGTGAACTTAACGTTGTACATCAGTCTTGCAACAACGCTTTCTTAAGGTCTTCCATAGAGGAATACGATGGTACGTTAGGGTCTCTGGAAATTCTTCTAGCTTCTTCCATAGCAGCCAGTGATTCAGTGTTATATTGTGACTGCTTAATTATGAATGGGAAACCGCCTTCCATTATGGAAGTTCGTAAGAAAATATTGATAGCATCAGTGACGGAAATTCCGAAGCTGTCAAATAAGTCTTCAGCACTTTGTTTTACACTTGGTTCAATACGTATGTTGATGTTTGCAGTTTTAGACATATTATTACTTCCAACTACTTATAATGTATTGCAAATGTTAAACAAATGTTTTGTGGTTGCTTATATTTGAGTTTTTGACGTAATGCTCATATAATTTTCCACGTAAAGCACATTTAAGTTTATGAGGTGTTGCGCTATGACTGCCCAAATGATCGCTAGTCTTAAGAACGGTTTGAAAGGCATATAAAAGCACATAAAACAGCTTAAGATACATATTCTTTAGCAGTATTAAACACGCATTGCACATGATGTTTGTCATTATGTTTGCACGTGCGCGTTGGTTTTTACACGTTTTTTGCATGTTTTTGCGCGTTCTTATCGTTTCTTGTAAGCAAGCGTTATCTTTTTATCTAACTGATTTTCATTGTTGAAATTTATTCAATAATAGTAAGAATTAAGCTTTAATAACAAGTAAGAACGAAGCAATAATAATGAATAATAATATAGAAAACGCAACTGATAGTCGCGATAACAATAATAAGCAGTCAACTAGCAACTTAATATTGTGTATTGATAATGTAACAAGATCTTATTCTCGTGGATTCGGTCATAAGAAAACAACTCGCCAAGTTTTACATAACGTATCTTTTGATATTCATTCTGGTGAAATATTTTGCTTGCTTGGTCCGAATGGTGCAGGTAAAACAACTACTGTGAAAATTGTTGGTACGTTGTTAGCTCCTGATAGTGGTAGTGTTCGTATTGCTAGTATTGATGCTGTGAGTAATCCTCGAGAAGCACGTAAGCACGTGTCGTTACTTCTTGGAGGTGAGCGAGGATTTTATCAAAGGCTAAGTGCATTAGATAATCTTCGTTATTTTGCGGATCTTTCCGCTGTTCCATATAGGGAGCAAGGTAAGCGTATTCATGATGCTCTTGAGCAAGTTGATTTACTTGATAAAGCTCATGATGCTGTTCAAACTTTTTCAAGGGGAATGTGGCAGCGATTGCATATTGCTCGATCGCTGGTTGCTAGAACGGATCTTATGCTTTTAGATGAGCCTACCACTGGTTTGGATCCTGAAAATGCTAGGAAAGTACGTGAAATTATTCATGCTTTACGAGATCAAGGAATAGCGATTTTGCTAACTACGCATGAGATGAGTGAGGCTGAAAAATTAGCTGATACTATTGCTGTAATAAATCACGGTAATATTATCGCTCAGGGAAGTGTGCAGCAGTTGGCTTCTTTGCAGCATATTGATCATGTAACAATGTACGCGTATGACGGTGAACTATCAAGCGGAACTCCTAGTGTTAAGGAAGAATTGCAAAAACTTGACGGAGTGTTGTGGTGTGATGTTTTTGAATCACACGGAGTGTTAAATATTACTATCGCGTGGAGCAAAACAGTATCTCAAGAACGAAATATTAAAATTCCTGTTGATGGGATTACGCGTTTAGGTGATCGCGTTGCAAGTTTGGAAGAAACGTATTTTGCTATTGTGCAAAATGATAATATTTCTGCATCAAATACTTCTACTTCTACTTCTGCTGCTACGCTGTCTTCCTCGCCGTCCTTGCTCCCATTAAGTAAGTAGGAGGCTTAATATGAATACTTCTACTCATTCATACGCTTCTGTGATTCGTGGCATGTGGTTTCAGCTTAAAAGTTTAGCGAAAACAACGTTTTTCTTGCAAAATGCGATACTTGCTCCAGTATGTTTTGCGTTGATGAAAATTGTTGCCTACTATGGTTTTTCTCATGATTGTACCAACTGCCTTAATAATATTTGGGTTGATTCTTCTATAGCTGGATTATGGTCTGCTACAACTACTGCTGTTGGAATTATTGGATACCAGCGTTATTTAGGAACATTACAATATTTAACTTTAAGTGTCATCTCACCTGCTGCAGTGTTTCTTCCTATTGTAGGATCCGCAGCTTTACTTGGGTGCATTGGTATGCCGCTTGCGATTATTACCGTTGCTGTTTTCTGCCATGGGTTCTTTATGATAACATTCACGCAGTTAGTTGGATACTTACTTTCTATGCTTGCTTGCGTAGCTTCTGCTGCATTATTATCTGGAATTTTTGTATTATGCCGTAAAGCTACAGTTTATGAAGGTTTGATTTTAATTCCTGTATGGATGCTTTGCGGAATAGTAATCCCTGTAGAATCAATGTCATTGCCAGTTCGCGTTATTGCGTTTATTCATCCGCTTACGTCTGCAGTGTGGGTGGCTCATGCGCAATCGTTTAATGCTACTACTGTGTTAGCGATTGTGTTATGTGTTGTATTATCTAGCGTTTTGCTTGTTATTGCAGGTTTTATGTTACGTCATGCTATTCGACTTGCAACGCTTAATGGAAGTTTGAACATAATATGATACGAAATAATAATCAGGTTGAAACTATGCGAAATAAAATTATTCAAAATAGTAAGTGCGCTAGATTGCATCAATATAATCAATATTCACAGTATGGTCACGTGAGCGTGTTATCTAGTATACGAACTGGTGCAAGAGTGAGTATACAGAGTATACCTAGCTTAAATAGTTGGAATACTGCTGTTATTCGTATGATTATTGAGCCTCTTTTATCCACGTTCTTATACGTTTTTCTAGCTGGAGCTGTAAGCGGAGGATTCAATGGAGCAGCTAGTGTAGCGACTAGCGCTGGTTTTAATCATAGTTTGATTGCTTCAACTCTTGCTGCTGTGATGGGTGCGTGTTCTATTTCCACAAGTATGACTGTGTCAGAAGCACTAGCATGGGATCGTTTTGAAGGCACAACACCATTCGTGCTTACAAGCGCGAAAGTTGCATTACCATTATGGTTCGGTCGTATTATTGCGCTCGTGACTATTTCTTTAGTGAGTGATGCTGTGACTTTGTTTATAACAATGCTTGTAGTAAGCCCAAGTGCTTTCTTTGTGATTAATATGAGTGTGTTGATGCTGTTGTTCCTTATTGTTCCTGTTGCTTCTACGGGATTTGGTATCGCTATAGCTGCTATAAGCATGATGATGAATGATGTTTATACTATTTCTAACGCGCTTAGTGCAATACTTCCTATTGTTTGTGGTGTGATTGCTCCAATTAGCGTATTTCCTAAGATGATGCAATACGTGTTATACGTGATTCCAGTAACTCATGTTACTCAAGCATCTCGTAGTATAGTTGATGGTTCTGTAAATGTTGGCGTATCGCTACTTGTGATTCTTGTTGTTGGCATGTTATGGGCAATTGTTGGTGTGATTATATGGAATGTTGGTGTTGCGGTTCAACAGCATAAAGGTACTTTAACAAATATAGGGTTTTAAGTAATAAATATGGGATTTAGTTAATTAAATAAGGATTTTATTAGCGGGTATAGGGGGTGGGTGATACTAAAAGCATATTGATTATTGCGTAAGATTGTTCAGCAAACTATTAAGCCAATCTTAAACCTTTTAACGATAGCTTTTCCTATCGTTAAAAAGTGCACACACTTTGCACCCATCTGTTTATGTGCGGAAATGTTGTTTAAGAACAATTTTTATATTGCAATTCTGTCAAAAATTGTTTTTTATTGATTTTATTATCGCTTATTTGAATATATTCAAAGATGGTTCTTCTTAAATAAGATATGTTTTGAATCACAATACAAGAGTTTATATGTGTAAGTGAGCAGCGATATAGAAAAAGGAGCTGGGTTTGTGGCTCAGCTCCTTTTTCTTAATTATTTTCAATTATTAGTTTACTTTTGTTTAATTTTGTAGGTGAACTTTTTTACTCGCGATTCTTCTTGCGAGAGAAGAATGCTGCTGCAGCTCCCAGTACACCAATCATTGCGCTGATCAATCCTACTCGTTCCACTTCAGCACCAGTCTTTACTAATTGGGACGAATGCTTTGCAGGAACCTTGTTGCCAGACTTAGTAGATACGTTGGAACCTGAAGCACCAGTGGATGCATTACCAGCTTTGCCGTTGCCAGCATTACCGGTTTCAGCGTTACCAGCGTTGTTAGACGTGGAATCGTTACCCGAATCAGATTCAGAACCATTGCTGTTTCCAGTCTCAGAACCAGAACCGGAACCAGAATCAGAACCGGAATCAGAACCGGAATCAGAACCTGTTCCAGAACCAGAATTTCCGCCGTTGTTTCCGGCTTTACCAGTGGCGCTATCGGAAGCGGTGTTACCCTTCTTATCTTTAGCGGTTACCTCACTGCCGTCTTTGACTTTGTTTGCTGGGATAGTGACTTTACCAGTGTTTTCGTCAACGGTTACGCCTTCTGGAGTGTTTTCACCCTTCCACTTGCCGTCATTGCCTTTCTTGACAGTGATGGTCTTCGGGTTGGTTTCACCTTCTGGCGTATAAGTGATTTCCAGAGTATCAGTACCGGCTGCTGGTGTTACGTCAACGGAACCATCATTTTGAGGCGTGACGGTTGGAGCAGTTGGTTTTGCTGCTGGTGTTTCACCGGTTACGGTCGTGTTGACTGGGTCTCCGGTTACGCCATCCTTGCTTGGAGTGAGTGTGAGGGTGGTGTTCGGGTCTTGCTTATCAATATCGACAGTGAAGTTTCCGTCGTTTCCAGCGGTTACCTTACCAACTTCTTTACCGTTCTTGCTGATAGTGACTGTTGCGCCTGGAGTGGTTTTACCACTCACGGTTGTCTTGTTGTTACCAGTCTTGTTTTCAGCTTTCGGATTGCTGACAGTTGGTTTCACGGTTATGGTTAGCTTTGCGGTGCCGGTTTTTCCTGCCGAGTCTTTTACCGTGAAGGTTATAGTATGTGTGCCAACTTCCTTCGGCTGCATATTCTTAACTGTAAGATCAAAATCCTTTTCTTTATCAGTATTAGTTGTTTGACTTGATTTTATTCGAGATGAGAGTTCGTTAAGTTCAAGACCTAAACCTTGCATCAAAGCTTGTGCATTAGGTACTTCTTCAACCTTCACATCATCTTTAGCAACAATGTGAATCTTCAGATCTTGCCCAACTGCTACAGACAATGAATCGGCAGTAGCAGTAATTGTTGGGTTTTGAGTATCCTTAGGCGCAGTAGCTTGTTTTTTCTCACTTTTTTCTGAAGTTAGTTCAAATCCTTGAATTGTTACTTTAGGAGTCTTTTTATCAGGCTTCTTTACAGTCGTTGTTGCATATACGTCGCCTGCAGGAATTTCACCATCAACAGTAATCTCCGCTTTACCATTCTTAATTGTTGTAGTAGAGCCGATTTCCTTTTTATCTTTATCAAACAGTTTAACTGTTGTAGTAGTGCCTTCAGGAATGCCGCTTCCAACAGATACTGTTACTTTCTGCCCTTTCTTTCCAGCAAGATTAGTCAGATCAGTGTCGATAACTGGCTTCTGTGGTTTAACATTGATGGTTACTTTTGTTATACTCGTGGAATTATCGGAGTATGTTCCCTTAATACTAGAGGTAAATACGCCAACTGTCTTAGTGTTTGGAGCAGTGCCGTTCCACTTTAAGGATGGCTTCTCTTTAAGCTTGCCTCCGTCTGTAATGTCGACAAGTTTGTCGATTTCTGTCAATTGCGGTAATGTTCCACCAACGGTAGTATCAATGGTTTTACCGGTAAGAGGATGTTCTTTAGCAAGTTTTGTCTTTTTAGCAACTTTGACTTTAATCTTGCGCGTTGTGACGTTGCCAGAACCATCCTCGGAAGTAATAATTACTTCCTTGCCACTCATTTTTTTAGTAACAGTGATGCTGTCTGATGAAAGCGGATTACTTTTGCTTCCAGCGCCTTGCTTGGTTATAGGAGTGTCCGTTAAACCAGAAATGCTAAACTTCTCAATATAACCCTTGTCATCGGTGGTAGTGAAGCTTAGTTTATCGCCTTCCTTGAGTTCAATGGTCTGGTTGTCAGTTATTTCAGTGCCATTGTAATAAATTTTTGGTGCTTTGTTGTCGGCTTTATTGCGCTTTAATTTACCATCTTTGTCTTCATCGTTGTTTGGGTCTCTGCCAGAAATAACTGTGTATGCAGAACTTGTGGTTGCTCCCCAAGAACCGCTGTTTGCCCATGTCCATGCGTTTTGAATGTTTGCATACTTGTCGTTATAATTGTCTGCGTTTTTATTAATAGCTCCTGGACGAAGCTTTAATTCTGCATGCATATGATACGCAACATCGTCATACGGTTTAGCAACTGTTATACCTAAACCGTAATTTTTGTTATACTGCGGATTGTAAAAAGCATACGTTGTTTGATCTCCAGCCATTCGACTAATGAGTGCTTCATTTGCGTTTCCATGGAAGATTTGATCTAAATCGTCATAAAGTTTATTACCAGGATTAAGTCCTATACCTACCTGATAAAGAGCATAACCATCTTTGCCAAAATGCTGATCAGTTTGTCTCATGTTAGGTACAGAGAATGACAGAGAATCATCTTTTTCAAAAGCTTCCGGATCTTGCGACAGAATGTGACCTTCTTTTTTCGGTCTGTATGCATCGTATCTAAGATTAATAACCGTATCAGATTTATATAGTCCATTTGAATCCAAGTCTGCAATTGCATATGGTACCTGCCATAAGTACCATTGCTTGCTAGATTTAGATATCATTGACTTAGCATTGTTGTTGAAGAAAATATCGAAAACAAGATAGTCAGAGTTGCCACGTGTTTCCACATGCGCATACATAGCTGTTTTATCATTAACGGTTTTCCAAGAAGAATCAGATCCTTCCTCGTCTGATTTTATTTCTGTTGCATTGCTGTTTCTACCGCGTAATCTTCTGAATTCAAGAATATTTGGATACTGCAACCAAGGTTTCTTGTCGCCTAGTGGAACATATTCACGATCTTGATACACAGAACCTGTGCTATTCGTAAGCTTTTTAGCTGTTGAAGTGTACGTTGGTGTAGTAATTGTGGTTGCTGTAACAGCCATGGCAGGCTGGCTGCCTAAGCAGGTTGCTGCTGTCAACAAAGCAGCCATTGTTGCTAACGGAAGCGTATGTATTTTGTGAGCAGAATGCTTTCTAGAAGATTTTGATGATGTATGTTTTGAAGGTTTAGCGGTTGTCATAACAATCTCCTTAATTTTCCCTAATCTTTAATGAATTTTTAAACAAATAAATAGAACGAATTCTATGACAAATCTCTCCAATGCTAGTAATAAAACTCTCTATTTAAATGGGTCTACTTAAAATTCTATCATTTTTTGTTATTTTTCATGATATTTTTCAGTTTTAAATTAGTTTAAACTGTAAAATTTCCTACGGGGGGGGGGGGTGCTCTAAAAGAAAATTTTTTGCGAAATGTTATAACAACATATATTTTTCGAAAATTTTTTATTATTTTCGTAATCTGTAATAAGTCTTATGGTGTGTTGCAGATTTGTGATTGGGTAATCGCTGAACAAATGTTGTAGTTCATTACCTCACTATAATTTTGATACTAAATCGTTTAGTGCTTTATCGAATTCAGACATTCTGTTTTCTTGATTAAAGAATGGAAGACCTATAATCTTGTATCCTCTTCCTAAAATATCGTTAATCTTGTAGTTGTTCTCAATCTGCCCTAAGAATTTTTCTTTCCACTCATCTTCAAATAAAAGTTGACTACCTTTAGGCTCAACATATGCTTGATATGTTTTTAACATCCTCATACTCTTTCTCACGAATAAAGAGTATGAAATCAGGCTCAAAACGTTCACCTGAATCAAAAGAATAAATGGCAAGCTCAGGGATTCTCTCATTCTTAATAAGATAGTATTCAAGTCTTTTTGATTTAAGCTTCGGCTCCGTAAAAGTCGAAAGAATGTGAGCATTTGGAATGTTGAAAATCCAGCCTAGGGGTGCTTCTAGGATGTTTTTATGCTCAAAAATCAAGTTATCAAGCCAATCTTAAACCTTTTAACGATAGCCTTTCCTATCGTTAAAAAGTGCACTTATTTTGCCTATACATCTGTTTATGTATGGAAATAAGATCCTGTGGATTATCGGATGATTTTTAGCTACAATTATTTTGTAGATTGCATATATGCATTCTTTGTCCATAATTTACATCCCGTCAGTTTTATTAGACTCAAAGATGATTTGTACTACGAGATGAATGAATATTGGGCAGATGATAGTGAATAACAGAGTGAAAATTGAACATGATAATCGTAGCTGCAATTAGGTAAAGATTAAGTTGTAGAGGAGGCATAAATGAAGCATATCAAGTATTATGCTTTTTTGACTGTGGTAGTTTGCATTATGTCACTTATTTCAGGTTGTAAGAATCAAAATAGTTTTAGCGATAATAATAGAGAAGTAAAAACAGAAAATAAAAAGTCTGCAAGGAATGAAAAACACTCAGAAAATAATGAAGATGTTGACTGGAAAGAGGTAAGTAAAAATGGTGTTGATGAAACCTTGCTCATAAAAAACATAGATGAAAAGGTTCTCACATATGTGGCTAAACAATTACAAAATCTATGCGACGAGATCGGTGAAAAGGGGATCAAAGATAAATACCATTGGCTGACAGGACAATGGTATAACGATGTAATATATTCTAAACAATACAAGAGTGTTGTGTCGTTGGGTAAAAAAGCAATGAAACCATTGTTCCTAATAATATATAAAAGCAAAGAGGCTGGAATGTATGAATGGGTTTGTAGTAAAGCGTTAGATGAAATATCTGGTTTTGATTTCTCGGGATTAAACAATGGCGTAGGCTGGAGTAATTCTAAAGAATTTTTAAAGGCATTTACCGATAAAATTATTGAACAAAAAATTAGCAAACAAAAAAATTAACAACTCTCTGTTTACAATTGTCTTGGACGCCTACTAGGCAAGGTGAGATTGAGCATTATCAAGTCTCTTATTTGTGATTGCTAGTGGAGAAACTCGTAGTAGTTTTAGGATGGTTTCTCACGGCTTTAGATGCAAATTTTGCTTTTTTTTTAAACGAGAGTATAGTGTTATCAAATTTGTCAAATAAGCTATTGGATTTGTGTAGTTTGTAGTGAATTATTTAAGTTGGATAGCAATTTGCAAGTAATCATGCGAGTAGTTATGTAAGTTTGCATTATTTTGAAAAAGTTTTTAGGGGAGAGTTAGTTGCTGTGAAGACGATTTTTAGCAAAGATAATATTTTTATTCGTATGAGATCTATTAGTCCGGCATTGCGATGGGCGCTTGTTGGCTTTTGTTTTTCTATGCTCGGCAATCAGGCGTATGAAGGCTCGGTTTTGCCTTCGATTATTATTGTGGGCTTGCCGGCTTGGGTGATTGGTTTTCGTAAGACTTTTATGACGGTTGCCGATTTTCTTTCGCCATGCTCTGGTTGGATTGTTGATAAGCTTGGCGGTTTTCGCGCTCTTGCTATGACTGAAGGCGTAGAAGGCGTGCTCAGTTTGCTGCCGCTTCTTATGCTTGGCTCTCCTGCGTGGAAGTGGTCGCTTGTAGCTCTTTCTTGCGCGTTGTTGATTACTGGGCAAGTTATTGATATTGCTAGCGAAGTTTTCGAGGTTGATGCTGCCGGCGGCGATGACGGCATGATTGTAAACTACAGCGGCATTGTAAGCGTTTTGGCGAGTGTTACAGGAACCTTGCTCGGCTCTCCGCTTGGATCTTGGATTGCAAGCTGGTCGATTCCTGCGGTTTTGATTTTCTCGTCCGTGACTTCTTTTGCGGCTTGTGCTACGCGATTTATTATGAAACAAGATATTTCGCAAGCGTCTTGCGTAGAAGAGGAAGCGTCGCAAGATGTAGAGAATGAATCGCAAGAAAATCAAGAAAAGCAAACGGAACTGGAAAATAAAGCAGATTCCAAATCTGCAGATAATCAATCTACTATTAAGAAATCTGCGAATCCATCGCTCAAGAGTAAAATCATGCTTCTTGCCGGATCTCTTTTGGTTGCTTTTATTCCTGCATGCTCTGTTTCTTATATTCTTCTTGGTCTTGGTAAGCAATATGGCTCTAAATCCTTAACAATACTGTATATTTTCAGTGGCGTAGGAAGCGTGCTTGCGTCTGTTTTATATGCGCATTCGTCTCAAAAACTCGGTTTAAGAAAAATAGCGGTTTTAGGAATTGTTGTGAGCTTGCTTGCTTATTGCTTTATGTTTAGTAGTCTTTTGCCAATAATGTGGGTTGCATTCTTCCTTGAATCGATTGGTGGAATGTTGTTGGTGGAGCCGATTATTGTTGCGCGTCAGATTCTGTTCAAAGGAAGTGCGCTCGCTAAGTTTTCTGGTTGGGCGCGCCTTGCGTTTGCGATTGGTGCTACTACTGGATCTTGGATTGGATTTGCATTCTCGTCTACGTTCCAATGGCATCTGTTGCCTATACTTGCGCTGATTTTTACTGCCGGTTTGCTGGCTGTTTTACCACAGTTGCCAAATACCAGCTATGCGGCGCTCGCATGATTATTTGGAATATTTAATATTGAATATAGTTGTGACCTTAATCACATGGTAGTTTTTGTCTATATTACTTGAATTATTACGCGGGGGGGGGGGTATCCTTTGCTCTGTTAACAAGCTCTTTTACAAGATGTGAGTTTATGTCTGCAGAGCGAGTTGAAGAGAAAATATACAAGTGAGGACTGCTAATGGTTAAGAAAACACAAGCTGCTAAAAATGCTTTACATGTGTCTAAGAATTACGCGTATTTGAAGCCGAGTACACTTCGTTCAATGGCGAAAGAGATAAGTGGAACTCGTTTAGAAGCATGTAAGTCGTATGCGGTTTCACGTTTACCGAAAATTGCTGTGACTGCAACATTGGCAAGCTTGCTTGCTTGTGGTGCTGGTTTGCCAACTCATCAAGCTTGGGCTAATGGTTTTAATCTTCCTGATGGTAGCTATAGGTATGCAAATCGCGATTCTTCTACGCAAGTACAGAAATACGTGGATATTAACGCAGTTCCTTGTGATAAGAATAAGGAAACTGATAAAGACAAGGCTGATAGGGCAACATTCGGTCAGTACTATAAGGTTGAGTACCAGTTTAATTCTCATGGTGAATGGTGGGGCGGTCGACCATTCTGGTGGGCGAGCGTGCCTAAGGACGTCACGATTGTAGACGATAGCATTACTTTGTATAAGGACGAAGAGTTGACTGGTGGTTCAGCTTCTCAAAAAACAGGTACACAATATACAAAGGCTGCTTGGGATCAGTCTGTAAGCCGTTTCTGGTTTGATAATAATAAAGCGCAAGGTGCTGAATTTAAGAGTAACTGGGAAAGAATGACCGGTGAAGCCGGCGGTTATGACGAATCTGGTAATACTCTCGGTACTTCTAAGGAATATAAGGACGCTACTAGTGCCTTGATTATTAACTGGGAGAGTAGAGGCAATAGAAAGTCTAAGATTAGCTTCGTTATTAAACTGAAAAATAAAACAAAGCCGTTGAAGTTTGCTGCAGGTGTGTATCAGGTACTGGGTAACTGGCATTACACTGTTGGTAAGGTTGCGCTTGCGCCGACGTTGCCAGAGTATTCCAAGGAATTAGAGCTTACTTATCCTAAAGATAAAGTAGAGGTTGATTCTTCGAAATATGGCAAGAACCTTGCACAAGACGAAAAGAATAATGTTCTTACAAAGTTGTGGGAAGCTAATAAGAATAATGCTGATGTACTGAAAAAGCTTAAAGATATGCCGGAAGTTCCTACTGAAGAGGCTTTCAAGAAGGCTGTAAAAGTCAATAACGATGGTAGCGCAACGGTAACGTACAAAGATAACTCTACGGATACTATTTTTAAGGAGAATCTGACTAAACGCTACGTGCCATTGTCAGAGCGCACAAAAATTACGTATCCAGCTTTGACTTCTGTGAAGAATCCAACTGCTCTTGATCAGTCAGAGAAGAAGCAAGTTGAAGATGCTATTAAGAATGCTAATAAAGATAAGAATATCAAGAGTGTAACTGTTGATGCTAACGGCAAAGCGACTATCACGTTTGATGATAAAATTGGCACTCCTTCCACTAAGACAATTGAAGGCAAGTATCTTGTAAAGAAGCAGCGTTCACTTGCGGATAAGTTTACACCGTACTATCCAGTTCCAATGGCTGTTGGAAAACCACAAGGGTTGACTCAAGGTGAGCAAACAGAACTTGTGAAGAAAGTTTATGAGGCAAATAAAAATAAATCTGACTTCATAGATGCAATTGGTAAGCCTAAAGATCTAGAAGAAGCCAAGAAATCTATTACAGTAGATAATAAAGGCAACGTGACTATCACTTATAAAGATAATACTGCTGATTTTCCATCTACTGATAAGCTCGATGGCAACAAGCTGGTGTATCAAGCGAAGAAGCTTAATGAGACCACTTACATTACGCTTCCAGCTCGTACAGCAGTTGATAATGCTAAGAGTTTAAAAGAGGAAGACCAGAAGAAAGTTAGACAAGCTATATTAGGCGCCAATAGTGGTCTTAAAAGCAAGCTAAAAGATAAGAATGATAGCGCTATCGCATTTGATGACAGCAAGCATACTATGACTGTTAAGTTTAATGATGATTCAACGTCTACTTTCGACTACTCTGAATTGGTATACACCAAGGGGAATCCAGAAAAGCCAACGCTTAAAACTGGTGTAAATAAGAGTGGATATAAATATAACATCACAAAAATTGCTATTAATGATAAGGATAAACCACAGACTGCTGATTGGAATAATTTTGCGCGTCAATTTATTCGAGATAACTGGAAAGCAAAATCAGGTCAAACTGAAATAACAGATAATTTTATCAATAGTTCAGCTGATTTACTTCCTATGTTCAGCTCTGATGATCAAATTTCTACGGGTGGCATGCAGCTTTACCATTATGATGGTAAATGGGATGTTAAGAATGGTTCAGGTCTTACTCTGTCTAATGGTCGTAATACTGATGGAATACTTTCTATTTATCTTGGTAATGGCGTAATTGAAGTTAAGAGACTTAGTAACTGGAATCCTGGGACAGTATTTACTCTTACTAAGGATGACTGCTTTGTGTCTAATGCTGCAGCTTCTAATCCTGAAGCACTTAAGAAGGAAGCCAAGAATCTTATTGACAAGATTCTTCAGAAGCATGGCTTGAGTAAGGATGAGATTGATAAGTTCAAGAAAGATCATCAAGGTGAAATCAACAAGATTACTAAGCCAGAAGATGTAGACAAGATTATTAAGTCTGCTGATGAGCATGGTAAAGATGAGAAGAAAAAGAAAGATGCTCAGAAGCAGATTAATGATGCGATTAGTGGCTTAGATGAGAAAACTAAGCAAGAACTGAAGGACAAGCTTAAAGGTAAGACTGATCCTGATGAAATTAACCGCATAGTTAATGAAGCTAAAAATAAGAAGTCTGATGAGGATCAGAAGCAGAAGAATGATCAGCAAGCTGAGGAAGAAGAGAAGCAAAAGCAGGCTGTTCAAACTCAACAAGCTACTGATAATACTGCTGTCGACCAAAAGCAGCAGCAAGCTACTCAAGAGTAGAATACTTCTAATCAGCAAGCTGAAGAAGCTAAGAAGAAAGCTGAACTTGAGAAGCAAAAGCAGGCTGCTATTGATGAAATTAACGGGAATGATAAACTCAAGCCTGAGGACAAAAAGCAGTTTATTAATAGCATTCAGACTGCAAGTGATGAGAATGCTATAAATACTATAAAGCAACAGGCTAAAGAAAAGGCTACTCAGAATCAGACTGCTGCTGATAAAAATAATAACAATGGTCTTGATGCTGCTAAGCAAACTGCTAAGAATACTATCGGTAAGCTCACTAATCTTAATGATACTGAAAAGCAGAAGTATCAGGGTGAAATTGATAGAGCTAAAGATCTTGATGGTGTTGAAACCATATTAGATAATGCCAATACTGCTGATGCTAAAGCTGCAGCTAAGAAGAAGATTGCCGATCTGAAGAAGAATGATAGTCTTACTAAAGATGAAGCTAACGATTTAACCGGTCGCATTGACAGTGCTAAGGATTTGCGAGAAGTTGAGGGTATTCTTGAGGAAGCTGAGCTAAAGAAAGCTAAAAAGGATGCTAAATCTGAAGTAGATAAGCTCACCAATCTTAACAAAGCTCAGAAGGATGCGCTTAAAGCAGAGATTGATGATATTGAGACAGATCCTACCAGCAATAATTTGAATACTGTCGATCAGGCTAAGACCGCTATCACTGCTGTTGTTACTAAGGCTAAAGATCTTGATGGCAAGATGAAGTCGCTCAAGGATCTTGTGACTCTTGTTAATGGTCAGAAGTCTACTCTTACAGCAAAGCCTGATTATAAGGATAATAAGAAGACTGCTTTTGACAGTGCGTTAAAGGCTGCGGAAGATCTTATTAAGGCTGACTCTGCTGAGAACAAGACTGCTGATGAAGTTGACAAGATTAGTAAAGCTCTTGAACAAGCTGTTAAGGATCTCGGTGGCAAAACTGTTGATAAGTCTGCGCTGCAAACACTTATTAACAATGATGCTGATTTCAAGAAGACGATTGCTTATATTAATGCAGATCAGACTAAGAAAATTACTTACAATGAAGCTATTGCTGATGGTAATGCAGTGCTTACTGATGCTAATGCAACTGCTGAGAACGTAGCTCAAGCTGTTGATGCTATCAATTCTGCTAAAGCTGCTCTTGATGGCAAAGTCAATATAACTGGACTTGAGCAGAAAGTTGCTGAGGCTAAGAAGCTGAAGAAGTCGACTAACCCTCAATCTGCTGGCGATGCTAAGTATGAGAATGCTTCTGAAGCAAAGAAGCAAGCTGTTGATTCGGCTTTGCAACAGGCTGAGTCTGCTCTTGCTGATGCTAAATCTACAGCAACTCAAAAACCTGGTGAGGCTGCTAAGTCTCCTGAGGATAAGCAGAAAGCTGTTAATGATGCATTAACTCAACTTACTAATGCCATTAACGCTCTTGACGGTAACGACAAGACTCAATTGGTAACAAAGCTCACAGAAGTAAAAGATAAGAAGAATGATGTTTCTTATAAGAATGCTTCTGCTGGGAAGCAAGCTGCTCTCGACAATGCTATAGCTTCTGCAGAAGGTATTGTAAAGAAAGCTGGTGCAACAGCAGATGAGATTACTCGCGCTATCACTGCTCTTAAGAATGCTGTTACTGGTTTAGATGGTCATGATGCTTCTGGTTTGCAGGCGGCTGTGACTGATGCTGAGTCGAAGAAGAAGACTGTTGCTTACACGAATGCTTCTGATACTAAGAAGACTGCGTTTGATCAGGCTTTGCAAACTGCTCAGACTATTCTTGCTAAGAAGGGTGCAACAGAGAAAGAAATTTCTGATGCTACTACTGCTCTTAAGAATGCTGTTACTGGTTTAGATGGTCATGATGCTTCTGGTTTGCAGGCGGCTGTGACTGATGCTGAGTCGAAGAAGAAGACTGTTGCTTACACGAATGCTTCTGATACTAAGAAGACTGCGTTTGATCAGGCTTTGCAAACTGCTCAGACTATTCTTGCTAAGAAGGGTGCAACAGAGAAAGAAATTTCTGATGCTACTACTGCTCTTAAGAATGCTGTTACTGGTTTAGATGGTCATGATGCTTCTGGTTTGCAGGCGGCTGTGACTGATGCTGAGTCGAAGAAGAAGACTGTTGCTTACACGAATGCTTCTGATACTAAGAAGACTGCGTTTGATCAGGCTTTGCAAACTGCTCAGACTATTCTTGCTAAGAAGGGTGCAACAGAGAAAGAAATTTCTGATGCTACTACTGCTCTTAAGAATGCTGTTACTGGTTTAGATGGTCATGATGCTTCTGGTTTGCAGGCGGCTGTGACTGATGCTGAGTCGAAGAAGAAGACTGTTGCTTACACGAATGCTTCTGATACTAAGAAGACTGCGTTTGATCAGGCTTTGCAAACTGCTCAGACTATTCTTGCTAAGAAGGGTGCAACAGAGAAAGAAATTTCTGATGCTACTACTGCTCTTAAGAATGCTTCTAATGCTCTTAATGGAACTGTAGATACGTCTAAGTTGCAGGCTGAAGTTGACAAAGCTGATTCTTTGAAGAAGTCCGTACAGTATACGAATGCTGTTCAGGATAAGAAATCTGCGTATGATACTGCTCTTAAGAATGCTGAGTCTGCTCTTGCTGATGCGGAGAATGCTCAATCAGCGAATACTTCTGATCAGAAGCAGACTGCTGTTAATGTTGCGCTGCTTCGACTTCAAACCGCAGCTGCTGCACTAAATGGTGTTGATATTGCTGATTTGCAAGCTGAGATTGCTCTTGAGAATAGTGTGAAAGAATCTGTAAAATACGCGTATGATACTGCTGAAAAGCAGCAAACATATAATAAGGCTTTGCAAGATGCGAAGGAGCTTATATCTAAGCTAGCTGATCCTGCTGGTAAGGGTGTAGATCTTGCTGCTAAGTCTCAATCAGATCGTCAAGCTCTTGTTAATACTGCGTTAAAGAATCTTAAGAATGCTAAAGATGCTTTAAATGGTGTTAATAAGACGGTATTGCAAGCTGAAGTTGATGATGATTCTCACTTTAGCAAGTCGTTTGCCTACTTGCTTGGTGAAGCTCCTGATTTGGATGTGTATAAGAAGGCGTTGGCTGAGGCTAAGCGTGTGCTTGCTGATAAGAATGCTACTCAGGCTCAAGTTGATGCTGCGTTGAAGGATCTTCAGGCTGCAAAGAACAGTATTGCGAATAAGTATAACGGTGCTGGAACCGGCAATATTGGTTCTGGTTCTGGAACAGGTAATGCTGGAACAGGTAATGCTGGAACTGGAACTGGAACTGGTGCTGGTGCTGGTAATGCTGGTTCTGGTTCTGAAGCTGGTCATGGTGTGAATGATAATGCGCCTACTACTGTGGATAAGGGTGAGTTGAATGTTCAGATTCAGGGTGCTGAGTCTGATTTGCAGCCTGGAAATGCTGGTAACGGTAACGCTGGTGCTGGTGCTAATACTGGTAATGCTGCCAACGTAGCTGGTAACGCTGGTGCTGGCGTAAACTCTGGTAATGCAGGTAACACTGCTAACACCAATGCTGCCAACGCTAACGCTAATAATGCTAATGGCGTAAATTCTGCTGCTGTGAATGCTGCTGTTGAGAATAATCCGGCTGTGAAGCAGGCGGATGCTCAAGTTGCTAAGGCTCAGGCTGCTCTTGATGCTGCTTTGGCTGAGGCTAAGAAGGTTGCTGCTGATCCTAACGCTACTCAGGCTCAGGTTGATGCTGCGGTTCTGAATCTTTCTGCTGCTCGTAAGGCTTTGGCTGCTGCTAAGGCTCATGCGGCTGATGTTCGTGCTTCTGTGCGTGCTCAGGTGTTGAAGAGTGGTAGTGTTGCTCAGCTTAGTAAGACTGGTAGTGACGTGTCTGTGTTTGGCTTGTTTGCTGCAACTCTTAGTGCTGCTGGTGCTGCGCTTTTCTCGGCTAAGCGTCGTGGTACTTCTCGTCATAGTAATAAGTAGAATATTTGCTAGCTGGTCTGGTTATTGCAGATCAGCTAGTTTTAGAGCTGCTTAATGCTTGTTTAATTGTATTCAGTAAGTTTGCTGAGTATTGGGTTAATTAGCATAATGAAGTTAATGTAAAATGTGCCTCACTTTGCGTCTTTCTTTACTACGCAAAGTGAGGCATTTTGCTATTTTAGTTTGCGATTACACGGGAAGTTATTGTTGCTTACTATATCTTAAGAGTTATCTTGCTTACAAAGCACTTATTGAAGTGTTTAGTCACTGAGTTGCTAAGTTATTGAAATATCGAAACATTAAAGCTTAACGATTTGCATATATATGCATCCTTATGTATAATCTTTAAAAATAAAATCTTGCAAGTGCTAATACACGTAAAAGAGTATAAAACATTCTGCACAAATTACTATACAGGAGACTCTCATGCACAAGATTGTTCAAAAATGGAATAACATTGACCTTATTTTACGCATTGTAATTGGTCTTTTTCTCGGTGCTGCGCTTGGTATTTTTGTGCCAGCTCACGTCTATGTGCTAGATCTTATGGGAAAACTTTTCGTCAGTGCGCTTAAATCTGTTGCGCCAATTTTGGTATTTTGCCTAGTTATTGGTGCGCTTGCGCAAGCAAAAAGTGTTGGCAATATGAAATTGGTAATAGGGCTGTACACGCTATCTACGTTTACTGCAAGCCTTGTAGCTGTATGTGCTGCTATGATTTTCCCTGTTGATTTTACTTTTGCTCATGTTGCAGCAGCCTCTTCGCCGTCTCCTCAAGGAATTGGTGAGGTGCTTAATTCACTTGTGCTAAATATTGTTGTTAATCCTGTAGATGCTCTCGTTAAAGGTAACTTTATTGGTATCCTCTTCTGGGCGATTGCTTTCGGCGTTGCTCTGCGATTAGCCGAGCCTTCTACAAAAGCATTTTTCGATAACGTTTCGTCTGCTATTGGAAAAATTGTCCACTGGATTATTAACGCAGCACCTTTTGGCATTATGGGTCTTGTTTATACAACAGTTGCAAGTAACGGTCTTCGTATTTTTAGTGAGTATGGTTTCGTTATTGCTTTGTTAGTAGGCACAATGGCTGTTGTTGCTTTGATTCTTAATCCTATTTTGGTTTTCGTGCTTACGCGTAAGAATCCGTATCCTCTTGTTTTTAGAACTTTGCGCGATTCGGGTGTTACAGCGTTCTTCATGCGTTCTTCTGCTGCAAATATTCCTGTGAATATGAATTTGTGCGAAAAGCTTGGATTTAACAAAGACAATTACTCTGTTTCAATACCGCTTGGTTCAACTATTAATATGAGCGGAGCTGCTATAACTATTTCTATCATGTCTTTGTGCGCTGCTCACACGCTTGGTATTCGCGTTGATATTCCAACGGCTGTGATTCTTTCTGTGCTTTCTGCAGTTTCTGCTGCAGGCGCATCTGGTGTAGCTGGTGGTTCGCTTTTGCTTATACCTCTTGCATGCTCGTCGTTTGGTATTTCAAACGATATCGCTATGCAAGTAGTTGCTATTGGTCTTATTATTGGTGTTATTCAGGATTCTTGCGAAACTGCACTTAACTCTTCCACAGATGTTCTCTTTACTGCGGTTGGTGAATATCGTATGTGGCAGCGTGCAGGTATTAAGTTTAAAATGGGCAGGGATCATGAGCCAGTGCAGCTTAAAAAGTAGCTGTTCTAGCTGTTACTAGTTTTTGCTAAGTATTCTTGCTAGTGCGCGTTCTTACGTTTTTACGTTTTATGAGCGCGCACATTTATTATATTTGGATGTTTACTGTAAATGAATCTAACGGATGTTCAAATAAAATAGTAGAAGTGGAATCAGTATTTTTAGCGCGCATTAGACTTTAGGGAAGTGGTAGGTTGTGTTTGCAGGAATGCTGCGGTTGATCCACGCGTTTGCTGCAATTACGCTTCCGCTTCCGATTGTTGTTTCGCCGCCAAGAATAGTAGCATTTGCGTAAATTACTACGTTGTCGCCAATATTTGGATGTCTTTTCCCGCCTTTTATAGGATTTCCGTCCTCGTCTAGCGCAAAGCTTTTCGCACCAAGCGTTACTCCTTGGTAAAGCTTAACATGCTCGCCGATTACAGTTGTTTCGCCAATTACAATGCCAGTTCCGTGATCAATGCAAAAATATGCACCAATTTTTGCTCCTGGATGAATGTCAATTCCGGTTTTTCTGTGAGCATATTCGCTCATAAGTCTAGGAATTAGTGGCACGTTAAGCTCATAGAGTGCGTGAGCTGTGCGGTGAATAAGCATTGCGTAAAAACCAGGGTATGCGAGCGTGACTTCTACTTTGCTTGTGCAAGCAGGATCGCCTTCATATATTGCTTGAATATCTGTTAAAAGTAACTTTTTAATTGCAGGAAGTTTATGTATGAATTGATTGCAAGTTTCTTGAATTTTAATTGAGTTGCTTGTATGGGATTGAAGTTCATGGAATATAATGCGTTCTATAGTGTCTAACGCGTTTGAAGTAACGGTATTCAAAGTAGCATTGAGTTGCGCAGTATCGTTACTTACATTGCGTGCATGCAACTCAGGCAAAAGTAACACCTGAGTTGCATGTATGAGCGCAATAATATTGTGATAGTTAGGTATGAATGTAGCTTGCCTTATGTCAGAATCATGAATTGAATTGAGTTTGTTTATAAGGTCAAGATGCTCATTCATACATTAATCTCCAGTATTTTTTGTTTTCTTTATTTTCTCGTTTTAATTACTAATTAATATTTGCATATATTATTTAATCAAAACTTGCGTGTTTATAGTAGTGCTACTAAATACAGTTAGTTTTCAAATAATGCAGTAGACAAGTATCTATCTCCTGAATCTGGAAGTATTGCAACTATGGTTTTGCCTGCATTTTCTTCTCTTTTTGCTTCTTGGATTGCTGTCCAAACCGCAGCTCCGGAAGAAATGCCTACGAGAACGCCTTCTTTTTTGCTTATAAGCTTGCCGCTTTCAATTGCGTTTTCATTTGTTACATGAACAATACGATCGTAAATGTTTTGGTTGAGCACATCTGGCACGAATCCTGCACCGATTCCTTGAATCTTGTGCGCTCCTGGCTTGCCGCCTGCGAGCACAGGGGAGTCGGCTGGTTCTACTGCAATTACTTCAAGCTGCGGATTTTGCTCTTTTAAATATGTTCCTGTACCAGTAATTGTGCCGCCTGTTCCAACGCCAGCAATGAGCATATCCACGTTTCCGTCAGTGTCTTGCCAAATTTCTGGGCCGGTTGTGTTGTAGTGCGCGTGCACATTTGCTTGATTGGTAAACTGTCCTGGAGTCCACGCGTTTGGCGTGTTTTCAACGATTTCCTTCGCTTTGGCAATTGCGCCTTTCATTCCTTCTGCAGCAGGTGTGAGCACGAGTTCTGCCCCGTATGCTTTCATAAGTTTTCGGCGTTCAATAGACATGCTTTCTGGCATCACAATAATGCTTTTGTATCCTTTTGTTTGTGCAATCATTGCAAGACCAATGCCAGTGTTTCCAGAAGTTGGCTCAACAATTACTGAGCCTGGCTTAATTGTGCCTGTGGTTTCTGCTTCTTCAATCATCTGCTTTGCGATGCGGTCTTTTACGGAACCTGCTGGGTTGAAGTATTCGAGTTTTACGAGGATTTTTGCTGCTAGATTGTACTCTTTTTCAATGTGAGTAAGCTCCAGAAGTGGAGTGTGACCTACGAGTTCTTGCACGGACTTGTAGATGTTAGACATAATATTTCCCCTTACTTGTTTGTTTTGTTTAATTTAATTTGTTTAATTTTGTTTATTTTTAATTTTTAAAAAATAATTTTTTATTAATAAAGAGACTGTTGTTTATTAGTTGTTTCTAAAAATGCCATTTATCTGTTTAATATCTAATCCGTATTAAATTGTTATCTTTTCAACGTTTTATATTCGAATTTTGGCATAAAAAAAGAAACAGCGCGCTGTTTCTTAAATCGTAATTTGCTGTGTTCTAACGTAAATGCTTTTAACACAGGCTAGATGCTATGCACAGTTAGTGCTTGAAAACATCATTTCGATTAAGAAATGCGCAACAGCATACGTTACAACAACAATTTGTCATCATATTTGTATGATACATGTGCACTCCTTTACTCGTCGAAATGGTGATAAGTGGAAACTATAGCGAATGGATTTGCGTTTGTCAAACTTAATTTAAGTTCGCTAATCTTAATTTGTGCTCTATGATCCTATTTTGTGTTTGCCAAACTTAATTTTAAGAAATTATATGTTACTTTCATGCATTTTCGTTATTGCTGCTTTTGAGAGTTGGTTGTTTAGCAGATTTGATAGTTTATTTGTGAGTTATCTTATACTGGAATTTGCTAAGTTTGTTTGTTATAATTGGCATGTTAGTTCGGTGACGGAAGTTGACAAACTGAGATCATGAAAAATATAATCCTCGACAGACAGACAGACAGACAGACAGACAGACAGACAGACAGACAGACAGACAGACAGACAGACAGACAGACAGACAGACAGACAGACAGACAGACAGACAGACAGACAGCGTGATGCTGTCTTTTTCGTAACATAATTTTTATCGTCTCACCACTCTATACATTGTTTATTTTGTATTGAAATAGGTTAGTGGTTCTGCATATTTACACGCATTTTTGGTTTTGCGTTTGCACTATATCAATTTTCAAAATTAATAAAAATTATTGTTACGATAATAGTTAGTTTGGCTGGAAATAAAAAATGAATAATAAAATAATAAAAAAAGTTATTAGTTTAGTAGTTGCTTTTGTAGCTACGATTGGACTTTTTGCTGGAACAGTGACAGCTCAGGCGGTTGATAAGGGAACTGCAGAAGTCAAGAAATATCCGCTTTCACTCGATATGGATATCGCTTTGGATCCTGGGTATAGTCACACGTATCCAGGTGGTGCATGGCAGGACATGAAAAATATTGAAATTATGTGGAAAAACCTTCCGATAACGGTCGAGGAAGAAAACGGAAATAAAATCGAAGTTGAGAAAAAACTAAAATCTGGTTGTGAGCGTTTTGTTGGCAATTTTACGATAGGGCAAAAATTAACAATAACGATCGATACTAATAGTATTCCTGAAGGCTATCATATTTCTCATGAAAAGGATCGTAAATATATTTCTCGAGAAAGCGGTTACTCTAAATTCACAATTACATATCATCTCGACGAAGATGGTAAGCCCATACCTCTGCGAATTTCGTTTGGAAAATTGAACGTGAAATTCGACTTGCAGGGCGGAAGCATTGATGGTAAGTCGGGTACAATCACAAAGACTGTAAAAAAGAATAATACGGTTGATTTTCCGCAAAATCCAACAAAAGATAATTTAGTGTTTGGCGGATGGTACACCGAGTTACCTGATATTGCTGCTTATGAAAAACTTGGCATTGCAGGCAAACGCTACTACTGGAATAAGAAGTCACTGTTCTCGGATTACAACTGCGATTTGGTGCAGTGGAATGATAAGAAATTAGACCCTTTGGGTGACTATCAATTTTTACTTCGCGCACAATGGAATGCTCGTGCGACTTTTAACGCAAATGGAGGAGTGTTCAATGATAAAAATGAGAACACGAAGGACGAAGTAACAACTATAGTTGGTAAAAAAATTACAATTGCCCAAGCTCCTACGCGCGAAGATTATCAGTTCTTAAACTGGGTAGATGCTGCTGGTAAAACTTACAAGCCTGGTGAAGAATATACTTTGAATGCTAATACTGTGTTTACTGCCAAGTGGAAGCAGATTCGAAGCACGGTTACTTTCAAGAACGGCGATAAGACTCAAACGGTAAAGGTGGAAACTGGTAAGGCTATTGATACGGATGCGTTAAAAGATCAGTCAATGCCTAAGAATCCAACTAAAGATGGCTACACGTTTAAAGAGTGGAATACTAAGGCGGATGGTAAAGGTAAAGCATTTACTGGAACAACGCTTGTAAATAGTGATTTGACTGTGTATGCCATTTTTACGAAGAATTTGAAACCAGCACCTACTCCAGATCCAATTTTGCCTGCACCTTTTGAGCCTGAATCAGGGATGGAGAATCCATTGTCAGTTCCTGAATCTCAAACTCCGGAGACTAAACAAGAGCTATCTTCTGCGCCTAAGTCGGAGCATGAACATAATACAGCGCATGAATATGTGAAATCTCCTGTTGTGGAACATAAGACGGAAAAGCATGTTCCAGCTATGCCTAAGACTGGTGAGTCAGCTTCGGTTGTTGTGTTGATTTCTGCTTTAGGTTTTGCTATTGCTGGTTTCGCTGTTGTGCGATTGAGGAGAGTGTTTGAAGCAAAATCCGTAAGATAACTAGTGTTTACTTGCGTAAGTTGAAGTTTTACGCGCTTTTATAAGGCTTCGTAAAGTCTTATAAAGTAAATGAGGCGGCCTTGACTAGTTGATAGTTAAGGCCGTTTTGTTTACTGACGCTTGTTTTTGTTTACTTGTGTACCCTCTAAGTAAACAAATTCGGTGAGAATCTCGCTAGTTAAATCTCTTACGAAACTCACGTTGGAAGTTCACAGTACTTCCAATCCAAGTGAGTTTTTGCATCGAAGGAAATTGAAATCCCAATGGTTTCAATCTCGGTCAAAGCGCTATAGTGGTACACAAATGCACAGGTTGTCTTTAGCGCATTAAAGGCCTATGTTAAAAGAAGAGATAGGCGACTTGATATACTGAGCGATTACGCTAGAAAATTTAGGGTTTCAACGTTGATTGCACAGTATTCGGGGGTGTTATTGTCAATGAATTTAGCAGATGTTCAAATAAAAGAGTATGAAAAGTATAATAGCAAAGATATTTTAAGGTTGTATGATTCCGTTGGTTGGTCTGCGTACACAGATGATTTAGTTGCTTTGGAAAATGGTTTTAACAATTCGCTCAAGGTTTTAGCTGCATATAAAAGTGATGAGCTAGTTGGCATTGTTAGAGCTGTTGGCGACGGATATACGGTTGTTCTTATCCAGGATATCCTTGTTTTGCCTGAGTATCAAAGGCAGGGGATAGGGTCTGCTTTGTTAAAGGCGATTGTGGATTGTTATCCTAATGTTCGTCAAATTCAATTGACTACGGATTGTACTGAAAAAACTATTGCTTTTTATAAGTCAGCTGGCTTTATTGAGTTAGCAGAAATCGATTGCTGCGGTTTTATAAAAGACAGGACATGATGCAGAAAATATGATTCTCTAGTGGCCATTAAGTGCGAATTTGCAGCAATTGACCATTTTGTGATCTTTGCGTATTAATGTGTGTATTTGTATATAGGATTGAATGGTTTGTAGGATGGAGTTGATTATATGACAGAATATAATTTACCAATTTTAGAGTATGATTCCGATAAAAGTGCAGTTTTAATGCCAAAACACGATAATATTTCTGTTCAGCTTCCATCTAAAGCGGTTTTTGCTTTCTTAGGCGATGAAATTGATCAGTATGCTTTAAGTAGGAAAGCTACAATTGTAGCAAATTTTGAATCTGCAACTAAAAAATATCCGATATATGTTTTGGAAGAAAAAGTAGGAGATACAGTAAGAGAAAATACAAACAGCGCAGTAGAAGAAGAAACGCAAAAAATCTGCTTAGTACAGGCCCCGGTTGGCGCTCCGGCCGCTGTTCAGATCTTAGATTGGTTGATTTCTTACGGTGTTAGTGAAGTTGTTAGTGCTGGTTCTTGCGGATCGCTAGTTGATTATGCGGAAAACGTTTTTCTGGTTCCGTATAAAGCTTTAAGGGATGAGGGGACTTCTTATCATTATTTGCCTCCAAGTCGTTATGTTGATGTTTCAGAGCGTTCGAGGCATGCTATTTTGCAAACTTTGCAGGCGCATAATTTGCCTTATCATGAAGTTAAGACGTGGACTACGGATGGATTTTTCCGTGAAACTAAGACGAAAGTTGCTAACCGTAAGCAGGAGGGATGCGCGGTTGTTGAAATGGAGTGTTCTGCTTTAGCAGCTTGTGCGCAAATGCGCGAGATTGTTTGGGGTGAGATTCTTTATACTGCAGATACTTTGCATGATGTTGAAAATTATGATGAGCGCAATTGGGGTGGGGATTCTAAAGCGTATGCTCTTGAGCTTTGTATTGAAGCAGTGTTGCGCATTTGACACGTTTACGCTGATATCACGTATAAAACCATCGTTCTAATTTGATTTTTTTTTTAACTCTATGCTTATTATTTCTAACAAGCATTACATGTAAGTGTGTTTAACCATTTATAGGTGTTGTCAAGTAGATAAGCATGAACAATCAGGATAAGTATGATAGTGTAGCTTTCAACGTTTTGTAGCGGGCGAATCGGCAAAACAGAAGCGAAAATGCTAGCTACGAAAATGCTATTAGATAGGAAATAGTAGAAATATCGAAAATAGCTATAAAGGAAGTGAGAGGTAGCGAGAATGAACAAAACTGACAATACAGCAAATCAGCAATCGTCCGCGAATCAGCAATCATCCAAACTGCATCCCGACGTAAAAAATTACGTAAAACTATTTTTCAAAGAAAACAAGCTTGTAGCTTTTCTTTCGATGATAGTTTTTATTTCCTTGTCTATGATTTACACTGCTATTTCTTGGATTTTGCAAATTATTTTCGACTATATGGCAGGTAAAGGATCCTACTCTTTAACTACTATTTTGCTGCTTGTCGTTTCCTTTATGCTGGCAATCTCCCTGATTTTCGCGTTGAAGCGCAGTTTGTACCCTCGCTTTCTTGAAAAAGCAATGAATCAGTATAAAGAGTCTGTTATCAAGAAGCTTTTACAGAAGAGTTATAGTGATTTTTCGCTCGCGAATTCCGGCACGTATCTTTCTGTACTTACTAATGATTGCGAGCGTATTCAAGAAAAGTATTTGAAGAAGATTTTTGACTTTGTTCAAGACGTTCTTATGCTGGTAAGTTCGCTAGCTCTTATGATTTACTATAGTCCACTGCTCACTGTTATTGCTCTTATTATTTCCGTGCTTCCTATGGCGTGCTCGATCCTTACAGCTAGCGGAATTGCCACTCGAGAGGAGCAGGTTTCTAAGTCGAATGAGTCTTACACAGCTTTGACGAAGGATGTTTTGAATGGAGTTTCGGTTATTAAGAGTTTTAAGGCGGAGCAGGAGGTGATTAACCGTTATCAGAATCAGTCGATGGAGCTTGAGCATACGAAGAATCTTCGCGAAAAAACGATGACTACTGTTTCTGCTCTTGGAACGATTTCGAGCCTTGCAACTCAGCTTGGCGTGATGCTTGTTGGCGCTTGGATGGTTAATGCTCATGTTGGTGTTATTACTGCTGGAATGGTGTTAGCTTTCACCAATTTGATGAATGGTGTACTTCAGCCTATTGCAAGTCTTCCGCAAATGCTCGGCGAGATGAAGGGCGCTAAGAAGCTGATTAGCAAGATGGCCGATTATATGAGTAACGTTAAGGAAGATTCTGGCGAGATCATTGACGATTCTGTTAAAAACGTTGTTTTGCGCAATGTTTCGTACGCTTATGATGCGGATCATAAAGTCTTGAAAAATGTAAATCTAACTTTGCAAACTGGAAAATCTTACGCGATAGTAGGACCTTCTGGTGCTGGTAAGAGTAGTTTGATTAATCTGCTTATGGGCTACTACAAGGATTATGAAGGTAGTGTGAAGCTGGATAATCACGAGCTTAGTGATGTGAGCAAGAGTTCGCTTTACGATAAGACGACTCTTATGCAGCAGTCTGTGTTTATGTTTGATGCTTCGATTTTAGATAATATTACGCTTTTTAAGCCATTCCCTGATGTGGAAGTGGATCGTGTGATTCACTTGGCTGGTTTGGATGATTTGATTGCTGCTAAAGGCAAGGATTATCAGTGCGGCGAGAACGGTAGTCATCTTTCTGGCGGCGAAAAGCAGCGTATTGCTATTGCGCGAAGCCTGCTTAAAAAGTCCGAGATTCTGCTGGTTGATGAGGCTACAAGCGCGTTAGATAACGAGACAAGTGCGAACGTAACGCAGTCTATTTTGAATTTGCAAGGAATTCTTCGACTCGTGGTAACTCACCGCTTGGATGCCAATTCGCTTAAGCAATATGATGAGATTCTTGTGATGAAAAGCGGCGAGCTTATTGAGCGCGGAAGCTTTGAGGAGCTTATGAATCAAAAGGCTTACTTCTACTCGCTTTACACTGTGTCTATGTGAGGATGTTGATCAGGCTTGGGCTTGGCTTTCGCTTAGTTTGAGCTGAGCAATTTTAAGCTCAGTAGAGACACTGGTGCAGATTGCGTACTGCGCGATGTCTCTGTTTGGCGCTAGTGGCCATTAGGTGCAAAATTGCGTTGTTTGGCTACTTTGCTATTGGTTAAATGTGGTTTGACTATTTACACTTTACGATTTGCTTGCGCATTTGATACGTTTATGCTGATATAATATATGAAATCAGCGTAAAGGTATCATTAAGTAGGTGGGCAAATGTTAAAGGATCAATTGTGCAATTACATAGAGAAAAAGCAAGTTTTAAGCATTGATAGTGTCATCAAAGAACTTGGAATTAGCCCGTCTAGTGTTTATCGATTTATTAAAGATGAGAGCTTAGAACGCGTATCAAAAGGTGTTTACGTTAAGAGCAATTTGTGGAATGATGAAATGAATTTATTGTCAAAGCGCACATCTGTTGCTGTTTTTTCACATGAATCTGCCCTTCTTCTACATAATTTGACTGATAGAGAACCTTCTTCTTTAACAGTGACTGTTCCGTCAACTTATAATGCAAGTAGTCTAATTAAGACTGGTGTTAGGGTGTTTTATATAAAACCAGATTTTTTAGGAATTGGTAAGACGAATCTTATGTCGCTTGAAGGTAATCTTGTGCCTTCTTATGATTTAGAGCGCACAATTTGCGATATTTTGCGTTCTCGTTCTCAAATAGATGCACAGGTGGTATTTGGTGCGTTAAAAGCTTATGTTAAAAGAAAGGATAAGCGACTTGATATACTAAGCGATTACGCTAAAAAATTTAGGATTTCAAAGTTGATTTCACAATATTTGGGGGTGTTGTTATGAGAATGAAGGATGCTAATCAGCTTAAAGCAAAAATAAAGAATGTTGCACTCCAAAAGGGTGTAGATCCTCGCGTGCTAATGCGCGTATATATGATGGAGCGTTTTTTAGATCGTGTTTCTCGCTCGCGGTATAAAGACAATTTTGTTCTAAAAGGTGGAATGCTGATTTCTTATCTTGTTGGCGTAAATCTTCGTACAACAATGGATATTGATACAACTATGCAAAATATTTCTCTTAGTGAAGATGATGTGCGTATTTTTATATCAGATGTAATATCTATCAATATCGATGATGGTGTTAAATTTACGCTACAAACGCTTGATTCTATTATGCAAGAATCTGACTATCCAGGGGTTCGAGCTAGCCTAATTGCAGATTTTGATGGTACAAAAACTCCTGTTAAAATCGATATTTCAACTGGACATGCTATTACTCCATCTGCTATGGAAGCAGAATTGCCTTTAATGTTCTCAGAATCTATCTCTTTATTGACTTATCCAATTGCAACGATTTTAGCAGAAAAGTTGCAAACAATTCTTGTGAGGGAAGAATTTAACACGAGAATGCGAGATTTTTATGATTTGCATGCTCTTAGAGTGTCTCAAGGAGATAATGTCTTTAAGAAAGAAGAGATTGCTAAAGCTTTTTACGCTACTTCTCAAACGAGAAACACCCTTTATTTACTGAGTAACGTGAATGAAATTTTCGATAGGATTAAAGATAGTGAAGTGATGAGAATAAAGTGGAAGGATTACCAAAGGAAAGCACCTTGGGCTAAAAGTCTTTCTTGGGAAGAAATAATGCAAGATATGAATTTCTTTTGATGTTCTTTCATAATGAGGTTGTAGCTTAAGTTATTTTATTATTTGAATGGCTTTTATTAAATCATCGGGAGACGTGCGATAGTGGCCAATCGTTGCGAATTTGCAGCGATTAGCTACTTTGCGATTGGTTGATTGGTGGTTAAAAATAAACGCCAGGGAGTTTATTCAACTCGACTGGCGTTTATTAGTCATTTGTGTTATTCGCTAGTTGCGTTTTTACTTGCTGTGTTTGCCAAAATAATCTGCTAAATAAACTGTGATATTACAATGCCGGCAGCCATAAGCGGAATATTGAAAATAAGGAATGTTGGAACGCAAGTATCCCAAATATGACTGTGCTGACCGTCTGCGTTTAAGCCGGAAGTAGGTCCAAGTGTGGTATCGGAAGCAGGGGAGCCTGCGTCGCCAAGAGCTGCAGCAGAAGACATAAGAAGAATCGTTGCAGGAGTGCTGAAACCAATGCTCTGGCACAGTGGCACGAACAAAACCGCAAGAATAGGAACCGTGCCAAACGAAGTACCAATGCCCATAGTCACAAGCAAACCAATAAGCGTAATAACAAATGCAGCAACAAGTTTGTTTTGTCCCATAGAAGCTACACCAAAGTTTACAAGCTCCTCAACTCCGCCTGTCGCTTGGATCACGTTAGCATATCCGCCCGCAATGAGCATCACAAACGCAATAAGACCCATGAGTTTTACGCCGCCAGTAAGCTGATTGTCAATGTCATTCCACTTTATTGCTCCAAAAATAATCATAGTTGCAAGACCTGCAATAGACGAAAGCGAAAGATCCTTACTAATAACTTGCACTACTACAACAACAATAATTGCGAGAATAGTCACATAATGGCGTAAATTAAGAGGTCCGACAACGGCGTCGGCGGCACGAGTGTCAGTTTCTGTAGTTTTGTATTCGCGAGGTTTCCTGTAGAGCACAAACACTGCAAAAAGTAGTGATGCAAACATCGCAAGACCTAAATACCAGTTCACAGCACTAACGTCTGCAACACTAACCTTCATGCCATTTTTAGAAAGATTTGTAGCAATAACAGTTTGGAAAATAAGACCAAAGCCAAATGGAATAGCAATATACGGAACTTCAAGACCAAAAGCAGTGCAGCATGCTGCAGCTCGACGGTCAAGCTTCATCTTATTCATAACTCTCAAAATAGGCGGAATAAGAATAGGAATATAAGCAATATGAACCGGCACAATATTTTGAGACATGCATGCAATAATAGTTAGTACCGCAAGTAGAGCGTACTTTTTCATGCCAATAATTGAGCTAATTTTTTTAGAAATAATTTGAGCTAAGCCTGTTGCAGTAATTGCTTCCGCAAAAGTTCCAAGCAAAATGTAAGCGAGAGCGGTTTGTGCGTTGGTGGAGAAACCGTCGCAAAGCAAAGCCATAATTGTGTGATTTCCGTCACCGAAAAGAGGAAGATGACCAGCAATGCCACCTGCAATGCAAGCTACTATCATTGATAGCAAAACATTAAGTTTTGCAAGACTAAGCGCGCATAGCACTACAACCGACACAATAACCGGATTAAATATAATATTTAAAATTTGCAAACCTAGCATGCCGTTCACCCCTTTAAATGCTTGAATTTTAATATATTGTTTGAAGCAATACGTTTTATTTCGTATTGCTTACGCTTGTATTTTTGCATATGTATTCTCACATATGTATTTCTTACATTTAGTAATTAAGGACAATATAGCATGGAAGTGTTTACAACATGTTTCTTAATTAAAGATGAAATATAAACAATTCAACAGAAAGATTGAAGTAGCTTAACAATTGTTTACCCAAAAGAGTACCCTAAGGTATCAGTGGTGAAGAATTAAGAATAATCACCAAATGTCCGGTTTTGCACCGTTTTATGCAGCATTGCAACGTGAGTTTATCGCTAAAAATAGCGATAAAGCAATGTGAAAAGTAAAAATTGTTTTGCTAATTGCGAAAATCTAAAAATAAACAACAAACACAAACAACAAAATTAAAAATTGAAAATTGGTTATTTAGAGTAAGGAGGAATGCCTGGCGCTCTAAGCAAAATTTAGATACTGCGTTGTGTCTAAGCAATAAGCGTCAAACATACAAATTATGCAAGAGGAACAAACGTTTTTAGAAGCTAAAGAATTAGGGTTAAAAAGATTTAGAAGATCGCCATTTTGGGATGTGTCGCTAAAAGTTGCACCTCATCAAATCGTTGCAATTTCAGGCGAACATGGTTCTGGAAAATCAGCTTTGCTGCTTGCATTATCTGGTTATATGAAATTCACTAATGGAATTCTTACTATTGCGGACGTAACTCTTCCTAATGATTTCCAAGAATCTCGACAATACGTTGGTTTGGGATTATTTAGCGGAATTAACGAATTTTATAAAACGCAAACAATAGAAGAAGTTCTTATGAGCGAGTTGAAACTAGCAGCGCGCTCGCCTCTATTTTTGAAGCAATACAAAAATGATGTTAAAAACCGTGAAGCTTTACAGCAGTACGCTTACAACGTGTTAGCTCAATGGAAAGTATTTTCTCCTCACGAAACAGCAATAGGAGAGTTGACTCCGTGCGAGCGCATGCGTTTGGCAATTGCGCTTGCTTTGTTAAAAAAGCCGTGGCTGCTATTTGTTGATGGAATTGAAACGGAGCTTACTAGCGAGCAAAGCGAATACCTATTTTCCGATATTCGCGCGTATGTTAGTAAAAATTACTGCTCTTGCCTTGTTGGAGTTTTGCAAAGTGAGTTAGAAAAGCAAGCTGATCAAGTCTTAAGACTAAGCCCAAATCATGGGGAATCAGAAAATTCTCATATTGATTCACAGCTTGGTATAAGTGAAGCAAATGGTGGTGAAAACAATGCGCGTTAATACTCTTTCTCTTGCATTTCGAGAGCTTAACAATACGTTGAAAGGAAAAGCTCGAAAGCTTGTTATTGGAACCGTAGCTTTGATTCCACTTTTATACGGATCGCTTTATTTGTGGGCATTTACTAATCCTTATAAGACTTTGAATACTGTTCCTGTAGCTGTTGTTGTTGAAGACAATGGTGCTGTGATTAACGGCAAAATGCGTAACATTGGAAACGAAATCAAAACTCGCTTAAAGAATCAAAAAGATGGTAGTGAGGGATTCCAATGGAATTTTGTAAATAGTGCTGAAGCGAATAAGGGGCTTAAAAATGGCAACTATTTTATGGTAGCAACCATTCCAGCTTCCTTCAGTAAGTGCATTGCTTCTGCGCAATATGAAACTCCTACTAAAGCAAAACTTCACGTAAAGTACGATCAGGCAAGTAATATGCTGGCTTCGCAAATTGGTAAAACTGCTTTCCATACTATGCGTAGCGAAATCAGCGAGGCGATTGCTCAAGAGTATTGGGAGAACATGTTTGCGAAAGTTAATTCTGCTTCTGATTCTCTTGGTGACGCAGTAAATGGTGCTGGTGCTTTGCATGAAGGCTCAAAATCTTTGCAAAATGGAGTAAATAAGCTTGCAGATGGATCTAGTCAACTTTCACAATCTTTGCGAAAACTTCAAGGCGGATTAAGTGAGCTTCAAAAAGGAGCGAATACTCTTTCTAAAGCAAATACTCGAAGTAAAGCAGGGGCGCAATATCTTGCTCAAAAAACGCAAGATTTAGCAAACGGAGCTCAACAATTAAGCAAAGGAACTCAAAAACTATCGGCAGCAACAAGCGAATTTTACGATGGTGCGCAAAAGCTTTCTGCTTCTAGTAGTGAATTAGAGGAACGCGTTAAGGCTGGAAATGCTGAAACAAAAGCACAAATTATGGGTCTTCTTATGAAAGCGCAAGATCCTAGAGTTACTAAGGAAGACGTGCTCGCTAGTTTGCAAGGTTTAGCTGGAGGATTAAGTGAGAATTCTGATCTTCTAGAAACAAATCTTTCTGCTTTAAGCGCTGGAGCAGACAAGCTTTCTGCTGGAAGTTTGCAAATAAAGGGCGGAGCTGACGCAATATCTCAAGGTGTTGAAGCTGTTAATACTGGCTCAAATAAGCTTGCTGCTGGAGCGAATAGTCTTGCTGAAGGTTTGGCTCAAGTAAGTAACGGTAGCGAGAAACTAAATAATGGTGTGAATGCAGCTGCACAAGGTTCAGCGAAAATAGTGAACGGTTCTGATCAGCTTAATTCCGGAGCTAAGAAGCTATCGGATAATACTCCAAAGCTGGTTGAAGGCGCAAAAAAGTTGCATGACGGGCTTAAGAATTCTCAAAAGTCTGGAAAAATCAACAATATCGTGCAAAAAAGTAAGATGATGAGCGCGCCGGTTTCCTTGGAAGAACACGAGTATTCTCACGTTGAAAATTACGGAACAGGTTTCGCTCCTTACTTTATTTCCATCGGACTTTGGGTCGGTGCTCTTATGGCAACCTTTGTTTTGAGAGTTATGGATAGGCGAGCGATACTAAATGGCATGAATCCGCTTAAGAGTGCGCTTATTAGCTTAACGCCGTTTGTGATTATGGGCGTTGTACAAGCTGTAATTCTTATGGGCGTAGTGCACGTTGTGTTAAAGTTGCAAATTGACAACGTTCTTGCGTTCTACGGTCTTGGAATTATTGCATCCATAATGTTTATGGCAATAATGCAAATGATTATGGTGGTGTTCCACATACCAGGGCGAATAGTTGCAATTGTGCTGCTTATGTTGCAAATCACAAGCTCTGCAGGAACATTCCCAGTTCAAATGACGCCGGCATTCTTTAGAGCTGTTCACCCATATTTGCCAATGACGTACTCGATTATGGGGTTGCGTCAAGCAATGGCTGGAAAGAACAGTGGCGAAATAGTTTTCGGCATTGAAATGCTTGTGCTTTTCGGCGTGATTGCGATTGCTATAACAAGCATCGTTGCGCGCATGAAGCGTACTGTAACGATGTTTGATTTGCATCCTGTGATAACGCTTGAGGCGTAAGCGTCGTTTATCTAATACTAACCTGCGTAAGAGTGAATAGCTTTTGCGCAGGCTTTTTATATTTAAGTAGCCTAAATTTATGCAGTTTCCAAACATTACAACGTAGTATTAGAATATTTAACTTGCTTGCTTACAATTAGTTAAAGTTTGAGAAGGGGTAGTTATGCCTAATGGAATTGCGGTGAAGCTAAAAAAATTTATTGCTTTAGCACTTTCGCTGTTTCTTTTTATGCCATTATGTTCAGGATGCTCAAATCAAAATGGCGCAAATACAGAAGCTGTTAATAGTGCAAAAAAAGTTAATGTTATTAATGCAAAAGTAGCAGCTTTATATAAAAAAGTTTTAGCAAACGCTGATAAATATAACTTTAATGAAGCTGATTCAGAAATTGATACTAGCAAAAGTAAGTATTCTTACGCGTTAGTCAATATGAGCGATAGGGATATTCCGGAGCTTATTCTTCGGAAAAATTATAAATATGTGTCACGTTCGAAGGTTTTTGCTGCAAATAAAGATTACAGTGACGTTGTTTCTTCAAATGATTTAATTTGCGATGGCGTTGGAGATATTGGCGGTTTTAGGGCTTCGTTATCGCAATACGCAGACAGCAATTCATTAAGCTATGTTGAGTGGTCTTCTGGAACAGGGGATACTGAGGCTTACAAGGTTACTATGAATATTGCTGATAGTAATCCTCTTAAAAAAGAAAAATACTGGTCTGGAATAATCACTGATCTTCCTAAACAGAATACAAAAAATATTAATTTTGTCAGTACAGATGACACTACGCTTCTCGATAATTTGGCAAAAACTGAAGATAATACTTATAAGAAAACCGTAAGCAATAAAGGCGGCGACTCTAATTCAGAAGATAAGGATTCTAAGAAGTCTGGCGAGAATGCAAGTAAGAAAGCTGATTCTAAGAGATCCGCTAGTGGCGAATCTTTAGACAGCAAGATTAAAGTTGAAAAAGCAAGCGGAAGGCAAGTAGTTTCCGGAACTGTGAAGGTTTTGTCGTACAACCAGGTTCTTGAAGCGCAAAATATTCAAGATCCTAATCCTGGATCAGATACTAATCAAACTTTCATGATTCTTATTCTGGATAATAAAACCAGCGTTACTTTGCATCACGGCGGCGATATGGGTAATCCGCCTCATCCTAGCGATGCAACCATGATGGCGATTGATGATGGCAGTCAGGCTAAACAAATCATGGAGAAGTACGTTAATAAGAAAGTGTATATAAGCTTTACAGTAAACGATGGAGTTTTCCCTTCGGATACTGGATTGCCTTTAGGCGAGCCTCGTTTGTTTAGTCTTAAAGTTATTGAATAGCTATTGGATAGTTATTGTTCAATTATGAATAGTTGCAATAGTTGCTACAAATAAAATAAAGACCCCACATTTATTTGTGGGGTCTTTTGTTATTTTGCTTTTGTTTTACTCTGAAAAACTAGTAAAACGTAATTAAAGTCAACAAATTCCAGAAAGTAAGTTTGCTAGAAATTTGTTTTTAGAAAGTAGATGCGTAGACTTCGGCAATTGCAGATTCGTTCATATGCATATAGGAGTTCTTCAAAAGTCGCTGCTGCTCTTTAACAACGCTTGAAGCCCAACTTTGAATCATATCCTCGGTCATGCCATACTCGTGAAGCTTGTGCTTAGGAAGAATCGTGTTAAGCACTTCGTCAAGCTTGTCTAATACGTCCGCTTTTTGGCATTCAAGAATATTTGCCATGAAGCCGAAAAGCTTAGAAAGCTCAGTGTTTTCTGTGTTATTCTCGTTTGCGTCGTGCTTAGCATAGTATCGCAAAACGCTTGTAAGAAGCGCAGCATTCGTCTCGCCGTGAGCCACGTGGAAAGTGCCGCCAAGCGGATAAGCCATCGCGTGAACGCAACCGCAGCCAGCATTACCAAACGCAATGCCAGCGTAAAGACTTGCCGAAACCAAATCGCTTACAACTTGACTTTTTGTACTGCTGCCTTCCTTTACAACTCGCATATAACTTTGCAAAATAAGTCCGCAAGCCTTGTAGCTAAACATTTTTGTAAGCTCTGTTGCAATAGGAGAAAGTGCGGACTCAATCGAATGTGTAAGAGCGTCAATAGAGCTGGTTGCAAAAACGTAATCCGGTAGGCTCTTTAACAATTCCGGAATAAGAACCGCGTCCGTAGCGTAGCAAGCATCGTTTGCCAAACCTTTCTTGGTATTGCGCTTAGTAAGCGAGAACACGGCAACGTTCGTAACTTCAGAACCGGTTCCGCAAGTAGTTGGCACAAGAATAAGATCAGCGCCTTTTTGTGCAGGAATTTTGCCGTCGACCAAGTCTTCAAGCGGGCTAGTTTGTTTCAACGCACAAACCTTCGAAATATCCAAAACAGTGCCGCCACCAATGCCAATCACGCGCTTTGGAGTTGTGTGAATGTCGCTAACGATTGCATCAACCATTGCATCGCTCGGCTCACCCTTGCCGTATTTCTCTTGGAAAATAACGTCGCAATCAAGATTCAAATCACCAAAATAAGGCTCCCAAATGTATTGGTTTGTAATAACCAAATCACCCTTGCCGAGCTTGAATTCTTGCGCAAAGTCGCGTGCCTGCTCGAACTTATGAATAGTTGGTTTAATAGAAAGCTGCTTCATCCTAGACTCCTTTGTTTTAATCTGCATGTCTTACGCTAATATGCGCGTCGTGTGCGCGCTTTTGTGCGCGGATGATTAAAAAACCAAGCAACTGCTCCATTATAGAACAGATTGCTTGGTTTAATAAATGCGATTTAAGCTAATAGCAGAAGCTAATCGCAGAGATTAATCATCAAAGATTACAGATATTAATCATCCCTTCAACAAAGCAGTGTAAGCAGCCATCGTAATGTAGTTGTATGGCTGGTTGAAGTGAGGCATGAAGAAGATGTCGCACAAAGCAAGTTCCTTAATTGTGACTTTCTTCTGAATAGCCAGCGAGAACAGGTGAATTGCGGCAGACATATCGTAGTTAGAAGCCAATTGGCAACCAACAATAACCTTCGTATCCTTCTTGTAAACGATGCGAATCTTCACCTTTGGATTCTCAACTTCCATAAACGCAGGCTTTTGAGTATCCTCAAAATCAACGTAATCAACATCCATGCCCTCTTTTTGAGCGGCAGTTAAGCTCAAGCCGGTGCAAACAAGCTTGTAATCGTAGATCATCATTGCGCTAGAGCCTTGCACGCCCTCGGTTTCTACAGGAGTTCCGCAAACGTTGTGGCCTGCAATCAAGCCGCTTCGAACTGCGTTAGTAGCGAGCGCAATGTAGTTTACGCGGTCTCGAGCGTTGTCGTAGATTGTAGCGCAGTCGCCGATTGCGTACACGTCTGGATCGGAAGTTTGCTGCTTCTTGTCAACGAGGAAAGCGCCGTTAGCATACTGCTTTAAGTGATCTTTTCCGAGCGCAACGTTTGGGTGGAAGCCAATAGCGCAAATCACCATGTCTGCATCGTAAGTGCCTTTGCTTGTTTTAACAGCCTTGACTTCAGTGTCTCCAACAATTTCTTCAACAGTTTGACCAAGTTCAAACTTAATGCCTTTATCTTCCATAATTTGCTTCAAATTATCGGAAAACTCTGGGTCAAAGTAGCCGTTAAGAATATGGTCTTCCATGTCAATAAGAGTTACGTTCTTGCCAAGGCGCTTAAAAGCTTCTGCGAGTTCCACGCCAATGTAGCCTCCGCCAAGAACCACGACGTTACGGAAATCGCGCTCTTGAAGCTTAGCGATAACAGTTTGAGCGTTCTGGAAAAGCTTTACCATTTGCACGTTTTCCAAGTCGATGCCCTTAATGCGAGGCTTGTTTGGAAGGCTGCCGGTAGCAAGAACCAGCTTGTCGTAAGAATCGTGAATAACAGTGCCGTCTTTAAGCTCGACTGTTACTTCTTTCTTTGCGTAATCAATGTCTAAAACTTTACTTTCAAGATTTACCTTAGCGCCTTTTTTAACGAAATCTTCTGGCTTCTGATAGAACAGTCCGTCGCTGCTTTGAATTTGCTTGCCAATCCACAAAGCCATGCCGCAACCAAGGAAGGAAATATTACTATTCTGATCGTAAATGGTAAGCTCGTTTCCTGGGTAGCTCAAAATGGTGTTAGCGCAGGCAGTGCCGGCGTGATTTGCGCCAATCTGAATGATCTTCGTCATCGGTAATCTCTTTTCGTCGTTGAATCTAGTTTTAATTTTGTTTATTTCTGTTGAATTCTGCTGAAATTAATTTAATTCAGTTAATTTAATTTCGCTAAATTCTGTTGAAATTATTGTATGTGCTTCAACTGCTTTGTTTAATTCACGCTGCGGCGCGAATGCACATCCAATGCATAATACTATTACACGAATGCGAGTCTTACCAATTTTGATTTTGTGCGTGTTGTGGGGGGAGTTGTGTGGTTATTTCACAATCTGACTATCACTAATCTTTTCGCGAACATGAATTACATAGTAGAATCCTGAAGTTTGTATACAGTAGCATTCACATATGTACAGTTTTTTGTGATGCGTTTTAATGTTTTAATAAAGTGATATTCGTGTGAAGGGGTATTGTGATGCGTATTTTGATTACTGGTTTTACGCCGTTTAATAATGAGTCTATAAATCCGTCGTGGGAGATTGCACAATCAGTGCATGCGCCTGAGGGTGTGGAACTTGTTCGTTTGCAGATTCCTACGGAATTTAACAAGGGCGCGCGAAAAGTTATTGAGAAAATAGAGGAAGTTCAGCCGGATGCTGTGCTTTCATTAGGACAATTTGGTGGTTCTGCTTGTTTTAACGTTGAGTATGTTGGAATTAACTGTAGAGCTGCTCGCATACCAGATAATAGTGGGTATAAGCCTTGGTATGAGCCTGTTGAGCAGGATGGTGACGTGGCGTATAAAGCGACTTTGCCAGTTGTGAATATAGTTGAGGCTTTGAATAAGGCGAAATTGCCGGCGTCTGTGTCTTTTTCTGCGGGCGCGTACGTGTGCAATGACGTACTTTACAGTGTTTGTTATTATTGCCAGACTAGGAAATTGCCGATTAAGAGCGGTTTTATTCACGTTCCGTATTTGCCTGAGCAAGTTCTTGATAAGCCGAGTACGAGTTCTATGAGTTTAGCTGATATGCTTCGAGGTATTGAAGTTGCGCTGCAAGTAATTGCGGATGATTGCAAGTGATTGCAGATAAATCGCCAGCAAATCTTTAATTTGTAAGTAATTGCTAATAAATAATATGGAGTATTTATTTTCTACGCTCGCTCAAGCACGCGTTCAATAGCGTTATTTTGCGAAAGAAGATACACGCAATCCTGGTTCATGCTTATGCCTTCGGCTTGAGATTGCTCAGCCAACTGCCTGTGTAATTCTTTAGGAAGACGTAACTTGAATTGTCCGGAATAGTCATTTAATTCAGTGCGAGACGGCTCTTTTATGTTGATTTTGCTTTCAAGTGCTGCTTCAATCCAAGCGTGCTTAGCGTCTTGCGCATTTGCTGTTGCTTCTTGTTCGGAGTCTCCTGAACTTATGCATCCGGGCAAATCAGGGTAGTAGGACACAAATCCACCTTCATCCGGATCTTTCACAATTTCCAGCTTATACGGTAGTGACATGTAGTAGCTGAGTGTTTTATTTGTTAGTGTTTTGGCGTTGTTTTTATGAGTGATATTTTTGCTAGCTTTATTTGTTTTAGTCATATTTGATTTCATATTATGCTGATTTTTAAAAGTTTTATAAAAGTATAAGTGGTGTTATATGTGGTGTCAATGTGTTAATGTATTACAATTTGTAGAATTGCATGAAATACCCCAAAACCACCACTTATGTTGAAGGTGTGGTATAAAAGTCTTATGTTTTCTAAACGCGCTATTACCATTTTTGCGACTACTGTCGTAACTGCTTTAGCGCTGGGTGCGTTGAGTGCTTGCGAGCCGCAGGGTAAAGCTGTGGGGAATACTGGTCGCGTTGGAGACATAATTCACGACGGTGTGGATATTGACGATATTCATCTACTTGTAATTGGTTCAAAATTAGCTGCGCTTGATGACGAAGTTATGAAGCATTGTAAAACGTCAAAATTGAGTGCCTCTTATGTGCCGCTATCCAATGTTGCTAATCCTAACGAAGCTGCTCAGCAAGCTATTCGCGCTGCAAGCGAGCAACCTGTTTCATTAATACTTATAGACGCGCTCGACGTAACAGGCGTTGACGACCTGCATAATGCTAATAATCAACTTAATATAAAAGGGAATAACAAGCTTAATAACAGCACTCGCAATAAACAAAACGAAAGCAAAGCATGGATTTCTGCGCTGCAATACGCGCGTTACGCTGGAGTGCCAGTTGCGTTAATAAATCCTGTAAAAGCCCCAAAAGACGCAACTTTATACGCAGCTACTTTGTATTTTGATAGCGATGGGAGTGGAATTGGAAAAAATATTCATGAATCTTATTTATCAAAAAATAGCGAATCTTTAAACAATAAAAGCAAGGGATCAAAATTTGAGCGTTCGTCTTTGCTAAGCATCGTTCGAGCAATAATTGACAATACGCCACACAGCAGGGAAGTGATTATAAATGACAAATAACGAACAAAATGCAATAGCGTCTACAGAAAGCAGCAAAAATAACGCTATTGCGGTGCTTCCTAAAGTAGAAATTTCTGGTTTGAGTGACGAAGAGGTTGCGGAGGCAGTTTCTCGCGGAGATGTGAATATTACTTCTAAGCAGACTTCTCGTTCTTTAATGGATATTGTGCGCGCGAACGTGTTTACATTGTTTAACGCGATTATTTTCACAGCAATGGTTGTCGTGCTTGCCACGGGTTCGTGGAAGGATGCTGTTTTTGGTGTAGTAATTCTGGTAAACACTGGAATTGGCATTGTGACTGAGTTAAAAGCAAAGCGCACTTTGGATAGGCTTTCTATATTGATTGCCGCTCGCGCAATGGTGCGTAGAGGCGGAGAAAATATTGAGATTGCGCACAAAGATATTGTGCTTGGGGATGTTTTGTGGCTCAGAGCCGGCGAGCAGGTTCCAGCAGACGTAGAAGTGCTGGAATCGTGGGGATTGGAAATGGACGAGTCCATGCTCACAGGCGAATCTGCTACAGTTCGAAAAGCCCAAGGTGACGACGTTTATTCCGGATCTACTGCAGTTTCTGGAATGGCTTTAACGCGTGTTACTGCCGTAGGTGAGCACAGTTATGCTGCAAAATTGGCTGCGCAAGCGAAGGTTTATACCAAAACAATTTCCGACTTAAGTCGTGGAATTAATACGATTTTGAAGTATATGACGATGGTTGTGGTGCCTTTGTGTGTGCTGCTTGTGTGGTCGCAAATGCATAAGGTCGGCGGATTTGTTGAAGCTTGGCAGACTGGTGCTTGGAGGGGAGCTGTTGTCTCTGCTGTTGCAGGCGTTGTTGGCATGATTCCAGAAGGATTGGTTCTTCTTACTTCGCTTAATTTTGCGGTGGCTGCTATGCGACTTGCGCGTAAGCAAACGTTAGTTCAGGAGTTGGAATCTGTAGAAACTTTAGCGCGCGTAGACTGCTTGAACCTAGACAAAACTGGCACTATAACCGATGGTGGTATTGCATTCGTTGGTATAGAAAATCTAGATAATAGTAGTGTAGAAATATCTTTACAGACCAGCTTGCAAACTAATCAAGCTTTATTTGATTTATCTAATGAAGAAAATCCTAACGCAACAGGCGTTGCAATTATGCAAGGGCTTGATGCTCAAGGAGTTGCAGCTAGCGCGCATGTATCTAATCGTCTTCCATTCTCGTCTGCTAGAAAATGGAGCGCTGTGCAATATGTGCAAAGTAGTGGAGAGCGTGCAACTTGGTATATGGGTGCTCCGGAAGTGTTGCTAAGTGCGATTAATTATGCAAATTCTAATGAACTTTTAGCGAAAGTTAATTCTTATGCTGAGCAAGGCGAGCGCGTGCTGCTTCTTGCAAAAGTAAGTAGCGAAAGTAGTACTGTAAGTAGCGTCGATAGTAGCAGCTTAAGTAGCGTAACAGAAACAGATAAAACTTTTGGCGATTCTCCCACTATTTGCGCAAATGCTCAGCCTGTTGCTTTAGTTCGCTGCTCTGAGCGTATTCGTGAAGACGCTCGTAAAACTCTTTCGTGGTTCCGTGAGCAGGGTGTGCGCTGCCGAGTAATTTCAGGAGATAATCCTAGAACTGTTGCGGCTGTTGCTGCAAAAGTTGGCTTAACAGGAGATCGCAAGCCTGTTGCAATGGACGCTAGAAAACTGCCAGAAGATATTAACGAATTGGCTAAAGTGCTTGAAAATGTGGATGTGCTTGGACGTGTGCTTCCTCATCAAAAGAAAGCGATTGTTCAGGCGCTTCACACTCAAGGTCATGTGGTCGCTATGACTGGTGACGGCGTGAACGATACTTTGGCTCTTAAAGAAGCTGATTTGGGCGTTGCTATGGGCAATGCTGCTCCTGCTGCAAAAGCTGTAGCCCAAGTGGTTCTTGTCGATTCACGATTCTCGCATTTGCCTGATGTTGTTGCTCGCGGTAGACAAGTGATGGCAAATATGGAACGTGTGGCTGGCTTGTTCCTTGTAAAAACTGTTTATTCTGCGCTTATTTCTGCAGGAGTTGTGCTTCTAGCGTTGCACTTCCCGTATTTGCCTCGTCACATTACTTATATTGGTTCTTTAACTATTGGTATTCCAGCATTTTTGCTCGCTCTGGCGCCTAATACTCGTCGATATATTCCAGGATTCTTGAAGCGAGTTGTTCGTTTTGCTGTTCCTAGCGGATTTGCTATAGCTGCTTCTGTGCTCGCTACTGCTGTTATAGCTCCGCGAGTTTTGGGATTAAATCTTGACGATGTTGTTGCAAATAATTTGATAGCATCTCGTTTTATTGTTTCAAACGTGCAAGCTTTGGCAACTACTCGCAGTATTTGTTCCGTAATCGTATTTGTTCTCGGCATACTCGTGCTTGCAAGCGTCGCCAAGCCTTTGTGCTCGTGGAGAGGAATTATGGTTGCGCTATTTGCTGCAGCTGGAGTTGCTGGAGCTTTTATACCGTTTACTGCAAAGTTCTTCGAAATTCACGTGCCGACTGCAGGAAGTGCGTTTACGGTAATGCTTATAGCTGTTGTGTTAGCTGTAATCTTATGGTTTGCGTGTGTGAGTTTAGCAAACTTGTTATCTAAACAAAGTAAGAAGTGAACAATCTAACATATTTCTCATGTAATTAGTGTGTCGACGTGAGCTTAATAATGCTTACAATAGATACGTGTTTAGTATTTTAGAGATGTTTTCAGTTGGAGTTGGTCCTAGTTCTTCACATACAGTAGGTCCTATGCGAGCTGCATGCTCGTTTGTTTCATCGCTTAAAAAAAGTGGTAGTCTTGCAAACGTTGCACATGTAAGTGTGACTCTTTACGGATCGTTGTCTTTGACAGGTCTTGGTCATGGTACTGATCGTGCTTGCGTTGCAGGTCTTGAAGGAAATCTTCCAGATAATGTAGACACTGATCATATGCTTACTATTCGTCAGGAATGCAAAAAAACTGGCACTTTAACGCTCGCAGGTGAACATACTATTGCTTTTGATTACGATAAGGACGTAATTTTTGAAAAATGGATGCGAATGGTTGTTCATCCTAATGGAATGCGTTTTGTTGCAACTGATTCTGACGGAAATAAAATCGATGAGCAAGTTTGGTATTCAATTGGCGGCGGATTTATTCGTCAAGGGTGTGCAGATGATGCAATGGTTGGCTTGCATGAGCGTGTTACTGAGCAAGATGAAAATAATGCCAATAAGAATGGTGTAAGCGAGAATAATAGCGAAAGTAATAACGAAAGTAAGAACGAGAATAATAACGAAAGTAATAACGGAAATAATAACGAAAGTAATAACGGAAATAGTAGCGATAATGCTGCAAACTCCTCAAATCAAACAAAAGATTCCACTGTACCTTATCCTTTTACTTCATGCGACGAGCTTATAAATATTTGCCGAGAAAAGCATATGTCAATAAGCGATGTTGTGTGGCAAAACGAGCTTGCATTGCATGAAGGTGATGCCGACTACGTGCGCAACTATTTGCTGCATGTTTGGAAAGTTATGAGTAAATGTGTAGAAAACGGATGCAACTCAAAGCAACCGATTTTGCCAGGAGGTCTTGATGTGCCTCGTAGAGCTCCTCACATGTATGAGCGCTTAGCTGCAAATTCAGACATGCTTCGCAACAATCGTCGTCGTTCGGATGCTGCTTTAGAAAGTTCAGATTCTGCGTGGGTTAATCTTTTTGCGCTCGCTGTTAGTGAAGAGAATGCTGGTGGTGGGCGTATTGTTACTGCTCCAACGAATGGTTCTGCAGGAATTATTCCTGCAGTATTGCAGTATTATTGGCGATTTGTTGATTCTGCTGATGAAGACGGAGTTGTGCGATTCTTGCTTGCTGCAGGTGCTGTTGGTTACTTATTTAAGCGAAATGCTTCAATTTCTGGAGCTGAAGTTGGTTGTCAAGGAGAGGTTGGTTCTGCCTGTTCAATGGCTGCTGCAGGATTGTGCGAAGTGTTGGGAGGAACCCCGGAACAGGTTGAAAATGCTGCAGAAATCGGTATAGAACACCATTTGGGATTAACTTGCGATCCTGTAGGCGGTTTGGTACAAATTCCTTGTATTGAACGCAATGCTATGGCTGCAAATACTGCAATTAATGCCGTTCGAATGGCAATGCTTGGAGATGGCTCGCACATGGTAAGCCTTGACAAAGCGATTAAGACTATGAAAGAAACTGGTCATGACATGATGTCTAAATATCGCGAAACCTCAAAAGGCGGGCTAGCTGTAAACGTTGTTGAGTGCTAATTTGCTAATATTTTGCATTAATTCGCTGATATTTTGAGATTAATTTTTGCTAAGTTATACACAATGCGTATATTTCATGTACATACGTAACGTTTCAGTGCTAATCTAGGACAGGTTAATCTAGGAAGTGTTAGTCTAAACTGCATTTATTCGAATGTGCATTTACTTAAATGTACTATTTAAAATGCGCTGCTTTAGTAATGCAGGATGGTTAAAAGCTGTCTGTGTAGATGTTATACTGTTCAGATTATACTGTTTGGAGTTTGTAAAGGAGGAAATATGGCACAAGATATGCCAGAAGTGATTGCAGAATTTGGCACTACGCCAACGGTGACGTTCCCTGAATCTGAACCGCCAGCAGGTCTTAAAGTTGTTGAATTAGTTGAAGGTAATGGTCCTGTAGTTCGTGCCGGTGACACTGTAACTGTGAATTATCATGGTGTGGTTTGGGGTAGCGAAAAGCCATTTGATTCAAGCTTTGCTCGTCATACTCCAGCTAGTTTCGGTATTGGTGTCGGTCAAGTGATTCAGGGCTGGGATCGCACTGTTCCAGGTCATAATGTTGGATCTCGTTTGTTGATTTCTATTCCTCCAGAGTATGGTTATGGCTCTCGTGGCATACCTCAAGCCGGTATTGGCGGCGGAGACACTTTGGTATTTGTTGTTGATATTATTTCAACTCGTTGATAGAAGAGCGTGAATTTTATTTACGCGCGCATAGTTTTTATTTTTAGAGATTGTTGTATAAGGAGGTAGCAATGGCTGAAGAAAAAACTATTTTACTTACGCAGGAAGCGTATGACAAACTAAAAGAAGAGTTAGCGCATCGTGAAGGTGAGTATCGAGAAGAAATCACTGAGCGTATTGCTGCAGCTCGTGCTGAAGGCGATTTGTCTGAAAATGGTGGTTATCAGGCTGCTCGCGAGGAGCAAGGAAAGAATGAAGGTCGCATTAATGAGCTTATTGTGAAGCTTCGTAATGCGAAGATTCTTGAAGCTCCGAAGGATGGCACTGTTGGCAATGGTTCTTTGGTTACTCTTGAGCTAGCAGGTCGAGAAATGACTTATGTTCTTGGTTCTCGCGATATTGCTGTAGCTACAGATTATGACGTTATTAGCCCGGAATCTCCAATTGGAGCGGCTATTATGGGTGCTCATACTGGTGATACTGTTAGCTATGCGGCTCCAAATGGACGTGAAATTTCAGTGACAATTAAGGATTCACATCCACTTGCGTAAGTAAGTATTAATCTCCCCACCTAGTTCGTTTGTGAATAGGTGGGGAGATTTTTTTAGGGTTTGGGTTTTAAGTTTTAGGGTTTTAAGTTTCAAGTTTTGCGTTTTGCATTTTATAACTTGTTTTTTTTTTTATGGTTTGCAATTTATGTTCTCTGCTGCTTTAGCTCTATGAGCTAATGACAACTTACAACTTATTGTGTTAAATTCTATTGTTTGTTCAGCAGTTATATTTGTTAGATTTTTCGCAATACTGTAACAACTTTTCCCATAATAGTTGCGTGTGATCCGTCAATAGGAGAGTACGCCGGATTATGTGGAATAAGCCATACGTGACCATGGTCATTTCTGAAAGTTTTAACAGTTGCTTCGTTATCTAGCAGTGCTGCAACAATGTCTCCATTTACAGCCTCATGCTGCTCTCTAACTACTACATAATCGCCATCGCAAATAGCGGCGTCAATCATCGAATCGCCGTGTACTTCAAGCATAAAAAGATTTCCTGTACCTGTAAGACGTTCTGGCAATCGCATTACATCTTCAATATGCTGTTCTGCTGTTATTGGAGCTCCTGCTGCGATTCTTCCCACTAGAGGGACATCTCTAGAATTTATAACAGAATCAGATTCGTATGCGCTAATATTGGCAACTCTTGAAGAATTTTTATTAATTTTGTTGTTTGAATTGTTTTCAACAATTGAATTATCAAGAATTTCAATAGCGCGACCTTTATTTGCATTAATTCGCAAAATCCCTTTATCTTCAAGTGTTCGCAATTGATGTTTCACAGAAGATGGACTTCTAAGTCCAACTGCTTCTCCGATTTCGCGGAAAGAAGGAGGGAATCCATGAATTTTTATATTGTTTTGGATGGCATTGATAATATTGCGTTGGCGGTCAGTAAGTGACATTGCGTTAATATCGCTAGCATTAATGCCGTTGTTATCATTATTTGTGCCATCGTTATTCATGGTGCTCCTTTCGCTTTTACTATTTTAACGCACTTTCTTAGAAAAATCAAACATCTGTTCGACACGCCGTTGCAACTATCGAACAAATGTGTCATTATTAATACACCTGTTCGATAGAACAAATGTTCAGTCGATTAAGGAAGGAGAAAGGACAGTTATGAGTACGTCATTAATTAGAAGTGGCAGGGAAGCTAGAGTAGGTATGCAAGAAAATACTTATTTGATTCGTAAACGCTGCGTTTCTAATAAGCATGCGCGCAAAACTAGAGTTTTTCGTGTAGCTGTACTTTTGATGACAGCAATAACATTCTGTACATTGTTTATGCCAAAGACTGCTGTTTCTGCGATACCTGAAAGAGTTGTTACATATACAGTTCGTCCTGGAGATACGTTATGGAATTATGCTGCTACTATTACTCCTAAAAACGGTGATATATCAGATAATGTAGAGCGTTTAATGTCTTTAAATCATCTTTCTTCTGAAGATTTGGTAATCGGACAGTCTATTAATGTTCCATTAAATGATGCTCAATAGTTGATTGAGTGCAAATAGTATGAAATTGGGGGGAATATGAGAAGGGAAAATATTACTATATTTGAAATTGAAACTGATGAGATAAGTTTTACTGAAAATGATGATGTAATATTCAGTGTGTTTTATGGAGTATTTCGGATTATGGACAATAAAATCGTATAATATTCGGAAATATTTGAATAAAGTGAATAATATTATGTAGTTTTTCGCTATTTTTTAGTATGCTGAATATATGCATTGTCCTTTTTGTAAAAATTCTGATACGAAAGTTATAGATACTCGTATCAGCGAAGATGGTTACTCTATTCGCCGTAGACGTGAATGCCAAGTTTGTGGTAATCGATTTACTACAGTAGAAACAACTCAGTTGCTTGTAATGAAGCGTTCAGGCTCTATTGAACCTTTTGATCGAGCAAAAGTTGTTGCCGGTGTTAGCAAAGCATGTCAAGGACGCCCTATTAATGCTGAGGCATTAAAGACGATTGGTATGCGAGTAGAAGCTGATTTGCGAGCACGAGGTTTAGCGCAAGTTACATCTGAAGAAGTTGGCAAAGCTATTCTTAAGCCATTGCGTGAATTAGATGAAGTTGCATATCTTCGTTTTGCAAGTGTGTACCAAAACTTCACGGGTCTTGAAGATTTTGAACATGCCATTGAAGATTTGAAGCGCAGTAAAACAGAAGAATAATAATTTTATCGATTATTGTTACAGAATATCTATTCCCTGCGCTTTTGCATTATTTTGAGTTCTATTTCTCAAAATTTGCGTCATCTTTAGTGCGTATTATATGCAATTTTTGAGTTGGTCTAGTCATTGCAACATATAGATTGGCTGCAGCAGCTAGTCTAGATGCTGCTTCCTGCTCAATTTGAGAAGGTTGCAACACTATGACAGCGTCATATTCAAGACCTTTTACTTCCTCAGCTGTGCAAACGCCGCATTGGCAATCATCGGCATTTTGTTTGTTTAACTGATTCCATAATTTTTCAGGTAATGCATGTTCTAATGCTTGGTTTACAACCTTTTTAGCATGGCTAACCATGCTGTTAGGAGTAATGATTGCAATACGACCACTACCATCATCAGAGACAAATTTTTCGAATAGTTTTGTACAAGATTCTGCAAGTGCAGTATCGAGTTCATCTTGTGATTCAACCGTTTGTGATACAAGTGAATCAGGTACTGAGCGAACTGCATGAACAGTAGAAATGTATAATCCTGAATCTGTTGCAACCTTGCTTGCTGCTTCAGAAACTTCACTAGGATTTCGATAATTAATTGTTAACTCGTAAAGATCCCAATTTGGTTCTCCAAATAGAGAATTCATATTCTTCTGCCATCTGTGAGTTCCTCCGAGCGCAGAAGTCTGTGCAACATCGCCAACAATAGTAAAGGAGCGTGAAGGACAACGACGAATAAGCATTCTCCAATCCATTGCTGTGAGCTCTTGAGCTTCATCGACAACTACGTGACCATATGTCCACTCGCGGTCAGAAGCTGCTTTACGGGCAAGCATTCCTGCATCGTCGCCTTGCAGATTATCAAGAAGCATATCGGCGGTTACTATGCCATTTCCAATACCAGCTTGTGCTAGAGTGTCAGTTGCAAATTGCTGTTCTTCAAGTTTTTTTGCTTGTGCTGCAGATCTTTGAGCGTCAAGTTTTGGATCAGGACCAAGCAATTCCATAGCTTCATCAAGTAATGGAATATCAGAACGAGTAAGCGGGCTGCCTTTTGGTCTAGTAAGTGAGTTGATATCTTCGTTGCTTAACCAAGGTGCGTATGTGCGTAATTTGTCAGGTTTAGCAAAAAGTTGGTCAATAAGCCATTCTCCAGTCATAGGTAACCATGCAAGATTTAAAGTAATGCGCAGTTTATCGTCAAGACGAAGTTGAGAAGTTATATCGTTTAATTCAACTTGATCTGGAACATAATCAAGCTTTTCCAAATAACGATTTTTCAATATGCTGAGCACAGTTTTTATAAAAGTATTTCGCGCCTGGTTATGCGGCTGGTGAGTCCGTTGAGCATCTGATTGAGCTATCTCAATATCTTCTTTTAGAAGAGGAATACTAAATCCTCCAACATGAATTGTTGGAAGATTTTTAGGAACGCGAATACGAGCGGCAATTGCATTCGCAATAACTGTTCGCATACGATACATTCCTTTTAATTTTGCTGCGTATGGAGAATCTTCAGCTGTAGCACAAATTCCAGGAATTAAGTCGGAAATAGTTCTACTTACTACACCTGTTTCACCAAGAGAAGGGAGTACTTGATCAATATAACGCAAGAATGCCGAACTTGGACCAACAATAAGAACTCCTGAACGCTCAAGTTTGCGCCTGTGAGTGTACAACAAATAGGCTGCTCTGTGCAAAGCAACAGCTGTTTTTCCTGTGCCAGGACCTCCCTGTACAACAATAGTGTGATCAAGAGGAGCGCGAATAATTCGATCTTGTTCTGCTTGAATAGTGGCAACAATATCAGTCATTTTGCCGGTTCTGCGAGAACCTAAAGATGCGAGCAGTGCTCCTTCGCCAGTAAGAGTACCTTGTTGTGAAGCTTTTCCTATTTCATCAGAATGTATGTCAAGTACTTCATCTTCAACACCAATAACGTCTCTGAAACGGAGTGTAATATGACGACGCATAACAATATCGCCATGATGCGAAGGGGTTGCCTCATAAAAAGGTCGTGCAGCTTCAGCGCGCCAATCTGTAAGAATAGGATCATGGTTTTCGCTAAGCAAACCAATGCGACCAATGTATCGCCTAATGCCTTCTGTGTTATCAAGCCTTCCAAAAACAAGACGATCCTCAACAGCTCGTAATTGTGTAAGACGATCTTCGTACATGGTTGCGAATGAGTCGCGCTCTGTGCGCTGTGTTGGTGAACCGTGCGAACCTGACGCGCGCACAGCGTCTAAGCGTGCGCGAATAGTATTACGCAAATCGTCTAGACGGCTATAAGCTCGGTCAACAGCTTGTTGTTCTTCGCCAAGTTGTGAGGAATAGGTAGACATACGCATCCATTCTTCGTAAAATACCGCAACTAATTGTGCCAAAAATTAGACATTTAAGTATATCTCGATGCTTATACACCGAAATTGTATTTCTATGTTGATCTAACGAATATTATTTGCGAGGATCTCCGAACCATGCAGAGTAAATCAATGAAAAATTGCGATTTCCATATGCTGAGCACGAATTTCCTTCGCCGTATCCAGCTTTTAACGATTCTATATTTGGCTGATAAGGAGTATAGATATAAAGCAATGCAGTAGCCTTATTTTCGATATAAACATTGCTAGATCCGCATGATTTATTTGGCGAATATTGAATTGTGTTAATCGTGTTAGGGTGGTAGTTATATTGATCGTTATGAAGAAGATAATACCTATATCTTCTTGCGGAACCAATTACTTGTTTAAAGAATCCTGCAAAACGTGGGTTGCAATGAGAATCATCTGGACAATCTAATCCCATAGCTGATTTGTATTGGAAATCGCTAGGATCAGTGTCTGTTACAAGATGTTGTTCTTTTTGCAGCATTGTAAGTAATACTTGTTGACTGATATGACATGCTTTTGCTGATTTGTATATTATGTCTGCAGAAGATTCTTTGCTTACACCTTGATACTTTGAACATAGTGAATCGGCAGGAATAGTGTGAGTATTAAAGTACGCATTTTTTAAGCAATTTTTACCAGTGCATTTTGCTCCTTTTTTGCGTATAAAATTGCGTACTTCATCTTTACTCATTGCGTTATCGTCAAAAAATTGAGAATCAGAAATAATATTGCCTGGATTAAAATCAAAGCGTGACACAAGTTGTTCTTGTTTGTTGCGAAGATCAGAAACAGTCTGTTCCCAACGTATCCACTGAACAACAGGAATGATAATAGCAATGCCTATGACAGCAATAATAATGTTTCGTAAAATTTTATTGGAGTAAGACTTATGCTTTAAAGAACTGTTGTTTTTATTGTGATGAGCACCACTATTATGTTCACTATTTAGGTTGACATGAATAGAATCATGTTTCTTTCTTCTCTGCACCATGTTTCCTCCTACTTAGCTTGTTACATTATAAGTGATATGCGAATCATTTTATTATTGTGATTATTTTTTAAAATTGTTCCCAATTTTTATTGTTGATTGTAACTATCAAACTGTAGAATTATCCGATTGAGTAGCTACGCGCGAAGAATTTGTTGCGATTAACTTTAGATTGTTAGGGCAGATTGATTTATTTGCAGTAGTTTTCTGCACAAATGTTGGAATTATTAGGATGTGGCAGGAGAGTAAGATAATGATGATTGGAACTAAACGAATTGATTGTTCTTCTATGGATCCTTATGATGACCCAGAAATGCGCAATAAGGTTGCTGTTCGTGCGTTAATACTACTGCTTATTACATTTATTATTAGCACGTTGTGCTTGCAAGGATTCAACCTTGTTTATAAACAAGTTGGTATAGATGTGAAAGCTGTTGATCAAGCGCCTCTTATAACAGGTTTACCTGGCATTATTTTAGGAATCGTATGCTTTATTTACGGTTCTTTAGGCGACTTTGTGTCATTAAAAAAGCTAGTAACCATTGGATTAACGTCTTTGTTTATAGGCTCAGTTTTTGGATTTGTAGCTAATTCTTGTTTTGAGCCAAATTTGTGGACAGTTATTGCTGCTCGTATTATGCAAACAACTGGTGAACAAGTAGCAGGTTCATCATTCTTAGTAATTGCAACAAAATATTTGCGAAATGATTTGAAAGTTATCTTCTTCGGATTATTTACAGCATCGTACCAGCTTTCTGCATGTATTGGAGTGTTTTCAGCAGGATTGTTAAGCTCTATTGCTTGGCAATATTTATTCTTAATTCCAGCATTAACTATTCTAATATTGCCGGCATTATTGCATTATTTACCAACAAAAAACGGCAATGGTAAAAAAATTGATGTTGTTGGTTTTACAGTCTTTGGATTTGCTGTTGCATCTCTTACATTGTTCATTTCATACAGAAACTTGTTGATGCTTATTTCAGCAATTATATTGTTTATAATTTTTGGTATTTACATTAGTAAAGCTAAAGAGCCGTTCGTTACGCCAGCTTTCTTTAAGAATATTCGTTGGCTTTCTGGCATAATTTTGATGGGCATAATATACTTCACGAATTATTGCATAAGTCCACTGTTCAATAGAGTTGGAAAAACTTTGTATAATATGACTACTTCACAAGTAGCTTCTTATTTAGTTTGGGCTTTTATTGTTGCTGCAATATTCGGTTCATGCTCAGGCTTAATAATTAGTCGTATAGGAAGAAAAACAGGTTTATTATTAGCAATATTGTTTATACTTTGCGGATGGATTGGTATTGCAGTATTAATAAATTCTGGATTCTTGGCTATAGCTTTGTGTGCATGCATTTATTATGCAGGTTGTGGAATGGTGTATTCTCCACTGGCCTCAACAATTCTTTCATCTCTTCCAGTTGAAGAATCTGGCAGAGGGTGCGGAATGAATGATTTAGCTATTAGTGTTTCTGCGTCTGTTGGTGTAGTAATTTTTGACGGAATATTAGATAAAAACATGTTGAGTGGGGATTCTATAACCGGTGCTTCTGGTATTTCGTCTGGATTTGCAAACATATCTCTTATGTGTGCTGCTGTTGCATTATTAGGAATTATCGTATTTACATTCAGAAACTTTATCACTAAAGAAAGCAATGCAATCGAAGTAGACGAAGATCAAGAACAAGACCAAAAATAATAGTGAAAGCAAAAGCAATAGAATTATAATTGGCAATAACTTAGCAACTGTGCAAATAAAGTTTGTTTGCAACGTTATGAGCAATATTGTTTACAACATTGCAAGCGCTAAGAAAAATATATGCATATATGCGAAACAGTTTTCACCTTCCGTCAATCATCTTTCGCATGCGTTGTATGCTAATCGGATATGCAGTTCCCAATTCTTGCGCCCAAAGAGACACATAAAATTCTTCGCACATCCAACGTAATTTCTCAGCGATTATTTGCGACTCGTCATGAGCGGGTCCCGCTGGGATTTTCTGAGTGTCTTCTTGAGTTTTTATTACAAGCTTATGTGCTTCATCTGCTTGCCAAGCCCAACGTACGTCACGGTTTTTATCTGCTTTAGCTTTAGTAAGACGAATCACGTCTGCATGCAAGTAGCGTTCAATACGAGGTAGAGAATCAGATGGAGTTTTGGCAATAAATCCTTCGTATACAAGACTTGCAGTGTGTTCTCGGATTGATTGCAACACTGAAAGCAACGGTAAATCAGCCTTGCCGGAAACAGCTTTACTTGATTCTGCTTGACGCTTCAATATTGCGATCACATCGTGTGCAACAGCATAAACAGTGTCTTCATATACTTCAGATACGTTTGCAACAGTTTCGCGTAATAAATTGTCGTCAGTAATATTATCCGTGTTCGCAATTAGTCGTTTTACTGCAGCCATTTGCAAGTCTTCTGCTAAAGCATTAGAAGTTGAATAAGGTGCAGCTGCGAGCATTAAAGCTTCAGAACCAAGCCAGCGAGAAGTAATACGCTTATTGTCTAAATGCAGCATATTCAATGCGCTTTGCCAAACCATTTGTGCGCGTGAAAGGTTTGTAGCACCAGATTTGTGTAATAAATCTGCTCGTTCAATTACATGACCAGCTTGTGCTGCTTTATTTGCTTTGATATTTACAACTTCTCGTGCAGATTCTTGTGCTTCTTTCGCAAAACGCTGTTGCAATGCAATTAATGATTTGTCTGTTCCAAGAAGAGTAGGTTTTACGTGATTAGAGTACTTGTTGCGACCTGCAAGTTTATTGCGACTTTCGTTAGCTTTTCTCTCTTCAACACTAAACGTCATGCGCAAGTATGGCGAAAGTCTGCTTATTTGCTCGTCATCGAAAACTTCAGGATGTATTTGCGCGCCAACTACACAAATTGCAGCTTTAGTGAAAACTTCTCTAAAATCTTGCCATTCGCTTTTTATATTGCTTTCTGTTTCTCCAGTCCCAGGAAGCTCGTCGTAATGTTCGTCAATCCAAGAGCGAATTTTTTGAGCAGTATCAGGAGCTGGAACAAACTGTACTCGTAGAGCTTTAGGCAAAGATTTAATCATGCCAATAATAAGCTCATCAAGCAAACCTGGAACATTCCAAGTAAATTCTTCAGGAGTTAAACGCGAAAGTACGTAAAGCGGCACATGTACTGTTACGCCGTCCAAAGGATTAGCCGGATCATATACATAACTTAAACGCAACCTTATAATCTGACCGTCTGTACCAACTGTATTCCAATGGTCAGGATAGTCAGCTAAATCAGTGCTTTGTGTAGTTTGTAAACGTTCAACTTCATCGGGATTAAAGTCTAACTTGTGTGGATCTTCTTCGCGGTTATCTTTCCACCATTTTGCAAGAGCTGCAATAGTAGTTGCTTCTTGAGGAATGTGAGTGTCGTAAAAAGTAAATAAATCTTCGTCGTTTACAGTTTCGCTTATTTGGCGAGTGCGATTTGCTTGATTATCTGCATCTTCAAGCACATTGTGATTATTTAAAATAAACTCATCGTGTGCAAAACGCTGTTGCACATCTGCTTCAACTAAGCCTTGACGAATCATAATCATTCGAGCTTCGTAAGGATTAACTCTAGCCCATTGAACTGTGCGATCTTGAACAATAGGCAATCCGTATAGTAATACCTTAGATTTTGCTACAGCAGCACCTTTAGAAGCGCTCCAATGAGCGTCAGAATACGTGATTCTGGTAAGATTTTTAGCAAGAGGCTCAGCCCAAGCAGGATCGATTTGCGCGCAATATCTTGCCCAAAGTCTAGATGTTTCAACTAATTGCGTACACATAACCCATGAAGGAGTTGTTTTAGAAACAGATGAAGCTGGGAATATTGCGAATCTTCCTCCGCGCGCGCCTTGATAGTCGTTTTTAGCCATTTTTTGAGCGCGTTTCATAGCGCGAATTTTTGCTGATCCATGCAAATTGGCAAAATCTGAAGCTTTCGGTTCACGCACTACTTGCATTCCCAACATAGAAAGCAATCCTGCAAGCATCGACGAGTGTATTCCTTGCGAATCCCAAGAGCAGCACAAGCTGTGATCAGCCTGCTGATTATTAGGAAGTTGACGAATTTCCAAAGATACTCTTTTAGATGGAATAGGCTCGCCAACTTTATAATGTAATTCTTTACACAAGTCTTGAAGTTGATTAACTAAATCTTTCCACTGTTTTAAACGCAAAAAGTGGAAGAATTCCGCTTTACAAAGTTTGCGAAGAGCATTATTGCTCATATTTCCGTCTGCTTGGAAAATATAATCCCAAATATTTAAAGCAGTTAAGAAATCGCTTGTTTCATCGGCATAACGATTATGAAGTCTATCTGCTTCTTCACGCTGTTCTTCAGGGCGCTCGCGAGGATCTTGCAAACTCAAAAACGCAACAATTACCAGCACAGCAGCAAGAGTATTCGGAGTGGTTTTACGAGCTGCTTCAACAATTATGCGTCCTAAACGAATGTCAATAGGCAATTTCGAAAGCTCGCGTCCAATATGAGTTAAAGTAATGAAACCTGATTTTCTGCTTATTGCGCCAAGCTCGTTAAGCTCATTAAAGCCGTCGCTTACTGCTTTCATATCAGGAGGGTCAATAAAACCGAAATTCGTAATATCTTCGCCAGTTTTAGCAACGCCTACTGAAAGCATGTGTAATACTACTGCTCCAAGCGAAGTGCGCAGAATCTCAGGATCGGTAAAACGAGGTCGAGTTTCGTAATCTTCGCGCGAGTAAAGTCTAATAGCAATTCCGTCCGCGATTCGTCCGCATCGTCCAGAACGCTGATCTGCGCTCGCTTGAGAAACCGGCTCTATAGGAAGCCTTTGCACTTTTGCAGACTTAGAATATCTGCTAATTCTCGCAAAACCAGGATCGACAACGTATCGAATCCCAGGAACAGTAAGCGAAGTTTCAGCAACGTTCGTAGCAATAACAATGCGTTGATGAGAGTGATGTTCAAATACGCGATGCTGATCTTTTGCAGAAAGACGCGCAAAAAGCGGCACTATTTCAATAGCATCCGCTCGTTTCATATCACTTGCTCGAGTGCCAAAATATGAGCGTAATCCTGCTTCAAACTCTCGAATATCGCGCTCGCCGGAAGCGAAAACCATAATGTCGCGTGCGCCTTGCTCGTGGCTTGAATGAATAACTAATTGAGCGCATGCGCGAGTTACTGCAGATGTCATATCTTCATCTGTAATATCGTCTCGATTGCTTTCGTTAGATTGGCTTTCTGCGACAGTTTCCTCATCCATTGTTATGTCTGCAAAGCCGGGGACATGTCGCATAAGTGAAGGCGCGGAGCCAAGCGGCTCATAAAGCACTCTCACAGGGTACGTGCGTCCAGAAACTTCAATAACAGGAACTTTTATGTGTAAAGCTTGTTCGAAATGTTCACGGAATTTTGCAGAATCTATTGTTGCCGAAGTAATAATCAGCTTCAAATCGCGTCTTTGCGGAAGTAAAGTTGTTAAATACCCTAGCAAAAAGTCAATGTTAAGACTGCGTTCGTGAGCTTCGTCAATAATAATCGTGTCGTATTTAGTAAGAAGAGGATCTCGCTGAATTTGCGCAAGTAAAATACCGTCAGTAACAATTCGAAGCTTCGTTTTAGGTGAACTTTCGTCGGTAAATCGCACTTGGTAGCCGATTTCTTCACCCAGTTTTACTTCCATTTCGCTTGCGATTCGCTCAGCAACAGTGCGTGCAGCTAAACGGCGAGGCTGAGTGTGTACGATTTGCTTACCTCTTCCGCCTCTTCCAAGCTCAAGCGCCATTTTTGGGATTTGCGTAGTTTTACCGGAGCCAGTCTGTCCGGAAACAATCACGACTTGTGAAGACTTAATTGCTTCTATTATTTCGTCGTGTGCTGCGCAAATAGGAAGCTCAACAGGGTAGTCGAATTTCATAGTGTATATTTCTTTTCGTAAATTTTTTACTTTTTTGGTACTTCTTTAGTGCTTACTTTTTAGTACTTCTATAATTCGGTATCCTTTAGAGCTTGCATATTTTTCAACGTTGTAGTTTTCGCCAAGATTTTCAGCAAGCCAAGGAATAAGTGAGTCTGAGCCAAGATTTTTTTGCACAACTAAGTAAGCTGCTCCTCCCACTTTTAAACGCGGAATCCAAGTCATCAAAATGTCGTGCAACATTTCTTTTCCAACGCGAATTGGTGGATTGGACCATATGAGATCAAAATTATTAAATTCCAAAGTATTATTTTCTTTTAAAGCGTCATCTACTAAAGAAGTGCGAATATGCTTTAAGCCAGCGTTTTTTGCGTTTAGTTCAGTAAGCTCTAGCGCTCGCTCATTTACATCTACAGCTACAATTTCAGCTTCTGGAGATTCTAAGCCCATTGCAATGCTTATAGGACCCCATCCGCATCCAATATCAAGGAATTTGCCATTTTCTGGTGGTTTTGGAGCATGTTTTAGTAGCACAGACGTGCCTAGATCAAGCTTAGAAGCGCTGAATACTCCGTTTGAGACTTGTATAACAGTTTCATGATTTCTCAAAGTTACATGTAACGTTCTTCGCTCATCGCAAGATGATGGTGTTGCAGAAAAGTATTGTTCGCCACTGATTTTTTGCGTTTTTTCTGATTTTGGTGATTTGGTTTTATCGTATTGTTTAAATTGTTGATGACTTTCCATGATCTCGCTCAAAAATACCGTATTTCGCCTATAAATTTAAATTTATTAATATACTTTTTACTATTGTATCTTTATTTACATATCATACATATAGGTTGTGTTCATATATTGTCGTCTCAAGTCACCATAATAAGACAAACGTTGTAAAACGCTATTTACAATGAAATAGAGGAGGGACAGTTGGCGGATAGTAATGTGGTATCCGGGCGAGATGATGTGCTTAATTCAAACGATCTTTCCTTCCTCGAAAATGATTCTAATAATATGAATGAGCATAATCTCACCAATAATGCAGTGCTTTATGCTCATTCGGATGTGCTTCTAGACACTACTTCTGACAGTGAAAAGCATGATGAAGCTTGGCAGGAGCGTGAGTCTCGTAATGCTTTAAAGCGTGTAGCTGGTCTTGGTGAATTACAAGATGTTACCGAGGTTGAGTATAGAAAGCTTCGTCTTGAGCGCGTTGTGCTAGTAGGAGTGTGGTCTAGTGCAAAAGGAACTCTTGCTCAAGCTGAAGAATCGTTGCGTGAGCTTGCAGCGTTGGCACAGACTGCTGGTGCTGTTGTTTGTGATGGCATGTTGCAACAAAGATATAGGCCAGATGCTGCAACTTATGTTGGTTCAGGTAAAGCGCGTGAGCTTGCAGCAGTAGTTGCTCAACATGATGCAGATACGATTATTGTTGATGATGATTTACCACCTAGCCAGCGTAGAGCTTTAGAAGATGCAACCAAAGTTAAGGTTGTCGATCGCACTGCTGTTATTTTGGATATTTTTGCTCAGCACGCTACAAGCCGTGAAGGTAAAGCTCAAGTTGAGCTTGCTCAATTGCAATATATGCTACCTAGGTTAAGAGGCTGGGGTGCTGCTCTTTCTAGGCAGGCTGGTGGTAGAGCTGCAGGAGATGCTGGTATTGGTTCTAGAGGTCCTGGCGAAACTAAAATCGAAATGGATCGTCGAGCTATTCGAAATCGTATTTCTAAACTTCGCCACGATATTGCAAATATGGCACCTGCGCGCGATGTAAAACGCGGTTCTCGTAGACGACAAGATATTCCAACTGTAGCTGTTGTTGGATATACGAATGCTGGCAAGTCGTCTATTATAAATCGTCTTACTGGTTCACAAGAATTAGTAGAAAATGCACTGTTTGCAACTCTTGATACTGCAGTACGTCGTTCTCAAACTCAAGATGGTAGAAGCTATACTTTGGTAGATACTGTTGGTTTTGTTCGCAGACTTCCAACTCAATTAGTTGAAGCATTTAAATCCACTTTGGAAGAAGTTGGACAAGCAGACGTTATTTTGCACGTAGTTGACGGTTCGCATCCAGATCCTATTTCGCAAATTAATGCAGTAAACGAAGTTCTCGCTAATATTTCTGGTGTAGAAGATATACCTCAAATTATGGCATTGAATAAATCAGACATGATGAGTGATGCTGCGCGAGAACGTTTTTCTTCTCTTTATCCTGATGCTGTTATTGTTTCTGCATTCAGTGGCGAAAATTTACAAATATTGCGCAATCGTTTAGAAGAATTGTTACCGTCTCCTCGTGTTCGTGTAGATGTAACTTTGCCGTACGAGTTTGGTGGATTATTATCAAAAGTTCGTGAAAATGGTGTAGTTGAAAAGGCAGAATATGTAGATTCTGGGGTTGAACTTATTGCTTGGGTCGGACCATCGTTAGCTGCAAAACTTATGAAAGTAGCATTGTAATAATAAATTCCGGTGGTGCGATTAGAGTAAAGGTGTTCATACCAAAAGCTCTTAATGTGAGAGCAGCCCTTAGTAATGCATAAATCGTGGTATTTTGTGTGCTTATAAGGGTGTGATAGGTTGTTGAAAAGAGGTTTTTGCTCATGGTGAGTTCGCAGGTTAAGCCAACTAAGCTTGCAATTATTGGTGCCGGCGCAGTCGGATCTACTCTCGCTTTCGCTGCTGCTCAGCGTGGTGTTGCGCGTGAGATTGTGCTTGAAGATATTGCTAAGGAACGTGTTGAAGCTGAAGTTTTGGATATGCAGCATGGTTCTAGCTTCTATCCTGCAGTTTCTATTGCCGGTTCTGACGATGTGGAAATTTGCCGTGATGCTGACATGGTCGTGATTACTGCTGGTGCTCGCCAGAAGCCAGGTCAGACTCGTTTGGAGCTTGCAGGAGCCACTATCAACATCATGAAGTCAATCATTCCGAACGTTGTGAAGGTTGCTCCTAACGCAATTTACATGTTGATTACTAATCCTGTTGATGTTGTTACGCACGTTTCTATGAAGCTTTCTGGTCTTCCAGCAAACCAAATGTTTGGTTCTGGTACCAACCTTGATTCCGCTCGTCTTCGTTTCTTGATCGCTCAGCACACGGGCGTTAATGTTAAGAACGTTCACGCATACATTGCTGGCGAACACGGTGACTCTGAAGTTCCTCTGTGGGCTTCTGCAACCATTGGTGGTGTTCCAATGTGCGATTGGAACGCTCTTCCAGGTCATGAGCCACTTGATGCTGCTAAGCGCGAAGAAATCCATCAGGAAGTTGTTAACGCTGCTTACAAGATTATCAACGGTAAGGGTGCAACAAACTACGCTATTGCTATGTCTGGTGTAGATATTGTTGAGGCTGTTCTTCGCGACACTAACCGCATTCTTCCAGTGTCTTCTTTGCTCGATGACTTCCACGGCATTTCTGATGTGTGCATGTCTGTGCCAACATTGCTTAATCGCAATGGTGTAAACTCTCGTCTAAACACTCCAGTTTCTGATCGTGAGTTGGCTGCTTTGAAGCGTTCTGCTGAAACTTTGCGCGAAACTGCTGCTAAGTTTGGCTTCTAGTTTTAAAGAATAATTTATAAATTATTAAACCGCTTCTTCTCTTAATTGAGGAGGAGCGGTTTTCTTGTTCAAAACAACAACATGCCTCACAGAATTTTCTGTGAGTTCGATATATTATTACATTATGGCTGATTTTTCTAACATTCTTGCTACTCGTCCTGATTTTAATGACAGTGATCGTGAGTGGCTTCATCATTTGGTGGCCGATTGGCAGGTTATTGCAGATTTGAGTTTTGCAGATTTGCTGCTGATTATTCAAAATGGTGACGGTGATTATGTTGTTGCTGAACAATGTCGTCCTTCAACAGCTATTACTTTGCGTACTGATGATTTGTTAGGTAAAAAATTAGATGATTCTTTAGTACCTGAGCTTAATGAGGCGATGAAATCTGAGACAAGTTTCCACTCTTCAACCTTACGTTCTATTGGTAGAGCTACTGTATGCTACGTTTACGCTCCAGTTCGTCATAGGGGTAAAACCATCGGATTAGTTATGCGCGAAACTAATTTGGCAACGCGTGAATCTAACGGTCGTTATGAAACCGAAAGTATCAATGCTGGTAAAACTTTATTTGACATGATTCCTCGTGAACAATTCCCATATCATGAATCTGTATTAAATCAGCGACATAATGCTCGAGTATCCGATGGTTTTATTGTGCTAGAAGACGATGGAATAGTTCGTTATGCTTCCCCTAATGCCATTAGTTGTTTCCGCAGACTCGGTGGATTAAATACTATGCAAGGTGAATATTTAAGCGAATTTGGCACTAGGTTGTTGCATACAAACGATAATGTTCCCGAAAGTTTACCTCTTGTATTAACTGGAAAAGCTGATGTAGATTGTGAACTTGAAGCGAACCATTCTATAGTTTCCATGCGCTCCTTGCCTCTGTGGGGTCCAAATAATCGTGTTGGAGCTGTAGTGTTATGTCGTGATGTTACTGAAGTTTTGCGACGTGAGCAAGAATTGCGCACTAAGAATGCCACTATTTCTGAAATACATCATCGCGTAAAAAACAATTTACAGGCTGTTTCTGCTCTTTTGCGTTTGCAAGCCCGTAAAACAAAATCTATTGAAGTTAGAAAAGAACTTGAGGAAGCTCAACGTCGTGTGCAAACTATAGCACTAGTTCATGAAGGCTTGAGTCAAACTGCTGACGAAATTGTTGATTTTGACAAAGTTATTTCGAGTTTGTTGAAGATGTCAATTGAGTTGGCGTCTCAGAATCAAAATATTGATATTGATTTTGTTGGAAAATTTGGCAGATTAGCAGCTCAGGATGCTACACCATTATCTCTTGTTTTAACTGAGTTAGTGACGAATGCAGTTGAACATGGTTTTGAAGGTCGTGAAAAAGGTCATATTCGTATTGCAGTTGGTAGGGGCGGAGACAATCTTAATATTGTCGTTGAAGATGATGGAGATGGTATAGATAGCGAGTCTTCTCATGGAATGGCTAAACCATCTGGCTCTGGCCTTGGAACGCAGATCATAAACACATTTGTCACTAACGATTTTGGTGGTACAGTTCGTTGGTCTCCTCGAAGAGAAGGCGGAACTAGGGTAGTGTTAGACATTAAATTGCGCGTATCTGGTATTGAGTAGCTTTAGTAAAAATTGTTTTCCAACGTGCATTAAATGTTATACATTTAGTGTAAAAAGTATAGGAACAATTAAAATTGCTAATAAAGATGCAAAATACCTTGAAAAAACTTTCTTTTCATGATTTCCTTACATTCAGGGGAACTTCTAAAGCTCACCGTTGTAGGTAAGAAATGAGGATAATAATTCATGAGCAACTCGTTTGATTGGCGCACAACAGCAGCATGTAGTGACAAAGATCCTGAACTGTTCTTTCCTCTTGGCAGTGCTGGTACAGCAGTTCAACAGCTTGAAGAAGCAAAAGCAGTATGTCGCTCATGTGATGTTGCAACAGAGTGCTTAAAATGCGCATTAGAAACTAACCAAGATTACGGTGTGTGGGGAGGATTAAGCGAGGATGAGCGTAGAACTCTAAAGCGTAGAGCAATGCGCGCACGTAAAAGTCAAGATGCGTCACTATGAATAAATTTTATTCTAGGTGCACTATTTGAGTTAAACTTGCTGATCCTGGAGTGATTAAAACACATCGTCCTGGAAGTTGATAGTCTTCAATATCAAAACTTTTAGATAAAGCAGAAGGTATTCCAAGCATTGTATCTGTGCCAATATCTCCTGTTGGAAATATTATCCTCACTGGTGCTTGCTCAGGTAAACGTAAGTAGCGAGAAGTGCTAGTGCTCATAATAACTGGGTATTGTTTACTATTTAATCTTTTTTGAAAAGCAATAGCAGTTTGTCTCGTATTTAGCGGATCAAGCAATTCATCCGCATCGTCAATAATGATTGGCGTATTTTCGTTGTAAATGTTATTAATGTTTTGTTCGTATAGTGATTTTCCTGAATATATTGGCAGGTTTAAAGTTTTAGAAATTATTTTTAATATTGTTGTTTTGCCTTGTTTTCTACTTCCAATAACAGCGATATTTCCAAGGTGAATTGGTAATAGAGCAGGATATAAGTGTATGGTATCGTCTTGCAAACCAATAATAATATGCTTCGTATGAAATTCTTGAGTACGTAAACTTTGAGATATTTTTTGCTCCGAATTTTTGTATTTGTAATTATTTGAATACTCTGCAAGTTGTTTTGATGAAAGAATCGACGGCAATGGTTTGCTAAATAATTCTGGAGAATGATCATGATGGCAGAATCTACCAGCTAACTGTATTGCTCGTACTAAATGTGCAGGATTGCTGCTTTGAGCACATCGCAAAGCAGCTACTCCTTCTCCAATATTGTAATATGCGGCTCCTGGTGTATTTGGGCTTATTCTAGCTGCATGCGCTGTTCCTAATAATTCTTGCGATTGCATTCCGTCTCTAACTCTCAAGCAAATATTAATAGAAATATTAGCTTTCATATCTGCGCTTACTTGTACGAGTGGATTTTGAGTTCCAGCAATAATATGCATTCCCAAAGATCTGCCTACTGATGCAATTCGTATAAGACGAGGCATGTAGTCGGGAAGTTGATCTTTTAAAGCATGAAATTCGTCAATAACAATAAGCAATGAAGGCTCAGCTGGAGTTACTTGTGCAATATTATTACACCCATGATGAGCTACTAGTCTTTCTCGTCTATCTAGTTCTAGTTCGAGACCTTTTAGAGCGCGTATTGCGTGTTTAAGATTTAAATCTCCTACGTTTCCCATAGCATGTGGGAGTTTAGATAGTATGTCAAAAGTTGCTCCTCCTTTAAAATCCATAAAAACAAACCGTAGCTGCTGTGGGCCGTATTGAAAAGCCAAAGCTAAACACCAAGTCGTAAGAAGTACTGATTTACCAGAACCAGTTGTTCCAGCAACTAAAGCATGTGGTCCATTGTTAATTAAATCTAAATAGCAGTATCCATTATTGCTTATTCCAAGTGGAGCTATAAGGTGTTTAGTTTTTGAATTAGGTAAGTAGTTATAAATATTTGTATTTAGATTTTCCTTCATACTATTAGATTGGTTTTTTGTGTCGTATGTTCCTGCATTTTTTAACCATGTTTGCAATACTTCTTTCCAGTGATGTTGCGTATTAGAAATTGCATTTCTTCTCATAAGTAATGTTTCTAAACTTACTGGTGTAATAGTATCTGGCAAACTTTCTATAGTTTGTTGATTATAAGTTAAGTTATTTGACGATTGCGTAGTGTTTAATAATTGAATTTGCTGATTTTGTTGAACACTTTGAATAGAATTTTTCTCAGATATGTATTGAAAAATTTGTGGAATAAGACTTGCTATGTACATCATAATGCTTGGAATAATCATGGTTAGCATCATCCAATTATTTTGCATCCATGCCATTATAGCCAATGCTATGTGAGCGAATATGGGAACTATACTCGCTGCCATCTGTACATGCATAAGTACTTTAGTTGTAGACATTCCTGTATTAGATTTGTTACTCATAAATGTATGAGACAATATTCTTGATTTTTGTGCAATACTTATGCAAGATTGTGGTTAAAAGATATGAGTTTAGTGCTTTCTAAGTTATGGTATCTAATTGAAGTGTTGCTTATACAACAATACTTCGAAATTATTGTTGCTCCGCAAGAGTTCCAACTGATCCAGGTTTATGAGTGCCTGATGCAAGTTGGTTGAATAAATCTAAGTTTTTAGCATCATCGAGAAGCACAGATGAACCAACTCCTGGAACTTGATAGTCAGGATTCGTCCAATATACTGTTCCAGATATGCCTGACGGTCCAGTTGCTTCTTTGAATGCTTGAGCCATTTCCCATAATGTTCCTGGATTGGTTTTCTCGTCAAAAATAACTGAAGCAAGTCCCGTTTCAGCAAGCTTTTTTACTTTTCCAAAATTCAATAATGTATTGTGATCTAAAGCTTTTTTCATAATAGCTGCAATAACCATTCGTTGACGTGCAGCTCGTCCAAAATCAGATTCTGGATCTGCGTATCGCATTCGCGAAAATGCTAACGCTGTATTCCCATCAACGTGATGGCATCCAGAAGTCCAATTTAACCCGCTAAACTTATCGCTTACGGTACGGTTGTAGCATAAATCAATGCCGTCTATAGCGTTAACAACATTAGTAAGACCGCCAAAACGTATTTCTGCAACATGGTCAATGCGATGACCTGTAATTTTTTCTATTGCTGCTGTTAATGCTTTATTTCCAGCTGCTTGCGCAACGCTATTAATTTTTACTTGTTCGCCATTTAAAGAAACAAGAGAATCTCGAGGAATAGAAATTAGAGAGCTGTGACCATTGCTCGGCTTTGTCAATACAAGAATAGTATCTGTTCTAAATCCTGTTATCTCTTTAGCTTCTTCGCCTTCTCTTTGATCAGAACCAAGAATAAGCCATGCTTTGCCTTGAGTGCTAGGAGTATTAGTAAGCCAAGTAGTGCGGTTAATTCTTGAGTCAACCCAGTTCCATGAATATACCCCAAAACCAGTTACACCTACTGCCAGAACAACAAAAAATGCAATAAATGCATGTAAAATTCTGTGCGGTTTGTGCGGTAGTATTTTTGCTGCACTTCCAACTGCTTTATTTATAGTTGTTGGAATACGCATTTGTGAAATAGAACTTGTGCGCGGTGCTGGTCTTGGTTGCAATTGCGATGTGTAAGAAACAGGTCTAGAAGAACATTGTTCTGGACTTTTTAAGATTCTTGTTCTTTGAGTTGTAGGCGCAAAAGACGGCGCTTGTGATGGAAGCGCATTAGACTCTATTTTGCCTCTTTTTACGCGTTTTGGAGTGAAACTAGGAGGCACGTTTGAGTTAGATGAATCGTTATTATGAGAAGGAGTGAAGATAGGTGGGTTTATATTATCTTCAGAAGGGTCCTCATACAATCTCGAATTCATTCATCCTCCAAAATAAGCATGTATCTTCAATGACTATGAATATATAATATATAAATTTTATGCTCGTACATTAATATTCATAGATTACATCTTGCTTAATTGTTTACTTTTTTCTAGGCACAGCGCAAAGTACATTGTTTGCATACTTGTCTGCAAAGCCAACGTATTGTCCTGTTTGTGGATCGTGAATAGTTCCATTTTCAGGATTTACAATTCCTCCAGTATTTGGATCAATAAGTTGTCCTTGAGAATTTTTTATTAATCCTGTTTTTGGATCAACATGTCCCATCTTCTTTGGATTTGTAGTTTTATTAAGTTTGTCGTTTTCGCTTATATTGCTATTGTCATCCGTATCTTCATTGTCTTGATCGTTCGTATCCTTAGGCGAATTATTGGCATTCTTTTTGTTAGTGCCGTTAATTTTATGATTTAGCGATAGCGGTTTATTTTCACGCATTAAATCCCAAATATTGTCTGCTTCGTCAGACCATACAACACGATTTGGATCATAAGGATCTGGAATAACAGGAGTAGTACGAGCATAAATATGTGAAGAATCTAATTTACGCATGCTTAATGCCAAACCGACCAAAGTGGTAGGATTGGCCAAGCCTTCACTTATATTTAATGCTCCCAACGATGCTTTTGCAAGCTGGTAAAGCTCACTTGTCTGAGTAAATAAGTTTTTAGACAGTGCTTGATGTAAAAGCTGTTTAATCAAGTATTGCTGTCTTGTTGTTCGCATTATGTCAGAGCCATCGCTTGCTGTATCGTGGCGCATTCTAGCGTATTGAGTAGCAAGTCGACCATTAAGATGCTGCATTCCTTGTTTGAAATTTACACCCGTATAGGCATCGCGAGTTGCTGTTGGGATGCATACGGATACTCCACCAACTGCATCAATCATATTGCTTAATCCACTGAAATCAGCGACTATAAAATGATGGATATTTAAACCAGTAAGTGAATTAACAGCTTTTAACGAGCATGATGCTGCTGAGGCTAAATCTCCGCCTTGTGCATATCCTAAGGCGAAAATTGAATTAAACATCACATGTTTTCTTGCAGGAATATGTCCTTTTGTAGTGTCGCATGCTGGTGCGTTTACCATAGAATCTCGTGGAATAGAAACGATATTCATGTATGATCTATCTGCGCTAATTTGAACTACCATAGTAGTATCTGACTGATGATCACCAGTTTCACCGTCGTGTGTGAAGCTTTGATTGTTCCCATCTCGAGAATCTTGACCTAAAACAAGAAAAGTTACTGGTTTGCCTGCGTTAATATCAAGTGTCTGATTAGCTTCTGGATCTTTAGATATGACGTTTACAACTCTGTTACTTACAGCAGAAGAAAAATCTAACCATACTGCAGCTATGATTGTTGAAAAGAATGTAAGTACTGAAATAACAAGCATACACAGTATCTTGCGCGTGCGGTTAATCATTCTATAACCAAGACTATGATGAGGAGTTGAATTCCAATCTTCGCCTGGTTGGTACCGCATGCCTTCATGATACCGTGAAGTTGTCATCGTACCTTCTTTCTCAATAATGAGGAACCTTTTAGGTTGTGGCAATATCATTTCTTTTGCCATCGAATAAATCAATATTCAATGGACACATATAACGCGCCATTATAGTACATGGCAATGAGATTTATGACACCTGGTTGTGTTGAATATTATTTGATCTTTTAATGAAAATTTTAATAAGTTTAAGCAAATATTCTAATTAAATTTATATGGAATGCACTGGTTAATATGAACAAAAATATTAATAAAATATGTATAAATTTATTTAGAATTACGACTTGTGTTTTGGTGGATACATACCCCCTGCGTAAACTGGTAAGTATGGATTCGATAACCGCTCATAATCTTACATTTGAAGACGAAGTTTTACAGGTGCTGTCATCTGCGAAAGATGCGCATCCTCATGATGTGGATTCGTCCATTATGGCAATGATGTGTGTGGAACGAGATACTCGTTTTTATGCTGATACGTTACATGCAGTACTAAGTCAATCAATTCTTCCTGGAACTTTGGTAATAGTCGATTGTGCTAGTCGAGTAAAACAGACTATGCAAACGAATTTACAAATAAAAATTAATTCATCTATGCTTGCGGGAGCAATTAATACTAGGAAATCATTATTGCAGAATGCTAATAATATCGATTCCAATAATGCAATTGATAGCGATTCAAAATATAGACCAAATACTAATCGCGTAAATAATACTCGCGTAAACAATAGTGAAGATAAATCTGTACGCATAATTATTATTCCCATTTCTTATGCTCATTCTTTTGGAGATGCAATAGAAAAATCTTTGCGCAAGATTTTGCCTTGTGCAGGAGTTTCTGCATTATGGCTTTTGCATGATGATTCTCGTCCTGCAGACTTCCATTGCTTAGAATATTTGCGTGAAACTTGGCGCAATACTCCGACTGCATCAGTATTGGGAGCTAAACAAGTTGATTGGCAAGGAAATATCTTGCACAACGTTGGAATGTATGCTTGGCGTCACGGTATTCATACTCTTACTGTTGACGGCGAGCCAGATCAAGAACAGTATGATGGGCGTGGAGATGTGTATGCAGTATCGCTAGCAGGTGCTTTAGTCACATTAACTGCATGGCAAACTTTACGCGGTACGCAACCATGGATGACAACTTTTGGCGAATCAAGAGATTTTTGTCGTAGAGTATGTCTATCTGGAGGTCGTGTTGTTGTAGTTCCTTCAGCTCGTATCGCACACAGGCGTGCAAGGTTAGAAGGTATCCGTACTCGTAACGGTGATGCTAGAAATCATAATAATTCAGGATCTAAATATGGTGTAGCAGCTTCTCTCGTAGCTAAGCAGCGTTACAAATACACTGATATTAGTATTTTTTTGTGGCCTCTTATATGGATTCTTAGTTTGCCTGCTTGTTTCGTTGGCGCTTTGCATTCGCTGTTTGCTAAACATCCTTATATAGCGTGGATCCGTCTGCTTTTGCCATGGCTTGCTATCATGCAATTACCTAGAGCAGTTTTTGCTCGCAGAAGGATTGCAAGGAATACTCGTGTTCCATTAAAGCGACTTGTTCCTCTTATCGCAGATCGTCATCAAGTTGCACGTTGGCGTGATCGTAGTTCTGCTTTCCAAGCTCAACAGCATTTCGTGCTGTTAAGTCCTCTAGCGAAGCGGCATTTGCATATTCGAGTGTTGCGTAGGTGGAGTGCTGTTATTCTTGCGTCTCTTCTTCTTTTTGCAGTCATATTGAATTTATATGGCTCTCCATGGCGTGAAATTTTAAGTGGCGCTTCTTGGAATGCGCAGCAATGGTTACCAACGGGTGCAGATTTCAATCAACTATGGAATTCTGCTATTGGTGCATGGGTTCCTGATGATGGTTTTGGACCTGCAATTCCTCCAGCACCATGGCTAAGTATTTGGGCAATCGCATCAACTGTGGTTGGCGCTAACCCGTTATTGGCTGTCACATTAATGTTCTTCTTAGCTGCTCCAGCTATGTGTTTAAGTTTTTGGGCTCTTGCTGGCGTATTTACGCGCTCGGATACTGTACGTGTATGCGCTGGTATTTGCTGGACTATGATTGCTATTGCTTTTGGTTTGTTTGCACGCGGTGATTTGCCAATGTTAATGACTATGGCATTTTTGCCTGCAGCATTTGCTTTTGCGTTCCATGCTGTTGGAATGTACGTAACAGAAGATCCTGTGCGTCCTGTTAAATCCACTCAATGTGCAGCATGCGCAGCATTATGCTTTATGGTTCCAGTAGCTGCAGAACCGCAGCTTGTTTTGCCTCTTATTGTTATTTTTATTGCATCGTTTATTATGGTGCGCTCTCATCGTATTATGTTTGCGCTTATGCCTATACCATCGATAATTGTTCTGCTTCCTACAATAGGAAGTGCTATTAGATATGGCGAATCTGGAATGTGGCGTCAATTGTTCTCTAGTATGGCTTTGCCATTGAGAAGTGTGCAAGGTGCTCCACGCGTAAGCGATTACGCTGATGTTTTGTTGCACGCTTTTAATATGGCTTCTCCTAATGTTGAAATTAATATGCCATTGATGAGCTTAAGAACAATAATAATGGTAATTTTTGCAATTCTAGCTGTTGTTATGGCTGTTACGTCATTAACTTTGCCTTTTGCTTTGCGAGTTTCTCGAATGATGTGGGTTGTGATTATTTCCGGAATGCTGTTATCTCTTATTGCTGCTCGTGTTGTAGTTGCATCCGATATTTCGGGACCTGTTGCTGCAAGCGTTTTGCCTGGAGTCGCATTATCTACTGTCGGCATTTTATCTTGTATGTGCATGGTTGCCGGTCAAGCTGTTCGACGCTTTGAGCCACTACGTACTTCGAAGGAATCTGAGTCCCAAATTTTTGATAACTATAAAACTCGTGCAAGTAGACGTGCTGCAATGCGTCGTTCTGCGGCACAATTGTTGCAGCACATAATTCGCGTAGCACGCGCCGTTCTTGCAAGTGGCATGTTGACTATGGCGGTTCTTTTGGGTCTTTTTGCTGTATTGAGCGGACCTGCTACATCTATTTGCGCAAATAACAATGAGCTCCCTATGGTTGTTTCTGATTATTTGCGAAAAGACGATACTCGGCGAATACTTGCTTTAAGAGCTCAAAGTAGCCATGATTTGTCAATCTCTATTATGCGAACATCTAAGGGAGATGCAATAGACGAATCTCCAGCACTTCGTGTTAGACAAGTAATGTTTGGTGATTCATCAAGCAATAAAGCAATATATCGCGCCTCAGCACAATTGTTATCTCATGCAGATAATGGCGCAATTTCAACGTTAAAGCAACTTGGAATTGGCGGTATTTATATTGTTAATAGTTCAGAAAATAAGCAGGTTTCCCATAAAACTTCTATGTCAATACAACAATTGTTACATCCTTCTGTGCAAACTGTAAGTAATGTTAACAAAGAAGCTACTGAACAATTAATTGCACACGTTAACGCTTCTGACGGTACACAATTAGTTGTTTCATCACCGCAAGGAACTTATTGCAGATTTGATGGTGTGCCTGATTCTAAGTCGTTGTCTTCTACATCTCCGTATTATCGATCTAGGCCTCTTGCGTGGAGAGTTCCTTGGATTATTGTTTCTTCTATGGTATTACTGCTGTACTGTATTGTTGCCGTGCCTCGATTTGGCAGACATGCAATGATAGAACGTTCAGATGACAGGCATGAGGAGGAATTAGATGAACTGGCATAAAAATCCTCATGGGGGCTCTAAGCATGGTGAAGTAAATGCAGATGTAGATATTAATCGCAAGAACAAAATAGTCAGTATTGTCTCACTTGCTATTTTTAGTGCAATAATACTTATTGCTTCTGCATGTGTTGTTGCATTATGCTTACCAATGCCTCACTTTGTAGATAATCCTAATACTCCATCTAGTGGCGTTATAAGTAGTGTTGGTTCTACTCGTTTGCAAACTATTTGTCCTATTCGATTGTCTCTTCCAGATTTGACTCAATATGGTGATAGCGAATATAACGAATCAGAAGGCGATTTACAATCTTCTGCTCGTTATGGTGCTTTTGGAGATGTGTATAGTTCTAGCTTGCGTAACATACGAGATAACAATGATCAATCTATTACGTTGAATTCAAAATCAACTGATGATGATACGTCAGCTTTTATTGCTAACAATAATGTAAATCATGACGCTCAAGTTCTAGAAGGACATTTGTCACGAGTTGGATCTGGCACTGGAATATCTGCTTCTATGGTTTCATGGGCTACTAAAGGTGACGTAAAAGGTTTATCTGCAACTACCTGTTCCATGCCGTCTATGAAACAGACATTCCTAGTTCCAGAATCTGCTGATGGAATTTCTATTCGTTTAGAAGCATTTAATGCTGCTTCAAAATCTACTGTTGTTCGTGTTAAAGCTTGGTCTGCAGAACATGGCAACAATCAGTTAAATCTTTCTACAGGAAGTGCTTTTACTGTTCCTGCTCGTTCTCACGCATATTTTGATCTTGCTGCTGCTTCTCCTAAGACTTCTGGATTATACGTGCAAGTTGAAAGCGAGCAGACACCTATAGCATCATTTGTAAAAGTCGTTCATATGAGTGGCTTATCTGTAAAAGGTGTAGATATTGTTCATGAATTAAGCACTCAATCTAACACAAATATTCTTTCAGGTATTAGTGAAGGCGATCAATCTAAGTTATATGTATGGCCAAATAAAGATGGTAATGTAACACTTTCATGGATGAATGATACAGGTTCTAAAGAAGTAAAGAATTTGACGTTAAAAGCACACCATTTGCAAGTTGTCGATCTTGGAAAAGTTCCAGAGCATGTTAATGCTTTGAGCGTAAGTGGAGATGTTCCTACTCAAGTAATGATGTCTATTACTAAAGATGGCAAAGATAATCAGTCAGATGTAGCTTTTATTACACCATCTAACGTGCAAGGTAGTGGCGCAATTGTTTCACCTGTTTCTGCTAATGAAACAGCTCTATACCTTTCTTCTTCAAGCGATAAAGATACTTCTGTGCGTTTGCAAGGATTTGATTTAAATGGTGTATTAGCTGCTACAAAAAACGTAACGATTCCTGCGAATGCATCTTTAAGAATTCCTGTTTCAGACATTTCGCACGATGTAGTTATGTTTATTGCGAAATCGCATAGCAAAGTTTCTTTGTCTGCCCGTATTCATAAAGATGAAATCGATAAGGCTGGTATAGCAGGTATTTCTTGGCTTTCTGCGCAATCTTTGGAGCCGCAAGAAATGAAGGTATACGTTAAAACTGACAATCATATTGTGCAATAATACGAATAAAAATGTTGCTATAAGCGACTATAAATTAATTAAAATACTTAATAATTTTAATTAATTTAAAAATTGTTTACAAACCCCAATCTGGATCAATTTCTTCTGGTCTGCGACCGTATAGTTCTGCTAAGCGTTGCACAAGCTCATCTCTGATAGCATATTGAAGTTCACTTCTGCTGCTTACATGAGTGCATAGCGGAAGCCTATACAACACAATTCTAGATTGCATACCACGGCTAGCTGGAAACGCTTGTGAAAGTATTCTGCGGTTTTGTTCCCATAACAGTGGTTGTGAAGGTGGCACATCTTCTACTGCAAATTGAACGTCTTTAGTTAATGCTCTCCAAGCACTGTTAAGACGTCTAATTTGAGCCGCTACCATAGCATCGAACATTCCGCTAGCGGTTCTATATTGTGGCAGGCGAGTACCAAATATTGGTGCCCTAAGACCTCTACCATGCCTATTTCTATAGTGACGTTCTTCCCAAATTAGACCTGTCATGCTTCCACTTTACGAGAAGGCTAGGGCAATAATATGTAAATAATTAATATGCGGTGTGTGAAATACGCTCACACTATAGAATACTGTATATATGGTTTTAAAAGTCAGGAGGATTTGTAATGCTCAAACCAATAGTGCATGATTGGAATGAGTTTAATCTTGACTTGGGCATTGCTGAATCGTCTCTTATTGCTTTTGATTTAGATAACACACTGGCATGTTCTAAAAAACCTATGCTTAAATCGATGGCTGAATCATTAAGTAAACTGATTGATATAATTCCTGTTGCTGTAATAACAGGTGGCTGCTTAGAGTTAGTTAAGAAGCAAATTTTAGATATGCTAACTACTGGCACTAATCTTAAAAATATTCACATAATGCCCACTAATGGAACTAGTTATTATCGTGTGAATAATGACATGTCATTGCAATGTGTTTATGAGCATAGTATCGATTTTAAGCAAGCGCAATGCGTTATTGATGCAATACACAAGTGTGCAAAAAATATGGGCGTTTGGAAAGAACCCGGCGATCCAATGCTGTGGGGAGAACAGATAGAGAACCGCGGTAGTCAAATTACTTTTTCGGCACTAGGACAACTAGCTCCTATTGAATATAAAAAAACTTGGGATCCTAGCGGTTGTTTGAAAGCTCAACTTGCACAAAGCATTTCTCAAGCTTTACCTAATTTTGCTGTACGCGCTGGAGGAGATACTAGCATCGATATATACAGGCGCGGTGACGATAAAGCTCAAGCTTTGCGAATGCTATCTCAATATTGTGATTTTAATATTGAAAAAATTACTTTTATTGGCGATCGTATGTATCCTGGAGGAAACGATTATCCTACTGCCTTTACAGGAGCGTTAGTTGTTAAAGTAAGTAATCCTTCGGATACCTTAGAGCTTTGTAATAAGGTACTTAATATTTTAGAAATATAGAATTTTATTAATTTTTCATTTTAAAATACCTTTTATCCACAATAACATTTTTTATTTGCATAGTTAATAAGCGATCGCATATGCTGTCATTATGGTTGGGAGACGCAAGGTTATAAACCACCAAAACAAAAAGAAGTATAGAAGCGTGACATCTCATGGGGGATTAGCATGTCACGCATCTGTACCTTGTGGTGTATGTGAAAACAAGGATGTTGATTTTATAAATTGGCGTTTTGCTAGTTGGAAGAATGTAGCGATTGCTTTATTTAATTTATTTTTGCCTCGCGCATGTGCAGGCTGTGATACTCCAGATTATATATTGTGTGAAAACTGCAAGAAAGCGTTGCAATGCTGGAAACGCGCACCATTTGCCAGAACAGTATGTGGATATCGCTACGCGTGTGGTTCGTATTCTACGGTTGTTCGCCGCTCAATATTATTGTGGAAGGATCATTTCGATATTGCATGTGACAAAATATTTGGTGAACTTATTGGCGATTTAGTAGTAGAAGTTATATCTAAATTTTTGCGCTCGCATTCTTGTTATATAAGTGAAAATCCTATATTTGTTATACCAGTTCCGTCATCTAAGTATTCATCAAGACATCGTGGGCGTAAACATATGTTGCCTGTTGCAAATTGTGTTGCTAAACGATTGTGTAATAGTGGCATTAGGGCATACGTTTTAGATATTGTAAGTATGAATGCTAGAATTACTGCGAAATCAGTGCAAACTTCCGGTTTTCGTGGAAGGTCTAACAGAATTTCTAAAGCGTTTAGCATCGATTTCAAAGAATTGAGAAAGCAAAAGTCTGAAAATCAACGCGAGTACAAAGCTATTGTATTGGATGATATTGTAACTACTGGCTCAACTATGAATAGCTGCGTTTCAACTCTACAGAGTAGTGGAATTACTGTTTTGGCATGCTTTTCTTTAGCGTGTGTATGCAATAAGGATGATCGTACAGCAGATTACGAATGTTAGTTTACTATTGTATTGCTATAGTTTAGCGGAAGCGTAATCTCAAAGTTTGGACCACGCTTATCGTCTACTACTTTTACAGTTCCATGGTGCAATTGTGCAGCCCAACGAGCAATTGACAATCCTAATCCTGTTCCTCCTGATTCTGTGCCAATTCGCTGATTTCCTTTAACAAATCTTCTGAAAATATCGGCGCGATCTTCTTGAGGAATTTGTTCTCCAAAATTCACAACATTACATATTACAGAGTTTTGGTTGTGATTAATATGAGCACTTATAAGAACACGAGTTCCATCATCTGAATGTTTTAGAGCGTTGGAAATAATATTAGTAAAAAGTTGCGAAAGGCGAGCTTGATCTCCTGTTAATTCAATCTCATCATTAATTTGAACTTCAATATTATGATTATGACCTGAATCAGCTATTTCTAGTGGCTCAATAATTTCGTCAATAAAGTCTGTGAAATTAAATGAAGTTATATTAAGGCTTTCCGCACCTGCTTCAACTCTAGATAAATCAAGAAGGAAAGTAATAAGATCAGCAAGTCTATGAGTTTGGTTTAATATAGCTTCCATATTAGATGGAGTAGGATCAACAACTCCATCTGCAAGATTTTCAAGCATTGCTTGTAAAGCAGAAACAGGAGTGCGTAATTCGTGGCTTACGTTTGCTATAAGCTCTCTACGCATCTGATCTGCATGTTCAAGTTCTTCTGCCATTTCATTAAATGCAAGAGTTAATTTACCTACTTCGTCACGACGATTTTCTACAGCAACTCGTACAGAGTAGTCGCCGTCAGCCATGGCTTCTGCAGCATTTTTCATTTGACGAAGTGGTGCTGTAAGTCCTCTAGAAAAAATGTATGTAATTCCTAGAGCAACAATAAGCGTTAATGGCATTGCAATCCAGCCATTTAGACCAGTTTTAAGTAAAAACCATGCCATTACAAAAGCAATTGCTGTTGCAAAAACAATAATTGCCGAAAGTTCAATTTTTAGAGATGAAAAAAATCCGACAGGTCGATTTGGATAATTATGCTTTACAGAAGAATTCGTAAATCGAGTTTTTGACTTATTTCTAAGTTGAGGATTTGAGTTTTTATTTAATAAATTACGTTGCTTAGTATTTTTATATTGTTCAGAATTAGCAGTATTTATTTTATTTTCTAATACCATTTACGAATTTTCCGAAGCTAAAGTGTTGTAACTATTTACTACTTATGAAAGTTATAACTATTTATGAAACTTGTGATTGCAGAACTTTGTCGTAATCACTAATAGGTGGCTCGAATGCGTATCCTATTCCGTGTACAGTACGAATCCATTCCGATCCAATTTTATGCCTCAAAGACTTAATGTGCGAGTCCACTGTGCGAGTTCCAGAGGCATCTGGCCAATCCCACACCTCTTCAAGTAACTCTTCACGCTTAAATACGGTATGAGGATGACGAGCTAGAGTAGCGAGCAAGTCAAACTCAGTTGGTGTAAAATGTACCTCTTTGTCGTTTAAAGTTACAAGTCTTTGACGGGGTCTAATAATAAGTGACCCAAAATTAATTGTGCGTTCATGTTCCATTGTCTTTGCTATTTGCGATGCGCGTTCTACGCGTCTCAGCAATGCTGCGCAACGAGCAATTAACTCACGTGGCGAAAATGGTTTAGTCATGTAATCATCTGCGCCTGCGCTTAAGCCAACAATTTTATCGGCTTCTGCGTCGCGTGCTGTTAACATGAGGATAGGGACAGGCATTTTGGAGATAATTCGTCGAGTTGCTTCAATCCCATCCATAATAGGAAGCATAATATCCATAATTATGAGATCAGGTTTTAGTTGTTCGGCAGCTCTAACAGCAGACGCTCCATCTGCAGCGACTCTTGCTCTCCAGCCTTGTGCAGTAATGCGTTGTGCAATTGCTGTAGCAAGATCTGGCTCATCCTCAACAACGAGAATTGTACGAGCATTTACGCTAGCTGATGGAGCGTTTAGCATATTTTAAAAAGACCTTTCAGTGTTGTACTGGCTTCAAGAATACCGCACCTAACGCTGGAACAGTGATTCTTGCAGAGTATGGTCGAGAATGATACTCTTCAGCAGTAGCAGTGAATGTGCCGTTGTGAATATTAGATCCGCAATACTTTGCATCATCAGTTGTGAGTATCTCTTCCCACTGTCCGCCTTTTGGTAACGCAACCTGATAGTCTTGCCAAGCTTGACCTGAGAAGTTTACTACTACAACGATTTCTTCTCCGTCGTCGCCAATACGCATGTAGCTTAAAGTATTGTGATCGGAATCGTCGCTTGTAAGCCACTGGAAACCATCAGGAGTAAAGTCTTGACTCCAGAATGCACGAGAGCTCTTATACAGAGTATTCAAATCTGCAACAAGCTTTTGCACACCTTGATGGAACGGCCATTGCAGCTCATTCCAGTTAAGCGAAGTATTGAAATTCCATTCGCTGGACTGTCCGATTTCTCCACCCATGAACAGAAGGTTCTTGCCTGGATGAGACCACTGGTATGCAAGCAATGCTCGCAATCCTGCGAACTGTTGCCATTCGTCTCCTGGCATCTTTCCAAGTAACGAACCCTTACCGTACACAACTTCATCGTGGCTTAATGGCAACACATAATGCTCAGAGTATGCATAAACCATTGAGAATGTAATTTCGTTATGATGCCAACGACGGTTAATTGGTTCTTCTTTAAGGTATTGCAAAGTGTCGTGCATCCAGCCCATATTCCACTTCAAACCGAATCCTAAGCCGCCCATATCGGTTGGTGCAGTTACGCCTTGGTAAGCAGTGGATTCCTCAGCAATCATCATGATGCCAGGATTATTCTTGTATGCAGTTGCGTTTGCTTCCTTAATGAAGTCAATTGCTTCAAGATTTTCGCGTCCGCCGTAGATGTTTGGTCTCCACTGTCCTGCTTCACGGCTGTAATCCAAGTAAAGCATTGAAGAAACTGCGTCAACGCGCAACGCGTCAACATGGTATTCGTCAAGCCAGAAGCAAGCATTAGCAACCAAGAAGTTACGAACTTCATGACGACCAAAGTTGAAGATGTAAGTACCCCAATCAGGATGCTCGCCTCGCATAGGATCAGGATCCTCATACAATGCTGTGCCATCAAAACGACCGAGTGCAAAGTCATCCTTAGGGAAGTGAGCTGGAACCCAATCCATAACGACGCCAATACCTGCTTTATGGAGTTTATCTATCAAGTACTTAAAGTCATCAGGGGAGCCAAGGCGAGAATCGACTGCATAATAACCTGTTACCTGATATCCCCAAGACCCAGAGAATGGATATTGCGTCAGCGGCATGAACTCGACGTGAGTAAAGCCTTCTCTTTGCACATAATCAACTAAATGATCAGCAAGTTCGCGATAATTACCCAGATCGCGATTCCAGCTGTTAGCTTGCACTTCGTAAATGCTTATTGGACCGTTGTGAGCGTCTGTTTTTGCGCGCTTATTCATCCAATCGGTATCGTGCCACTTAAACTCAGAATCAACAACAACAGATCCTGTGTTTGGTGGAACTTCATGAGAGCGCTCCATCGGATCGGCTTTCATAATCCAATTACCAGATTGCGTAAGAATTTCGTATTTATATACTTCGCCCGCTGTAACTCCTGGAATAAAAAGTTCCCAAATGCCAGAAGAGCCGAGCGAGCGCATAGCGTGGCGACGACCATTCCAGTAATTAAAGTTACCAACTACGCGTACTGCACGAGCATTTGGTGCCCACACTGAGAAAGCAGTACCAGTAACTTTCTTTACCATCTTTCCAGTTTCAGGAGATATAAGCCCCCATGAATCTGTTATTGTTTTGACATGTGCGCCTAATGCTTCCCAAAGACGTTCATGGCGACCTTCTCCAAATAAGTACATGTCAAGTTCGCCAACTTGAGGCAGATAACGATAAGGATCGTCATCTGTGGATTCAGAACCGTCTATTTCCACAGTGTAAACGCGATAACTAGGAACAGACCAAGACTTTGTTTTTGTGTGCTTTACTGCAGGAATAACAGCTGTAAAGATGCCGTTATATTCGTGTTTAGCTTCGTATTCACCGTTCTTAGTAAGAATAACAACTTTCTTTGCCATAGGGCGCAATACGCGGACGGTTACAGTGTCGGCACCTTTGCCAGTTCCAAGGTGACCTCCGAGAACCTCATGTGGATTGTAATATTCTGCATTGCTCACCGCAGCTAATACGTCCTGTCGGACTGGGACTGCGACTGCATCTTCATTGATGTTAGTAACTGTACTCATGCTGACTATCATACATGCTTTATTGCTGTAAGTCGCGTGTGTTTCGCGCTATTGTGAAAAAAATATGAAAATTTTTTCAAGTCGTGACCTTATGGGAAACTGTTATGAGTTTTTCTGTGCATACGGAGGGTTCTGTGGAATATCAAGTCGGCGATATGGTCGTCTATCCTCGTCATGGTGCGGCTCGTGTTGAAGAAATTAGTGAGCGCACCGTAAAAGGTGTAACTCGTCAATATTTACGATTGGTAGTGTTATCATCTGATGGTTTAGAAATTAACGTACCTGTCGATAATGTTAAAAAAGTTGGCGTGCGAGACATTGTTGGAGCGCAAGAAGTTGCAAAAGTTTTTGAGATTTTGCGTACTCCAATAGTTGAAAAAGAAATGAATTGGTCTAGACGCTACAAGCTTAATGTAGAGAAGATTGCTACTGGCGATGTTAACAATATTGCTGAAGTAGTTCGTGATTTATCTCAGCGAGATGTTGATGAGCATGGTTTGTCTGCAGGAGAAAAGCGAATGCTTGCTCGCGCTCGCAGTATTTTAATTTCCGAAATTGCTTTGTCTGAAAAGATTGATGAGATTGAGGCGGAGCGACTTTTAGATGTGAATCTTGGATACAAGGAGCCTCAAAAAGGCGATGAAAATCACCATACTGTAGCTCCAGAAGAGCCTGCATCGCGAACTTTAGCGCTGTTAGAAGAGCGTAATAAGAAATCTAAGAAAAAGTGATTTGCGTTATGCAAAATAAATAGATATTAATTGTTCATATTATTTTAAGCCCTTCTAAACGTTGGTATATTGGCGAGTTAGAAGGGCTTTTGCTTATATATTTGCTTACGTATTTATTGTATGTTTTGCTTTTGTTCTTGCTTAAAACAGATAATAAAAAATCCTTGCATTTACAAAATGCAAGGATTTTTTATTTTAACAGATTCACCTAAATTTACTTACCTGGATCTTGTTGACCTTGGTTAGAATTTTTAGGATCGGTATTCTTTGCTACGTGTGGCTTCTCAGTGATTGGCTTTTTCTGAGGCTCTTTGTCATCAATGTCTTTACGCATATCCTTTGTTGCTTTTACAGCATTATGTAGGTCGTCACAAATCTTCATAATCCATTTATCAAGCTGATCTGCGTATTTTGGCATAAGTTCGCTTACTCGCACTGTGGACGTATAGCTGCGTCCTGCGATTCCGTTTAGCAAGTTTAGAACATCGTTTCCTTGTTGGCTATCGCTAATCAACACATCGATTTTGCGACCTTCAATAAGCTTCTGAAACTCCTCAACGCTTGAATGTTCTGGTTCATTATTGTTATTTAGTGCGTCAGCATATTCTTTAGGTGAGCTATCTTTCAAATTGGCATCAGACATTAGCCAGAAAAGAATAGGAGATGTAGAAGCATACTTTGCGTTACCATTTTCTTTAGAGAAATCACTTAAGTAGGTGGTTAATTTCTTTTCCTTTTCCTGCCATTGTGCTAGTCGCTTAGAAAAAGCTTGTTTTTTTGATGGCAAAACTTTGGAGAAGGTGTCAGCCATGGCAGATGCCATTGCATCCCTAGCATCGTGAGAAAACCAAAGATATGGATTGTCTCCGTTAAGTGCTCCTACAGTACCTGCTGCACTAAGCACTTCAGCTTTAGCTGGGTGTACTTTGTTTGCCCAATCATCGTAGCCTGCACCATTTGTAACTAATACTTGTGCATTCTGCATATTTTTTAAATCTTTTGAGCTAGGTTTAAACGACGATATGTCTGTATCTGAGCCAGTCATAACTGATTCAACTTTGACGTCAGAGCCACCGATCTCTTGAGCTAAGCTACCCCAGGTGTCAACAGTGGATACAACAGAAATATTTGTTGCAGCTTTTGGTTTTTCTTTTGGTTTTTCCTCAGTTTTTCCACAAGCTGCAAATCCAAGTATTACTGCAGAAGCAATAAGGCATGTTATGGCAGTTTTTCCAAACTTCTTTACTGCACAAAGAACGGTACGCATCACTGTGACTCCTCCCGTGATAATGGTGCGTCGGCGCACGCAAAATTGTTAGTCGACCCATATCTTCTATACTTCACGATAGCCTATCCTTACGAATTGTGCGAGTTGGGAGGAAATTTTTTATGGCTATTGTGTTAGATGGTAAAGCTTTAGCTAGTAAAATTAAAAAAGATTTGGCAGCGCGCGTTGCTATTTTACATAAAAAAGGCATTAATCCAGGTTTGGGCACGTTACTTGTAGGTAGTGATCCTGGTTCGTTGAAATATGTTGCTGGTAAGCATCGTGATTGCGAAGAAGTGGGGATTAATTCTATTCGTTGCGATCTGCCAGAAGATGCTAGTGAAGATGAGATTCTTGCTGCTTTACAGAAATTAAATAATGACCCTCTTTGTACTGGATTTATTGTGCAACTGCCATTGCCAAAAGGAATTGATGTTCAAAAAGTTATTTCTTCTATTAATCCTGCAAAAGATTGTGATGGAATGCATCCGTATAATTTGGGTGAACTTGTTACGCATATTTCCGGTGATATTACAACACCTTTGCCGTGCACGCCGCGTGGAATTTTAGCTTTGCTTGATGAATACGGTATTGAACTTTCTGGTAAGGAAGTTTGTGTGCTTGGTCGTGGCATTACGGTTGGACGTACTATTGGCCTTCTTTTAACCCGCAGGGGAGTAGATGCAACTGTTACGTTGTGTCATACGCATACTCGGAATGTGCAGGAGATTATGCGTCGTTCTGATGTAATAATTGCCGCAATGGGTTGTGCTGGTTTTGTTAAGCCAGAAGATATTAAACCTGGTGCTGTTCTTGTTGATGTAGGCGTATCTCGTGTTTTTGATGAAGAAGCTGGTAGATACCGCGTAAAAGGTGATGTTGATTCAGCTTGTCGCGAAATTGCTGGAGCGTATTCTCCGAATCCTGGTGGAGTAGGTCCGATGACTCGAGCTATGTTGCTGGCGAATGTTGTAGATATGGCTGAGCGAGCACTTAATTGCAAATAAAATGCGACACGCCCGAAGTAAAACGTAAATTTTGGCTATGCCTGTATATAAAATCGACAAAGCGTGTGCATGGCATACATGCGTAACGTAAATACATAATTAAATATCGAGTAATATCCACCCCAAGAAGAAACCACTAATAACTAATGGCAGAGAATAATAACGAAGTCGCCAAGGTTGCGATTAATGATATTGGCACCGAAGAAGACTTCATCAAGGCAGTCGATTCAACCATCAAGAATTTTGATGATGGTGATTTAGTTGAAGGTACCGTCGTAAAGATTGATCACGACGAAGTATTGCTGGACATCGGCTACAAGACTGAAGGTGTAATTCCTTCCCGTGAACTTTCCATCAAAAAAGACGTTGATCCAGATGATGTTGTCGAGGTTGGCGACACCATTGAAGCCCTTGTTGTCACTAAGGAAGACAAGGAAGGACGTCTTATTCTCTCCAAGAAGCGTGCACAGTATGAGCGTGCTTGGGGTGACATCGAGAAGATTAAGGATGCAGACGGCATCGTTGAAGGTACCGTTATTGAGGCTGTTAAGGGCGGCTTGATCGTAGACATCGGTTTGCGTGGCTTCTTACCAGCTTCCTTGGTTGAAATGCGTCGCGTTCGCGATCTTTCTCCATACATTGGTCAGAAGATTAAGGCTAAGATTCTCGAGCTCGATAAGAACCGCAACAACGTTGTGCTTTCTCGTCGTCAGTTCCTTGAGGAAACCCAGTCTGAAGTTCGTGAAACCTTCCTCTCTCAGCTTAAGAAGGGTCAGATTCGTGAAGGCGTTGTGTCTTCTATCGTAAACTTCGGCGCATTCGTTGATCTCGGCGGCGTTGACGGTCTCATTCACGTTTCTGAGCTTTCTTGGAAGCATATCGATCACCCATCTGAAGTTGTTAAGGTTGGCGATAAGGTTACCGTTGAGGTTCTCGACGTTGATCTCGATCGCGAACGTATCTCCCTTTCCCTTAAGGCAACTCAGGAAGATCCATGGCAGCGCTTCGCTCGCACCCATGTTCCTGGACAGGTTGTTAAGGGTAAGGTCACCAAGATCGTTCAGTTCGGCGTGTTCATCTCCGTTGAAGATGGCATTGAGGGCTTGGTTCACATTTCTGAGCTTGCTAATCGTCACGTAGAGAATCCAGAAACTGTTGTTAAGGCAAACGAAGACGTATTCGTCAAGGTTATTGATGTTGATCTTGATCGTCGTCGTATTTCCCTCTCCTTGAAGCAGGCTAATGAGGCTGTTGATCCAAATTCTGAAGATTTCGATCCAGCTCTTTACGGTATGCCAGCTGAGTACGATGCTGAAGGCAATTACAAGTACCCAGAAGGCTTCGATCCAAACACTAACGAGTGGATGGCTGGTTATGAGCAGCAGCGCGAAGAGTGGGAAGCTCAGTATGCTGCAGCTCACGAGCTTTGGGAAGAGCACAAGGCTTTCGCTGCTAAGGAACTTGCAGCTGCAGCAGAATCTGCTGCTGCTGACGGTCAGCAAGAAGAAGCTGAAAAGAAGCCAGCTAAGGAAGAAAAGAAGGAAGAAGTTGCTTCCAACTATTCTTCTGAAACAACTAGTGAAGGTGCTTTAGCTGATTCTGATCAGCTCGCAGCTTTGCGTGAACAGCTTTTGAGCGAAAAGAAGTAGTTTTCTACTAAAAGCGTATGAACGAAATGCCCTGGTGAGTAATCATCAGGGCATTTTGTTCATTGCGATTATCACAATGTGCTCTAAATACTCTGATTTTATAATTTATATTCTGTAATTAAATGTGAGTACAACAAATTTTCTTTTAAGAAGCACGATTATATGATTTTGTTAAAGCATTAATTAAGTTATTAAAAGGATTGGTGAAAATTATGAGTACATCTGATAACAATCAGAAGAATGCTCAGTTCCCTTCATACGATGGGAATAATTCAGCGAATAATGCTACTTTAGTAAGTTCTCGACATAAGCTTGCTGCCGGTCTTTTAGCGATTTTTGTAGGTGGTTTAGGGATTCACAATTTCTACCTTGGTTTTAAAGGCAAGGCTATTGCCCAATTGTTGATTTCTGTTCTTTCTATTGGTTTGCTTGCAGGTATTTCGATTATATGGTCATGTGTTGAAGGAATTTGCATTCTTTGCTCAAAGCCTGGGACTAAGTGGCATAAAGATGCTGATGGTGCAGAATTACAAGATTAACCATTTGTTTTCTTTTAATAACAATGCCCTGGTAATTATTTACTGGAGCATTACTTATAATTTATATATGACAATAATGCGGATTGCGGTAACAGGCGGAATTGCAGCCGGAAAATCTACTGTAGTAAACCATTTGCGCTTGCTTGGTGCGTTTGTTATTGATTACGATGTTTTAGCGCGTAAAGTAGTGGAACCGGGAAGCGCAGTATTGCAACAAATAGTAGGTATTTTTGGGGAAAATGCTGTTAAGAATGATGGTTCTTTAAATCGTGCGTTTATTGCAGAGCATATTTTTGGAGATGGCTATGAACGTAAGCAAGCATTAAGTAAGATTGAGTCTATAATTCATCCTGCTATTTATGATTGCGCAAAGCTTTTAGAAAGCGAGTATATTAGTAAAATTTCTAAGGAAAATTGCAATGCTAAAGAAAATCGCAATGAGGTAAGCAGCGTAAGCTCGGTTATTGTGCACGACATTCCACTTCTTGCGCAAGTAATCGACAGCATTCCATTTAGTTTTGATCATATTATTACTGTTGAAGCGCCTCAAGAAATTCGCGTTAAGCGAATGATAAGCGAGCGGAACATGACTGAGAGTCAGGCTTTAGCGCGCATAAATAGTCAACTTCCAAGTAAAGTTCGAAAAGATATGGCGGATTTTGTAGTTGATTCCACTAAACCAATGGAATCTATGCTTAACAGTGTTGACGATACGTTGAAATCATGGTTGCGCGAAATAAACAATAAAAGTGCTGAAATTGCGAAACTGGGGAAGTAAAAGATTATGTCGAATAAAATTCAGCGCACAAACAAGCCTTTTGTAGTAAAAGCGCCGTATGCGCCTTCGGGTGACCAGCCGCAAGCAATCGAAGAGTTAGCGAATCGCATTGAAAACGGAGAAAACGACGTTGTTTTAATGGGTGCTACTGGAACTGGTAAAACTGCTACAACCGCTTGGCTTATTGAGCGTTTGCAACGACCGACACTTATTATTGAGCCGAATAAAACTTTGGCAGCTCAGCTTTGCGCGGAATTTCGCGAGCTTATGCCAGATAATGCCGTGAGCTATTTTGTGTCTTATTACGATTACTATCAGCCGGAAGCGTATATTCCGCAAACAGACACGTATATTGAAAAAGATTCGAATATTAACGACGATGTTGAGCGGCTTCGTCATGCTGCTACAGCGAATTTGCTTACTAGACGCGATTGCGTTGTTGTGGCTACTGTTTCTTGCATTTATGGACTCGGTACTCCAGAGGAGTATGCCGAGCGAATGCTTATGCTAAGCGTTGGTGAGCAACTTGAGAGAGATGATTTATTGCGTCAATTTGTGAGTATGCAATACAAACGCAATGACATTGCCTTTACGCGCGGAACTTTTAGAGTGCGCGGTGACACAGTTGAGATTATTCCAGTGTACGAAGAATTAGCTGTGCGAATTGAGTTCTTTGGTGACGAAATCGACAGAATTACCATGTTACATCCTCTTACAGGAGAAGTAATTCGCCAGGAGAGTAGTGTTCATATTTTCCCAGCATCTCACTACATTGCAGGACCGGAGCGCATGGAACGCGCGTTAGAGGCGATTGAAAAAGAGCGTGACGATAGAGTAGCGCAGCTTAAAAAGCAGAATAAATTGCTGGAAGCTCAGCGTTTGGAAATGCGAACTACGTACGATTTGGAGATGCTGCGTCAGGTTGGTGTGTGCCCAGGAGTGGAAAATTATTCTAGGCATTTTGACGGACGCGATGCAGGCACACCTCCGCATACTTTGCTTGACTTTTTCCCAGATGACTTTTTGCTAGTTTTAGACGAGTCGCATGTAACAGTGCCGCAAATTGGAGCTATGTATGAAGGTGATGCTTCGCGCAAAAGAACGCTTGTGGAGCATGGTTTTAGGCTTCCTTCTGCAATGGATAACCGCCCGTTAAAGTGGAAAGAATTTTTGGAGCACATTGGTCAAACTGTGTATCTTTCTGCAACGCCTGGAGATTATGAGCTGGGGCTTTCAGATGGCGTAGTTGAGCAAATTATTCGCCCAACTGGGTTGCTTGATCCTAAGATTGAGGTTCGCCCTGTTGAAGGCCAGGTTGACGATTTGCTTGCGGAAATCAAGGAGCGAGTAGCAAAAGATGAGCGCGTGCTTGTTACTACGCTTACAAAGAAAATGGCGGAAGACTTAACTGATTACTTTTTGGAGCTTGGTATTAAAGTTGAGTACTTGCATTCTGATGTTGATACTTTGCGCAGAGTGGAGCTTTTGCGCGAGCTTCGCGAAGGCAAAATTGATGTGATTGTTGGCATTAATTTGCTTCGTGAGGGTTTGGATTTGCCGGAAGTCTCGCTTGTCGCGATTTTGGATGCAGATAAGGAAGGCTTCTTAAGATCCTACCGTTCGCTTATTCAGACGATTGGTCGTGCTGCTCGTAACGTTTCTGGGACTGTTCTTATGTATGCGGATACTGTTACGGATGCTATGAGTAAGGCGATTAGCGAGACAGAGCGCCGCCGTGAAAAGCAAATCGCATATAACAAGGCTCATGGAATTGATCCTAAGCCTTTGCGAAAGAAGATTAGCGATGTTAACGACATGCTCGCTAAAGAGGATGTTGATACGCAAACTTTGCTAGCAGGCGGTTACAGAAATGCTAACAAGGCTGGGAACTCGCATTATGGCGTGCCAAAAGAGCCAAATCTTGGGCAGCAAAGCAAGGAAAAGCGTATGGCGAATATTTCTGAGCTTCCGCAAGACGATATTATGTCGCTGATTAAAAATTTGAGCGAGCAAATGCATGTTGCTGCAGAGCAGTTGCAGTTTGAGTTGGCTGCTCGTTTGCGCGACGAAATACGCGATCTAAAGAAAGAATTGCGTCAATTGGATGCGGCTAATAGGTGATGCTAATAAATGAGCATTGCAAATTGATGAGCGTTGCAAATCAAAAATGTTCGTGCAATTGATTACTTTTATCTACTGAAAATATTTGACGCGTATGTCAAAATATTTATTGATTTTTCTAACATGCTGTAATTTTGGGCTTAAAACTACTTAATTAGTAAGAGAGTTTAATTTATTCAATCATGTGAATTAAAGATTATTGGATTACTTTAGTTAGTTTAAGTTATATACAATGCAATGACAATATGTTGAATGTAAACGAATGTTTGCGTATAGTAAAAGAAGATGGAGGTGTCGTATATGACTACTACGAATTTAAATATTAGAACAGATAAGGGAATTAAAGAACAAGCTGATAAGATTTTTTCAGAACTCGGGCTCAATATGACAACAGCGATTAACATATTTTTGCGAACAACTATTCGTGAGAACGGGATTCCATTTTCTCTTAAATTAGAGGTTCCAAATGATACAACGATTGCTGCTATTGAGGAAGGTAGACGGATTGCGTCTGATCCTAGTGTAAAGGGTTATCGGAATATGGGAGATCTTAAGGTGGCTCTTGATTTATGAAATATGAAGTAAAATTCACGAATCAATTCAAAAAAGACCTTAAATTAGCTAAGAAGCAAAATAAAAATACGGATAATCTTTTAAAAGTAATTGATGTTTTAGCTAACGGTGGTGTACTAGAAGCTAAATATTGTGATCACGGTCTGACTGGAAAATATAGCGGAACAAGAGAATGTCATATTGAACCCGATTGGCTTTTAGTTTATGAAATTAAAAATGAAATTCTTGTTTTGATGTTATACAGGCTTGGTACGCATTCAGAATTATTTAAGAAATAAAAACACATTTTAAATCTACAGCTTTTGTTGATAAAAGGTTTAGTGTGTGGCTGCTTTAGGCTGAGCTTGTGCAGAATAAGCAGGTTGCAAAGTAGTCTGGCTGGTATAAATCGTAAGCATGCTAGGCATTTGCGCTAGCTAGTGTTAGCTATATAGTGCGCTAATCGCGGCTAATCGCAAGCTAAACGCGATTAATAAGAGAGCGTATCTAGTCGTGTTTAATCGTAGTAAATAGATATTCCTTGAGTATTTTTTGTGAGCGTTCACAAAACGCCGAATAAATACAATAAGCGGTCACAATACGTTGATACACTGGAAAGCGGAATTGGGCGTTTTATGGTTTTATCATTAAATCGCCCATAAAAAAATAAACAGAAATAGAAAATAGGTAGGCATTATGCGTAAAGCCAAAATCGTTGATACTATTGGTCCAGCTACCGAATCCTTGGAAGGTATTACCAAGCTTGTTGAAGCCGGTATGGATGTTGCTCGTTTGAACCGTTCTCACGGCACTCCTGAAGATCATTTGCGCGTTTACAACAACGTTCGTGCAGCTTCCAAGTCCACTGGCCGCAATGTTGCTGCTCTTGTTGATTTGCAAGGTCCAAAGATTCGCTGCGGATGGTTCAAGAAGAACGCTGAAGGCGAAGATAAGGTTTATTTGGAAGAAGGTCAGGAGTTCATCATCACTACTGATGATGTTGAAGGTGACGAGCACCGTACTTCTACAACCTTTAAGGGCTTGCCAGGAGATTGCCACGCAGGCGACCCAATTCTTATCGATGATGGTAAGGTTCGCCTTGAGGTAACTAAGGTAGAAGGCAACGACGTTCACACTAAGGTTATTGTTGCTGGTCCAGTTTCCAGCCACAAGGGCATTAACCTCCCAGGCGTTGCAGTTTCCCTCCCAGCTTTGACTGAAAAGGATGAGGCTGATCTTCGTTGGGCTATTCGCACTGGTGCTGACATTATTGCTATGTCCTTCGTGCGTTTCGCTACCGATATTGATCGCGCTCACGAAATCATGGACGAAGAAGGTCGTCGCATTCCAATCGTCGCCAAGATTGAAAAGCCACAGGCTGTTGAAAACTTGGAAGAGATTGTTAAGACCTTCGATGGCATTATGGTTGCACGTGGTGATATGGCTGTGGAAATGCCTCTCGAAGAGGTTCCACTTGTCACCAAGCGCTGCATTGAGCTTTCTCGTCGCTATGCAAAGCCAGTTATCGTTGCTACTGAAGTTCTTGGCACAATGGTTAACTCTCCAGTTCCAACCCGTGCAGAAGCTTCTGACTGTGCTAACGCTGTTCTCGACGGTGCTGACGCAACAATGACTTCTAACGAAACTGCTGTTGGCAAGTATCCAGATGTTACCGTTAAGACTATGTCTCGTATTTCTCAGTATGCTACTGAGCACGGCTATGATCGCATTCCTGCTGTTGAGCTTGACATGTCTAGCACCGGTGCAGTTTCTTCTGCAGCTGTTGATTTGGCAGATAAGCTTAATGCTAAGGCTATTGTTGCCTACACTCAGACTGGTCGCACAGTTCATCGCATTTCTCGTGAACGCCCAACCGCTCCAATCTACGGCTTGACTAACAATGAGCACACTTATCGTTGGTTGGCTTTGAGCTGGGGTACTGAAGGCTTCTTGATTGATGAAGATTACCATGACATGAATCGTCACGATTTGATGATCTTCACTGACAAGGTTCTTCGCGAAGCCGGTAAGGTTTCCGATGGTGATCAGATTGTTATCTTGAGCACTGCTCAGGGTGAACGCCAGGCTGGTCGCACTGACTCCATCTACGTTCACACCGTCGGTGCTTGCGACTAATTGCTTGATTCTGCGTTTCTTGTACTAATACGCTAGTTCTTCTAGTTTAAGTGCATTTGCGCAGTAGTATAGTTTGCATAATGCGCGCTAGCTGTTTTGCAGTTTGCGCGCATTATGTTATGTATGATCAATATTGTTGATTTGCGACACGCGCAAAACGCTTTAACTATTTGCATGTGGCTTAAAGTGTGCTATAGTCAACAAGTCGCAAAAAAATGCGGAAAATTAAAAATGCCCCTGTATCCCAATTGGTAGAGGAAACAGCCTCAAAATCTGTGCAGTGTGAGTTCGAGTCTCACCGGGGGCACGTGCACGACGTCGCTTAGCTTGCTAGGCGACGTTTTTATTTTATATTTTAATGTCTCGTACATAAACAATAAGCGTATAATAATAAAAGTATTCTCGCACAATGAAAGTGCTGTACGTGATGTGAAAGGAACAACGATGATCCACAGTGCACGATTGCAAGTAAGTGAGCGTAAAAGAAGTAATTATGCTTGCGAATTAATCAATAATTACAAGCGCAATGTAATGTGCTCTTTTACTGCAATTACTGCAATTGCTGCTGTAGCAACAGTATTAATGTGTATTTTTGCTATTGTTCCAAACTCTTCGGCATTTGCTTCAACTAAATCAACAGACGGTCTTCCGTCAAAAGGTGTGATTGTTACTGCTTTTCAGCAAAATTGGAAAAGTATTGCAAAAGAGTGTAAGCGAACTTATGGTCCTGAGGGTGTGAGTTATGTACAGGTTTCGCCGCCGCAGGATCATATTAAAGGTAAAGCGTGGTGGACTTCTTATCAGCCAGTTAGTTACAATCTAAATTCAAAGCTTGGCACTGAAGACGAGTTTAAAAATATGATTACTACTTGCAGGGCAGCTGGTGTTGGAATTGTTGTTGATGCTGTAATTAATCACACAACCGGTGATAGTAATAAAGATACTGTAGGTGTTGGCGGTAGTAAGTATGATGCGGCAAATCAAAGCTATCCGGATGCTGGTTACACAAAAGATGATTTTCACCAAATAGATAAAGATATTTACACATATAAAGATGCGCAAGTCGTTTGGAATTATCGTTTAGTTGGTTTGCTTGATTTGGATACTTCTAAGCCTCATGTACAAAAAATTCTTGGTAACTATTTTGCAAAATTGCTGAAAATGGGTGTTGCGGGCTTTAGAGTTGATGCCACAAAACATATGTGTCCTGAAGATGTGAAAGGCATAAAAGAAGCTGCTGCTAAAGCTGCTGGAATGAAGCCTGAAAATATTTGGTGGATGCAAGAAACAATTGGTTTTCCTGAACAAGATCCTAAAATTCAGCCAGATCAATATGTTGGTACAGGTGAAGTAGATGAGTTTGAATACTCGTATCGCTTGCGTAATTATTTCTATGGCTCAATTGAGAATTTGTCTCATATTACAGATCAGCTTATTCCTAATAAGAAAGCAGCTATTTTTGTGACTAACTGGGATACTGAGCGTGACAATTCGACTCGAGTTCTCACTTATAAGGATGGGGCAAAGTACGAGTTAGCTAATGCTTTTATGCTTGCTTATCCGTATGGAACACCAAATATTTATTCTGGATATAAGTTCACTCAGCGCGATGACGGTGCTCCTGGTGCAACTGATACGAACATTCCAGATGTAAAGTGCGGAAAGAATTCTCAGTGGCAATGCACTCAGCGTTGGACTTCTATTCGTGGAATGATTGGATTCTACAATGCTGTTAAGGGCACGAAAGTAACTCAATGGCAGGATGACAACGATAATAACATTGCTTTTAGCCGCGGAAACAAGGGATTCTTGGCGATTAACAATACTGATAAGCCTAAAAATGTGAGTTATAAAACTGATTTGCCTGACGGTGAGTATTGTAACGTATATGCTTCACGTAAATGCTCTAGCACAGTTACTGTAAATGGTGGGAAAGTAGAGACAACTATTCCAGCTAATTCTGCTATTGCTTTGCATGTTAAGGCTGTAGAGCATTTTGGAAGTACTTCCACGTTTAGTACTTTGTTAATGATCGTAATTGTTTTCGCTGTGCTATTGATTGAGTTAGCTCTGATTCTGTGCAAGAATAAGGCTGATTCTAATAAGAAAGATGCGAAGTAAAAGACGATTTGGAAATAAATTTGTATTGACATTATTACAGTTTCCGTATAGTTATTGCAATATTGTCAGTATGTAGATGTTATAATTTTCTCCGCTGATAATGCACGCTTATGACGATGGCTGGCAACATAGTAGTGCTAGCCATCGTTTGTGCATTGAGGCTATTAATGCGCCCAAGGAAGAAGCGTGTTGATACCAATGGAGGAAAGGATACTGATGAGTCATCGTCGACACTTTGCATCGAAGATGGTTGCTGTTGTTGCGTCTGTTGCAATGCTTGTAACTGGTTTTGCTGTTACGGGTAGTGCAAACGCTGTGACTAGCGGGGAGTCTAGCAATAGCAAAGAAACTTCTTCGAATGTAACTCTTAAAGGTAAAGGTGTTATTGTTACTGCTTTTCAGCAAAATTGGAAGAGTATTGCTCAAGAGTGCACTAAAACTTATGGTCCTGAAGGTGTGAAGTATGTGCAGGTGTCTCCACCGCAGGATCATATTAAAGGTAAAGCCTGGTGGACTTCTTACCAGCCTGTTAGCTATAAATTAAATTCTAAACTTGGCACTGAAGCTGAGTTTAAGCAGATGATTCAAACTTGCAAAGCGGCAAATGTTGGAATCATTGCTGATGCTGTTATTAATCACATGGCTGGCGCTGATAATAAAGATAAAGTCGGTGTTGGTGGAAGTAAGTATGATGTGTCTACTCAGACTTTTGAAGATGCTGGATACACTAAAGACGATTTCCATCAAAGTGCTGAAAATATTAAAGATTATACGAATGCTGAAGAAGTTTGGACTCACAGGCTTGTAGGCTTACTTGATTTGAATACTGGTAGTCAGCATGTTCAGCAAGTTTTAGGTAAGTATTTTGCAGATTTGTTGAAGCTTGGCGTTGCTGGTTTCCGTGTGGATGCAGTTAAGCATATTTCGCCAGAAGATATGAGGGGCATTAAAGCTTCTGCTATAAAGCAATACAACGAAAGTGTTGAAGATAGCAAAAAGATTAATGACATCTGGTGGATGCAAGAGACTATTGGCAACTCTTCAGAAGCTGCACAAATTCAGCCGTCTGCACATTTGAATGAAGGCGAAGTTAACGAGTTTGGCTACTCTTACCAGCTTAAGCAAAACTTCAAAGGCTCGCTGATTAAGGCAAGCAAGCCTCTGAACAAAATTCAAGACGGAATGGTTAAGAGCGATAAAGCTGCTATTTTTGTTACGAATTGGGATACAGAGCGCGGTAACAGCGTGCTTACGTATAAGGATGGTCGTCGTTACGCTTTAGCAAACGCGTTCATGCTCGCGTGGCCATACGGCACTCCAAACGTGTATTCCGGATACAAGTTCGATAAGAATGATGATGGCGCTCCTGGTGCAACTGATATTTCTGTTTCGGATGTGACTTGTGGTAAGGATTCCAATTGGCAGTGCACTCAGCGTTGGACTTCTATTCGTGGAATGATTGGATTCTACAATGCTGTGCAAGGTGCGAAAGTTACGAATTGGCAGGATGATGGAGACAATAACGTTGCTTTTAGCCGTGAAAAGAAGGGCTTCTTAGCAATAAACAATTCGCTTGACGAAAAAGAAGTTTCTTATAAAACTGATTTGCCTGATGGTGAGTATTGCAATGTGTACGCTGCAGGTGACTGCTCTAAGACTGTTAAAGTTGCAAAAGGTGAAGTTAAAACCAAGATTGGCGCTCGCGAAGCAGTAGTTTTACATGTTAATGCAACAAAAGCTACACATCCGGCTGGCACTGCTACAGACCCATCTGATCCTAAATATGGTGAAGAAAAGCCTGATGCAGGCATGCCAGAAGATCCTACAACAACTATTTACTTTAAGCCAGACGAAAAGTTTAACGGTAAAAAAGTATATGTTCATTACGGCATAGGCTCAAGCTGGACTCAGGCTCCTGGCGATGAGATGAAGAAGGCTTGTGACGGTTGGTATAAGAAGACAATTAGAACCAATGGTAAAGCTTATGAAGCAGTGTTTAATAATGGTGAAAACTACTGGTATCACGAAGGATATAATAATAACTTTAAGATTCCAGCTCACACTGATTCGTATTTAGCTCAAGATCACAAGGGTAGCGTTGGAGTAAATCCTTGCCCAGTAGCGTATAATCCAAAGACCACTGTTCGCATCCACTATGCACAAAAAGCGGGTGATACTCGCGATATTGGCATTTGGTTGTGGGGCAAAGACAAGGATGGTAAAGATTTACCTGGAGCTTGGCATAAGTTTAATGGCACTGATAAATTCGGCAAAGTTTTTGAAACTAAAGTTGATGGTGCTTTTGAAAACAAGTCACTTTCCTTTATTACTACTACAAAAGGTTGGAGTAAAGACGGTGGCGATCGTGCTATTGAAAACTGTGCAAGTGGTCTTGCTGAAGCTTGGGTAACAGGCGGATCGGATACTACACAGTTCACTGCTCCAGACAACCTTAAGAGTAAGCCAAAAGAATTAAAGGTAACAGTTCATTATCGCAGGAATGCTGGCGATTATGAAGGCTGGAACATGTGGACTTGGAACGACGGAACTAATGGATCTGCTCGTTACTTCACTTCGCATGACGATTACGGCAAAGTTGCAACCTTTACTGCTAAGAATGATGGTGGTATTGACAGTGTTGGTTTCAAAGTTAGAAAATCTACGCCAATTGACGCTTGGAATCAGCAAGATCCTAGCGATCGCAGTATTCCAAACAATGCTATTAAGATAGATCCAAGTGATCCAAACAAGGGTAGTGCTGAAGTCTGGTTAATGCAAGATGACATGACAGTGTATTTAAACGCTACTATGCCACAACTTACAGCTCACGTGATGTCTGCTGATATTGCTGGTTTAAAGAAGTTAGCTGTAAAAGTATCTGGAGATGTGTCTTCTGTAAAAGACTCTGACGTAACACTTTTGGATACTAGTGAAAATCCTAGCAAGAAAGTTGAAATTGCTTCTGCTAAAGCTAATGGTTCAGAGATTACTATCGAAACCAAGAATGACCTTAATATTAAGCATAAGTATGAGTTGAGTATTAAGGGATTAGCTACAGGTATTAAGCTTTCTGCTTCCTCGAAAACTGGTGCTAGCGTAATTCGTACCGATGAATTCGATAAGAAATACGCTTATACTGGCGATGATTTAGGTGCTGTGTATTCTGCTTCTTCAACTACTTTCAAGCTTTGGGCTCCAACAGCAACTGAAGTAAAGTTGATTACTTATAAGTCAACTGCTGAAAAAGCTGAAAAAGATAAAGAAACAGTTATGAAAGCAGAAAATCATGGCGTATGGTCTGTAAAGCTTGATGGCGACAAAGCTAATACGGCTTACGCATATGAAGTTCATTTTGCTGATGGCACAGTGAATGTTTCTGCTGATCCTTATGCTAAAGCTGCAGTAGTAAATGGTGAGCGTTCTGTTGTATTAGCAGATAAAGACGCTGGTAACGCTGGAAAGCGTATGCCAAAGTTTACGAATCCAAGTGACGCAACAATTGCAGAAATGGATGTTCGTGACTTCTCAATCAATCCAAACTCTGGTATTAGCGATTCTCATCGTGGTAAGTATCTTGGAGTAATAGAAGAAGGTACTAAGACCACAGATAAGCATAATATTTCTGGCTTTGATTATTTGAAGTCGCTTGGTGTCACTCACGTACAAATCATGCCAATGTATGATTTTGGTTCTGTGAATGAAGCAGGTAACTTGGGTTACGGTCAGCCAGGAGCTCAAAACTGGGGTTATGATCCGCAAAATTACAATGTTCCTGAGGGGTCTTACTCTACGAATCCTGCTAATCCAACAACGCGAGTTAAGGAAGCTAAACAAATGATTGCTGGCCTTCATAAGGCTGGTTTGCGTGTGATTATGGATGTTGTTTACAACCATGTTCATGATGTGCAAAAGCATTCGTTTAACAAGACAGTTCCTGGATATTACTTCCGTTATAAGGATGGCGCTCTGAATGGTAATTCTGGATGCGGTAACGATACTGCTTCTGAGCGTCAAATGATGCGCAAGTATATTTTGGATTCTGTGAAGTATTGGGCTACGCATTACAACCTTGACGGCTTCCGATTTGATTTGATGGGCTTAATTGACCTGAAGACTATGCAGGAAGTGCGTGCTGAGCTTAATAAGATTGATCCTTCAATTATTGTGCTCGGCGAAGGCTGGGATATGAATAAACTGCTTCCTAAGAGCGAGTCTACTATTCAGCCAAATGCTTATAAGATTCCAGGTGTAGCGTTCTTTAACGATTCCTTCCGTGATTCTACGAAGGGTTCTGTGTTTGGTGATGCGTCTACTGGTTTTGTCAATGGCAATACTAGTAAAGACACCAAGGCTTTGCTTGAGCATAATTTGCTCGGTTGCCAATTTGGTACAGGCAGTAAGACTGCAGATGGTAAGAGTACTATCAAGTGTTGGAATGGTAATGCTGAAACGCACTTTGCTGATGCAGGTCAAATTGTTCAATATGTTGAAGCTCACGATAACTTGTCGTTGTACGATAAGCTAAAGGTTTCTGCTACTCATGACACTGAAGACGTACGATTGAAGCGAGTAAAGCTTGCAAATTCAATGATTTTGCTTTCTCGTGGCATGCCATTCATTCAACTTGGTCAGGAGTTCTTGCGAACTAAGAACGGTAACGCTAATAGCTACAATTCTGGAGATAAAGACAATGCTCTTGATTGGAATCGTGCAACAGAAAAGTCTGATTCCGTGAACTATTTCAAGGGATTGTTGAAGTTACGCAAGAGCATTAAATCTCTTCGTGATTTTGATTATGCAACAATTAACAAGAACATGAAGATGATTGATGGCACTCCTGATGGTGTAATTGCTTACACGCTTAAAGATGCAGATAAGCAATACGTCGTAGTGTTCAATGCTAATAATGCTGAAACTCAAGTAAAGATTCCAGCAGGAAAGTATTCTGCTCTTGTTGCTAATGGCAAAGTTAATGACGCTGCTCAAGCTCAAGAGGCTAATGTTTCTGCCGACGGAACATATAAGGTTGCTGCTCTTTCGACTGCTGTGTTGCTTAATGCAGAAAAGACTCCAACTCCTAAGCCTGGTCCTGGTCCTGTTAATCCTCAGCCTGGTCCTGTAGTGCCAACACCTCAGCCACCAGCTCCTGGACCTCAGCCGCAGCCTGGTCCGCAACCAGCGCCAGTTCCAACTCCAACTCCTGGTCCTGTGAATCCTGCTCCGGCGCCGACTCCTCAGCCTCAGCCATCTGAGCATGAAACTCCAGCGAAGCCGGATCAGACTAAGCCAGGTCAGACTAAGCCAGGTCAGACTAAGCCAGGTCAGACTAATCCGGATCAGTCTAAGACTGAAACTCCAGCTGAGCATTCTGCACCAGCAAAGTCTGAACAGTCTGCGCCAGCCCAGTCTGAGCATTCTGCACCAGCAAAGTCTGAACAGTCTGCGCCAGCCCAGTCTGAGCATTCTGCACCAGCAAAGTCTGAACAGACTGAGTCGGCTAAGTCTGAGCATTCTGCACCTGCAAAGTCTGAACAGTCTGCGCCAGCTAAGTCTGAGCATTCTGCACCGGCTAAGCCAGCATCAGCTGCTCCAGCTCCTACCGCTCCTGAAACTGTTCAGCAGCTTAATCCAGAATTAAAGGGAACTCTTAGCGTTGGTAACAATAACGTTGCAACTGCAGGTGTTGTTAACAGTGTAAGAATTAATCTTGTAAACAGCGAGTTCATCGAGCGTTTGCAGCGCGATGGAGTAGTTTATGCATACGCGTACATTTACTCGTCTCCTCGTTTGCTTAAGGGTGCTGATGGTTCAAAGTTTGTGACTGTTCGCATGGTTAATGGCAAGCCTCAGTTTGATGCTCAATTCCCAGCTGGATACATCGGAAAGCATACGGTTGTTTTGGTTGACGAGAAAGGTAATCAAGTTGCTTGGACAGATATCACAGTAACAAACAATGCAGTTTCGCAACAGCTTCATAGTTTAAGTGCGACAGGCAGTAATATATTCGTAGTTACTGCTGTATGCTCAATACTTATTGCTGCTGCGAGCGTATTGCTACTTCGTATTAAGAGTCACAAGCGCTATAGGAATTCGTGAGGTTTTATTAGTAAATAAATGAACTAATAAGTTCGCTCATTATAAAAGCCGAGGATAATTGCATTTGTTGCGATATCCTCGGCTTTGTGTTTGAAGCAGGGTATAGAATTAACAGATAGTTTGGTTTTTTATAACTGTATGTGAATGTTTTACTAATAAGGAAGAGAAAGAAGAAAATCATGTACTGCGTTAATTGCGGAGCTATTTTAAAAGATAATACGAGGTTCTGCACGCAGTGTGGTGCAGAAATTACTTCTTCAGCAAATAATACTCAGTCTCAGCAAGCAGAGCAGCCTCATCCTGAAGCGCAAACGCAAGTATTTTATACCAGCAACATTCCTAATCAGTATTATCGCCCTGAAGCAAATACACAATACCCGTATCAACAACAATACGGGTATGCGCAAGTTGCTGCTGAAAATGATGCGAAGCGAAGGAATATTATTATAGCTATTATTGTTATGATTGCTGTTATTCTTTCAAGTATTTTCGGGTATTGCATTTGGGATTATATGAGACCAAAACAAATTCCTTACGAAACTTTGCGAAAAGAAATTATGAAATCCAATAAATACGCGGATTATAAGTTGAAAATTGTTGACTCTGACGTATCTAAATATCCTCATGTAAAACTGTACTTTTCGCTTACTGATAGTAGTGGAAAAGCTTTGGAAATTGATTCTCCTACTGCTGCAATTCGTGAGAAGATTGGTGGTGGCAGAGAAGCTGAAAGACTTATCCATAAAGTTGAGCGCATTAAAGATAAACAAGGTGTTAATTACGAAATTCTGCTTGATAAATCTGGATCTATGGAAGATTCTATAGATACGATGAAACGTACTATGAGTGATTTTGTGCGCAATCTTAATTATAAGGTTGGCGATACAGGAGAGCTTATATCTTTCGATAGTTACTTAATGTATATGGCAACGTATACTAACGATAAAGATCGATTGCTTACAGGCATTGATAATATGACTCCTTACGGCATGACAGCTTTGTATGACGCACTTTATACCGGAATTACTAATGCTTCTAATCATCCTGGCTTTAATTGCGTAATTGCGTTTACTGATGGTCAAGATAATGAGAGTACTCATACTGCTGATGAGGTTATTTCTTTAGCTAAAGAAAAAGGTATTCCTGTATATTTGATTGGTACTAGTGAAGCTGATTCAAGTACTCTGCAAAATATTGCGAATGAAACGAATGGTTACTTCTGGGATATGAATTCAATTTCAGATATGCAAGAGGTAATGAATAGAATTCGAGTCAATCAAGATAATGTTTATTGTTTAGAATATGATTCTGATTCTTCTTCGAATGCGTATGCTGATCGAGTGGTTTCTGCATTGGTTGCAGATTCCAAGAATCATCAGTCTGGTGGTATTGGTGATGATTTGTCGTTTAAGCCAATTAAGAAGAAGAATTATAAGAAGGGTGCAACTCGCTTCGTGCTACATAAGGGCGATGTGAAGTGGACTGAAGCTAATAGTGCATGCATGCAAGATGGTGGTTACTTAGTAACTCTTACCAGTAAGAGTAAAGAGAAAAAGGTAATCAATATGGCGAAAAAGGAAGGCGTTAAGTATGTGTGGATTGGCGGTTATACTTCGCAACGTGAGAATGGTGACGTATTTGCGCACTGGGTTACTGGTGAAAAAGTAAAGTATGAAAACTGGTTGCCAGGAGAACCAAGTCGAAACGATAAAGATGGAGAGCCTGAGTTCTATCTTATGCTTTGGCGTTTAAATGATGAGTGGTCTTGGAATGATCAGCGCGATGATTTATTTACGACTCCTACATTGCGTAAAACCTTTAGCGGTAAAACTGGCTATGTTTGTGAGATAAATAGGCATTAGTATTACGCTACTACTTTTTGGTTCATTTTTAGCGAATTAGAGGAAACTCGTTATGCGAAAGCAAAGGACACGTAAACTACAAAGCAGTCCGCATTATGTAGATGGTCGCACTATGCAATATCGTAGTGCTCAGCATCATAATCAAATTGCAAGTGTTGTTCCAAGAAAGCGTTTTGCTGCTATTTTAGTGGCTATTATAGCTATTGTTTTACTTACAATATCTATGTTTGCTGCAGTATCTGTTATGCGCTCGCATTTTTTTAATGTTTCTTCTAAAACTTATGTTAGTAAGAAAACAGTTAACCCTGCGGATGTGGCTAAAAAACTTGAAGCACTAAAGCAAGCACGTAAAAGGCAAGCAAGACGGGGGATTGACCCTAATAGCAGTGTTGTTAAAAATGTGCTATCAAAGATGTCTCTTGAAGATAAAGTTGCTCAAATGTTCATAGTTAAGCCTGAAGAATTAGCTGGAACATACGGGACTGTGGTATCTTCTGGCTCGCAAATGCAGCAGTCGTTTAATTCCATACCTGTTGGCGGAATAATGTATAGCAGGGAGAATATTCAGAATCCTAATCAAACTCAGCAAATGATTTCTGGGTTGCAATCAATAAGCGAATCTAGAGTGTCACTGCCTGCTTTAGTAGCTGTTGATGAAGAAGGTGGCACTGTTGCGCGAGTTAGCTCAAATCCTCAAATGGGTGCTAATTCCTCGCCTAATATGAGGGATATTGGAGCGACTAAGAAAACTCGCAAAGCTTATAAAACTGGTGCTTACATTGGTAATTATCTTTCGAATTTAGGTTTTAATGTTGATTTTGCTCCAGTTGCTGATGTGATTACTAATCCGGATAATAACCTGATGATCAAGCGTTCATTCGGCTCTAATGCTTCGCTAGTTGCAAATATGACAGATGCGTTTACTGACGGTTTGCAAGAGCATCACGTTTTTGCCACGTATAAGCATTTTCCTGGTCATGGCTCAACTTTTGAGGATTCTCACAAAGGCGTTACTGTTTCGAACCAAACTCCACTTGCGTTAAGAAAAATAGATTTAGTACCATTCAAAGATGCTGTAGACACTGGTGTTAAGTTTATTATGGTCAGTCACGTGTCGTATCCGAAGATTACAGGTGATGATATTCCTGCTAGCATGTCTGAGAAAATTGTTACTGGTTTAGCTCGTAAAAAGCTTGGTTATAAAGGTATTCTTATTTCTGACTCTTTAGGAATGGGCGCAATATCGTTGCGCTATTCTCCTGGAGTTGCTGCAATTACAGGAATTAAAGCAGGCATCGATATATTACTTTCTCCTGCAAATTTGCGTCAAGCGTATTATTCTGTTGTTAATGCAGTTCGTCAAGGTAATATACCTGAGTCTCGAATTGATGAGTCTGTAAAGCGAATTATTGCAGTAAAATTGCAAATTGCTCAGCAATTAAAGAGTCAAAATGTAAAAAATTCTAAAATAACTAAATGAATCAGCGTGTTGCATTTATTTAAGTAAATTTTTTCTTTTACATTATTTCGGGAGTTTCTTTATTTAAAACGAGATTTTCTTTGCAAAATAAGGATTTACGAATAATAAATTTATAAATATTTTTGTAATAATTATTTCATTAGGAGAATATTTTTGAAAAAATGTTTGCATTTGTACTTTTATGGTGTTAGCATCATTTCCAACACAAACAAATATCGAATACTTCGGTTGGGGTTTGTGCGTGAACCACAGTTAGTATTAATGAGTTAAGGAGGCAGACATCATGCTTAACATGAACATGAATGCTGAATCTTTCGATACTCTTAATGCTGCACGTATGTGGTGGTGGCAGTCTTCTTTTTGGCGTGAGTTTACTCTGAAGTTTTAGAAGCTGCGTATAAAAGCTTGTAAAAGACCTCCGGGTAAGCCCCGGGGGTCTTTTTGTATACAAGCCTTAAATTTCAAAAATAACCAAATCACAAATCACAAATCACAAATCACAAATCACAAATCACAACAAAATATTCGATAGCTTTGTATTCAAATAATATGAAGCTTAAACAAGGAGAGAAATCATGGCTAATGAAACTAATGAAAAAGTTATGGAAGCTACTAGCGGCGTCGCAAATGCAACTGCTGATGTTGCGTCGGTAATGATGAAAAATGCGAAAGTTAAGAATCATGCACTAAATATTACTTCGTTAGTGCTGGTTGCAGTTCTATTTGCAGCAGGATGCATTCTTGATTTTACTGTTGCCAAGCCTCTTTCTATTGGAAATATCCAGCCTGAGTTTGTTATTGCTTCATTCTGCTTGGCGATTTTGTTGGTTCGTCCAAAGATTTATCAAGGAGCTATTATTGGAGCTCTTGCTGCAACATTAATCCAACTTAATACTTCGATTCCATTCCTTGAATATGCGTGTGACATTCCTGCTGCAATTATTATGACAGCTATTTTAATTGGATATGTCCATCTCTTCCCAAAGGATGCTGCTCGTAAAGTAAGTGTTTTCCCATTTATTGCAACTTTTGTTACAACAGTAATTTCTGGTTGCATTTTCGCTTCTATTGCTGCTTACTTTATTCTTCATTCTCCAAACATGGTAATCGTAATGATGCCAATTATTTTTGGTACTGCTGCATTTAATGCGATTATTGTTGAAATTCTTTATACTCCATTGCGACTTGTATTGCACAAATAATAAATAATGTAACTAAGAAATTCTTATGATTGCATGTTTAATTGCACGTTATACATCATTATTAACGAATGTGTTTAATGCGTATAAATGTATAAAGTCATAGAAGTATAAATATAAAGGTATAAAAGCAAGTTGGCATCAGTCTAATATGATTGATGTCAACTTGTGTTTTTGTGTTATTAATTTTTTAGCGTTTGCTCGGTGTGTTAGAGTTAGGAATGTTATGTCTCAGCAAGAAAAATATGTTGCAGATAATCATTTAGTTGATTCTGCCGAACCGTGTAAAGAGCCTATGAAAAAAAGTGATGAATCAGTAAAAGAAGTGCCATTGCTTGAATTAAGCAATGTATCTTTTCGTTACGATACTCATAGTGATGAAAGTGTTGCAAATAAAGATAAAAAAGACAATGAAGATAATTGCAACTATGCTCTTCATAAAGTAAACCTTAGTATTCATCAAGGTGAATTCGTTGGAATTATTGGACCTTCTGGGTCTGGTAAAACAACTCTTGCTTCACTTTTTTCTGGAGCAATTCCTCACCATTATTCGGGAAAGTTTTTCGGAACTGTCAGAATTGCTGGTCATGACACTACTACTCTTGAGCTCACTAATATTGCTTGTTTAATTGGCTCTGTTATTCAAGATATTGATGCGCAAATGGTTGCTGCAAACGTTGAAGATGAGTTGCTTTTTGGCTTAGAAAACTTCGGAGTTTCGCACGATGAAATTCCTGAGCGTATAGCAAATGCACTAGAAACTGTTGGTATTAGCAATTTGCGAAATCGTGATTTAGACACGCTATCTGGAGGTCAAAAGCAGAAGGTCGCAATAGCTGCTATTTTGGCTTTAAGGCCTAAAGTGATGGTTTTAGATGAGCCTACTTGTGCGCTGGATCCAGTTTCTTCACGTATGATTTTCGATGTTTTAAGTGATTTGAATAAAAACTTTGGTATTACTATTGTAGTGATTGAGCAAAAAGTAGCTTTATTAAGTGAATATTGCAAGCGTCTTATAGTGCTTTCTAAAGGTGAGCTTGTTCTCGATGCTCCTGTTTGCGAAGCTCTTAAAGATATAGAGTTACTTCGTAAAGTAGGTATTAATTATCCACGTACTACGCGATTGCTTAAACAATTGCAAGATGAACAAATTTGCGATCCAGCACCTCTTAGTGTTGGCGTTGATGAGACTGTAAATACTATTGTTAAAACTTTGCGTTCTGATTATTTTAAACTTTCTAATCGCGATGATGTGTATGATGTAGAAGCTGATTTAGAACTTAATAAAGAAGATTCTAAAAGAGCTAACAATGCAGTTAATAATATTGATAAGCCATGCCTTTCAATAGATCATGTGAGTTTTGCTTATGCAAATGATGTCAAGGCTCTAAAAGATATTTCATTTGATGCTTATGCTGGTGAATTGATCGCATTAATTGGTAAAAACGGTGCCGGAAAAACTACTATTACAAAAATTATTAACGGTTTACTAAGACCTACTGAAGGTAGTGTGACAATTGACGGTATCGACACCAAGCCATTGCGAATTAGTCAAATAGCAAAATATGTTGCGACATTATTCCAAAATCCTGATCATCAATTATGTAAAGAGACTGTTCTTGAAGAAGTAGAGTTGAGCTGTATTTTAATTGGTGAAGATTCTAGTCAAGCGAAAACGCATGCAATGGAAATTATTGAGAAACTTGACTTAAATCCTACTGACAGTCCATTCATGCTTTCTAGAGGGCAGAGACAAATGGTGGCATTGGCTGCAACTGTCGTAACGCGTCCTAAAATACTTGTTCTCGATGAACCAACTTGTGGGCTTGATTACCATGAATGCGTGAGAATTATGCAAGTGGTTGAGGAGTTGCGAGCTCACGGTTGTTGCGTGATTATGGTTTGTCATGATATGGAAGTTGTGCTTGATTATGCAACTAGACTTATAACGATTAATGATGGAAAGCTTATTATTGATGGTTCGGCGCATGATGTTTTTGAAAAACCAGATGTCTGCTCAGCTGCTTCTTTATATCCACCATTATTGTGTGCTGTTTGCCAAGGTTTGGTTTCTAACGGTTTCAAGCAATGCGATGGATTGTACACGAGAAAAGAATTAGTTGAAGCGTTGCGTTTTGGTAAAATCGCAAAACTTAGTCAGAATAAGCAGCATAATCAGCAGAATAGTTAGAAGTAAAATAAAGGCATCTGATATTTATGAAAACGAGACTATTAACATATCAATCAGGCAACACATTCCTTCACCGCACAAACCCTATTGCGAAGCTAATTCTTGCTGCGAGTATTGTAATAAGCATATTTATTGCTAAACAGTATTCTGTACTTATTGCGCTAGCTGTTATTATTTTTGTTGGCATGGCTTTTACTCATGTTGTTAAAACATTATTTGGCCTTATTAAAGCTATGCTAATAATTTCTTGCGTAATGTTTTTGCTACAAACTGTTATTGCTCAAAGTGGGAACTATATTTTTCTATGGTTTACGTTAAGAGGTATTGATATTGGAGCGAAAGCTTCTTTGCGTTTGTTCTGTTTTGCTTTTCCTCTTGTTACAGTGCTAACAGTAACTAAATTAAACGATCTTGCAAATGCTGTAGTCCAATATTTGCATATTCCATATTGTTATGCTTTTACTATAACTACTGCGGTTCGTTTTGTGCCTATTTTTGCGCAAGAAATGTCTCAAATCACAGAAGCTCAAATGGCTCGCGGAGTTGAATACGATAGTAAAAATCCATTTAAAAAATTAAAACTTATGATGCCTCTTATTGTGCCTCTTTTGGTTTCTTCAGTGCGTAAAGCAGATAGTTCTGCGCTAGCAGCGGAAGAGCGCGGCTTTTATTTGCGTACACGCAAGTCTTCGTATTACAAATACCCATTCGGATGGCGTGGATTCTTGTCTTTAGTTATTTCTGCACTTATTATTGCTTTACCAATATGCACTTCAATCTTTTTGCCAAATTTAGTGTAAAATATTTGTGTAAATCATAAATAAATAAATCATAAATAATTTATGAGGCTTTTGATGAAAAGTGTAAAAATTTGGCTTAAGGGTGCAAGAATTTACACGCTTCCAATAGGCTTAGTTCCTGTTGTTATGGCGTTTGCGGTTTCATTTAGAATGATGCGATTTTCGTATTTTGAAGAACCAATTATGCATCTAGAGCAATGTTTTATACAATTTTTCTTGTGCTGCATGGTTGCTGCGTTTATACAAATCGCCGTCAATTATGCCAATGATTATTGTGACGGATTGAATGGCTTGGATGAGAATCGTAGTTTGCGTGCTTTAAGTAGCAATAATTCAAAGCCTTTATGCGATGTATCTTGGCGCCTTGCAAATGCTGGAATTTCCTCGAAATCTGTGCTTAAAGCTGTAATAATTTCTGCTTTTATTTCTTGTATTTTTGGTTTGATTATTGTTTTGCGAACTGGAATATATTGGTTTATTTTACTTGGAATTGCGTGCTTTGCTGCAGCCTGGTTTTATGCCGGGGGTAAACATCCTTACGGTTATAAGGGTTGGGGAGAAGTAAGTGCGTTTGTATTTTTCGGTCCTGTTCCTTTTATTGGTTCGTTATGCGCAATTACATACGGAATTGGTATTCCAGAAACTAGCATATTTATCAATAACGGGCAAAGGATTTTGGCTTGTTTGCTAATATCTTGCATTCCTGGTGCTTATTCGGCTTGCTTAATGATGGTAAACAATCTTCGAGATATTAAAAGCGATAAAGAGCATGGAAAAATAACTGCTATGGTTAAAATTGGCGAGCGCAATGGTAGGCGTTTATGCGCTGCTATGAGCATTGTTTCTGCTGTTCTTTTGATTGCATATTCTGTTTTGATTATTGTGTTACCTTCTACAGTGCCATCAATATGGCGCTTTTATAGTGTTGAAGTTTTCCTCAGTTTTAGTGCGATTGTATGCAATACTTCATGGCATTTATTTTTTGCTGCTTTTCAGTGGCTCTTATTGTTAGTCATTGCAATTAAAGCTTATAAGTTTACTAAATGTGTGCTTATAGGTGATTACAAGAACGCTTTTCCTATGTGCGTTGCTCAGGCAATACTTGGTGCGCTGGCTGTATTATTATCTGCGATTATATAAAATAAGCAAAATAGTGCTAATTGTATGTGCTTGTTCGCGCGTCTTGCAATTCTTATGATATTATTAATTGACACGAACATGGTGCGCGTGCGGTATTTTAATGACTTGCAAATTGTGTTATGATGCGCAATTTCCACTAGTGTTTGTGAGTGTGCCGTTGCGTGAGCGCCATGTTAAAGATGCATGGTGATGTTGCCCTGTGAATGTGTGGCAATGAAGTGAGGTTTTGAATATGCCAGGTATGGATGAAAATGAAGGGACAGAGCCAGCGATGCCTGAGGTACTTACTGATGATGAGCTGCGCAAAGCTGCAGATGATGAAGCTGCTCAGCGAGAATCTAAAGAAAAGAAAAACAATCATATTCGTACTGTGGTAGTTGCAGAAGATGAATCAGTTAATCGTATGGATTTAGTGGCAATGCTTGAAGATAACGGATATCAAGTTGTAGGTCAGGCTGCTAACGGTCAAGAAGCTATTGAGTTGACGCGTGAAAATCATCCAGATGTTGTATGCATGGATGTTAAGATGCCTGTTATGGATGGCATTACCGCCGCTGCAACAATCTGTGATGAGAATATTGCTCCTGTAGTAATGCTCACTGCTTTTTCACAGTCAGATTTAGTAAAACAAGCAACTGGTGCTGGAGCGATGGCGTACGTTACTAAACCGTATGAAGAATCTAAACTTCTTCCTGCTTTGGAAGTTGCTATGGGTCGCTTTAGCGAGATCAACGATTTATTAGATAGTGTTGAACGTGCAGAAAACAAGTTACACGATGCTGAAGATCAGTTGAAGAAGACAGAAGAAAAGCTGAAGAAAGCTGAAGATACTTTAGAAGAACGTAAGCTTGTAGATCGTGCTAAAGGTCTTCTTATGGATAAGGCTGGATTCTCTGAGCAGGGTGCTTTCCGCTGGATTCAAAAAACTTCTATGGATCAGCGTATCCCTAAGAAGCGTCTTGCAATGGCTATTATTGCAAAGTATAGCGATGATAAAGCAGAATCTTCATCTGAAAATTAGTAGGGTTATATTTATTCATTTTTATATAACTGCATAGTTATTTATTAGTAATTACGGAACGTGGGTGAGTAGTCAACAGTGAATACCGACATCGTTGAAGAACATTCTTCGGAACTTAAGAATGAGAAAGGAACGTTGTTGGTTGTCGATGGCCATTCTCTTGCGTTCCGTGCTTTTTTTGCAATATCTGCAGATAATTTTTCTACTCGCTCTGGGCAAGCAACAAATTCCATTTGGGGATTTATTACTATGCTTTCGCAGGTTGTAAAAAAAGAGAAGCCTGACCGCTTAGCTATTGCTTTTGACGTTAAAGGTGGAACTTTTAGAAATACTATGCTTCCTCAATATAAAGGTACTCGTGATGCTGCTCCGCAGGAGCTTCTTTCGCAGCTTCCTATTATTCAACAGATGCTTAAAGCTCTTGGTATCACTTATATTGAGAAACCAGGTTATGAAGGTGATGATGTTATCGGCACCCTTGCAACAATGGGAGCGAATGCCGGTTATAGAACTTTGGTACTTTCTGGCGATCGTGATGCATTCCAACTTATAGATGACAATATTACTGTTTTGTATCCAGGACAGCATTTTAAAGATTTAAAAGAAATGGATAAGGATGCTGTTTTTGAAAAATATCATGTTACGCCTAAGCAATATCCTGATCTAGCAGCGTTAAGAGGAGAAACTGCAGATAATATCCCAGGAGTTCCAGGTGTTGGAGATGGGTACGCTGCTAAATGGATTAATCAATTCGGCAGCCTAGAAAATATTATTGAACATTCGAATGAGATTAGCGGTAAAAAGGGAGAAGCTTTAAGAGAAAATATTGATCAAGTTCGTTTAAACCGTAAAGTTAATGCTTTAGTTTGCGATTTGGATTTAGGCGTAACTGTAGATGATTTGTGCTTTGGTGATGTTGATGCTGCAAAATTAGGAATCTTGCTGTCTCAACTTGAATTTGGCGAATTAAAAAAGAGAAAGATTCTCAAAACTTTTAGCAACGGTACGCAACAATCTATTGAAAATAATATGCGTATAATGTTTTCGTCTACGTATGAAGGTAATGCTAATAACGATGAGCTAGTTCAAGGTGATCAATCAAATATTGACGCAGAAAATTTTCAAGAAATGCTAGCAAGCATTGACTTGCATCATGTTAAAACTGTAGAAGACTTTATTAATTGGGAGAATTCCGTTTCTTCTTTACTTTATACAGAAATAAAGAAAGATTCAAAAAATACTGAAGATACTTTCGACCAACTAAGTTCCGAAGAAGAGAATTTTGAAGAATTAAGTTCCGAAAAAATTATAAATAATTCTCGTAAATGTGCCGAACCTATACTGAAAAATCAAGAAGTTGTAATATACGCTCATGAGTGCAAGAAGAATTCAAAACATCATTTTGAGTTGACTGCAGATTCTTTAATAATTCTTGTTGCTCATAAAGCTGTGTTATTGTACGCGTCTGATTTGCAATCGGCAGATCGAGCTTTGCTCGAGATGTTGCGAAAGTTCTTGCAAAAAAATTCTTCAATAACAGTATTGCATGATTATAAAAAGCATTTGGGATTGCTAAAATCGTTAGAATTATTCGATTCGAATAATTCATTTGGCACTCCACTTCTTGATACTCGATTGGCATCATATTTATTGGAGCCTGATTTTCGAGCTGAAACTTTAGAAAATATGGCTGAACATTATTTAGATATTCAGTCAGATGAAGATAATTTGGGTGAAAATGAAGCTAAGCAGGGTGAGCTCGATCTTCTTATTGACGATGAAACGCCAGCCAGTGAAGAAGAAAATAATGAAAAGCAAACTCAAGCGCGTGAAGCTAAATTCTTAAGAACTGCGCTTCTTATTCGTCTTTTGGCTCTTCATTTTGCTTCAACACTTGATGATAGAAAACAAACTGGTTTGATGACTGATTTGGAAATGCCTATTTCGCGAGTTTTGCGTGGCATGGAAGACGTCGGTGCTGCAGTTGATATGCAACGTTTAAGTGGTATGCTTAAGCAATTTTCTGCAGATGCTGAGTTCGCGCAAAATATGGCTTGGAAAGTTGCAGATAGTTCTGTTAATTTACAAAGTCCTAAGCAGTTGCAGCAAATACTTTTTGAGCATTTTGGTCTTAAACCTACTCGTCGCACAAAGAATGGCTCGTACACGACTAATGCCGAAGCTTTGCAAGCTATGTACGTTAAACTCGATCCCGAAGAGCCTGCAAGTCAATTCTTGGGCGCCTTACTTAAACATCGCGAAACTAATAAATTGAAGCAGATTGTGCAAAGTTTAATTGATGCGGCTCATTATGATGATAGGCGCATCCATACAACTTTTGAGCAGACTATTGCGGCAACTGGTCGTTTAAGTTCTGCTGATCCTAATCTCCAGAATATTCCTAATAGGAATGCTGCTGGTCGTGAGATTCGTGCTGCTTTTATTCCAGGAGAAGAATTTGAATATTTAATGAGTTGTGATTATTCACAAGTTGAGCTTCGTATTATGGCTCATGCATCTCATGATAAAACTCTTATTGAAGCATTCCGTTCCGGCGCAGATTTTCATAAATATGTTGCGAGCTTAGTTTATAAGATTCCTGTTGAACAAGTAACGCCGGATCAACGTTCTCATGTAAAAGCTATGAGCTATGGATTAGCATATGGATTGAGTACTTATGGACTAGCCAAACAGCTTTCTATTAGTCCGGCTGAAGCTGAAATGTTGAAGAATAAGTATTTTGATACTTTTGGCAATGTTCATGACTATCTGGAATCTCTTGTGTCAAAGGCAAAAGAACTTGGATATACAGAAACTATGTTTGGTCGACGTAGGTACTTCCCGCAGCTTTCTTCCAATAATCGTGCATCTCGTGAAGCTGCTGAGCGCGGAGCTCTTAACGCTCCAATACAAGGTACTGCCGCAGATATTATGAAACTTGCTATGCTTCGTGTTGATTTGGGATTGCGTGAAGCAAAAGTTCGTAGCCGAGTAATATTGCAAATACATGATGAATTGATTTTAGAAATTTCACATGGTGAGCAAGAGCAGGTAGAAAATATTGTGCGTAAAGCTATGGAAAATGCTGTGCATTTAGATGTTCCTCTTAATGTTTCTACTGGAGTTGGTGTAGATTGGCAACTAGCAGCGCATTAACACTACTTAAAGGTAGAAGAAATGATTAGATTAAGCAAAGTAATTGAAGCTATAGAAACATTGTACCCATTAAGCTTTGCTGAAGAGTGGGATGAGCCTGGTCTTATTGTTGGAGACTTGAATTCCCAAATTCAGCGAATCGTATGTGTCAGTGATCCTACGATTAGCGCAGTTGATCGAGCGTTATCAATGGGTGCCAACCTATTAGTGACTCATCATCCGCTATTTTTCAAAGCTGTGCATGGAGTTTCAAACGAAACTGTTCGTGGCGAAATTGTACAGCGTTTAATTAGTAATAATTGTGCGCTATGGGTTGGCCACACTAATGCGGATGTCGCGTGGCGTGGAGTTGCTCATGCTGCGGCAGAGTATTTTGGTCTTCATAATTTGCGTCCAATTGTTGTTTCTAAACAGATCGATTCTGCTGGACGTAACATTGGCTTAGGCAGAATTGGTGTTTTGGATGTGCCAATATCATTGCGTGATTTTGCGCAAAATGTTTTTAACGTTCTTCCTCATACAAAAGTTGGTGTTCAAGTTGCTGGAAATCTTGATGCGAAAGTTAGTACAGTAGCTGTTTTGCCTGGTTCTGGGGAAAGCTTGTTAGATGAAGTTCGCAAGGAAAAAGTTGACGTATATGTTACAAGCGATTTGCGTCATCATCCTGCACTTGACGCAATTGAGCGAGCTAAATATGAATCGAAACTGCGTCTTTCTTCTGGTGAAGATTACATTCAACACACATATCCTATGATTATTAACACTTCTCATAGTGCTATTGAATCATTGTGGTTTACTTATGCGATTAATGATATTGCTGACTGCATAGAAGAAATGTATGGAGAGCGTCCAGAAGTTGCTTGGTTAGGTGAAGCTTGCGATCCATGGAATTACGTTATTAATTGAGGCTTTCATTTAAAATTCAAGCTTTTTTAAATAACGTCAACATGACGTGAAAACTACTCGAATATATGAGATACTTATATTATGCATATACGACCAGGTTCCATGTATCCGCTTGGCGCAAACTATGATGGCGCTGGCGTGAATTTTGCGCTGTTTTCCGAAGTTGCAAAGCGCGTTGAATTATGTTTATTTGATGAGCATGATAATGAAACACGTATTGATATGACTGAGCAGAACTCATACGTGTGGCATAACTATGTTTCAGGCATACAGCCTGGTCAGCGTTATGGTTATCGTGTTCACGGACCCTATGATCCTTCTCATGGTTTATGGTGCAATCCTCATAAGTTGTTGCTTGACCCATATGCCAAGGCGATTGAAGGAAATATAGACGGTGATGAGAGTCTTTTCTCGTATTGGTTTGATAATCCAGATGATATTTCAGCAATGAATACTTTGGATTCTGCGGATCATACGATGAAGGCTGCAGTTATTAACCCGTATTTTGATTGGGGTAATGATCAGCACCCTATGATTCCGTATCATGATTCTGTTATTTACGAAGCTCATGTTCGTGGAATGACTAATCTTGATAAACGTGTTCCTCCAGATATTAGAGGCACTTATGCTGGACTTGCACATCCAAGCGTTATTTCTTATTTAAGGAAGCTTGGTGTTACTGCAATAGAATTGATGCCTATCCATCAGTTTGTAAACGATTCTTTCTTGCAAAATAAAGGATTAAGTAACTACTGGGGATACAACACTATTGGTTTCTTCGCTCCTCAAAATTCTTATTCCAGCTCTGGTCAGCGCGGAGAGCAAGTTAACGAATTTAAGTCAATGGTTAAGGCGTATCATGCTGCAGGCATGGAAGTGATTCTAGACGTTGTCTACAATCACACTGCTGAGGGCAATGACCGTGGTCCTACTTTGAGTTTCCGTGGTATTGATAATCGTGCATATTATCGTCTTGTAGATAATGATCAGCGTCATTATTTTGACACTACTGGTACTGGTAATTCCTTACTTATGCGTTCTCCAAAAGCGTTGCGGTTAATCACAGATAGTTTGCGTTATTGGGTAACTGAAATGCATGTCGATGGCTTCCGTTTCGATTTAGCAGCAACTCTTGCTCGTCAGTTCCAAGAAGTAGATAAACTTTCTGCATTCTTTGACATTATTGAGCAGGATCCCATTATTTCAAGTGTGAAGCTTATTGCTGAACCTTGGGATATTGGTGTTGGTGGATATCAGGTTGGTGGATTCCCTCCAAGTTGGTCTGAGTGGAATGGAAGATATCGCGATTGTGTTCGCGACTTTTGGCGCTCACAACCATCTACATTACCTGAATTTGCTAGCAGGCTTATGGGTAGCTCAGATTTGTATGAGCAAAATGGACGAAAGCCTGTAGCTTCCGTGAACTTTATTACAGCTCACGATGGCTTCACTATGAACGATTTAGTTAGCTATAACGAAAAGCATAATGAAGCTAATAAAGAAGGCAATTGCGATGGTGCGAACGACAATCGTTCGTGGAATTGCGGTGTTGAAGGACCTACTAATATTCACGATGTTAACGAATTGCGTGAACGTCAAATACGTAATTTGTTCTCAACTCTTTTGATGAGCCAGGGCATTCCTATGATATGCGCTGGTGATGAAGTCATGCGCACGCAGAATGGTAATAACAATGCTTATTGCCAAGATAATGCTATTTCGTGGATAAGCTGGGATTATAACGAAACTCAGCGAGATATGTTCGATTTCGTTTCTAAGCTTATTCACCTGCGTTTGAAGCACCCTGTGTTGCATCGTCGTCGTTTCTTTACGGGTCGTTCTGCTGGAGATGATGTAAGCGATATTCCACAAGTTGAATGGCTTGACCATAACGGTACTGTTATGGATATGGAGGACTGGTCAAATACTCATGCTTTATCTGTGATGATTTATTTGAATGGTTCGGATATTCCAGAAACTGACTGGTATGGAACGAGAATGGTTGATAATGACTTTATTCTTATTTTTAATGCGCATTATGAACCTATTACTTTTACTTTGCCAGATAAACGTTATGGTGAGAAGTGGAAGTTGATTGTGGACACATATAATCCAAAGGGTCCGGAATTGTTATATGAAGCAGGATTTAATATTGTCGCACAATCTCGTAGTTTCTTGCTTCTTATGAGCGAGCATAAGCCAGAATGTTGAGTATTATGCTTTATTCGTAAAGAAGTTCGTGACTTGTAAAAACTAAAAGCAGCGCAGAAATTTAAGTTTCTACGCTGCTTTTGTTAGTTTAATTTATCTTTTGTTCTTATTCTATTTGTGCTTTTGAGCTTCTATTTAATATTAAAGCTTGATTTATTTTTGATTGAAGACGATCGCTTTGCATAGCCGCAACTTGTCGTGAAAATACAATAATCCATCCAAGAAATAGCAGACATGATAATGCTTCAACATTTGTAAGAGTATTATTTCCATGTACCCACTGATTTCCTGCCCACGCAGTAAGAATAACCGCTAAATCGGAAGCAATATAGAATGTGCGAGAAAGCCTAGGAGCAAGCCATGGAAGGCAAACAAGCATTGTGCAAATTAATCCTGTCACTCCTCGAGCACATAAATCATGTAAGAAAGGATGTGGCGTGTATCTAAAAGTTCCTATTCCAATAAACGATATTCCTCCAAGAATCAGCAAAGCTGCCATAACAGTTGTGCGCATCTTGAAGTGTTTAATCAGTTTTTGGTTATTGTGTTGTAGCATTTCGTGCTGTGTTGCAACGAATTCAGTAATAGCAAAGTAGCTCGTTATGATAATGCAAATTCCTGACAAAACAAGTGTTGCATTAAACATACTAGCTGCAAATGTTGTGCGGTCTCCAAGTTGAGAGAAATTATTGTTATACCAGTACGGATCATCTGTCGTAAGACCTGCAGTTGCAGCTCCAGAAATAACGAATAATGGCAGGAGGGAAGCCACAGTTTTAGCTTCAAGAAGTTCAGCTTGAATAAGAGTTGCGTATCCAACTATTCCAGATAAAGCTGAGCATAATACTGGTAAATAGCTGTTCATTGCCGCTCTGCCAATAATGCTATTAATAATAGATAGCAAAGCAAAAGACATAAGAAACATCGTTGCGCCGTAAATCGTAGAAAGCGCTGTTATTTCAAACGCGTGCTTAGCTACTCGAATTAAGTGATGGCTGATAACTTTTTTATTTGTACGCAAGTATCCAACAATAAAAGCGCCTACGCTGCACAAAGACACAATAGTTGAAGCTGTAAGGAATAGTCGCTGGCTAATTTGCCAAAACGCTGGCATTGTTGCCATATACATTCTCATAATAATCATTCCACAAGCTGCGCAAACTATGAATGATATTAACCCCATTGCCTCTGTTCGCTGGAAGCGTCCCATACTTAGCCCCTTTTTCTTTAAACTAATTCTATTGTATCGTTTGGTGGCTAGTAATGAGTTTTGTTAGTCGAATTTTGTAATGAAGAAAAAATTTTCATAATACGTGTGTCGTAATTTGCATTTGTCTGCAAAGTGCGCTATTGTAATTGATTGTGCTTGGAACTGGTGATCAGTTCAAAAGCCTCGGGGTGTAGCGCAGTTTGGTAGCGCGCCTGCTTTGGGAGCAGGATGTCGCAGGTTCGAATCCTGTCACCCCGACTTTTTATATCTAATGAAATATGCGTATTTTTGCTTTTTATTCTTATTTAACAGTACATGTCAATCGATAGTATTCATAGTATGAGTGGTATTAACGATATTGCAGATTGCACTACTTTTTGGAAAGCGCCGTATGCTAATCATCAATTAAAAGCTTATATTGAGGTTCCTGGAAGTAAATCTTTGTCGAATCGTTATTTAATTTTGGCAGCTTTGGGCACAAAACCAGTAGTTTTACAAGGATTATTGCGCTCGCGCGACACGGAGCTTATGATTAGCGCTTTATCTACATTTGGCGTTAGATGTGAGTCATTAAATGAAGATGGAACTAAGCTTCGTGTAATTCCTCCAGAAGACGGAGTTTTTAGGATTCCAGATAATGCTGAAGTGTATTGTGGTTTAGCTGGAACTGTAATGCGTTTCGTTGCAGCTTTAGCTTTATTTGCAAATAAAGCTGTGCGATTTGATGGCGATAAGCAAGCTTATGCGCGTCCTATGAAGCCAGTTCTTGACGGTTTAGAGCAGCTTGGTGCTCGCGTAGAGTATCAAGGAGAAGAGGGTTTCTTACCTTTTACTATTACGCCACCTTCAGTCGAATTTAAAATAAATAATTTTTCTGAAAAAATCGTGCAAATTGATTCTTCTTCATCATCACAATTTATTTCTGCGATGCTTCTAATTGGTTCACGTATACCTGGAGGCTTAAGTCTTAAACATATTGGTGACACATTGCCAAGTATGCCGCATATTCGCATGACTATGGACGATATTTGCAAAGCGGGTGGGGTTGTAAATATGACTAGCAACGCAATGTGGCATGTTAAAGAGAGCAAAATAGCTTTATCTGATACTGTTACTATAGAGCCTGATCTTTCTAATGCTGCGCCATTTTTAGGAGCATCATTGATTGCTGGAGGAAGTGTCAGTATACCTAATTGGCCGTTTTCTTCAACTCAACCTGGAGGATTGCTTCCTGGAATATTAGAGAAAATGTGCGCAAAAGTTAGTTTTGAAAAAACAAGCGATGATGCTGGAATAATGCATGTGGAAAGCGATGGTTCGATTAAAGCAATTCCGTATCTTGATTTGAGTGCAGCAGGAGAGATTGCTCCTAGTATTGCAGCTATTCTTGCTTTTGCGGACGGTCCGAGTGAACTTCATGGTATCGCGCATTTGAGAGGGCATGAAACGAATCGTTTGCAAGCTTTAGTTAATGAATTGAATCGAGTTGGGATTGGTGCTAAAGAGCTCGAAGATGGCATTCGTATTGAGCCAAGTAATCATATGCATGGGGAAGTAATGGAAACTTATGCGGATCACAGAATGGCAACTTTTGCTGCAATGCTTGGATTACGCATAGAAAATATAAGAATCAAAAATATTTCTACTACTCGCAAAACGATTCCTGATTTTCCAGGAATGTGGCATAGAATGCTTGAATAATAAATAATCCCGAGCCTTTTTGACCCGGGATTATTCATATTTATTTATTTTGTTCTACGCCGTTAAGCGCAAACAATTTAGTGCTCAAACTTGTTGCCGTAGCTATCTTCACCAGCTTCAGCAATGGTTGCAGCCTTGCGCGCAATAGCCAACTCTTCGTTCGTTGGAATCACAGCAATAATCACAGAGCTGTCTGGAGTGGAAATAACGCGTGGCTCCTTAGAACGAACCAAATTCTTTTCCTTATCGAGCTTAACGCCGAATGGCTCAAGCTTTTCGCATACGCGAGCGCGCACAATTTCGTCGTTTTCGCCGACACCAGCTGTGAAGGTAATGACATCAACGCCGCCCATTTGAGCAGTATAGTTGCCAATATAACCAACAATGCGGTGCACGTATACGCCGAGAGCGAGCTTAGCGTTTTCATCGCCTTCTGCGATGAGCTTGTGAATATCACGCAAATCGCCATGACCAGTCATACCCATCATGCCTGAACGCTTGTTGAAGAGAGTGTCAAGTTCGTCCACGTTCATGTGAGCGTTGCGAATAAGGTGGAATACTACAGCTGGGTCAATATCGCCAGTGCGACCGCCCATCATCAAGCCTTCGAGTGGGGTTAAGCCCATAGAAGTTTCGACTGGTTTTCCAGAAATCTGAGCAGAAGCAGAAGCACCGTTACCAATGTGCAAAACAATCTGCTTCAAACCTTCTGCAGGCTTACCGACAACGCTTGGAACAACAGAGCCAATGTATTCGTGAGAAGTGCCGTGAGCACCATAACGACGAATATGATAGCGATCTGCGATTTCCTTGTTCAAAGCATAAGTTGCTGCAACCTGTGGCAAATCATGGAAGAATGAAGAATCGAATACCATAATTTGTGGAACATCTGGCAAAAGTTCAGTCATGACTTCAGCGCCAACAGCTTCTGGACCGTTGTGAAGTGGAGCCAAAACTGCCAAATCCTTAACCTTATTGATTGTCTTTTCATTGACTAATGCAGGCTTAGGGAATGTTAAGCCACCCTGAACAACGCGGTGACCGACAGCAACAATGCCAGATTCTGAAAGCTTTGGACCATATTCTTCGAAGAATCCAAGTACGCGTTTCAAGCCCTGCTCGTGATCGTGAACTGGCTCATCGAACTCATGCTTTTCGCCATTGAATACGTGCTTGTAGTGGCCGTCAACTGGCTCGCCAATCTTCTCAACGATGCCGGAAGCGATGCCTTCACCGCTTTCCAAGTCAACGAGTTGATACTTAATCGAACTGGAACCAGAATTGATAACAAGAACGGTTTTTGCCATGTGGGCATCCTCCATAAGTATTGATAAGGCTTATAAATTGCCACGCTCTAGTTTAGCGTTAAGTTCCTACAAACTTAAAGATATTGAGTGCAATGCAATACCTCAAGGTTACGTACGCACTGTGATGCTGTTTTAGGAGCTTTATTATGTTTATTCTGATTGTGCTTCTAACGCGGTTAAAGCAACGGTATTAATAATATCTTGTACTAAAGCTCCTCTAGACAAATCATTTACAGGCTTATTTAATCCTTGCAAAATTGGACCAACAGCCAGTGCTCCGCTAGAGCGTTGCACGGCTTTATAAGCGATATTTCCTGCGCATAAATCAGGGAATACAAATACATTCACATGACCAGCAATACTATTATTTTTTGCTTTTGCTGCAGCAACTGTAGGAGACCATGCTGCATCAAACTGTATAGATCCAACAATTGCTAAATCAGGTGCTTTTTCTTTCGCAATGCGTGTTGCTTCCTCTACAGTATCAACATCTGGCCCTTTTCCTGAACCAAGCGTTGAATAGGATAGCATTCCAACTTTAGGGTTGAGTCCGAAAGTCTCAGCAGTGTGTGCAGACTGAATAGCAATATCAGCAAGCTGTTCTGCACTAGGATTTGGGTTGATTGCACAATCTGCAAATACAGATACGTGATCTTTGAAGCACATAAGGAATGCTCCAGAAACCAGCTTAGAACCAGGCTTAGTTTTGATAACTTGAAGAGCAGGACGTACAGTGTTAGCGGTTGAATTAACTGAACCAGAAACAAGACCGTCTGCTTGACCTAGTACTACTAGCATGGTGCCGAAGTAGCTTGCATCTGTTAATTGTTCACGCGCTTGCTTTTCTGTCATTCCTTTCTTTGCTCTTAATTCGCAAAGTTTTGTAATCATATGGCTTAGCATTGCTTCATCGTGCATAGATTGGAAACTAGCTTTGCAAAGAGAATTGAGATTTAGTTCTTCTGCTCGAGCAAGAATAGATTCGCGTTCTCCAATGATAATTAGATTTACAATATCACGTTCTAGCAAATAGTTTGCTGCTTTAAGAATACGATCTTCTTCTCCTTCCGGAAGAACTATAGTTTTCTTATTTTCTTTTGCTTTCCCTAATAAACTGTATTGGAAAGCATAAGGTGTAGTTGGAACTTTAAATGGTTGGTGGAAAGCATTAAGAACATCATTTTCTCGAACGCAATTTACGAATGTTTCTAATGAAGAATTTTTAGTTTCTTCATCTATTGGTGGCAAAACCCATAATGGAGTTTGGCCTACTCGGGATGCTTCGTCGTTTGAGTTTGCATAATTCCTAGAGCTATAGTCACGCATTAACTCAGCTCCAAGTTCTGGATCGCAGTTTGTAACAAATACTCCTAAAACTTGTGTGCATGATTTAAGAACGCAAGCATTTGCAGAATCTATAGTTTGTAAAATTTGTTGTGAGTTTCTGCCTTGAGCTGAAACTGTGAGAAAAACAGGTGATGCCAAGTCAGCTGCAACAGTTGCGTCGAAAGAAAACAGTTCTGGATCATATGCTGGGTTTGCGTCACTAGAAACAATAATAGAAGCTTGAGCAGAGGTGGATTGCAACAATCCGTTATAGCGCGCAACGATATCTCCTCGCACTGTGTCTTTATTTGTTCTAACTATTTCTGGAGTTGTTGCAATAACTTGCTCTAATTTCGCTGAAGTATTTGTGATACCCAAAAGTTGTTTAGTAAAAGTGTCATTTGGTTGAGCGCATGGACGAAAAACAGTAGTGCTGTAGTTATTAGACAGAATATGTGTTATTCCGAATGCAACAGCATTTCTGCCGTACATATCTTCGTTGCCGATAATTGTTACATTAATATGCGACACGATGCGTTCTCCTTTGATACTTCGTGTTACTGCTAGGTTTATATTGTTAATGTAAGTTTTGCATTTTGCAATATAAACAAACTTTTTCTATTGTACGGCTTATCTATGTTGTACACGCACAAAATAGTAATTATAAATGTAATTTATTTTGCATATAACTAGTTTTATTGCATTGTTTGTTTTAATACACAAAACGGGAGCCAATCTTTCGATTGACTCCCGAAATGTTTTAGCTAACCAATTTTAGCTTTATCAGCTTAAAACTACTCGTTATCGCCTGCGGTTGCAGCGGTAGCGGTGACAGCGCCTGGCTTATCGGTCTTAACGCCTGGCCATACCCAATCGGTGTAGTCTGGGTGATCAAGACCCTTGTCGACTGCATACTGGAAGGCTTCGAGGCGGAAGTCCTCGAGCTTCTTGATTTCGTCGGCATACTTAGCGGCGTCAACCATGCGCAATGCTTCAGCGGTAAGCTCGTAACGATCCATGTCGTTCACACGAACCATATCGTATGGCGTTGTGGTGGAGCCCTGCTCCTTGTAGCCATGAACGTTGAAGTTATCGTGGTTTGGACGATCATAAATCAAGCCGCGAACGTCATGTGCGTAGGAGTGGTAAGCGAAGAGGACTGGCTTGTCAGCAGTGAAGAGTTCAGTGAACTCTTCGTCAGTCAAAGCTTCGTTATTTTCCTTAGCGGACTGCAACTTGAGCAAGTCAACAACGTTAACAACCTTGAACTTAACGCCAAGCTTGTTCAACTTGTCGGCAGCTGCCATCAATTCCTGCTGTGGAACATCGCCAACACCAGCGAGAACAACCTGAACTTCGTCATTGTTCTTAGCGTTGGAAGCCCACTTCCACTCAGCAGCACCCTTCTCGAGCTCTTCGCGAGCTTCGTCGAGAGTCAACCAAGTAGCAGCTGGCTGCTTACCAGCGAAGATAGCGTTAATCATGTTGGTGGACTTGTAAGCCTTTTCAGCAACAGCAAGCAACATGTTGGAATCTACTGGGAAGTAAATGCCGATTACGTGATCGTTGTTGAAGGTCTTGTTCAAGAGCACGGAGGTTACGCCTGGATCCTGGTGCGAGAAGCCGTTGTGATCCTGACGCCATACGTGAGAGGACACCAACAAGTTCACAGAGGAGATTGGCTTACGCCATGGGATCTCACGAACGGTAGCCTCAAGCCACTTTGCGTGCTGGTTCAACATGGAGTCGATAACGTGTACGAAGGACTCGTAGGAGCTCCAGATGCCGTGACGACCGGTGAGCAAGTAACCTTCGAGGAAGCCTTCCATCTGATGCTCGGAAAGCTGCTCGGTGACCTGACCGGTAACAGCCATGTGCTCATCGACTAAGCCGGAGAGATAGCCAGCATCCCACTGCTTGTTGGTTACTTCGTAAGCAGCCTGCAAACGGTTGGAAGCAGTCTCATCTGGTCCGAAGATACGGAAGGAATCTGGGTTGTTCTTGATGATGTCACGAGTGTAAACACCAAGACGACGGGTAGCTTCGAGCTGGCCCCAGCCGTGACCGAATTCCTTAACTTCCTTGACTTCGTAATCCTCAAGCTTTGGAAGCTTCAAATCTTCACGAATACGACCACCGTTGGCGTTTGGATTTTCACCAATGCGGAGTTCGCCCTTTGGCATGAAGGAAAGAACGTCTTCCTTCACAGCGCCCTTTTCATCGAAGAGCTCTTCAGGCTTGTAGGACTTCATCCAGTTCTTCAAAACCTCGAAGTGAGCTTCGGTATCGCGAGCAGATGCCAGTGGCACCTGGTGTGCACGCCAAGAACCTTCGGTCTTCTTGCCATCGATGAACTTCGGGCAGGTCCAACCCTTTGGAGTGCGGAAGATAATCATTGGGTAGTAAGGACGAGTTACATCGTTAGTCTGAGCCTCAGCCTTAATATCGCAAATTTCATCGAAGATAGTTTCGAACATGTCAGCAAAGCGACGGTGGATGGACATATGATCCTCATCGTCGAAGCCAGCAACGAACTCGTATGGTTCATAACCCATGCCGTGGAAGAACTCATGAAGCTCTTCATCGGAAATACGGGAAAGAATTGTTGGGTTAGCAATCTTATAGCCGTTCAAGTGCAAGATTGGAAGCACGATACCATCGGTACGTGGGTTCACAAGCTTGTTGGACTGCCAACCGGTAGCCAAAGGACCGGTCTCAGCTTCACCATCGCCAACGATTGCTGGAACGAACAAGCTTGGGTTGTTCATAACAGCGCCGTAAGCGTGAGAAAGTGCGTAACCGAGCTCGCCACCTTCATGGATGGAACCTGGGGTTTCAGGAGCGAAGTGAGAAGGAATACCGCCTGGGTAAGAGAACTGACGGAAGAACTTCTGCAAACCAGCTTCGTCCTTAGTAATCTTTGGATAGTACTCAGTGTAAGTACCGTCGAGGTAAGACTGAGCAGTACCAGCTGGGCCGCCGTGGCCTGGACCCATGATAATCACGGTGTTCTGCTGGTGATCAGCGATAAAACGATTAATGTGGCCGATAAGGAAGTTAAGACCTGGAGTGGTGCCCCAGTGGCCCACCAGACGATGCTTAACGTCTTCGCGAGTGAACGGCTCCTTCATTAGAGGGTTGCTGCGAAGATAAATTTGGCCGATTGCAAGATAGTTGGCAACGCGCCAGTACTTGTCTACGCCTTCGATAGCTGCCTCGGAAACTGGAGCGTTTAGCTTCTTCCAAGGTGTGCCAATAACAGGACTCGTCATGTGTACTCCTGTACTCAAGCACTTTTCAGTGCAATTTGATCATTACCATTTGGTTATAGAGACTGGAAAACAAATGTATTACAGCTCTTTTTCCATCCGTTTCAGTATAGTGCCAGCGTCTGACTTTTGTTCGTTTGGTTACTTCTTCGTGCATTTGTGTTGAAAAAATGTGTGATTATGTGCGTAAAAAATGAGCCATTTGTATAGATTATGTTATATTTAATGTTCATTTTATACTTTATAGTTAAGCGTTTCGCACAAAAATCTACCAACGTTATTTGCAGTGTTAGACTGTACGTGTAACTTTTGTGTTTAATTTTCGGCGTTTTGTAATTATATAACGTCGCAAAGTTTCACTATTATAAGTTGAATCGTGTTAGAACATATATATAAGGAGAATCATGGCAAAAGGACCAGTGCTTGTCGTTGATTTTGGCGCTCAATATGCTCAGCTTATTGCTCGTCGAGTGCGCGAAGCAAATGTGTATTCAGAACTTGTTCCTCACTCTATGCCAGTTGACGAAATGCTTGCTAAGGATCCTCAAGCTATTATTCTTTCAGGTGGTCCTGCTTCTGTTTATGAACCAGGTGCTCCTGACATTGATCCAAAGATTTTTGAAGCAGGTGTACCGGTTCTTGGTATTTGCTATGGCTTCCAGGTAATGGCTCATGAGCTTGGTGGCGATGTCGATAAAGCTGCACTTGGTGAGTATGGCAAGACTGCTGCAACTATTGATGATTCTGAAGGTTTACTTTCCGGATCCCCATCTGCGCAGAATACTTGGATGAGTCACGGTGTTGCTGTTAAGCGTGCTCCAGAAGGTTTTACGGTTTTGGCTCACACAGAAGGTGCTCCAGTTGCAGCAATGCAAGACGAAAGTCGCAAACTCTACGGTGTGCAATGGCATCCAGAAGTTAAACACACTCCATTGGGTCAGGAACTTATATCTACATTCTTACATAAGTGTGCAGGGCTGGATAATAATTGGAATCCTTCTAATATTATTGAGGATCAAGTTGCTAAGATTCGTGAAGAAGTTGGCGACGCGCAAGTTATTTGTGGTCTTTCTGGCGGCGTAGATTCTGCTGTTGCTGCAGCATTGGTACATAAAGCAATTGGCAATCAGCTTACTTGCGTTTTTGTTGACCACGGTTTGCTTCGTAAAGGCGAAGTTGAGCAGGTTAAGCATGATTTTGTTGAAGCAACAGGCATTAAACTTATTGCAGTTGATGCAGAAGATGACTTTTTGAACGCACTTAAAGGCGTGAGTGAGCCGGAGCGCAAGCGCAAGATTATTGGCGAAAAGTTTATACGCACTTTTGAAAAAGCTCAGCGTCAAGTTATCGAAGAAGCTGGAAAATCTGGAGCAGAAGTTAAGTTCCTTGTGCAAGGCACGCTTTACCCGGATGTAGTTGAATCCGGTGGCGGTGATGGTGCTGCAAACATCAAATCTCATCACAATGTTGGAGGTTTGCCAAAAGATTTGAAGTTTAAGCTTATTGAACCTTTGCGTACTTTGTTTAAGGATGAAGTTCGTGCTATTGGAACTGAGCTTGGACTTCCAGATGAAATTGTTTGGCGTCAGCCATTCCCAGGACCTGGTTTAGGTATTCGTATCGTGGGCGAGATTACACGCGAACGCTTAGCTGTTCTTCGTGAAGCAGATGCTATTGCACGCGAAGAGCTCTCTAAAGCTGGATTGGATCGCGACATTTGGCAATGCCCAGTCGTTTTGCTTGCTGATGTTCATTCTGTTGGTGTTCAGGGTGATGAGCGTACATATGGTTCTCCAATTGTTTTGCGTCCTGTGAGCTCTGAAGATGCTATGACAGCTGATTGGTCTCGTGTGCCTTACGATGTGTTGGCAAATATTTCTACTCGAATCACGAATGAATGCCGTCAAATTAATCGTGTAGTGCTTGATGTAACGTCTAAGCCGCCTGCCACGATTGAGTGGGAGTGACAGTTTTTGATGAGAATTATTGACTGAAATATAAACATATGTTTATACAGTAAAACATATGTTTATTTTCATTAAAAACTGTAATAATTACTGATTTTTATAAAGCACTTCGTGAAAATGGAGTGCTTTTTTCTGTATATTGGTGTGTCGAATTTTCTAAAAACAGGTAAATTTTCGAATTTTATCGATATTTAATGAATATTTTAGTAGTAAATACTGTTGTTTTTAATTGTTTATAATGTTTAAACGATATAATGAATTTTACATGAAACAACAGTATGAGCTGTAACAGTAGTTGTTGGCTGGGTGTAAAAACTGCTGCTCGTAGTAGCTCTTACTACTTTGCTTCATTGCGGAACCGTGAATTTTGTATGTGTAGTTTTACTATGCTACGAAACTAATCGTGTATTTCGAATAGTTTCGCCTACGGTATCGTTTGCGAAGTTTGTAAGATATTTTTGCCGCCAATAATTGCGTAAGCCGCTCAAACTATATCGATTAATATGGTAAGGAGAGTTACGTGGACGGCATTCTGTCAGTACTGCTCGATATTTTCAGACAGCCATCTGTTATAGTTGCGCTTATTTCTTTTATTGGGCTTGCAGTGCAAAGAAAGAAATTCTCGGATATTTTGCAAGGATCAATCCGTACCCTTGTTGGTTTTCTTGTTTTAGCAGCTGGTTCTGGAGTTATTACTGAAGCGTTGAATCCATTTGGCAAAATGTTTCAATACGCATTTCATGTGCAAGGCGTAGTGCCGAATAATGAAGCAATTATTGGAACTGTTTTATTGAAGTATGGCTCTGAATCTGCGCTTATTTTCTTCTTTGGAATGATTGTTAATATTATTCTTTCTATTACTTCTCGTTTTAAATTTATCTATTTAACGGGTCACGTAGCTTTCTATATGGCAAGTATGCTTGCTGTTATATTTAATGTTGCTGGTTTTAGCATGTGGGAAGTCCTTTTATGGGGTTCAATTGCTCAAGGATTGTTTACGACAATTTCTCCTGCACTAGTGCAACCATTTATGAAAAAAGCTTCAGGCAAAGATGATGTTGCTTTAGGACATCCTGCTGGTACTGGTGTTGCTTTAGGTGCGTTAATTGCAAAAATTACTGCTTCAAAAAAGCGTCCTTCTAAGTCAACTGAGGATATTAAATTCCCAGCCGCATTGGGATTCTTGCGTGATACAACAGTTCTTATCACGCTTTCTATGGCTGTTATTTATATCGTAGTGGCACTTTTTGCTGGATCTTCGTATGTTGAAACACATTTATCTAATGGTCAAAACTCCATTGTTTTCGTTATGTTGAAGGCTGCAACTTTTGCTGCAGGTGTTTATATTATTCTTGCAGGCGTGCAGATTGTTCTTGACGAAATTGTTCCAGCTTTTAAGGGAATATCGGAAAAGCTTGTTAAAAATGCTCGTCCTGCTTTAGATGCACCAATGACTTTTGGCTTTGCTCCTAATGCTGTTCTTATTGGCTTCTTGGCTAGTTTCTTTGGCGGCTTGCTTGGAATGACGTTTATGGCGATTTTGGGAACGACAATTATTATTCCTGGAATTGTTGCGCATTTTATGGCTGGTGGTGCTGCAGGAGTATTTGGTAATGGTCAAGGTGGAATACGTGGTTGCTTGACTGCATCATTTATTAATGGCCTTTTCATTACTTTCCTTCCGTTGTTCCTTTTGCCAGTGCTTGGCAATTTAGGAAGTGCAAATTCTACATATTCTGATGCAGATTATGGCGTATTTGGTGTAATACTTGGTCACGTAAATATTGTCGGTGGTCGTACTGTTCTAATTTCTGTAATACTTATTGCACTAATATTGTTCTATTCTGTTTCGATATTGATGAATAAACGCGATTCTAATAATTTTGAAAAAGTTGAAGAAATAAAATAAGTAAAGAAAATAAAAATACAATTAAATAATTGTGTAGACATAGATTAAATTCTTTTTACTCATTTTCCTATTTGTTTGTACATTTTATGTTAGGGCTGATAGGATAACAGAGTTATTAGTTTTGCATGAGCCGTTGTTACTATGCTGTGTTTTACACAAACTAGTATCAGCGGCTTTTTCATGCTAGCGCTTAGTTAGGGGAGAGTGATAATGGTCGACGGTGTGCCTAAATATATTGCTGTGCGAGATAATCTACGCGCTCGTATTGATTCTATGGAAGCTAACGAACAATTACCTCATGAAATTGAATTGTGCAAACAGTACAATGTGAGTCGTATCACTTTGAGGCATGCAGTTGATAATCTTATTACTGAAGGATTACTTGTTCGTGAGCAGGGTAGGGGAACATTTCGAGCTTCTTCAATTATTCATACTTATAATCAGGAAGTGATTTCTGATCGCGCGCAAGGATTTTATGAGCAGGCTTATTCTAATGATGCAAAAGTTAGAATAAAAGTTATTGAAAAAGATGTTATTCACGATGAAGATGCTGCTGCTCGTTTAGGTCTTGATCCAGAAGATGAGTTGATATGTTTGAAACGCTTGCGCTATGTTGACGATGTTTTATCGCGTTATAGTGTGATTTATTTGTCTGCTTCGCGTTTTCCTAAAATTTTGACGCATGATTTTTCAGATGATTCGTTAGCTGATTTTTTGTTCAAAGCGTACGCTGTTCAGCTTGTAGAAAATGAGGTGTCTGTGCATGTAGAAGAGCTGTGTGACCGGCTTGCGGCAGTACTGAATGTTGAAGTTGGAACTTCTGTAATTGCAGCTTATTCTACTGTAAAAGATAAGTTTGGCACGATTATTGCTTTTGGTGCAGCTGTTTATACGCCAAATTCTGGCGAGATTCGTTTCCATTTGCACTCAAATGCTGCTTAATTAAATTTTTTAGGGCTAGCTAAGATGATCTTCTTAGCTAACACCTTTTTTGCGTTAGAAAACAATAAAACCTTGCTGGCTTTCCAGCAAGGTTTTTTCGTGTCCGGAGCGGGAGTTGAACCCGCACGCCTGTAACAAATAGGCACTAGCACCTCAAGCTAGCGCGTCTACCATTCCGCCACCCGGACAGGTGTTTTAGACAACAGATAAGACTATAACATCTTTTTTTCTTCTTCGCTTCGGCGTGTTGAAAAAATTACGAATTTTCAAAATATTTATATATGAAAATAGTAATAATAGTTTTAAATTATGCTATTTTCAGTATAAAAATCTCCTTTACTATCTTGTTTAAAATCAATAACATTCACTGGCTTTTTTGCCAAGTTTCCATCAAAGTCAATGAACGAGTGTTGTGGCAATGAAGAAATATCATGTTTTGGATAGTCTCTTCTAAAGAAAGCACCTCTAGATTCATGTCTAGCAAGTGAAGATTGTAATACTGCTTTTGCAAGTAGTGACATGTTCTTTATTTCCCATATTGCAGTAATTTCTTGGTTAAAAACTAAATTATCGCTATGAATGTGTAATGACTGAATTTTAGGATCTATAAATTCTTGTATGTCATTGAGTGCTTTCTTAATTGATTGTTCGTCGCATGATATTGCAACAGCGTTTTCCATGATTTTTCCTAAATCTGCAAATAATTTATAAGGATTATCTTCTTCTATTTGTGAAGATTCGTCGTTATAACTGTTGTCTGTAAAATCTGTAACTTGCTTCGCACTCGTTTCCATAAGCTGATTAAGTTCATTATTTCTTTGTTTATATAAGACTTGTAGTGCAACATTACTTGAGATAGTTTTATTGGTTTCGTTCGTTTCGTTCGTTTCATTGATTTCGTTACTGTTAGTTTCATCATCCTTGTTTAAGTTTTTCAATTCTTTTGCTATTGTTGCTCCTGCGCGATTTCCAAAAAGGCATGCGTCAAGCAAGGAGTTTCCTCCTAATCGATTAGCTCCGTGCACTCCTACACATGAGCATTCTCCGGCAGCGTATAAACCATAAACAATATTTTGGTTGTTATTTTGCCATCTATATACTTTTCCATTCAAAGTTATCGGTATTCCGCCCATTGTGTAGTGAGCTGTAGGGCGAATTGGGACTAAATCGCAAGTTGGGTCAAGATGAGCATATTTTTCAATAGTTTCTGTAACTTGTGGCAAGTATTCTAACATATTTTCTCGGCTGATATGTGTCATATCTAGCCAAACACAATCGTTATGCGAATTGCTTTGTTGCGTAGTTGTTGAATCGTTTACACCTCTTCCTTCGCGAATTTCTTTGGCAATTGCACGAGAAACAACATCTCTTGGAGCTAAATCTGCATGTACTTCATCGTATTTTTTCATAAAAGCTTCGCCATTTGAGTTCCTAAGCACGCCGCCTTCAGCTCTTGCTGCTTCTGAAAGCAGAATGCCAGTATGAGCTAGTCCAGTAGGGTGGAATTGAATGAACTCGCAGTCTTCAAGTTGTAATCCTGCTTTTAGAGCTAAAGCCATGCCATCGCCTGTTAAATCCCACGAATTAGATGTTGTTGCAAATAATCTTCCCGATCCGCCTGTAGCTAAAAGTAAGAATCTAGACCTTATTGCTCGCAAGTTTCCTGCAGATAAATCAAATGCAACAATTCCTTCAACGCTCATAGTTTGATCGTTTATAGCAACATCTGTTACGTAACAATCTTCAGCAAATACAATATTCTCGGAAACACATTGTTGCCATAAGCTATGCAAAATTTGGTGGCCAATACGATCTGCAGCAAAAGCCGCACGTTCAATTGGATTCTTTCCAAAATTAGCAGTATGCCCACCAAAACGGCGTTGATTAATATACCCATTTTGCGTTCGAGAAAATGCTACGCCATCATGTTCAAGCTGAATAACTGTTTTCGGCGCTTCTTTTGCAAGTAGCTTTGCTGCATCTTGATCGCTTAGCCAATCTCCGCCATGAACTGTGTCATAATAATGCCATTGCCATTTGTCTTGTTCAACATTTCCAAGGCTTGCTGCTATACCTCCTTCAGCAGAACCCGTGTGTGAACGCAATGCTGGCACTTTAGAAATCACTAAAATTGATGGTGTTTTTCCTTCTTTTCTCATACATGCGTATTCTTCGGATTTAATTAATCCTAGTGCTGCAGATAATCCTGCAGCTCCAGCGCCAACAATAATAACATCGTAGTATTCGCTTGATTGCATACTTTTATTTTCTCACATATCTTGTATTGGGCGCGTTATTTTACGCTACTTTTTGCTGTGATAATGTTAAATTTTCTTTATTTTGTACAATAATTCCTTCCAATTCTAGCAATGCAATTTTCCCAGAAATTTCAGCAATAGATGGTATGTAATCTAATTGTTTTTCTTTGTAAGAAGCTTTTATTATTTCGTATATTCTGTCAACATTTGCAAGTTCACGTTTGCGTTTGCATGTTGTAATTGCGCCGATAATTAGTTTTTGCGTATTGTCATAATTTTTATAGTCTATACTTAATTTTTCTGGTTTAGGTTGAGAATAAGCAAAGTAATGATGAGATTGAGGAAACAGAATATCTATATCTTGAGTTGAACACAATATTATAGCTTGTGAATCGTGTATTAGCTTGTTGCATCCTGCGTTATTAGGCTGATTGATATCTCCTGGTATAGCGTATAGTTCGCGATTTAAATCAGTTGCCCATGTTGCAGTATTTAGCGCTCCGGATTGTAATCTTGCTTGAGCAACTATAATTTTTGATGCTAGAGCTGCAATAATTCTATTTCGTAATAAAAATCTGTGGCCTACAGGTGTTGTATCTGGGCATAGTTCGCTAATACACGCTCCGCCTTTTGCAATAATTTGTTCAAAAAGCTGATAATTGCATCTGGGTCCCATATGATTTAATCCTCCAGCAAATACAGCAATGGTTTTTCCTGTAGGCTTATTTTCATCTACATCTTGTGCATCTAATGCGCCCCAATGTGCTGCTGCATCAATTCCGTACGCTCCACCAGAAATAACAGTATGGCCTTTCGAAGCGCAATCATAAGCAAATTGATATGCAAGTTCTCTTCCGTAGTCTGTGCAAGAGCGTGAGCCAACAATAGCAAGTGGATTATGACATTGTGTTAATGCTTGTGGATTCCCTACACCCCACAAGCATAAAGGTGGTGAGAAATGACTCTGAAAAGCCAAATCTTGTAATTGTTTCGGCCAATATTTGCTGTGTGGTGCAATAATCCATTGCTTTCCGCCAGAAGTGAACCATTGACATAGTGATTCATTATTCCATGTTGGTAAATGCAATAATCGAACGCACCATTTTGAAATAGAATTGTGTAACACTTCTAAAGACTTAGGCGCATTATTGTTGTGATAACCCCACGCTGTTAAGCCCTTCTTGAAATAATTTTCTAAGAGTGTAAGTTCTTTATGGTTTTTTATGAAACTTAACATTGTAGATACTAATTCTTGATTTTTGTTACGTTTTCTTGAACTAAAAGTTTTAGAATTGGCATCGTTTTCTTGATCTGCTACTTCACTAATAATTGGAAGTTGCATTTGTTGAGCTGAGCCTGTTGATTGTTGTTTCGTATAATTTTTCACAATTGTTTTTAATATTGAAACAATTTCTTTAGCGCTTTTAGATCCCAATAGTAGCGTGTACATAATTGCATCCGCTCCTTCAAGGCAGAATGTAAGTATTGCACGAGATATTGTTTCTTCGTCTGGTGAAGAAAAATCGCTAGGTACACTAATGGTTTCTTCAGTGTTATCCGTGTTGTTTATGTTCTTAGTATTCATATTCGTGTCCTTAAACTGATAGCTTGTGCAATGTCTGTCATGTCTGGTGAAGTGTGTCCAGAAAGATCAGCAAGCGTCCACGCGAGTCGCAATGCTCTATCTGCTCCGCGCAAACTCAGTTGATGCTTTTCTAATGCACGGTTGATAAGTCCTACAGCTTGCTGTGAAGTGTATTTTCTAAGCCACGTTCCAGATGCTTGTGCGTTGCAATCCCAACCTTGTTTTATAAAACGGTCTCGAGCAATTTTACGAGCTTCTATTACGTTATCTCGCATTGTTTTGCTATTTAGATACGTGTTTTTAACTGTGTTTTGTACATTGTTTTGATGATGGTTTGAAATAATAATTCGTTCTACCGGAGGCACATCCATTTGAATATCAATACGGTCAAGAATTGGACCTGAAAGGCGTGAAAAATATCGTGCTCTTTCGCGCTCTTTGCAAGTACATCGTTCTCCATTTCCGTATGCGTATCCGCAAGGACAAGGATTTGCAGCAATAACAAGCTGGAATTTAGCTGGATAAAGAGTTGTCCCTTTTGAACGAGAAATAGCAATATGCCCTGATTCCAATGGTTCTCTTAGGGTTTGCAATACTCTAGGAGAAAACTCTGGAGCTTCATCCATAAACAGCACTCCGCAATGTGCTCTAGTAATAATCCCAGGTTTTGCAACTCCTGTTCCTCCTCCGATAAGAGAAGCTGCTGAAGCAGTATGGTGAGGTGCTTCAAATGGTGGAATATTGCTAATTCCGTAATAGGGTAGTGTTCCACAAAGTGAACGAATTGAAGCAACCTCAAGCTGTTCTTGTTCGTTAAGTGGACACATAATGCTTGGTATTCGTGAAGCTAGCATGGTTTTCCCAGATCCTGGAGGCCCAATCATCATTACGTGATGCCCTCCAGCTGCAGCAACTTGTAGAGCCCATTTTGTATGTTCTTGCCCTATTACTTCAGACATATCTCCAATTTCATATTTTGGTTCAATTTGTAGTGGAGAAGTGCTTTCTTCGTGAATTGACGAATTATAATCTTCTTCTCCATTGTTATAATTTCCATTTCGTTCAAGGACTTGCATATGTTTATACGCAGGGTCTTCTTCAATAAGCTTGAGTGATTCTTCGCTCAAACTGCCATGCAATTGCGTCACTAAATCTAAAATATGGTGTATTCCAATAGATTCAATTCCATCTACAAGTTGCGCTTCGGCAAGATTTTCTTGCGGAATAAGCATTCGTTTAAAATGCATCTTTTTTGAGTAAAGTGCAATAGGAAGAATGCCTTGAATAGGTAATACTGTCCCGTCAAGATTTAGTTCTCCTAAAATAACTGTATTTTCTAATTCTGTAAGTGGAATATACTTTTCTGCGCTTAGTATGCTTGCCGCGATAGCTAAATCGTATGATGCTCCGCTTTTTGGCATTGAAGCAGGTGATAAGTTTACTGTTACCCTTCCTTCAGGCCATTTGCAATGCAACGCAAAATGAGCTGATTTAACGCGCTCTCTTGCTTCGCTTAATGAAGTGTCAGGTAAGCCGATAATAGAAAAGTTTGGCATATTTCCAGATATAAAAGCTTGCAGATGAATAGTAAAAGCTTTAAGACCAATAAGTCCTATTGATGTTGCGTTTCCAATATGCATTAGAATGCTCCTTGAACATGCTTGAATTGGATTGATGAATTATCTTCAATTTCTTCCAAAGATTGCAATTCATATGCAGAATCTGGATAAGTGTATTTGTTAATAATAAGAATAGATACAGCGTCAAATCGAATACGGTAATGAGGTATGTCGCTTCCGAATTCTTCCAGCCATTTCATGCCAGTTGTACGTAATTTGCTACGTTTTTCTTGAGTAATTGCTTCAAGTGGAGTGCCACAACGTACGCTTCTTCGAGTTTTTACTTCCACGAATACCAGTTTTTGTTCTGGAGTAATCATCACCAAAGCTAGCTCTCCATTACGGCAATGCCAGTTTCGGTCAATAACGTGCCACCCTTTTTGTATGAGTCGCAAAGCTGCGTATGTTTCTCCCAGTTTTCCCAACTCTTTACTTTCAAGAGAATCATCTTGAAGCTCGTTGGACACTTGTTCAAGTTTTTCTTGCAAAAATACTTGAGCAGTCTCAGCGTCGTCAATCTCGTCAAGCGAGATAATTTCATCGTCAATAATGTGTTTTTGTGTAATCATGCTGCTATTTTCTGTGCTTATTGAGCAGTAATCCAGATTTTTTAAGCATTGTGGATAAAAGCTGCATACGGCGTGTTGTATTAGAAATTCAGTATATTTTCTGTATTTTTCTAAAACAGATTTCGCTATTTTTTGCAAACTGTTAATTCGTTATAGCTAATTTTGATAACCTCAGGTATGTACGAATGAACCATAGTGGCATATTGTCGTTATCACTTAAATAAATATGTAAACAGAAAACGGAAAAGTAAGCGGATGCGCAAAGTAAGCTGAAGCAAGCTAATCTACTGTTTAAAAAGTCGCAAAACTGGAGGGGTATTATGAGCGATATTGAAGAAACGCAAGGAAAGTATCATTTTGAAACCTTGCAGTTGCATGTTGGTCAAGAGCAGGCGGATCCGGCAACTGATTCTCGTGCAGTTCCTATTTATCAAACGACGAGCTACGTGTTCCACGATTTTGATCATGCCGCTGCTCGTTTTGATTTGCGTGACGCTGGAAATATTTATGGCCGTTTGACGAATTCTACTCAAGATGTTTTTGAGCGTAGAATTGCAGCTCTTGAAGGTGGAACTGCAGCTTTGGCTGTTGCTTCTGGTGCGGCAGCTGTAGACTATGCTATTCGTAACATCACTCAGCAGGGCGATCACATTGTGTCTTCAAAGAATGTGTATGGTGGAACTTATAACCTTCTTCGTCATACTCTTCCTCGAGATGGTGTAACAACTACTTTTGTGGATCCTAAGAATCCTCAGAACTTCGAGGATGCAATTCAGCCGAATACGAAGCTCGTGTACTTTGAAACTTTTGGTAATCCTAATGCTGATTTGCCTGATTTTGAGGCTATTTCCGAGATTGCGCATCGCCACAATCTTCCTGTTTTTGTTGACAACACTTTTGCAACTGCATACTTGTTCCGTCCGCTTGAGCATGGTGCAGATATTGTAGTTGAGTCTGCTACGAAGTTTATTGGCGGCCATGGCACAACTCTTGGTGGCATTATTGTTGAAGGCGGCAATTTTGATTGGGCTAAAGTCCCTGGAAAATTCCCAACTCTTACTGAAGCTGACCCTAGCTATCATGGTTTGAACTTCTATGAAGCTTTAGGTTCTGTGGCTTTTGTGACTCGTATTCGTGCGATTATTTTGCGCGATACTGGCGCTTGCATTAGCCCGTTTGCAGCGTTCTTGCTTTTGCAAGGCACGGAAACTTTGAGTTTGCGTGTTGAGCGTCACGTTGAGAATGCGTTGAAGGTTGTTCAATATTTGCAAACTGTGCCAGAGGTTGAATCTGTAAGTCATCCTTCTATTGAAGGTCGTTCTGATCACGAGCTTTATAAGCGTTACTTCCCGAATGGTGGAGGCTCTATTTTTACGTTTGATATTAAAGGTGGAAGGGATGCAGCTCGCGTATTTATTGACAATTTACAGCTTTTCTCATTGCTTGCAAATGTTGCTGACGTAAAGTCATTGGTTATCCATCCTGCATCTACTACGCACTCTCAGGAAACTTCTGAAGAGTTGGAAGATCAGGGCATTCATGAAGGTACTATTCGTTTGTCTATTGGAACTGAACATATTGACGATATTCTTGCCGATTTGCAGCGCGGATTTGACGCTGTTCGTAAAGCAGGACTTGCTTAAATAGAAAAGAGAAAGCAAAGTAAAAAATTATTAATTAAAAATATTCCTGAAGATCCATTACCATTTTATTCGGAGCGCATTCGTATTTGTATGTGCTCCGATTTTTTATACATTATGTAAATTTACGCATCATACTTTAGGATGAGATGCTAATTTTTTCTCAATAATTTCCGCCTTACGCACGATAGTAACCAGCAGTCTTTTCACGTAAATTTAAGTATTAGCAGTAGATAACTATGCGATTACTACTTTTTAAGAAAAGGAGCAGTTATGAACAGTCCGTACGAAACAAGCTCATACGAGCAAGAAAATGCTTTAGATTTTAGAGCAGATTTTAACCAAAACTTGATTGGTGAGACGGCAGTTGCAGCTTTGCATGTTGTTAAAGATTTTGGCAAGGGTGCAGGCATTGTTCACGCTTTGCGAGACGTTAGTGTTAGCTTTGAGCGCGGCAAGTTCACTGCGATTATGGGCCCGTCTGGCTCTGGAAAGTCAACTTTAATGCATTCTTTGGCTGGTCTTGACAGCGTTAATTCTGGAAAAGTTTTGGTAGATGGCCTAGATATTACAGGAATGAGCGATAAACAGCTTACGCTTATGCGACGCGAAATGGTTGGGTTCATTTTCCAAAGTTTTAATCTTCTTCCAATGTTTAGTGCTGAGCAAAATATTCTTATGCCTCTTACTTTGGCAGGCAAAAAGCCAGATAAGCAATGGTTTAATACTTTGGTTTTAACTCTTGGCTTGCAAGATCGCTTAAAGCATAGGCCTGCTGAGCTTTCTGGCGGTCAGCGACAACGCGTTGCAATTGCTCGAGCTTTAATCTCTAAGCCTTCCGTAGTTTTTGCGGATGAGCCTACCGGTAATCTTGACTCTGCTTCCAGCTCAGAAGTTTTGCATTTTTTGAAGAAGTCTGTAACGGAACTTGGTCAAACTGTGATTATGGTTACTCACGACGCTGTTGCAGCGTCTTATGCGGATCGAGCAATCGTGTTTGCAGATGGTCAAATCGTTGAAGACGTGCAAAATCCTACTGCAGAAGGAATGAGCAAGATGCTTATGGAACGCAGCGAGGCTGGCGTTAATAATCAGCCTGCTCAATTGCAATAAAAGGTGGTGAAGTTAGAATGTGGAAAATCGCACTAAAACTTATGCGTAAAAGCGTGCGCATGCTAATCGCCTCTGGAATTGCAATTCTTATAGGCAGCATGTTTATGAGCGCTACTTTGCTTTTTGCAAACAGCGTTGATGACTTGATGGTTCGTAACGCAACAAATGAATTCGGTAGCGCAAATTATGCAATCTCATTTAAAAATCCTAACAGCTCTCCGAGTAGTGAAATTCATTACAAAGACCTTCATTTAGACAAAATATCGAAGATGCCTGGTATCAACGGTATTCGTAGTGACGATGCGACTGCGCTTGTAAGAGTGGAAAAAGGTGATAAATCAGTTACAAGTATTGCTTGGTCTAGTGGTTTGTATGGAAATCTTCCTGTTTATAAATCAACAGAAGGTAGAGATCCGCAAAAAATAGGCGAAATTACGCTTATTAAAAGTATTGCAAAATCAATACATGCAAACATTGGCGATACTATAACTTTGGTTAAAGTAGATGACACTGGCGGAGATAAAGAAAAATCGTACGATGTTCGTGTGGTTGGTCTTGTAGACGATGGAGAACATTCTCAAATACCAGTTTCAAATCGCGGCACGTATCTTGGTGGAGTAACGAATGATTTTTGTGCAAAACTCAACAATCTTAAGAATTTTGACAATGAAGTTGTGCAAAGCAAAGTGTACATGAGTATTGATGAATCTAAAATAAACGATTTATCTCCTAAGATTAACTCTTTGCTTCCTTCGAGATTCTCTCTTATGTCTAGGCATGAAGTTGGCGTAAGAGCTGTTCGAAATGTGTCTAACGGCACTAATTTTGTAACCATGTTCTTGCTATCTTTTGGTATCCTAGCGTTGCTTATTTCTTCGCTTGTTATAGCAAACACATTTCAAGTTTTGGTTGCTCAACGCAGACGCACTCTTGCACTTTTGCGCGTAATCGGCGCACAATCGCACCAGCTTTATGCAGCAGTTTTGCTTGAAGCCGCAATACTTGGAGTTATTTCTGCGGCTGTTGGCGTGCTTTGCGCAATAGGATTTATGGGCGCAATTAGTAACGTGAATATTAATTCTGGACCGTTATCTAAGATTCCTTTGATTGTTTCACTTCCGGCAATTGTGTGGCCAATAGCAATTGGTACGATTGTAACAGTTCTTGCATCTATGAGTGCTGCTCGATCTGCTACAAAAGTAACGCCTATGGAAGCGCTGCGACCAATGGATTTGATTAAAGATAAGCGTGCAAGCATTATTCGCGCTGTTTTTGGCGTTCTGTTTATTGTTGTAGGTATTTTAGCTACGGCTTTAAGTGCTACTTCTTTGGCAAGCATGATTGCGGGTAAGTCGCCTACTGCTGGTTCTGACTCTTGGATGACTTTGCTTGGAGCAATGTTTGGTTGTGCGCTTGTTTTTATTGGCATTATTATTACAGCAACATTCTGGATGCCGTTTGCTATGAAGGCAACTGGAGCAATTATGGCGCTTTGTGGGCCCGCGTCTAAAGTTGCTAATGCAAACGTGCAAAGAAATCCTAGAAGAGTTGCAGCAACTGGAACAGCTTTGCTTATTGGAGTAACGCTTGTTTCTACAGTAGTAACGGGCGCAATTTGTGGTAAAGCAACTCTTAAAGGTGTTGTTGATGACCATTACAGTGTTGACATTATTATTCAAGGCAAGAATGTTGATGAATCTTTAGCTGCCGACATTTCAAAGATTAGTGGAATAAAGCATACTGAGTTGCTTCCTGCAGTTCCTATGACTTTTAAGAACGCTAAGGGCAAAACTGAGTATGCTATGGCAGCTGGAGTTGATAATGTAAATCAACTTAAAAATGTAATGCACACTGATCTTGATGGCGTTAATATAAACAAAGATTCTGTGCTTTTGCCTAAGTTTAACGAAGAAGGGGGAGAACCCTTTGAACTTAAAAAAGGAAACCTTAATCTACAAGCTTATGTAGAAAAGTACAGTTCTGGTGAAACAGACAGTGATGATATTACGCCATTTACCGGAATGAATACAGACCCGAGTAATAACGATAAGAGCATTACTGTAAAGCAAGTTCAGTTTAAGAAGTATAGGAATGTCAATATATATTCAAGGAATACTGCTTTTGTGAGCAAATCTTACTTCAATAACTACCTTAAGCCTACAACGCATATTCTGCTTATTTCGGTAGACTCTAGCAAAGCTAATCTTGTAGATATTGTTAAGAATATTAGAAATATTACATCTAGCTATGCGGAGGTTATGGCTGGTGGAAGCGTGTTCCAGCGAGCGCAGTGGGAAAGTGCTATCGACGTAATGATGATGTTGCTTGTTGGCTTAATAGCAGTAGCTGTTGTGATTGCTTTAATAGGTGTTGCAAACACATTAAGCTTGTCTGTTATTGAGCGAACCAAAGAATCTGCAACTTTGCGAGCAATCGGCATGACAAGAGGACAGGTTAGAAGATCTCTTGCGTTGGAAGCAACGTTGATTTCCTTAACAAGCACCGTTTCTGGCTTGATTGTTGGAACAGCGTTTGGGTGGATTGGATCCTACATGGTGTTTAGCGCAATTGGCAAAGTTCCGTTTGTAATTGATTGGACTATTTACGCGGTTCTTGCTCTAATCGCTTTGCTTGCAGCGCTTCTTTCCAGCGTTCTTCCAGCTCGTAGAGCAGTAAAGTCTTCGCCAGTAGTTGCGCTCGCGGAGGACTAAATTTCGTAAGAACATATGTGAAAAGATAGTCTGTAGAAGTTAAGTTGCAGAAAAAATAGAGATAATGCCGGTATGTAAATTTTACTTATCGGCATTATCTTTTTCTTAGGCTTTTTCGACACTCTGAAAAAATTTGTAATATTGTTATTATTTTTTAAAAATTATTGTGTATAACTATTCGAATTATATAATATTATGTGCATAATTGGCATTTTTTATTAATGGTCTTCAAAAATAATACGATTATTATTCATTATGACAAGTTTTATCGGAAATATTCCGAATAAATAGCGTTGAAAATGTATTTATTCCTTTGTTATGCTCAAGGATGACTGCTGACATAAGTTAGACATGAAGGCCGCTACGAGCAAGGAGTAACAAATATGGTAACGGTCAAGAAAAAATCTGCCGCAGCAATCGCAGGATTTGTTTTGTTCCTGCAAGGCCCAATGCCAGCATGGGCGCAAGAAGCTGTTGAGGATGTACAAAATACGCAAGCTCAAACAGAGGTGACTGCAAAAGCATCTACTGAAGAAGCAATTGAAAAAGCTGAAGAGCAGGTTCAGCAATTAGAAGCTCAAATTGAAGAGTATAAGAAAAAAGTTGCAGAATTTGACGATCTTTTAAGTAAAATCTCTGAAACTGAAAAAGGATTTGAAAACGTTGAGAAAGATAAGGAAAAGGAACTTTTAGAAGCTGAAAATGCATTGAAAATGGATTCCGAAGCCGCAAAAGTAAAAATTGCAGAATTTGAAAAATCCAAAGAAGAAAAGGATAACGAGCTTATTGGATTAAAAGCCGCATATGAACTTTTAAAAGAGCAATATGATCATGCAAAATTAGCTCTTGATGCTTTGCAAAGTGACGAAGAAGAAAAAAGTCAAACAAAAGAAAGAGCTGCAGCTAATATAAAACAATATGAATCACAGATTTCAGATCTTCACAAAGAAGTAGATAATCTTAATGAATCTATTGCAAGTGATTCTGCTCAAATTAAAGAGTATGATACAAAAATCGGTGAATTGGAATCCGCATTAGAAAAAGTTGATCCAAACGATGGTGATAATATTTATTCTATAGCGGAGCAGTTTAGAAAAGTCTCTAATGATCAAACTTCACTTAGCAAAAAAGTTGAAGAAAATAAGAAACTTGTTGCTGCTAAAGAAAAAACTGTGAAAGAATTAGAAGTTCTTTTCCAGAATGCAAAGCAAGAATTTGAAAAAGTAAGTGAAGATCTTCAAAAAATTAAAGATCAAATTGATGAGTCTAAAAAAGATGTAGCTAGTAAGCTTGAAGCTTCCAACAGTAAAGATTCTGAAGTAAAGAAAGCAGAGTCTGAAACAAAGCTTCTTAATAATATTATTGAGAACTATAAGTTAGTTGACGACAAAAAGAAACTAGATGAAAAAATTAAGTCATTAAGAAATGGCTTTGAAGGCGCTAAAACATTTAAGAACAATCAGATTCAGGAGAGAACTGCGAAAAGTGATTTAAAGAAGCAAGCTGAGGATTCTTTAAAGGACGCAGAAAAGAATCTTGAGGAAGCTAAAGCTAAAGTTACTATTCTTAAAGCTCAATTGAAGAAGGAAAAAGATCAAAAAGATCAGCAAAGTGGTAACAGTTCTGCTGGTAATAATGAGGCAAAAGAATCAGGAAAACAGACTGGTCCTACTGCTCCAGCACCTTCTGATTCTAAAAAAGATAATGAATCTCAAGAGCATGCTGCTCCAGTCCCTGCACCTCCAGTAGCATCTGCTCCGAAAGTAGCTGCTCCTGCCGAATCCGATACACAATCAAATGCTGCTTCTGAGGTTCCTAAAGCTAAGGTTCCAGTGCCATCTGTTAATTCTCCGGTTGTGCCGCCAGCTTCTGCGGCTCCAACAGTACCAGTTCCTACTGTTCCTACTGTTCCGTCGGCACCTGCTGCTCCTGCAACCCCTGCGGTTCCAGCAGTTCAAGTTGAAAATAATTCAACTCATGTTGTTCCTGCAGCTTCTGCGGTTCCAGCAGTGCCAAGCTCCAAGCCTTCTGATGCAAATACTCAGAAAGTAGTAGTTCCGGTTGTTGAAATAGTTAAAAAGGTTTCTTCTGCAGCCGAATCTCATGCTCCAGCTGCTGCTAATACTTCTTCTTCGCCTGTGACTCCGACAGACAATACTTCAAAAACAAACAAGTCAACCGAATCACAGGTTTCAGAAGAAAACTCTACGAAGCCTGAAAATAACAAGGGTGATGTTGAGGAAGTTGAAGAAAAGACTCCTGTTGAAAGCAATAAGCCACAAGCTCAAGCTAAAGTTGCAGGCGAAAACAAGTCTTCTGGTAATATGCTTAGCACTATAATGCTAGGCGTTTTGGGTGCATTAACTATTTCTGGAGCTGCTGCTGCCGGCGTGACTGTTATGCGTCACCGTCGCCTTCCAAGAGCATAAATTAAAAGGCTACTAGGTACGTTGATAATCTAAATTGCGGCTATTTGTGTCTATGCATAAACAGCCGCAATTTTATATTTTTTACGGCTTAACTAAGCCATTTTCGTAAGCGAAAACTACAGCTTGAACGCGGTCTCTAGCATCGATTTTTCCTAAAATATGCGCAACATGCGTTTTTACTGTGGGCAAGCTAATAAATAGTTTGTCAGCAATTTCCTGATTTGAAAGTCCGTGAGCAATTTCAACAAGAACTTCGCGTTCTCTATCAGTAAGTTCTGGAATAGCAGAATTTTCGTATGTGCAGCTTTGCGTTTCTTGTACATCCGGATTTGTTTGCGCAGTCGAACTTGCCTGTACATCGTAACTTGCTTGTGCGGTATAATTCGCAGCACTGTTTTCTGTAGTATTTGTTGCTACTTTGCTTTGCTGAATCATAGTTTCAATCAAACGCTTCGTAGCAGTCGGAGCAATAATTGCGTTTCCTTGATACACTGTTCGTATTGAATTAAGCAAAGTTTCAGGTTCAGTATCTTTCAAAAGGAACCCGGAAGCGCCAGCATGAATTGCAGCCATAACATATTCGTCTAAATCAAAAGTTGTCAGAATAATAATTTTAGTATTTTCGTTAGTTTTTTGCTGCAGAATCTTGCGAGTTGCTTCCAATCCGTCCATTACAGGCATGCGAACGTCCATAAGAATAATGTCTGGATGATCTCTTTCTGTAATCTCTACTATTTGTTTTCCATTCGCTGCTTGAGCAACAACTTGCATATCTTGCTGCGAGTTAATTACCATAGCAAATCCTGCACGAACAAGCTCCTGATCGTCTGCTATTGTAACGCGAATTACTCCATTGTTTTCCATATTTTCTATAGTATCAACTTATTCTTGCTTATTTAATGCACTGTGTTGAATTTGCTCATCGAGCGAGGGAGCAGGGCGAACTGCAATTTCAGTTACATTCGCACCATTATTTGCTGAATTAACGCTTGATCCTGTTTCTCGCAAAATTCCAAGCAATTTTCGCATATATTTTAGTGCTGAGCGACCTTCATCTCCAATATTTTTGAAAGCTTTACTAATTTCTTCACTTTGTCCCTGTGATTGCTCTGGGTCTGATGACTTTCGATTTTCTGTATTGTTATTTGCTTTTTCGTATTTATTTAGCATATCAATTCCGTTATTTGCGGCATCGATTACTTTATGCAGTGTAACAGCAACTTTTTGCTGAATATTTGAGCTAAGTCGCTGCCTTTCTGCGTTTGCTGCAAGTACTTCTAGCTGTTTTTGTTCTTGCTCGAGTTCTGTTCTGCGTGTTTTTAGAAGCAATAAATTATTGTCATCGTTTCTTCGGTAATAAGCAAACGCAATAACTGTAAAACAAATTAACGCAACTGCGAAACCAAAAACTAATCCTACGGATGCCATTTGCATAATGATATAAAAATTAGTCGTGTCTATATTCGATGTAAAGAATTGTATTGGAGTTGCATTTTTTGGAATATTTCTTGATGCGATGCCAATTTTTAGTGCAAAAATAGCAGATTCTAAAAGTACTATTGCGCTAATCCATTGCCATGCGCGCTTTTTGCCGTATAGAACCGCAGCATAAATAATGCTTGGAATGAATAAGTTAGCAAACAAAATATTAGGTAAGAATATTAGCTGTATTGCAGAAAATATTGCGGCAACAATTGCGCATGTTGTTGGAGATTTTCTACGGAACATAAACGGCACCATGGTTGCAAGAGTAAATACTCTATAAAATATTTCTAACGAAAGTGAGTCGAAATATTGTGAAGACATTCCATCTCCAAGAATAAAATCATAAGTTGGTACAAAAAGCATCAGAACAATCCAAGGCGCTGCATAAATAATGTCTCCAATAAGCCAATGTTGTTCAAACCATTGTGATACTTTCTCAATCTTATTTTGTGAAGCATTTACTTCTGGAAAAACTTTTGATGAGGTTGGAACATTTGCATTTGCCGGTTTTGTTTGCGCTACTGATTGATTATTAATTTTTGCATTCTTATAAGTAACGTTAGGAATACTATTTAATACAGAAGCAGTAGTATTTGACGGGTCTGTGCTGTAAGAATATGGAATAAAAGCAACAATACTAAACGTTCCATCGTTTAGTTTCCCGTAATTAAGCGTTCCGTGAAGATTTTCAATGCGTTCTTTCATGCCAATTAAGCCATAACCGTTTTTATGCTGCGCATTGCTATTTTGCGTTTGGTTAACTTCGATTTTGTGTATTTCATTTGTAATTTTTAGTTTTAAACCTTGGTTGTTCCATTCTTCATGAATGTTTACTTTAACGCATTCGCCTGCATGCTTGCGAATATTAGTAAGTGCTTCTTGAATAATTCTATATGCTACAGTTTGTGCAGCTTTGTTGAGTTTATGAGAAGAATTTATGCCATCAACAGTATGCCAAAAAATATTATTTGGTGAAGCAATTCGCGCTTGCTCAATAAGTGATGGCACGTGATTCAAATTAGTGTCGTTAGAAGGTGCATCAGTTAAAGCTTCTAGCAGCCTACGCATGTCGTGAACGGCGCGCTCAGCTTCATTTTTAATAATATGCATTGTTTTTTTAGCGAGCGAAATATTTTGTGTTGCGGCATAACGGCCGCCATCTGCTTGCACAATAATAATAGAAAGCGTATGAGCAACAATATCGTGCATATCTCTAGCAATTCTTGCTCGCTCTGCAGTAACAGCAATGTGTTGAGCTTTTCGGCGGTACGCGCGAATAGCGTTATTGTGTTCTTGCAAAAGTTGAATAGTATGCACATGAGTGCGCTGCCAGTAGCCAATAATAACCGTAATAGTGGTAATAATAATCGCAAAAATTATGGAAGGAATCGCAAAATTAAGTATATTTGAAACGCAATTTTTTATATTACTGCTATTTATATTTCGTACACTGCAGGTATAACTAGATTTCGAATGATTATTGCCATATATTGGTCCCATTACAACATTCCACGATATTAATGCGCAAGATAATATGGTTGTTATGTAAGCTGTAATAACAAAAACTTTCGTATGCGTTGGGTTTCCACGCGCAATAGCGTTAACAAGCAGCACGAAACCAAAGAAATCAGCGAAAAGTTGAGCTGGACCAAATATTACTTGCACAATGCAAATAACAATAAAAATAATAGCCGCCTGTTCAGGCCATATCTTTCTTACTGAAAGTAGTAGTGCAACAACGATATTTGTAAGCGCTACTGTAACCAGCGAACCCTGAGTCAGTAAACCGTCAACATAGCTTATACTATATCTATTGTTTGAAAGTATAAAAAGAATAAGTGGAATAATACCCCATAATATGTCGTTTAATGTGAGCTCTTTTCGTAAGGGCTGTATAACACTTTGAAACATATTAGGTACTTTCATAATTACTAGGCTAGTGCATAGCACTTTATAGAACAATCGAACTTGAGTATGATTTATATAAGAATGTGTAATTGACATTGCATGTAGCATGCAAGAGTACAGAAAGGGAGTGCGAAATGGCGTTGCTTACAAGCTATTATGTTCCGGGATTGCATATCGAAGAACGTGCAATTGACGTGCCGCTTGATTGGGAAGGAAACACTCCTGGTGGAGCTATTAAAGGCGAAACAATCCGATTGTTCTGTAGAGTAGTTTGTGCTCCTGAGCATGTACATGATAATTTGCCTTTGTTAGTATTTTTGCAAGGAGGTCCTGGTGGGCAGTGTCCGCGACCACTTTCGCCTTCTAGTGATGGCTGGATTCAAGAAGCTATTAAACATTTTCGCGTAGTCTTGCCGGATCAGCGTGGTGTTGGGCGTTCTTCAAGAGTAGACGCTTCAACTATGAAGCGCATGGCAGATGACGGAGTAAGCGTTGAACGACAAGCCTGGTATTTAAAGCGTTTCTTGGCTGACTCTATTATTCGCGATTTTGAACATCTGCGACTTACTGAATTCGATGCTAAGCCATGGGTTTCACTTGGTCAAAGCTATGGTGGCTTCTTGACTCTTACATATCTGTCACTATTCCCTCAAGGATTAATTGCAAGCTTTACAACAGGAGGTATTCCTCACGTTCCAGCAAATGCGCGTGAAGTCTATGAGCATACTTTTCCTCGTATGGCGCGTAAAACTGAGCAATTCTATGAGCGCTATCCGCAAGATGTTGCTCGTGCTGCAGCTATTGCAGATCGTATTGCACAGGGTGATGTTGTGCTTCCGAACGGTGAAAAACTTACGGTTGAGCGATTCCAAATGTTAGGTTCTTCATTTGGAATGAAACCAAGTTTTGAACGAGTGCATTGGTTAATTGACTCTGCATTTGCAGATGGTGATGGTTCCTTGAAAGCATTTAAGCACGGCGGAGGAGCTTCTGCAGGTAGTTTAAGTGACGAATTTGTGTATGGTGTCATGGATTCTACAGCTTCTAGTCCACTTTATTGGCCATTACAAGAATTTATTTATGCTGATGGTGAATTGGAACACCCAATTTTGTGGGCTGCTCAGCAGGTTCGAGAAACTATGCCAGAGTTTTCTGGTTCTGCTCGCCCTATTATGTTTACAGGTGAAGCAATGTTTCCTTGGATGTACGATCAAGAGAAAGCTTTGCAACCATTCCTTCCAGCTGTTGACTGCTTGATGAAAGATAAGCAGTTTGGCAAAATTTACGATCAAGATCAACTTGCTAATAACGAAGTTCCATTGCAATCAGCAGTGTATTTTGATGACATGTATGTCGATTCTGGTCTTCAGCTTGACACTCTTTCTCGTATTGCCAACTCCCACTATTGGACAACGAACGAGTTTGAGCATGATGGTTTGCATGGAGACATTGTTTTCCGTCATTTGTTTGATGAGGCGCTGAATCGTGGTGATTTGGAGGGAATTTATAAGAGATAAGCCATATATAAAGGTAATAATTTTAATATGCGCAATGATTATAGTGCACTCTTTGCTATGCTATACATCTGTTTGCTTAGTAATGAGTGCGCTATTGTTTTATCAATGCGCTAAAGGGGGTCGTGTATGAGTACTTGTGTATCTGAAACTGTTGGTTTTATAGGTTATGGCAACATGGCACAAGCAATCGCTAAAGGTGCACTGAATGCTGGCGTATTACAAGGTGAAAATATTGTTGCTTGCGCGCATAATTTTGAAAAACTCGAGCGTAATACTTCGCTGATTGGCGCTCGCGCTATGCACACTGCTCAAGAAGTATGTGAAGCAAGTGATGTGATTATTATTGCTGTAAAGCCATATCAGGTTGCTGAAGTACTTAAGCCAATTTGTGAAATTATTAATGAACGAGGTATTGCTGTTATTTCCGTTGCAGCCGGTTGGACGCTTGAGCGTTACATGGAACTACTTGGCAAGGAAGCTCATGTTCAGTGCATTATTCCTAATACTCCTATTTCTGTAGGCCAAGGTGTGACTTTAGCTGAAACTACTCATACGCTTACTGATAGTCAACTTTCAATGTTTAATGCTTTATTTGAGCCAATTTCTTTGGTAGAGCGAGTGACTAGTGATCATATGAATATTGCAATGTGTATTTCTAGCTGCGCTCCAGCTTTTACAGCAATGTACATGGAAGCATTGAGTGATGCTGGTGTGAAGTATGGTTTGCAACGTGATTGTGCTTACCGTTTGGCTGCAAAAATGATTGAAGGAGTAGGTGCGTTATACATGGATTCGCGCACGCATCCTGGTGCTATGAAAGATGCAGTGTGCTCTCCTGGAGGAACCACTATTCGTGGCGTTGCTGAGCTAGAATCTCGCGGATTTAGGGGAGATGTGATTGCTGCAGTTGATGCTATTGAAAATAAATAGTAAATAAAATCAAGTTGTGTCGGCTTTCCCGGCGCTGGTCTAAACTAGGTAAATATGTCTTTAACTATTGGAATCGTTGGATTGCCAAACGTTGGTAAGTCCACTATGTTTAATGCTTTAACCCGCAACAACGTTTTGGCGGAGAATTATCCGTTTGCAACTATTGAGCCTAATACTGGTATTGTTCCGCTTCCGGATCATCGTCTTCCAGTTTTAGCTAAATTAGTTAATACTGAAAAGATTGTTCCAGCAACAGTTACTTTCGTTGATATTGCAGGCATTGTTAAGGGTGCTTCCGAGGGTGAAGGTTTGGGCAATAAGTTCCTTGCTAATATTCGCGAAGCAGACGCTATTTGCGAAGTTGTGCGCGCATTTAATGATGATGATATTGTGCATGTTAACGGCAGAGTAGATCCTGCTGACGATATTGACACGATTAATACTGAGCTAATTCTCGCCGATATGCAAACTATTGACAATGCTCTTCCAAAGTTGGAAAAGGATTTGCGCGGTAAGAAAGTTACGCAGGAATACGTAGACGCTGTAAATAAAGCTAAGGAAATTCTTGAATCTGGAAAGACTATTGACCAGGCTCATAACGAAAAGCTTATTGATAAAAACGATGTGTATGATTTACACTTGCTCACTGCTAAGCCATTTATTTACGTGTTTAACGTGGATGATTCGGAGTTGGCTGATGAAGATTTGAAGTCTAAACTTTCTGCATCTGTCGCTCCTGCAAAAGCAATATTCCTTAATGCTCAGTTTGAGTCCGAGCTTACTGAACTTGACGAAGCTGATGCTCGTGAAATGCTTGAAGATGCTGGTTTGAAGGAATCTGGTTTGGATCAACTTGCGCGTGTGGGATTCGATATTTTAGGTCTTCAAACCTATTTGACTGCTGGTGTTAAGGAAGTTCACGCTTGGCAGATTCATAAAGGTTGGACTGCTCCACAAGCTGCTGGTGTGATTCACACTGATTTTGAGCGTGGATTTATTAAGGCAGAAATCGTATCTTATGATGATTTCGTTGCTGCTGACGGTTCTATGGCAAAAATTAAGGAAGAAGGAAAGCTTCGTCTTGAAGGTCGCGACTATGTGATGCAAGACGGTGATATTGTCGAATTCAAATTTAATGTATGATTATTTTCATGTTCGTTCAAAAAAATTTATGATTTTTATGTTACGAGTGATTTTAATATCATAATAAATAAAAGATTTATTTTTTTTTTAAGCGTTGCTCTCCTCGGTTTGCTGTTAAACTAGGGGGAGCGACGTTTTTGCTTTTACAATGGAGATGTTATGCAATTTATTCGTAACTTTGTGAGCGATATACGCAAGTGTGTTCGCATTGTTGCAAGATTTTGCAAATGGTGGAAGCGTAGTTCTAATTTTGCTCGTTGTGTTGCATCAGCTTTATTGGCTACATTATTGATTCCGTTCTTCTGCTTTGTTGGTTTTGAAACTTCTAATGTTGTTTCTGCTTCTTTAAGGCATAGTGCTCAGTTAAAAAAAATTAATTTGAGTGAGCGTGAAAAAATTGATTGCAAAATAAGCAAACTGAACGGTAATGATAAATCTTTTATTAAAAAATATTGCAAAAATTATCTAGAAAATAAGTCTTTACTTAAACCTAATTTTTGGAAATATCCTACTGGTGGAGCCTATCCTAATCTTACAGGAATAAAGGTTTCGGATTTGCATGTGAATGTAAATTTGAAAAAACAGCGTGTTTATATTATTGCTCATGGGAAAACTGTGTATTCAATGGTTATGAGTTCTGGAATAAAAGACTCGACTCCTCATGGTAATTATCAAATTAATGGTCGTGGTGATCATTTCTTTAATCAAGATGAAAAAGTTGGAGCGGATTACTGGGTTGCTTTTATTGGATCGCAATATTTATTCCATTCTGTGCCGACGAATTATAATTTTGGAGAATATATTCCGTCAGAAGGCATGAAGCTTGGAAAGCCTGCATCGCATGGTTGTGTGCGTTTAAGCGTTGCGGATGCCAAATGGTTTTATAAAAATATTCCTGATGGAACGGCTGTGCATATTGGATAGATTTTTCAAAAATACACGAAAATAAATTATCGAGAATATAAAATGAGGATCTTCAAACGAAGACCCTCATTTGTTAAGCAAAACTATTTTGTAATGTTGTATTTAGAAGAACAGTACTGCAGCTGCATAAGCCAAAGCAACTAAAACAATAGAAGCTAGGAAGCTTGCTGCAAATGCTGCGCGACCTTGCTTAAAAATAGCTCGGAAGTTTACGTTAATTCCAAGTGCAGCCATAGCCATGCCAAGGAAAACGTATCCTGCTTCTACAAGAGTTGATGCGTGAGCTGTTATGAAAGGAACATAAGTTCCAATAACAGATGCTGCAATAAAGCCAAGCATAAACCATGGGAAGCTAATCTTATGCTTTCCGCCATTTTCAACTTTGCTATGACGAGCATTCCACCAAATTGCAATAAAGATGGAAGCTGGAACGAGCATAAGAACTCGTGAAAGCTTCATGATTGTTGCAACATCGATACTATCGAATGCTCCGCCAGCTGCAACGGCATGTGCGATTTCGTGAAGTGATGCACCAGCTGTAATGCCAAGCTGCTGCTTAGTCATGCCAAAGTTAGGCAGGATGAAGATTTCAGCAAGAGCGTAAATAGTGCCCATAATTGCAACTGTTGCAACAGCCATAACTTCGTTCTGTTCTTTCTCATCTTCCTCTTCTGGAAGAACTGGCATTGAGCCAGAAAGACCCATAACTGCAGCAGCTCCACAAATACTTGTGCCTCCTGCTGTAAGCATTGCAAGCTGAGGATTTACCTTCAAGAGTTTAGCAATGTTATAAGTTATGCAAACCATTATTGCAACTAACACAGCTGCAATAGGCAAGCATTTAATGCCCTTGGTAAACAAATCATGCAAATTCAGCTTAAATCCGAGGAGAATAATACCTAGGCGAAGAAGTTTGTTTGCAATCAAACCAGCAGCGCTTTTAACGCCTGCTCGCCTTGAATCATTATTCATTTTGTACACGTGCAATGGCAGCTGCAGAGCCATGCCAACAAGCAACGCAATAATAAGAGCACCAAGTAATTGGAAACCTGGGTACTGCTTAAGCCAGCTACCAATGAAGGAAGCTAGAAGTGTCAATACAGCAATAAGAGCCATATCGATGGTGCAGATTTTCTTTTTCCATGTATCAAAGAAATTAACCATTTAGCCAAGTATTCTCCCATAATCGGACAAAAACGAACATAAATTAAAAAATTAAGCAAATTTTATATAATTTTGCTGCAAATAAACGCGACACGCCGACATAAAATCACATAATCGAACATAATAACTCAATTTATATCGCATATATCTTTTGCTAGTAAATAATTCCTTGAAAAAATAAATAAAGCTGCGATTATAGTAAACGTATAAAGGAGATTTTATGAACAAGTGCACTGTGAAGATTAAGCGTGTGTATGAAACGGTTAGTGAAGATGATGGTGTGAGAGTCTTGGTTGATAGACTTTGGCCGCGTGGTATAAGCAAAGAATATGCTCATATTGATAAATGGCTTAAAGATATTGCTCCTACTTCGCAGTTACGCAAGTGGTTTAATCATGATCCGGAGCATTTTGAAGAATTTTCACATCGTTATGTTGAAGAACTTGATTCAAATCATGAAGCTGTTGGTGTGATTATGGATTTGTTTAATAAGTATCAAACTATAACTTTGTTGTATGCTGCAAAAAATCCAAAAGTAAATCACGCATTAGTTTTGCAAGAATATTTACAAAAATTACTTGCTTGAATATGTGTTTACTAATTTTGCGATTGTTTAACTTTGCCTAACTTTAATTATTTTATAAACATAAGTTAGTAAGTATCAACTTTAGTTGGTGTTCATTGCATTCTTTTCAACACGCCGACTTTGCTTGATATTCCAACAAAAATAAAAAACAAAACTGTAATTTTTTTCTTATGCTCGACACTTTCGTTTTGCAACATTAGAATGTCCCTTTGGCATATGGGTCGGTGGTGCAATGGACCTCCCAGAAGCTGCCATCCCAGCGCTCAATGAGTGCTTGTTTTTTAGCGACACTTGTTTACACAACATTCTGCATAGCTTGTTTTTGCAAGGAGAAGAAATGAATTCATTATTCACGTGGCAGCTTCACGGTAATGGTAAAACGTTAAAGCCTGGTGAAGTTGTAGAGCCAGACGAGCGTTTGACTTGGACTCGTACTGCTGGAATTGGTGCTCAGCATGTTATTGCAATGTTTGGTGCTACGTTCTTGGTGCCTATTCTTACAGGCTTTGATCCATCAACAACATTGATGTTCACTGCTATTTCTACAGCACTGTTCTTACTTATTAACGCAAATAAGCTTCCTAGTTATCTGGGAAGCTCTTTTGGTCTTATAGCACCTGTTATGGCTGTAACAACAGCTCATAAAGGTATTGCAGTTGCAAGCTTTGGCATTATGTGCACAGGTTTACTTCTTGCTCTTATAGGTGTGCTTGTACATTTTGCAGGAGCTAAGTGGATTGACATTATTATGCCGCCTGTTGTAAACGGTGCAATCGTTGCAATTATTGGTTTTAATTTAGGACCTGCAGTTTGGACTAATTTCCAGAAAGCTCCAGATACGGCTCTTGTGACATTAGTTGCTGTAATGCTTATTGCTGTAGTATTTCGCGGTCTTCTTGGTCGTTTAAATATTCTTTTAGGTGTTCTTGTTGGTTACGCTTATGCATGCTTCCAAGGTCAAGTCGATTTTAAAAAGATTGAAGAAGCTTCTTGGATTGGTTTTCCTAAATTCCACACTCCACAAGTTGATTTCTCTGTTCTACTTATGTTCTTGCCGGTAGTACTTGTTCTTATTGCAGAAAATGTTGGTCACGTAAAGTCTGTAGCTCAAATGACTGGTCGCGACTATGACTCTAAGATTGGAACTGCATTATTTGCAGATGGTTTTGGTACAGCTATTGCTGGTTTATTCGGTGGCTGTGGTACTACTACGTACGGCGAAAATATCGGTGTTATGGCCGCAACAAAGGTCTATTCTACTGCAGCTTATTGGTGTGCTGCAGCTTTTGCATTCATCCTGAGCCTTTGCCCAAAGTTTGGTGCTGTTGTAAACTCAATTCCAGCTGGTGTTCTCGGTGGCGTGACCACTTTGCTTTACGGCATGATTGGCATGATTGGCGTAAGAATCTGGGTAGAAAACAAAGTGAACTTCGATAAGCCAGTGAATATTATGATTGCTGCAATCGTTATGATTATTGGTATTGCTAACTTCCAGTTTGCTATTTCTGGCATTCAGTTCAACGGTATTGCAATCGGAACCGTTGTGGTGTTGGTTGTATATCACTTATTGAAGGCTATTGGAAAGCTTACTGGTACGATCGCTAAAGATGATCCTGATGTTGCCTAGCTTAAATGCTCCAATTTGATTTAATTTAATCGCTTTAAGCGCGCTTGCATTAATTTGCGGGCGCGCTTTTTGTAATTAGTTTTGATTACATAATATGTAGAGTGGGAATAATTAATATAGTACTATTAACTTTATGTTGAAACTCATCATAGAAATAATTATTGGCGTTGCATGGGCTGCTTTTGGCGTGTATATGGCTAAAAAACCTAAAAATACTAAGACGCATAAGCGTGCCGATTATACAAGCGACGGAAAGAAAAAGCGCCAACAAGATAACGATTCTACTGATTCTATTGAGCAAGATGTAATTGTAGAAAGCATTGATGAAGATAATAAAAGTGATGATGTTGTTGATAAAGACGATTCTAAAGAGGATGCTAAAGACGATTCTAATAGTGAAAACAAAGGTAAGACTTTTTCAAAGTTTACAAAAAAAATAGAAGATTGGGCAGACTATTATAGTGATGATGGTGACCTTGGTGACCTCTTTAGTGATTTATTAGAAGCTAAGAAAAAACTAGAGAACAAAGGCGATTTTCCAAAAAATAGCGAAAGTAATAATATCAATAAAAGCGATTATAAGAGCACTGAAAATAAGGAGCATAAGCGTTCTATGAGATTAGAGTTTAATGTAGGTAAATTTATTGGCGGCTCAAGAAGATGGCGGTGGATTCTTGCGATAGTAGTGTTAATCGTTGTGCTTGCTATAGCTGCAATATTTGCTCTCGCAAGGTTCATAACTGATTGCATGTGGTATTCACAGCTAGGCTTTGAAAGCGTTATTTGGATTCAACTTGCAGCAAAAGTAGGCGTTTGGGTGCTTTATGCAATATTAATGTCTGCTTTTGGCTACTTGTCTGCAGCTTTGGCAATAAAAGCGCGTCCAAGCAATGCAGATGGAACTTATATTCGAATTAAAGGCAATGTTATTGATTTAAAGCAGGGAATTAGTTCAAAGCTTGCTTTGCATGTTGCAGGAATTTTTTCATTGATTGTAGGCGCGGTATTTGGATTTAAATTCTACAATCATTGGGCGCAAATTTTGTTAATGTTTAACGCCCAACCTTTTGGCATTAAGGATCCGCAATTTGGAATTGACAATGGGTTTTATGTATTCGTACTACCAGGATTAAGGTTATTTATAAGCGCATTTGTGCTCTTATTGGTAATATCCCTTGTTTTCTCTATTATTACGCATGTTCTTATGGGAGCAATTCGTTTTAGCATGCCTATCGACGGTAAAGGCATATTAAGTATTACAAAACGAGCACGTAGACAAATTTCTGTATGGTTTATGCTTGTGATTTTGACGTGGGCAGCTCAGCAAATTTTAGACATGTTTGCTGTTGTAACTCTTGACGGTCCTCGTATTACTGGCGGTTCATACACGGATATGAATGCTGGAGTTCCTGGAAGCATAGTTATGGCAGTAATTACAGTGTTAGTTGGTTCTGTTATTGCATTTTGGTTTATGAAATCTCACGCTTTATCTGTAGAAGCACCAATTTCAGTGCGTTTTAAAACTGCTGTAAAAGCTTGGAAAACTCCGACTATTGCTTTAGCTTTTATGATTGTTTGCTCAATTGTTATATCTTTTGCCTGGCCGGCACTTGTGCAGCGATTTAAAGTTGCTCCTAATGCTCAGGAATTGGAAGCTACTTATATTCAGCGTAATATCGATGCTACAAAGTTTGCTTACGGTCTAAATAATGTAAAGAAAGAATCGTATAACGCTACTTCTAAAGGTAAATCAGGTGCATTATCAAAAGAAGCAGAGTCAACTGCGCAAATTCGTTTGTTAGATCCACAAGTTACGTCTCCAACTTTCCGCCAATTGCAGCAATCGAAGCAATACTACACTTTCGCAGATACGCTTTCAGTTGATAAATACGATATTGACGGTGTAAGCCAAGATACAGTTATCGCTGCACGTGAACTCGATTTAGCTGGAAACGATAATCGAAACTGGGTTAATGATCATACAGTTTATACGCATGGCTACGGAATTGTTGCAGCCTACGGAAATAAAGTAACTACAGATGGTCAGCCGCAATTCATGGAGTACGGTATTCCTGCTCAAGGCAAACTTACTAAGTCGCAAAAGTATGAACCACGTATTTACTTCTCTCCGAATGCTCCTGAGTATTCTATCGTTGGATCTCCAAAAGGGACAGCTCCATGGGAGTTTGATTATCCGACTGGTTCTCAAGGTGCATTAACTACTTTTAATGGCAATGGTGGTCCAAGTTTAGGCAATTTCTTCTCTAAACTTTTGCATGCAATTAGGTTTGGGTCTGATCAGATTCTTTTCTCTGATCGTGTGACTTCTGAATCTCAAATTTTGTATGATCGTGATCCTAAGACACGTGTGTCTAAGGTTGCTCCTTACTTAACTTTGGATGGTCGAGTTTATCCTGCAGTAGTAGATGGTCGCGTTAAGTGGATTGTTGATGGCTATACTACTTCTGATTCTTACCCTTATTCTCAGATGACTGATTTTGGTAAGGTAACTCAAGATTCCACAACAACAACTTCTCATTCTATTAAAGGATTGACTAATCAGCGAGCAAACTACATTCGTAACTCTGTGAAAGCTACGGTTGATGCTTATGACGGATCTGTTGATTTGTATGTGTGGGATACGAAAGACCCTGTAATCAAGGCTTGGAGATCAATTTTCCCAGGTCACTATCACGATATTTCTAAGATTTCTGGTGATTTGATGAAGCATTTGCGTTACCCAGAAAGCTTGTTTAAAGTCCAACGTCACTTATTAGCAAAATATCACGTAGATACAGCAAGCCAATTCTTCTCTGGAGAAGACTTCTGGCAGATTCCTGTTGATCCAACTGAATCTCAAAAAGCACAAAAAGAAGATATTTTGCAACCTCCATACTATTTGACTTTGCAAACTGGAGACGCAAAGAAACCAGTATTTTCGCTTGTCTCTACTTATATTCCAGCTGGTAAAAGTACGCGTGAAATATTGACTGGTTTCTTGTCTGTTGATTCAGATGCGGGGGATACTCCTGGAAAGATCGGTTCAAATTACGGTAAGATTCGTTTGCAAGAATTACCCAAGATATCTAATGTTCCAGGACCTGGCCAAGCTCAGAATAATTTCAACGCTAATGCAAATGTTTCTAAAGAATTGAATTTGCTTGAATCCGGTTCTACTAAAGTTAAACGTGGCAATTTGATTACATTACCTCTTGGTGGAGGACTGGTTTATGTAGAGCCTGTTTATGTGCAATCTAGCGGTTCTACTAGCTATCCTTTGCTTAAGAAGGTGTTAGTTGCGTTTGGAGATCAAGTTGGATTTGCAGATACGTTAGATGAAGCACTTAATCAAGTATTTGGCGGAAACTCGGGTGCTTTGGCTGGTGATGCTTCTAATAATTCTTCTTCAAACAATGCTGCTGAAAGTAATGAATCTAAGGATGCTGATTCTAAAGAAGGTAGCTCTAAGGAAAGTGAGTCTAAGAATTCAGAAAAATCTCATTCTATGAGCCAAAAAGCTAAAGAAGCACTTAAACGTGCAGCTCAAGCGTTAAAAGATTCTGATTCTGCTATGCGATCCGGAAACTGGGAAGCTTACGGAAAGGCGCAAAAAGAGCTGAGCGATGCTATTAATGAAGCAATGAAAGAAGAATCAGGTAAGTAGTAAGTTTTCATTAATATCTCAGTTTGTGAGTTACAAAAGTAGCGAATGTTGCGTTATTTTCGTCACTTTTGTAACTCACATGTGCTGTTTTAATGCAATTTCACAATTGGCTATCTGGGTCATCATCTTCGTCTGCTGAACCAATCATAATTCTTTCACAAACGTTAACAATGCACATAAGAAGCGCAGTAAGAATTATTATTACTATTGTTGCAGAAAAAATAAGTGGTGTTCTAAATGAGTTATAAGCGAATTGAAGCCAAATTCCTAGCCCATCTTTGGCTCCCAGATATTCCGCAGTTGAAGCAGTTCCAAAAACATAAGCTGCACTAATACGTATGCCACCAAAAATTTGGCGAGCTGCAACCCTTAATTTAACATGCCACAAAGTCCAAGTTCTACCTGCTCCACAAGTTAAAGCAACATCTGTATAAAAACTTGGAACGGCGTCAAGACCTCGTATAGTTTGCACAGCAATAGGGAACATGCTGAAAACCATTACTATTACAATTTTCCCCGATATTTCAAAACCAAACCAAATCAAAAAAATTGGCGCAATAGAAATTAATGGCATAGTTTGCGCTGCGCATAAAAGAGGGAATAAAGCAGATTTAACAAGCTTACAAACATGGAAAATAACACCTAAAAGAATTCCAACTACTATTGCAATAGAAAAACCGATAACTGTTTCTTGTGTTGTAATTAATGCTGCAGGTAATAGAGTTGGCAAAGCGTCAGCTGTTGATTGAACAATTGAAGATGGTGTTGGAATCAAATTTTCCGAAATTTTATAATATTCGCATGAATACTGCCAAAAAACAAGTAAAACTATTACAGAAAATACAGTTGGCAGATATTTAATTAGCATACGTTTAAAACGCGATTGCGTCATGAAAACTCGATTCCTTTCTTTAAAGGACTTCGATTGCTGCCCCAATCGAATTATTTAAAACTACAAACAGCATGTACATTCTATTAGAAGCGCACAACTTCTGTGAATTTAATAGTGTACATTATTTTTATTTGTCTATTTAATCGTTCATAATCTAAATGTTTCGTGAGTCAATGTGTGGCAAACTGTAGCAGATTGAATCTGCTCAGGGGCATTGAACGGCGCGGGCTAGGCCCTTTGTTACCGTTTTCTGCCGAGTTCGTGTCACTTTCCCAGAAGAACGGTACAAGAAACAAAGTAGGGAACTCATGAATATGCGTATTGTAAAGCGTACTCTTGCGTTTATTCTTTCTGCGTGCTGCGTATTTTCTTTCTCGGCATGTGGATCTGCAAGTAGTAGTAAGAATGCAAATCTTCGTAAAGTGTCGTTTATGCTATTTTGGGCACCGGATACTAATCATATTGGTATTTATGTTGCTAAGCATAAAGGATGGTTTAAAGATGCCGGATTAGATGTCAATATACTTGCTGTTGCTCAGACTGGTTCGGAACATGCAGTTGATAGTGGTGTTGCTGATTTTGCTCTTAGTACTTTGACAAATGCTGCTGATTTTTCAACAAAGGGAGCAAATCTTGAGCAAGTTATGCAAGTTCAGCAAAAGCCAAGTGCTATTTGGTGTTCACTTGCTTCGAACAATAAGATTCATTCTCCAAAAGATTTTGATGGTCGTACTTTTGCAACTTTTGGTTCAGCTGAAGGTGATGCTGTAATTCGTAGGATGATTCAACACGATGGCGGTCAAGGTAAGTTCGACAAAGTTACTGTTGGAACTTCAACTTTTAGAACTCTTGAATCTGGCAAAGCTGATTTTGGTGGCTTCTACGGCACTTGGGAAGGCGTGCAGTCTGAAATGTTTGGACCAAAGCTTCGCTGCTTCATGGAGGGCGACTACGGTGTGCCAGGTCAGCCAGATACTATTGGAATAATTGCAAATAAGCGTACTGTAGCTAAAGATCCTAAGCTTGTTCGAGCGTTTGTTAAAGCTGCAAAGCGCGGATATGAATATGCTTATGAACATCCTGATGAGGCTTCTGAAATTCTTGTGAAAGAAGCAAAAGATGCTAATCTTGACATAAAGTTTGTTAAACGTAGCATGAAGATGATTGTTGACGGTCAATATTGGGGCAATCGCGCGGATATTAAGAGCGGAAAATTTGTGTTCGGAACCACTGATGTTAAAGGCGCTCAAGCTTACTTTAACTTCTTAAGTAAGGAAGGTGCTTACACTGATTCTAAAGGCAAAGTAACTCATAAAACTCCGCAAGCAAAAGAATTGTCTACTGACGAATTTTTGAAATAAATAACATAATGACTTGAGTCTTGATAGAATAGGCTGAAGTATATAAGGGCGTATCGAATAGTTGTAATTTTACGTTCAGCTATAATCGATGCGCCCGTTTTGTTGTTTTGCTAAATATTTGAATGGGGAGTGGTCTGCCATGGCATCGGATTTTTGGCTTATTGCTGGCTTAGGAAATCCTGGTACAAAATATGAGGGTACTCGACACAACATGGGTTTTATGGTTGCAGACGTTTTGGCACAACGTTGGTCAGTATCTCTTTCGGATCACAAAGGTTTAGCTAAACTTGGCAAAGGTGTTATGAATCTTGATGGTCGCGTAGCAAAGTTTTTCCTTGCTAAACCGTTGACTTTTATGAACGATTCTGGTGCTGCAGTATCTTCTATAAGCTCCTATTATCAAATAGAACCGGATCATATTGTGATAATTCACGATGATATGGATTTAGATTTTGGGCGCATTAAAGTAAAAGCAGGAGGCTCTGCTGGAGGACATAACGGTATTCGTTCTATCGATCGCTCTCTTGGTACTCCTCAATATTCTCGAGTGAGAATGGGTGTTGGTCATGCGCAGCGTGGTGCTCACGCGCACGATAATACCGTCAATTGGGTTCTTGGAGGTTTTGCTGCAGCTCAAAAATCCGATCTTCCAAACTTTTTAGCAGATGGTGCTGATGCTGCAGAAAGTATTATTTTCCATGGATTAGCAGCGACGCAGGAGAAGTTTAATGGCCGCTGATAGCAGGTCTAATATCAAAAACAACAAGAATGATAAGACTGATGATATTTCAGTAATAAGCTTGAGAGATATTCTTAATGATTTATCAACTAAGGACTCACTTTTTAAAGCTTTATCTGAATATGATCTTGATGCGATATCTGATTATTGTTGCGAAAGTGCAAATAAAAATCGTAAAGATTTAGATTCAATAAGTGAAGATTTAACAATTTCTTCTCCTATTGGAATTCGTTCTGCTATTGTTGCTGCATTAGCTAAGAAAAAGCCAGTTGTTGTTATTGTTCCATCGAGTAGAGATGCTGAAGATTTTATTGCGTCTGTGCGTGATTGGTACGATGGTGATGCTCAAGACGTTGCTAAATTAGAAGCTTGGGAAACGTTACCTCATGAAAGGCTTTCGCCTAGGGCAGATACTGTTGCTAGCAGGATTGCAGTGTTTCGTAGGCTTTGTCATCCTGAAAATAACACATCACTTTTTGGTCCGATTCGCGTGTTGGTTATGCCTGTGCGATCGCTTATTCAGCCTGTAGTTGAAGGCATTGGTGATATAGATCCTCTGTTGTTTGAGTGCGGAAAAGAATTAACTCTTGAATATGCTGTGAAACGTTTGGTAGAAAACGCATATACTCGTGTTGATTTGGTGATGGAACGTGGAGAGTTTGCTGTTCGTGGTGGAATTATTGACGTTTTTGCGCCAACAATGACGCATCCTGTGAGAATTGAATTTTTTGGTGATGAAATTGATACTATAAAGCAATTTCATGCTTCTGATCAGCGTACTTATGGCAATAATATTGCAAGTATTTGGGCTACGCCTTGTCGTGAGCTTCAGATTACAGAAAAAATTTGCAAGCGCGCGCGTTCTCTTATTGGTGCAATTCCAAATGCTGACGATATGCTTGAATCAATCGCAAATTCTATACCAGTAGAAGGTATGGAGTCTTTGTTGCCTGCACTAGTGGATCGCATGGAATCAGTGCAAAATATGCTTCCGAAGGAATCTGTTATTATTCTATCTGATCCTGAAAAATGCCGTAGAGCTGCAGATGACGTAACTGCTACAGCTAACGAATTCTTAGCGGCTAGTTGGCATGTTGCTGCTTCTGGACACGGTTCTGGAGCTCCAATAACATTCGATCAAGCTAATTTCTTGGATTTTGATGAAACGATTTCATCGTTAGAATTGTCTAATCATGATATATGGAAATTAACATCTTTTGGTGTTGACAATCAAATTTATGGAAATATTGCTTTGCCAGCATCGGCGCCACAAGAGTTTCGAGGAGATGAATCGAAAGTTTCTGTTGGTATCACTTCTCTTGTCGACAATGGTTTTGCTGTAACTATTGCATCTGCGGCTTCTGGTACTCTTGCACGCTTGAGACGCGCTATATATGCGACTGGTGTACATGAATTTACTACAGTGCGCTCAAGTATTTCGGATGGCTTTATCGATAATGTTGCGCGTATCGCGATTCTTACAGAGCGTGATCTGACAGGTAAATCTTCTGCATCAGCTCAACTAAAAACTCCAAAACGCAGGCGCAAAGCAATCGACCTAATGGAACTAAAGCCTGGTGATTTCGTTGTGCACGAACAGCATGGTATTGGACGTTTTGTTGGTATGAAACAACGTAATATTGCTGTTTCGGGTGGTAGTGCAACTCGCGAATATTTAGTAATTGAATATGCTCCTAGCAAACGTAATGCTCCTAACGATAAGCTGTTTATTCCAACAGATCAGCTTGATTTAGTGAGTAAATATATTGGTGCCGAAATACCAAAGCTTAACAAACTTGGAGGTTCCGACTGGGCTCAAACTAAAGCAAAAGCTAAAAAGCATGTTCATGAAATTGCTGAAAATCTTATTAAGCTTTATTCGGCAAGGCAGCAATCTCGCGGATTTGCATTTAGTAAAGATACACCTTGGCAAAAAGAGTTGGAAGACGCATTTCCTTATCAAGAAACTGCTGATCAGCTTACAACTATTGACGAAGTAAAAGCAGATATGGAAAAGCCAATCCCAATGGATCGCTTAATTTGTGGAGATGTTGGTTTTGGTAAAACTGAAATTGCGTTACGTGCAGCTTTCAAAGCAGTGCAAGATTCTAAGCAAGTTGTTGTTTTAGTTCCAACAACCTTGCTTGTTCAACAGCATTACGAGACTTTTACAAATCGATTTGAAGGATTCCCAGTAAAAGTTGCTGCAATGAGTAGATTCCAAACTTCTAAAGAGATTGAAGAAACTTTAGCTGGATTGCAAGATGGAAGCATTGACGTTGTTATTGGAACGCATAAGCTTTTGAATCCTAGTATAAAGTTCAAAGATTTAGGTTTGGTTATTATTGACGAAGAGCAGCGTTTTGGTGTGGAACATAAGGAAACGCTCAAAGCTTTGCGCACAAACGTTGACGTATTAAGTCTTTCGGCAACGCCAATTCCTAGAACTCTTGAAATGGCTGTAACTGGTATTCGTGAAATGTCTACTCTCGCAACTCCTCCAGAAGATAGGCTTCCAGTGCTTACATACGTTGGTGCGTATGATAATTCTCAAGTTGCTGCATGCATTAAGCGCGAATTGTTGCGTGGGGGTCAAGTTTTTTACGTCCATAATCGTGTTGAAGATATTAGTTCTGTTGCAAGTAAGATTCAGGAGCTTGTGCCAGATGTCCGTGTTGCTATTGCTCATGGAAAAATGGGCGAGAAGCAGCTCGATGCTGTTATTCGTGATTTTTGGCATAGAGATATTGATGTGCTTGTTTGTACAACGATTATTGAAACAGGTCTTGATATTTCTAATGCGAATACACTTATTGTCGACCACGCAGATAGATTCGGTTTAAGCCAGTTGCATCAGTTGCGTGGTCGAGTAGGTAGAGGTCATGAGCGTGCTTACGCTTACTTCTTGTATGATCCTTCAAAGCCTATGACGCAACAATCTCACGATAGACTCTCAACAATTGCTCAGCATACTGCACTTGGTTCTGGTTTTGATGTTGCGATGAAAGATTTGGAATTGCGCGGAACTGGAAATTTGCTTGGAGATGAGCAAAGTGGCCACATTGAGGGTGTTGGATTTGATTTGTATGTTCGTATGGTTTCTGAAGCTGTTGAAAAATATAAGGAACCTGAAAGAGTTGAGCCTGTTTGTGTAACTATTGATCTTCCTGTTGAGGCTTCTCTTCCAATTGATTATATTGCTTCTGACAAGCTTCGTTTGGAAGCGTACCGGAAGCTTGCTGCTGCTAAGGATAATAGTGATTTGCGAGAACTTCACGATGAGCTTCTTGATCGCTTTGGTAATCCGCCTGAAGAATTTGAGTCTTTGTGTGATGTTGCTCGTTTGCGTTTTAAAGCACGCGAGATTGGTATTACGCAAATCAGCTCTCAAGGAAAATCAGTGCGAGTTGTTGGCGTCGATCCAAAAGAGTCTGTGATGATGCGTTTGAAGCGTATTTATAGAGGATTGCAGTATCGTCCTCTTACTCATATGCTTATTGTTCCAGCTCCTTTTGAATCTTCACTCGGGTCTGGTTCAATGCATGAGCATGAAATACTTTCCTGGGTGCGTCAGCTTCTTGATGACGTTGCTTGGTAAATTTTCTTGTGTTTATTTTATAAATAAAGGCGGCCGCTATTTTGCAGTCGCCTTTATCAATTATTTTTTCGTTCTTACTGTAACGCTTCTCTAAGCTCATCTTCTATTTCAACGTGATTATTTGGACGCTTTTGTGCATCAAGTTGGCTTCGATCAATATTCCAGTTTTTCTCAATGATTCCGTCTTTAATCATAAGAATTCTGTCAGAAAGTCTTACTGCTTCAGAAATATCGTGCGTGACCATTATCGTGGTCCAGCCATGTTTTTGTCTTAGATTATCAAGCAAATCTTGCATGTCTAAACGAGTTAAAGCGTCTAATGCTCCGAAAGGCTCGTCTAAAAGTAGTAATTCAGGATTATGAACTAAAGCTCTAGCTAATGAGACTCGTTGTGCTTGACCACCTGAAAGTTCTGATGGCCATTTCGAACCGCAATTATTAAGTTGCATATCGTTAAGAGCTTTTTCTGCAATAGATTTTAGTTCTGATTTGTTTCCTTGCATGCCGAAAACTACGTTCTTACTTACTGTTATCCATGGTATTAATCTTGCGTCTTGGAAACCTATTGCTTGATGTTGTGTGACGTTTATTGTTCCAGAATCAGGTTTGATTAATCCTGAAATAACTTTAAGAAGAGTGGTTTTTCCGCATCCTGAGCGTCCTATTAGAGATACGAATTCGCCTTTTTTAATATTTAGATTTATATCTCGTAATATTTTAGCGTTATTTTTAAAAGTCACACCAATATGTTCTAGAGTAACGCAGTAAGAGTTATCTTTAGTCTCATAGTTTTCTTCTATTTGAGTGTTCATATTTACTCCTACTGCGTTGCTCTAAATCATGTTTATATAATATTTATATAACTTTGTTATACAAGCATGTTATATAACTTTGTTTTAATTTTGATTAATCAGTTATATATTATTTTATTTTGATATTTAATTTTTTGTTTTTACTGATATGTGTTTTATAGATATATGGATTAATTTACTTCGTGCAATCCATTACAGAATCTTTCAAATTCTTTGGAGCTTGCTTAATTAAACCATATTTCACGTATTCCTTAGCTTGAGTTTCCATCATTTTCAAACCTTTTTCATCGATTGGACGAATAGTTGGATTGTCAAACTTTTCAATTTGCTTAATAATAGTTTCGCTTGCTCCAAGCTGCTTGTAAGCGTTTCCAATAACATTGTTTTCTTTATGAGACTTTTCTGCTTCGCGAACAAGAGCCTTGTACATCTTCTTAACAAGATCTGGATGCTTTTGGGCAAAGCTCTTAGAAACAATGTGAATAGTAACGTTCATATTGCCGTACTTTTTAGCATTTACAAGCAATTTTGCGCCTGGAGTTGTCATTGCTGCAGCAAGATTCTGATCGAATGAGGAAATTGCATCGATCTGTCCAGAAGTAAATGCTGCCTGGAAGTTCTTAGGGCTCATCTCAACTTTGTTAACTTTAGAAACGTCTAAACCGCTTTTATCAAATGCGCGGTGAAGCATGTAGTCGCCAGTGTCACCGTTATGAATAATAGCAACTTTCTTTCCGTATAAGTCTTTTAGTGTTTTTACGCCGCTTTTTGCGGATGCAACGATTCCTTGAGAATCACCATTGTAATATTCGAGCGCAAAAGCTACCCATGGTTGTCCTTCAGCAATCAAATCAATGAAGCGTCCAGTTCCGGTAGTTGTAGCATCTGCATTTCCGCTCATAACAGCAGTAAGACCATCAACTGGAGTGTAAGGACCAGTGTAAACTACTTTAGATTTGCCAAATTCGTCTTGAAGGAATTTCTCATTTTTCAAAGTAGTTAAATAATTTGCTGTTGAAAGATAAGCAACTCTCATAGTTTCAGCGTCTTCTTTTGAAGAAGCGCTTGATGATTTTTGTGAGCTTCCGCAAGCTGCGAGAGATACTGTTGCGCAAACAGCGCAGATTAATGCAATAATGCTCTTTTTAGAAAATTGCATTTTTAAATTAGTCATGATATATAGTTCCTTTTGTTTGTTGTTTTATTTATCTGTTGTTTGTTTGGTTGTTATTATTTGGTTGTTGATTCTAAATATTGACTAATTCTTAAAAAGCAATTTAATGCATTTTAAAAAGTAGTTAACTTTAGAAAAATGTTGATATTACTAGATTATTGGCGTGATTTTCTATCTAATCTGCGTTCAGGTATAAGAAGATATTCTAATATGTTTGCAGTAAGCTCAGATCCAAGACCTGCAATTGCGTACATAATAACGCATGCCATCATTTGATCTGGCCTAAAGAATTCTTGCGCTCTTGAAAGAATGTATCCAATTCCAATAGAAGAATTAACTGTTTCGCAAGTCACTAATGCAACCCATGCTACAGATATTGCAAATCGCAAACCTGTCATAAAACTTGGAAGTGTACCGCGAAGCAAAATAGATATAAAAATAGTAGATTTTTTAACGTGATAAACCTGCGCTAATTCGAGAAGTTTCGGATCAATATTACGCACTCCGTCGCGAATATTAACGTACATAGGTCCAAAAACGCCAACAGCTATAAGCGCTATTTTCATCGTTTCATCTATTCCGAGGAAAATTATTAATATTGGAGCTAAAGCCGGGAATGGAATTGACCTCAACATGTGGCTTGGTTTATCAACTACAATATTGCCAAGCTTACTGCCTCCCGCAAGTATGCCTGCAGGAACAGCAAAAATAATTCCTAACAAAAGTCCTAAAAGAACTCGTAAAATACTTATTCCTAAGGATTTTAACAATATGCCTTCGTTGTTTAAATCAATAAAAGCTTGTATTACTTCATATGGGGACGGCAAAGAACGGTCTTCGATTGGAGAAAGAGTTGTAAAAAACCACAAAACCAAAATGAGGATAGTTGAAATCCACACTTTGAAAGAAGATACCGCTTTAAATGCAATCTTCAATATGTTTTTCGCTTTATTAGGCGAACTGTAAGTCATGCGACAATCCCTTCGATAGTTTTAGCTATATCAGGTTCAACGAGTGTATTCTCAGCGCAACACTGTATGTATTGTTGTCTGGCACGATGTAGTTGCGCACCCCGTGTCTGTGGTCATTATCTCCCAAGGGTATGGACATGTATATTTGAAATCGATATTTATAAACGATATTGCTTAAAAATATACAATTGGCTCATATGACTCGAATTAAATCAAAATATTGTGAACGTTCACGGCATAAATACGCTGGTACTCAATATAACGTCCATAAAACGCACTAATCTTGGAAGAGTCATCACAACCCATAGGTATAAAGGAGTAGTTGTGGCAGCTATTGAAAGCGTATATGCACGCGAAATTTTGGATTCTCGTGGAAATCCTACTGTTCAGGTTTATTTGGAGACCGAAGATGGCGCTCAGGGTATTGGTTTAGTGCCTTCTGGTGCTTCTACTGGTGAGGCTGAAGCTTGGGAACGTCGCGATGGCGACAAGTCCCGTTATCAAGGCAAGGGCACGTTGGAAGCTGTTAAGGCTGTCAACGAGGTAATCGCACCTAAGGTTATTGGCATGGATGCCACCGATCAGCGCGCTCTTGATGAGACGATGATTGAGCTTGATGGCACGCCAAACAAGGGCAAGCTTGGTGCTAACGCAATTCTCGGCGTTTCCCTCGCTGCTCTCTACGCTGCTGCCGAGTCTGCTCAGCTTCCGTTGTACCGCTACATTGGCGGCACCAATGGTCACATTCTTCCAGTTCCAAACATGAACATCATGAACGGTGGTGCTCACGCTGATTTCGCAACCGATATTCAGGAGTACATGATTTCTCCTTACGGTTTCGCGACCTACAGCGATGCTTTGCGCGCTGGTGTTGAGGTTTATCACACCTTGAAGAATGTTTTGAAGAAGGAAGGCTTGGCTACTGGTCTTGGTGACGAAGGTGGCTTCGCTCCAAAGATGAAGTCCAACGAGGATTCCTTGAAGTACATCATGGATGCAATCGAAGCCGCTGGCTATGAGCCAGGCAAGCAGATTGGTATTTCTCTTGACGTTGCTTCTTCTGAGTTCTACAACAAGGAAACTGGTAAGTATCGTTTCGATGGCGAAGAGCGCGAATCTGCTTACATGCTCGATTACTACGAGAAGCTCATTAACGAGTATCCAATCGTTTCCATCGAAGATCCATTCCAGGAAGAAGGCTGGGATGATTGGGCAGAAATCACCAAGCGTCTTGGTGATCGTTTGCAGTTCGTTGGCGATGACTTGCTCGTCACCAATCCAAAGCGTTTGGCTAAGGGTATTGAGCTTGGTGCAGCTAACTCCTTGCTCGTGAAGTTGAACCAGATTGGTTCCGTTACCGAGACCCTCGACGCTATTGAGCTTGCAACTAAGAACGGCTTCACTTCTATGGTTTCCCATCGTTCTGGTGAAACCCCAGATACCACCATTTCTGATCTTGCTGTTGCTAAGAACACCGGCCAAATCAAGACTGGTGCTCCTGCTCGTGGCGAGCGTATTGCTAAGTACAACCGCTTGCTTGAGATTGAGGAAGAGCTTGGTTCTACCGCTCAGTATGCTGGTTACAGCGCATTCAAGGCTTGCAAGAAGTATATGAAGTAACTTTTAGTTTTAAGTAACTTAGTGGCTTCTTGAGTCTTTGAGTTTTAACGGTCAGTCGTGTTTACGGCTGACCGTTTTTTATTAAATATTTTTTAAAAAATCACAACACGCAAAAAATTTTTCTTAAATTTACTTTCATTCTCCGCATAATGGTGATATTTTTGTGAGAAAATCGAAACAGAAGGAGATGTTTCATTATGCGAAAAGTAGCAGTTATTGGTATGGGAAATGTTGGCGCAGCTGTTGCTCATCAGCTTGTTGTTGGTGGTTACGCCGACGAGCTGTACTTATATGACAAGAATGAAGCTAAGGTTAAGGCTGATGCATTGGATTTTGAGGATTCAATGGACAATTTGCCTTTTAATGTAAACATTACTGTCAATGATTACGATGCTTTGAAAGATGTTGAAGTTATCGTAAGCGCTATGGGCAATATTAAGCTTTTAGACGTCCCAAATCCTGATCGTTTCGCAGAACTTAAACATAATCGTGTTCAAGTTGAAGAAGTTGGCGCAAAGATTAAAGCTTCTGGCTTCCATGGTGTTCTAATTGATATTACGAATCCTTGCGACGCTATTTGCCAGCTTTATAAAGAAACAACCGGTCTCCCTTATGAAAAAGTTATTGGCACTGGAACATTGCTTGATTCTGCACGTCTTCATCGCGCTGTTGGTAAATTCTTCGGAGTGCATCCAAAAGCCGTGAAGGGCTATAGCTTGGGTGAACATGGTGATTCACAGTTCGTTGCATGGTCCACAGTTAAGGTTCTTGAGCAGCCGATTGTTGAGTTTGCAAAAGAAAAGAACATTGATTTAGATGCTGTCGATGAAGAAACTCGTCAAGGCGGCTTCACTGTGTTCTACGGAAAGAAGTATACAAATTACGGTATTGCTGCTGCTGCAGTTCGTCTGGTCCATGCTGTTCTTTCGGATTCGAAGGAGCAAATGCCTGTTTCGAACTATCGAGAGGAATACCATTCTTATCTTTCTTACCCAGCAATCGTTGGTCGCGAAGGTATTGTGAAGCAGTGCCAACTTGACTTGACTGAAGAAGAGTTGCAAAAGTTGCAGCATTCTGCAGATACAATTTTGAGTAAAGCTCAAGCAAAGTAGATGAGTCAAAAATAAAATAACTAAAAAATACTACTTTTGAATCTAAAATATTTTTACAGACTTTAGACAAAAGCGTATTGAAAAATGTCGTTGTAGATTTAATTGCTCCTAAAGAGTGTTGAATTTACAGCGACATTTTTGTTATAAAAATTTTTGATATTAGCTTATTTATTATTTGAATTTATAAAGTTGGCTAGTCCTAATTGTTTATGATATATACTTTTAACTATAAATTGAATTATTTTTTTTGGGGGGTGGAAATATGATTTCTAGTGCATACATAAGTGTTGGAAGCAATATAGGTGATAGATTACTTAATTTGCGCCAAGCTGTTTCGCTATTGAAGCAAAATTCGCATATAAGCAATATTATCGTTTCTTCAGTGTATGAAACTGAACCAGTTGGTGACGTAGTGCAAGACAGTTTTTATAACATTGCTTTACGTTTGGACACTGATTTAACAGCTTTTGAATTGCTTGATTTTATTCATGATATTGAACAGCGTCTTCATAGAAAGCGCATAGTTCGTTGGGGTCCTCGAACAATCGATTTAGATATTATTGATTTTGGTGGTCAAACTATAAAAAGTGAAAATCTTACGATTCCGCACAAAGAAAGAGATAATCGCAGATTTGTATTAGTTCCTTTGCTCGAAATAAGCGCAGACGATGCAAATTATCATGAGCTCATCCAAGATAAGCTTAATAAAACTAGCGACACTAATTGGATTAATATTATTGAAAGTAGCGAAGTTTTTAATTAGTTTGGAATATAAATTTAGTTTTTTAAATATGAGGTTTTAGAAAGAAAGAATACAAATGCGAATTATTGAAAGCAATTTGGAGAATGCATCTTCTAAAAATATTGCAGATATAGCGTTACTGCAGGATCTTTGTGTAAATCAAAAAATTTTATGCACGTGGGAAAATATTAGCGAAAACGATTTAAGCAAAGTAGCTGATTTTCTCGATCATTTTGATACAGCTATCAAAGTTTCCGAGTCTTCTATTGACTTCATTTTGCCGCTTATTGCTCTTAAACCTTTTATGCAAGAATGCGAAAAAGCATGGTACGAAGATCGAGAATTACTTGCAAGTTTGCGCTCGCTATTAAAGCAAAAAGCAATTGTGTGGAATGCAGGGCGATTCTGCTTTGATACACTTGACAAGCCGATAGTTTACGCGATTTTGAATATTACTCCTGACTCATTCTATGACGGCGGCAAGTACCAAAGTGAGGACGAAGTAAATAGCCATATTAAAGAAATAGTTGAAGCCGGTGCTGATGTTATAGAAGTAGGCGGTCAAACTACAAAACCTGGCGGTTATTTAGAAATTACTCCAGAAGAGGAAATAAGTCGCGTTATACCTGCTATTAAGTATATTCACAAAAATTATCCTCAAATTGCTGTAGCAGTAGACACTTACAAGTTACCTGTAATGGAAGCTGCAATTGAAGCTGGCGTAGATATTATAAATGATGTTCGTGCGTTTGATTCTCCAGAAAAAGTAAAGCTTATGGCAGATTCTAACGTTGGATTAGTAACAATGCATAGCAATAGAGATACAGAATATGACAATTTAACAAAGGTTATGTGTCAATTCTTTAGTGATAATTTAAAAATGCTTGTTGATGGAGGAGTTGACTTAAATAGGATCATTCTTGATCAAGGAATTGGCTATGCAAAGGTTGCTGATGGTGAACAAGATTATGCAATGATGCGCAATATTAATCAATTGCATCGTTTTGGTAGACCAATATTGGTTGCGATTTCTAGAAAAGGCTTTGGTAAGAAGCTTTTTAATTTAGATAAAGAAGATCGTTTGCCAGTTACTTTAGTTGCAGAAACAGCGATGTTTATGGCTGGTGGACGTGTAATACGTGCTCATGATATTGCAGAAACAAAGCAATTAGTTGAAATGATCGATGTTATTAATAGAAATTACTGGTTTAAGTAGAAAAATTTGAATATTTTTTTGCAGTTTTGTTCGTCAGTTTTTTAATTTTAATAACGAATAAATGTAGAGTGACTGTAAATGTAGCGTGACTGTAAATGTGGTACAACAGCATTTTGCATCTAAAGCACGTAAGATATTAGCGGAATACATGATGTTTTCACGTCGAATACATCAAGTAATTTAGAGAGTATGGTTATGAAAAAGCGTCGTAAAACGGCATTAGGTGAGGATGTAGTATCACCATTGCAACAGCGTCGACTACTTTCAGGACCGCTCGTGTTTTTATTTATGGTTTTTGTAGTTACCGTTGGTTCAATTGAATGCATTTCAACAGTTAGAAATTATGCGTTAAGCTTGTCGGAGCTTCATGCACTTCAGCGTGAAGAAAGTGATTTACGTGAACAAAAGCGTACGTTGGATAATAATATTGACCGATGGAAAGACAAAGCATACGTTACCGCTCAAGCTAGAGATCGCCTCGGCTTTATTTTTCCTGGTGAGCAGGCTGTTCGTGTAGAGCATCCTGAGGCAGTAACTGGAAAAGTTCCGAATGAATTTGCTCAAGAAAATAGCGAAACTAAGACTCATTCAGTCTTGCCTTGGTATAGTGACTTAATGTATGCAATACATAAAGCAGACAAACCAGATACCGTGCCATCCTTATAACATATAAACTGATAAAGTAAAGAATTATTTATTTGTAAAACAGCTTTAACAGGAGTAGAAACGCATGGCTAACAGCCAAGAAAGTTCAGATAAAATGCAGAACAGTAATAAGAATTATATTCCAAAAGAAGCTGTAAAACCTTTATTTACTACACCTGCGAGTGATGCTGAGCGTGCAATTGTTGAAAAGCAACTTGGAAGATTCCCTAGAGGAATGGTAGCCGTTGGTGCGCGTTGCGTTTGTGGTAGGCCTCTTGCTGTTATTACTAGACCGTGCTTAGAAGATGGCACTCCATTCCCAACTACATGCTACCTTACCAGTCCTGAAGCTGTAAAAGCGGTGTCTCGCGTAGAAGCAGACGGTATTATGCGAGAATATAACGAGCTATTACAATCGGACGAAGATCTAAAGAAACAATATGAGCGTGCACATAAGTATTATTTGGAATTCCGTCATGAATTAGCTGTGTCTTTGGGGGATAGTGAGGAGCATATTAGTCAGATGAGCGCTGGTGGAATGCCAGTTCGTGTTAAATGCTTGCACGCTTTGCTTGCGCAAACATTGGTAATGGGCAAAGGTGTAAATCCGATTGGTGACATGGTATTAGAGCGCATTAAAGATGAGTTTGATCCTAACGTGTGCCGCTGTACTACTCCGTGGAGCGATGATGCATATGCTACTGAAACGGAAGTTGTTGTGGAAGACGAAACGGCTAAAACTGCAGAGGGTGAAGCTGTAAAAAGTGAAACGACTACTTGCGCAGAAAAAACAGTACAGGTTGCTGCAATTGACTGCGGTACAAATTCTATTCGACTAAAAATTGCGCAAGTTTCTGAGCATGGAATGAAAGATATTGTGCCTCGTATGCTTCGCGTCGTTAGACTCGGTCAGGGAATTGACGAAACTCATCGTTTCGCAGATGACGCTTTGAAGCGAGTGAGGGAGGCTGCGCACGAATTTGCGCAAGTTTTGAAAGAACATCCAGTTGATGCGATTCGTTTTGTGGCAACCTCAGCTACACGAGATGCTGAAAATCGTGAGATTTTTGAACAAATGATGATTGATGAGCTTGGTGTTCGCCCTGAAGTTATTAGTGGTAACGAAGAAGCGGCTCTTAGCTTCCTTGGAGCAACAAGCGTTGTGTCTCGCGATGAGTTGCAGCCACCGTATCTCGTAGTTGATTTAGGTGGAGGCTCTACTGAGTTAGTGCTTGGAGGGGATGGTGACTGCTTGCCAGCGCACAAGGTTTCTGCAGCATACTCCATGAATGTTGGTTCCGTTAGAATGACGGAAAGGCATTTGCATACTGATCCTCCGACTGAAGAGGAAATTCAAGCTGCGATTGAAGATATTGACAAGCATATTGATGATGCTTTCAAAGTTGTTCCTGCAGGACGAGCTCGCAGTATTATTGGCGTTTCTGGAACTGTGACAACTATGGCTGCTTTGACTATGGGATTGCAGCATTATGATCATACTGCTGTCGATGGTGTGCGTATTGGATTAGAGCAGGCTTATGCTGTTAATAATCGATTTTTGCGTATGCCTAAGGACTGCAGGCGCACGTATGCGACGATTCACCCAGGGCGTGTGGATGTTGTTGGCGGTGGAGCAGTGATTTGGAGCCGAGTGTTGGAGAGATTAGCAAAAGCTGCGTATGAGGATCACGGTGGGGTTTTAGATACGTTTGTTGCAAGTGAGCATGGTTTGCTTGACGGAATCACGATTGATTTGGGAAGAAAGTTACTCGCCACACGCTGAGCTTGTTCTTTGCTTAGATGTATGGCATAATAATTGATTGCTGCCTCTGTGGCGGAATTGGCATACGCATCAGACTTAAAATCTGACGCCCTTACGGGCTTGTGGGTCCGAGTCCCACCGGAGGCACAAACGAAACGCTGCACAGCTGTTTGCTGTGTGGCGTTTTTGATGAATGTACAATCATGTGGATTCCAGCCAAAGGTACTGGTTGAAACCCCTAGTTCCTCAATTTTCCCCACTATTATGAGTAGAGCAAGAGTATTAGGTATTATTTCGGCAATATGCGCCATCACTGCGGCAACAAATGTTATTTTACAAGTGCCGTTTGCTGGCATTGGATTTACTTTAGCTGCTGGCATAGCTGGCTTATCAGCTGGACTATGCAGCAGTAAATCCTCTAATAAGCGTGAGTGAATTTCTTCCTGTACGATTATAAGTAATAAAACAAGAGTGTTTTCCTACATGTGCTTGTTAGTCATGTTTTGTCATATTGTAGCGGAATACAATGTTTAATAATGATTAATTCTCTTGATTTATTCGTAATATTATGAAAGAATCGATGATAGATTTTGGGTACTACTAGTTTCCAGAATCCGTTGTTTTATAAATTTTATCGCGTTTACAATTTAGCCAAGTCATTATGATAACGGATAGAGTGTTGACGCGTGAGCGCTGCCCAATCTATTTGCAATCGCCACCCTGAGATAACAATTGGGGGTGGCGATTCTTTTTGACCTATAACCCACATTTGCACTTTACTTAGCATATTTGCGATTGACAATCCCGTATTTGTCTTATAGTCAGTTCGATTGTTATAATTGTTGCGAATTTGCAATGCAATAGTTGTATTGCTTAACAACTGAAGTAGAAGGTGAATTATGCTTTGTAATTTTTGCGGTAAAGAGAACGACGCAAATAGTCAAGTATGTGCTAATTGCGGAAATCGCTTAGGAAACCCAAATGTGCAGCAGACTGTTCAAAATACTCAGCAGCCAGCAAACGATACTTTAAATTCTGTTAAAGATGGCTTTAAGAATTTTAATGAGACAATAGATTCAGTAATTGAAGATTCAGATCCTGAGCTTTTACATAAGTACTCCTTGATTGCTTATATGGCAGCTTCTGTTGTTGCAATTATTGCTCCATTCTTGCCACTTATCACTGTAAATTGCTTTGGTCTCTCCAAGTCGTTTAATTTTGTAAACAATAATAACACTCCTGGCGATGGAATTTTCTATATAATTATTGCTATTGTTGCTTTAGTTTTTGCTTTTATGAATAAGTCAAAAATAATGATGATTGTTGGCGGTGTTGCTGCCGTATTTATGATTTTTGAGTTTTTCCATATTAATGGCAAGATATCTTCCCTCAAATCGCAGTTTGGCGGATTCTCGATGCTTGGATCTGTAAGTTATGGCATTGGTTTCTACTTATTCATTCTCTCTGCACTTGCTTTGCTTGGATCCTCTGTATTGTACTACCTGTGTGAAAGAGTGCTAAAAGCAGAGAAATAGCATTACTTTGTAACATGTTTTGTACAATGTTTATGCATGTTGACAGCTTGTGATTACATAGTCATAGACAAAGTAATTGATAATAGTGAACCCCGGCTTAGGCTGGGGTTCATTGCGTATACGGCAAAATGCGAATGATATTGAGAAACGATATCGCCCAAATATTTTAATATTTTAGGAGGCTGGAAAGTGCATAATCATAACGATGTAATTCAAACTAACGGCACTGGTTCACGCTCAAGCAGTGTGAATGCAAATGTCAACTCTTTCGATACTCATTACAATAACGCCAACGCAGCTTCCCAAGCAGCCGCAATTCACGCAAGTCATGCACATCAGCATCGTTTGCTTCTTACGCTTTCTCTTACTGCAACTGTGTTTTTTGCTGAGGTAATTGGTTCTTTTCTAACTAATTCTTTGTCGCTGCTTATAGACGCAGGTCATATGCTTACAGACATTTCAGTTCTTGCAGCTTCAACAGTTACTGCAATTCTTATGCGTCGTCGTCCAAATAGTAAGCGTACGTGGGGCTGGGCGCGTCTTGAGGTTATTACAGCTGCTGCGGGAGCTCTTATTTTACTGCTTGTAGGAGTGTATGCTCTTGTTGAAGCTGGAATGCGTCTTTTTGGTAGTGGTCATCAAGGCATTCATGATGTAAATCAGCTTCTATTCTTTGGTATTCTTGGCTTAGCTGCGAATTTAGGCTCTCTTGTAATTCTTATGTCTCAATCGCAAGACAATATGAATATGCGTGCTGCTTTTCTTGAGGTTATGAACGATGCTCTTGGATCTGTTGCAGTCGTAGTTTCAGCTATTGTAATGATGAGCACAGGTTGGGCAGGTTTTGATGCTTTAGCTGGCGGTATTATTGCGCTTCTTATGATTCCACGTGCGCTAAAGCTTCTTAAGAATGCTGTTAAGGTTCTTCTTGAGCAGACTCCTGAAGGTCTTGATTTAAACAAAGTTCGTGAACATCTAGAGCATGTTCCTCATGTTCTTGCAGTTCATGATTTGCACGCTAGTACTGTCTCTACTGGTATGCCGATTTTTATGGCACATGTCGTTGTGGATCCTAATATGACAATGTCTCAATGCTCTCATGTGCTTTCTCAGCTTCAGGACTGCTTACGCGAACATTTTCCTGTTTCTGTGTCTCACACTACTTTTCAACTTGAGCCTAAAGGCTATACAACTTCCAGTGCTTCAGAGCATCATGAATAGAGTTTATAAGGTTTTGCTTATTTACAAGTTTTGTTGCAATGAATGTGGCAGGTTTGCATAAATATGTGAATGTGTATTTCCTGTGTCGTAATCGTTTTTGAAGTAAAGTTATATTTATGCCGTTAAAAGAACTAATTGATAATACTCACAGTGAGCGCGTGCGCAGACTCGTTTCTTTAGGTCGCGCAAAGTCGCATGATTTGCAGCGTTTTTTAGTTGAAGGTCCGCAAAGTGTGCGCGAAGCTGTACGTTATGCCACAGATTCGTTATGTGATATTTATGTTACTAAAGATGCTTGTGAAGGTAATGAAAAGGAAAGTTCACAATTTTCTTCTTTGCGGGAAATAGTTAAAGAAGCTTTATCTCGATCTTGTTATGTTCATCCTGTTGAACCGAGTATTATGCAAAAAATTAGTGCTGATTCACAGGGAATTGTTGCGGTTGCTAATTCGAAATCTTTAGATGATATCTATTTTAGTGAGTTTAAAAATTTGCAACAATCAGCACAAGTAAAATCAAAAAACGATTTTAAGCCTCTTCGTATTGCAGCTTGCTGGCAGGTAAGAGATCCTGGCAATGCTGGTGCTATTATTCGCGTTGCAGATGTTGCTGGATGCGATGCTGTTGTTTTTGTTGATGATTGCGTAAGTCGTTGGAATTCTAAGCTTGTGCGTTCGACTGCAGGTTCACTATTTCATCTTCCTGTAGTGCAATTAAGCGTTCAAGACTGGTTCGAATGCGCTGCAAAATCAAATATTCGAATTATTGCAGCTGATATTTACGGAACTGACAAGATTAAACCTGTGCCATTTCCAAAAATTTTAGTCAATTCCGAGGTTATTAGCAGTTCTTTGGCTATTTTATTTGGCAATGAAGCTAGAGGCTTACCTAAAGAAGTATTGCAACAGGTTGATGATATTTCAATAATTCCAATATATGGAAAAGCAGAATCAATGAACCTTGCAACAAGTGCAGCAGTAATGCTTATGGGCTTGGCTATGTCGAGTCATGAGCGAAAAATATAGCTTTGGGCAATATTTTGCAATATCGTATATAAACAATGAATACGTATAACACAGATAGGAAGGGTGCTGTGACCGATAATAAGCCATTCGATATTAAAGCTGTAACTAAAGCAGTAAAAGAAGGTATTGCTAGCGTTACAGCTGCTCAAACTATGGAAGAACTGAAGGCTGTTAAAACTAAGTATGCTGGCGCACAGTCAGTGATGACTGTTGCAAGCAAAGCAATTGGTTCTTTGCCTGCAGATCAAAAGAAGGAAGTTGGCAAGGTAATGTCAACTTTGCGAGCTGATTTTGGTCGAGCTTTTGCAGAAGCTACAGAGCGAATTAAAGCCGTTGAAGAAGCTAACATGCTTTCTGCAGAGACTGTAGATATGACTCTTCCAATTAATCGTAAGCCTTTAGGTGCTCGTCATCCTATTGCTCGTATTATTGAAGATTTTGAAGACTTCTTTGTGTCTATGGGTTGGCAGATTTCTGCGGGTCCAGAAGTTGAAACTGAATGGTTTGATTTCGATGCATTGAACTTTGGACCGGATCATCCTGCGCGTCAAATGCAAGATACTTTCTACGTTCAAGGAAATCAAGCTAAGGATGCCGCAGGCTTTGTTGGTTCAAATATGGTTTTGCGCACGCAAACTTCTTCTGATCAAGTACGTGCGTTAATTGAGCGTGGAGTTCCTCTGTATATTGCTTCTCCTGGTAGAGTGTTCCGCACTGATGAACTGGATGCAACGCATACTCCAGTTTTCCATCAATGTGAAGCTTTGGCTGTGGATAAGCATTTAACAATGGCTGATTTAAAGGGTGTTCTCGATCGTTTGGCTGTTGCTATGTTTGGTCCAGATGCAAAGAGCCGTTTGCGACCAAGCTACTTCCCATTTACTGAGCCTAGTGCTGAGCTGGATCTTTGGTTCCCGGATAAAAAGGGCGGTCCAGGCTGGATTGAATGGGGCGGATGCGGAATGGTGAATCCTAATGTCCTTAAATCTGCTGGTTTAGATCCAGAAGTTTATACTGGTTTTGCTTTCGGAGTAGGTTTGGAGCGAACTTTGCTACTTCGACATGACATTAACGATATGCATGATTTGGTTGAAGGCGATAAGCGCTTCAGTGAACAGTTTGTGATGGGGGAGTAAAACTCATGCCAATGGTAGATATTGACTGGCTTAAAGATCATGTTGAAGTGCCAGAAGGTTTAACATACGAACAGCTTGCTAAAGATTTAGTTCGTGTTGGTTTAGAGGAAGAAGAGATTCACACTTCTCAAGTTACCGGTCCAATTGTTGTCGGTTACGTAGTTGACGCAACTCCTGAACCGCAGAAAAATGGCAAAACTATTAATTGGTGCCATGTTGATGTCGGAGATAAATACAACGATGTTGACGAAAACGGTAAAAAAGTTCCTCGTGGCATTATTTGCGGTGCTCCTAATATGGCTGCTGGTGAAAAGGTTGTTGTAACTCTTCCTGGTGCTGTTCTGCCTGGAGATTTTAAGATTGAGCCGCGCAAGACTTACGGTCATATTTCTGACGGTATGTGTGCTTCAGAGCGTGAGCTTGGTTTGGGAGATAGCCACAATGGCATTATTTTGTTGCGTGAATATGGCTTTTCTAAGGCTGAATATGATGAGTTGAAGCCTGGCGATGATGTAATGGAGTTGTTGCATCTTAATAAGCCGATTTTGGAGATTAATATAACGCCTGATCGTGGTTATGCTTTCTCTTATCGTGGTGTTGCTCGCGAATATCATCATTCAACTGGTGCTGTTTATACGGATCCTGTTTCAAAGTTGAATGAGCAGGTATCGCAAATTAATGATGAAGGTCACAAGACTTCAGATATTGACGTGAGCATTGAAGATACTAATCCAATTCATGGTGTACCTGGTTGTGATCGATATTATGCGCGTGCTGTACATGGTTTTGACTCCACTTGTGCAAGCCCACGTTGGATGCAGCGTCGTTTAACGCGTGCAGGTATGCGCAGCATCTCTCTTGCTGTTGATATCACTAATTATGTCATGCTTGATTTGGGTCAACCTCTTCATGCTTATGATTTGGACAAAATTGAAGGTCCAATTGTAGTTCGCCGTGCACATGAGGGCGAACATCTTACGACTTTGGATGGCAAAGATCATGAATTGCATGTTGAGGATTTAGTTATTTGCGATTCTCCTCATGGAAACCACGGTTCACGCGTGCTTGGCTTAGCAGGTGTTATGGGAGGCATGTACGGCGAAGTTACGAGTGAAACGAAAAATATTTTGATTGAGGCAGCTCACTTTGATCCTGTTTCAATTGCTCGCACTGCTAGACGACATAAGATTCCTTCTGAGGCTTCTCGTCGTTTTGAACGTGGCGTTGATACTCAATTGCAGCCAGCAGCTGCGCAAATGGCTGCGAATCTTTTGGAACAGTTTGGTGGAGCTAAGCCATCTACATCGCCGTGTGATGTTAATAATACTCAGTCGCGAAATGTGATTGTGTTTAAAGCTAATGAAGTGCAGCGAGTTGCTGGTTTGGAAGTTGATTTGAATCGCATTAGCGATATTCTTACCGATATTGGTTGCTCTGTTGCTGGTGGTGGCAATGGATCCTTCTCCGTTCTTCCTCCAACTTGGCGTCCTGATTTGAATGAGCCTTGCGATCTAGTAGAAGAAATCGCTCGACTTATTGGATATGATGAGATTCCTGTTAAGGTTCCTGCAGTTCCTGTTACTGGTCGAACCGGTTTAACCACGCAACAGCAAACTAGGCGAGCTATTGCTTATGAGTTAGCAGAAACTGGTTTTGTTGAATCTTTAAGTTATCCATTTGTTGGTGAAGAAGACATTAAGGCTTTCCGCCAAAATGTGGACGAAGTTGCTGAAGTAAGTGTTCGTATTGCTAATCCTTTGGCTGGAGACAGACCTTGGCTTCGTCGTTCTGTTTTGATGACTTTGGCTGGCACTGTTCGACGCAATCTTCATCGTGGTTTAACAGATATTTCCATGTATGAGCTTGGTCATGTGTACTTTAGCGATCCAAATGCTCCTGCAATTCCTGCATTACCTGGTTCTGTTAGACCTTCTAATGCTGAACTTGCTGCGCTGGATGCTGGATTACCGGAACAACCTTTGCATGTTGCTGCTTTGCTAACTGGTCATGCTGAAGAAACTGGTTGGCTTGGTACTCATAGAGATGTCGATTGGAGTGATGCTGTTGAAGCACTCCAGCGAGTTGGTAAGAGAATTGGTGTTAAGTTCATTCTCGAACAGTTTAAAGCTCAAGATGCTCCATCTTCTTGGCATCCTGGTCGTAGTGCTCAAGTTTGTGTTCTTGCTGAAGATGGTTCAAGCGTCAATCTCGGTGTTGTTGGCGAATTGCATCCGCATGTTTGTGAAGCATTAGATTTGCCTAAGCATTCTGCAGCATTCGAGCTTGATCTAACTGAATTGTTTAAGAATATGCTTATGAAGCCTGTTCAAGCTAAACCAATTTCAACTTTCCCTCCTGTAAAGCAAGATTTTGCTTTCACTGCACCAATTGAGTTGAAGGCGAATGAATTGCAGTCTGCTATTGAAAAGTCTGCTGGAGATTTGCTTGAATCTGTTGAGTTGTTCGATGTGTATGAGGGTGAACAGCTTGGAGAAGGCTTGCGTTCTCTTGCTTATTCTGTAACGTTCCGAGCAAATGATAGAACGCTTTCTGGCGAAGAGATGGAAGAAGTTCGTAAGAAGATTACGGATGCTGCTGAAGTCTTGCACGCAACTTTGCGAGTGTAAAATATAATATATTTTAATTAATGCGATTGTGCATACGTTCTAATAATAGTATGCATAATCGCATTTATTGCATTATTGACTCTTTTTTCTTTTTATGTAAAGTAACATTCATTTTTTAATGAGAATCTAGCGTTTTCATGCATAATAGATATGTGTGACGAAGAACACATAAATAATTTTTTATGCATGTAGATATGTATACACATATTCGTATATATTTAATTGAAAATATGTTTATGAAAGGTTTTGATAAAACTATGATGAATCCAGAAACGGATGCAGAATCAAATAACGAAGTGTCAATAAAACAGCAACGTCCTGCAACAAAAGCAGCGCGTTTAAACGCTATTGAACAAGCGTTACTGGCAGAAGTGATTACTTCTCAATCTCAACTCGCTAAAGTGTTGGCGCGTCATGGTTTTAATGTTACTCAAGCTACTTTGAGCCGAGATTTAGATGAGTTAAATGCCGTTAAAATTCGATTGACGGATGGCAGGATTGCGTATGTGCTTGGCGATGGTACTGGCAATCGTCATGCTATGGATACTGTGCGAATTGATCAGCAAGTTGCTCGCACTTTAGCAGGTCTTGTCACTGAAGTTGGGCATGCAAATAATATTGTTGTTATTCACACTCCATCCGGCGCTGCACAATACGTTGCAAGTGTTATAGATCGTCAGCCTTTGAAAGGTATTTTAGGATCAGTTGCTGGAGATGATACTGTTATTATGGTTTGTGTTTCAAATGAAGAAGCTGAAAATCGAGCAAATTGGATGCTTTCAGTAGCTTCTCGTTAAACAATTTATTAAGAAATATTGTGGCTATTTAAATAAATATTATATTAGAAAAATTTGCAGTAACGAAAAGAATTTATACGCGTGCAGTGCATTGCTGAGCTGCGCGCGTTTTTATATGTATAACTATAATTGATATATTTTTTATATTTTATAATAACTCTTCAAAGATGATAAAAATATAATAATTTTTTAGCGCATCTGTTGATTTTATTTTATATGTATAATATGCTCTTTATTGTTTATTTATTCAATACATGACCTGGGAGGTCACTATGACTAATAAAAAACGTATTGTCTTGGCGTATTCAGGTGGCCTCGATACTTCTGTAGCAATTCCATACCTTAAAGAGCAAACAGGTCAAGACGTTGTAGCTGTGTCACTAAACGTTGGTCAGGGCGGTGAAGCGCTTGAAGTAATTAAAAATCGTGCTTTGGCTTGTGGTGCAGTTGAAGCATATGTTGTCGATGCTCGCGAAGAATTCGCAGATAACTATTGCATGCTTGCATTAAAAGCTAACGCAATGTATGAAGACGTGTATCCATTGGTTTCTGCTCTTTCTAGGCCTTTGATTACTCGACACTTAGTGAATGCAGCTCATCAATTTGATGCAGACACAATTGCGCACGGTTGCACAGGTAAAGGAAACGATCAGGTTCGTTTTGAAGTTGCAATCCAATCTTTGGATCCAGAATTAAAAGCTATTAGCCCAATTCGAGACTTGTCACTTACTCGTGATGTTGAAATAGAGTTCGCTAACAAGCATAAGCTTCCAATTGAACAGAGCAAGAAAAGCCCATATTCGATCGACCAAAACGTGTGGGGTCGTGCAATTGAAACCGGTTTCCTAGAAGATCCATGGAATGCTCCGACTGAAGAGTGCTACTCTTATACGCAAAATCCTCTTGAATCTCAAGAACCGGATGAAGTTACAATTACTTTTGAAGAAGGTATTCCAGTCGCAATTGACGGTCATAGCGTAACGCCTTTGCAAGCAATTGAAGAAATGAATGCAAGAGCTGGAGCGCAAGGAATTGGACGAATCGATATTATTGAAGATCGTCTTGTAGGAATTAAATCTCGCGAATTGTACGAAGTTCCAGGTGCTCAAGCTTTAATTGTTGCACACCAAGAGCTTGAAAATTGCTGCCTGGAGCGTGAGCAGCACAGGTTAAAGCGTGCTCTTGATAAAAAGTGGGCTGAATTTGTCTATGATGGTCAGTGGTTCTCTCCAGTTGTGCGTTCTCTTAACGCATTTATTAATGAAACTCAAGAGCATGTTTCTGGAGAAATTCGAATGACTATGTATGCTGGCAAAGCTGTAGTTACTGGACGCCGTTCTGATGAATCATTGTATGACTTTAATTTAGCAACATATGATTCTTCAGATACATTTGATCAGCGTGCTTCCAATGGATTCATTGAAATCTACGGATTGTCTAGCAAGGTTGCAGCAGCAAGAGATATGCGCGTTGCAAACAACAACTAATACGATATATAAAAAGATATAAAGGTAATAAACTATGCACGATGCAACAAAAGCAGCAGCCGCAGAACTAGAAAATAATGAAACTAATAATACTAATCACCCTATTGCATTGTGGGGTGGACGATTTAGTTCAGGTCCTTCAGCAGAGCTAGCGAAACTAAGCAAGTCCACACAATTTGATTGGCGATTAGCGGATGATGATATTGCTGGTTCTAGAGCTCATGCGCATGCGTTGCATCGTGCAGGTCTTCTTAACGAAAAAGAGTATGCTGATTTATCTTGTGCATTAGATGAATTGCAAAAGCATGTAGATGACGGAACTTTCGCACCCATTGAGGAAGATGAAGATGAAGCTACAGCGTTAGAGCGCGGTTTACTTGAAATTGCTGGAAATGAGCTTGGCGGAAAGCTTCGTGCAGGTCGCTCTAGAAATGATCAAATTGCAGCTTTAATACGTATGTTTTTGCGTAGGCATGCGCGCATTATTGCATCATTATTGTTGTCAGTTTGCCAAGCGTTGCTGAATCAATCAAAAAATGCAAAAGACGCGGTGATGCCGGGTCGCACTCATATGCAACATGCTCAACCAATTTTGCTTGCGCATCAGTTAATGGCACATGTTTGGCCGCTTTTACGAGATGTAAATCGCTTCATAGATTGGGATTTGCGTGCAGATGAAAGCCCTTATGGAGCAGGCGCTTTGGCAGGCAATACTCTTGGTCTTAATCCAGAAGAAGTAGCTAAAGAGCTTGGTTTTTCAAAAGTTTGCGCTAATTCTATAGACGCAACTGCAAGTAGAGACTTAGTTGCAGAATTTTCATTCATTGCAGCAATGGTTGGCGTTGATATATCACGATTAAGTGAAGAAATTATTATTTGGAATACTCAAGAATTTGCATTTGTTCGTTTAGATGATGCTTATTCAACTGGCTCATCGATTATGCCTCAAAAAAAGAATCCAGATATTGCAGAACTTGCTCGCGGTAAAGCTGGTAGATTAATAGGCGATTTAACTGGTTTAATGGCAACTCTTAAAGGTCTTCCTACTGCTTATGCTCGCGATTTGCAGGAAGATAAAGAAGCTGTTTTTGATCAAATTGACACTTTAGAAGTGATGCTTCCAGCTTTTGCTGGAATGGTAGAAACTATGAAATTTGATCTAAATAGACTTTATGAACAGTCTTCTACTGGTTTCGCTCTTGCTACAGATATTGCAGAATGGCTTGTAAAAATGGGTGTTCCATTCCGTAATGCTCATACTTTGTCTGGTTTGTGTGTAAAGCGAGCTGAGGAAATTGGGGGAGATCTTGCTGATTTAAGCGATGATGATTTTTCAAATATTCTAAGCGGTTTTGTTGATAGCGAAGAAATTGCGAATATTAGAACAATATTGACTAGTGCTGGATCTGTGTCTGCCAGATGCGGTCGTGGCGGTACAGCCTTCGTGCGAGTTAAAGAGCAAATTGTAGAGGCTGAAAACGCAATGGATAATTATTATAAATTTGCAAATTCGAAAAGCGATGGTTCTGCTTATATTTCGTCTATAAAATAATTTTAAAATTAGATTATTAGCTGTAACGTTATAGTGCCAAGTATCGTACGTTATGATATTTGGCACTTTTTATTATGCGTGTCGTCATGTGCTGCAAAAATTGAAAGGCTTGTGGACGCGCAAAGCGCCCGATATTTATCGGTATTCTGTATTAAGGAGATACGAATGGCTCAGGTCAGGAACTACAAGGAAGCAGGTTTTGCTTCTTTGTTTGAAGAGCTTAAGTGGCGTGGATTAATTTCACAATCTACTGATGAGCAGCAACTTGCTCAAGCGCTTGACGGAGAACCATTAACGTATTATTGCGGTTACGATCCTACTGCTGCTTCATTGCATATTGGTAATCTTGTGCAGCTCATTAATATGCGCCACTTGCAGGCTGCAGGTCACCATCCTATTGCTTTAGTTGGTGGTGCCACTGGTTTGATTGGTGACCCTCGTCAAAGCGGAGAACGCACTCTTAATTCTAAAGATATTGTGGCTGGCTGGGCTGAACGTTTGCGTAAGCAGATTGGCAGAATTTTGCCTCTTGATGGTGAAAATCCTGTTCGTTTTGTCAGCAATTACGACTGGGTTTCTAAGATGTCTGCTATCGACTTCTTGCGTGATGTTGGTAAGAATTTCCGTGTTGGCACAATGCTTTCTAAGGATATTGTTGCTCGTCGCTTAAATTCCGATGAAGGTATTTCTTTTGCTGAGTTTAGCTATCAAGTTTTGCAAGGCAACGACTTCTTGTACTTGTTTGATAATTACAACGTAACTTTGCAACTTGGTGGTTCGGATCAGTGGGGTAATCTCACTTCCGGCATGGATTTGATTCGTAAGGTTCGTGGCGCATCCGTAAATGTGTTTACTAGCCCAATTATTACAGATAATCAAGGTCGTAAGTTTGGTAAGTCAGAAGGTAACGCCATGTGGCTTGATCCTTCTATGCTTAGTCCTTATCGCTTCTACCAGTTCTGGTTCAATCAGCCTGATGATGAAGTTGTTAAGTTGCTTAAAGTGTTCACTTTCTTGCCAAAAGATGAAATTGAGCGTTTGGCTCAGCAAATTCAGGATGATCCTGGAAGTCGTGAAGCTCAGCGCGTGCTTGCGTGGGAAGTTACAAGTTTCGTTCACGGTGAAGATTTAACGAACCAGGCTATTGAAGCTTCTTCCGCTTTGTTTGGACGTGGTGATCTTTGCAATATTGATGAGCAGACTCTTGAAGCTGCTCTAGATGGCGTTAAGGTTAAGGCTGAAGACGGTAGTTTAGATTTCGCTAAGGCTAAAGTTGCAGATCGTGTTGTTGAGGCTGCAGTTGCCGCAGGTCTATTCCGCACTGTTTCCGAAGCTCGTCGCGCTATTGAAGCAGGCGGTTTGTATCTAAATAATGAACGTGTAAGTGGTGTCGACGATGTGTTAAGTGAGGGCTCTTTCTTGCACGGTCGTTTCGCTTTGCTTCGCCGCGGCAAGAAAGCTATCGGTGCCGTAGAGCGCGCTTAATAAATGTTTGTGATTTATTAAAAAATACATCTGTTGTAAGCTTGCTGCTTGATGTATGCTATAGCTTGCTTACAGCAGATGTTTAGTTGTTTTATGAATATAATTAAAATGTGATTTTGTAATAAAATTGCACATAGATGAGAGGTATGCCAGAATGGGCGAAGAACGCGAACACTCGCGGAGTGGTAAGAAATCTTTTGGTGAACGTGGCGGATTTGGTCATCGCAATGGTAGTAAAAGTAGCGAGCGTCGCGGCGGTTTCCATAAAGATGGTTTCCATAAAGGCGGTTTTAAGAAGGGTGGTTTCCGCCGTAATGATGATGACCGTGAAGAGAGCTTCCGCTCTGGCGTAAAGCGTGATGGTGATCATCGTTTTAACCGTCATGACGATCGTAAAGATGACCGTCGCGGTGGTTTTAAGAAGAATGGTTTTAAGAAGGACGGATTCCGCTCAGAGAATCGCGATAATGATCGTCGCTTTGATCGTAACCGTCATTTTGATCGTATAGATGATCGTCGCTCTAGAGATTTTGAACATTCTGGTGAAGAAGGTGGCAACCCACGCTACAAGAAGTTTGATGGTGAGCATCGTTTTAACCATCGTGACGATCGCAGGGATAATCGTCGTGAGAACCATCGCAATGGCGATTTCCATAAAGATTTCCATAAAGGCTCTAAGGGTGGCTTCCGTGATGATCGCAGAGACGATCGTCGCGATGAGCGCAGAGATAATGAGCGTCGTTTTGATCGTCGTGACAATCGTATAGATGACCGTCGCACAAATTCGCGTAGTAACTTCCGCTTTGAAGATGGTCCACGCCGCAATTCTGACGGAACTGTTTCTTATCCATCTCAAAATCCTTATACAGCACGCCGCCCTGGTGAGCCTAAGATGCCAAAAGGTTTGGAATGGGCAATGCTTTCTAAAGAAGATCGCGAGCGTTTGCGCGGTCTTTCAAAAGAGCATGCTGAAAATATTGGTCTTCATATTCTTGCAGCCTATACTTTGCAAGAAGAAAATCCTGAACTTGCATTAGAACATGCAAAGTGGGCTGCTAAGCAAGCTTCTCGTATTGATTTTGCTCGCGAAACTTTAGCTTTTGTGGCCTATCGTCAGGGCGATTACAAGCTTGCTTCTAAGGAATTCCGCACTGCAATGCGAATGAATGGCTACCTTGATTATTTGCCATTTATTGCCGATTGCGAGCGCGGTATGGGAAATCTAGATAAGGCTTTAGAAATTTGCATGTCAGATGAAGCAAAAACCTTAAGAGGAGAAGTAAAAGCCGAAATGTTCCTCGTTTATGCAGGCGTTTTGGCTGATACTGGTCATGCTGATAAGGCTATTGAATTGGTTCATGCAATGGGTCGTTCAAAGGGTCTTCCTGGGGAGTATCGTATGCGTGCAGTTCAAGCAGAACAATACTTCTTGGAAGAAGCCGGTCGTAGTGACGAAGCAATTGAATTAGAGTCTTTGCTTGATAAGCTTGAGCAACAGTATGCAGATGTTGATGACGAAGATATAAATCCTGATGATATTGTTATCGACTATGATTTAGAGCATTTGAATGATGACATGATGGATGAAATTGGCATGAGTGAAGATGATGCTCAATTTGCTCCTGATGAAGAATCTGATGAAGAATCTGAAGTAACTGAAGATTCTGAAGATTTAGAAGACTCAGAAGAGACAAGTAACTCTGAGAATGCGGATAATACGGATACTATCGAGATGAGTGCTGTTCACGCTGACGAAGAGTAGTTCGTAACATTTGAATATTTGCGCCCGGCTGCTTTTAAGTAAGCCGGGCACTTGCTGCTTTAAGAGTTGATATTTATAAAATAGGCTTAATAAAATTTGAATCTAAATTAAGTGCAGTGTTTAGCAAACTTAAATGAGGTATAGTATGCAAGTTGAAACGAAAAAGAATTTTTCTTCATGTAATCGTCCGTTAAGCGATGCATTTCGTCTAGCACTGCTTGATTTAGATGGTGTTGTATATCGTGGTGGAAATGCTATTGAATATGCGTCTGATTCCATTTTGTTTGCGCAAAAAAATGGAATGGCAATTGAATACACAACTAATAATTCTTCGCGTTTCCAATCTGTTGTTGCAAAACAACTGGAAAGTTTTGGCTTAAAAGTAGAACCATGGCAGATTATAACGTCTTCTGTTGTTGCAGCAAGAATGGTAGCTCGCAATGTTGAGAAAGGATCTAAAGTTCTTGTTCTCGGCGCTGAACATTTGCGTCAAGAAGTGCAACGCGTAGGATTACAACTAGTAGATTCGTGCGAAGATAACCCTAAAGCTGTTATTCAAGGCTGGTATCCTCAAATGACTTGGCAAGAAATGGCGGAAGTTTCTTTCGCTGTTGAGCATGGTGCAAAATATTTCGTTACTAACCGCGACTTAACTATTCCAAGAGAGCATGGTATTGCTCCTGGATGCGGTTCCATGATTCAAGCTGTTATTAATGCTACGGGTGTGGAGCCTATTTCGTCTGCTGGAAAACCAGAATCTGCAATGTATGATGAAGCAAGGTTTTTGGTTGCTGCTAATGCTAAGCATGATGATTCTGAATGTGAAGAATACACTGAAAAAGACGAGTATGGGAATCCTGTAATTAGTATTGAGCATTCATTAGCAGTTGGAGATCGTTTAGATACTGATATTGAGGCTGGGACAAGAGGAGGCTATGCTTCTCTGCTTGTTCTTACTGGAGTTACAGATCCTTGCATGCTTATGCTTGCACCAAAACATTTGCGTCCAAGTTTTGTTTCTAAAGACTTGCGAGGATTAAACGAATCTCATAATGCTCCTGAACGCGTTAACGGTACTACTTTTACTTGTGAAGATGCTATAGCAAGAGTTGTGAATAATAATATTATTGAAGTTAATAACACCAACGATTGCAATGCTTTGAGAGCTGCTTGTGCGCTGGCATGGAGTTTGCAAGATTGCGGTGAAAATATGGAAAATTATACTCTTCCGGAGTTTTCCTTATGACTGTGAATGAGGATTTAAGTAAACTTTCAAATAACAATATTTCACAACGTTTAGATTGTGCTTTGGTTAGTCGTGGTTTAGCAGAAAGTAGGACAACTGCTCAGCGTTTAATTCATGCTGGCGTAGTGAGTGTTGACAATCGAAATATTACAAAATCCTCATTTTTAGTAAACAATTCACATGCAATAACAATCGATGAATCAAAAAATACGCAATCTTGTATTAGATACGTTTCTCGCGGAGCGCTTAAGTTAGAAGGTGCTTTCGAAGCGTTTTCTAAAAATGGTTTAACTACTTCCAAATCAACTAAAGCTCTAGATATAGGTGCATCAACGGGCGGTTTTTGCGACGTTCTTTTGCAAAGAGGCGTTCATTCTGTAATAGCTTTAGATGTTGGTCATGGTCAATTGCATCCAAAAATAGCTAACAATTCACATGTAATTGAAATGAGCGGTGTAAATATTCGAAATGTGTACGAAGAAAACTTGCCATATAAGCCAAATCTTATAGTTTCTGACGTTTCTTTTATTTCTCTAACGCTTGTTATTCCAGTAATTTCTAGAATAGCTCAATTGCATGCAGATATTGTGCTTTTAGTTAAGCCGCAATTTGAAGTAGGAAAAGGAAACCTTGGAAAAGGTGGAATAGTAACTGACGAAACTTTAAAAATTAAAGCTTTAGAAACAATAAAAAGTTGTGCAAATCAAAACGGTCTAAAGGTTATCTCCTCTTGTGAATCTCCTATTGAAGGAACACATGGCAATACGGAGTATCTTCTTTATGCGCGTTACGAGAAATAAGAAATAAGTTAATCATTGAATGTTTAACATTTTTCAATATGTATCCTAACAATTACAATAGTAGTAGTTGTGTTTAAACAGTACGAAGGGGCTGTATATGCAGGAACATTTCGATACTAATTCCGCTTCGGCGGCTCGTCGTGCTCTTGTAGTTACTCACGCTAGGATTGATGTTCACAGTAATGTGGTAAATCAAGTCAAGACTCAACTTATTAAAGCTGGATTCGTTGTTGACGTATTCAACAGTGCTTCTGTGTCTGATTTTGCTAAAAAAACTACTCGTATAGTTGACGAAAATACAGAAATAGTTGTGGTGCTAGGGGGAGATGGCACCATGCTTCAGGCTGCTGAGTTAGTGCATTGTACTACTGTTCCAATTATCGGCATAAATCTTGGCCATGTTGGTTTTTTGGCAGAATTTGAAAGTTTTCAAATTAATGATGCTATTCGTAGGATTGCAAACAAGGATTACACTATTGACAGGAGAATGGAAGCTCATGTAGATGTGTGGCTTCCTGGCGAAAGCGAGCCTTTAAGTGATTGGGCGTTGAACGATATAACTCTTGATCGCGAAGACAGAGGTCGAATGGTAGAACTTTCAATACGAGTAGACGATGTTGAAATGTCATCTTTTGGTTGCGATGGTGTAATAGTTTCAACTCCTACTGGTTCTACAGCTTACGCATTTTCAGCAGGTGGATCAATTATGTGGCCAAATGTAGAAGCATTGCAATTAGTGCCATTAGCTGCTCATGCTCTTTTTGCGCGTCCTCTAATTATTGGTGCCGGTTCTACTTTTACTATTGACATTCTTAATGAATCGTCTTCTGGAGGTTGGATTTGTTGCGACGGTAGAAGACAGCGTGCGCTCCCTCAGGGATCAAGGATTCAAGTTCGTCAATCAAAAGATGAGCTATTATTAGCTAGACTTTCTGGCGCTCCTTTTACGAAGCGTTTAGTTACAAAATTTGATTTGCCAATAGTTGGATGGCGTGAGCACAATAATAATTCTTTAAAATGAATTATTTAAGTAGAAAATAATATTAAATATAGCATTTATAAAACGAGGTACAGCGTGCTTGAAGAGTTAGAAATACGTAATCTTGGGCCAATTTCACATGCGCTTATTACTCCTTCGTCTCACATGACAGCTATTACGGGCGAAACAGGTGCCGGAAAGTCAATGCTTTTAAGTGCTATCAAGCTTATTTCTGGATCCAAAGCAGAAGTTGCAAGGATTTCTCCAAATGCTAAAGAAGCGTGGGTCCAAGGCATATTTAGTATTCCTAAAACAAGTGAATTAGTAGATGCTGTTGGCAAATCCGGTATTGAATTAGAGCCTTCAGAAAATGACGAAAATAAATCAGATATGTATGTTTCTAGAACAGTACCACAAGAAGGTCGTTCAAGAGCAACAATTTCTGGTTTCGCAGTACCAAAAACAGTTCTTGAACAAGTATGTTCTCGATTGATAGTGATTCATGGACAAAGTGACCAATTACGCATAGCAACAAATTCAAAACAACGCGAATTGCTTGATACTGTATCTAAAAATAGTGAATTACTTAAGCAATACGCATGTGCGTATCAAGCGTGGAAAGATGCTAAAGAAACATGTAACCGACTAGAAAATCAAGCGTCTTCTTCACGGCAACGTGCAGATTACCTTAGAGAATCATTAGCGCGAATACGAGATGTGAATCCTCTCCCTAATGAAGATAAAGAATTGCGCGCAAAAAGAGAAAGAATTGAGAATTCTGCTCAAATTGTCAAAGCAGTGAGCATTGCGCTCGCATCCCTTGATTCCAGTCAAATAGATTGTGGTGCTTCAGAATCATCTGAAGATGCTTGTTTCCTTGTAGATAAAGCTTCTCAAGCATTACGAAATATTCGTGTAGATGATTCTTTCAATTCTATTGCAAATCAACTTGACGATATTCATGCTCAACTTGACGATATCGTAATGCAGCTTGCTCAACAGTTGGATATCGATGTAAGTGAAAAAGATTTAGATGATTTAAATTCTCGTATTCATGATCTTACTGATTTAACTCGTAGGTGGGGCCCAACATTAGATGATGTACTTGATTGGTCCGAAAAAGCTCAGTTTGAACTTGAAGATTTAGATGATTCTCCTGAAGCTATTGCCAAAGCGCGTGCTAAATGTGCTCAACGATATGATGATGCTCTTAAACTTGCTGAAGAATTATATAAAACTCGTTTAAATGCAGCTCATGATTTTGGCACTTTAGTTAGTGAAGAATTAAACTCTTTGGCCATGCCAGGTGCTCAATTAATTATCAGTGTAAATAAGCGTTGCGAAGATTTATCTGGTTCTATTCCGCTTGATGCTAACGGATGTGATGATGTAGAGTTTTTGTTCCGACCATTTCCTGCTTCTTCAGATTTGCCGATGAGCAAAAGTGCTTCTGGTGGTGAATTAAGTAGGCTTATGCTTGCAATTGAGCTTGTTATTGCGAAGTTGACAGATTGCGACGAAGAAAATATGACATTTATTTTCGACGAAGTAGATTCTGGTGTTGGTGGTGTTGCGGCAGTAGAGCTAGGTAAACGTTTGGCTCAACTTTCTAAACATGCTCAAGTTATTGTTGTTACTCATTTAGCTCAGGTTGCTTCTTTTGCAGATGTACAATTTGCAGTACAAAAAAATCTTGTTGAAAATGGCGATAATAGCGAGAATAGCTCTTTTGCTAAAGTTGCAAATACTTCTGTTATTGAGCTTAATGATTTGATGCGTGAACAAGAGATTGCTAGGATGCTTGATGGAAGTGAATCAAAAACTTCACTAGAACATGCTCGTGAACTATTGAATGCAAGTAGGAAGATCATTGATGGATTTACAAAATAATTCGTCTATTGTTGCAGCGATTTTTGATTTTGACGGCACATTACTTGATTCTTTAAGCGTTTGGGATGATATTGATCGAGTAAGTTTTGCGAAACGTGGTATGAGCGTTCCCTCAATCTTTGCTAGTACAACTGCAACAATGAATCCTAGACAAATTGCAGAATATGTTATTAAAAATTACGGGTTCACTGATTCTCCTGAAGCTTTGATGAAGGAGTGGTCAGATATGGCTTTTGACGCTTATGCTAATCATCTTCCGCTAAGAAAAGGCGCGTATGAATATGTGCATTATTTGCATTCTAATGGTGTAAAGCTTTTTCTTGCCACAACTCTTTCTAAACGCTTGTGTATTCCAGCTTTAAAAAGAGTTGGTATTTTTGATTGTTTTGATTTTCTTCATTTTGGAGAAGATTTATCTGAAAAAGGTAAGCATAGTCCTAAAACTTATACCGATATTGCTAATCAGCTTAAAGCAGATCCAGCTGAATGCATAGTTTTTGAAGATTCTGCTACAGCTTTATGTTCAGCTCAGCAAGCTGGTATGCAAACATGCGGAGTAGTTGATAATTCAAACGTAAAAATTGATTTAGATTCGTCGTTTAATAAGTGTTTAGCAGTATTCTCTGATTTTTCTTTCGCTCCAAAAATCAGCGATATAAGTTGAAAATATGCTATTTGGTTGAGTTGATGAGGTTTCACATACCCCGGGTTTTGTCGCATACACAAGTGCATGCGGATGGCCATCCATCTCGATTTGACGTTACCGCCAAACTCTAGCAGTCTACCCGAAGACTTGAGCGAGCAGCTCTAAAGCGTCTTCTGCTTGACCTTGCTCCCAATGAGGCTTGCCATGCGGCTTACTGTTGCCAGAAGCCCGGTGGTCTCTTACGCCGCCGTTTCACCCTTACCCGAACGAAACGTTCAGGCGGTCTATTCTCTGTTGCGCTATCTCTCAGGTCGCCCTGGGCGGACGTTATCCGCCATTGTGCTCTGTGGAGCCCGGAAGTTCCTCAGTCACTCCGAATGAACATTGTGACCGCGGCCATCGTGAAACCTCAACCTTCCTAATTATAGCAGATAATATTAATATCGTAAAAAATTCGTTATTTTATAAGAAATTCCGTAATAAACGTTAATTTTTTTATTTTAATTTAATAAATTGCTAGGTTTGTATGGATTTAGCAGATATAATAGAAGAACCGACGGCATCGTGGCAGTCGGGTTGTACAAATCGAGCTTAAGGTTCGAGTCTATATGGGGAGGTTTCGCATGGAAATCGTCATTACTGGTCGTCATACGCAGATTAATCAAAGGTTCCGTGACGTTGTAGAAAGTAAGATGAATCGTGTGACCGCCATTGCGCCTGATGCGCAGCGCGTGCAAATCGTGTTGACTCATGAAGGCAATCCAAGGCAGGCTGACACAGCAAAGCGAGTTGAAATCACTGTTGTTGCAGGAAGCACTGTGATTCGCGCAGAAGCTTCTAGCACTGATCAATTTAGCGCATTAGATATGGCGCTTGATAAGTTGACGCTTCGTTTGCGTCGTACTCGCGATCGTCGTAAGGATCATCGCCGTGGATATACGGAAATGACTCCTGTAGATATGGGTGCTGTAGAACCTGAGATTGAAACTACCGTTGAAGAGCCAGAAGAAAATGAGGTTAATAGCGCAGATGCTGCTGTTGCTTCCGATTTAGGTCCTGGTGAATCTGTGGAAGTAAGTGTTGGCGACACTCCTATTGTGATTCGTCGTAAGCTACATATTGCAGAGCCTATGAGCATAGATGAGGCTTTGTATGAGATGGAGCTTATTGGACATGATTTCTTCCTGTTTGTAAACAAAGAAACTATGAGACCATCTGTAGTATATCGCAGACATGGTTGGAGCTATGGCGTGTTTGAAATTGATACACCTGAAAATGTTGCTAAGCAAAAGTAATGGTTAAAAACATGTCTAAAGTGCGCGAATAAGTGCGCGTGCCCGTCTAGCACAATGTTGGGCGGGCATTTTTATGTAGAAATCAGACTCGCTAACTTACAAAAATCGTAGCCGTCGCGTAATATAGGCACAGTTTACGTCTATGTTGGCTAGGCCGTCGTCATAGACATGACCTAAGGGAGCAAAACGTGGTAGATATCGTCGATAAAGCCTTGCGTATGGGTGAAGGCCGTCAATTGAAGCGCCTTGAGAACGTAGCCAAGGCTGTGAATGCGTTGGAAGATGAAATTTCCGCGCTTTCCGATGAAGAATTGAAGGGTCAAACTGCTAAATTCAAGCAGCGTTTAGACAATGGTGCAAAGCTTGATGATTTGATGCCTGAAGCCTTCGCTACTGTGCGAGAGGTTTCAAAGCGTACGCTTGGCCAGCGTCATTTCGATGTGCAGCTTATGGGTGGTGCTGCATTGCATTGGGGCAATATTGCAGAAATGAAAACCGGTGAAGGTAAAACGTTGGTCGCTACTTTGCCAAGCTATCTGAATGCTTTGGAAGGCAAAGGCGTGCACGTTGTCACAGTCAACGATTACCTTGCTAGCTATCAAAGCGAACTTATGGGTCGTATTTATAGATTCCTTGGCATGAGCGTTGGCTGCATTATTACCGACCAGCAGCCACCTGAGCGTCGTAAGCAATACAATGCTGATATTACTTACGGTACAAATAATGAGTTTGGCTTCGATTACTTGCGCGATAATATGGCGTGGGAAAAGAGCGAACTTGTGCAACGCGGTCATCACTATGCAATTGTCGATGAGGTTGATTCCATTCTTATCGATGAAGCTCGTACGCCACTTATTATTTCAGGTCCTGCTGAAGGTGATGTAACTCATTGGTATCGTGAATTTGCAAAACTTGTTTTGAAGCTTACTCGCGATGTTGATTACGAGATTGACGAAAAGAAAAAAACCGCAGGTATTCTTGATCCTGGCATTGCAAAAATTGAGGATTACTTGGGCATCGATAACCTTTATGAGCCAAGCAATACAGCTCTTATTGGTTATTTGAATAACGCTTTGAAAGCTAAGGAGCTTTTCCTTCTAGATCGTGACTATGTTGTCACCAACGGCGAAGTTTTGATTGTCGATGAGCATACTGGTCGTGTTCTTCCAGGTCGTCGTTATAGCGAGGGCTTGCATCAAGCAATTGAAGCTAAAGAAAATGTGGAAGTTAAGGCAGAAAATCAGACTTTTGCTACTATTACTTTGCAAAACTATTTCCGCATGTACGACAAGCTTGCTGGTATGACTGGTACTGCTGAGACTGAAGCTGCAGAGTTCATGGGAACTTACAAGCTTGGTGTTCTTCCAATTCCTTCCAATCGTCCAGTAATTCGTAAAGATAAGGACGATTTGATCTTCCGCACAAAGAAAGAAAAGCTTACTGCTATCGTGCGCGATGTTGCTGAACGCCATGCTAAAGGACAGCCTGTGTTGCTTGGTACAGCTTCTGTTGAATCTTCTGAGATTCTTTCTTCACTCCTTGACGTTGCTCGCATTCCTCACCAGGTTTTGAATGCTAAGCAGAATGCTAAGGAAGCTGCTGTTGTTGCTGTTGCTGGTCGTAAGGGTGCTGTAACTGTTGCTACTAACATGGCAGGTCGTGGTACTGATATTATGCTTGGTGGCAATGTTGAATTCTTGGCTGATGCAAAGTTGAAGGCTGATGGTTATTCTCCAGACGATACTCCTGAAGAATATGAGAAGCGTTGGCCAGGCGTTTTAGCTGAAGTTAAAGAGCAAGTTAAAGACGAGCATGAAGAAGTTAAGAAGCTTGGTGGCTTGTATGTTCTTGGCACTGAGCGTCACGAATCTCGTCGTATTGATAACCAGCTTCGAGGTCGATCTGGTCGTCAGGGCGATCCTGGCGAATCTCGCTTCTACTTGAGCTTGGAAGATGATTTGATGCGCCTGTTCAACACTCAGCTTGTTGCTCGTGTTATGGCTAAGGGATTGCCAGAAGGCGAACCAATTGAGTCTAAGTACGTTTCTAACGGTGTACGCACCGCACAGAAGACTGTTGAAGCTCGTAACTTTGAAATGCGTAAGAACGTTTTGAAGTATGACGATGTTATGAATAAGCAGCGTACTGTGATTTATGCAGAGCGTCAGATGGTTCTTAAGGGTGAAGATATTCACGAGGACATCTTGAAGTTCATCAGTGACACCGTAGAAAGCTATGTGCGTGGCGCAATGAACGGTTCTGATAAGCCAAAGAATTGGGATTTGGACGGCTTAAAAGATGCTCTTAACTCTGTAATGCCTGTACTTCTTGATTGGGATCAGGTACGTGAAACTATTATCAATCTCAAGGGCGAAAAAGCTGTTTCTGCTTTGCGTGATTTGATCGTCGACAGTGTAGTAAAGGTTTACTCTCTCGTCGAAGATCGTCTCGGTGCTGATCCACTTCGTCAAATTGAACGTCGCGTTGTTCTTTCTGTTCTCGATCGCAAGTGGCGTGAACATCTTTATGAGATGGATTATTTGAAGGATGGTATTGGTCTGCGTGGTATGGGTCAGCGTGATCCGCTCGTTGAATATCAGCGTGAAGGCTACCAGATGTACAATTCGATGATTGAGGCAATTAAGGAAGAAAGCATTCAGCTTCTATTCCACATTGATGTCAATCAGATTGCTTCTACTGAAGATATTTCTTCTGACGATGAGCTTGATGAAGATGTTGCGCAAGCTTCGTCTGAGGTAGATGCTGAAGATCAAGCTGCTGGTATTGTTGGTCCTGCACCTTTGAGCCATGCTGAAGGCGATGTTCCATTAACCATGCGACCAAAGAATGAAGAATGGAAGACTCCATGGTCTGATGGACGTACATTCCCAGGAACAAATAAGAATGACGAATGCCCATGTGGTTCTGGTCGTAAGTACAAGCTTTGCCATGGTCAAAACGAAGCTGAAAATGAAGCTGAGTGACTTGAAAGCTTACTAAAGTAAAATATAAATAAAAGGCGGTGTGATCAAAATCATGCCGCCTTTTATTATATTCGATTGATTATTAGCTATACTCGAGCACCATCTCCATAATCGCTGTAATCTTCTTTATACGGATCAGGTTTTTTGCGATTCATAAGTAATCCTGCTCCACTAAGTAGCATTAATAAGCCGCATATAATACCAACAATGTTCGCTATAGTAGGAATAAAAGCACTTACAATAACGCCGAAGATACCTATAACAAATAGAATCCACAAAACTACATTAACTAAAGATACGTTATAAAATTGTGGATTTGGAGGCACAAAATCATCGCCATAGTCTTCCATAGTCTTATCTAAATCGAGCCAACTTGTGCGGGTATTATCACGAGGACCTTTAGCAGTTATAATCGTGTGAGAATCTTGCATTCTAGTAGGAATAATATAAGATTTATGGCTACTTAGATTTTTTAAGTTAAATTTATTTTTTATTACACTTTTTTGATTTTTAGAATTATTGTCGCTTGCTATAGTGTTGCGCTCTTTCTTTTTTTCTTCTTTCTGAGCGTGCTTTTCAAAACTTTTTGCGCTACGTGAATTAGCAATATCGTTCATGTCATCAGAATGTTCTGCAACAAAAGATGACCATTCGTCATCAAAATCTCCGTTGTTTTGTTTTTGATTATTCTTTAACGATTCTGACGTTAACTCGTCATCCCGGCGAGGGTCGTTGGTATTCTTAGAAGAAGTCATGAACTATACTGTAGCAAGTCTTCCTGATTCTATGCTTAAAATGTTCGAAATTGGACTTGCAAGAAAGGATATGGTATGTTGTACTGGTTCTTCGTGAAGGGACTTGGGGGTATTGCCCGCATGAGGATTCATCCATCAGCGCAAGGTATTAAAAATGTACCTAAAAAAGGTGGAGCTATTATTGCTGCAAATCATCTTGCTGTTATTGATGACGCGCTTCTGCCATTGACTTGTCCTCGTATGATCCACTTTATGGGTAAAGCAGAATATTTTGAAGGCAAAGGTTTAAAGGGTCGTTTTAAGAAGTGGTGGTTTACTTCTGTGGGCGTTTTCCCTGTAGATCGTTCTGGAGGCGCAAAATCTCTTGGCGCTTTGAATCATGCTTGTGAAATATTAGAAAAAGGTCAGCTTTTTGGCATTCATATTGAAGGCACAAGAAGCCCAGACGGTCGTTTATATCGTGGTCATACTGGTGCTGCACGTCTTGCTCTTGAAACAGGTTGCCCGATTATACCTGTTGCAATTATTGGAACTAGAGAATTACAAGTGCATGGTCAAGTTATTCCAGCAAAAGGCAAGACTAAGGCGATTTATGGCGAGCCTATTCAAGTAGAGCGTGTTCGTGACGAAAGTGAGATCACTCACGAGCGTTTACGCGAAATTACAGATAAAGTAACTAAGTCTATTCAGCAAATGAGTGGTCAAGAATACGTTGATGAATATGCTCAAACCGTAAAAGAACGTATGCGTCAAAAACGTGAAGAAAGTAACGAAAATAAGTAAAATATAATGCTGATTCTCATGCTATTAGATTAACATTATTATATATTTAAATTTTATTTATGTTCAAATATGTAAGCGGCGAAAGTTATTGAGCTTCCGCCGCTTTTATAATACTTAAGACACGCTTATATTACTGTAAGAGTAATAATAGAAGGATTTCCATTAGAATCCTTCAATGGCACTTCGCTTCCAGCTCCAGGGGATTGGAAGCGCACTACGTGCATTAAATCACCAAGTGGAGCAGAAACACGAACTTTAAGCCCTAGACTTTCAATAATCCTTCTAGCTTCATCACTGCTCTTTCCGCAAACGTTTGGCAATGTAACAGTTTTTGGACCTTTTGAAACAACAACTTTAACGCTATCGCCCCAATGTAAGTCAGAACCAGCTTCAACAGAAGCGCGGATAATCTTACCCTTTGCTACAGTATCGCTATTTTCTTCTTCGTACTTTATATCCAGCTTAGCGTCAGTCAAAGCTAAGTCAGCTTCATTCTTTGTTTTCCCAACTATATCTGGCATTTGTACAGGCTTAGGTCCCTTAGAAAGTAAAATACTTACTTCTTCGTTATGGTTCATGCGCGTGCCAGGTTTAGGGTTAATATCAATTAAGCTGCCAGCTGGTATATCTATAGAATACGTATCTCCTGACTTATCGTGAATAATGTTAGTAAAGCCTGCTTTACGCAATGTTTTCAAAGGATTTTTGCCATTGTAAGTCTTTGGATCTGTAATATCGTCCGGGATTGTAGCCTTACGAATTCCACGCGAAATTACAACATTAAGAGCACTATTATTGTGCTTTTGAATATGGCTTCCGACAACATCAGGATTTGTTGAAACTACTTTTCCTTCTGGCACATCGTCACTATAATCTTTTGAAACTGTGTAAGGAATTCCAGCAACTTTAAGCGTGTGCTCATATCGTTGCCAATTGACATCAGTTATTTTGCAAGATGCATAATTGTTGCATTGAAGGTCGTCAGGCTTAGGTAGCGTCCAATAACTGCCAGGACCTAAGAAATACCAAAAACCACCAATAGCAGCAATTGCTAATACTCCAGCTGTACTTAAACCTGCAATAATGAAAACACGCTTTTTAGAAGAGCGGTTAGACTTGTTTCCTAAGTCCTTTTCTGTATATGACAGGCCCAATGGTTTTGTTGCATTTAAGTTGTTGTTAAAATTGCGAGAGCTAATAGCAATTGTTGGCATATTGCTATCGTCAAATTCTTCTAAAGGATTATCTTGCGAATTGTATGACACATCTTCTGCATTAGTAGCATGCCATTGCATAGCTTGTGTTTTTTGAAGATTATTCGCATCGAAAGCACTGTTGGACTTCGCTAGTGAATTGTCTATTGCTACATTATTGACTTCAGGATTATGTAGATCATTATTTGTGCGTGAATCGAGTTCACCTACAGAATTATCTCTAGGTATTGCAACAGTTTCGTCTGTAGCATTTTGCAATAAAGAGTTGGAATTAGCAGAAAAATTAGAGCCTGAAGTATTTATCGCTCGTGTAGCATCTGAGTCATTATTAGGATTCAATTTGTCCGAATAATTTGCTTCAGGGGGAACACGCAAATTATTAATAGGAGAAAAGTCTGTTTCTTCTGAAAACTCTTGTGGTTCTTCTGCTTTGTATTGCCAATCTTCAGGGTTTAATTGTGTAGAAAGTGCACGTAATTTTGCTAATGCTTCACTTGCATCTTTAGGTCGTTCGTTCATGTCGCGAGCAGTGAGGTTTGCTATGAATTGTGCAACTTTTTCGCTAATTCCAGGGCAAGCTGTAGCAATTGAAGGAGTGTTTTCATGCACATGCTTGAAAACAAGCGTAACAGGATTATCTGCAGTAAAAGGCACTCTTCCTGCAAGCATTTCCCAAGCCATCATGCCCGCTGAATACAAATCACCTTGAGGAGTTGCAAGATTATGCTCAATAAGTTCAGGAGCAAGATAAGCTGCTGTGCCAAGAAGCAATCCTGTAGAAGATAATGTTGCTTGCGAAATTGCTCTAGCTAAACCGAAATCAGTAATCTGAACATGACCTCGATCGTTAATTAAAATATTTTCCGGCTTAATATCTCTATGCACAACTCCAGCATTATGTGCAGAAGCGAGACCATCCAAAGTTTCTGCAAGTAAACGCAGCGTATCTCGCACACTGAATGTGCCTTGCATATTCATTTCATAACGCAAATTAACGCCATGAACATATTCCATCACAAGATAATCAAGCCCATCATATTCGCCCGTATCATAAACTTGTACAATATGTGGATTGGCAATTGCTGCAGCAGAGGTTGCTTCTCTGCGGAATCTAGCAATAAATTGCTGGCGATGCACTCCTTGAGCAAGTTGAGTGTGCATGATTTTAATTGCTACAGGTCTATCAAGGCGTTCATCTTCTGCTTGATACACAGTAGCCATGCCACCCTGAGCTATTTTGCGCACAATGCGATAGCGATTTTCAATGCGCATACCTGGCTGCGCCTGCGTAGCTTCATCCATTGTCACAATCCTTATACGCGTAAAACCATTTTTGCTACTTACGAGTGTACAAGCAAGATAGTAAAGAAGGCTAATTTCGAGCGTTATTTACTAAATATTATTGTACATTACGCCATGCTTCTGGTATAAATCGTTTGCTAATTTCATGCAAAATAGTTTTTCCACTATCGCTCAAAGTACTTGATTCGATTGCTTGTTGTGAATCATTCCATAGATTCTCAATTCGCTTTTTGATTTTTCAATAGCACCAGAAGTATGGTAAATCTGTATTATTTTATTTACATCATCTTCACTCCTAGTACTACTCGTATAAGCTTTTAATAGTATTTCTCTTTCGTTATCGTTTCCGTATTGCAAAGCATCTGCAAGAAGAACTGCACGCTTACCTTCTCTAATATCACCGCCAATAGGCTTACCTGTAATCTTGCTATCTGAAACAATATCAAGCAAATCATCAGCAATCTGGAAAGCAATGCCTAACGAATTGCCAATAGAATTAGCAAGATTGTATGCTTCAGTTGGTTGCATATTTGCTGCAAGAAAGCCGAGAGTTAATGGAGCAACAGTAGTGTAACTGGCTGTTTTCCATCTAAAAACATTCAAAGATGATTCCGCAAGTTGTATTGGATTATCTAGTTGCATCATTTCTATAGACAAATCCAATACTTGACCAATACCAACATTTCTTTGCATAGACGCAAATGCTGCTAACAATTCCTCGCCATAAGTAAAATTCTTCGCGCAATTTCTTGCAATATCGAAACTTTCTGTGGCAAGTAGATCTCCCAGCATTAAACCTAAGCCTGTGCCAATATGCTTATTATTGCAAGCTTTACTTAATGCACAATACGCACTAGGCTTTCCACGTCTCAAATAAGATTCGTCAATAATATCATCATGAATTAATGCAGCTGTTTGAAATACTTCTAGAGCACAAGCTATGTCAAATACAGACTGTTCATGGATTTTTTGAATATTGGTTTCTTTTGATGCAGCGTAAAATGCTGAAATCGTAAGAAGAGCTCTAAGACGTTTTCCGCCTTCGCTTGAAACAATAGCTTGCTTTATTACTTGCTGTAGTGTTTGCGCACATGTGGATGAAAGATTATCTTCTAGTCCCGTATTAAATTGCTGAGAAATTAAAAAAGTAATTCTAGATTCAATATCGTTAAGACTGTAATTGTTGCCTATAAATGTGCTCATATTATGAAAGTTATCCACAGGGCTGAACATTACAAAACGCAGTTATTATTATGGTTTAATAAGCTTTTCACCGCGGAAATAGTTTTTTATTGAATGCTGACTTATGTCTTGAGAAACTTCAATATATCAAAAAATGCTATTGCATAGTTTGATTATCAAAATAAAAAATCATGTAAAAAATGAGGGGGAGTATGCATGGAAATTGTAGAGGATGATTTGAAAACAAAGATATCGCATAATTGTATGGATGACTTTGATATGCAAAGTCTTATGCAAATTTATGGTGAAAGCGCTAATTCTTTTAATGGTTGTTTAGATTTTGCAGGTTCAGAAGATTTTGAAAGTTTTGCTGGAAGAGAAATTTCAGATATTAATGGGAATATATATCCTTCCAAAGAGTGCAGCTTTTTTATGACTTTCTCTAAGGAATATATTTATAACAACTGTAGTGATAGTGCGCAATGGATTAAAGGATTAGAATATTGGGTTCCGGCAGTTTCGGAAGCTTTTATAGAAAATGTTGATCGAAATGGCAAGCAATACGCTATTAGAGATAGTGCAAGCAGAGCACTTATGCGATGGTACAATATGTTTGCTTACGATGAAAAAATGTTTGGATATGATCTAGTAAACCTGCCAATAGCAATGTTGCATAATATTAATGTTCGTGATGCAATGCTTATTTCTATTTTGGATGAAAATCAAGAATGGTATGACGAAAAAACTTTGTCGGAATTTGCTTGGTGTCCTCACACTCCTGAAGTATCTCGTAATTTGCGGCATTGTTTAGAAGCAAAATTCGCTCAAACAAATAATAAGCCTAATATAAAGAGAGCTATTTTCGCGGGCAAAATTTTAAAATCTATGGCTATTATTACTAAAAGCATTCCAAAATTATCTGTGCAAGTTTACGCTTTATTAGCTTATATCAGCTGGTGGTTTAGGCTAGGAGAAATAAAGTATTATTGTGATTGTGCATTGCGCATTGATCCTGATTGTTCTATGGCAAAAATAGTGTGTGGAGCATTCGAAAATGGTCTTGAGCCAGCATGGATTGAATAATTCGCCACGCCGCAAAAAATTAGTTGGGGAATAATCGTCTTGCTTAAATGGTTTACTACTTAAGGTAAAACTTGCCCTTGCATGAACTATGCCTATATGCGTTACAAGGGGATAATACAGGAGGAACAGTTTGACGAGTGAAGTTGGATCAACGGTCGACAGCGACGAAATGCAAGATGATACTAAGCCTGTAAAAACTCGCAAGGCTAGCGCTGCGCGTAAAACCAGTACTCGAACTTCGTCAGCTGATAGCAAGACACGCAGTTCTCGCTCAAAGAAAACTGAAGACAACAAGATTGATACTGAATCAGTATCGTCTGATGCTAAACATGACGAAACTGAGGATAGCGTAGATATTGAATCTCAAGATCAATTATCTATTGGCGATCCTTTAGATGACGATCCACATCTTGATGTTGATGATGAACATTTGAATCTTGATGATTTAGACGATATCCAGCCAGAAGATATATCTGATGTTGACGATTTAAGCGATATTGACGTTGCAGATGATCTTGATGATGAAGAGTCTGAAGATCTTGATGAAATTGATGATCACGACGAAATTAAGCATGATGCTCCGCAAGTGCCACAAGCAAAAGGCGCATTTGTTGTACGAGACGATGACGATGATGATAATCTGACTCCGTCTGGTAATCCTAAGCGTCGTGTAATTGCTACAGGCGCTACTGCAGATCCTGTTAAGGATTATTTAAAGCAGATAGGTCGCGTGAGCTTGCTTAACGCTGAGCAAGAAGTTGATTTGTCGGAGCGTATTGAAGCTGGATTGTATGCTCAGCATTTGCTTGATACTCAAATTGATCAAATGGAGTTTAAGCGTAAGCGTGAGCTTAAGTGGGCTGCAGCAGATGGTAAGAAAGCTAAAGATCATCTTCTTGAAGCAAACTTGCGTCTTGTTGTTTCTCTTGCTAAGCGTTATACGGGTAGAGGCATGCTTTTCCTTGATTTGATTCAGGAAGGTAACCTTGGTTTGATTCGTGCAGTTGAAAAGTTTGACTGGAAGAAGGGCTTTAAGTTCTCAACTTACGCAACTTGGTGGATTCGCCAGGCTATTACTCGTGCTATGGCAGATCAGGCTCGTACTATTCGAGTTCCAGTGCATATGGTTGAAGTTATTAATAAGCTTTCTAGGGTTCAGCGTCAAATGCTTCAAGATTTAGGTCGTGAACCTACACCAGATGAGCTTGCTCGCGAACTGGATATGCCAGTAGAAAAGGTTCAGGAAGTACAAAAGTACGGTCGTGAACCGATTTCTTTGCACACTCCTTTGGGTGAGGATGGCGATTCTGAGTTTGGCGATTTGATTGAAGATACTGACGCAATCGCACCGTCTGATGCTGTTGCATTCTCGCTTCTTCAAGAACAGTTTAGGCAAGTTTTGGAAACTTTGGCCCCTAGAGAGGCTGGAGTTATTAAGATGCGCTATGGCTTGGAAGATGGTCAACCAAAGACTTTAGACGATATTGGTCGCGTTTATGGTGTTACTCGTGAACGTATTCGTCAAATTGAGTCTAAAACAATGTCTAAGCTGCGTCATCCTTCTAGATCGCAGACTTTGCGTGACTTCTTAGATCAGTGATTGTGTGAAGTTATATTACAAAGTGTCGTATTGTTGCTTTTGCGATAGTACGACACTTATTGCTTAAAATAATCGGTTGTACGTTTAATAAGTGCAAGGGGTAGAAGTGATCTCTCATAAAGAGCAATATGATGCTGATAGCTTGACTGTGCTTGAAGGCTTAGACGCAGTTCGTAAGCGTCCGGGCATGTATATTGGCACTACAGACAGTCAAGGTTTAATGCATTGCCTTTGGGAGATTATTGACAACGCAGTTGACGAAGCTTTAGCTGGAGCTTGCGATCATATTATTGTTACTCTTCACGACGATGGATCTATTGAAGTTGCAGATAACGGTCGTGGTATTCCAGTAGACGTTGAGCCTAAAACAAAACTTACAGGTGTTGAAGTTGTTTTAACTAAGCTTCACGCTGGAGCAAAGTTTGGCAACGCTTCTTATAATGCTGCAGGCGGTTTACATGGCGTTGGCTCTTCTGTTGTAAACGCTTTAAGTTTGCGTTTGGATGTCGAAGTTGATAGAGACGGTAAAACGCATCATATGGCGTTCCATCAGGGACATCCTGGAGTTTATAGTGATGCAGATCCAGAGCATCCATCTCCTGCTTCTCCGTTTAAGCGCACGCGAAAAAATAAGCCTACTGAGCTTGAAATTATTGGCACTGTTTCGCCAAAAACTACTGGAACTCGTGTACGCTACTGGGCGGATCCAGAAATTTTTAACTCAACTGCGCATTTCAGCTATGAGCAGCTTATTGCTCGCGTGCGTCAAACAAGTTTCCTGGTTCCAGGCTTAAAAATTACTGTTATTGACGAGCATGTGCCTGAAGGTGAATCTGCAAATATTGAAGAAATTGATTCTCCAGAAGACAATGTTGTAGAAGATAATGCTGCAGAAGATAATCTTCTTGAAAACCAGTCTGATAATAGCGATGACTCTGTGCCTGAATTTGAAGAATTAGAATCTGAAACAACATTAGAAGATGAAGATGATTCTGAAGATGAGACTGAAAATATCGCGAATGAAGATGCTGAATCTGAAGAATCAGTTGCACAATCTGTTGCAAATGCTGAGTCTGCTAACTCAATGCAAAATAAGCATCATCCTCGAGTAGTTGAATTTTTGCATAATGGTGGCGTCAAAGATTTCGTTGATTTTCTTTCAAAAGGTGAAGCAGTATCGGATATTTGGCGTATTTCTGGCGAAGATACATATGTAGAAGAAACGCAAGCTGTTGATTCTGCAGGAGATTTACATGCTCAACAAGTAACGCGTAAGTGCGGCGTTGACATTGCAATGCGTTGGGTAAACGGCTACGATTCAACGATTATTAGTTTCGTAAACGTTGTTGAAACTCCTGGCGGAGGTATGCACGTTGACGGATTCTTGCAAGGATTGACCAAGCAAATTCGTAAAGCTGTTGAAGACAACGCACGCAAACTAAAAGTAAATCTTAAAGATTCGAATACGAAAATTGAGCGAGACGACATTACAGCAGGATTGGTAGCAGTCATAACTGTTCGCATTGCTGAGCCTCAATTCCAAGGTCAAACTAAGGATGTTCTTGGAACCGCACAAGTTAAGCCAATCGTTACTAAAATGACTGATGCTCAATTTGGCGAAATGATTACTGGATCTAAGCGAGGATTCAAAGAGCAGTCTGCTAGGGTTTTGGAAAAAATCGTTTCCGAAATGCATGCGCGTATTCAGGCGCGTAAAACTAAGGAAGTTACGCGCAGAAAGAATGCGCTTGAGTCTGCTTCAATGCCACCAAAACTTTCTGATTGCCAACCTGGAAACGACGATGTTGCAGAACTTTTCATCGTCGAGGGTGATTCTGCACTTGGCACTGCAAAAGCTGCTAGAAACTCTGCTTTCCAAGCGCTTCTTCCAATTCGCGGTAAGATTTTGAACGTGCAAAAGGCAAGTCTTGCACAAATGCTTTCAAACAAAGAGTGTGCTGCAATTATTCAGGTTGTTGGAGCAGGATCGGGCGCAAGTTTTGATATTTCGCAAGCGCGTTATAACAAGATTGTTATGATGACTGATGCTGATGTTGACGGCGCGCACATTCGTATTTTGCTGCTGACGCTGTTCTATCGTTATATGCGTCCGCTTATTGAGCACGGTCATGTTTATGCTGCAGTGCCGCCTCTCCACAGAATTGCGCTCGCTGGAAAGCGAAAGGGTGAGTATATTTATACTTACTCAGACGACGAATTGGCTGGAAAGCTTGATGATTTGCAAGCTAAGGGCATTGATTTTAACAGCGATATTCAGCGCTATAAGGGCTTGGGCGAGATGGATGCGGATCAGCTTGCAGACACTACTATGGACCCTAGAACCCGTATGCTTCGAAGGATTCGTATGGAAGATGCTCAGCAAGCGAGCGAAGTATTCGATTTGCTGATGGGTGATGATGTTCCTCCGCGCAAGCAGTTTATTGTTGATAACGCTGATGACTTTGATCGTTCCAAAATCGATACCTGATGTCGGCATGTTGTTTGCGTTGTTTTATGTCGCCTTGTATATTTATATTCCTTTATATTGCTTTATGAAGGCGTGTTTGCGTTAGAAATATGAAGTACTAATGTTTGGGAATTTTTATGATTAACCTTCTTCTTGTTGTTATTTATCTTGCTTTTATTAGTTTGGGTTTGCCGGATGCTCTTTTAGGAGCTGCGTGGCCTACGATGAGTCACGATATTGGTGCGCAAATTTCTTGGGCTGGCGGAATATCAATGGTTATTTCTGCAGGAACAATTATCTCTGCATTACTTTCGAACAAACTTACGTGCAAATTTGGCCCTGGGAAAGTTACGCTTATTTCAGTTGCTCTAACAGCTTTAGCGCTACTAGGTTTTTCTTTTGCTCCGAATTATCTTGTGCTTATTTTTCTAGCTATACCCTACGGTTTAGGTGCTGGAGGAGTGGATGCGGCTCTTAATAACTACGTTGCAGTGCACTATGAGAGTTGGCATATGAGCTGGCTTCACTGCATGTGGGGAATTGGTGCTTCTACAGGTCCTTATATTATGGGTTTTGCGCTTTCGCATGGTCAAAGATGGACTGCTGGATACCAGTATATTGCCGTTATGCAGATTGCTTTAACACTTGTGCTGCTCATGAGTTTGCCGTTGTGGAAAAACAATAAAAAGAATGAATTGAATAAGATCGTTGAGTCAAAAACAAAATCTTTTGAAAAGGTATCTTATGCGGGAATTTTGCGCATTCCAGGAGCTAAAAATATACTTATTATGTTCTTTTGCTATTGTGCGTTGGAACAAACTGCAGGCTTGTGGGCTAGTAGTTACATGGTTTTGCATGGAGGAGTTAGCCGCATTGTTGCAGCTGGTTGGGCAAGCCTGTTCTATGTTGGTATTACGGTTGGTCGTTTTGTAAGCGGATTTCTTACTATGCGTTTTAACGATGCAACCATGATTCGTATTGGGCAGTGCGTAATGCTTATGGGCATTCTGGTGTTGCTGCTGCCTTTGCCGAATCATATTGAGCTTGTTACAGGATTCATTATTATTGGACTTGGTTGCGCTCCTGTTTATCCATGCATCATTCATTCAACTCCGCATTATTTTGGTGCTGATAAGTCTCAAGCAATTGTTGGCATGCAAATGGCAAGCGCATACATCGGCTCTATGGTAATACCTGCGATTTTTGGAATAGTTGCACAGAATGTTTCCATGATGCTGCTTCCAGCTTATTTGCTTATTCTTCTCGCTGTAATGACTTTTATGCATGTGCGTCTGATGCGCGTTTATGCATAATAATCTCTTATAATAAAATTAAGCCCTTAAAAAGTTGAAATACTACAACTAGAAGGGCTTAATTTTATTGATAAGCAAATGATTAAGCGTTTTTTAAGTGCTAATATTATTTGCTTTACAACGTCAAATTTTAACTACAAGGTTTTTATAATATCGAACCTTAACCAATTTAAAGGTTCTTCAATCTTGTAATAAACATTGTCGTCGTCTGGAGCTGGCGCGAAAGGCACTGGCTTGTTCTTTTTCGTTGGCACAAACGGGCTAGTTGGATAATCGGGTCCAGTAACTCCATCAGGAATAGCTACTTGTGTTTTATCGTACAGCTTTGGATCTCTTCGCATAATGAATGGTCGGCTAAAATCAGGCTTATTTTTCCCTTTGCCTTTAAAGTATCCGCTCTTTTCAAGTTCATCAAATTTTGTATTTACAGGAACAAGCACAAAGAAATCATGCATTTTGTAGGTTAATCCTGTATTAGCATCTTTGTTAGAACCTTTATACATTCCTTGATCATCAAATTTTTCAGGGCTGTTTTCTGCGTTTATATCTTTACCATGTTCACAAACTCTTACACCTGGTGATGGGGAAAATATATTGTTTCCGCAAGATGGCAAATCTAATCCTTTGTAGAATTCTACTGCGCCAGTATCGCCGGAAAGTAAATGATTTTTCATCATATCATTCATAGGTAATTTTTTATCGTATAGAATAGATCCAGATATATCTTGCGAATAGTTATTCATGCTAAGATAATTTTCATCACTTATCATAATAGGCTTAGCTCCATCATTCATGAGATCGCCAACGCGTGTCCCTAACACAACTGTAGATTCACCTTCAACAAACGATGGCATTTCATTGAAGTATAAGCATTCGCCGCCTTTATTACACCAAACTCCTGCAATTGGAGAAAGGCCTTTTGTTACGCGGACATCAGCATTATTTATTCCGTCCAGATGCTCTTTTTAGTTAGTACTTCTTTTGTTTCACTTGCATCAACACCGTAGTATAGAGTAACTTTTTTTACTTCTTTCAAATTTTCTTCACCCAATGCAGGGTAGGAGCCCACAATTTTATCAATATGATTACGAGAAGAAAATCGTGGTTTTAATTCGTATTTCGTTATTCCAACTTTTTCCAGTATTTGTTTTGCGCTGTCTATATCTTTTCCTAACAAGTCTGCAGGTACTACTTTTTTGTTGCATTTACTAGCAATAGCAATATGCATATTGTCACCTTCGTAAGCTGCATTAAAAGCTTCTCCGGGCATAGGATAAGTTGAAATAATGGTTCCAGGCTTTACTGTTGCAGGAACTTTATGAACTTCTACTTTTAAGCCCATTGCTTTTACTTCGTCAGTAATTTCGTCTACAGTTTTCCCAATAACGTTTTTTGGCATACCTGGACCAAGAGATTCCACAACTGTTATTTTTGTGGAATGATTAACTTTACTACCTGGTTTAATGCCTTTTAATGAAATGAAGGAACCTTTTTTGCGTTTATTAAGTTCCCTAACAATTTGTACTTTAAAACCTTTTGAGCGTAAATTCGTTGCAGCAGCTTGAGCATTTGTATCTTTAATTACTGGCACTGTAGCCATACCTGAATTTGTCTGTACTCTCGTCATGTAATAAATTGTTCCAATGGCTGCAACTATAGCTAGAACGATTATTGCGCAAATAATTGATATGAATGCACCTTTTTTCTTATGATTTTTATTACCTTTATTAGGTTCTTTTTGCAACTCTTGTGCATGTGTTTGTTGCTCTACTTGATTTATTTCTTGTTCTTTAGTTTTATCTTCGTAATTTTCGTTAGGCGTACCGCATTGTTCGCAAAACTTTGCATCGTCTACCATGCTACTGCCGCAATGAGTGCAAAATGACATATTTTCCCTTTCTCTTTAAAAAATTTACCTAATTTTTAATAGCTTTAGTTTTATATTATCTATTTTCTTATTGGTGACTAATCACTAATAATTTTCTAAAAATTGTTCGTAATGCTATCCAATATGTGCAATTGGGGAAACAAGCTCAGTTCCAGAAGCATCCCTACGCATATCTGGTTTAGGTAGCTCAACATTGCTTCCGCCTTCTGTAACGGCTTGCAATGGATAGTATCCAACGTACGCGTGTATCAACGTATCTTGACCTTTAAGGAATCTTTGCGAGCGCACGCCACCAGTTGCGCGACCTTTTGTTGGGTACATGTCAAATGGAGTAATCTTTGCAGAACCGTTTTCGGTTCCAGGAAGAGCTTCACTGTCTCCAGCAACGGTGAACACTACTGTTCCAGAAGCGGAGAATAAACCATTTTCGCCTTCTTCGTAATGCCACTCTATTGATTTTTCTGGCACTACTGCGAAGGTTGCAACTTTAGCGCCTTCTGCTAAACGAATACCTGCCATTCCGCCTGCTGTACGTCCTTGTGGCCTAACTTGTTTAGCGTCAAAAGTAAGTAATGAAGAATCACTACTAATGAACACAAGTCTGTCGTTGTCTTCCGCTGGGGCTGCAGCAATAACGGTGTCGTCGTCTTTTAAGTCAATTATGCTCCATGAATCCATGGTAGTTGGAGCTTCAAAATTCCATCTTTTAACTACACCGTTTCGTGTGCCGATTGCAAGTGGAGTAGCGTTTTGTGAGGCATCAAATGCTATTGCTGAAACTACATGTTCTCCTCTTACTGGATCCGTGCTTTGTGTGGAAGTTAGCAATTCTTGTGCTTTTACTCCGTGGCTGAGCAGCGCAGGTTTTCCTTCTTCATAGTTAAGTTGTGGCAAATCTGCAACATGAGCTAGAACTAGTCGACCAGATGAAGTAACAAGAGCACAAGTTGAACGCGTTGTTGTTTCAAACATTGTTTTACAAGGAGTGTTAAATACGTTGTTGTTGTGCGAATTCCAATGTTCTAACACTGCAATGCTTGTTCTGGCAATTAACCCTGAAGTACTTAATGCTACTGCACAAGGCTCGTCACTTAATTGCATTGCAACAGAAGATGCGTCAGCTTCTCCAGTTTTACGAGCTGCATTAGCTGCTGCAGCCAAATCTGCTTGAGTTGAAGTAATTTTATTTGCTGATTGCACAGCTTTAATCGCAATATCCTCACTGTTTTTATTTATGCTGGAGGCTACTGGAGTAAAACTACCATCTTCATTTTCGTCAAGCAAAATTGTTCTGCGTGGAGTATCCCATTGTTTAACCGCAGAATCCATATCTGCTATTACGACGTTGTCGAGTTTCGCTTCAGAACTTAATATTTGATTTAGCTCTTCAATTTTCTTGAGCAAATCGTCGCGTTCAGCTTCGAGCTCTATTCGGCTCATTTTAGTAAGTCTGCGAAGACGTAAGTCAAGAATATACTGTGCTTGAATTTCATCAAGATCGAATACTTTAATTAACTTAGTTTTTGCACTATCTGCATCTTCAGATGAACGAATAACCTGAATTACTTCATCAATATCAAGAAGTGCAAGAAGCAAGCCATCAACCAAGTGTAAGCGTTCTTGAGCTTTTTTGCGCCTAAATTCGCTGCGTCTGCGTACTACTGTTCTGCGGTGAGAAATCCAAACGTCTAATAGCTCTCTCAAGCCCATTGTGTGAGGTCTGCCGTCAACAAGTGCAACATTGTTAATAGTAAAGCTCTCTTGCAAAGGAGTGTGCTTAAAAAGTTGAGCAAGCACAGCGTTAGGATCAAAGCCTGTCTTAATCTCAATAACAATACGAGTTCCGTTATGTCGATCTGTTAAATCAATAGCACCTGAAATACCATCTAATTTTCTTGATTTAACTCCTTGAGAAATTCTTTCCAAAACGCGTTCTGGTCCAACCATAAACGGAAGTTCTGTAACAATAATAGCTTTTTTGCGAGCAGTAATATTTTCTATATGTGTTGTAGATCTTGTAGTGAATGCTCCGCGACCTGTTGCGTAAGCTTCGCGAATGCCACTTCGACCAATGATAATTCCTCCGCTAGGCCAGTCAGGTCCTGGAACTAGTTTCATAAGATCATCTAGGGTTGCGTCAGGATGTTTCATAACATATTTTGCTGCAGCAACTACTTCTCCTAGATTATGTGTTGCCATATTAGTTGCCATGCCTACAGCAATTCCAGAAGCGCCATTTACTAAAAGATTTGGAATAGCTGCAGGAAGCACAGTAGGTTCTTTTAGTTTATTGTCGTAATTTGGTACGAAATCAACTGTATCTTCGTTGATATCCGCGTTCATACCTAGTGATGCAGGAGCTAAACGCGCTTCTGTGTATCGAGAAGCTGCTGGACCGTCGTCAAGAGAACCAAAATTACCGTGTCCGTCAACAAGTGGCAAGCGTAGGGAAAATGGTTGAGCTAAGCGAACCATTGCCTCATAGATTGCAGAATCACCGTGAGGATGAAGTTTACCCATTACTTCACCAACAACGCGCGCTGATTTCATATAAGCATGATCAGGACTCAAATTCATATTGCCCATTTGATACACAATGCGTCGCTGCACTGGTTTCATTCCGTCTCGTGCGTCCGGTAAAGCTCGAGCATAAATAACTGAATAAGCATATTCCAAGAAGGATTTGCTCATTTCTTCGTTCAATGGTGTTTCAACAATATGCTCTTTAACTTTTCTTGGGTCGAAAGCTTGCTGTGTTGAGTGATGGCGTGAGGGCATATTTAGAACTCCTTGGATGACATTACGGCTATCAATCTTACCAATTTATATGCACAAACAGCATGTTTTTGTTGAATTTTTCAGCAATTTGACTAGTTATTTATATAAATATTTGTTATTCGCGTTTTGTTCAATGCAATATAAGTGGTTCAATAGTAAGTATGAGTGCTGAAATACCGTCTGAAAATGATCTTTTACAATTCGTTGGTAATGTTAAGTACGGTGATTTTTCTAATTTCGTAGTTAATGAAGATTTTTCTTATGATTTTAATGAAAAAAATCTTGGTGGAGCGTTACATATATCTTCGGTTCTTCCAGCTTTAAGTGATGCAATAGATGCTCCTGTCAAAACAGCTATTCATAACGATCCACACGCTTTACGAGAAAGCCTTGGTTTCCCTAAATCTAATTCTGCAATTGTAGTGCTAATAGATGGTTTAGGATACTGGAATATTCTTATGCGCAAAGGTCACGCTCCTTATTTACGATCCTTACTTAACGAATCAATAAATCAAAGACCAATTAGCACGTGCGTCCCAAGCACAACTGTTGCTGCAATGGCTACTTTTGGAACAGGCACATGTCCGGGTCTTACTTGTATGACCGGTTACACGCAAAAGAATTCTCAAACTGGTAAACTTGCGCAGCTTATTCAATTTAATGATGCGCCTGATCCGCTAGTTTTGCAGCAAGAGCCAACTATATTTGAAAGTTTAGTTTCTAATGGAGTCCGTGCAGATAGCGTGGGATTACCAAAGTTTGAAAATACTCCTCTTACCAAAGCTGCTTTTCGTGGAGCAAATTATATTACTGCTGGAACTCCTAGAGCTCGCATTCTTAAGGCTGCTAATAGCAGTAAAACTCCAGGTTTAACTTATATGTATTTACGTGACGCTGATAAAACCGGTCATAATTATGGTTGGGATTCTCAGCAGTGGGTTTCTGTTTTTGAGCAAATTGACGAGCAGTTGCGTCTTTTGCGAGCAAATTGTGCTCCTGGAACATTAATTGTTATTACTGCAGATCATGGGATGATTAAATCTGATCCAAATAAGCGAGTTGATATTGCTAAGCATGATAAGCTGATAAAAGGCATATCGATGGTTGGTGGTGAACCTCGTTCTGTAATGTTGTATGCTAACAGTGACGCAAATCCTGAAGATATTATTTACCGTTGGCGTGAATATTTTGGAACTAATGCAATTGTACGCAGTAAAAAACAAGCCATTGACGATGGTCTTTTTGGTTTAGTAAACAACAGGGCAGAGGCTGTTATTGGCGATGTTATTGTGCAAGCTTGTGGAGCTTACACAATTGTTGATTCTCGCATTCAATCTGATAAAGCTATGAGTTTACCTAGCGTTCATGGATCAATGACTCACATGGAAATGGATATTCCGTGCCTCATAGATTTAGTGTAATTAGTGAGTTTTTGCTTCTAGTATTGAAAATGTTTTTATAAATCACAACTTAGCAAATAAAATGTGTGACACTCAAATTTTACTAAGAGTGTCACACATATTGTCAATAAGCGAAAAATTTATTTTTAAACTTCTTATTTAGCTTTCACCAAATAATATTTCATCCCAGCTTGGTACTGCTGCTCTTCCAGCTTTACGTTTATTGTGCTCAGAAGATGATTTTTCTTGACCATTAGCATTAATTTCTTGATTATTTTTAGCAGAATTTTGATTACTTTCAGCAGCATTTTTTTGCAAATTCGTACTAACAATATCTGCTTTTTCAGCATTTTGAACTTTTGCAGCCAATGATTTTTGCGCTTCATTAGACTCATTGACGATTTTGCTATTCGTTTCGTTTCTATTAATAAATTCAGCATCCGGTTGTATTAGCGAAGGCTGCTGAGAATTATCTTCTTTAATAAATTGCGTATTTGTTTTAGTAGAACGCTTAGAATAGCCTTTTTCTAATACTTGCTGTATGTCAGAATCATTGTCCTGATTTTCGAAGGAAGATTGGGCTTGTGCATCTGCAAGTTTGTCACTGTTTCTAAGTTCCCATTGAGAAACAGCTCGTTCGATTCTGGCAGAACGAATAGAATTTCCTGGAAGCTCTTCAGTGTTGAATGGGAAATTAATGCTTACAGTGTCTCTATAAGCTCCACCATATGGAGACTGTTTAGAAGTATCCGCTGCATTAACATCTTCACCAAGCAATAATCTAGACGAAGGGTTCGCGCATGCAACAGAGTTGTCATGCATGTTCCATGTCCACTCAGCTTTAATAGTGCGACTAGCAGTTTTGAAAGTAGCAGTAATTCGCCATGGCTCTAATCCTCTGCGCGTTGCTTTCCATTGCACTGTTTCCATGCCAATATGTGCTTTAGCTAACGTTCTTTCAATTAAATCTGCAATAGTGCGCATATTGCTTTGTTTAGGAGCAGGTACTAGAAGGAACTGCTCAATTGCATACTGCTTTTCGGTTTCAACGCCTGCAGAAAAACGCCTAACTTGTGCTTCACTAACGTTGTATCTTTGTGCTACATGTGAAGGTGCAACTCCTGCGCGAATCAATGCCTGAATTTGCGAAATAGGCAATGTTGCATTAGATTGCATAGAATTTGCGCCAGCGTTTGCTGAGTTCTGTTCATCGCTGTTTTTACTCGTAATTTTATGTGAACCAGCGATGGCGCGTTCCAGCGTGTCGTCCACTTGAATACGTAACGGCGTGTTTTCACAAATGAAAATCAAATTACCGTCTGCGTCAATATGGTCGAAACTCGCCTCTTTTGGCGGATTTTCAAGCATTATGCACCACTTTCTTCGCTTTTAACAATACTATTTATACACTTTAGTCCATACACTGCATTCTTTACCATTTTATTTAAAATAAAAAATGTGTAATATACGGGGTAGCATTCGTGTATGCTATGCGCGTAAGTAGCTTTAAAAACGAAAGGACCATAATGGCACAGGATTATGATTCTCCTCGTAGCAAAGATGAGGACGAAGAGTCGTTGGAAGCTTTGAGTAAAGGTTCTCAAAATTCAAGCAGCGATATTGACGATGATGAAAATGCTATTGCTGAAGACTACGAGTTGCCAGGTGCTGATTTAAGTAACGAAGATGCATCCGTAACTGTTATCCCTATGCAAGGCGATGAATTTATTTGTTCTGAATGCTTCTTAGTTAAGCATCGCAGCCAGTTAGCTGAAACTAATGCTGATGGTCAGCCTATTTGCAAGGAGTGCGCAGCTTAAATGGCATATGACGAGACCTATACTGGCCCCGAACAGGTTGAGGTATTAATTAAGTATCTCGATGATGAAACATCTACATTACAGCCGCTTTGCTACGCGCATGCAGGTGATGCAGGTGCCGATTTAAGAACTACCCAAGATTTTACCTTGCGTCCTTTCCAGAGAGCGCTTGTTCCTACTGGAGTTGCTATAGCTTTACCTGCAGGTTATGTTGCTTTAGTGCATCCTCGTTCTGGTTTAGCAGCAAAACAGGGTGTGACTGTGCTAAATGCACCTGGAACAGTTGATGCCGGGTATCGTGGTGAAATTAAGGTTCCTCTTATTAATTTAGATCCTGAGAACACAGTGCAATTCCATAAAGGTGATCGTATCGCTCAAATGGTTATACAACGTTATGTAGAAGCACAATTTATTCCCGCATCTAAATTACCTGAATCTGATCGCTCTGATAAAGGTTTTGGCTCCACTGGCGTACAATAATCTTTTTATAAATATCCGACCGGTTTTTAAAACTGAGTCGGATTTATTGTATGTATTTTTTGTTTTTGTAGTGTATTGAGCGAATTGCAGGTAGGATAGTAAAAGTACCAGGAGGTGCCAAATGGGTGAACTTCAAGAGGATGTAAAAGGATCCAATAGGCTCGGATGTGAAATCAGCGAAGATTCTCGAAATCCATTATTGCCAATATTGAGCATGTGCCAATGGCATCATCCTAATGAGGATATGAGCATTCTTCATAGAGCTTATGATCGTGCTGTAAAGCAGCATACAGGTCAAAGACGCAAATCTGGTGAGCCATACATTATTCATCCTCTTGCTGTAGCTCAAATTCTTGCAGATCTTGGAATGGGACCAATTGTTGTTGCTTCAGGATTATTACACGACACTGTAGAAGATACAGATTACACGCTAGAAGAATGTCGAGCTGAATTTGGCGATACTGTAGCAGGTCTTGTAGATGGTGTTACAAAAATATCCAACATGGAATATGGCGAAAGTGCTCAAGCAGAAACTATTCGTAAGATGGTTGTTGCAATGAGCCGCGATGTGCGAGTGCTTGTAGTAAAGCTTGCGGATCGTTTGCACAATGCTCGCACTTGGAGGTATGTTAAGCCATCAAGTTCACATAAAAAAGCAAGAGAAACTCTTGACGTATATGCGCCTCTTGCTAACCGTTTAGGTATGAATGCAATTAAAACTGAACTTGAAGAGCTGAGTTTTAAAGTACTGTATCCAAAAATTTATAATGAAATTGTTGTTTTAGTTGCTCGTAGAGCAGGTCAGCGCGAAGTTTATTTACGACAAATTCTTGAAGAAATTAATGCAGATCTTGCAGAACAACACGTTAAAGCATCAGTAAAAGGTCGACCAAAAGATTATTTCTCTATTTACCAAAAGATGATCGTTCGAGGTCATGATTTTGCTAATATTTACGATTTAGTTGGCGTGAGAATAATAGTCGATTCTATTCGTGACTGTTATGCAGCATTAGGTGCAGTGCATGCTCGATGGAGCCCTGTTCCAGGACGTTTTAAGGATTACATTGCAACTCCAAAGTTGAATATGTATCAAAGCTTGCATACTACAGTTGTAGGCCCTGGTGGAAAGCCAGTAGAGATTCAAATACGCACATGGGATATGCATAGGCGTGCTGAATTTGGTATCGCAGCGCATTGGAAGTACAAAGCTAATGGTCAGGCTGGTCGCGCTTTAAGTAAGCCTGATAATGATGATTTAAAACGCGAAAATAATATTGATGACAAAAAAGAGCTTAGCGAAGCAGATAATCTTAAGTGGATTCAACAGCTTGCTGATTGGACTAGTGAGACTCCAGATTCAGATGAATTCTTAGGTTCATTAAAGCAAGATCTTGGTGCTTCTGAAGTTTATGTTTTTACTCCAAAGGGGAGTATTGTTGCGCTTCCGCAGGATGCAACTCCTGTTGATTTTGCATATTCTGTGCATACTGAAGTTGGTCATCGCATGATGGGTGCTCGTGTAAATGGACGTTTAGTTCCTCTTGATACGAAGCTTTCAAACGGTGACACTGTAGAGGTACTTACTTCAAAGTCGGATACAGCTGGACCATCACGCGATTGGCTGAGTTTTGTAAAATCTCCTCGTGCTCGAAATAAAATACGTCAATGGTTTAGCAAGGAACGCCGCTCTGAGGCGATTGAAGAGGGCAAGGATGAGCTAACTCGCGCTATGCGTAAACGTAACTTGCCTTTAACTACTTTGATGACGCAGCAGGCATTAATTGGCGTTGCTGATGAATTGAATTTGCCTACTAATGTTGAGTCTTTATATGCGGCTATTGGCGAAGGCCAAGTTTCTACACAGAATGTTATTTCGCGTTTAGTAAAAGATGCGGGCGCTGATGAAGTTGCAGAAGAAGTAGAACAAGAAGCATTGCCTTTACGTCATGTTGAGCGCAGCCATAAGTCTAACGGCGCTTTGGGAGTATCAGTTAAGGGTGTTGGAGACGTTTGGGTAAAGCTTGCAAAATGTTGCATGCCAGTTCCAGGAGATATGATTATTGGTTTTATAACACGAAACCAAGGTGTGTCTGTGCATAGGACTGACTGCCAGAACATGCTCGATTTGCAAAAAACTCAATCAGAGCGCGTTATTCCTGTTCAATGGACTAGCGATAAAGGCTTGTTCTTGGTTAAGGTCCAAGTTGAAGCATTGGATCGACAACATCTTCTTTCGGATGTTACTCGCGTTCTTTCAGATCATGGAGTAAATATTCTTTCCGGAACTATTGCTACAGGCGATGACCGTGTTGCAACAAGTCAATTTACCTTTGAAATGGCAGATCCTCAGCACTTAGCAACTCTACTTGCTGCTATCCGTAAAATTGAAGGCGTTTTTGACGTTTACCGCATTACGGGAGCAAAAGATAGCGCAGAGCCGCGTTTGCGAAAAATGGAACGAGGAGATTTATAAAAGATGGGCACCCCAGCTTTGGAGTGCCCATCTTCGTTTTTGCGCAAATAGTATTTGTTTAATGTAATAAATACGAAAAACGCTTAATTTCAGGCAGTGACAGCCTTCTTCAACAAGGAGCCAGCAGAAATACGTACACCGTAAGAAGCTGGAATCTTGATTGTTTCACCGGTACGCGGGTTGCGGCCAGTGCGCTCAGCACGCTTTACGCGTTCTGCGGAGAACAGACCAGTAAGCTTCAAACCTTCACCGGACTGTAAAGCCTCAACGAACACATCCTGGAATGCGTTGACGGCGGCTTCGGCCTGTGCCTTGGTCAGGTTGGACTTCTGTGCGATCTTAGAAACGAGATCAGACTTGTTGTATGCCATGCAGCATCCTTTGTGTCAGGGGACCTTCTCTTCAAAGGTCACGTTCATACTAGATACTAGTACATTTTCCCTACAAATGTAGCCATTTTTGCATTTTTTCTTAATATTTTTATTTATTTTTTGTTATTTTTTATTTAAAACATACTCGTATTAAATCAGATACGATATTTGCTAATAAAAATACACAAATGTTTGTAAATCTCACTTATATAAGCTCATTATTGCTAAGCCACTTCATTGCAAACGCGCCTAACGGAATTCTTAACCAGTAGAACATAAGTCTATACAGAAGGGTGGCAGACAAAGCAACTGTTGGAGGAACACCTACAGATGTAAAAGCGAAAGTAAGAGAAGCTTCGACAGCACCCAAGCCGCCTGGTGTAGGCACTGCCGACCCAGCAGCGTTAGCAAGTAAGAATAGTAAGATTGTTTCCCAAGGATTTGCGTAATATCCAAATGCAAGTAAAGAAATCCAATAACCCAATCCAATGCATGAAACAAGCACAATAGCACCGAAAGAGCCCGCAATAAGTTGCATAGGATGTGAAATAAGTTCCTTAATTTGACGACCGTAATCAGATAATATTGGCAAATAATGTTTGCGAATTGTTTTACGAGCGGACGGGATAACCATTAAAACACAAACTATAAGAGTGATTATTCCAATGAAAGTAATGAGCATATGAGTAGGAATCATTCCAGAAAGCACATTTTTACCGGTGAAAATGCCTATAGAAAGTAATACTAAAGTTGTCATTAATGCTTGAATAAGCCATACTGCACTAGTAATTGCTGTAGCTTGAGCCGGAGTGTACCCGTTTTTCTTTAATAATTGCATATTTACAAATGCAGGACCAACACCAGCAGGCATAGAAACTGCTGTGAAACCAGAAGCTGCTTGAGATGCAAACAAAACATGTGCAGAAGGTTTTTGATCATCCATGAATGAGCCGAGAGTAATTGCAGATCCAATCCAAGCAAACATGCTGCAAGCAAAGCACATAAATACCATTACATTATCTGCGTGACGCAAGGCAGCAAATATTTCCTGAGGATGCCACTGTGTAGCGATAACAGCAACAGCAACAATTGAAAGAACTAAGCTAACAAAGAAACGTATATTGAAACGAGCTAAACGCACAGTATCATAATCTTCTTCATCTGTGCTTAAAGCAACTGTTTCACTTAGCTTATTGCAAAGATTTTGGAAAACTTTTTTATTCCAAGATGGCAAAGATCTCGTAGAAGCAGGAATAGCGGCTTTTTGCATAAAAGGCAATAGCGCAGATAACTTTTCTACACCCCATGTGTTAATAGCAGCTTTAAGAGCAGTGTCAATATCTGTGCAAGATGCAATAAGCGTTAAAAGCTGAACTTTATCAAGTGCAATATTTGTATCATCGCTGGCAACATCGCCATTTTGCCAACCTGCAATAACTGGGGTTCCATCTTCAAGCCTAGCAATAGTTTCAGGAGTGATGCGTCTATGCGTAATACCGCGAGTATTAGCCGCATCGACATAACGCATTAATTTTGCTGCATCATCAATAGTTAAAGTGTTCAAATTACAAGGCAGCAGAGCGTTAGAAGCATGAAAAACCATTATTGAAGATTTATCACTGTCGCTTACTCCATAAACATTCGCTGTTGGTAAATGCATATTTCGTAAAACAAGAAGCATAGAAAGATGGTGATGAACAGAATGCCTAGCAGAACGATCTCTACGAGTCGGTATATCTACTAAACGCACCCACTGCCATAATTGATTTAAATAACCTGGTAAATGAACTTGATTATCTAATACTGAAATTACATAACGTATGCCGTGAATGTCTGTTGCATCATACAATCTTGAATTTTCAATTAAATCGTCATCAAGACTTGAACGAAGAACTCCAGTATGATCAGCTTGCTGAGTTCTACGAGTTAATTGAGTAAGATTATCTATGCCAATATTTTTTAAAGCAAGAACAATATCGTCACCCCAAGCACCCTTACTGCGTGTGCCTTTTGCGAAACGAATAAGCGTACCAATTGCTCTTCCTAAGCAGCATGATACAAGAACAGCGGAGTAGGAGTCCCAAGATGAAAATAGAAGTATTGCTGTAACAATGAATAAAGCATTCCAGCCCCACATTACATGCTTATATTCGCGTCTAGGACCACTAACTGTAAGAAAAGCAACTAGAACAGCGTACATGTCTGGAAGCAAATCAGCCCAAGCGTTATTGGACCGCATTTGTAAAGATTCAATCAAAGCTATATTGTGTGTAGAAAATATCGCAATAGATAACAGCCATACTGAACCATAACTTATAAACAGTGTAATAACAGAAATAGCGGTATCAATCCAACGCCTGTCAGAAACCATGTGTGCAATAACTTCTGCAACAACAATGAGAGTAAGACCTTGCTGTATCAGAACAAATGAAAGATTATTAAAAGATAACCCTATAATTTGAGTAGCACTTCGTGCATCAATCTTCATAGCATCAGCCGTTGCTGACAAACACATTGACGACAACAAAGTAAAAACGCCAATTACAACTGATGATATTGCATACAACAAATCAGCCCAACTACGTACTAAGCTAGGCTGAGTATCTTCAATAACAAGATTTGGATTTATGCTAGATTGCATGGCTTTACCGTCTACTTAATCAATAAAGTCCACCAATCGTGAAGCAAATCCAGTGTAAGATTCTGGTGTCATTGCTTGCAAACGAGCTGCAGTATTGGCATCAAAGCTACGAGATTTAATGAATTCTTCTACGTCACTTTGTGAAATATGGTGACCGCGCATTAATTCTTTTACTTGCTCATATGGTCGTTCCATACCAGGTACGCCAGCAATTTCTTCAGCACGCATTGCTGTTTGAATTGGCTCTCCAAGAACTTCCCAATTTTCGTCTAATTCTTTTGCCATAAATTCTTTATTAGGATGAATAGACTTCAAACCGCCTAAAAGATTATTCAAAGCAAGAAGAGCATAACCGAAAGCTGAGCCAACATTCCTTTGAGTAGTAGAGTCTGTAAGATCACGCTGCCAGCGGCTTTCAGTAAGAGTTGCACATAATGTGTCAAACAGTGAGCAAGAAATCTCAAGATTAGCTTCAGCGTTCTCAAAACGAATAGGGTTAACCTTATGAGGCATAGTAGAAGATCCTGTAGCTCCCTTTACAGGAACTTGCACAAAAATACCCCTAGAAATATACATCCATACGTCAACTGCAAGATTATGCAAAATATGGTTTATGTGACTTACAGTGCTATAAAGTTCAGCTTGCCAATCGTGGCTTTCAATTTGAGTTGTTAATGGATTCCATTGAAGACCCATTCTATTTTCAACAAACTCTTGAGATACGCTAATCCAATCAACTTCTGGGAAAGCAGCTAAATGAGCTCCAAAAGTTCCTGTAGCACCATTCAACTTTCCTAAATACTCTTGATTATCAAGATGACGAAGTTGACGACGTAAACGATATGCAAACACTGCCAATTCCTTACCCAAAGTAGTTGGAGTAGCAGGCTGGCCATGAGTTAACGAAAGCATAGATAAATCTCTATATTCGTTAGCATTCTTAACTAAATAATCAACTATCGCTTCTAAATTCGGACGATAAACGTTTAAAACAGCTTGCTTTACGCAACGCGCAATAGAAAGATTATTAATATCTTCACTTGTGCATGAAAAATGTACTAAAGTTTTTAAATTTGAAAGCTCAGTAGCATGACCAAGCTTATTCTCTGCTTCGTCTAACGCATCGTCAATGTAGTATTCAACAGCTTTAACATCGTGATGAGTAATAGCCTCATGCGCAGCATGACGAGCAATTCCTTCAGCATCAAAATTTTCAGGAATAGAACGCAAATATGAGCATTCTTCATCAGTTAAAGGATTAACACCCTTAACAATTGGCTGGAATTGATTAGCTTCATAACCATTTGCGAGAAGAATCATCCACTCAACTTCTACACGCATGCGCTCGCGATTTAACGCAGGTTCGCTTAAATATTCAACGAGTGCGGATGTTTGATTATGATAACGTCCATCGAGAGGAGTCAGAGCTATTGCAGGAGAAATATCGGTAAGCTTCATAGTTTAAGGTTACATCATGCTGCGAATTAGCTTAATTTTACTCAATAAGAATTTAATTATTTTATTTTTTCATTATTCCTTGCCACAATGTAGTACTTTGCAATTTGCCATTAATAGTATTCTGAAAATGTCGATCTTGCTCGCGCACACTTTTAGATCCGAGTTGAAGAGCATCTTCATAAGCTGCAGTATGGTAATGCAAATCATGAGTTAAAGTTCCTTCTTCTGGAACATCATTAACGAATATTCCGTCATTATCGAATTTTTTAATCGAATATTGTTTGCCAGAAAAACGCGTGACTCCAGGAGGTAAAGAACGCTTAGATTCTTTAATATGAATTGCATGCCCATGAATAGTCACCCAATTATTTCTACGAGGATTCTCCTTGCCATCTAAAGAAGGTACAATCTCATCGTCCATCTCAATACTAGTAACCCAAGTCTTCTTAGGAATTGGATGATTTGCAATAGGAGATCCAGCAGTAACAACATGCTGTATGTTGTACTGTTTAGAGTAATCGCTTGCAATGCTTGCTGCAACAATGCCTCCCTGAGAATGGCCTACTAAAGCAACAGGCTCGTTAGGTTTAATTCCAGAACGTTTCATAGCTTCTACAACCATTCGAGTGCTATCAGCTTGTTTTCTCATTAAAGAACTATGACTCATTACTTCTGCGTTTTGTGCCCAACCAAAAGGAGAGTGTGCTTTACCGTCAGTTCCTGGAATTATTACTAACCATGACGAACTGCCATCGCTGCGCTTAAAACGTTGAATTGCAATAGTAGCAGCATCTGGATTAACAAGTGGTGGCCTAACGCCCAAATTTCCGCTTCCAAGTTCCGTTAAATTTTCTAAAGTTTCAAGCAGATTACGTCCAGGTCTAGCAAGAACAGATCCAGGTTTTCTCCACGTCTCATTTACTTTAGTGAGAAGTAAATTATTACCTTGCTTTCGATCATTAATAGGCGCGCTTACGAAGCTAAGAGCACTAGAAATAAATGGAATAGCTTGTGATAAATATTTTTGAGCATTGGATAAAAAGTTTAGTGAGGTTTCACGCTCTTTTTTATTTATGGGGCCTTTCGCATTTCCGGCAATAAATATTGGCAAACTTGTAATAGGATTTAAAATAAGGTGCTGCGATAAACCTCGAATAATTCCTTGTTGCATACTCTTAGTTGCGTAGGACCATTTAGCAAGATATTGGAAACCTGAATGATTTTTATCATCTTGTTTGACAGCAAGACTTGCGGACAATAAAACGTGTAAAGCAAAAATAGGGTTTGCAAGAGCCAAGAAAGAAATTTTATTGTCTAACTCGTCTTTTGTACGAAATTCTGCATCTTCATATAAATTATTTGCTCTTACAATAAGAAAAGCAAGATTTTCTAAATTTTGAGACATTAAATAACATTTATGAGCATACTCATGACATATGCTTTCAGTTAAAAATGATTGTGAAGAATCATGAATATATGCTCCTGATTCTTTTTGTATACCATAATTTTGACCGGCAATAACCATCGCTGCATTAAGCCATAAATTTTTTAGCGTAAGCAATTCTTTAGCAATATTGTTGAGTTTTCTGGAGAAACTAATATACGCTTCTCTATCAGCAACGCTAAGCGTCATTCCACCTACAACAGAGGACTTAACTTTCCAAGACATACTATATTCCTCCGCGAATGTTATATAACGCATACGCTTGTGCGGAAATATTTTTCATACTATGACGAAAATGTTCGGCTGCAAGCCCTTGCCAATCTTCTAATTCAGTCGCTGCGGATTCTGCTATAACGCAGCGAGCGCACTCTTGAGTGCGTTGTATAAGCCATTGCCATTCGTAATATGTGTGCATAATCGTTATTACACACGTTCATTAATAAAAAGTCACTAAAAAATATTCAATGTGGTTAAAAGGTTATTCAATGCTTATTGCTTCGCTTATAACCAATCTTGAAGATTTAATTACCAAGGCTTATTGCTGCTTTCATCAGTTTTAGTACGTTTTTCTGTCTTTTCTAAACCTTGCTGGTCTTCTTGATCCTGTGAATATTTAGAATCCACATGATCGTTCTGTTTTAGCAAGTTTTCAACTTTATTGCGCTGAGTATTGTCCAACTGAGGTTTAGACGAATCTGACTGCTTTTTATCTTTAGAAGAATTGTCAGAATTATCGTTTTTAAAATGATTGTTATGCTTTTTCGGTTTCTGTTGCTTATTAGTATTGTTTTGATTCTGCTTTAATTTTTCTGTTAACTTTCGTGATAATTCAGCATTTTTGTCAATACTATTTCGAAGTTGAGGAAGCAGCATCATTTCTTGAGATTTAGCATCATCAAATTGAGCATCAGTTTGCTGTTGCTGAGTTAAAAGCACATTCTTGTCGCTATCGATACTCTTGGAAGATTTTATGTTAGAAATAAGGCTATCAGTAGCAGCATTATATGCGTATTGTGCTCTCCAATTTACGATAGCAAAATACGCTATTAATATCGCAATAATCAAGAACAAGAATGCAACAATGCGAATAATTGTGCGACTAGACATGTGCTTCATACTAATTTCCTTGAAGTTATAAACCACGACATTAATTCCCAAATTAAAAGTATCGACGCAAATATTGCAAACGGCCAAATAATTGGTTCAGGTCTCAAACGAGGTTTTGCTGTCTCGTTCATTCTCCATTGGTGTGAAAGAATTGGTTTTGCTTCGTCTCCAAATGTTACGTTTAAAGATGAGTGCATATACTTGCCGCTAAGCTCATCGGCAATATTTCGCAAGTTCTTTTCATCAAGCTTTGAAATGCCAGGATTTCCTGTAGCAGGATCAATAACCCATTGATTAGAGGTATTGTCTTCGCTGTAGTCGTCAAGTTGCAGCTGTGTTTTTTCCAAAGGTATTTTAGCTCCTTTAGATGAGCCTATTCCAATAACAAATGCGTTAGTAATATAAGCTCTGAGCGATGAAAATGTGCGGCGCTTCCGTTGAGTTGTTTCCTCACCGTCGCTTATAACATACAAAACTGTTGTGTCATCTGGATGAGCATCATGTATAGCTTTTGCAGTAAGCAAAGTTTGATCTATAGGTGCGTCAAGACTAGTTCCAGTAGCTACGCTAGTTGGCTCAGTTCGTAGAGTATTTATCCAATTGTCAACTGCTCTAGCATCAGGCGTCAATGGGACATCAACAGACGTAGAAGCACCAAAAGAAATAGCAGCAAAACTTGAGTTAGCATAGGATTTTGTTATTTGATGAATAATATTCCTTGCTGCTTCAATACGCTCAATCTTACTATTTTTTGCATAATCAGCGTCTTTTGCTCTCATTGAACCTGTTATATCTAGAGCAATAATCACGTTTGTTGCATTTACTGCTCTTTGTAAAGTTGAACGCATAATACTTGGAGATAGCACGCAAATTATTAGCATTATACATATGCCAATACGTCTTAATCTCATGCAAAAAGTTTCATCACTTGATTCAGGTTTCCTGCGTATAGGCACAATTTCAAAAAACATTGCTGCCAACAAAACCAATATTGCAATAATCGCAATAATCCAACCATATGATGGAGAAAAAACCAACTGACCTGCTTGAGAAGTGTCAGAAGCTTCAATTTTAGCGTGTGCAAACAGTAGGGTAGTAGCAGAAAATAGTGTTGTTGTCATCGCTTCATCCTCTTTGCAATAGCTAGCCAAATCACAACGCTAAACACAGTAAACAAAACCCAAAGACCAGGATCGTCACTAAATGCAGACTGAGCAGCGCCTTGAGGAATTGCTGTATGTCTTTTTTCAATTTCTTTTACTAAATTAATAACGGAATCAGAATTGCGTTGAGAAAGGAAAATTCCACCATGAGATTCAATAAGCTGTTTCATTTCTAATGTAGTGTCATCATTCTCATTCTGTTTTGCGCCAGAATATAACCCATCGACCGTAATTTTAGCCTGCTTTGTTAAATCTAAAGCTTGCTTTAATGAGTAAGTTTGTTTTCCAGAAACGACATTATCTGTAGCAAGAACAATGGAAGAACTTCTATTAAAACGGCTTTGCATTTTATGGTTATTATGAGCAGAACCATAAATAAAACCTGGAAGCATTGCTGCGCAACTAACTAAACCGTCTCCAATAAGCGATGTTGCGTTTTTGCGATTTTGAGTTCCTTCAAGCCAGTCAGAAATTTCTTGATATTGACGTTGTTGTAAACGATTAATGCGACTTTGCGATTGAACTCCGCCAAGCAAATTTGCAGCATATTGCAATTGTTTTTTAGCCAATCGATAGTCGTCAGTCAGTGGAAAAACTGTCCTAGATGTGGAGTTAAAAATGCTCAATCCAATGCGTTCACCCTGAAAATGCTCAATAAAATTAAGATACGCTTGAATCACTTCGCGATCATATGGTAGAGCAGAACCTGAAACGTCTAAGCATAAAACAATGTCTCTAGAACTAACTTGCTCGTTCGCATTAAACACTCGTGCTGGCCTGGAAGCAACAGCAAGCGCACTGCACAAAGATACTACCAATGCAGCCGTAGCAAACCTTCTAAACATTCGCCACATATACCATGAATGACTAGTAGTAGTTCCTTGTAGATCATTGTCAAAAGTAAAAGTATAGAATTTTCGCGTAATATTACTAGTTTGACTCTTATACTTCTTTTTTAAAATATTCCTACGAATGGAATCTAAAATCAGTAAGACAGCAAAAATTGCTACAGAAACAACAACGCCTGCAACAAAAAGCAGCGGCCATTGCCATCTCCATGGCCATATGTATTCCCAAACATTATTACTCATCAACGTTTGTCCTTCGTTTGCCAGCCTTCAAGCAATACTAAAACCCATTCAGCAGCCTGCTCAACAGTAGTATTTCGCGCTTGCTCGTTTGCTTTGCGATCAGCAAATTCTGGAGGATACAAAGCAGATATTGTTTGGCGTAACATATCAGCACCTTTTTTATTGCGCCATTTCAAACGCAAAGAAGCCAATTCTCCCAAAGTGTGAGTTTGAATATCTTCACCGCTCATCTTCGAAATATAAGATCTAGCAATAGACGCCAATTTTGCACAAGCCTGATCTTTAGTAAGTTCATTGTTATGATACTTCTCAACAATCGCATCAATATCTTTACGCCAAGCTTGTTTGTTTACATTATGAATGTGAACTGCTTCTGTAGAATTGCTACTTTCAGCTAATTTCTTTGGCTTTTTAAAAGAAAAATATAAAACCGCAAAAGCAATAAAGATAACAACAAGCGATGCAGAAAGTAGTATTAAAAAAAGCGTTTCATCATGTAAAGGCTTTTGAATATCTTCCAGGCTCATTCTATTCAACCTCCTTGCTAAATGAGTCAGCAAGATAATTTGTACGGCTCACCTTTTGCGCAGAAATATGGAAAACTTCTTCACTTGAAGAACCATGAATTATTGAAGATTGAACACCAAGCAGCATATCGTATAAAGCGTTTATTCTAATATTTCTACGAGCTTCAACTTCATTTTTATTTGATTCTTTTTTCAAAAACGCCGGTACTTTACGTAAAGTAATTCCATCAAATATTTGCAAATCAATTGCAGAATCAAAAGGATTAATAGGAGAAATAACAATAACGACAAGCTTATGGTTTTGCGTAATTTTGCGCAAAGATTCAGCGTTATGAGCTTGTAATGCATACTCATCAGTTATTAAAACTACCAGACCATTATTGTCAATATTTTTTAGTAGCGAAGTAAGCAACGCATCAATATCTCTGGTATTTTTACGAGTATTAAGCAACGTATAATCTAGATTTCGCTCAAAATCAGAAAAGTTGCTAGCAGCATGAACATTGATAACATTTTTTCCATCTGCACACAACAACGAAACAGCATCATGACGTTTTAAACTCAAAGACGCAAAAAAGCATGCAGAATTAGACGCAACTTCATACAGAGATTCTCCAGAAACACAAGCTCCATTCATATTTATGCTTGTATCTAAAGCAATCCAAGTATGAGAAGACGAAGTACGCTCTCTAGAAGACACCATAGGCTGTCCAGTTCGAGCGCTCGCAGACCAGTTCATCATGCGAGCTTCATCTCCTGGCTGCCATGCGTGTATGTCAATAACATCACCTGTGCCAAAACGCCTGTGCGAAGGATGGTCTCCCTCTAATAAGCCTAAAGCTTTACGCGCAATAGGCAAATCAATTCGCTGATCCAAAAGCTCAATTTTGCGACGCACGGCTTTAGCAGGTTCAGATAATACTAACCGCTTCGTACGCATCATGGCACAGGAACCGTCTTAACTAATGCATCAATTACTTGATCTGTAGTAATAGAATCAGCTAAAGCTTCAAAAGTTAAAAGTATGCGATGCCTTAACACTTCATGCGCAAACAATTTAATATCTTCAGGTATCACATAATCGCGTCCAGAAAGTAAAGCGTGAGCTTGAGCAATACGAATAAGTGCAATTGATGCACGCGGGCTAGCTCCCATACGAACCAATGAATTAATCGTAGGAAGTGGATGCGTACCTTCACCGCGAGAAGTGGCAACAAGATCAACTACATACTTCATAACTGCTTCAGAAACGTGTATATGACGCGCTGCAGTACGCATAAAAACAACATCTTGCAAACTTATGCGTTGAGTATTTAGCTTTGAAGGATCAACGACATCCGATCCTCGTTGAGTAAGTAATTGCAGCATACGAACTTCCTCGTCAGGATTAGGGTAAGTCATAACTGCTTTTACCATAAAACGATCCATCTGGGCTTCTGGAAGATTAAATGTTCCTTCTTCCTCAATTGGATTTTGCGTAGCAATAACCATAAATGGTTGAGGCAGAGGAATTCTTTCGCCTCCAATAGTTGTTGCTCCTTCTGCCATAGCTTCAAGCATTGCAGATTGAGTTTTTGCGTTTGAACGATTAATCTCATCCAACAAAATAACATTTGCATGGATAGGACCAATTTGCGTAGTAAAACGTTGGGAAGCAAAATCAAAAACTTGAGTACCAACTAAATCTGCTGGCATTAAATCCGGAGTACACTGCACACGACGGAAACTACCTGACATAGCTGTTGCAAGAGTTTGAGCAGCAGTAGTTTTTGCGAGACCTGGTACTGATTCAATAAGAATGTGTCCGCCTGCAATAAGAGTAAGGATAAGAGACTCTCGTAAAGCGTCTTGACCGACTAAGGTTTGTGCAAAACGTGCGCGCAAAATATTTGCAATTTGCTGGCAACGACGTATGTCATCACTCGAAATAGTTGCAGTAACTTGCGCACTTGTATTAGAAACAGCAGACGGCTGAGGTACAGCTGATCCAATGCCAAGCTTAGAAGCAATTGAAGTTTTATCGGTTAACGGTTTCTTCTGTGGTTGCGGTGGAAATAATGCCATAAGAGACATTTTAACCGATATGCAGTACTGACATGTTCAAAAATGGCATTTTTATTGTCTTTATAAGATAATTTGCAATATTTAAGACAATTAGATTTCTTGAGAATCTAGGGACCAATTAATTGGCGAAACTCCCATATTAATTAAGGCCTGATTAGCTCTTGAAAATGGATGCGATCCAAAGAATCCTCGCATTGCAGAAAGAGGGCTTGGGTGCGCTGATGTAATAAGAGTTGCATTCGTCAGCAAAGGAGCCAAACTTTGCGCATTACGACCCCATAAAATAGCTACAAGCGGCAATGGATTACCATTGCAATCAGTTCTATTGTTTAATGCTCGAATAGCTGCATCGGTTACAGGCTCCCAACCTTTTCCTTGGTGGCTATTTGCCTTACCAGCCTCAACAGTTAAACATCTGTTAAGAAGCATCACACCCTGCCTGGTCCACGGTGTTAGATCTCCACTCTTTGGAGTTTCTACGCCTAAATCGTTTACTAATTCTTTATAAATGTTTATGAGACTTTTTGGCAGTGGGCGCACTTTTGCAGCTGTGCAAAAACTTAAGCCTACTGGATGGCCCGGCGTTGGATATGGATCCTGGCCAACAATTAAAACTTTAATGCTTTTTAGTGGAATAGAAAAAGCACGCAAAATATTGTGGCTAGCAGGAAGAATATGATGTCCGCTTTCTATCTGCTCTCGCAAAAATACTCCCATTGCGCGTATTTGTGGCTCAACTGGCTTTAATGCTTCAGCCCAATCAGGATCCATTAGCTCGTTTAAAGGTTTAATATTTTGAGGATTCATATTGCTACTGTATGTCAAGGCATACCATAAAAGGAAATTAATCAAATTTTCTAAATTTGTGCTTTGTGCTAAGCATTGGATAATATAGATTCATTGTTGTTTAAATGATCTTTTATAAGGAGTGCAATTATGGCGCGAAATAATCAGAACGTGTCGTATACGCCTGATGCTTTTGATGAGCCACCAGAGGGACCAGTTGGAGTTCATCGTGGAAATCCTGCGTGGTATGCCGTAATACTTCCTTATTTTGTTGCATTAATCATTGCGGCGGTTGTTGGCGTTTTGGTTTGGGCTATTGCTTCTGGTGAAATCTCACATCTTCCGTTGCCTTGGAACCATCAGCAACAATCATCTCAATCAGCATCTCCTACTAAGCCTTCTGAAAACAAAAAGTCTGCTAAAAGCGACGAAGATAAATCTTCTGAAGACGAAGATGATGACGACGATAATAATAAATCTGAAGAAAATAAATCAGATAAGAAAGATGCTGATGACTCTAAAGATAATTCAGCAAATGATTCTAAAGCACAAACTTCACTGGACAAATCAGTTGCTGTGAAAGTTCTTAACGCAACCAAGATAAGCGGTCATGCTGCTGCTGGCGCAGATAAGTTAAAGCAAGCAGGATACGCAAATGTGACAGCTGGAAATCCAACTGGTAAAGTCCCAAGCGAATCTGTTGTTTGGTATAAAGACGATTCCCAAAAAGCTGCAGCTGAAGATATTGCAAAGACTTTAGGTATTAGCGCTGTCGAAAACGAAAAAGAAATCGTTTCTCCGATTGTAGTTGTGCTTTGCAAGTAATATTTTTCGCATAAAAATAACCGGTTAGAATTATTTCTAACCGGTTTTTGTGTATAAACGCCAAAAAAGTTGGCACTCGGGTACATAGAGTGCTAATCTTCAAATTAGCACTCAAGCCTTGAGAGTGATAATAAGCAGCTGACGGCTTATTACTCAAGATTGCAGTGAAAAGTCCATAAATAACGTATGTGGAGGAATAATGGCAAAGATTATTGCCTATGAAGAGGACGCCCGTCAGGGTATGCTCGCAGGTCTTGATAAGCTTGCAGACACTGTTAAGGTTACACTTGGTCCAAAGGGTCGAAACGTTGTGCTTGACAAAGCCTACGGCGCTCCAACCATTACTAACGATGGTGTTTCTATTGCTAAGGAAATTGATCTTGAAGATCCATACGAGCGTATTGGCGCCGAACTTGTTAAAGAAGTAGCTAAGAAGACTGATGACGTTGCAGGCGACGGAACCACAACTGCTACTGTTTTGGCACAGTCTTTGGTGCATGAAGGTTTGAAGAACGTTGTTGCAGGAAGCAACCCAATTGCTCTTCGTCGCGGCATTGAAAAGGCTGCTGAAGCAATCGTTAAGGAATTGCTTGCTTCTGCAAAGGATGTTGAGACCAAGGAACAGATTGCTGCTACTGCTACGATTTCTGCAGCTGATCCTGAAGTTGGCGAAAAGATCGCTGAAGCTTTGGATAAAGTCGGTCAGGATGGTGTTGTCACAGTTGAAGACAACAACAAGTTTGGTCTTGACTTGGACTTCACTGAAGGTATGCGCTTTGATAAGGGTTATATTTCCCCTTACTTCGTCACTAACGCTGACGATCAAACTGCTGTTCTTGAAGATCCATACATTTTGCTCACTTCTGGCAAGGTTTCAAGCCAGCAGGATATCGTCCACATTGCTGAGCTTGTTATGAAGTCTGGTAAGCCATTGCTTATTATTGCTGAAGATGTTGATGGTGAAGCATTGCCAACGCTTGTTTTGAACAAGATTCGTGGAACTTTCAATACTGTTGCTGTTAAAGCTCCAGGATTCGGCGATCGTCGTAAGGCTATGCTCCAGGATATGGCTATTTTGACCGGTGCACAGGTTGTGTCCGACGATCTTGGTTTGAAGCTTGATTCAATCGATGCTTCTGTTTTCGGTCATGCAGCTAAGGTGATTGTTTCTAAGGATGAAACAACTATCGTTTCCGGTGCTGGCTCAAAGGAAGATGTTGATGCTCGCGTAGCTCAGATTCGCGCCGAAATTGAGAACACTGATTCTGATTACGATCGCGAAAAGTTGCAAGAGCGTCTTGCTAAGCTCGCTGGTGGCGTTGCTGTTATTAAGGTTGGCGCTGCTACTGAAGTCGAAGCTAAGGAACGCAAGCATCGCATTGAAGATGCAGTTCGTAATGCTAAGGCTGCCATTGAGGAAGGTTTGCTTCCAGGCGGTGGCGTAGCTTTGGTTCAGGCTGCTGCGAAGATTGAAAAGACACCAGCTATCACAGAGCTTAAGGGTGAAGAAGCTACAGGTGCTGCGATTGTGTTCCGTGCTGTAGAAGCTCCAATTAAGCAGATCGCTCAAAACTCTGGTGTTTCTGGAGACGTCGTTCTCAACAAGGTACGCGAACTTCCAGAAGGCGAAGGCTTCAATGCTGCAACTAACACTTACGAAGATTTGATGGCTGCCGGCGTTACTGACCCAGTTAAGGTAACTCGTTCTGCTCTACAGAATGCAGCTTCTATTGCTGGTTTGTTCTTAACTACTGAAGCTGTTGTTGCCAACAAGCCTGAGAAGGCAGCTGCTGCACCACAAGCTGGTGCCGACATGGGCTACTAAATAAAAAATAAAAGTGACTCAAAAGTCTAAAACTCAATAGTTTAAGTAAATGGCGGCATGCTCAATGTAAGCGTGTCGCCATTTACTTTTTCATCACATTAATCAGCTCATCCCAAATAACGAAGTAGCTTGCGTTTCAGCATCAAGATACACTCCTGATGCATGTTGCATAGCTTGCTGAATTGCTTCTAGCGATTGTTCCATTTGTTGTTGCGCTGCTCGCCATTGCTGAGCGGTCGACGCAAATCGTGTAGCCGCCGATCCAGTCCACACGCTTTGTAATTGCTGTAAATTGGCATACATCCCGTTGACTGCATCTCTAATTGCACTAACCGAGGTTCCAACGGCTGCCGCAGCCTGCTGAATTTGCTCTGAATCAACTCGAAATTGTGCCATATTTCCCCTCCATTTGTTTTGCGTCTAAATAAACGCTTCTTTATAAATTATTTTTGCGAAACATTTCACATAAATTAAGCAAAGATTTTTATAATGGTACTTTTACTTGTGTGATGTCACGCTATTATGAATATATGCCATCAAAAAAGTACGAAAAAGATTTATGCGCCAATGTGGTTAAAAGCTTAGCTTGCACGCGCGTTGCAAATTTTAACTACCAGCATCTTCACTCAAAACTATTTTTAGCTAAACGCGTATTGCTTTTATTAATGGCATTTTTATTTAGTTTTTCTTTTATTCTTCCAACTCTTCCAATAAATTCGCTCATATTTTCACCTTTAAATGGAGTAAATACAATTAATGCATATGCTGAAAGTAATGAGCAAAATTCTGGAATAGTTGCAACAGACTCAATAACAGACACAGAAAATTTGCTTGGGGATTCTGTCAGTAAAGTTGCTGACATGATTGAGACAACAAAAAAGCGTACAGGAGTAAATGTTAGGCTCTTATATTTGTCTACTTTTGGAAATACAAAAAATCCATCAAAATGGGCTAGTGATTTGTTGATTAGTACGCTTCCAGCTAAAAATACTGTGCTGCTTGCACTAGCAACTCATGATGGAAGATTAGTTGTAGCTGTTTCACCTAATTCCGATGAATGGCTCAAAAATAAAAATACTGTAGACTCGTTATCCGATGCAGCTTATAAGCCATTAGTAAGCACAACTGGAACGCATTGGGATCAATCTGCAATAATGATGATGAAACAAATAATGCGTGCAAAACGTACGTCAACAACTTCTTCTGCAAGTCTTATTTCTACAATTATTATGCTATTAATATTGTTGGCATTATTCTCAATAGTCGCGATTATTCTGTTTAGAAAGAATCGCATACAACGTCAAATACTTGCTGGTGTTAGAAAAGCTCGTAGAAGGCACGCTCGTCACAGGTAGACAAAAAATATTCGATAACTTGTTTTATTTTCAGCAATTATTCAGGAAACATTCAGCTTGATAAGTGATGCTAATCAATATGAGTAAGAACGTTGAAGCATCTATTGTCGTGGTCGATGACGAGCCATCAATCCGTGAACTTTTGGTAGCATCTTTGCATTTTGCTGGGTTTGAAGTAGAAACTGCCGCATCCGGCTCAGAAGCTGTTGAAGTAATTGAACGAGTAAATCCGAATCTTATCGTTATGGATGTTATGCTCCCAGATATTGATGGTTTTACTGTTACGAGGCGTATTCGTCAAAATGGAATTAAAGTTCCCGTATTGTTCCTAACTGCAAGAGACGATACACAAGATAAAATTATGGGTCTAACTGTTGGTGGAGATGACTACGTTACAAAGCCATTCAGCTTGGAAGAAGTAGTGGCAAGAATACGAGCAATTCTTCGCAGAACACAAGAACCTGATGAAGAAACTCATATTATAAAAGTTGCAGATCTTGAGATTAATGAAGATTCTCATGATGTAACTCGATGCGGTATGCCAATCGAACTTAGCCCAACTGAATACAAACTACTTCATTATCTTATGGACAATGAAGGTCGAGTTCTGTCAAAAAGCCAGATTTTGAATCATGTATGGCAGTACGATTGGGGCGGAGACGCAGCGATAGTTGAATCTTATATTTCTTATTTAAGAAAGAAGATTGATGGCATTGAAATTACTGACGATTCAGGAAAGCCGCAAAAAGTAGTTCCTCTTATTGAAACTAAACGTGGCATCGGTTATATGATTCGAGAACCTAAGGCAGGTCAAGCCTGATCATGCAATCTAGTAATAATAACTACGATAATGCTGAATCAACTATTAGCAACAGTACGAATAATAACTCTAAAGATGATTCAGATGATAGCACTGCTGGAAAAAGTGTTGCGATAGTGCTAAGCGAAAATGACAAAAAAGATAAAAAACCTCGTAAAACCTGTTGGCTACGTCGTCGCATAAATACAATACCACTGAGTACGCGCTTAGTTGCATGTACTCTCGCTATTTTAACTGTAGCTGCTTTTTGCATATCACTATCGATCCAGCAGCTCGTAGGAAATTATTTGCTAGAAAAAACTGATGCACAATTAGCCGGTCAAGCGCAATTTGTTTATGACAATGTTGATTCATTGCGCATGAAAAACTCAAATCAATCTTCAGTAGGTCCGAATAATTACTTTATGCAAGTTAGGGATACGCATAATAAGATTATTTCTACTCCATTAATACCAAAAATTAAAGGATCGATTGTTTCGGTTCCTAAACTTCCTGCAGACGGTTTTGATAGTAAAAAAATTGTTACTCACAAACCTTACACAGCACCTGCAATCGTCAGGGGAAATACCAATAAAGTCGATGCAATCACTAAAAAAGCTGCAAAATCACCATGGAGAGTTTTAGTATTAACGTGGGGTCAAAAGAATAACTATAACTCAGAGTTAAGCGTTAGCGGTTACGTCTATATTGCTTTATCTCTTAGCGATCAAATTGACACCGTTAGCACACTTACTCGTTACTGCATAATGGTAAGTATTGCAGTTATTTTGTTTGGAGCAGTATTTGCAGCAATTATTATTCAATCAGCTTTAAGACCGTTAAAACGAATTGAAAAAACAGCTTCAAAAATTGCTTCTGGAGATTTAAGCAAACGAGTTCCATCTGCTCCTGAAAATACTGAGGTTGGATCTTTAGCAGCTTCTCTTAACTCTATGCTCGCTCGTATTGAAAGAGGATTTAATGAGCAAGAAGATATGACAGAAAAAATGAAGCGATTCGTTTCAGATGCAAGTCATGAATTACGTACTCCATTGGCTGCAATTCATGGATACGCTGAATTGTATACAATGTGGCGCAACATGCCAGGAGAGCAGGAGAGAGCAGATGACTCTATTGCTCACATTAAAGCTTCTAGCGAAAGAATGACTGAGCTAGTAGAAGATTTACTTTCTTTGGCGCGTTTTGATGAAGGTCGTGGAATTAATATTTCACAGCAAGTTAGCTTGTCTCCAATACTTTCTGACGCAGCTAATGATTTACATGCTCTTGATCCTGCTAGATCCGTTCAGCAAGGCTATTTGACTATTTCGGATGAGTGGAAGCTTATGAATTGCACAAATTGCAATTTTGAGCGTAAGCTCCAATTCCATGCTGGAAAACTTCCAAGTGTTATGTTACTTGGCGATGGCGCTAGATTACGCCAAGTAATGACAAATATCGTAGGAAATATTCATAGATACACCCCTGTTGATTCTCCTGTAGAAATTGCAGTAGGAGTTATGAAGGCATCTATAACTCCAAATGAATTATCTAAATTACCTTCTGTAAAAGAATCACTGAAGGAGTTTTTGGAAGCAGCGGAAGTTAGCCAATCTACTGATACTGGTCATAAGTATGCTGTAATTCGAGTTGTTGACCATGGTCCTGGAGTTCCAGAAGAATCTTTATCTAGAATTTTCGAGCGTTTCTATATTGCTGACCCATCAAGAGCTAGAGAAAAAGGTGGAACTGGCTTGGGTATGGCAATTGCGCAATCTGTAGTAAAAGCACATCATGGTTTTATTTGCGCAACTATATCTTCTCCATCAGAAGCATCGACCGATTCTAAAACTAATCTTGATGACACTATGGATGGGTCTGAGCCGATAGATGTTAAACCTCATGGCTTAACTCTTACTGTAGTGCTGCCAGTTAATGAAATTGAAGATCCTTCTAAACTTGTTAGCGATTAAAATATTGGCATGAGTAACACTTGCGTAGGTTAAAAAAATTTTATTGCCCGCGTGTATGCGCTACAATGTAATAAGGAAACAAGTAATAATAATATTTGGTACACTATCTATAGACCTATCGCATATGCTGATGCTTGATGCCTTGTGCACTTCAGCGTGCGAAATGAGAATTATTTGGAGTGAGGTGTGTTATGCCCAATGGGCGCGTGCGTTGGTACGATACGCAGAAGGGGTACGGCTTTATTGTTGGAGATGATGGTAAGGATGTTTTCCTGCCAGCAGCAGCATTGCCAGTTACTGTAAAAACTTTACACAAGGGTACACGAGTTGAGTTTTCTGTAATTGAAGGTCGCAAAGGACCACAGGCGATGGGTTTGAATGTTATTGCAACAGCACCGTCGCTTGTCAAGGCTACTCGTCCTAAAGCCGAAGATATGGCGGCTATTGTAGAAGATCTTATTAAACTTCTTGATTCTGCTGGTAATGGTTTGCGTCGACGTCATTATCCATCAACTGCTGAAAGCAAAAAACTTGCTACATTGTTGCGTGCAGTGGCAGATAATTTTGACGTTCAGGAATAGTGTCTGGAATATTATTTATGACTGATGAAGTGATGGATCCACAAGAACTAGCTAGAAGTATAGCTGTGGAAACTTCAGAACGTACTGGTGCAGTAGGTGATTTTGTATCTTCTACAGAGCTTGGTGACGGAGTTACAGACTTTCGTTTCGTAAGCAATTTAGTTGGATATGAAGGCTGGCAGTGGTCAGTTACGTTGTATCATGATGAGGAAACTCAACGTTGGACTGTGAATGAATCAACGCTTGTTCCTACTGAAGATTCTTTGCTTCCACCACCATGGATTCCATGGAAAGACCGATTGAAACCAAGTGATCTTTCTGTAATGGATTCTATTGGCACATCTGAAGACGATTCTCGACTAGAAGATGGCTTCCGTCAAGTAAATAATATTGATGATAGTAATTCTGAAAAGAATATAGAATCAGCAAATTCAGATGATAATTCTGAGTCTAAAACTGAAGATGACGCTAAAGCTAATACTGAGGCTGAAGATAATACTGAAGCTAATACTAGCGAAGAAGATGCAGACACAAACGCAAACGCAAAAAAAGATATTAATCAAAATCAAGAATCTTGCGATGCAAATAATGATTTTGACGAAGATCTTGAAGAAGCTGTTTCAACGCTAAGACTGTCTCGCAGACGAGTAATGACTGCGGAAGCAATTTCGCAAACAGCTAAACGCTGGTACGCAGGTCAACATGGTCCAAAGTCGTTATCTACAAAAATTGCCGATGGCAAAGCATGTTCATCATGCGGATTCCTTATTCCTCTAGCTGGAAGTTTAGGCTCTATGTTTGGTGTATGCGCAAACATGTGGAGCCCAGACGATGGGCGAGTTGTCTCGCTTGATCATGCTTGTGGTGAGCATTCTGACATTGAACCACCTGAGCCATCGCAGCTTTGGATTCAATCTGAGCCTGCATACGACGATTATCATATTGACATTTTGCAACAAGCTCCACGAGATGAGCGAGCAGACGTTGAGCTTATTGAGGAAGCAATTGAAGACAGTAAGATGCATCGTCGTAAGCGCAGAAAATTAGATTCAAAATTGCGCAACAAAAAAGAAGCCTCAACAGATAAAGATGAACAAAATAATTTATCTGAATCTGATTTAATTGACAATTCAACTATTGACGAAAAATTATATGAAAATAATGATGACAAAAATCGCGAAATTAAAGTTGAAAATCAAACTGAAAAAATTGAAGAGACTGTAGCTAATGAATCTGAAAAATCTGAAAAATCCCAAAACGATGCAGATTATCCTGATTCTTCAGAAGTAAACTTGCTAGACGAAAATTCTGTTACAGAAGAAATACCGTTAACAGAAAAAGTTGAAGAGCCACAAGAATCTGAAGACACTTCAAAAACTGCAGTATCCGCATCAATGCGATTATATAAAAGAAAATCTCGCAGACAACATAAGTAATTATGCAAGAAACGAAAATATGAATATTTAGGTTCATCATGCATGACTATTGTGATGCTATGGAATACTGTACGAATGAGTAAATATATACGACGCTTCGCGTCATGGCGACTCGTTACCATGGAATGAAAGAAAAGAACGGAAGGCAGTTATGTTTGAACGGTTCACTGATCGCGCACGACGCGTGATTGTGCTAGCTCAGGAAGAGGCTCGCTCACTTCAGCACAATTATATTGGTACTGAGCATATTTTGCTCGGGCTTATTCGCGAAGGTGAGGGCATTGCCGCGAAAGCGTTAAGCTCAAAAGGCGTAGACCTAGAAGGCACTCGCAAACAGGTTGAAGAAATGATCGGCAAAGGCACTGTTTCGCCTGCTGGTCATATTCCTTTTACGCCTCACGCTAAGCAAGTGCTTGAACTGAGTTTGCGCGAAGCTCTTCAGCTTGGTCACAGTTATATTGGTACTGAGCATATTTTGCTCGGTCTTATTCGCGAAGGCGAAGGAGTTGGCACGCAAGTACTTATAAAGATGGAAGTTGATCTTGGAGACTTGCGAAGCACTACTGTTGATTTAATTCGTGGAGATAATGCTCCTAACGGTAGCGAGAAGGGCGAGTTAGCTAATGCTGGAAGTGTACAAGATAAGCGAAATCAATCCGGCTCTGCTCTTCTTGATCAATTTGGACGCAATTTAACATTTGAAGCTCAAGAAGGAAAGCTTGATCCTGTTATAGGTCGTTCTGAAGAAATTGAACGCGTTATGGTTGTACTTAGCCGACGCACGAAGAATAATCCTGTGCTTATTGGCGAGCCTGGAGTTGGTAAAACTGCAGTTGTAGAAGGTCTCGCACAGAAAATCGTTGAAGGCGATGTACCTGAAACGTTAAAAAATAAGCAAGTTTATTCGCTAGACTTAGGTTCAATGATTGCAGGATCTCGCTATCGTGGCGATTTCGAAGAGCGCTTGAAGAAAGTGCTTAAAGAAATTAAAACACGCGGCGATATTGTGCTTTTTATTGATGAAATTCACACTATTGTTGGAGCAGGTTCTGCTGATGGAGCTCTTGGCGCATCCGATATGCTTAAACCAATGCTTGCGCGTGGAGAGCTACAAACAATTGGTGCTACTACTACTGACGAGTATCGCAAGTATATTGAAAAAGATGCTGCTTTGGAGCGTCGTTTCCAGCCGATTCAAGTTCCAGAACCTACAATTGCTGAAACTATTGAGATTCTTAAGGGATTGCGTTCTCGCTACGAAAATCACCATCATGTAACTATTACCGATGGAGCTTTACAGTCTTCTGCTGAGCTTTCTGATCGTTACATTCAAGATCGTCACCTTCCAGATAAGGCTATTGATCTTATTGATGAAGCTGGTGCGCGCTTGCGTATTAAGCGATTGACTCAGCCACCTGAGCTCAAAGAATTAAACCATAAGATTGCTAAGATTTCCGAAAAGAAAGATGAAGCAATCAAGCAGCAAGATTTTGAAGAAGCTGCAAATCTTCGCGACGATCAAGAAAAGCTTGAGAATGAAGCTGCAGAGAAGGAAAAGGCTTGGCGCGAAGGCGAGTCTAACGTCAAGATGGTTGTTGACGAAGACATGATCGCTTCCGTTGTTTCAAGCACTACAGGCATTCCTGTAGTAAAGCTTACTCAAGCGGAATCGCAGAAGCTTCTTCAAATGGAATCTGAACTTCACAAGCGTATTGTTGGTCAAGATGAAGCTGTGTCTGCTTTAGCTCGCTCGATTCGTCGTGCTCGAGTTGGTTTGAAGGATCCTAAACGTCCTTCTGGCTCGTTTATTTTTGCTGGTCCTACTGGAGTTGGTAAAACTGAGCTTGCCAAGGCACTCGCAAACTTCTTGTTTGATGACGATAATGCCTTAATTAGAGTTGACATGTCAGAGTTTGCAGAAAAGTACGCTGCGTCTAGGCTTTTCGGTGCTCCTCCTGGATATGTTGGATATGAAGAAGGTGGCGAGCTTACTGAAAAAGTTCGCAGAAAGCCATTCTCCGTGGTGCTTTTCGACGAGATTGAAAAAGCTCATCCAGATATTTTCAACACGCTTTTGCAAGTACTCGATGACGGTCACTTAACAGATGGTCAGGGTAGAAAAGTGGACTTTAAGAATACGATCATTATTCTTACCACAAATCTTGGTACTCGCGATATTGCGAAGGCTGCAAACACTGGCTTTACACTTGGAAATAACGCTGATTCCACGTATCAGCGCATGAAAGATCAGGTTAATTCTGAGCTTAAGCGTCATTTCCGTCCAGAGTTCTTAAACCGTTTGGACGACACTATTGTGTTCCGTCAGCTTACAGAGCCAGAAGTTCGTAAAATTGTTGACATGGACGTGAAGTTGCTTAACGACAGGCTGTTTGACCGTCACATGTCTCTAGAAATTACGGATGCCGCTAAGAATTTGCTTGCACAGAAAGGCTTCGATCCTTTGCTTGGTGCGCGCCCGTTGCGTCGCGTAATTCAGAGAGATATTGAGGATACTATTTCTGAAAAGATTTTGCTTGGTGAACTTTCTGACGGCGAACACATTAAGGTGGATGCTGAAGGCGAAGGATTGCTGGGGGAGTTCACAATTAAAGGCGAAAAGTTTGAGACAATAGACACAACTGCTGCTGTTGCTACTGAAGAGAACAAATCTGAAGAAAATAAATCTGAAGATAGCGAAAAAGAAGATAGCGCAGCTAAAGAAGATATTACTGCTAAAGAAGATAGCAATAAGAATAAGTAAAGTTACACAATAACTAACTGAATACACTAAAAGCCCGGCGCATAAATCTCGTCGGGCTTTTCTACTTATTTAACTTAAATTCATTCTTGAGTCATGCGAATATAGGATTTGAAGAGAATTTCCAAACGCTCGTCATTATTGGAGCAAGGCTTTGTGGCACCAAAAGCAACGTCTACTATTTTATCTAGCTCATCATGAGCTTTGCGCAAATCTTGAGGCATGTATGTTGGGTCATATAAGTCTGCTAGTGATTGGCCTGGGTGATTCGCGCGCACTTTAAGTACGGCTTTGCCTGCTTCAATAACTTTTGCTCGCATATCACTTGTAAGCTCTGGAAGCGGAAGATTATTCCAAACGACTGTGTTGGAGAAGCGATTATCACTTTTTAATCTTCCACCAATTGCATCTTGCCAAGCCATAAACATAGAAGATTCTATAATTGCAAAATTAAATCCATCTGGGTCTATGCATGTATAAACTTTGTCCCCTGCAATAATATTTGGTTCATATATATCACAAGTAGTATATTCACGACGATTAGTACATACACGTGGAATAGCTAAATAAATTTTATCTGGTTGATTATTTTTTCCAAATATCCACGCAGTTTCAGCTTTATCTCGCGTTCCTTCAGCAGTGCTTTTTTCTCGCATTCTACGAACTTTCTCAACGCGTTGAGAAATAAATTTTTGATTCACGCATTTCAGAAGGCTCAGCATCCACTAGCCATAAACACCAGCGATTTTTATCGTTAATAAGCTCCTTTGCTCCAATAAATTTGCATACATATTTAGGAGCAATAGTGTCTTTCATTGCTTCATCATATTCTTCACGCGTATTAAGAATAAGATTCCCACCATCTGTTGGCTGTGATCCTTTATCAACTCTGTTAAGAGTACCTTCTTTTTGACTACGTTTTTCAACAAAAATGTCATACCCCCCCCCCACGAGATATGGATTTATGTGAGAAACTATAGTTTTGGTAGGTTCACCATTAATTTTTTCGTAACTATATAAAACTGGTTGCAGAATCTTGTCACTTTGCGTATCCATGCCAATAATTACAACATGCACATTCGCATTATCAGTAGATTGAGCATTCCAAGCAAACGTCTTATGTGCAAAACGAATGCGCCAACCTTCAGAAAACAGCGGTTTGAATAATGCTGGCACAGGCTGACCTTGAGTGATACTACTAGCCAGTATGTTAACCAGATCATTAAGAAAAAGATGGGATTGTTAATAAAACCTTTGTTCAGATGATTGAAGCCCTAGGCTACGATATAGAAATTACATATGTAAAGAGAAAAAAGCAAGGTGAATAAAGTGAATGAAATTAATAATATAGAGGTTGAATTATTATCTAATCAAGAAGTACATCCTACAGAAGTTAATGAATTTGAAAGTATTATTTTTAACCTTGATTCTCAAATTGATATGCTCTCTAGCAAAGCAGATAAATGGGATTGCTTAGTTGCACTTGGATCAGGTGTTGTTTGTGCAATGATGGACATTCTTTGGACTAAGGAGTTTTCTCTTATTGAAGGGAGAGATATCGCTGATAACAAGATCGAAAATGTTGTAAGAAAAACAGCCCATATGATGGGATGCGAATCTTATGATTTGAAAAAGTGTGTTAAGTTTTTAGAGGATAAGTTCCCTATTCCTTCAGATGGGAACACACCAGATTTTGGAGGTGGACTACAGCACCATCTCAGAGATTTTGCGCATCATCCTACCATTGTCGGCTTGATTTTTTCTTTATTGACTCAATTCACATATAAGTCATATGGAACCGATGTTAATGGGAATTTTTTGATTGTCGATGTTCTGGAGAAAAGCAGAGTTTTTATAGGAGAAGATACTAGTTCAAAAATAATAAATGGAACTTTTGTTTGGTTTTTTCATTTAATTAGTGATATAGCTGGTTCGAGTAGCACTGCAGGTCTAAGTGGTGGTACTGGAATTCCAGGACCAATTTTGTCAATCGCCAAAGAGATGTCTTGTCTCCCTATATTTAAAAGTATTCATAAAAATGACACGTCTTTGTTTGTGCTTCTATCGAAAATGTTTAACGGAACTCTTTTTGCTGAACACGATGGGAACGGACAAATTATTAGAGAAAGTATTGTAAAACTAGATTTTAGGGGTGAAATGGGCTTTGCGGTGGAAATTGGAAAACAAGCCATCCCGGTTGTTGTAAATGAATGTATAGTTAGAACCTTTTATATGATTAGGCAACTTGCAAGGCAGATTAAAGAAATTCAAATAACAAGGATTGAAGACTTTAAAAAGATAAACATAAAAGAAATACTTCCTTTTAATTCTCCGACACTTACAAGGATGCTTACCGTATCAACTGGTGTTTTCACTGCACTTGATGTGTCCGAAGCAGTGGTTACTAAAAAATACTGGGTGTCAATTAATTGTGTGGGAGTAGGAAGATTTACCTTAGCATTAGGCGATGAAATGGTTTGGGCTTTAAAACGCAGAGATATACGTCTAATAAAGTATATGTATGAAGCTATTTATAGGAATACATATACCGACACAGATCAAAGGATATATCAAAGAATGAGTGATGGCATGGATTATGACAAGCTTGGATTAAATGAAGAACAAACAGAGATTCTTTATAATCTTGAATATTACAAGACCCTTCATGATGCTTATAGATCTAAACTTCCTATTGGTGGAGAAAAGATTCGTCAAATGAAACTTGAATGGCTTAATGAGTGGAAAGGATACATGACCAAAGGCTTCAAAGGATTTATGAATGGTATGAATGCTGAACTTAATTGGTATTCTCTTGAAGAACTTCACGAGAAAATAAGATTAAATAGTTCAGAGAAACTTTGGTTTAGACTTGTTTTACTTGAGGCAATGCTTTTTGAACCATATTTTCCGCTTAAAACTGAAACAGATAAAAAGGGTAAAGAAGTACCAAGTAATAAATATTCTTATATAAATGCTCCGATTACGGGATATAAGAAGTCCGAAGGGGATAGGTATCTTGATAGTGAGTTTTCTGGAAGGCACAAGTTTCCTGGGTATGTTAAACGTCTTAGAAAGTGTTATGACAAAGTTTGTCGTGAAATGAATGAAGTACTTAAGACTGCCATTACATCAATCACGATAACAGCAGGAGTCGCAATAGTCACTATAGCAACAGCAGGTGCATTAGCTCCAACTATTGCAGTAGCCTTAGTCGGGTCGAATTTTGCTGGGTTAAGTGGAGCGGCCTTAACAAGTGCTTGCCTAGCATATTTGGGTGGCGGTGCAATTGCTGCTGGTGGACTTGGCATGGCAGGCGGTACGATTGCTATCGTTGGCGGTGGAGCAATTCTTGGAATAGGCGTAGGTGCTGGTATAGGTGGTGCAACTGGTGCTATTAGCTTGATGGGAAAGAAGAATACTATTCTACAGTCTGCTAAGTTAATGGTATCAGTTAGAGAAGTATTCATGAATGATGAAAAAGATCTTGAATACTCTAAGTCTGTTTATGAAAAGTATGTTCAGAATATAACTGAAATTGAAAAAGGTTTAATTGAACTAAGATTGAAGGCTAATGTTGCGGACAGTAAAGAAAAGAAAGAACTGAAAACTAAAATTAAGAGCGCCGAAGAATCAGTGCATGCTATGAAGATTGCTATGAAAACCATGAATAAATTTATCAGTGCATATGAGGTTGGAATGGGAATAACTGAATAATTGGATTAATTTATAAGGATTGATATGTTTCCACAAACTATGAGAGAGAAAAATTTGCAATAATAAGTTATGGTATCAGCTCATGCCACGTCGAGAGTGTCGTATTGATGTCAAAGGCTGATTAGGTGGGTGCAAATTTGCCCTTGTGCAGCAGGGGTTCGCGAGGGTTATCGTTAAAAGGTTTAGTATACGGCGGCTTTAAACTAGGTTCTCGCGGTTTTTGAGCGCAGTTCGGCTGTTTGAGGGAAGATGTCAACGCTCTAGGGTCGAGTGCACAAGATGGATAACGTTAAAAAGTGCACCCACCTTGCACCCAGGGTGGTTTATGCAAAAGTAACTATAATAAAGGTTTAAAAGACATCTTTCTTGCTATAGTAGTAGTCATGAAAAGGAGCAGTGCATGGGTTATAAAGATAGCAAGAAAACTATGGACCTTTATAATATGTCTTATTTTTTACGTGGGCAATCTTCAAAAATCATAACTAAGTTATCCGATAATGATAAAGCTGCTTTTGTCCTTAAAAACTGAAAATCAAAAGCCATACTCATTTCAAAAGAAAGATATGACCGATTAGTCCGTGCATGTATAGATATTTTAGATTATTAACGAGGGGATAAAGAGGACAATGGCTGTGAAAAAATCCGAGCTGTATTCAATTTTGTGGGAGGCTTGTAACAAGTTAAGGGGTGGTGTGGAGCCTTCAAGATACAAAGATTATGTGCTCGTACTTTTATTCTTTAAGTACGTTTCAGATAGATATAAGGGGAAAAGATTTGCAGATTTTGAAGTAAGTGATGGTGCTTCATTTGATGATCTGGTAAAAGCCTGCGGTAAAACAGATGTTGGCGAACGCGTAGATATTGTGATTCAAAAGTTCTTAGAAAACAATAGGCTTAAAGGCTTACTTCCTGATGTGAGCTTTAATAATCCTGATGAGCTTGGCAAAGGTAAGGAACTTGTAGATAAGGTTTCAGGTCTTATTAAAGTATTTCAAAATCCAGCCATAGATTTTAAAAGTAATATGGCAAGTGGAGATGACATCATTGGAGATGCATACGAATATTTCATGATGAAATTTGCTCAAGAATCAGGAAAAAGTAAGGGGCAATTCTATACTCCGAGTGAAGTGTCTCGAACCATCGCTAGATTAATCGGCATCGGAAACATTGATATTACTGTCCAGAAACCTTACACTCTTCACGATCCAGCTGCAGGAAGTGGTTCTCTTCTCATACGAGCAGCAGATGAAGCACCTACTCGTAAAGATGGTAGCTCACTCGTTGACATATATGGGCAAGAAAAATATTCAGATACCGCAGGCTTAGCCAAGATGAATTTTATCTTGCATAATAAAGCAACAGGTGAAATCAAGGCTGCAAATACGCTATCTGACCCACAATATATTGACGATTTTGGCGAGCTTGCGAAGTTTGATTTTATCGTTATGAATCCGCCATTTTCAGATAAAGACTGGACTGATGGCATCAAAGTCTCTGAAGACAAATTTAAGCGTTTTGATGGTTATGGTGATACACCGCCAGAGAAAAATGGTGACTATGCGTGGTTCTTGCACATCTTAAAAGCATTAAAACCAACAGGTAAGGCGGGTATTATTCTACCTCACGGTATCTTATTTAGAGGTAATGCTGAGGAAACAATTCGCAAGGCAATTTTAAAGAAGAAATGGATTAAGGGAATCGTTAGTTTACCTGCTAACCTCTTTTACGGAACGGGTATACCTGCATGCATTATTCTTGTTGATAAGGAAAATGCTGATGAGAGAGAAGGCATCTTTTTCATTGATGCAAGTGATGGATTTAAGAAAGACGGCAATAAGAATAGGTTAAGAGAGCAGGACATCGAAAAGATTGTACAGACCTTTACTAATCGAACGGAGATAAATGGATATTCTCGTTTTGTGAGCTTTGAAGAGATAGAGCAAAACGATGGTAATTTAAATGTGCCGAGATACATTCAAAAAATTGATGATACTCTACCACAAAATATTGAGTCTCATCTTAACGGTGGCATACCTAAGTTTGACATCGATTCTTTAGAAAAGCTCTGGTCAATTGCACCAGAACTAAAAACGATTTTGTTCAAAATAAAAGACGCTGAACACGATATTTGTGAGTTAAAAGTCAATCCTGACGAAACTGAAGAAACAATTATCAAAGACACAAATATCATAAGAGAGTCTAATACTGAAATTGAGGAACTTTTTAATAACTGGCAAAAAACAGCGAAAAAAGAACTTCTCAATATTAATGACAATACATGCCCTAAGTCACTTATTCGAAGTCTTGGCTTTGCTATGCTAGAAAGCTATGCAGAAGCTAAAATTCTAGACAACTATGCTGTCTATGACATTCTACTTAACTACTGGAACGAAAAGCTCCAAGATGATGTATATGTGATTAAGGCTTTAGGATATGAAGCTGGTAGTGAAATCGAATATACCTATGCAACCAAAAAAGGTAAAGATGATAATGGCAATGAAGTCAAAGTCGAAAATAAAAACAAGATAAAATCATTTGACGGAGCGCTCATTCCACGAGAAATACTGGAACAAGAATACTTTAATGCTGAATTAAAAGAAATAGCTGATTTATCAGCACAAGCTGAGAATATATCATCAGAACTAAATGAAATGGTAGAAGAACAATCTGGAGAAGATGGATTATTGTCTGAAGTATTGAATGAAAAAGGTAATTCAATAACTAAGGTTAAATTTAATAACAGGTTAAAGTCGCTAAAAGCTGAATTAAAGAAGTCAACGTCAAACGCAGAATTGCAAACAGAGTATAATTTGCTCACGCATTATCAAGAAAAACAAAATAATCTCGATAAAGTGAATAAAAAGATCAAAGAAAAAACGAACGAGCTTGATGCGAAAGTGGCTGAAAAGTATACGACTCTTACTATCGATGGAATTAAGCATCTTCTCTTTGACAAAAAGTGGATGGCAAAGCTTCAATCTGACATTAAAAACGAGCTTGACAACGTAATTAATGACTGGGCATCCAAAGTGCATACGATTGCCAGTCGTTATGAGAAGACCTTGTCTGAGATAGAAGAAGAAACTGCTAAATCCGAGCAAGCAGTGAAAGCAGCTTTAGAAAGGATGGGTTACAGATGGTGAGCTATCCGCAAGATTGGGAAACTAAAAATGTAAAAGACTTTGGATATGTAGTGACAGGTAACACACCAAGCACCAATGTTTCAGAATATTGGGGCAGGACGCATACGTGGATAACCCCAACCGATATTAATAATAAAATATTTGTTAGTTCAAGTGAAAGAAGACTAACTGAAAAAGGTTATTCAGTATCCCGAAGACTACCATCAGGTTCTGTGCTTGTTACATGCATTGCGAGTATTGGCAAAAATTGCATACTACACGGCCAGGGAAGCTGTAATCAGCAAATAAATGCAATTTGTGTTAACGATAAAAACTATAATTTGTTTATTTATTATCTGATGGAATTTAATAAACAGTATCTTGAAAATTTGGCAGGAATTACTGCCACCAAAATTATTAAAAAACAAATATTTGAAAATATTGAATTTATAGTCCCACCGTTGCCCGAACAACAAGCAATTGCTGATGCACTTACTGCTTTTGACACACACATTAATAATCTTTCCAAGCTCATTGAAAAGAAAAAGATGATCCGTGACGGGGCGGTGGAAGATCTCGTCAGTGGCAAGCGAAGGTTAGCAGGATTTAGTGGTAAGTGGGAAGAAATAAGCTTTAATGATTCAGTTATTCCTAAGGCTAGAATAGGTTGGCAAGGTTTAAAAAAAGATGAGTATCTACAATCTGGATATTCTTATTTAATAAGTGGTATGGACTTTTATCGTGGAACTATATCTTTTGAAGAAATAAGTTTCGTATCCAAAGACAGGTATGATATGGATAGTAATATACAAGTAAAACCAGGCGATGTTTTAGTTACTAAGGATGGGACAATTGGTAAGGTTGCTATTGTTCCTAATATAGATAAAAGAGCTACTTTAAATAGTGGTGTATTTGTCTTTAGAGTAATTGAAAAATTAAAGAGAAAATTTTTATATTGGATTTTAAGATCCTCGCTATTTTCAAATTTTATAGATGAGCTATCAGCAGGGTCTACTATAAAACATTTATACCAAAAAGATTTAAAACAATTAAAATTTGTTATCCCCACCTCTCTCACCGAACAACAAGCAATCGCTGATATTCTCACGGCTATGGATAAAGAGATTACTGACCTCGAAGAAGAAAAAGAGAAATATATGGCATTAAAAGCAGGGGCAATGGATGATCTTTTAACCGGCAAAATCAGATTGGTATAAGGAGGAAAGTATGGCAGACGTACATGTAGATTTAGAACGAGAACAGCTGCAACAACGTGTTAAGTCATGGATTATCAATGACTTGGGGTATACCTTCCTTGGAAATCTGGAAGACCAGGAAAATATTGGCATTAAAGAAGACCTATTAAGAGCCAATCTAACTAAACGAGGTTATCAAAAAGAGAAAATTGATGTGGCAGTCTCTGAGCTTATGAACTTGTATAAGAATCAGGTGGATAGCCTCTATCAAGTAAATAAAGAGATTTATTCTCTTATTCGTTATGGTAGGCAGGGTGTGAAGGATGAGAAAAAGAATCGGAATACTGTTAACTTTATAGACTGGGATAACATCGACAATAATGACTTCCAACTGGCTGAAGAGGTAACGACCTTGAGGTTTGATGGTAAAACACATCATAGACCTGACCTCGTTATCTATGTGAATGGTATTGCTTTGGCTGTTTTTGAGCTTAAGCGTTCCTGTAAAAGTATCGGTTATGGCATAAGGCAAAGCCTTGATAGTCAAAAGCGAGAGAATATTCAAGAGTTCTATCATCCGGTTCAACTCATTTTTGCAGGCAATGAATCAGAGGGATTAAAATATGGCACGATTAACACCGAGGAAAAATATTATTTAACGTGGAAAGAAGATACTAAGGCAGAAGATACACTTTCAAAAGAGATTGCTATGCTGCAGTCAGGTAATCGCTTAAAAGATGCCATTGTGTCTTTGTGTCATAAAAAGCGCTTCTTAGAATTTATTCATGATTTCATTATTTTTGATGCGGGTATTAAAAAGGTTGCTCGCTATAATCAGTATTTTGCCAATATTGCTGCTAGAGAGCGCATAAATGCAGGTGAAGGCGGTATTGTTTGGAATACACAAGGCTCAGGTAAGTCACTCATAATGGTGTGGTTGACTAAATGGATAATTGAAAATATCGATGAGTCACGTGTTGTAATAATCACTGACCGAGATGAATTAGATGACCAGATTGAAAGTCTCTTTTTTGATGTTGATGAGAAAATTAAACGAGCAAAAAGCTGTAAAGATTTAAGAGATACGTTAAACAAGACTGATGATTCGATTATTTGTTCGCTCATTCATAAATATGGGCATAACGCTGGCAAACAATCAGATGTAGATGCTTATGTGAAAGATTTAAGGGAAAATCTGGGAGCTGACTTTAAAGCAAAAGGTAAAATTATTGCTTTTATCGATGAATGTCATAGAACAAATTCAGGTAAACTTCATGAGGCTGTTAAAGCCATTATGCCTGATGCTATTTTGATTGGTTTTACAGGAACACCTCTTCTTAAAAAAGATAAGGTAACCAGTATTGAAACGTTTGGTTCTTATATTCACACCTATAAGTTCAATGAAGGCGTAGAAGATGGTGTCGTGCTTGATCTGCGCTATGAGGCGAGAGATGTGGATCAAAATCTGACGAGTAAAGACAAGGTTGATACTTGGTTTGATATTAAAACAGAAGGCTTAACTGAGAGTGCAAAGATAACACTTAAACAAAGATGGACTTCAATTAGCAAGCTGTATAGTTCAAAGCAACGCTTAGAAACTATTGCAGCGGATATTCGTATGGATATGATTACACTTCCTCGTTTAAGAACAGATCGTGGTACAGCGATGCTTGTTGCGGGTAGTATTTATGAGGCGTGTCGGTATTGGGATATTTTCACTAGTAGTGGTTTTACTAAATGTGCCATTGTAACATCCTACGAGCCAACGGATGCAAGTGTTAGAACTGCAGTTACGGATCCTAATCAGGAAAGTGAAGAGGAATATAAGAAGCGTATATACGAAAAAATGCTAAACGGAAAAACTGTAAGCAAATTTGAATCCGAAGTTAAAGAGAAATTCAAAAAAGAGCCCGGACAAATGAAGTTGCTTATAGTTGTAGACAAGCTATTAACTGGGTTTGATGCGCCGAGTGCTACCTATATTTATATTGATAAATCAATGCGCGATCACGACTTATTCCAAGCAATATGCCGAGTCAATAGACCAAACGGTGATGATAAAGATTATGGTTATATCATTGACTATAAGGATTTATTCCGTAATGTACAAACAGCGATGCTTGATTACACAAGCGAAGCATTTGATGGTTTTGATAAAGAAGATATTGATGGACTTTTGAAATCGCGCTATGATGAGGCAAAAGCTACCATGGTTGGATCTATGGCTTCACTAGAAGATTTGTTTGCTAATGTTAATGGAAATGAAGACACAGACTACATTGATTATTTCTGTGGCAATGATTGTGAATCTGAAGAAAAGACTGGATTAAGAGACGCATTGTACTCACTTACATCTTCATTGACGCGTTCATTTTCTGATTGCAGTGGCAAACTTGAAAGTGATTATGGTTATAGTGAAAGCCAAGTATCTGCTATTAGAAAAAGTATCTCAGGCTATAACCAAGTTAAGGAAATGATTAGACTCGCGAGTTGCGATTACATCGATCTGAAGGCTTACGAGCCTGACATGAGATATATTTTAGATACCTATATTAAGGCTGATGATTCTAGAAAAATAAATACCATTGGAGATAGAGGTTTAGTTGAGCTTTTAATTAACAGTACTACAACTACTCCTGTTGATGTCCTTGATGGTCTATCAAAAAATGATGTTGCGAAAGCAGAAATTATTGATAACAACATTAAACATGAGATTGTTAAAAAAACTGATAGTAATCCTAAATATTATGGCAAGCTATCAGAGATGCTGGAAGATATTATCAAGCAAAGAAAAATTGAAGCAATTAGCTATGAAGAATACTTAAAGCAGGTTGCTGAACTCGCAAAGGCGGTTTTGCATCCTGAAGTAAGTGGAAATTATCCTGATGAGGTTCGAGAAAGTGAAGCTAAGCGAGCTCTGTATGATTTCTTTGGAAGAGATGTTGATAAAGCGTTATCTATTGATCAATCGATTAGGTCTTCTTTGTCTACGAATTGGAAAGATAATCTTCAAAAGCAGAAGAAAATAAAACTTGCTATATATGAAAATCTATCGCTATATGGTTATGGTGATGATGAGAAATACTCGAAAGTGGAAGAAATTTATAGCATGATAGAGAGGCAAGAAGAATATGATATGTAGAACAGAGTTGATTGGAGGTATCGAGGTTAAGATAACTAAAAAATCTAACCTAAAGAATCTTTATATAAGAGTAGTACCACCCGAAGGTGATGTTACTATAAGTGCTCCACTCGGCTATTCTGACGATGAAATAAGACTGTTTGTATTAAAAAAAATGCCTGAAATAACTGCTGTTAAAGATAGAATGCTTGCACAAAAAAGACAGACTAAGCGTGAATATATTTCAGGTGAAAGTTATTATCTATGGGGGAAACCATATAGACTCGATGTAGAAACTGGATCTAAACAGTACGGTATCAAGAAAATGCCTAACAAAATAGTATTTATGGTTCCAGAGGGCGCAAGTGTTGCTAAGAAAGAGAAGGTATTTAATGAATGGTATCGTGGTGAGCTAAAAAGAGTTATAGGGGACTTAGCTCCGAGCATAGAAGAAAGAATGGGCATTCACGCAGACGAGTACCGAATCAAGAATATGAAAACAAGGTGGGGAACATGCAATATAGATGAACGACGTATATGGATAAATCTCCAATTGGCAAAAAAACCTATAGAATGTCTTGAATATGTTCTTGTTCATGAATTGGTACATCTTTTGGAGAAGAACCATACGCATAGATTCCATGCTTTAGTTGGAAAATATTATCACACATGGAAAGACGCAAAGAAAACATTGGAAAGTATGCCTTTAGATTACTTAGAAAAAGGAGATAGTATTATAAATGAGAAAGAAGGTTAGCTACAGCGATATTTTTGATGTTAATAAAAAAACTGGAGCACTCATCTTAGGTGCCAGTAGGCTAGATGATTATGCTACAAAGTTTTTGAACAAATACTGTAAGGATGCTCTCAATGAGCCTATGCCTTTACCTGTCGATGATATTCTCAAAAAGATGCACTTAAAAATTGCAGAAGAAAGACTATCTACTAACTTGGATATCTTCGGATGCTGCTTGTTGATAGATGGGAATATTAAAGTCTATAACGAAAAAACAGATGAATATGCTGAGAAGTTCTTTAATAAAGGGACTATAGTAATTGACCCAGAAGCCGTAAAGATATACGGTGATGGATCTAAAAGAAATACTCTTGTACACGAATTACTTCATTGGGAAAAAGATAAAACCTACTTTGAAATTTTAAATTCTAAAAACGAAAATAAGGTAGAAAAAATTTATCCTACTATGCTCAGGCAATCCCAATATTTCTATACGCCATCTAATGGAAAACGAACTAAAGAAAACCAAATACAGTGGTTAGAGTGGCAGGCTCACAAATTAGCTCCGAGAGTATTAATGCCATACTCTACTTTTAAGAAAAAAGCGACTGAGCTGATAAAAAAAAGAAGTGTCTAGCGGTGAAGAGCTTGTGCAAAAATTAAGCTCATTCTTCCAAGTATCAAAAGAATCCGCAAAATATCGATTGTTTGAAGTAGGCCTTGAAAAAGAGTTATCTTCCATTTCTGACTTTAAATATATTTTTGAGGATCAACTTACTAAAAATGAATTTACTAAATTAACGCCACAAGATGCGTTTAAGCTGTTAGAAAATAATAAAATTTTTGAGAAGTGGGTTAATCACGGCAACTTTATCTTTGTTGATGGCTATTTTGTGATAGCGAGCAAAGAATACGTAAAAATAAAAGATGGAAAACTGGCTTTGACGACAAAAGCCAAGCGAAATTTATCCAAGTGTGTTATCAATATTAGGTTAAAACATCATGTAGAACACGGAATTAATTCTACTAAGGATAAAGGAACAGCATTTCTTCTAAAAGATGATGGCGTAGACATAAGATTTCTTTATTTTGCGCCATCAGACCAAAAAGCGATATCGATAAATTTAAATCGAGTTGATAAAGTTTCTATGTATTCAAGCTTTATTGATGTATTAAAAAAGGATAATTTTGAGTATGAAGATGAATTTACTAGCCTTCTGACGGATCAAAATCAATCACTTTGTGAGTGTTTATGGTATTCGTTTGAAAAAAATGGATTAAGATCGCCAGAAAAATTTAATGAAGCAACATGTCTTAATAAAAATTATCACGGCAAAATTAAAAATAATAAATACAATAACATGAGCAAGGGCACACTGTGGGCGATATGTGTTGGGCTAGGATATTCTGTAAGAACAATACAAAAAATTTTTGCTAAATCAAACTACACATTAAAAGAACAAGAAAACCCTGATAAATTCTATCTGAAGATTTTGGACCGCATGCCAGGTATAAGCATTGAAGACTTCAATGGTATTTTGATACAAAGTAACATGGAAGAACTCGGTAGTAAATTAAGATAGAAAAAATTTTTAAAAGTCGTAACTCGAAGACTTGGTTTTAGACCCCGAATGGGGTCTTTTTTTATGCCCAAAAATCAGAAAACCGTTGCTAAATCAACATTCTTGCACCAACTTTTGGAGTTGGGCATAAAAATTTAATTTAGTTAATAATGAATACAGGTGTTAAAACCTAAACAATTTAAAAAAGTATAGATCAAAGCCTGATTAGCTATAGGGCGATGAGATACAGCATAGAGCTTCACGGATTTATTCCGTGGGGTGCTATGTGAAGTACCTCTATTTTCCTATGGCTATTTTCATGCCTTAAGAGCTGGTACTTCACAAAGTGCCAGCTATTTTTGTATGCGTCTTCTCATCGACCCAACTTGGTCTTATTCATATGCTTACGAAGGATTAGTGAAACTTATTGAACAGTAGTCCAAATTTTGATTATAAAAACTATTCTGCCCCTAAGGATGATCCTATTCATGATGCAGAAGATGATCATCAGTTAAAGAAAGCAATTAAAAACCAGATGCAACATGCTAGCTGTGTTCTCATATTAGCTGGTATTTATTCTACATACAGTAAATGGATTAACATTGAAATTGAGCTAGCACAAGAAATGGGAAAAAGATTATAGCTGTTGAACCTTGGGACTCTGAAAAAACATCACGTGTCGTAAAAAATGCTGCTGATGTAATAGTTAAGTGGAGAACTGATTCTATAATTTCCGCTATTAGAGGATATTAGTTTTTTAAAAAATAGAGCTATTCAGATGATTGATAGAGAAGTTGACTTTAATAGATTGCGCAAAGTCCAATGCACTAATTGTAAGCACATATTTACAGTTGACTGGAATTGGCTTGAAGAATCATATGAACATAAAAAGACATGCAAGCGTTGTGGTATAGACTTCTTATACCAAGAGAGTAGTGTGATACCATGTATTTATAATTCTGAGAAAGCACTTGACGATAATTCTCTTGTGAATATGTTTTGGTATCACACTACAGATATAAAAGATTGGCCAAATAATAGTTACAATCCTTTAGACTCATTAACTGAGGATACTATCAAACGTATGGGTGGCCTGCGTAAGGCACAAGAATGGAATAATCGCATGAAAAACAAGGCGCTTCACTTAGGAACATATGAAGCTTCTGTTTTTAATATGTATAGAAGAATTGAATATGAAGATCTTTGTGGAAAGGAATTTTACTTATATAGAGTCAAATTGAGAAAAGATTCTAAAATTTACCCTGGATGGAAATATGAACCAGCAAGCATGGTCGGAGAGTTTGATAGAGATGAAATGTGCCCTAAACCTTATAATATTACACGTTATTTAAATTATTATGAAGATCCTGGAACTTTGTCGTTAGCAATACGACCAGAAGCCATTGATAGTACACAAGTAATTGGATTTGATGATATTGCTGTGAATAAAAGTGAAATTGAAAATATTGTATATAAATTAAAATACATTTCAGAACAAAAGATAATCGAGTATACTTCTAACAGTATTAATCTCCCACAAAGTTCATTAGAGTGTAACAATATATTTGATGAAATATTTAATGATTTGCCTATTGCATTTTCAAATTCGTTGCGACATGCTGTGCAACCAGTTAAAAATTATGAAAGCTTTGCTAATTGGTTAATAGCAGTAAAAGCATTTGTAACTGACCATTACTCAATTAAGAAGATGCTAGATTCAAAACAATTTAATAAGGTCTGAACATATTTTGTGCTGAAATCATTTCTTAAATTATTGGATAATTAGATTGGAGATAATTTTTCCATGATTAAAAAAGTAATTATAAAAGGTTATAGAAAATTTAAAGATTTTAAATTTGAACCTGAAGGTGGAATGAATATTGTAGTTGGAGACAATGAATCTGGGAAATCTACTTTATTCGAAGCTATAATAATGGCTTTGACTGGACGTATTGATGGTGTTCGTGCGTCTGAAGCTATTAATCCGTATATGTTTAACAAAGATAATGTAGAGAATTTTTTTAAAAACAAAGAACTAAAAAATTTACCTGAATTCTTGATAGAAGTTTATTTAAATGCTGGCGATGGGGATATACAACGATTACGTGGTGCTAACAATAGTTTACAGGAAGATTCAGTAGGATTAAGTGTACATGCCTATTTTGATCTTGATTATGAAAAAGAAATTAAAGATTATTTCGAACAACATGATTGCCCAAATATAATTCCAACAGAGTACTACAGAGTAGATTGGATTGATTTTTCTGGAAGATCTATTTTTAAAAAGCCAAAAGATTTGGGTGTAATGCTAATTGATTCTTCAAATATAATCTCAAATAAATACGCTAATTACAATACGCGCAATATAATTAATTCGCACATAAATACGAAAGATAATAATAAAATTACTTCTGAATATAGAAGCAGATGCAATAATCTAGCAGCACAACAAATTAGCGAAATTAACGAAAAACTTGAGGAATATTACAAAGAAGAAAAAGAATGGACCATTGGGCTTCAGTCTGACCAATCCAATTCGTCATCATGGTGGAATATATTCACTCCATGTGTTGATAATATACCTTTAAATTTCATAGGACAGGGATATCAAGCATGTTCGAAAACTGTTTTAACTTTTTCACAGAAATCCGATAAATCTAATTACATTTTTATGGAAGAGCCTGAAAACCATCTAAGCTATTCAACGTTAAGGAAGTTGTTATATTTTATTGAAGACAATTATTCAGAAAAACAGATATTTATATCTACACATAGTTCTTATGTATTAAATAGAATGGGATTAGATAAAATATCTTTGATAAACAATGGTAAAATAAGCAAATTTAGTAATCTAAATCTTGATACTGTAGAATATTTCAAAAAATTATCTGGATTTAATACATTACGTATTTTATTATCAAAAAAAGCAGTTATCGTGGAAGGCCCTTCTGACGAAATTGTATTTAATAAATTCTTTAAAGATACTTATGGTAAAGAGCCTCTTGATTGTGGAATTGATGTAATAGCAATCAATGGAGTTGCATTTAGGCGATGCCTAGAACTAGCTGACATATTATCTAAAGATATTGTAGTGTTGCGTGATAATGATAATAAAAATCCTGAAGAATGGAAAGAGAAGTTATGTAAAAATATGCATAATGACTATAAAAATAAAATATTTATAGGAGAAGTAAATGATGGGAATACGCTTGAAACACAAATAGTTAAGGCAAACAGTAACAACAAAGAAAAACTGAAAAAAATTTTAAATTACAGTGAATCTGATAATAACAATAACATTGCTAAATTTATGATAAATAACAAAACTGATTCTGCGCTACTAATCGCAGAATCAGATATAGAATTAAATCAACCATCATACATTAAAAATGCTATTGGAAGTTTAAAGGAAATTGCTAATCAAAGCAATAATAAATAGATGTGGATATTGTATGCATAAATTTATACAAGCATGTGCTGGCTGGGGGAAAACGCACGCAATAATTGAACGTTGCATACAAATGCCTACCAGCAAGAGACGAATAATAATTACATTAACATCTTCAGGTCAAAGCGAATTGAGAAGAAGACTAAGAGAAAATATGGGTAAAATAAATATCTACCCTGAAGTAAAAGGCTGGTATGAATTTTTAATGCACGATGTTATAAGTCCTTATCTGCCAAAAAAGTTTTCAAATATCAAAATTAGTGGATTTGATTTTGATAAAAATAGAGAAAATAGAGCATGGAGAACAAACAAAAAGGGTAAAGTCGGTAGATATTTTACATCAGAAAATAAACTAATCAGAGGATCTGTTGAAGAGCTGTCTGCGGAAATTATGCTAAACGAAGCGTCTGGTTTGGTTGAAGATCGCCTATCTCATATATATGACGAGCTTATAATAGACGAAGTTCAAGATATTAGTCGCACTGGCTTGGATGTATTGGAATTGCTTATTAAACAAACTAAACTAAAAATCTTTTTGGTTGGCGATGTGCGACAATCGTTGATCGATAGCAATTTACAATCAAATAAAAATAAATTATACGATAGGGTAAATCTTATTTCGTGGTTTGAGAAAATTTCAAAAAATGGGAACCTAAAAATAGAGTACAAGAATGTAACACATCGTTTTAATCAAGAGATAGCAAATTTTTCAGATCAGATTTTTTATAAAAATTCTTTTCCTAATACAGTATCAAAACAACACTGTGAAAAAAATATTGAGCATAAGGGTGTTTATATTGTTATGCGTAAAGATTTGCAGGATTATATTTATGAATATAATCCTAAACTTTTACGTCATAGCAAAGCGTGTGGTAAAAATTTAGAGAATTTAGATTTTAAAACTATTGGAAAAGTAAAAGGATTATCATTTGACCATGTTGCAATATTAGCCACCAATCCAATATTGAATTTTATTAAACATAAAGATGAAGTCTTAACACAGAAATCTGCTTGCGAGTTTTATGTAGCTGCTACTCGTGCCAGACATTCAGTTGCTTTAATTGTAGATTCACTTCCTACAATTGATCCTTCATTAAATATTAAGGAATGGAAGCCTAAATCTAAGCAAGGCGTGCTTGATTTTTAAACTGATAATGAAAAAGAAGTATCAAAACTGTTTCCTTAACGCAATAATTTTGATACACTTGCGTTATGTATATTTTTGTAAATGATACTCTTCTTACGCGTGAGGAAGCTGCAGCCAAGTTAGCAGTTAGCACTCAAAGAGTTAGTGCATTATGCTCTAATCATTTACTAACAACATACACATTTGGAAGTAGGAAGATCTTAATTTCACTTGATTCCGTAAATCGTTATAAACAACAAAACTCTAAAAGCGGTAGAGCATATGCTCCGTCATTAGCTTTTGCAACATTGTTTATGCTTAGCGGTTGTGAAGTTTCGTGGATCAATAGGCAGCAGAAGTATCGTATAGAAGCATATTTGCGCTCAATTACTCAACAAGAGCTAGTTAATCGTTCCAGAAATCGCGCGAAAACAATGGAGTATTGGTGTAGAAAATCGCGTTTAGTAGAACTTTCGAATCACTTAATACTTTCAGCCGCAACTGGGAATATGCACTCACAATTCCAGCTTACGCAAACTGACAAAATAGAAGGATATGTAAGTAGCAACAATCTAGGGGATTTAATAAATAAATTTCATCTTAAAAATAGCGAAAATGGCGCAGACAGTTCAATAATTAACGTTAAACTTCGCGTTATTGAAGATTCTGAAGTTTTAGATTTCATTAGCCAAAATGTTTCTTCACACATTACTGAATACACACAAGAATCATCGACAAAATCCTTTATGCCAATAGCAGTGTGCGCCGCAGATCTTGCCGAATCTCTTGACCTTCGCGAGCGCCAAGCAGGATTAAACAAACTTGCGGAATTGATTGCTAAATATAATCACTAAACATAATCATGCAATAAAAGAATAAAAAAGAATCATACCTTTTGCTAAAATTTAGAAACAATATTGGGGAGTTTTTTGGGGGAGTTTTATGATTGACATAAGTGTACCTACACCTACAGTTGAAATTTCTAGTAGCACACATCCGTGGAGCACTATATACGCATTATCTAAATCATGCAATAGTTCACTATGGCTTTTAACTGGCGGACTTATGATTCAGTTACACGCAATAATGAATGGAATTACAGCACGCCCTACTTCTGATGCTGATTTATTGATTGATGTAATTTCTAATAAGGATAACGTTCGTAAAGTTTATAACGCTCTAAAAAATCTAGGATTTTCATTACAGACTGGCTTAACCGGATACGCAACTAGATTAAGGAATCAAAATAATGATGTTGTTGATCTGTTAATAGCTGATCATACTCCAAAAAAGTTATTTGGCTTTTTAAATATCTTTAATGCTCCACTTTTATCCATGCCAGGCGGAGCTCAAGCAATAGACCGAAGCATGCTAGTAACGCTTATTGATAGACATGAAAATAATGAAGCAATGCTAAGAATCCCAGATTTACTTGGAGCGCTCATATTGAAGAGCGCTGCATATAATGCAGATAATATGGGGAACAGGGAAAAGCATTTGTATGATTCAGCGCTAATAGCATCTTTAATAGACGATCCAGATTCTGAAGCTAAACGATTGCATAGTAAGAATGATTATAAAAGATTAAGATTTTTAAAATCAAAACTTACTAAAGATTCAATATACTGGGACACTTTAGATGCAGAACATAAGCTAAATGGCTTAGACACACTTGAAACTCTCACAGAACACGCTATATAACGTTTAAAGTTGTATAAGTATTTTTATATAGATGTCTCATTAATTTCTTTTGAGAATACCGAACTTTACGTATCAAAACTGTTTCCTTAACGCAACAATTTTGATACTCTTGCGCACTATCTATATAAATCAGATTTAGCATACAAAGCATACGAACAAAGTCAAAGTTGTAAATAAAGCAATATTTGGTAACCTGAGTTACAGGAGTCTCCCTGCGTTGAAAGTCGGCTTCACGCCGTTGACTGCTTTAACACTTTAGGCGTTGCGTAGGCTCCTTTACTTTTTTGATTTTCAACCATCAATACTCTATATGCCAGTTTGTGTTTTATGTAATAGTATTTTCAAATTTTTGTGTTTATAACCTTATAACTCAATTTTTTAAGATACCTAATATTGTCAGGATTAGTTAAAAGAATAATTTGTATAAATGATTAGAATATAAATGGTTCTAAAAATATTGCAATTGAATAAGTAGGGGAGAAAGTATATGAGCTACGTTGCGGATAAACCTATTGAAAAAGCTGATGAAGATTTGTTGGGAAGATCTGATTTTGCTAAACAATTTGGAAAATCGATTTGTGAATATGATAGCAAAGATGGTCTTGTAATCGGTTTGTATGGAAAGTGGGGAAGCGGCAAGACATCTATTATTAACATGGCAATATCTGAGATTCCAGTAGACGAAGATGAAGCCCAAAAAATAGAGAATGAAAAATGGTATTCAAGAGTATACAAAAGAATAAGAAAATCCGATACTTCACAAAAAACTGAAGAAGATCAAAATCATAATCCAATAATTATTAGATTTTCGCCATGGAATTATTCCGACAAGAACAATTTAATTAGTTTATTTTTCCATGAATTGAAGAATAAACTAGGTGTTGCTAAAGGAGAAGAGAATAAAGGAAAAATCGGAAAGGCTATAAGCCAATATTCAGATATTATTGACGCGTTATCAATTATTCCAGCAGTTGGGCCTGCAATTGTTCCTATATTGAAAACTATTTCCAAAGCAGCAGGAGCTAAATTGATGGAAACTCCTAGTTTGAATGATGCTAAAGAAAAATTGTGTAAGGCGCTAGAAGATTTTAACCACAAAATTATTGTTTTTATTGATGATATAGATAGATTGACTACTCCTCAGATTAAAGACATTTTCCAATTGGTGAAACAAGTAGGCGATTTTCCAAACATAATTTATGTCCTTACAATGGATAGGGAAATTGTTTGCAATGCTTTGTCTGAATATCACAATATTGATGGAGATGAGTATTTAAAGAAAATTGTTCAAGTTTCTTTTGAAGTTCCTGAAATTGATAAAACAACCGTGCATGAAATATTAAGAGATCGCCTTAATGATATTGTTCATAAAAACAAAGATGAAGAAGAATTTGAAAATAACGAATATTTTGAAACAGTACTTGAAAACTGTGTAAATCCATATGTAAATAATATAAGGGATGTAAATAGATTACTTAATGCTTTCCGATTCAAATATGGCGCTTTATGGAAAGAAACATCATTTGTTGATTTATTAGCTATTACATCTATCGAAATTTTTGAGCCTAAGTTATATGAATGGATTTCTGATAATGCATATGCATTATGCCAATGCAGTGAACATAGTCTTCTAATGATTGGCAAGGATAATAGAGAATACTTAAAATATTGCAATGAGAAATTTAGTAGCCTAGAGCTTGATTGTAACAAAGTAATAGATATTCTTTCAACTATGTTTCCTACATTTGCAAAAGACATTAATAAGCATAAATTCGCAAATCCTCAATCTAAAGAAGAACTTATTAGTAAAATGCGCGTTGGTTCTATTGAGAAATTTGATTTATATTTCAGTTTTAATTTATCAAGTATAAAAATTCAAAGAGAAGTAATTCTCGAATGTATAAATAATTGTAGCAAATTTGCTTTCATGCAAAAAGTTAAGAATTTTAATAAAGATGGTAACATTATATTCTTTTTAAAAATTACAGAGGCATTACTCTTTGATAATAAAATATCAAATAATAGACTTGCTGTAATTGCATCTACATTATTTGAATTGCAATATGGCTTTAAAGGTATAGACTTATCTAATTTATTCAAAACATCCGCATGTGAATATTCAGAACATTTAATACATAACATAATTACTCGATTAGAAAATGAAAACGATAGGTATGAAATTATTAGTTCTGCAGTTCAAAATATTAATAAATACAGCATTGGCACAACATCTACAATAATTAGAGATATTGGATTTGCCTACAAAAAATATGGATGTGAAGATGAGCGTAAAGATTTCCAATTCATTAGCCTTAAACATTTAGCAGATATTGAAAAAATTTATGCTACAAAAATTAAATCTATTTCATATTCCGAGGATATATTAAATTCTTATCAATTCTGTGTGGCATTTTGCGTATGGAAATATATTGATAAAGAAAGTGCCATTTCATATGTTAAGAATATATTTAATAATGAGAAGAATAAGCTTAAATTCTTATGCTTAACAACATATAATAGTTTAACGGGCTGGAAATTTTATTCAGAGAATTGCTTTAATCTAGTTTCTGAAGAAGAATTTTATGATTCTATAAAAAATTTTGATAAAAGCAGATTAGATGAATTTACTAAAGAAGAGCAAATAATATTAGCTTCGTTTAATATAAACTATGAAAATAGAGACAATGATCATTTTCTTCATGCGCAAGAAAAACAAGCTATAGAACTCATAGAAAAGTGGAAATCTGAAAGCAACATAGCAAAGAAATAAATCATATTGGGCACTAGCACACTGCAGTTAGTGCCAAATATTTTTGCCGCTTACCCTATTTAGCAGCATGAGTTATAAGAGTCTTCCTGCGTTGAAAGTCGGCTTCATGCCGTTGACTGCTTTAACACTTTAGGCGTCGTGTGGGCTCCTTTACTTTCGGCTTATAACATGTGAATATTAAAGACTGTAAAACAGTTGGAATATACGAAAAGCTAGTCATACCCTCAAACCAACTCATTACGAGATTAAAGGGTAAGAGGAGCCCTAGCTTTCACTTCGATTCTATCATATAAGTCTTTCCATAATACAGCAGTGGTAATCCTTGAAGCGCAATAAGTAAATAAATAGTCCCGAACAATCCAGGTGCCCGGGACTCGCTATCCACTATACTGCAGACTCATTATGAAATTAGACGCAATAGTATCTGCTATGTTCTCACTCGTTATTATCGCTGGAGTATGGTGCCATTTTTCACCTTGGCTCACAGTCTTTCCCGCATACGCTGATGCTATCCTAGAAGTGGGTTTATCAAAAAGAAAAAATCTTAGCGTGTTGTTACTGCATATAATGATGTGGAAAATAAGAGAGGAGTGAAAAGCTAATGGACATGATGAAAATTTATTATGACATGGCAGAGAAACTTCGACCTTATGCTGAGCCATACATGGATAAGCTCTCTAAAGAAGCAGTCAATAGTGCTATTAGAGCAGGAGAGCCATCAATTGCAATTGGTGACTATTTGGCAGAAGCATGGTTGCACAAGAGTGCGCCTAAAGATTTGTTAATCGAAGCGTATAACCTGCTAGAGCCTTATGAGTGCGGCGATATACATGACGATATAGCAGACGATTTAGGGTTGCCGCGTAAAGTTGATCCATTAGACGAATAAAAAATAAATTTTGGTCTATAACCCTAGAACCTATAACCCTAGAAAATATACTTAAAATGAAGATTGCGAGGGACCCCTCGACTAACAATCTGACGTAAACGGCAGCTGCGAGGCCCTCGCGTTACTTCTATTATAGAGTTATTTTTCAAAATATTTCAATGCAGCATGGGATTCAATAAATATTATTATTCAAAAACGTTTATCTAGAGAAGATACGAAACTAAATTGCGTTTGCATAATAGAAAACGGGGAAATTAACTATTACAAAAGAGCTGGTCATTCCCCCAAACCTACCCCGTGAAGGGTCAAGGGTAAGGGGGAGCCCCAGCTCTCAATTCGATTCTATCATATGAGCACCTTCCCTATACGCAAGGATTACCCATATTCTTGTTATTGTTTAGCTAGATTTATCATACGCAATAAGCATGTATCAAAACTGTTTCCTTAACGCAACAATTTTGATACACCTTCGCCGAATAGAATATATGACACACCAACAGACACGCTGAAAAACACGCCAAATAGCACACCAAACGACACGCCAAAATAGGCGAGGGCTTGCATTTGAGAATATTTCGGGTATAGTAGTTACTCGTGCTTCGGCACTGACATTGTTCAGTAAAGTTGCATTGCGGACATAGCTTAGTTGGTAAAGCGCAACCTTGCCAAGGTTGAGACCGCGGGTTCGAGTCCCGTTGTCCGCTCTAGGTCCGATGAGTTATTCGACCTTACGGTGGGTTAGCCAAGCGGTTAGGCAGCGGCCTGCAAAGCCGTATAGATGAGTTCGACTCTCGTACCCACCTCGATTAAGCTTCAAGCTTAATAAACAACCTGGGCGGTTGGCGCAGTGGTAGCGCACTTCCCTGACACGGAAGGGGTCACAAGTTCGAACCTTGTATCGCCCACTCGAAAGGATTGCCTTTCACGCATAATTAAAAAATTTTGGGTGATTGGCGCAGCGGCTAGCGCACTTCCTTCACACGGAAGGGGTCATAGGTTCGATTCCTATATCACCCACAATATGTTCGCAGTGTAGAAGCACTGCGTTTTTTGTTATCTGGCTATTTTTTATTTCCTAACTTACATATGAAAATTTTTCGCAGCCAAACACACATGCAACCACAAATAGAAGCAATATCTCATAGCAGTCAGTCAATCAATCAACCGACCAGCCAAGCAAGCAACCAATCATTTCTTCACAGAAACACACATGCAAATGTTCATTTTGAGTTCATTTAATATCGTGCTATACTCGTCCGAGTACAAGTGAAAATTGCAGGGGTACTGGAAACAGTTGAGAAACACCCTTTGAACCTGTTTTGTTAAGACATGCGTAGGGAGCAATTACAATAAGTGATTTCTTTCTGTCACGATTTTCGTGACATCTTGCGTTGCCACAAAGTAGTAGCAATTACACGAGTATCAACTAAACAATTAAAAAAAAAGATTTAAAAAACAATTAAAAACTAAAAACCAAACACCAAAACCAAAAAATATCCGCCTGAATGTCACTTTTGGGAAAACTTGCACAAGTGAGGAGGAATACTGCACATGATTAATAGCAGCATAAGTGCTGAAACTATAGAATCGGCCATAAGCTGGCTTGCAGGATTCACAGAAAAACCAGGAGAACAAGGAGTTACTCGACCTCTTTACACAAAATCTTGGAAACAGGCTCTTTTTGCTCTTCGTCAACGATTTGAAAAACTCGGTATGACTGTGGAATTCGACCAAGTTGGAAACCTAATTGCAACTGTTGAAGGATGCGAAAAACCAGAAAGCATAATAGCTTGCGGATCGCATATTGACACAGTTTCAAGAGGAGGTCGTTTTGACGGCCAACTTGGAATAGTTGCAGCCTATTTAGCAATTAAGAATTTACTTACTAGATATGGAAAGCCAAAGAAAAGTCTTCGCATTATCTGCTTAGCAGAAGAGGAAGGCTCACGTTTCCCATACGTATTCTGGGGTTCAAAGAATTTCTTCGGGCTAGCCAAAAAAGAGGACGTAGAAAATATTTGCGACAGTGAAGGTGTTCCTTTCGAAACAGCAATGCGTGAAGCTGGGTTCAATTATCAAACAACTCAACCTAAGTTCGCAAATCTTGAAGCCTGGATTGAGCTACACATTGAGCAGGGACCAACGCTTTACAGCAATCACGAAGATTTAGGTATTATCACTAGCATTGCCGGTCAGCACCGTTGGGATATTCATCTTAAAGGCGTACAAAATCACGCTGGCACAACAATGATGTCCTACAGGCACGATGCAGTAGATTGCATGTCTCATATAATCGCCAAAAATCTTGACAAAGCTAAGCAAGCAGGCGACCCACTGGTGCTTACTTTCGGTAGAATCAGCGTAGTTCCAAATCAAGTAAATATTGTTCCTGGAGAAGTTACTTTTTCAATGAACTGCCGTCATACAGATAAAGCTTTTCTTGATAAATTCTTGCAGGAACTCGACGAGGATATTCACGAAACTGCCAAGTCTTATGGCATTACAGCGCAGATCGATAAGTGGATGTCTGACGATCCTACACCACTTAGCGACGATATTATTAATCTTTTGAAAGATCAAGCTAATAAGCAAGGTTATGCGTACAGAGTCATGCATTCAGGTGCTGGTCAAGATACGCAAATTTTTGCTCCGTTTGTAAAATCCGGAATGATTTTCGTTCCTTCAAAAGATGGTATTAGTCACGCTCCAGAAGAGTACACAGATCCACAAGACGCTGTTCACGGAGTAAAGCTTTTACGAGATGCTCTGCATAGTTTGGCTTATGAGGACTAACTAAAAACCAACTAAAAAGATAACGAAAACCAAATAAATAGAAATCTAGGAAGGACGCAAAAGGCATATACGATGCAAACTTCACTGCTTAATTAATCGCAGCGAAGAAAAGTGAATATCGAATGAGAGTACAACGCTTATTCACGAATAAGAGGCTGATACGAAGGGGCGCACCACCACGGGTACGAAATCCTTTCGTATCTTTTTTTATTTTTGAGCAAAGTTGCGATTATTACTTTCAAAAAACTCAAAACACAAAAAAGAATCAAATTACAAACAAGAAAAGTAAGGAGGTGCGCATGCAAATTAGTAAACTGCTACAAGACGAGCCAGTAGCTAGTAAAAACTTGGAATGTTACCGCGAGCGCGGCTACACCAACGAAGATTTACTGCCAAAGCCGCAAGAAAAACGCACAATGAGCGCTCTTAATTTCTGCACTTTGTGGATGCAGTCTGTACACAATATTCCTAATTATGCTGCAGTTGGCGCATTCCTTTTAATGGGATACTCTCCAATTTACGTAATGATTGGTATCATGCTTGGCGCAATTCTTACAGCAATTGTCATGGTTGCTAACGGTGTTGTAGGTTCCAAATACGGCATACCGTTTTCTATGCATTTGCGCGCAACATACGGAAAAGCAGGCGCTCAACTACCAGGATTCCTCAGGGGAGTAGTTGCTGCAATATGCTGGTATGGAATTCAAACATATATAGGTGCGAAAGCTTTAGAGATTCTAGTTGGCAAAATTTGCCCTGAGTTTCTTACTTTTGGAAACAAAATACCATTTGTTGGTTCGCACATACCTATTATTATTTCCTTCGCAATATTTTGGTTGCTTAATTTGGCGATTGGTTTAGGCGGAGGAAAGACTCTTAATAAGCTAACTGTAGTATTAAGCCCACTTATTTACGTTGTTTTTGGTTGCATGAGCGTATGGGCTATTAGCTGTGCTGGTGGATTATCTGCAATCATGCAATATCATGCTACTGTTCAAGCGCCAACTAATTACGGTCTTGGGCTTTTCATGATGATGGTTGTAAATTCTGTACTGGGCGTTTGGGCTGCTCCTGCCGTTTCTATTGCTGATTTTACGCAAAACGCAAAGTCAACTATGGCTCAACTAAAAGGTCAAATTGCTAGCTTCTTGCTGAGTTACGCGCTTTTTGCTTTTACAAGCGTAGTTATTTTAGTGGGCGGATCGCTTTTTTACCATGAAACTATTACAGATGTTCTTGTTATCATAAACAAGTGGGATAGTCTTCCTGCAATTGCAATAGCTACTGGGTTGCTTCTACTTACTACAGTTTGCACAAATGCTACTGGCAATATTGTTCCTGCAGCATACCAGCTAACTGCTTTAGCTCCGCGATTTGTAAATTATAAGCGTGGCGTAGTTATTGCAGCTCTTGTAAGCACTGTGTTAATGCCGTGGAAGTTTATGGCTAATATTACAGGCTTCTTGAATCTTATTGGCATGCTTTTAGGCCCTATTGCAGGTGTTCTACTTGCCGACTATTACGTAGTAAAGCGCACGCATATTGATCTTGATCAAATTTATTACGATACAAATAGCTCGTCAAAATCTGCCTATTCTGGAACTAACTGGATATCTTATACTTCTACGATACTTGGGCTTTTATTTGCTCTTTCCGGGCAGATAATTCCTCTACTTTCACCGCTTACTCAAATCTCATGGATTGTGGGATGCGCTGTAGGCTTCGTGTGTCAAATATTACTATCAAAAGTTTTTCAGCCAACAATGGCTAAAGAAAGGAAATAATATGAACTACGATGTAGTAATCACAAACGGTTTGGTTGTATTCGATAATGAAGCAACTAAAGCCGATATAGCAATTAAAGACGGCAAGTTTGCCGCTTTTGGAAGCAACTTTACAGCCGATAAAACTATTGACGCAACTGATTTAATAGTTGTTCCTGGAAAAGTTGATTCTCATGTTCATATTAACGCTCCAGGCGGCGGCGTTCGCGACGATTGGGAAGGTTTTGTAACAGCAACTTCTGCCGGCGCAAAAGGCGGTATTACTACAATGCTGCAAATGCCTTGCAATCAGATTCCTGCTACTACTGATGGAAAGTCATTTGAAGCAGTGCTTAAAGAAGCCGACGGAAAGCTCAAGGTTGATGTTGGTCAAACTGGTGGCTTGGAACCACAAAACCTCAATGGCGGAATATGCGAGCAAGATAAGCAGGGTGTCGTTAATTACAAGGCATTCCTTGGAACTACTGGCGACAAGGATTTGCAAGTTGATTTGTATAATTGCGACGATTATTCCCTCTACACCGGTATGCAGCAGATTGCAAAAACCGGCAAAATTTTGATTATGCATTGCGAAAACGCTCCTATTACAGACCAGCTTGGAAAGAAAGCTCATCAAATGGGAGCTAGAAAGCTTTCTGAGTTCGTAGCAACCAGACCTGTTTTCACCGAAGTTGAAGCGATTGAACGCGCTTGTCTTTTTGCTAAAGAAACTGGATGCAGAATTCATATTGTTCATGTTTCTTCACCGGAAGGCGCTCAAGCTGTTGCTGACGCTCGTAAGAATGGCGTAGACGTAAGCTGCGAAACTTGCAACCATTACCTGTATTTCGACACTTCTGAGCTTGACGAAATTGGAAATATCGCTAAGTGCACTCCGCCAATTCGTGACAAGGAAAACCAGAATGGCTTGTGGGAAAAGGTTTTTGACGGTTCTATTAACTTCATTGTTTCCGACCATTCGCCAGCTCCTTTGAGTTTGAAGCAAACTGATGATGCTTTCACAGCTTGGGGTGGTATTGGTAGCGTTCAAAACGATGTTGATGTGTTCTTTGATGAAGCTGTGCAAAAGCGCGGAATGTCGTTGACTCAATTTGTGGCATTGAATTCTAGCAATTCTGCAAAACGCTTCGATTTGAAAGGAAAAGGCAGCATACGTTTGGGTTACGACGCAGATCTTGCATTCATTAAGCCAAACGCTCCTTATGTTCTTAAAGCTGAAGACCTTGAGTATCGAAACAAGTTCAGCCCATACGTTGGTCGCACTATTGGCTGCCAGGTGGTAAGAACTTTGCTTCGCGGCGAAGAAATTTACAGCCAAGAAAATGGCGTTTGCAAAGGCTTCAAGGGCAAGTTTATTCTTCATCCAGCTAAGGATTAGGTAGAATCTTTAAACGTAATATTTAAAACTTAAAGCATATTCTACAGAAAGGAGGTAAGTGTGCTGAAACTTAATCACGATACTGTGGATTATGTTGAGAACGAGAATTTACTTGAACTACTTAAGCGCGAAGGCTACGACAGTACTTTTGTTGCAATAGAAGTTGATGGTGAATTAGTAAAACGCAAAGATTTTGAAACTTTCATAGTTAAAGATAACGCAAAAATTGAAGTATTTAGCATTATGGGAGGAGGATGAATGGAAAGTGACGATATTCGCGCAAAAGTTCTTAAACGTCAGCTAAAGGAAGATAATGATTTGTTTGCTCAACAATCAGTTTCAATACTTGGCTGCGGCGGTTTGGGATCAAATATTGCGTTAATGCTTGCGCGAGCCGGCGTAAAAAAGTTGTACATTTACGATTTTGACAGTATCGAGTATTCGAATTTAAACCGTCAAAATTATACGATTAACGAAATTGGACAACATAAAGTATCTGCTACTAAAGCGCGGCTTAATGAAACTTTGCCGTACGTTGAAGTAGAAGCTTTCGTGCAAAAAGTTACGCCGGAATCGTTAGATGAGATTGCTGAGCGCTCCGACTTGTTTATTGAAGCATTCGACAATCGCGAATCGAAAGCAATGGTTCTTGACTATTTCATGAATCATCCTAACAAATATGTTATTACCGCTTCTGGCTTATCTGGACTAGGAGATATTAAGAACGTAAAAATTAAGCATCTTTCAAACGTGTGCTTAGTAGGTGATTTTAAGTCTTCTCCTGAAGAAGGCTTGTATTTGCCTTATGTTTCGATTATCGCAAGTTTAGAAGCGTTAGAAGCGTTGAAATGGATAAAAAATGGAGGAAATTATGGAGAATGAAGATTATTTAGAATTAGGTGGTAAGAAGTTTACTTCTCGATACATTTTGGGTTCTGGAAAGTATTCTGAGGAGCTTATTGATGCCGCAGTAAATAGTGCTAAAGCTGAAATGATTACTGTAGCAATTCGCTATAGCGAGAAAGCTGCAGGAATTTTAAAGCATATTCCAGAAGGCGTTACCATTTTGCCTAATACTAGCGGATGCGTAACTGTAGAGGAAGCAGTTAACACTGCACATATTGCTCGCGAAATGGGTTGCGGAAACTTCATCAAGCTTGAGATTATTCCTGATCGCAAGTATTTGTTGCCAAACAATGAAGCTACTTTGCAAGCAACAAAGATTTTGGCTGACGAAGGTTTTACTGTTCTTCCTTACATGTATCCAGATTTGTACTTTGCTAAGGCAATGCGCGACGCTGGAGCTGCCGCAATTATGCCTCTCGGCTCTTTGATTGGCTCTAACAAGGGTCTTGAAACTAAGAAGTTTATTCAGCTTATTATCGACGAAATCGATCTTCCTGTTATTGTCGATGCCGGCATTGGCGTTCCAAGCCAGGCTGCTGAAGCAATGGAAATGGGTGCTGCAGCTGTAATGGCAAATACTGGAGTTGCTACTGCAAACGATATTGTGCTTATGGCTAAAGCATTCAAGCTTGGTATTGAAGCAGGCCGCGCAGCTTATCTTGCAGGCCCTGGTCGAGTGCTTGAAAAGGGTGCAACACCATCTTCTCCAAAGCGCGATGACGAAAGCAAGTAAGCAAACAAATAAAATAAGTCTTCAACTTAAAACACTGAAAATCTGAAACAAGTAAGCCTTACAAGTGCAGCCAGTACTTGTAAGGCTTGCGACATACCTAATTTGCACTTTTTATGAAAATGATATAAGGTATTCACTTGTTTGCGGACATAGCTTAGTTGGTAAAGCGCAACCTTGCCAAGGTTGAGACCGCGGGTTCGAGTCCCGTTGTCCGCTCCATTTGAAAATAAAATATCCACAATTCTGCAACATTCACACATCGAACATGCGTTTCCTATATACTACTTATATACTGAACTATGATGTGACGAGTGCAGTCAGCGCATAAGATTAAATGCTGAATGCTTACGAACGCAACTTGCATTATGTCAACGACTTGAAAGAATGGGGATTATGGCTGAAGACGTGCAATCTACCGAGCAGACACACTCTAAAGAAGATCGTATGTCAATCATGTCAGACGCTATTGATTCCTTATGGCAACAAGGCGAAATTACTTCCATTCCTACTTTTTCTAAACACCGTATTTTTTGTGATTTTCCAGGACTTCCAGCAAATACCCAACTAGCTTGGTTTAAAATCCCTGGGAAACTATTTGGAATTGCGCTAGGTTTATGCAAAGATGATGGAAAACATTTTCGTCAACTTGCAATCGCAGACAAAGATGGGAGAGTTTACACAGGAGATAAAGTAACTCCTGTAGAAGCAATTGAGCGCATACCACAATTGTCATTTATTGAGCAAGGGTCTTTTAATCTATATAACAAAACTAGATTCTATGGATCTAAGCAAATACAAGCATCACATAACTTTACAAAACAACTACAAAACGTATTTAAAAATTTACGAAAAAAGAAAGTAAATAAGAATACTTCAAGCTCATACGCAAAACAAAACATTAACGATAAGCCTTTTGTCTATGGCGATGTTGTTATGCAAGTTTCTTTAGATGATGGCTTACATCAAGTTGCTTCATGGATCTGCTTAAACAATGGAAAGCATAAAAAATATACTATCGAAGGCACACGCGTATCGTTGAGTGACGATTTTAGATGCAATCTTTCATATGAAGACGCTATTGCTACAGTATTTTTTGCGACTTTTTTTGTGCCAGATTTACACCAATCATTAGTTGGTTTTGGATATTTTCACGTATTACACCGCTTACATACAGAAGCTCCTCTTGGCGCAATAAGAAGAAGCGTTTCCGATATTAAAACTGCGCGCAAAGAAGGTTTTAGAGTTTCCGGTTTGGAAGAATACTACGAACGCGTCATGCGCGACGTTGGAGCATTAGAGCAAACTCACAGTCTAGAAGCAGTCCATGCAGCGGAAAGATTACACTTACAACCTGCACAGAAAACTTCAGCACATTACTTGATTTGGGATGATTCATTAGAGCCTTCTGCAGCTTTGAAAGTGTTGCGCATTGAAGGTGCATTAAACAGACTACAAGCAATTTATCAATGCATTCAAGCAAACGCATCGCAAGGTGGTAAAAGTTTAGAAGATAATATTACTTGCGAGCGCATTTGTGCTATCGATAACTCATTTATTGAAGATCCAGCTTTTATTGCTAGCGAAGATTTAGGAATGCAAAGTTTCGGAGATCCTACGCAAGATGACTGTATTCGCCCATTAATGCATTTATGGCGCAAAGCTCGCAAGTGCCAACAGTCTGCATCGTATTTAAAACAGACTGAAGCAGGAGAGTGGTTGTATCGCCAATCTTTAGCTGAACTTATTCGTAGCTTGTATTTACCGTTCCGTTTTGATGCAGATTTTCGCTCTAATTTAGGAGATGGGAAAGTTGCATTAGCTTTTACAGCAACAGGATCATCACTAATGCCAAGAAGTATCTACGATACTCATAAAAATAAGTGGCATGAGTATAGCGATAGCGAAAAGTCCAATATTTCAGTAAATTACAATTTGAGAATTGGAATTATGCTTGCAACTCTCGCTTTTGGTATTAGCGATAAAATACAGCAAGTTTCTATTAGACTTGACTCTATAGGTTTAGAAGAAATGGTTGCTGCACAAGATAGCGCTATTAGCAATCTACTAAATCGTACGCTAAGAGCACTAAATAGAATTGATAACAATAGTACGCACGAAAAAGGTGAGCCAAAAGATGGAGACATTCATGGTGACCCTTCTAAGTTGCAAGATTTGCAACACCTACCGTTTGCTGATGTTGTAGAAGCTGCGCAATCATTAGTAGATGAGCATAGTGATGATTTAACAAGCGCGATGGAAGTCGGAAACAATGAAAACAACGCAAACAACACAAATAACACAAATCCTTTAGCAGCATTTAGCGAACCGCCAGAAGTGCGAACTTTAATGACCGTCACTTTCGAACGTGACAATTTCGTAAAACATATTCGCTCGCACGGATTACAAAATCCTATAGAATTCTACAAAAAATCTAACGCGCGTATAAGCTTAAACGAAAATTGCAAGCTTAACACTGTAGAACCATCATTCGATTTGCATGACACTTGCTTCTCGCCTAACGGCGCACAGGAAGAGCCAGAGTTTTCAGACACACTATTTAACGAAGAACAAGAAGAAATACTCGGAACAGAACATGCTAAAGGTCTTTCTATACAACGAGAAGACTTGCTACAGCAAGCAGTCGCCGATTTTCATCATATTGCTTCACAACCATTGCTAACAACAGCTGAAAAAGCTCGTGAAGCAATGAATATCATCGAACAAATTGGCGACCCAGAGCTTAACAACCAAGCAGATATAGTAACTCGTTCACTTATTGACGAAACTACAATACCGGAACTTCATTTCAAAGCATCTCAAAATATAAGAGATATGCGCATACACGCCCAAGAACAACTCATAGAGGGCGACATTAAACAAGCATTAGAATCTTATGAGAACAATATTGCAAAATTTGACACCATGTTCACAATAGATAATGCTGTGCCACGTTACTTTAATTCATATGCAGAACGAGTAGTGTACAACCGCTTATTCGCAACACCAGACGAGCAAACACTACTTATTCCAGACGGATTATTCTACGCCCACATGGAATTAGCAGATTTGCTCTCACAACTACATCAATATGATGCGGCGTTAAAACATTTAAACACAATGGTTTCATACGCTCCAACATACGCATTATCGCATTTGCGACTTGCAGCAGCATTATCGCAACAAGAAGATTGGACGTCAACAGTAGCAGCATGTCTAAACGCACTTCGAGTCGCATTAGACAAAGACGACGCAGCATTCGCATACTATAGATTAGCTTATGCAGCTTGGATGCAAGACAAGTTCACTCTGGCAGCAAGCGCTTACCGAATGGCAGACTATTTAGCTCCAGGAAGAATAGAACCGCTACAAATGGAACTAGAAGAATTATTATCACGAATGCGCTCGCAGTGTTATAAAGCTCCTACTAGTATGGATGATGTTAGACATTGCTTTATGAGTGACGATATTCCTGTCTGGCCTAATATTGAAGCAAATCATATTATTGGAAAAGCCGCAAAGCTAACTGTTGACGATGGAATGTTTGTAATTGCAAGAACTTTGTGCGTAGCGCATATTCGAATGTCACTGAATGACGATTGTGAAGGTGCAGTACAATCACAGTTCTTACGTTCATTAAATGCGTAAATGGTAAGTGACATAATCTATATAAAGCAACAGCTGATTTGAAGGGGGTTTCATGAGTATGGCTCACGATGATATCGAGTCAAAAAACGCACAATGGACTCTTTTTGACGATTTTGACGAGCAAAATGAGACTCATGAAAATACGCAAAAAACAGATACGTGGATTGCTCAACTTCAGCCAACAGACACTGATGCGTTGGCTCTTGGAAACTTGCAGCCAGCGACGCTTACTATAGAGCAAGCTGCGAAACTTTGGGCAAAATTGGCAGCTTGGGCACAATCTGATCAAATTGCTTATTACGTAGAAGATTCTCCGACTAGTTCAGACGCAGCATATGATGCAAGAATGCGAGCGCTAAGCGCTTTAGAAGCTGCCTTCCCAACTTTAGACACACCTCAATCTCCAACACATCGCGTAGGTGGAACTTTTTCTAACGATTTTACTTCTGTAAAGCATCCGTCTCGAATGATGAGTTTGGATGACGTATTTTCAATTGAAGAATTACACGATTGGTATAACAGCGTAATTCGCGATTTACAATGGGATGAGTCTAAACCTCTTCCTATGACTTGCGAAGTAAAAATTGATGGTCTTGCTTTAAATCTTATTTATTGCAACGGTACTCTTGAACAAGGTCTTACTAGAGGCGACGGCGTAACTGGCGAAGATATTACATTAAACGTAAGAACGATTGAAGCAATACCAACACAGCTTCATTCTGACAATCCTGACGATATTCCTGAGTTCGTGGAAATTCGTGGCGAAGTTTTTATGAAATGGGAAGACTTTAGAAAATTAAATGATGAACAAGAAAATGCTGGACGAGTTGCTTTTGCAAACCCTCGTAACGCTGCAGCTGGCTCTTTGCGCCAAAAAGACCCACGAATTACAGCCACGCGTCGATTAAGCTTTTTTGCACACGGACTAGGTGAGCTTCGTTGGAAAGAAAATACAAGCCATAACAATAGTGAAACAAAATTTAATCAGTCTGACGCATATAAGCTCTATCAACAGTGGGGAATACCTGTTTCTCCGTACACAAGAAAAGTCACAAATTTTTCTGAAATAGAAGAAATGATTGACTATTACGGAGAGCATAGGGCAAATATTTTGCACGCTTTAGACGGCATAGTTGTAAAAGTTGATGACAGAGCATTACAGCATCAATTAGGAGCTACTTCTAGAGCTCCACGATGGGCTATTGCATACAAGTATCCTCCTGAAGAAGTTAATACTTATTTGAAGGATATTATTGTCCAGGTTGGAAGAACTGGAAGAGTAACTCCTGTAGCTGTTCTTGAACCTGTTACTGTAGCAGGATCGACAATTTCTCGCACAACTCTTCATAATGCTTACGAAGTTGAACATAAAGGTGTGCTAATTGGCGATACTGTCGTAGTTCGTAAAGCTGGGGATGTTATTCCAGAATTAGTCGGACCGGTACTTAAAGCTAGGGAAGGGCGAGAAAATGAACTTAGAAAGTTTGTTATGCCAGAATACTGCCCATCTTGTGGAACTAAGCTAGCTCCTGCAAAAGAGGGAGATAAAGACATTCGTTGCCCAAATGTAGAAAACTGCCCAGCTCAACTTACAGAACGAATAATTCACTTGGCTTCCAGACAAGCTTTTGATATTGAAAATTTGGGCGATAACGCTGCGCTAGCTCTTACAAATCCTGAGGATTGCAGACCTACAACTGCAGAAGTTTACTGCCCAGATATGGATAAAATTATAATTCAGCGAGGCGCAACTCAACAACCATATATACCGTCACCAGATTTAACGCTACCTGAACCACAAACTCCAGTACTTAGAAATGAAGCTGGATTATTTAGTATTACTGCCGACGATTTGCAAAATGTAATGGTTTGGAAAGAAATTCCTCTTGTTGAAGAGTGGAAAGAAGTTAGTAAAGACGGTAGCTTTAAAAAGCGTACACGCAAAATAGGCGGATCTGGTCTTTGGCATCAAGTTAGAGCATTTTGGACTCGCACAATCGAAGCAAAGTTATCTACAAATTACGAAGCAGAAGGAACTCCCGAAAAAACTACTTCACCAAACGAACAATGGGATCCTCAATATCCTAAATTCCAAGTTCCAATTGACGCTAAAGTGGTACTTTGGAAAAATAAGCGCATTACTAGAAATGCTAAAACTAGCGACAACGCTAAAGAAACAATAAATGTGCCATGGTATACAAGACCTTCTGAAACTACTCGTAGTATGCTTGAAGAAATAGCTCAAAAAGGCAAGAATGCAGCACTGTGGCGAGTTTTGGTTGCTTTATCTATTCGTAGACTAGGTCCACCAACTGCACGTCTTATAGCGGCAAATTTTGGATCTTTAGACAATATTTCCAAAGCATCTATTGAAGAACTTACACAAATTGATGGAGTTGGTCCTGAAATTGCGCAAGCAGTATACAACTGGTTCCAACAAGCTAATGACCCTGCTAATTGGCAATTTGAAGTATTAAAATCGTGGCAAGAAGCAGGTGTAGTAGGGAAAGTTGAAGCATCATCTTTCGCTCAAACATTAGTAGGTAAAACAATAGTTGTTACAGGATCTTTGCAAGGATTTACAAGAGACAGCGCAAAAGAAGCTATAGTCTCAAGAGGCGGCAAAGCATCAGGATCAGTAAGCAAGAACACATATTGCGTTATTCTAGGCGAAAATGCAGGATCCAAGGCAACTAAAGCGCAAGAACTTGGCATCCCTATGCTTAACGAACAACAGTTTAATACTCTTTTAAAAACTGGGAACTTAGAAGAAATACTACAAATTGCAAATAATACTGTTCCAAATCTCATTGCTGAGGAATCATAACGCATGAATACAAGTGAACTCGAAAAACAAGTTTACGATTTGCTGGGTAGCGTTATTGATCCAGAATTAGGTCGCTCTGTTACCGAATTAAATATGGTAACCGGAGTGCATGTGATAGAAAAAGCTGAAACCATTGATACAACAAAGTTTGCTTATGATGTAGAAATAAATCTTGAACTTACTGTGCCAAATTGCCCTCTTGCAGAAGTAATTACAGGACGAGTTCAAGAAGCTATATCTAAATATCCTCAAGCAATACTCATACCGCACGTTAACGCCACTGCAATGAGTAAAACTAAATTAGAAAAGTTGGTTGCAGATTTAAAAGCTGAACGCAAAGAAAATCCATTTAATAAAGCTGGCACTCGCACGAGAATTTTTGCTATAGCTTCTGGGAAAGGCGGAGTTGGAAAATCTTCTATAACTGCTAATTTAGCTGCAACTTTTGCAGCATTAGGTTACGATACTGCAGCTATTGACGCCGATATTTACGGCTTTTCTTTACCGCGAATGTTTGGAGTTAATTCTCAACCAACAAATTTAAACGGAATGCTTATGCCTGTAGTTGCTTGGGGAGTAAAGCTTATTTCTATTGGAATGTTTGCTGGAACTGATCGTGCTATTTTGTGGAGAGGACCACGATTACAACGTTCTTTAGAGCAGTTTCTTTCAGATGTTTGGTGGGGCAACCCTGATGTTTTACTTCTTGATTTAGCTCCAGGCACAGGAGATATGGCATTAGCTGTAGCGCAATCCTTACCAAACGTAGAGCTTGTTGTAGTAACAACTCCACAGCCTAGCGCATCAGATGTAGCAGTTAGGTCAGGTCTTATGGCTTTGCAAATTCCTGTAAAAGTTCGCGGAGTTGTTGAGAACATGAGCTGGTTTGAAAATAACGGCGAGCGCTTAGAATTATTTGGTTCAGGAGGAGGAAGGAGAGTAAGCGAACAACTTTGTAACGCTCTTGACACTAATGTGCCTCTTTTAGCTCAACTTCCTTTAGATCCTGCGCTTAGAGAAACTGGTGAAGCAGGGAGACCTGCTGTTCTAACCGAAGATGGAAAATTGGCAGATTCTAATTTAGCTAATACTTTTATTCATTTAGCTAAATCTTTAATAAAAAACTCTTAAAGCAAATAAAGCTTAAAATACAGCCGAAAAAATAAGTATGGGGTTGCTTAAAATCAAGCGACCCCATACTTTTAGTTAGTTATAAAACTAATTATTTAACAGCGTTCAACCACTGCTCTTTAGTAGCCTTTTCAGCTTCCAACTTAGCTTTACGCTTATTATCGGTTTCCTTAGCAATAGCAGCGTTAAGCTCTTCTAGTTGTGCTTCCAACTGTAAAGCAAAACTGGACTTACGAGCGTTAGCTTCAGGATCAGCCTCACGCCAAGCAGCTTCTTCAACAGCCTTAATCTTTTTATCAACGTCGTTTAAGCGAGACTCAATACGACGCATATCTTCACGAGGAACGAAACCAATAGCATCCCATTCTTCCTGAATCTGAGACAAAGCCTTACGAGCTTTCTTAGCAGCTTCTTCATTTTCTACTGGCAACAAAGCCTCTGCTTTTACGAGCAAAGCTTCCTTCTTAGCAAGATTTTCGTGTTCTCCAGCATTAACCTTTTCACGGTCATTTTGACGAGCATGATAGAAAGCATCAGCAGCTTCGCGGAACTTAGCCCACAAAGCATCATCGTGCTGGCGGCCAGCATTGCCAGCTTTCTTCCAACGATCCATCAAAGCATTGAACTTCATAGAAGTTTCACGCCAATCTTTTGAATCTTTTAAGCTTTCAGCTTCTGCAATAATAGCTTCCTTAAGCTGCTTAGCAGTATTACGCACGTGCTCACGTTCTTTAACCCAAGAATTGCGAGCCTGAGAGAATGCAGAACGAGCCTTTGAAAAACGCTGCCACAAAGCATCGGCATCAGACTTATTCAAGTGAATAGTAGTACGCTGATGCTCCTGCCATTCGTCAAATAAAGCACGTAGCTTATCGTTTAATTCACGCCAATTAGTAGATTCATTCATTTGCGCTACTAACAATTCTGCACGTTCTACAATATTTGTACGCTCTTTCAAAGCTTTTTCCAGAGCTTCTTTTCGAGCTTTAGCGATTGCTTCCTTCTTTTCATTACCTTTTGCAGTCAATTCGGCGTGTCGCGCACGTAAAGCAGCAATATCGCCTACGGCAGCAGGATTTTCCAATTCAGCTTTCAAAGTATTAAGCGTTTCGTCAATTTCTTTTGCTTTTACATTGGAAGCTTCTAAGCGCTTAGCAAAAAGATCAAGCTTAATCTTCAAATCAAGATAACGGTGAATATAGAAAGTCAACGCTTCTTCAGGAGTGCCAGTGGAGTATTGACCAACCTCACGCTCAGCACCGTTTTCAGTAACGTAAACAGTGCCATTTTCATCAACACGGCCAAAGGTTTTTGCGGCTTTAATATCCTCTTCACTATAAGAAATGGTTGGTGCTTGAGCAACAACACGAGTCTTATGCGCGAAGCTTGCTGGAGATGGAGCAACTGGCTTTGGCGCGGTAGTAGTTTTAGTAGTTTCTTCAGGTTTAGTCTGTTCGGTCACGGGACGACTCCTTACAGCAGATGCACGGTAACATTGTTACGAATAAGTATGACGGTAAGCCATGATTTTTCCGCAACACCACCTATTATAGTGGACATGGTACAAGGCTCATCAATATCGGGTTTCCCTGAATGGCTTCCTAGTGAACGCGCTGTTGAACAGCAAGTAATTGACACACTAAGAGAAGTGTTTGAACTCAACGGTTTTATTGGAATTGAAACGCGTGCAGTAGAACAGGGTTCAAGCTTATTAAAAAAAGGCGAAACCAGTAAAGAAATTTATTTATTATCGCGTTTACAAGAAGTTGGTCACGAATCCGACACTCCTGTAGAAGAACGCATTGGTTTACATTTCGATTTAACAGTTCCACTCAGCCGTTACGTCGTTGAGCATACTGGTGATTTGACGTTCCCATTTAAGCGCTGGCAAATGCAAAAAGTTTGGCGAGGGGAGCGTCCACAAGAAGGTCGTTTCCGTGAGTTTGTTCAAGCAGATATCGATGTCGTAGGAAATGGCGAATTACCTTCACACTACGAAGTTGAACTTCCACTTGTCATGGTTGAAGCTCTTGAGCGTTTACGTAAGTTCGGTCTTCCTAAGGCAACTGTTCATGCTAACAATCGAAAGCTTTCTGAAGGTTTTTATCGCGGTATTGGATTAAGCGATATCGAGGGAGTTCTTCGAGAAATCGATAAGCTAGACAAAATTGGCGCTGAAGAAGTATCCAAGCTTTTGGTAAAAGAATGCGGAGCTACGGCTTCTCAAGCTGATGCATGCTTAGAATTAGCTGAACTTACTGCCGAAACAGGAGATGAGTTGAAGTCTCGTTTCGACGAATTATGCGATAAGCATAATATTTCTCGAAATGATGATAACGAGTCTTATGTTTTAGCTTCTCAAGGTGTTGAAACTCTTGCAATGATTGTAGACGAGGCAGCACGTATTCGCCCAGGCGCTGTTGTTGCTGATTTGAAGATTGCTCGTGGACTTGACTACTATACTGGTTCTGTTTACGAAACTTTCCTTGATAATGCAGCATCTCTTGGTTCAATTTGCTCTGGTGGACGTTACGATAATTTAGTTTCACAGGGCAAGAAGAAGTATCCAGGCGTAGGACTTTCAATTGGCATGTCTCGACTGCTTTCTTATATGCTTCACACTGCAGGAGCTACTGTTTCTCGAGTTTCTCCTGCTGCAGTACTTGTTGCAGTGTGGAATGAAGAAGATCGTCCTGCATGCAATGCTATTGCTAAAACTTTACGAGATCGAGGCATTGCAGCAGATGTTGCTCCTAGCGCAGCAAAGCTTGGTAAGCAAATAAAATATGCTGACAAGCTCGGCATTCCTTATGTGTGGTTCCCTGCTGATAGCACTGAATCAGAGTCATCTCACGATGAAGTAAAAAATATTATTACTGGCGAACAGGAAACCGCGGATGCCACGTCTTGGCAACCGGATACTGTTTATGCCCGGCAGACAGTTTCTTGCGCTAAATAATGTTCTTGCAAATTTGCTTGAATATTGCGCGCAAAATCATGTCAATAGAAACAAATGAATATATCAATTAGATTGTAGAGGAAGTGGACTTATGAGCCAGACGGCGTATCGCACACATCATGCCGTTGAAGTGACTGAAGAATTAGTCGGGCAAAAAGTAACCATCGCTGGTTGGGTTGATCGTCGCCGCGATCATGGTGGAGTTGCCTTTGTTGATGTCCGTGATAACACAGGCTTAGTGCAAGTTGTTATTTACGATGAAGAAACTGCACGACCATTGCGTAGTGAATTCGTTGTGCAAGTGACCGGCGAAGTTCGCTTGCGTCCAGATGGCAACGAAAACGATCATTTAGCAACCGGTAAAATTGAGATTGTTGCAGAAACTGTTACTATTCTCGCAAAGTCAGACGCTTTGCCATTCCAGGTTTCAACAGCTTTGGAAAACGAGTCCGAGAACAAGCTTCCAAGCGAAGATGTTCGTTTGAAGTATCGTTACCTTGATTTGCGTCGCCCATCTATGCAGCGCAATTTGAAGCTTCGCTCTGATATGGCTAAGGCTGCCCGCCATGCTTTGGAAGACATGAACTTTACTGAAGTTGAAACACCAACTTTCATTAAGTCAACTCCTGAAGGTGCTCGCGACTTCGTTGTTCCAGCACGATTGGTTCCAGGCTCTTGGTACGCACTTCCACAGTCTCCTCAGCTTCTAAAGCAGTTGCTCATGGTTTCTGGCGTCGAGCGCTACTATCAGCTTGCTCGTTGCTATCGCGACGAAGACTTCCGTGCGGATCGTCAGCCTGAGTTCACTCAGCTTGATATGGAAATGAGCTTTGCAAGCCAGGAAGATGTTATGGCTATGGCAGAGCGCGTTATTGCTGCTATTTGGAAGGAAGCTGGTCACGAGATTGCTCTTCCTTTGCCTCGTATTACTTGGCAGGAAGCAATGGATAAGTATGGTTCCGATAAGCCTGATTTGCGTTTTGGAAACCCACTTATTGAGTTGACTGACTACTTTAAGAACACTCCATTCCGCGTGTTCCAAGCTTCATACGTTGGCGCTGTGCTCTTTAAGGGCGGTGCTGCAACTCCTCGCCGTCAGTTTGACGCTTGGCAGGATTGGGCTAAGCAGCGTGGAGCTAAGGGATTGGCTTACGTTGTGTTTGGTGAAGATGGCGAGTTAAAGGGTCCTGTTGCTAAGAATCTTAGTGAAGAAGAGCGCGCAGGTCTTAAGGAAGCTGTTGGAGCAGAAGATGGCGATGCAGTGTTCTTCGCAGCAGGCTCCCGCGAGTCTTCGCAGCTTTTGCTCGGCGCAGTGCGCGTTGAACTTGCTAGCCGCGCAGGATTGCTTCACCCAGATGAGTTTGCTTTCACTTGGGTTGTTGACTTCCCACTGTTCAAGCGCACTGATGATCCAGATGATGACGACGTTGCTGTTGGTCACTCAAAGTGGACTTCTATGCACCATCCATTCACAATGCCGTCGGCTGATTGGATCGATAAGTTTGATAAAGATCCAGAGCACGCTATGAGCGATTCTTACGATATCGTGTGCAACGGTAACGAAATGGGCGGCGGATCCGTTCGTATTCACCGCGACGATATTCAAGATCGTGTGCTTAATGTTCTTGGAATCGATAAGGCTGAAGCTGACGAAAAGTTCGGCTTCTTGCTTGAAGCTTTCAAGTATGGTGCTCCACCTCACGCTGGTATTGCTTTGGGTTGGGATCGTACTGCTGCAATTTTGGCAGGCGCAAGCTCAATCCGCGACGTAATTGCATTCCCTAAGGCTGGCGGCGGTAGGGATCCTCTAACCGGCGCTCCTGCTCCGATTTCTGACGAGCAGCGTGCTGAAACTGGCGTTGATTACGATCCAGAAGAAAACGAGTAAATAGAAATACTTGTAAAAAGTGTTATTGATAAGCCGTTGATTGTTGATTTTATGATTACAATTAACGGCTTTTTTGTAACGTAAGAGTTACAAAACGTAACGATAGTGATAAATAGCCGTAACACAGGTTAGCTAAACTTCTTGTTATGGATAAGCAAGTATCAAAGTCAAATCCAAACGCCGAGGATATGACTAATCGCACTATTTCAGTGCAAAAAGCGGCAAATCCCCTCGTAGAACTAAGTCATGTCGAAAAGCATTACGGAAAACTTCATGTGCTTAAAGACATCAATCTGACTGTTAACAAAGGCGAAGTACTAGTTATTATCGGTCCATCTGGTTCTGGTAAATCGACAATGTGTCGCACAATTAACCGTCTCGAAACTATTGATTCAGGTGACATACGTATTGACGGTGAGCCACTTCCTCAAGAAGGAAAAGAACTTGCAGCTTTGCGAGCAGAAGTTGGTATGGTATTCCAGTCCTTTAATCTTTTCGCTAACAAGACTATTTTGGAAAATGTTATTCTTGCTCCAATGAAAGTGCGCCATATGGATCAGCAAAGTGCTGAATCTCTTGCTATGGAATTGCTTACTCGAGTCGGAGTTGATAATCAAGCAAATAAAATGCCTTCACAACTTTCCGGCGGTCAGCAGCAGCGTGTTGCAATTGCTCGAGCTCTTGCTATGCAGCCAAAAGTTATGCTTTTTGATGAACCTACATCTGCACTAGATCCGGAAATGGTTAATGAAGTTCTTGATGTCATGGTTGAACTTGCAAAAGAAGGCATGACTATGATTTGTGTTACCCACGAAATGGGATTTGCACGCAAGGCAGCTGACAGAATTGTATTTATGGCAGATGGTCAAATTCTTGAACAAGGCACTCCTGAAGAATTCTTTGAACATCCAAAAACTGATCGTGCAAAAGATTTCCTTTCCAAGATTCTTACGCATTAATCTGCTTTTTGTTTTATCTTTCAGTAAAATTCTGAAACTTTAAAACAGTTCTTATGAAGGGAAAAGATATGAAAATATTACAAAATCGCATTTTTCGTGCGATACTAGCGATGCTTTGTACCATATGTTGCGTTATGCCACTTACAGCGTGCGATCGTAGCGATGGTAAAAAAGTCATACGCATCGGTATTAAATTCGATCAGCCAGGCATCGGCTTCAAAAAATCAGGAACTTACGTTGGATTCGACGTTGATGTTGCAAAGTATGTTGCTAAAAAGCTTGGCTATTCCGAAGATCAGATTGTGTGGAAAGAATCACCATCTAAACAACGCGAAACGATGCTCCAAAATGGCGATGTTGATATGATTGTAGCCTCATACTCTATTACGGATGCTCGTAAAAAAATGGTGACATTTGCAGGACCATATTTTATTGCTGGCCAGGATTTACTAGTTCGAAAAGATGAGCATAAAGTAAGCGGTCCAAATGATTTGGACGGAAAGCGTTTATGCTCAGTTTCAGGCTCAACATCTGCAATTGCTATTAAGGAGCGTTACTCTTCAAAGGTACAGCTTATGCAACAGCCTGGTTATGCAGAATGTGCAACTGCATTATTCTCAGGAATTGTAGATGCTGTAACTACCGACGACATTATTCTTGCTGGTTTAGCAACCGCTTCTCGAGGTCGTTTAAAGCTTGTAAACAAGCCATTTACCGCAGAATATTACGGAATTGGCATTAAAAAAGGAAATACAGGCTTAGCTAAGAAAATTAACACAGCCTTAAAAGACATGATTCGTAACGGATCATGGAAAAGAGCTCTAGACGACAATTTACGAGGCACTGGCTTTAAGCCAAACGCAAAGTATAATCCGCCAATTCCTCAAGAAGGAGAGAAGTAATATGCAAGATTTTATGCAGCTATTTACCTCCTACAATATTCCAGGAGCATTCTTGGTTAATATTGAAATAACTTTATGGAGTGTACTTTTTTCATCAATTATTGGCGTAATTCTTGTTACTATGCGCATTTGCCCTGTTTCATCATTACGCATGATTGCTACAGTTTATGTTGAATTGTTTAAAAACATGCCACTTACCATCATTATGGTTTTTATGGTTTTAGGCGTTTACGCTCAGCTTAAGATAGGATTCTCCTCAATTTTTGAAGTGAATTTCTTCTGGCTGGCAATTGCTGGATTGTCGCTTTATACTGCAGCATTTGTTTGCGAATCTTTGAGATCTGGTCTTAATACAGTGCCTGTTGGCCAAGCAGAAGCTTGCCGCGCTCTTGGATTAAATTTCTTCCAATCTGCAACACAAGTAATTCTTCCACAAACTTTCTGCGGTTCAGTAGCACCATTAGGTAATACTTTTATTGCTTTGCTTAAGAATTCTACAGTTGCTGCTGCAGCATCAGTTGCCACAGAGACTTCAACAATGATGAGCGAAATGATTGAGAAACATGCAGATTTGATTGTTCCAATCTTCTTAATTTTCGCTTGCGGATACATTATGCTCATCATTCCTATCGGCATTTTGACTACTTATTTGTCAAATAAACTTGCTGTGAGAAGGTGATAACAATGGCTAAACAACGTGAACAATCATTATTATTTGATGCTCCAGGTCCAAAAGCTCTTAAGAAAATTCGCATAGCTAATATTATTGCCGGTTGCATTTTTGTTATTTGCATTATTGCTATTCTCGTTCGTTTGAGCAATCCTCCAGAGGGAGAAAACCAACTTTCTTGGACACTTTGGAATCCTGCACTCGAATCTGAAGCCTGGGTTGATTTTTATCTTCCTGGATTATGGATGACACTAAAGGCATCGTTACTTGCAGTAGTTGGTTCTATTGTATTTGGCTTATTCTTCGGACTTTGCCGTTTACTACCTAATTTTATTATTCGTAGTATTTCCGCAATAGTAGTAGAATTTTGCCGTGCAGTACCAGTATTGATGCTTATGATTTTCTTGTGGAGAGCATTCGCACTTTCTGGTATGAAAGAATCATCATACTGGGCTGTTGTTTTGGCACTGATTATGTATAACGGTTCTGTTGTTGCAGAACTTGTTAGATCTGGTGTTGGCAACTTGCCAAACGGTCAAAGAGAAGCTTCGCTTGCATTAGGATTGAGCGAATACCAATCATTGACACAAATTGAAATGCCTCAAGCAATTATTGCTATGATGCCTGCAGCAGTAACTCAGCTTGTAGTTGTTTTGAAGGATACTGCACTTGGTTCAATTATTATGTACACTGATTTGCTTCAGGAATCGCGTCGACTCGGATCAATGTACTTTAATATTTTGCAAACATTAAGCGTTGCAGCAGTAATATATTTCCTTATTTGCTTGGCATTGTCTTGGTTTGCACAATGGTTGCCATCGCACTTGAAGAATCGAACTGCCGCTCCAACAGAACCAGAGCCTGTTGCTCCAATTGCTATTATGGATCCTTCTAATGTGAACCAAATAGCAGTTGCTAGCGAAGTTAAAGAGCTTCCTTATGGTGGTACTCCACGTAAGTATCACGTACATCATCGCGGTACAAACGCTTCTATTCACCATTGGCGTCACACTCGTTACTTGCAAGGCTATGACGAGCATCATCTAAAAACTGGAGATGAACCGGAAGAAAATGATGACAACAATGCAGAAAATAACTAAATTTCATATTTAGTGGTGTTTAGTAGCAAATTTCTCATAAGCGCAGTCAGTATTTATTATTGGCTGCGCTTATTATTTTCTATCTTGCAATTTCTAACTTTGGTAGAATCATAATAGTATTTCAAAATAACCGTTAAAAGCAATATTTGCGCAGCGACGCACAAATCGCTAAACTATTAAGGTCACATGCATACGAGGAGGCTTTTACATGGATGACGCGTTTGAGTTGTCCGCTGCAAAGATGCGCGAACAAGGCATGAGCGAAATTGCTATTGAACAATTTAAACACTTATATAATGCTTGGAATTTAGATAAATCAGGGGATAAGCCTGCGGAGTTTATTCGCGAGAGCACGGTTGAGCCTATTAAAAGCGTTCCAACTTTCCACGAAATTTACGAAACTATTGATCACGACAAAGCTGTTAACGCATTCGCAAAAACTGCTTTTATTAAATTAAATGGCGGTTTGGGAACATCTATGGGCTTGTCTTGCGCAAAATCTTTACTACCAGTTCGTAGGCATAAAGCTCGCCAAATGCGCTTTATTGATATTATTATTGGACAAGTTCTTACAGCTCGTCAACGATTAGGAGTTAATCTTCCGCTTATTTTCATGAATTCTTTCCGCACGTCTCATGATACTTTGCAAGTACTAAAACGCAATCGCAAGTTTGTGCAAGACAATATTCCTGTAGAAATTATTCAACATCAAGAACCAAAATTAGTAGAGGAAACTGGAGAACCGGTTTCTCACAAGGAAGATCGATCTCTTGAATGGTGCCCTCCAGGTCACGGCGATATTTTTTCAACTCTGTGGGAATCTGATTTATTGCATACTCTTAAAGAAAATGGAATTGAGTATTTGTTTATTTCAAATTCTGACAATTTAGGTGCTAGACCGTCGCGCACTCTTGCTCAACATTTTGAAAATACTGGCGCACCTATCATGATTGAGGTTGCGAAGCGAACGCAAGCAGATCGTAAGGGCGGTCACATTGTTAGGGACGCGCAAACAGGAAGACTAATACTACGAGAAATGACACAGGTTCATCCTGAGGATCGTAGAAGCGCACAAAGCATTAAAAAACATCCATACTTCAACACAAATAATATTTGGGTTCGTGTAGATGCTCTAGAAAAAAAGTTAAAAGAGCACAAAGGAATTTTGCCTTTGCCTGTTATTTTTAATCACAAAACTGTTGACCCAACTGACGAAAGCAGCACACCAGTAGTGCAATTAGAAACAGCAATGGGCGCAATAGCTTCACTTTTTGATGACGCAATTTGCGTAGAAGTTGATCGCATGCGTTTCTTGCCTGTTAAAACAACCAATGACTTATTTATTATGCGATCAGATAGATTCCATCTTACTGATTCATATGAAATGGAAGATGGTAACTATATATTTCCTGATATTGATTTGGATCCACGTTATTACAAAAACATCAATGATTTCAACGAAAGATTCCCATATTCTGTTCCAGCTTTAGCTGCTGCAAAATCAGTAACTATTAGAGGGGATTGGACATTTGGAAATCAAGTTTCAATGTTTGCTGACGCTGTTTTAGAAGATACAGGAGAACCAAGTTATGTGCCGAACGGAGAATTCGTGGGACCGCAAGGAATTGAACCAGACTCTTGGGTTTAAAGCAGATTTCTTGCAAATATGCGATTTTTATTGATAGTAAATAAAATTATCTATAAAAAAGTTATATGGCGTGTCGCGAAAAAATGGCGTATTTTCAACGTTGTTGATGTTCGTGTGAATAAAAAATACATAATTATTAGAAGTTTTTTAAAAAATGTCCACACGTACCGCAAAACACCATTAAAATAGAAAAGGTGTGCGCAGTATTGCAACACAAGTTTTGCTGCATTTCGTAGTCGCTTGTATGCAAGGCGCATAAGTAAATTGATACAAACATGATACGTGAGGACTAATGGTAGAAGGAAGCAACGGAAGGCGACGTTTTTCCGACAAATGGGGCAAACACGAGTTAGATGTACTCGCTGTATTGTCTTCCGCATTCCCGCAATGGCTGACTTCGCGTCAAATTGCACAGCGCGTAAAGGCATATGCAGATTCGTACGGTGAGCTTGCAGATCAAGCAGCTAAAGCAGCATTCGCAAAACAATTCCAGCGAGATCGCGCAAAGCTTGCTGCTATGGGTATTGCAATCGAATCTAGGCAGCCAGAATATTCTTCAAAGTCCGAAGGTCAAGACTTTGCGTCTTATCGTTTGCAATTAGGCGATGAACCTCGCGTACGTTTACGTTTCGACCAATCTGAATTACCAGTTTTAGCTGCAGCAAATTATCTTGCTCGTTCAATGTCTATTTCTTCTCTTGATTCAGGTCAACACGAGCAACAGCGCACTTCTCGCACTGCTCCTAGAGTTCCACAAACTCCTATTCCTGGCTTAGGCTTGGATTCAATCGCACCTGGTCTTGGAACACAAATGCTACCTGATTCATTGGTAAAAGTTATTGATTCTCGCAGATTTGCCGCAACTGTGGATGTCGATGGTGAACATTTAAACGTTGCTTATACTGATGCTGACGACTTAGCGATGTTTGTGCTAGAACATCCTGGATCTAGCGTAGTAAGCCCTCAAGAAGCAGTTGATGCTTTCCATCGCCGTTTGCACGCAGCAGTTAATTTTGCTCAATGTGACGAAAATGAGCAAAAAGATGAAGAAGATGCTATACAAGAAGCGCAAAATATTGAAGAACAAAATAGCGACACTGATAAATCGCATACCAAAAAAGGCTCTTCATTCCAAACTGGAAGTGAAGTAGATCGTAGGCTTCGATTGATGCTTTTCTTGTCTGCTCATCTTGGAGAGGAATTCCCATTAGACGAGCTTGCTGAGCGTTTTATTGGTAGACCAAAAAGCGATGATGAACTCCGTCGATTTGTTACAATTCTTCACAAGGATATAAATACTCTTACTACTGTTTCTGACGATGGGGAAATGGCCGGAAGCCAATTCTTTGATATAGATTGGACTCTTCTTGAGAACGAGGGAATTGTTTCTGCTACTAATTCTCTAGGATTGGAAAGACTTGCTGGAATTTCGCAGCAATATTTGAGCATGCTTACTGCGTCTGCTAATTATTTGGCACATTCCTTGCTTTTGCCTATTGAGCAGCGCACACAAGCTGAATCCTTGTATAAACGTCTTCGCCGTCATGTTCTTCCTGGTCAAACTCCATGGCTGAGTTTAACAGGTTACGAAATTGAGCCTCGAAATTGTTCTATTGTTCGCAGTGCTATTAACTCTGAATCTTTGCTAGATATGGAATACACTGACGGGGCAGGACGTATTCGTCGCAAGATTGTTGCACCGTCGAAGATTTACGTTGATGAAGGCGTTTACTATGTTGCAGTGTGGACTGATGTAGAGCAGCAAACACCAGAAGATAAACGTGAATTTGTTGCTAAAGATACGACAATTAATAAAGCGAATGGATTGCCTCGCATTTGGCAAGTTCTTCGCGTAGCACGTATTGAACGTGCAGAAGTTGTAGAGCCTGTGTCTCAAGTTGAAATTCCAGATGTGCCAGTTAGCGAACTTCGCAAGTGGAGCTTTGATAACGGAACTGAGACTTGCTTCATTACCGACGAAACAGAATTGAACTTTTTGAAGAATCTTTCTGGAGCCACTATGGAAACTTGTGGCAGCGGAGTAAAAGTCCATCTTACTGTTTCTTCTGATTCATGGTTCGTTGCTTTTTGCATTGCTCACGCACGTCATATTACAGCTGTTGCTCCTGAAACATTGCGTAGTATGATTATTGCTCGCGCTCAACGTGAATTAAGCGTTAATCACGCTGATAATGCGAATACAGAGGAATAACAATGCCTTGGTGGATTTGGCTACTCATAACAGTTTTTATGCTGATCATGGTAGCGCTAGGAGTTGTTATTGTCGTTTTAAGCGCAATAAAAATAGCTAGGGTCTGCTTTGGCATTTCCGAAGACGTTTCTTCTAGATTCGAACGTTTGCATGAACCAAATAAAGAAGATAATGAAAATCCTCGAGATCCATTATTTACACTTCCTATTAAAGATGCAACGAATCGATATGAGCGAACGCACGCAAGAGTTATTGAGCGTCATCAAAAAATTCGCGAAAATCACCGTAAAATATGGCAGCATTGGGATAAAAAATCTCTTCGCGAAGAAGACATTCAGCTATAGCATATAAGAAAGCGACTAATACTTTTTATGTCTCATTTATCACATAAAAAAGACTGCAAAAATAAATCAAGCAATCCAACTGACTGCAATGAGAATGATGTAGTATTATCTCCTTCACAACGTTTCGCAGCTTTTAAAAATACAATGAAGCACGAGCGTTCAATGGCATCTAAATTTGAGCGTTCTTTGTCTTTTGAACTTGATGATTTTCAACTTGATGCTATTGATGCACTAGAAAATGGCAATAATGTTTTAGTTGCTGCTCCTACTGGAGCTGGTAAAACTGTTGTTGCGGATTTTGCTGTATTTCTTGCGCAAAATCGCAATGTAAAAGCTTTTTACACAACGCCTATTAAAGCTTTAAGTAATCAAAAATATCACGATTTCTGCGAACTGTACGGCTCAGACAGAGTAGGGTTATTAACTGGAGATACTTCTGTAAATCCTGAAGCAGACATTGTTGTAATGACTACTGAAGTTTTAAGAAATATGCTTTACGAGCATTCGATTACGTTGCAATCTTTAGGTTTTGTCGTTCTTGACGAAATTCATTATCTTGCAGATAAATTCCGCGGAGCTGTGTGGGAAGAAGTTATTATTCACCTTCCAAAATCGGTGAAAATTATTGGGTTGTCTGCAACTGTTTCAAATGTTGAAGATTTTTCTGCATGGCTAGAATCAGTGCGTGGAGAAACTCATTTGGTTGTCGACGAACACAGACCCGTGCCTTTAGAAAGACATGTTGTTATTCAAGAGGATTCTGCAACTGAGCCTGAGTTACTCGATTTATACGACCATGACAATAATGGAAACGTAACTAAGCGCGTTAACCCTGCATTGACTAGGAAACTTAATGAATTTGAGTACCGCGCTCGTCGCCGTAAAGAATCTTACAGCGATAGCAAATACCGTTACAGAAAAGGTAAGAAGCACAGTATTAACGGGGGAGTTGCACAGTTAGATAAATGCGCGAAACGACATACTCCTCGTCGCTGGGCTGTTATTGACGAATTAGATTACCTAGGAATGCTGCCAGGAATTTATTTTATATTCTCTCGTTCCGGTTGCGATCAAGCTGTTCAACAATGTTTAAACGCAGGATTAATACTTACATCTGATGAAGAAATGTACGAAATCCGTAAAATTGTTGACAGTATGGTTGCAAATCAACTTTCTAAAGAAGATTTACACGCTTTAAGCTTTGAGCGTTTTCGTTTTGCTCTCGAACAAGGATTTGCAGCACATCATGCAGGTATGATTGCGTTATTCCGTCACATTGTTGAAACTCTATTTGAACGCGGACTTATTAAAGTTGTTTTTGCAACAGAAACACTTGCTTTAGGCTTAAATATGCCAGCTCGAAGCGTTGTTGTAGAAAAGCTAGTAAAATTTGACGGTACTGGGCATGTACCTCTTACACCTGGAGAATTTACGCAACTTACAGGTCGTGCTGGAAGACGTGGAATTGACGATATTGGTTACGCAATTCTTGTAGATCATGCTGATTTTGTTCCTCAACAGGCTGCAGCGCTTTCTAGTAAACGCGTATACCCACTACATTCCAGCTTCGTTCCTACGTTTAATATGGCAGTTAATTTGCTGAACTCAAGCGATGCAGATACTGCTCGAACAACACTAGATCGTTCTTTTGCTCAATGGGAAGCTAATGCTTCTGCTGAACGTTTACATAATCGCATGAACGAACTTGAAACAGCTCTTAAAGGCTATGAAGAAGCATTCCACTGCGAACATGGGGATTTTGCTGAATTCTTACAATTACGTATGAAGCTTAAAGAAGCTCAACACGATCAACGCCGTAAACTGAAACATACTTTATTCCACACAGATGCAGAACGCACAGCAGCGTTTAAAGCGCTGGATGATGTTATTGCAAATCTTAGAGAAGCTGAGCGAACGCATCCGTGTGCAGGTTGTGCAGATATTCAACAACATTTGCGTTGGGGCTACCATTGGATTAGAGAACATAAGGAACTTGATCAAGTACGTGAACGCTACGAATCTCGTACTGGTTCTGTTGCTAGAACTTTTGACCATATTTGTGACGTATTGTACAGTTTGGATTATTTACAATCTGAAGATTCTTCACAAAACCAAATTTTGCACCTTACTGAGCGCGGTCAATTGTTAAGAAGGTTGTATAACGAACTAGACATTGTATTTGCTGAAGCTATTTGCGAAGGAATTTTTAATAATCTTTCACCGCTTGAATTATTATCGTGCTTGTCTGCATTAGTTTATGAATCTAGAGGACCTGCAGGGGGAGAACCTAGACGATATCCAGGCGGCAAGGATGGCGCGATATTTAATACAGTATTGCGAATGAAAGAATTATTTATGCGTACTAGCGCATTATGCGCAGACGCTCATTTGCCAGCGTTAAGACCGCTTGAATTTGGTGCTGTAGATATTATGTATGATTGGGCTAATGGTGCTGATCTAGCTGAAATTTTGCGCAATACCGACAGCACTGGAGGAGATTTCGTGCGTCAAGCTAAACGTCTTATTGATTTACTTACTCAACTTTTCGCAGCAGGAGAATATTTACAATCTATAGATGGCGTAGATAAAAATCTTTCTTCGTGCGCTTATGAAGCTGCAAAACTATTAAACCGTGGAGTTGTTGCATACTCAGATGTATAAGTATGAGCATATACAAATAAAACGCATGTATTTTGTATATATAAATCGTTTTTATATATATAGTCCGTGCAATTCGGTAATTTTATAAAGTACTACACAAGGAGATACTATGGCAGAACGCAGTTTACGCGGTATGAGCATTGGTGCGAAATCATTAGAATCTGACGATAATGTAGATTTCGCGGCACGAAATGATGTTGTGTATGTGTGCCCAAAGGGACATCGCACGATTCTTCCTTTTGCTCAAGGCGCAGAAATTCCTGAAGAGTGGGAATGCCGCTGCGGCACGATTGCACATCGCGAAGGCGACGATGATCGTCCAGATGATGATTTCAACAAGCCTTCTAGAACGCATTGGGATATGCTGCTTGAACGTCGTAGTGAAGAAGAATTAAAAACTTTACTAGACAAACGTCTAAAAATGCATCATGAGGGCTGGATTCCTGACTATGAGTGAATTCTCGGTGACTTCAGGATGCACTAGTCGTCGCATTATTCTGCTTGATCTTGATGGCACATTAACAAAGTCAGATGCTGGTATTATTACTTGCGCAAAGCTTGCATTGAAAGAATTGAAACAGCCTATTCCGGACGATGCTGAAATGCATCGTTTTATAGGTCCTTCAATTTTAGAATCTCTTCAACGCAATAATGTGCCTGAATCGCTGCTAGCAAAGGGACTTGCTACGTATCGCAAGTATTATTCTGAAGTAGCAACTTTTGATGATCCAAATAATCCTGGTAAAAAGATTCCAGGATGCCTACTTAACAAAGTATACGATGGAATACTTGAGCAACTCACAAAACTTCGTGAAGCTGGATATTATTTAGCAACCGCATCTTGCAAGCCAGAATATCAAGTAAAGCCTATTTGCGATTATTTTGGTTTAACGAAGTATCTTGACGGAATTTATGGCGCTAGCAAAGATATGTCGCGCATTAGCAAAACTCAAGTTATTCGTTATGTTTTTGATGAGATTGATTACAATCCAGAAAAAGGCGACAGAGCTTTGATGGTTGGAGACCGCTGGACTGATGCCGACGGAGCAAAAGATTGCGGCTTGGATTGCTTGGGATGCGCTTGGGGCTATGCTGAGCCTGGCGAGCTTGAAGCACACGGATCTTACAGAATTATTGATAGCGTAAGCGAATTAAGCACTGCAATTTGCGAATATTTCGCTTAATCTAATCAGAATTTTTGTCGTAACGGCTTTTTCTTTACACCCTCGTAAAGTTTCGGTCGTTTTTTGGCGGGAAAACGGCTTTTTCTTTACATACATGCACAGTTTCTGTCGGTTGAGCTTATTATTTGACTAGATTTACTTGATATTTATCCGATAATGTACGTTATGTCAAATTAGAGATAAACAATCAAACACAACCAACAAAATCTCAACTACTATCAAATAATATCCCTATTGATACTTCTTACTAAATAATCTAAGACTTGCAGCTTCGGTACGCACAAAATAGCATGACAAAAATATTGACAAAAATAAGCGCGATAATAATCACATATGACGCAATCAGCGTTGATCTCATTAATAACCAATAATCATCGCGAACAAATCCAAAATCGCGAACAATATGCAAAAGCATGTACGCAAGCATTGCGCAAGGAAGCCCACAACAATGCGTAATAACAATACTCCAAGGCATTAAACCAATAGAATTTCTCTTATTACTATTGCTAATACTATTTGCCTTCAAATAAGCATTTTTTCGAAATTTTACTAAAAAACGCACGCAAGCAAATAAACTATAGAAAAACAATGATACTGAAGCAAACCAGCAAATAACAGCGATAATAACAACTACAAACATGCCATTATCCCCACGTTTCCTGAACAAGACTCCATGAGTTTGAAGATGTATGAGAAGTAGGTTTTGAATAAGATTTGCGAGTAGACTTACTACTTTTTTCTTCAACTTGCGTAGCATCAACAGAATTTTCAGAAGATAAGTCCTCTTCAACTCTAGAAACAATGCGGCCAACAGCAATAGCAAATACTGCTAAACCAGAAGCAAGCATACGACGCATATTATTTTGATTCTCATCGCACTCTTGAACAGATTGACCATCACAAATAATAGTCATATTTCTCAAACGCTCTTCTGAGTATCGATTAAGAAAAATAATAGCCGTAGTAACATTAACTAAATTAACGCCAGCATCAAGCAGCCTTTTAGCTACAGCCATAATCGCAATATCCTTAAAAGAATACAAACGACGAGAACCAGAACCGCTAGATGCATGAATTGAAGGCTCTATAATGCTTTTACGAGCCCAATAATCGAGTTGCCGGTAAGTAATACCGGCAACCTTCATAGCGACACTACCACGGTATCCTGAAGCGTGATCAGCAGACAGAGAAAAATTAAAAAGCTCCCCCTGTACTGCGTTAATCACATTATCGGACTGTGACTGCGTCATGTGCGAAAAATACCAGTCTGAATTTGCCAATCATAATTTCATCGCCATTATGCAGCACTGATTCATCAACACGTTCACGATTTACATACGTACCATTTAGACTTCCAGAATCTGAAATGCTAAACACGCCATTATGGCGCTTAAACACTGCATGAGCACGCGAAACAGTAGAATCATCTAACAAAATATCAGCATGCGAATCGCGCCCAACTGTTACTAAGTCTTCATCGAGAAGATAGCGAGAACCAGACACTGCTCCCCTAGTTGAAATCAACAACGCAGTACCAGGACGTAGTTTCGCTATAGTATCAAAATCATCCTGCTGCATAGGACGATCTGAAGTTGTATTCATTGGAATATGAATAGCTGGCATACCAATAATAGTGGTTTCGCCAGCTGTAGGAATCGGTTCAGTCATACTTGCTATTCTACCTTGTTACTCGACTGGTTTTGCATATTCGTACTGTTTTGGTTCGCGTGTCGAAGTAATTTCTACCTCATCAGGCACTGAAACCATTACAGAAGAACCAAATTTAATTTTTAAACGCGACCCAACACCGCCTGCAATATTAACAGCATTTTGCAAATTCTGAGGGTCACCAATTGCTTTCACAATATAAGGAGGATCAATCATAATATTGTCACATATAAGACCATGCTTAGTTTGTGAAATATAGCTTGAAGTAACTATTCTCACACCGTTAATAGACATAACTTCTACGCCAGCATTTCGCAATTCCTCTATTAGCTGAAACATCGTAGCGGCATCAATATTCTCTTTTTCACCTGCGGTAATGTGAACTACAATACCTTTACCTACTGCCGGCAGACGTCCAGAAATAAGACCATTTGCTTGAGCATTCTGCTGAGCAATGCGACGAGCTTCATCTTGTTTATCTACTGCTTCACGCAACGAATTAAGCTGACCTGTTAATTCACTTTTTCGGCTTTCCAAACTCTGAATTTGAGAATGAGTTTCTGTAATAAGACGCGTCAACTCCTCTTCACTCATTGTTTCATACAAAAGTGAGTTACTACGATTAACTTGAATCATGTACGCAAAACCTAATAAAGCGCAGAGCAACATCATTAAAAAGCCCGTAAATATACGCGCCCGCGTCACATGACCACTTAGTGAAGATTTTACTTTACGATGAACTGCTGGGAAAGATCCAGTTTGAGTTTCATCACTTTCACGATCATGCGCTTTTTGACGACGCATTTTATGAAGAATATCATCACCTTGTGGAGAATGAGAAAACATTGAAACCATATGCTAACTCCTGAAGATGAAACGACGAATTGCAGAAACGTTAGAGAAAATACGAATTCCTAAAACAACAATAACTGCAGTTTGTAATTGTGCACCTACACCAAGCTGATTTCCAAGTAAAACAAGCAACGTAGCTGCTATAACGTTTGAGAAGAATGAAATAACAAAAACTTTATCCGAAAAGTTTCTTTCAAAATATGCACGTGCAGCACCAAGCAACGCATCTAGTGCTGCAACGACCATAATAGGTAAATAAGGCTGAATGACAATAGGAATATCTGGATGAACAACAACTCCAATTAATACTCCCAAAATTAATCCAAAAATCGCTGCCATGCTTATCTCCTAATTCTCTCGTTGGCAAAACTGATATCGCCTGTGTTTGCTGCGCTGAGTCGTATAACTCTCGAAGGTGAAACCTGTGGATTAATGCCTGCATTAGCTAAAGATGCGTACCATTTCATGCGTTTCATATCATTACACTGTTTAATTAAATCATCAGAATCGCCAATAACTTCAATAACATATGGACTTTGAGTTTGATTAACTCCAATAAGAATAGTTTGGCCAGCAACACGAATAGAAGTTTGTGCTCCAAGTCTATGCCCATTAACAGAAATAGCTTCAGCGCCTGCTTTCCACAATAATGATACAAATTGTTGAATATCGCGATCTGTAACTAATCGCATTCTTGCGCCATTACTCTCGCGAGGCAAAGAACCGCTATTCACATCGCTCGAAGCAGAAATAGGATTAGCAATAGTTACAGTAATCCCAGAACCTTCTACAGCATGAGTGCCATTAACCATATCATCTGATTTACTAACTTCATCCTCTTCAGGCGTAGTAATTTTTTGCGACTCATGATCTACGTTATTTCTCAATAACGTTACTTCTTCTACAAGCTTATCGAAACGAGACGTATAACCTGACAACTCATTAGCTAATGAAGAACGTATTGCTTTTCTAGGATCAGTGTGTAACTTACGAACAAACTGACTCCCAACAGTACCGATAGAAACACACAATAAAAATACTATAGCTCTAGTGAACCACAGATTAAACGGTTTAACAGGTTGTTTACTTAATCTTGCATCCATAAACATTGGATCAACCGGACGATTAGTTAAATCATCAATAAGACGCAAAGCATAATCGTCAATATAACGTCTACGATCATGATTGTGAGCAAAACCACTAGGAGACATTACAACATGATGCGTTGAAATACCAGTAAATGAGTGCGAGAATAATGCTCTACGCCTAGTTAACAACATTCCATCAGGAGCAGCAAAAGACATTGGCATAGTGCTTTTATGAGACGTATGTTTTACATCTAAATCTTTGATACTATCTTTTAAACTAACAAATTCATCTTGCTTAGTCATATGTGCGTACACGCCTTATTTAGTTTTTTCTTGACTTAGCAAGTAACAAATAAGCTTGCATATAGTAAAGCAAGCCAGCATACCAATATAGAGCAATACCCCACACTCCACATGCAAGTGCAGCAGCATAAAGCAGGAACATAGACTCAGTAGCTACAGCATAAACAATCATTAAAGAAACGATCGAAAGCATAAGAAGCGCTGTACCAGCTTTACCTACAAAGTTAACAGGCAAAGGACCATAATCTCTTTGCGCAAGTACTATTACAAGTACAGCCATAATAACATCACGCAATACTACTAATAAAAGTGCCCACCAAGGGATAATCATTGCAACAGCTAAAGCTAACGTACTGCAAAAAATCAATAGACGATCAGCTATAGGATCAAGGATTTGACCCAACTTACTAACTTGATTCAAAGTACGAGCAATATAACCATCAAGACAATCAGAAAACGCAGATATTGCTAAAACAATAAGAGCAAAAGTCATCTGATGCTGTGTAATAAGCCAAGCAATATAAGGAATTGAACATATGCGCAAAAAACTGATTAGATTAGGTATTGTCAAAACTCGATTCATTGCTTCAGGACTATATTCCTGATTAATAACGAACTTAGTCATAATATCTTCCTCATACGAAATCACTCAATTAATCAGCATATATTCGCATCAAAAAAACTCGCTTGTTGTGCAATACTTAATATGTTGGGGACATATTTCATGTCCCCAACATACATCTAATATTTATTCGTGCCAAGCAGCTTTTGCAGTATTACGAATAGCTTCAATCGCCTCTTTAGGACTTTCTGCTCCATAAACTGCAGAACCTGCAACAAGCACATCAGCACCAGCTTCAGCAACTATTGCTGCAGTTGAAGGGCTAACTCCTCCATCGACCTGAATATGAGTCTGCAATCCGCGACGAGTAATTTCGTCACGTAAACGGCGAACCTTATTCATTTGATTAGCTAAGAACTTCTGTCCACCAAAACCAGGCTCAACAGTCATAATAAGAACCATATCGAATTCATCAAGAATATCGAAAATAGGTTCAACTGGTTCTGCAGGACGCACAGCAAAGCAAGCTTTACAACCCATATCGCGAAGCTGACGAGCTAATCTCACTGGAGCATGAGTAGCACCCATATGAAAACTCACAGAAGCAGCTCCAAGCTTAGCGTATTCTGGAGCCCAACGATCTGGATCCTCAATCATCAAATGTACGTCAACTGGAAGTTTAGTAACCTCACAAATTCGCTTAACAATTGGTTCACCTAAAGTCAAGTTAGGTACAAAGTGATGATCCATTACATCGACATGAACAAGATCCGCATTAGATATTGCATCAAGGTCACGCTCAAGATTGCAAAAATCTGCGGAAAGAATGCTAGGTGCTATTTGTATATTCATGTGTACTATTCTAGAAAATGCAAGCGACTAGTTTTATAAAAACAAAATTTTTAAAATTGCTTTTTCAAATACTTGAATCTTATTTACTAGAAGTATTCTGAGACTCACGTTCTCTTTCGTCTGAAGTTATATCTATAAGTCGTTCAACAAGAGAATCACGAGTACTAGCACTCTTTTGCAGCAAAGCAAAAACAATAGTTGCACAAATAAATACGATAATAGAAACCCAAACATTAATGCGAACACCTAAGAAAACATGTGAAAAATCAATTCGCAATGCCTCAATCCATACTCGTCCGATTGTGTACCACATAACATAAAGTGCGAATACGGAACCGGCTTTTAACTTCTTAGCTATAACTTTGCCAAAATAAATAAGCAATGCAGCACCGATGAAATTCCAAATCATCTCGTACAAAAATGTTGGATGAAATAATGTGCCTTCTGGGCACGTTAACCCATCATAACATCTTTCACTATGACCTATTGCTTGTGTGGTATCATAATTTAACTTCAAACCCCATGGCAAGTTAGTAGGAGCTCCGTAAAGTTCTTGATTAAACCAATTCCCCAATCTTCCTATACCTTGAGCAATAAGCACTGCAGGAGCTGCACAATCAGCTAGTAATCCAATAGGATATTTACGATACTTGCATAACACACAAGCAGCCAATGCGCCTAAGAATATGCCGCCCCAAATTCCTAGACCACCATTCCAAATTCTAAATATTTCTAAAAAATCACCATTAGAGCCAAAAAACTTTTCTGGAGTTGTAATAACGTGATACAAACGCGCGCCAATTATTCCAGCAGGAAGACTGACTAAAACAAGATCAAGTATCTGGTTAAAATCTCCTCCAAGACGCTTCCATCGACGCGTAGTAATCCACATTGCAACCAAAATACCGGCAAGAATACTAAGAGCGTAAAACTTTATGTTTACAAAGCCAAGAGAAAATTGCGAAATACTTGGCGACGGGATAAAACAGACTGTCATGGCGTCGATATTAGTCTAAGCCCACGATTGCGACAGATAAATTCAGAAATGAGCAAGTTGCAAAAGCACAAGCAGCACAGGACCGCACAGCAAAATAGAATCTACTCGGTCAAGAACACCACCATGACCTTTTAGCAAATGCCCCATGTCTTTAATACCAATATCTCTTTTAAGCATAGAAGCACACAAGTCACCGAATGTGCCAATGATTCCAGAAGAAATACCCATGACTAATGGCATCCACCAGAAATTGAACCAAGAGGAACCATAAAAACCTGCAATAATTGCATATGCTCCTATAATTGCAAAAAGCATTGAGCCTATTAAGCCTTCTACAGACTTCTTAGGAGAGATTCGCGGAGAAAGCTTATGTTTGCCCAACCATGCACCAGCAAATAATCCGCCAGTGTCACTTAATGCAGGTAAAAATACCAAAAGCATAGCGTGAGCAACTGCGTATTTTGTATTTGTAAGAGCTAATACAATGCAAGAAGCTAAAAGTGGAATGTACAACACCACGAATAGCGAAACAGACGTATTCGTAAATAAAGTATGTTCGTATGATGAGCGGTTAGAACCATCGAGCTTTTTTTCTACAGCTTGCATCGTTCTATCTGAAATAGTACTGCTAAGAGTCGCACAAATTACTGTAAGAAGCAAAGATGCAGTAATTCCACTAGCCATAGCAACAGCATGCCATTTTGCATAGTATGTTGCAAAAATAGTTACAAGCGAACATATTGATAACGTTACGAAAGGAATACGCAAACCGAGAGTTGCAAAATCAACATGTAATTCCCACAATGCCAGAACCATAAAAATGGCCATAAGCACTATAAAGACATCAATGCTAATAATTAAGCAAGAAACAATTGCTACAACTAGTATTGCGGCAGTAGCAATTGCTTGAGGCATATTCCTGCCCGTGCGACGATTAATATCACTTAAAGTTTCATGGGTGCCATGTGTAGCAGTATCTGCTTTGTCAAAAGACAATCCTACTTCTGATGCAGTTTTTTCAGCATTTGCTTTACTGACTTCATTGGCAAAATTATGCTGTTTTATTTGACTCATACGGCACCCATTCAGTTTGAAACTACAAAAATCTCAGACTTCCATAATTTCTTTTTGCTTACCTTCAAGCAAAACGTCTAAAGAATCAGTAACTTGCTTAGTTACTTTATCAAGCTCTTTTTGTAAACGATCGCCTTCATCTTCGCCAAGTTCACCATCTTTAACAGACTTGTCAATAGATTCCTTAGCTTTGCGACGAATATTGCGAACTGCAACTTTGCCTTCTTCTGCTTTATTCTTAGCAAGCTTGACGTATTCCTTGCGACGCTCTTCCGTGAGCTCTGGCATAGTAACACGAATAACATTGCCATCACGATTAGGGCTTACACCTAAATCAGAATCGCGAATAGCCTTTTCAACAGCATTCGCTTGAGAAGCGTCAAAAGGCGTAACTGAAAGAGTTCTAGGCTCTGGAACACCAATAGATGCAACAGCTTTAATTGGAGTTGGAGCACCATAATAATCAACCATAATTCCGTTTAGCAAAGCAGGATTAGCACGACCGGTGCGAATACCCATAAAATTCTCTTTAGTAGCTTCAACAGACTTATTCATCTGTTCACGGGCTTGATCAATTATTGCTGACATGTGTTCTCCTTTATAATATTTAAGCAAATGTTGGCTCTGCATTAGACACTAATGTGCCAATAGATTCTCCAACAAGAGCACTAGTTACGTTACCTTCGCCCTCAAGACCAAACACACGAATTTTTTGATTATTATCGCGAGCCATAGAAAGCGCAGACGCATCCATAACAGCTAAACCATCAACGATAGCGCGATTGTAGTTTAATGTTAGGAACTTACGAGCAGTAGAATCTTTACGAGGATCAGCACTATATACGCCATCCACACCATTCTTGCCCATAAGAACTTCATCGCAATGAATTTCCAATGAACGTTGAATAGAAACAGTATCAGTAGAAAAATATGGCATTCCGGCACCAGCACCAAAAATAACCACACGACCCTTTTCAAGGTGACGAATTGCTTTCAACGGAATATAAGGTTCTGCAACCTGACCCATTGTAATAGCAGTTTGTACGCGAGTTGCTTGCCCTGCTTGCTCAAGAAAATCCTGAAGAGCCAAGCAGTTCATTACAGTGCCCAACATACCCATATAATCGCCACGGCTACGATCAATACCTGCTTGCTGCAGTTCTGCTCCCCTAAAGAAGTTACCGCCGCCGACAACAATAGCAACCTGAACGCCTTGATTCACTGCAGCTACTATTTCGCCAGCAATCCTACGAATAACATTAGTATCAATACCAACAGCGCCACCACCGAATGCTTCTCCAGAAAGCTTTAATAAAACCCTACGGGACTTTCCTTCATCCGTTTGTGCAATAGCCATACAGATTCCTCCAGTCATAACGGCGAATGAGGTATATCTTTGTCAGTTTATCTATCAATAACGACACTCAAAACGCACGTTAAGCTGGAAAATGAATATAAAAAATGGGTTGCGCACAACTTGTGCACGCAACCCTATATACAAGAACAAAAATAAATTCTTATATAATTAGTGCTTATTCAGCAGCACCTTTGCCAACCTCAACGCGAGCAAAGGCAAGAGCGGTGCCGCCAACTTCCTTGAACAAGTCACCAACGCTCTTGGATGGATCCTTAACGTATGCCTGCTCGAGAAGTACAGTTTCCTTGAAGAAAGCGTTCATACGTCCTTCAACAATCTTTGGAACAATCTTCTCTGGCTTGCCTTCAGCCAAGGACTTCTCGGTTGCAACGCGACGCTCAGATTCCAAAACTTCTTCTGGAACATCTTCGCGGCGAAGCCACTGCGCACCCATAGCGGAAATCTGCAAAGCAGCTTCGTGAGCAACCTTTGCACCAGCCTCGTCAGTAGCAATCATGGAAACGATGCTTGGAGGCAATTCCACAGACTTCTTGTGAGCATAAATCTCAACGTGTGGACCGCTTACCTTAGCAACCTGACCAACCTTGACGTGCTCGCCAAACAAAGCTGCTGCTTCTTCAACAGATTCCTTAACAGTTGCGCCATCAGCTGGTGCTGCAAGTACTTCTTCAGCAGTAGAAGCATTAGCTTCAACAGCATGGTCAAGAACAGTGTTTGAGAATTCCACAAACTTTGGTGTCTTTGCCACAAAGTCAGTTTCAGAATTCAACTCAACTGCGTAACCAGTTTCGCCTTCAGCAGACTTAACAACCTTAGAAGCGATGGTACCTTCCTGAGCCTTACGACCTTCACGCTTACCAGCTGCCTGAATACCCTTAGCGCGGATGATTTCCTTAGCGCGGGCAACGTCGCCTTCAGCTTCAGTAAGAGCCTTTTTAACGTCCATCATGCCGGCGCCGGTTTCTTCACGCACCTGCTTAATCAACGCTGCAGTAATTGCTGCCATTTTGTTCTCCTCGTATCAATATGATTCTTAAAAGCTGCAAAAAGCAAAATCAATTGGATTTTGCAGCTTCTAGATAAGAATCTGGTTGCAAATTAGCTTATCAGGCGTTTGCCTCAGTATTTTCTTCCTTGGCAGGCTTAGCTTCAGCTTCGCCTTCCTTGGTGAGCAATTCCTTCTCCCAAGCTGCCATTGGCTGAGCATCATTACCTTCAGACTTAGCGCCCTTACCGGCATGCTCAAGCAAGCCTTCAGCTACAGCATCAGCCATCAAGCTGGTCAATAACTCAATGCCACGAATAGCATCGTCGTTAGCAGGAATTGGATACTCAACAGACTCAGGATCAGTGTTGGTATCAACAATTGCCACAACTGGAATACCAAGCTTATGGGCTTCTTCAACAGCCAAAGCTTCCTTGTTAATATCAACAACGAACATGGCGGATGGAGTGCGGTTCATGTTGCGAATACCACCGAGCTGCTTGGAAAGCTTGTCCTTCTCGCGCTCGAGAAGCAAAAGTTCCTTCTTAGTCAAGCCGGATCCACGAACATCACTGAAGTCCATTTCCTCAAGTTCCTTCAAGCGCTTTACGCGAGTAGAAACAGTCTGGAAATTGGTCAACATACCGCCAAGCCAACGCTCGCAAACATAAGGCATGTTTACGCGAGTTGCCTGATTCTGTACAGCTTCCTGAGCCTGCTTCTTAGTGCCCACGAAGAGAACAGTGCCGTTGTGAGCAACAGTCTGCTTGATGAAGTCATAAGCCTTGTCGATCATGTCGAGAGACTTGAACAAATTGATGATATGAATACCATTGCGCTGGGTAAGAATGAACTGCTTCATCTTTGGGTTCCAGCGACGAGTCTGATGACCGAAGTGCAAACCAGCCTTCAGCATTTCGCTCATGGTAATCTGTGCCATATCTATATACCTTTCTTGTCGGTTATTTCCTGGCCATGTCTGTTCGCATGCAACTTGGCTGACACATGCCTAAATCCAAGCCGACCGACACGAACGGACGCGTACATGGCGCGTATTTGCGAATCCGTGTAGACAATAAAAAGCGAGCAATCATATAACGCGGCAATACTCATGCTCAAAATGGACACGCAGAGAGTGATTATATCAGATACTCAATACCAAAAATCGGCATCCTTGTAGCAATAAAAGCAACAAAAATGCCGATAACTTTTAAAAAATTATTTACACATAACGCATAAAAACTAAAACTTAGCTACGCATATTATTGCGCAACTCACGCAACGCTTGACGGCGCACATCCTTTTCAAGCCTATCTAAATAAATATGACCATCTAAATGATCACACTCATGCTGAATCATTCTAGCCATAAGACCTTCACCTTCAAGCACTACAGTCTTACCATCTAAATCAATTCCACGAGCTCTAGCATAATTTGCACGCCTAGTTTTGTACCATAATCCCGGAACAGAAAGGCAACCCTCGTCGTCGTACTGTTCACCTTTTAGCTCTTCAATTACTGGATTTAGAATATAGCCAATTCGACCATTTATATTGTAAGAAAAAGCTCTAAAACTTACACCAATCTGATTAGCAGACAATCCAGCTCTACCTGGATCATTTACCGTTTCCAATAAATCATCGACTAAATGTTTCACAGCTGGCGTAATTTCACGAATCTCATCACAAGGAGTTCGCAATACGGGATCCGGAACAATACGAATTTTTCTAATAGACACTCGATTACTCTTTCTTTTATGTAAGTAGGAATAACGAAAAAACAACTACAAATATGTAAGCTTTTTACTCGACATGTTCATTATGATCACTATGCGATGTCGAAGAGGAATCTGATGAAGATTCTTCACCAAAACGCTTCAAATGATTCGCAGCTTGATCGATAGCTTGACGTACTCGAGGAGTTACAGCTTCTTGAGCCTGCTTAACAGTCTCCTGTGCTTGCTTAACAGTCTCAGTAGTTTTATCGAGAATCTTTACAGTTGCTGGCAAAGGACGAGTATTAGGCTTTGGAGCATACAATTGCGTTTCGATAATATCAGCATAGCGAGCAAGAATCTTCGGACGAACAATCTTCATACTTGGAGTCAAGGTTCCAGCATCTTGAGTAAATTCATCTTGCAAAATAACAAACTTACGAACAGACTCAGCGCGAGAAACAGTACTATTAGCTTGGTCAATAAATTGCTGAATTACTGAACGCACTGCTTCGTTAGTAGCAATCTCACTCATAGTAAGGTTAACATCCATACCCTTATTCTTTAGCCAAGAACGAACCATATCTGGATCAAGCTCAATTAAAGCAGAAACAAATGGCTTACCATCGCCCACTACTACAGCATGAGAAACTAATGGGCATTGAGCAATAATACCTTCCATAGGAGCAGGACTTATATTCTTGCCACCGGCAGTAATAATAATATCTTTTTTGCGACCAGTAATAGACAAGAATCCTTCATCATCTATTGAGCCAAGATCGCCTGAATGCAACCATCCATCTTCGTCAATAACTTCTGCAGTAAGCTCAGGCTTATTGAAATATCCCATAAATACGTTAGGACCTTTAATAAGCACTTCATCGTCGTCAGCAAGACGGATAGCTATACCAGGACCAGGTCGACCTACAGATCCAACTTGATTTGCATGCTCAAAATTAACTACACAAGGAGCGGCAGTTTCAGTCATTCCATACCCTTGAATAAAAGTAATACCATCAAGACCATTAAAGAAATGAGCCAAATCAGCATCCATTGGAGCTCCACCGCAAGCTAACCATGAAAGATTAGGACCTAAAGCTGAACGAATAGAAGAACCAACTGTTTTCATGTACATCGCATGATTCATGCGTGCAGCAAGAGAATGAGTTTTACCTTCAACATTGTCGCGAGACCATTGAATGAAATGCTTTACAGCTTTAGCAAAGATACGACCCTTTATGCCAGCACCAGCTTTTTGTGACGCAGCATTATAAACTTTTTCAAAAACTCTAGGCACGCCAAGTAAATACGTAGGCTTAAAACTACGCAAATCAGCCAAAAGATGCTTAGCATTAGGCACATATCCAATAACACCGTGAGCACCAATAGCAACATATTGAATGTACCGAGCAAAACAATGCGCCAATGGAAGGAATAAAAGCAAACGATTTGGTTTGCATAACATATCGTTAAGAACATCGTAACCAGCAAAAACAATATGCGTAAAATTACGATTTGAAAGCATTGCGCCTTTAGGTCTACCAGTCGAGCCAGAGGTGTAAACAATAGTAGCTAAATCATCTGCCTTAACAACATCAACAGCTTTATTAAGCTCATCCTCAGTAATAGATCTACCAAAATCAACAACTGCTTCCAAGCCACCAGCTTTGAAATTAAATACGGTTTTCAAAGTTATATGTTTATGATCCTGACGAACACGCTCTAAGCATTGAGCATGCGCATCGTCTCCAGCAAAAGCAATAACTGGCTTAACTTCATCGATAATGTCAGCTGCCTGCAATGCTGAATCTGTTTCATAAATAGGAACGCTTACAGCACCAATACATGCACAAGCAAAATCGACAATACCCCACTCATAACATGTAGCAGAGTAAATAACAACTTTGGAGCCATGCTGAACTCCGAGTGCTATTAAGCCTCGAGCTACTGCACGAACTTTCGCGAGCATTTCAGATGAAGTAACATCATGCCAACGACGAGTTTCATCGTCTTGCCATTGAGCAACCAAGTCTTGTGGGCTACGCATAGCACGATTGGCGAGTAAGGAATAAATGGTATCACCGTCTTGAGTTGGGTGAATGGCTTCTACAGCAAATTCTCGGAGCATATTATTTATTGTACTTGATAACAGAATCGACACGACTGCACGAAGTACAAAAAATAATACTTAATATTGTCATTTACAAACAAACACTGGGAAAAAACTTAGATTCTACAAGTCGTACAAGTTAGAATGTTTAATCTTACAAAAGTGAACCCCTTTATTGCTAAAATTGTTGAAAAATCAGCAAATCAAGCAATAAGGGGCTCATATTTATTTGAATATATGTACATAAGTCTTCAAACGCATTATCATAGATGTCTTATTTCAGCTACCTACTATAAGCGACGATTTTATCCTAGATCTGCATACGTGCAAATCCAACGATTATTTTTCAATTCCAAAGATAACGACGCCCAGTATTTCACAGGTCCTGCACAAATGCGCACAACACCTTCAAAATGATTCGGGCTGACTAGCATTCCATTAAACAAACTCGGAACTGCAGGAAAACTACGCACAGCAGAGCGAGTTTCCGAATCGTTATTATCAGTGAAATACTCATCCATCAGTTTCCACATGTTAGTTAATTTAGTAATACAACTTTTTGTTAAAAGCTGCGACATTGCTGGAGAAATAGGCCTACCTCTCGAAATATCTGCAGCTATGCAAGCAATTTGACAAGTTTTTAAAGCTAAATTAACAAAAGCCTGCTCATCTCTACTGTCGAAATAACACATTCCAACATGGTATTTCAAGCATTCACGCGAAAAACCAACACTAACTTCACCCTCATATACAGGCAAGCTAATACGAGGTCTACAGAAAACATGTGGAGGATCCTCGTCATTGTTTTTCTTAGTCTTTGAGGACTTATCTTTCAGCTCATCATCACTGTAATCGTTATCTTCCATGCCATAGGCATCAGCAAAATCTATCTTCATGTTTCTCTCCTGTTTTAACAATTATTTAAAACTGTTGTTATTTAAAACTTGTTAAGCTTATATTTCTACAAACTAAACGAGTTTAGATAAAAGCTTACAACGTAATTTTTCTCTAACTGCGTAATTAATAAAAATGTGGATAAATTACAAAATATTCGTCGTTTTTATTGAAAATAAACGATTTTATGCGTGTTGAATTATACACATTACGGTTTAAAAGAATAGCAAATATAGCTAAAAAATCATATTTATGCATAAATCAATAGAATGTTCATATAGATATAACAATTTTGAAAACAAAAATGGCGGCTCAGAGCAAATTACTGAACCGCCATATTTTATGCAATAAGCATCATACTTATAACACTAACGAATATCCTGATGGAATGGGTTAAATACTACGTTGCAACGCTGGAAGCTCTTAACATCAACATAACCTGTAGAAGCCATTGTTCTGCGCAATGCACCAACAAAGTTTGTAGTACCATCTGCTTCATGACTTGGACCGAAAAGAATATTTTCTAACGGAGCCACAGTGCCAACATTTGAGCGCATGCCACGAGGAAGTGATGAATGGCGAGCCTCAGCACCCCAATGAGTGCCATGACCAGGAGCCTCAGTTGCGCGAGCTAATGGAGTACCAAGCATAACTGCGTCAGCTCCAACTGCAAGAGCCTTAATAAAGCTGCCGGAATTACCCATTCCTCCATCAGCAATAATTTGCACGTAACGACCGCCGGATTCATCCATATAATCCCTACGAGCTTCAGCAACATCCGCAATGGCAGTAGCCATAGGTGCTTGCACACCTAAAGTATTCATTGTTGCGGATACTGCTCCGCCGCCAAATCCGACTAAAATACCTGCAGCTCCAGTTCTCATCAAATGAAGAGCAGAAGTATAATCCGCGCAACCTCCAACAATAACAGGGACATCGAGATCGTAAATAAACTTCTTTAAATCAAGAGGTTCATGATCTTTAGAAACATGTTCCGCAGATACTGCTGTTCCGCGAATCACAAATAAATCAACACCAGCTTCTAGCACAGTGTTATATAATTCTTGCGTGCGTTGTGGAGAAAGAGCTCCTGCTACTGTCACTCCAGCATCTCTGATTGTATGCAAACGCTTTGCAATCAATTCTGGTTTGATTGGCTCAGTATAAATCTCCTGAATGCGGCGGGTTGCAATATTTGACGGCATCTCAGCTATTTCTTTTAACAAAGGTTCTGGATTCTCATATCGAGTCCATAAACCTTCTAGATCAAGAACTCCAAGACCACCCATTTGACCAATTGCAATCGCAGTATCCGGGCTAGTAACAGAATCCATCGGAGCAGCAATAATTGGGATATCAAACGTGTAAGCATCTACTTGCCATGAAGTAGATACAGCTTGAGGATCACGCGAGCGGCGCGAAGGAACAATAGCAATATCGTCAAGCGAATATGCAACTCGGGCTTTTTTGCCCAAACCAATTTCAATTTCCTGAGACATACTTCTTAGGCTAGTGCCTTATGCTGACGAGTTACGACTCATAGTAAGACTCATAGTAATTCAAAAGCTATTTATCATTATTTTTACGCAAAGCACTGTATATAGCTTTTGCTTTATTCTCGCCAATTCCAGGTACTTTTTGCAAATCTTCTAATGAAGCATTTTTCAAAGATTTTATTGAACCAAAAGATGCAAGCAAACGCTTGCGATACACTGCTCCAATTCCAGGAATTGCATCAAAAGTAGAATGCAATGAACCTTTTCTTCGCAATTTACGATGATACGAAATAGCAAAACGATGAGACTCGTCTCTAGCACGCTGCAATAAATACAATCCTTCTGAGCTTCTCTTAAAAATGATTGGATAATCTTCGTCAGGAAGCCACACTTCTTCAAGCTTCTTAGCTAAACCACAAACAGTAATATCACTTACGCCAGCATCTCTCATAGCTCTTTTAGCAGCTTTTGCTTGTTCTTTTCCTCCATCGACAATAATTAATTGAGGTTTATAAGCAAAATGCCGCGCACTAGTCAATGAATTACCTGAAAAATGCTTATTAGAAATACTGTTAGCATCGCAAATATTAATATCAGATGAGTCAGATGTATCTGATGTATCTGATGAATCTGATGCATCAAGCCTATTTTCTGCATAAACATCTTTATGCTTAAACCTTCGCAATAATGTTTCATAAACAGCACTTAAATCATCTATTTTACCATCACCATGTTCACCTCGAACCGCAAAATGACGGTACTCACTAGGACGAGCAACACCATCTTCAAAAACAACCATAGAAGCAACTTGATAACTGCCATCAACTGTATTTGAAATATCATAACATTCAATTCGCAAAGGAGATTTACTCATTCCAAGCGCTTTTGCTATTTCGTTCATAGCTTCTGTTCTCATATCTATGCTGTTAATACGGCTAGATTTTATTCGTTTCAATTCCTGACTAGCATTATCGTTTGCACGATCCATAAGAGCACGTTTTTCTCCGCGCTCTGCAACTCTAATACTTACTTGAGAACCACGAATATTGCTAAGCCACAATTCAAGCTCTTGCTTACGTTCATCAGAAATTTTAATTGGAACTATAATCTCACGAGGAACAGGCGAAATAGGAGCAAGTAAATCCTCACGACCTGTTCTCTCTTGACGTTCACGACGAGTTTTAGTAGCTTGCGCTCGCAATATTACATCAGTTGCAGTAGCTTGCTGCGTAGAGCTAACAGCGTCGCGAACTTTCTTAATGCTAATAGTATCTTCATGGTTTTGTGTGTAATTTTGCTCATATTCTGCGTATACGCGAGTTAATAAATCAGCTATAAGATCACTGTCACTGATATGCTCATTTCGTTCTACCGACCAATTTTTCTCTCCACGAATCATTCCAGCTCTGACAAAAAATACATGAATTGACGCTTCAAGCTCATCTCCGCAGAATCCAAAAACATCTGCTTCTACATCATTGTCAAACACAACTGCATTTTGTTGCAAAATAGTGTTCAAAACAGCAATTTCGTCACGCAATTTAGCTGCACGCTCAAATTCTAGCTCTTCACTTGCTTCTTTCATCTCATTCTTAATTTGTGAAATATAAGACTCTCCAACACTGCCTGTAAGTATGCCAACTACATGTTCTACCATCTTGCGATGTTCGCTAGGATCTATGTTTCCTATACAAGGAGCTGAACATTTACCAATCGAAGCAAATAAGCAAGGTCTACCAGTCCTATGAGCTTTGCTAAAAACAGAGGATGAGCATGTGCGAATAGGAAAAGTTTTAAGTAAAGAATCTAAACTATGACGAAGAGGCCACACTTTTGCATACGGACCAAAATATCTAGCATGCCGCGCACTACGATTTCTAGTAATCCATACTCTTGGAAAAGTTTCCTCTAGCGAAACTGCAACATAAGGATATGTTTTATCGTCACGAAAAACTACATTAAACCTAGGATTAAAAGCTTTAATCCAAGTATATTCAAGTGTAAGAGCCTCAAATTCAGTGCTTACAACAGTCCATTCCAAACTGCGAGCTGTAAGAACCATAGATTGAGTTCTAGGATGAAGTTGGTAAAGAGGTTGAAAATAATTCGCTAAACGATTGCGTAAATTTTTTGCTTTTCCAACGTAAATAACTCGCCCCTCGCCATCACGCCACTTGTATACTCCAGGTTGCGCTGGAATATCACGAGAAGCTGGACGGAATAAATCACGGGTATCACCAAGCAATGGAGCTCCTAATGCATTTACTCTTTCATCATCAAATGATGAATCTTTCGAAAACTGTTCATCTATTATTGCTTGCGTTTTACGCCATTTTTCACTATCTCTCATCCTATTTTCTTCTTGCAAATCATATGCTTTATAAGAATTTTTATTAAGATCATTATCTTTCATTTTCACCTCCTTTCCTAAACAAGATTTATGCAACTATTCATAAGATTTGTCGAGTAAATTTCTCAGTTCAGCAAATTACAGATCGGTAACTTTTTTGAACGCTTAATGTAACATTTGCTTAAGGAATTTACCTGTCCAACTCTCGCCATTACGCGCTACGCTCTCAGGACTACCTTCTGCAACTAAGGTTCCGCCTTTATCTCCTCCTTCTGGACCTAAATCAATAATCCAATCTGCAGATTTCACAACATCAAGATTATGTTCAATTACAATAACACTGTTGCCTTTATCTACAAGAGATTGCAAAACCGCTAGAAGTTTCCTAACATCTTCAAAATGCAGTCCAGTAGTAGGTTCATCAAGAATATAAACTGTTTTACCAGTAGATCTTCTCTGCAGCTCTGTAGCAAGCTTTACTCGTTGAGACTCACCGCCAGAAAGCGTTGTTGCGCTTTGACCAAGACGAATATAGCCCAAGCCAACTTTTACTAAAGTATCTAAATATCGAGAAATAGAAGGATATGCTTTGAAAAATATTGCAGCTTCACAAATAGGCATATTAAGAACATCTGCAACAGACTTTCCGTTATATGTAACTTCCAAAGTTTCACGGTTATAACGTTTACCATGACAAACTTCACACTCTACGTATACGTCAGGCAAAAAGTTCATTTCTATTTTTAAAGTACCGTCGCCATGACATGCTTCACATCTGCCTCCTTTAACATTAAACGAGAAGCGACCAGGACCATAGCCACGAACTTTTGCTTCTGGAGTCTGAGCAAACAATGAACGTATTTTATCCCAAACACCAGTGTAAGTTGCTGGATTAGAACGAGGAGTTCTTCCTATAGGATTCTGATCGACATGCACTACTTTGTCACAAAGCTCAATACCATCAATACGTTTGTGCTTTCCTGGAACAATTCGAGCACCATTTAGTTTGTCTGCAAGAACAGGATATAAAATTGAGTTTATAAGTGTTGATTTACCAGATCCAGATACACCCGTTATGCATGTGAATACTCCCAAAGGTATGCTTACATCAATATTTTTTAAATTATGCTCATGGGCATTAATTATATGGAGCATACGATTTTCGTCTACACTACGACGTTGTTTTGGCACATCTATTGAGCGTCTGTGAGCAATATAATCTCCAGTAATTGAACGCTGAGCTTTAATAATTCCATCAGACGGACCTGAATATACTACTTCTCCTCCATGCTCGCCAGCTTCTGGACCAATATCAACAAGCCAATCGGACTGACGAATAGTATCTTCATCATGCTCGACAACAATAAGCGTATTACCAAGATTTCGCAGATGATGCAATGTTGCAATCAAACGCTCATTATCTCTTTGATGCAATCCAATAGACGGCTCATCAAGCACGTACATAACACCAACTAAACCTGATCCAATTTGAGTAGCTAAACGAATACGTTGAGCCTCTCCACCAGACAAAGTTTTTGCAGCTCTTGAAAGAGTGAGATAGCTTAAACCCACATCGTTCAAAAAACCAAGTCGAGCACGAATCTCTTTTAATATTTCTGTTGCAATTACTGCTTGAGAACCATCCAAATGCAAAGCATTTACCCATGCTAGACTTCGCTCTACTGGCATATCGCAAACTTCAGCTATGGAAGTATTAGATACTGTAACTGCAAGAACTTCTGGACGTAAACGCTTTCCATTACATTTTTGGCATGGAACTTCACGCATATACGACTCATAATATTGACGCATTTGATCAGAATCAGTTTCGTCATGTTTGCGCATAAGCGTACGAACTACACCTTCAAAGCCAGTAGAATATTCACGCTGACGCCCCCACCTATTTGTGTAGGAAACTTGAACTGTGAAATCATGACCATACATGATGTCATGTTTAACGTCTTCCGCTAGATCCTTCCACGGAGTATTCATATCAAAATGCAAATCTTTAGCAAGTCCTGAAAGTATGTGCTGATAATACATTCCAGCTGACTTATTCATTGCCCACGGCTCAATAGCTCCCTGCGCAAGAGATTTGTCTGGGTCTGGGATAACAAGTTCAGGATCAATTTCGAGATTGTATCCAATGCCAGAACATTCAGAGCAAGCACCATAAGGAGCATTGAATGAAAATGTTCTAGGCTCAATCTCATCAAGCTCTAATTGATGATTATTTGGGCATGCGCGATGCTCCGAAAATGATTTACGACGCGTTTGTGAGTCTTCTGGTTCGTCAACAAAATCAGCAATTACTACTCCCTTAGATAGTTTTAATGCTGTTTCAATCGAATCAGTTAATCGAACACGAATGCCATCTTTAATAACTAAACGATCTACTACTACTTCAATTGTATGTTTCTTCTGTTTAGTAAGAGTAATATCTTCAGAAAGCTCATGCATTTGTCCGTCAATAATCGCACGAGCATAACCATCTGAGCGCAAAAGCTCAAGCGTGTCTTTAAATTCTCCTTTACGACCACGAACTACTGGAGCAAGAATTTGTAACCTCGTACGTTCTGGCATAGCAAGCAACGAATCAGTCATTTGCTGAGGAGTTTGAGAGCTTACTATTTGACCACATTCAGGACAGTGAGGCACACCAATCCTAGCAAACAATAATCGCAAATAATCATATATTTCTGTAATAGTTCCAACAGTAGAACGAGGATTACGATTCGTAGTTTTTTGATCAATAGAAACAGCAGGACTTAGGCCCTCAATAAAATCAACATCAGGCTTATCCATACGTCCTAAAAATTGGCGAGCATAAGCACTAAGCGACTCAACATAGCGTCGCTGACCTTCTGCAAAAAGCGTATCAAACGCAAGCGAGGACTTACCAGATCCAGAAAGACCAGTAAAAACAACCATACGATTCCTAGGAATCGATAAACTTACATTTTTTAGATTATGCTCTCTAGCACCCTGGATAGTTATTTTCCATTCAGAAGGAATACTAGATAAATCAGCTATAAAAGTACCGTTGTTAGCGCTCATAGGAGCATTATCAAGCAATTCTTGCAACGAGTCATTTTGTTCATTCGCCTGTTTTGACACAATTACCTCCACACTTCCCCATAATCACTTGAATATTCCCAACCAATACCCAATTTTATTACTAACAAGAAAATTATAGAACAAGTGTTCGAAAAAGTAAAGTATTTGACTATCAACCACATGCTGTATTCGTTACCAGTAAGCAGTATAATGGTGAGTTTGGTTATGACTTTTATAAGTAATAAATACTAACAGCCTAAATTTTGGGGAACGGAACAGACATTATGCCTATTGACGCACAAGCTTTAACCATTCAGATTGGTGCGCGAACGCTGTTAAATCCTACCGATTTTCACGTCACAAAGGGAGATAAGATCGGTTTAGTCGGCAGAAACGGCGCAGGCAAAACTACGCTTACTCGCGTTATTACAGGAGACATGCTGCCAGCAGGAGGCTCGGTTAGAGTTAGTGGAGGTTTAGGCTACTTACCTCAAGACACGCACGCAGCAGACCCAGAGCAAAGTGTTATAGATCGCATTATGAGTGCTCGAGATATTGCTTCTATCGTTTCGCGTATTCGCAAAGCGGAAAAAGAAATGACAGATCCAGATCCAGACATAATGACTAAAGCTATGAACCGCTACGACAAAGCAATGCAAGATTTTGAAAAAGCAGGCGGTTATTCAGTGCAATCTGAAGCAATATCGATGGCAACAAGCTTGGGACTTCCACAAGAAGTTATGCAACAAGCTTTAGGAACACTTTCAGGTGGTCAACGTCGCCGCATAGAACTTGCTAGAATTCTGTTTTCTGACGCAGATACATTAATTCTCGATGAGCCTACAAACCACTTAGACGCAGACTCAATAATATGGTTGCGCAATTATCTTAAACGATTTGAAGGCGGATTCCTAGTAATTTCTCACTCCACAGAATTACTAGACGAAGTAGTCAACAAAGTATGGCATTTAGATGCGCAACTTGCAAAAATAGACATGTACTCAATGGGTTGGAAAGCATACTTGCATCAGCGCGTAGTAGACGAAGAAAGACGTCGTCGCGAACGAGAAGTTGCAGAAAAGAAAGCTGAACGCCTTATGAAACAAGGCATTCGCTTGCATGCTAAAGCTACAAAAGCAGTTGCTGCTCAAAACATGATGCGAAGAGCTGAACGCCTATTAAGCGAAACAAGTGAAGCTCAAAAACAAGAAAAAGTTGCAGATATTCGTTTTCCAGAACCAGCTGCATGCGGAAAAACTCCAATTATGGCAAAAGATATTTCCAAAGCGTATGGTTCTAATATTGTTTTCGCTGGAATTAATCTTGCTATAGACAAAGGTTCACGCGTTGTCATTCTAGGCTATAACGGTGCTGGAAAAACAACAACATTACGCATTTTGGCAGGAGAAGAAACAGCAGATACTGGTGAAGTTCAATACGGACACGGATGCAAAATCGGTTATTTTGCACAGGAACACGATACATTAGACTTGGATTCTACAGTTTTGGAAAACCTTCAGCATGTTGCACCAAACCTGGATGACACGCAAGCACGTTCTATGCTTGGCAGCTTCCTGTTTTCCGGCGACGACGCAATGAAGCCTGCAAGAGTGCTTTCAGGTGGCGAAAAAACGCGTCTAGCACTTGCAACACTAGTCACTTCCAAGGCCAATGTGCTACTACTAGACGAACCTACTAACAACTTAGACCCAGCATCTCGAGATGAAATACTTAAAGCTATTGCAAAGTATGAGGGAGCAATTGTTCTTGTTACACACGATGAGGGTGCAGTCCAAGCCTTACAACCTGAGCGAGTGCTACTCATGCCTGATGGCGACGAAGATTTGTGGAATGACGAATATCTCGATTTAGTTGCCGAAGAGTAAAATGTTGAACTGAATTACTTGAATTGTGCAATAGAATGGTTAAGCAGTGATTTCAACGTACGCGTCTAAGACTTTGCCAAATACGGCAAATAGTGACAACAGTCGTATAAGCAATCAAATTGACAAACATTGCATAAAACGTACGCTACATTTTTTGCGAATACCATTCATCGTAATAATTCTTATAACCTTATTTGAATGTTCTATTGGAAATCTGCCATTTTGGAGCAGTGTTACAGGAAGCACAGATAGCATTTCTGCACACAACGATATAGGTTCTGGAATTAGACGCTTAGCTTCCGGCGGCATTCTTATAACGGATCCTTCAGAAGCATATTTAGAAGTAACATCCGATGGAAGTTCGCCTTATATTCGCTTAGAGCCTGCGATTATTAAAAAGAAAAGCAAAAATAATAATCTTATTTCAAACATCAATGTTTTAGTTGAAGCAAACAAATACTTAAGCAAACCTCAAAGCACAAACACTGCTTCTCTAAACCCATCTTTGCTTAAACTTCCAAAACAAGCAGTAGGAAAATCTTGCATTGTTAGAGTGTGGCTGCAACATCCAATAGGATCAATATTGAATATTGAAGACTCAAGAGCAAACGTTCGAGTGCCTTTTAGGTGGTCATGGGGTCGCGTATTAATACTTGCTATTTTTGCATTTCTTGTTACGCTTTGGAATCCTTGGTCCAAGCTTTGGAAAATCAAACTCAACACTCATAGTCTTATTCAACGTTGCTGCTTTGCTGCTTCTCTTCTTCCATTTATTGCTGTTGGGTTAATAACTATTTTTTGGAATTTACGAAACGCAACTCCTATGCATTTTTACACAAACGGTAATTATGCATATGATTTTGATCAATATGCTCACACTGCAGACGCATTGTTAAAAGGTCAAGTGCATTTAAATCTTCCTGTTCCTAATGAGTTAGAACACTTGCAAAATCCTTACGATCCTACGGCTAGAAATAATTTGTTAAACCACTCAGTACAACATATGTATTGGGATTACGCATACTACAAAGGTCACTGGTATTCCTACTTCGGAGTTCTTCCAGCAATATTGCTATTTTTGCCTTATCGCATTATTTCAAGACTATGGACTCCTGAAGGCTCTATGCTTCCAACAACAGTAGCTACGATAATATTCTTAATTGGTTTTCTTATCGCAGGTTCCCTATTGGTTATTCGAATTATTGAGCAGACTTCAAAAAAAGTATCTTTAGGAACGACATCCATCGTTCTTGCTTTATTCTTCATTACTTCAAATACAGTGTATTTGTGGTTTAGAACGTCATTTTATTCCGTACCTATGGCAGCCTCACTTTTCTTCACATCTCTTGGATTGTGGTGCTACCTAGGTTTTAATAAAACACACTCTTTGCTAAATATTGTTTTAGGCTCTTTCTTTATTGCATTAAATTTAGGATGTAGACCTACTTTTTCTATAGCTGTTCTTTTTGCACTTCCTGCAATTTATTCGCATATAGAAAAAGATTTACCAAATATTTTGCGCAACTGGAAACAAGTTTCTTCATGGCATAAGCCTTTTAAATATTTTGCAGCTTGGATACTGCCATGCGTAATTACTGCAATTCCATTTGGCATTTATAATCTTTTGCGCTTTGGCTCACCGTTAAATTTTGGCAATGAGTATCAAATAACTATTACTGACATGACGACTATGCGTTTGCCGTCACAAAATATTTTGCCGTCTATTTTCAGCTATATTGCGCTACCTTTGCGTTTTATTCCAACTTTTCCTTGGATTGGTATTCAGCCTATTGCATTTGACCGTTGGCAATATGCAGAGCCTATGATTGGCGGAATGTTTACACTTTCACCATTGGCATTAGTTGGCATAATATGCGTATTTATTATGAAAAAACGCTGCCGCACGCATATTGCTTGGCAAACAAGCGTAATAGCTATAATAGTTGGGCTTGTTCTTATTGTTTTTGACAGCTTAAAAGCTGGTATCGGATGGAGATATATTGCTGATTTTGCGTGGTCTTTTGCTATAGCTGCCGCAATTGGAATTAGCTTGATTTTAGAATATGCATCCACTTTGCAATCAGAAAATTCTTTACATAAAAAAACTATTGCTTACACAATACGCTTACTTGTAGCAGTATTGCTATTTGCTTCTATTGCTATCGCTGTACTCAGTTGGTTTGTTACAGGACGTGAAGACAGCACGCTTCGTTTTAATCCAAACTTATGGTTCGCGTTTAGAAGTTGGATGACATTGTTTTAAATAATTATTTATATAATTACTATTCTTCTAACAATGCATCTACAGTTCGAAGAAGCGCATGCAATCCGCTAATAAACTGTTGCGGCTCTGGCAATAATGACAATGCTAAATACCCATTAACTGGCATATCGAAATAATATCCAGGTTGAGAAACTAAATTATAATCTTTCATCAATCTCAAAGCTAATACATCATCGTCAATGCAAGATGGTACACGCAATAAAATATTCCATCCGCCCTCCGCACGCAACGCGCTAACACAGCATTTAGGTGTAGATGCCAACGTTTCTCGAAGCGTATGCAGATTATTAATAATACGATTTCGTACAATAGCGCTTTGAGAAGATGCATATTGCAATAATTCTGGTATTCGCTCAGAAACAGTATTACCAATAGGCAAAAAATCATCCGCTATAACGTCAAGCCTTTTTTGTGCTTCATAAACATCATCTTTAGGACCTGAAACTTCAATCCAACCAACTTTTGCGTGAGGAGCAGCAAGCATTTTGGAGAATCCATCAAGCGCAAAAACTAAAGTAGAAGATTCTCCAGCAAGACGAGCATTTCCAGCAAAAGGTTCAAGCGAATATTCATAAAATACTTCGTCTGCAATAATCGCAACACCATTATCACGACATAATTGCAATAGTATTCCACGTTCTTCAGGCTTGACATATGAGCCTGTAGGATTATTTGGATTAATAAGCACAAGAGCTTTAATACGCAAAGACACATCTTCTAAAAGTTCTCTAACACGCGCAATATCAATAGTCCAAGAACCATCATAGTGCAAAGGATACGGTATTGCATTCACGCATTGCAAGCGCGCAATAGACTCTATAAGAGGATATCCAGGAGTCGGTCCCATAACGGCATCCCCTGCATCACATAAAAGCATCATAAGCCATGCGTAAGCTTGAGAAGTTGAAGAAAGCACATAAAGCTGATCTGGATTAAGCTTTGATGGAACAGACTTTTCAGTGCGGTTATCTCGCTTATTGATAAAGTTTGAAAGAATATCGCGAATTTCCTTAGGACCCCTAGGGTCTGCCGTGTAACGTCCACTTAAACATTTAGGCGCTAAGCCGTGAGACGTTGGATTGGAATCGTTTAATTTAGTAAGCTTTACACCATTAAAAATAGCTTTTCGCTGAGCTAAAATAATAGGATTTGGCTCACTCACATCTATTCTAGAAGAAAATCGCACGAAACTACCCTAACACTTGGCATAACAAAAGCTGGGCTGCAGCATAAACTGCTCACCCAGCTCAATAGATAACAAATAATATTTAGTTATTTTTTAGTTTTGCTGCATCTTTTGCATTGCATAGTAAGCTGCACCAATAATTCCAGCCTCATTATGCAATGTTGCAACAACAATAGGAGTTTTAATATCGATATGCGGCAAGAACTTTTCGCTTACGCGGCTAACACCGCCACCGACAACAAACAAATCTGGGTTGAAATACTTTTCCATCAGGCCGTAGTACTTAGTCAAACGCTTAGCCCACTTCTTATAGCCCATATCCAACTTTTCACGAACAGAAGAAGCAGCGTACTTTTCAGCATCGCCCTTACCTTTTTCAAGCTGAATATGACCAAGCTCAGTGTTTGGAATAAGCACACCGTTGTAAATCAAAGCCGTGCCGATACCAGTGCCAAGAGTAGTAGCAATAACCAAGCCATCCTTGTCTTTCGCCGCACCAAAACGCTGCTCAGCTAAACCAGCAGCATCGGCATCGTTAACTACTGTTACAGGACGACCACAAGCCTCGCTAAAGACTTCAGTAACATCAACACCAATCCAAGACTGGTCAAGATTTGCCATAAAATCGAGCTTCTTACCAGGCTTAATTGGAGCAGGGAATGCAATTCCAACAGGAACATCTGCAGGTACTTCAAAATGTTCAAGCTGCTGACGAACAATATCTGCAACTGCTTGAGGCGTAGAAACCGTAGGAGTGAGAATTTTGTATCGAGGTTCTGCGAACTCTCCCTTTTCCAAATTTACTGGAGCAGCCTTAATACCGGATCCACCAATATCGACGCCAAATGCTTGTGCAGTGTCAATCATTTCACTAACACTCCCCTCTGAATGTGTGCTGTATGGACAATTACCAGTATTCTATCGTATATTTGATACGACACGCTTACTGTTTACTAACTTCTACTTCAACGAAGGCATAGGTTTCCAGTCTTGATCGTGCAAAATTTTTCGAGAATCAATCCAACCGGTAAACAATTTACTAATACCCGAAATAATATGCTCACGATCGACAGCTATCAAACGAATAAGCTCTTTAGCAGCTGTTAAAGCAGTTCCAAGCGCAAACATAAACGGACGAAAATCGCCATGAACCATAAAGTAGCGAGCCATAAAGCCTCTATTTCGCATAATATGATAACGATTCATGTCCGATGTTGAATTTAGCTGACGCACTCCTGCAATATCCCAATTAGGAATATCACGAGTGCGACGAAGAATAATATCCGGAACAACAATAGGATTCGTAACCTTACTCGCAAGATACCCGTAAGTAGTATCATCCCAGTAAATAAAGTAGCGCGAATCCGGGAAGCCGATTTTTTCAACTATATCTCGACGAATCAAACCGCCCTCAAAACACATCGTATTCATAACTTTGTATCCAGCTCTGCCGAAAGCAGCAGGCGCAATAGGATTTGGAATACCAAGCGGAACCAAAAAATCGTACTGCCAGTAGAATTTACCACCGTCATAATCTAAACGACTTCCTTGAACAACAGCATGACGCTTAGTCCAAGGAGCAAGACGCTCAATAGATTCAGGCACTGTTTCAACATCGTCATCCATAACCCAGAACCACTTAGCTCCAAGTTCATAAGCTTTTTTAACACCAGCACTAAAACCGCCAGCACCACCAAGATTTTCATCTTGAGGAGCATACACAACATGAAGTTCATTGCCTTCACAATCTTTTTGAGCTTTACCCCAACGATTAGTTAAAGAAGCTTCAAGACGAGCAACCATTTCGCCGGTTTTGTCACTGCACTCATTGTCAACAACGACAATACGCCAAGGGCATTCTTTTAAACATTCAAACGAATGGAATAAATTCTCCAAAAGCTCTTGACGCTTATAAGTGACAACAACAATAGCTAATTTATCAATGCTAGTTGCGTTATTAGTAGTAATTTTTTTTGATGCACTCGTATTGCTCATACTTGTATTCTCGCACCTACCCTCGCCACACAATTATCACAACAATGTTCTTAGCATGAGATACAAAAGAATAGTTAGTTTCAGGGAAGGTGAAAATCCTTACTGGCGGTAACAAAATACGTATTTCATGCGTTTTTGAAGCCCGCGAGCGGCTTACAAGCTGCTGATTCGGTTAAATTCCGAAGCCAACGGTTACAGTCCGGATGAAAGAAACGGAGACCCATCATGGGCATTTCTAATACAAATAATCACCAAACTTATGCAAAGAACTCTAACTGGTCTAGCGAAAAAATAGCAAAATACGCTCTATTCGTGGCACTTTCAATGGCTGTAAGTTTCATAGAATTTCCACTTATTCCAGACTTGTCGTATTTAAAATATGATCCTTCAGGAATAGTATGCCTAGTTGCAGGATTCGCATATGGTCCTGCAGCTGCAGCAATAGTAAGCATACTAGGTTTCGCACCGCACTTATTTACCAATCCACTAGGCACAGTTATGGCAGTGCTAGTATCTTTAGGAGCTAGCGTCACAGCGGCATTAATTTACAAAAAAATGCATACCAGAAAAGGCGCAATAATCGGACTTTTGGCAGGATCAATTATTGCTATTGCTCTTGCAATAGCTGGAAATCTTGTTATTACGCCACTTTATGCTCACATGACTGTTTCACAGGTTGTGGCTCTTATTATTCCAGCACTGCTACCGTTTAATATTATTAAACTTGCACTTCACGTTGTAGTAACTATGCTTATTTACAAACCAATTTCCAACCTGCTACACGAAAATAAATAATAATTCTAAGCGGCATAATTATGCATAATATCAGCACAAGTAGTAGCATGAACGAAGCTAAAAAGCACATGATTGAAAACAATGCGCAAGTAGTGTTGCGAAATATTTGCTTTAGCTACGATGATGGAAAAACTTGGACGCTTAATAATTTAAGTCTTACAATTAATGCTGGCGAGCGCGTGGCAATTGTGGGATTAAAACGGTTCTGGTAAGTCAACCTTGGCAAAAATTATTGCAGGTTTAACGGCACCAGATAGCGGTTACGTTACATTATGCGGTGAAAAAGTTTTTGAAAATACTACTGCTTGTGCTGAATCATATAAAAATGCACGAAAATATATTGGTGCACTTTTCCAAAGTCCTGAAGACCAGATTATTACAACAATTACTGAAGAAGATGTTGCTTTCGGACTAGAAAATTTGCAATTCCCTCGAAAAACAATGTATAAGAGTATCAGCGAAGCTTTAAAAACTGTTCACATGGAAGATAAGCGTTACGATGACCCTAGCACTATGAGCGGCGGACAGCAGCAACGAGTAGCTTTAGCAAGCGCTATTGCTATGAATTCTAAACTGCTTGTTCTTGACGAACCTACTTCTATGCTCGACTCGTTCGCTCGCAAAGACGTTGATGCTTTATTCGATAATTTGCATAAAAATGGCACTACTATTGTTCAAATTACACACAATTTTGAGGAATGCAAACGAGCAAATCGCATACTTCTACTAAAAAATGGCATACTGAAAGAAGTAAGCTTTAATGGTTTAAAAACTTACTTTTCTAATATTGAGTTGGCTAATAATCATTTAACTAAAATCAGCAAGAACAAAAACTTAACAGATAGCAGATTCAAAGAAAATGAGTCAGATATCGCTGTAGAAATTTCCGGACTAACTGTTAAATATGATAAAACTTCTCCAGCTGTTATTGACGATTATTCACTCACTGTTAAAAGTGGCGAAACAGTTGCAATAATGGGCGAAAACGGCTGCGGTAAATCAACTCTTGTTAAAACAATGTGTGGATTGTTAAAAGCCAATTCAGGAAACATAACAGTGCATGGTATATCTGTTAGAGGTAAAACATCTAAAATAATACGGCAAAAGCTACATCAAACAATTGGCTACGTTATGCAACTGCCAGAACAACAGCTTTTTGCTGATACAGTACGGAACGATGTTTCGTATGGGCCAAAAAATTTTGGGCTGAAAGGCAATGCTCTTAAAGAACGTGTGGATGAAACCCTACGCTTATTGAGCCTTGAGAATTTGGCTGAAAAATCACCTTTTGCGCTTTCTGGAGGTCAGCAGCGTCTTGTTGCAATAGCTGGCGTTTTAGCTTGCAAGCCACGCGTGCTCGTACTGGATGAGCCAACAGCTGGATTAGATTTTGAAGCTGCGTTACGTATTCGAGAAATTCTTGGAATGCTACACAATCAAGGCGTAACCATAATACTTATTACGCATAATCTTCAAGAAGTAGAAGATTTAGGCGCAAGATTAGTAACATTGAAAACAAGGAATAAAGCAAGCAATAAAGAATGCAGCACAGCAAAAAATATTGAAAATACCAAAAACAAAGAAAGTTCCGCAAAAGCAAAAACAACTTCGCTACTTCAATCTTTTGACCCACGCGCGACGCTGCTATCATGCTTTATTCTTATGCTAAGTGCTTTTAGTATTACTAACTACATACAGTTAGCTATTCTTGCTTTTGTAACATTTACTCTAACTGTTGCTGCAAAAATACCATTTGTTAAGCTTATTGCTTCACTGCACATGATTATTGCAATATTTGTTTTCTCTGGATTACTTAACATTCTGGCAGTGCGAACTGGTACAGTGCTAGCAAATATTGCAACTATTCCTATTACAACTGATGGAATTAATTATGCAATACTTTTTGCAACACGATTCTCGCTTGTTATTATCATTGGAGCAGTTCTAGTGCTAACAATGAGTCAGACAACGCTTAACGAATCTTGCACACGATTACTATCACCACTTCGACATATTGGAATACCAACGCAAGAAATAGCACTTATTATGAGCCTAGCGCTACGGTTCTTACCAACACTCAGTGCAGAAGCGCACTCTGTGGCACTAGCGCAAATCGCTCGAGGAAGTAGCATTCGAGATGGTTCTTTTAAGCAACGAGTACACGCTATAACAGCTTTAATAGTGCCAGGTTTTGCAGGAGTAATTCGCCATGCTGACACTCTTGCGCTCGCATTAGATGCACGCTGTTACACGCCTGGAGCTGAAAGAACTCACTTGCACTCATGGAAAATGCGTATAAAAGATGTGCTGCTATCAGTAGTTACTCTTGGTGTTGTAAGCGCGATTATTGTGTGCAAAATGCTACCTTTGTAATAAAAAATTTTGAAAATATTTCACCCTTTGCAGCAAGCGCAATAAATACGGAATAAATAAATTTGCATTATCACATACAACAATTCGCAATATACTGTATAATCCGTTAAGCACTATGTAATTTATGTAATATTTGCGTTATAAAACTTGCATTTGAAAGGACGCCTTATGGCATTGACAAAAAAGCAGATTAAGCAGCTCCGCGCGCTCGCTAATACGCTTAGCCCACTTTTATACGTTGGCAAGAACGATATTACTGATGCAGCTGTGAAGCAAGCAGACGAAACCATGCAGTACCACGAGCTCATGAAGTGCTCTGTGCAAGATGGTTCCGGATTAAGCGCTAAAGAAGCTGCTGATGCACTTGCTCAAAAGCTCGGCGCCGAAGTCGTGCAAGTAATTGGCAATCGTTTTGTTTTGTTCCGCGTATCTCCATTAGACAGCGTTGACCACATTATGCTTGTGCGTGAATAATGATTTAGATTAACACGCCGTTTAAATCGTATACGAATGGGCTTCTCTAATTTGAGAGGTCCATTTTGCTTATGAGAAGCTATATAAATTACGTAATCAAGCCAAAAATACGCATAATTTTTGCATGTTTTCTTATCAGCGCATATAGATAGAATTGCATGTAAGAATTTCGCTTAAGAGAGATTGATTGATTCGAAAACTGAGTCAGCGATGCTTATTTTGTATCATGCTTGAGATGGAGGTTTATTATGAGTAAAGCTAAAAGTTATTTTTGGGGATTCGTTGTTGTCGCTATATTAGCTGGTTTGTGCTATTGCGTTCAGCACAATCCTTCTTTTAGCGGATTGCGCCACTTACTTAATATAAAACCAGATCTTAACGCTATTAGCGAAAAGTGCCATTTACCAATAAAACGCAGCTACGCTCTCGGAGGAGATAATGCGATTATAAAAGTTGGAACTGGTGACAATTTTCAACAAGCCGCATCATGCGTACTTGATGAGTTTCCTTCTTCTGACGCAAATCATAAAAAATTAGAAAATATTCTTTATAAAAACGGCAACCCATTCGACATGAATGACGACAATCATATTTTTATTGTTAGCGACCCATGTTCTGTAATGATTTTCCCAACTAGTGCTGGTGACGTTATGATTGTTGGAAATGCTAATAATCTTTCCAAAATAGACAACGGCTCACTCATGGCAGGTTTAATGAAAGACGTTTCTTCCAATTACGGTGAATGAGTTACACATAAAACGTAGGTTTTGCCAAAATACGATTAAACAATTGCAACTTTGTGAAAGTAGAGATGCTGGGCATGAAAAAGAATAGTGATTTTCTGTATTATTGCGTATCGACTGTTGTACTTATATGCTGGCTTACAACATGGGTTGTGTATGTTTGCTTTGTTGCCGACACTGCACAAAATAGCGGTTTTTCACTGCAACATGTTGCCAGTAGTGCCATAAGCACTATCACAAAACCGCATACTCGCAATGCAGATGACATTCGTTCTCAAGCTGGCCGCGCTTATAAAGACGTACTAACTAATCTCAACGGCAAGTATAAATTTGGTGATGCAGATAAATATTATTATTCGCTTTGGGATGTTAACAATGACAAAATTCCTGAGTTGATTGTAACTGCTGCGAAAGTTGTAGATCCAAATTGTTCGCCAGCACAAAATGGTGAGACTTGTGAAAATGATCGGCCAATATCAGCTCGGTTATTTTCATATGATGGGAAAAAGTTAGTCATTCCCTCAACCATACTTAGTTATGGCACTAATTTTGGAACTATGTTTTTTGACAAAAATCATGATGGTATTGTTTTCCTTGAAAATAAAGTACCAGATGGCGGTTATTCTGAGATCCATAACTGGTCGGAAGATCCTCATTTCCCATGGAAAAAAACAATATATAAACTGCAAAATAATGATTTTGTTAAAAAACTTATTTAGTTGAATATCCTATCGACACAAATCTAACTAAAGGTAGTAATGAGTTAGGTAAAGTAACTGCGCCAAATTATTTGGAATCTGATGATCTTAGCGAAATTAATAAGTTAATTAATATAACTAAATTAACTTCTAAAGAGCGTCAGCATGAAGCAGAAGTGCTGAAATGGCGAGAAAAAGGTTATCAGGTTTTCGACGGTACAATATCTAGTGAAAATGAATTTATTTTCACTAAACGTCTTCTTATTGTTACTAATTTTCATGGAACAGAAAGTGGTTTTTCAGCTCCAGGTTCCTCTGTAGCAAGAGGTTTAATACTTCAAGGAAATTCTGAAGAAGATAATTCTAAATTAGATGCTTATTTTTCAAAATACGCAAAAACTGGGGATAAATTTACCATAGCTATTAAAGATTCTAGATATTGTTGTTGGGATGAAGATCTTTCAGGAACTCCGGAAGCTTTTGATGCTATGCATATTATTCCGTAATATACATTAATATATCATCGCAAAACTTTCTGTTCCTATGAAGTATGTAAATACACATAATTACATAGATTAAATGCTCCATGAGTGTTGAACTGTCTCAGTAGTTTTGCAATCATGGAGCATTTTATTTGCGCGAATAAATTTCATTTTTAAATGAATATCACTTCGCTTGATGCATGTAATGCAGTTTAGTCACGTTCAGGAAGCTTACTCCAGTCGAAAGGCTTTTCAACCAAGTAGTATGCAACACTATCGTCTGGAGCAGGCTTAAATGGAACAGCCTTGTGCTTAACTGTTGGCACGAACGGGTTATCTTCTATTGCACCTTTGTAAGGCTCAGCATCAACAGTTGTTTTAGAATACAGTTTCGGATTTCTGCGTAAAATAAACGGTCTTGTAGTATCTGGCTTTTTATTGCCTTTTCCTTCAAAATAGCCAGAAGATTCAATCTTATTAAGATTTGCATGAACTGGAACTACAAGGAAGAAGTCGCGCATTCTAAACGAAGAGTCTTTCCAATAGCCAGGAATTTTATCAGGACTTCCATATTGTTTAATGTCTTCAGGAGGTTCAAACGCGTCAACCCACTTACCATTAACACACATATTGCCAATATTGTCATTAGCTGTTTCACCACAATATGGCAATCCCATTCCACGATAAAGTTCAAAGGCGCCAGTGTCTCCAACAATCAAATGATTCTTCATCTGACTGTCTTTATTCTTATCATTATCCTTATAAAAAATTACCCCACCAGGATCATGAGCACCATTACCCAGAGTTAGATACTCATAGAAATGAGAATCTTCAGGATATACAGGGTCATTTGGCAACCGCAAAAATGTAAACATTGGATGTTTTTGCGGATAATAATATGGCTGAAAATCTATACAGTCACCATCATTAGTACACCAAGTGCCAATTACAGGATTGGTATTCGTTGCCCAGAGTGACTTATCGTCGCTATCGCTTTCTTTTGTCATTACATTTTTGGTTTCAGAAGCGTCAACACCGTAGTACAAGTCAACATGCCCACCAGAAAACTTTGTGCCTAAAGCAGGTTTAGAAGAAATAATCTTACCAAGATTCTTTTCTGACGAGAAATGCGGGTGCAATGAAACATCTTTCAATCCTAAATCTCGCAACTTATTTACTGCTTCGTCTTTATCCATGCCGAACAAGTCTGCAGGAATACCTTTGTCTTTAACTCCAACAGCAATACGAATCACGCCATCATTACTACTTCCGCTCGAAACTGAGAAGCCTGGCATCGGGTCAGTTGCAATAACTTTTCCAGTATTAGTAGAAATAATATTGTATGTTTCAACAGGAACACCCATAGATTCAGCTATTTTCTTAGCTTTTTCGAGAGGCTGACCTACTACTCCCTTTTTAGGAATTCCAGGACCTTTAGATTCTATAACAGTAACATGCGATGAACTTTGCACACGTTGACCAGGACGAACATTAGTAAAACGAACAAAACCACCACGTTTAACAGAAGAAAACTCTTTAACAATAATAACTTTCACACCCTGCTTACGTAGATCGTCTACAGTTTTTTGCAATGGCGCACTTTTTAATGCACTAGCTTTAGGAATAAGAACAGTATGACTACTTTGTGAAGGTAAATAAAATACCATAAACGCAACCGCAGCAGCAATAACAAGTACTACAGCAACAATTGAAGCAATCAGTAGTTTAAATTGCTTTGATTTAGTAAAAGATTTCTCGCTACTACTTTTTGCAATATACCCAGGCTGAGTATAAGTTTCTTTTACAGGTGGCACATTATAATTTTCATTCGCAACATCTGAATAATTTGCAACAACATTGCCACATGAATCACAAAACTTACTATTCTGCTCTAGTTTATTTCCACAATTTTCACAAAATGCCATAATTCCCTCTCTTAACTGTGCTCGCACTTACCGAGTTTTTAACACAGCAAATCCCTCTTAAGTGAAATATCTATACGCGATTCTAGTTACACTGTCTGATAAACACAAAGATGCAATAACAAACACAGCACTTATTTATTTGTTAGATTCATGAAGAATGGCACGGATTTGAGATAAACGTTGCGAAATCTCGTGCTCGTAGCCGCGATTCGACGGCTGATAGTATTCGCGACCAACCAGCTCATCTGGCATGTACTGTTGGGATGCTACAGCACCCGGATAATCGTGAGCATACTTGTACCCGTCATGGTTTCCCCAACTTTTCATCAAAGCAGTTGGAGCGTTACGCAAATGAAGAGGAACTTGACCAATATTTCCAGCATCAACATCTTGCAGAGCCTGATTAATAGCATTGTAGCTTGCGTTTGATTTAGGAGCGGTTGCTACAGCAATCACAGCTTCAGAAAGAATAATGCGCGCTTCCGGCATGCCTATTAAAGCAACTGCTTGAGCTGCTGCAACAGTTACTTGCAAAATTTGTGGAGCTGCCATACCAACTTCTTCTGCAGCAGCAATCATAATTCGCCTTGCAATAAAACGCGGATCTTCCCCAGCTCTAAGCATTCGCGCTAAATAATGCAAAGAAGCGTCAACATCACTTCCGCGCATCGACTTAATAAAAGCAGAAATCACATCGTAATGATCGTCGCCGTCTTTGTCGTAACGAACTGTAGTAGTATCCATTACGTTAGAAACAATATCAGCAGTAATTACAGGCTTCTTTTTGCCATGCTGCAACGCAACATCTCCTGTTACTGCCCCTGCAGCCGCCTCTAAAATAGTGAGAGTTTTGCGAGCGTCCCCCCCGCTTAAGCGAATAATAGAATCTATTGCGTCATCGTCGATTTTAAGCTGATTATTAAGACCATTTTCGCTAGTTAGCGCACGTTCTATAAGAGTATGCAAATCTTCAACGCTAAGTGACTCAAGTTTAACAACTACTGATCTACTAAGTAGCGGCTTAATAATTGAAAAGCTTGGGTTTTCGGTAGTAGCTCCAATAAAAGTTACGTCGCGATTTTCAACGCTTGGAAGCAAAGCATCCTGCTGAGATTTAGAAAAACGGTGAACTTCGTCAATAAATAAAACTGTTTCTTGACCATTACTAACTAAACGCTCATGTGCTCGATCTAACACAGCTCGAACGTCTTTAACTCCAGAAGTTACAGCAGAAAGTTCTTCAAACACGCGACCAGACTGACGAGCAACAATATGAGCGAGCGTAGTTTTGCCAACTCCCGGAGGACCAAACAACACAACAGAACTTGGAGCAGTAAGAGAACCTTTAGATTGCGGATTTGCAAGCCTGCACAAAGGCGAACCTTCTTTTAGAGCATGCAACTGCCCTAGCACGTCTTCAATACTGCTCGGGCGCATACGCACTGCCAACGGACGAGTTACATCACTCGGCGCGCTACTTGCTGCAAATAAATCCTGCTCCATAAATACCAGCTTACACTACATATAGAACAAACGTTCGATTGCATTTTGCGTCTTGCATTTCGTATTCTGTTAACACATTTTTAAAAATCACACGTGCGAAACTTGGTAATCGAAGAACACAACTTCGCCTTCATCTTGAGTTGTATCTAAATCGACAACGCCAGTAATAGCCCAATTATGATCCCCGTCTGAATCGTCAATAATCTGCCGAACTTTCCACGAATGTTCACTTTTCTCAAGCGAATCATCCAAAATAAACAAGTCGCCACTTCGAGCCTTAGCATCTATTCCAACATACTCGTGCTCATCGTAATAGTCGTCAAGCACATCATTCCACTCGTGAACGCCATAACCCCAAGCTTTGTCAAGCTCTCCTAAAGTATCCGCATCTTCCAAATCCATAAGCTGCACGCGACGAAACATTGCGTTTCTAATCAACACAATAAGTCCACGACGATCCTCAACTACAGACTCAGAAGTTGAAGGCGCAGCCGTAGTTACAGCGCTAGCTTCAGCATCCGATCCTCCAGCACTCTCCCACTCGTCAACAAGACTTGAATCAATAGAGCGCACAACAAGACGAAGCCACGAAATAATATCACGCAATTCTTCGTTAAGCATATCTTCAGGCACAGTGCGCGCAAGAGAACGGTAAGCGTCCGAAAGGTAACGAAGAAGCGTTCCCTCACTTCTAGCAATGCCATAACGAGAAATGTATCCAGTAAAATCAGATGCTGTTTCAACCATGTCTCGAAGCACAGATTTAGGCTTAATCCAGTAGTCGTTCGCCCACGGCACATCCTTGCGATATTGCGCAAAAGCAGGAGCTAGTAAGTCTTCAAGAGGCTTAGGATAGCTAACTTCAGCTAAGCGTTCCATGCGCTCCTCATAGTCAATGCCATCGTCCTTCATACCAGCCATTGCAGCATCGCGTGCTTTGCGCTCTTGAGCACGAAGAACAGGCTTAGGATCATCCAGAGTTGCTTCAACCATGGAAATTACGTCAAGCGCATAGCTTGGAGATTCTGGGTCTAGAAGTTCCAAAGCTGCGAGTAAGAATGGAGAAAGCGGCTGATCTAGCGCAAAACCGTCTGGCATAGCAACATCAAGATCATAATCACAAGAACCGTCAACGCGCTCTCTGCATTCAATAACTTGAGTATCGAGCAAAGTTTGGAAAATATCGTCGCAACGCTCAAGTAATTTTTCTTTATCTTGTGGCCTTTGTGCACTATCTTCAATAAGTTTTTCAACGCGCGCTCTAGCATCCCCACCTTGCGTAACTTCGTTCAAAATCATTGAATGCGTTACAACCATGTGAGGATTCAAAGTTTCGGGAGCGCTTTCAATAAGCTTAGTAAACGTTGGCTCGCCCCAAACAACAAAGCCTTCTGGAGCTTTCTTACGCTTAACTTTTTTAAGCTTTTTAGGATCATTTCCAGCTTTTGCAACAGCGCGCGCATTCTCAATCTCGAACTCTGGAGCCTCTGCAACTACTAAGCCCTCAGTATCGAATCCCATTCTGCCTGCACGTCCTGCAATTTGGTGAAACTCGCGAGCGCGAAGCTTTCTACTACGATTCCCATCAAATTTTGTAAGAGCTGTAAGCACAACCGAGTGAATTGGCACATTAATGCCAACGCCGAGAGTGTCTGTGCCGCAAATAACTGGTAGAAGTCCAAGCTGAGCGAGCTGTTCGACAAGCCTACGGTAGCGCGGAAGCATGCCAGCATGATGTACGCCTACACCAGTGCGCAGTAGCCTTTGCAAAATTTTGCCGAAACCTGTAGTGAATTTAGTACCTTTAATGGCTTGAGCAATTTTGTCTCGCTGCTCTTTGCTTGAAACTCCAGTACTTGCGAGCGCTTGCGCTGTTTCAAGAGCTGCGTCTTGCGAAAAATGAACTACGTAAATTGGCGTTAAACCCTTGTTAAATAAGAGTTCTACAGTTGTTGCAAGCGGCTTATCTGTGTACTCGTATTCGAGCGGGATTGGTCTTGGAGCGTCTGCAATAATATCGACGTTTCTTTTTGTTGATTTTTCTAAGCGTTCCGCAATATCCGTTACGTCTCCAAGAGTTGCGCTCATAAGTAAGAATTGCGTATTTGGAAGTGTAAGTAGCGGAACTTGCCAAGCCCATCCGCGCTCTGGATCTCCATAGTAGTGAAATTCGTCCATTGCAACGCAATCGACTTCAGCGTTTGCGCCTTCACGCAGAGCTTGATTTGCTAAGATTTCCGCCGTGCAGCAGATTATTGGAGCATCTGCATTAATATGCGAGTCGCCTGTAATCATACCAACGTTGTCACGTCCAAAAATAGCTACTAAATCGAAGAATTTTTCGGATACAAGAGCTTTAATTGGCGCAGTATAGTAGGAGCGTCTGCCGGTGGCGAGCGCCGCGAAATGCATACCGAGCGCGACAAGCGACTTTCCAGAACCTGTTGGAGTGTTTAAAATGACGTGGTCTCCTGCAAGCAAATCCATAACGGATTCTTCTTGATGCGGCCACAAATCTACATGTTTGTTATCTTTAACCCAATCAACAAATGCTTGAAAAATCTCATCTTCGCTAGCATGATGCAAATCGAAAGCTAACTCGCCCAAACCAGCCATATACGCTCCTACTTTACTTAACCCTAACTTACTTTGACTTAATCACGCTTTATTTGCGCTTTACTTGCGCTTCTTCTTATCTCGTACTTTTACAGAGATTTGAATAGGAGTTCCCTCGAATCCAAACTCTTCTCGAAGAGAACGCTCAATAAAGCGACGGTATCCGTGCTCTAAGAAGCCAGTTGTGAATATTACAAAACGCGGTGGGCGCGTAGAAGCTTGCGTAGCAAACAAGATTCTCGCTTGCTTTCCGCCTCGCAAAGGATGCGGATGAGCAGACTGAATACGCCCTAAGAAAGCGTTGAGCTTGCCTGTAGGAATGCGCTTATCCCAGCTGTCTAAAGCTGTTCGCATAGCGCGCGCAAGACGATTCGTATGCCATCCTGTTTTTGCGGAAAGATTTACGCGCTCAGCCCAAGTTACGCGCTCAAACTCAGTTTTCCATAAGCGTTCCATGCGCTGTCTGGAAAATTCGTCCATCAAGTCCCATTTGTTAAACACAAGTACGATTGCTCGACCCGCGTCTACAGCCTGGCTCATAACTTTCAAATCCTGCTCTGCAATCGGCTGGGAAGAATCGAAAAGAATCAAAGCAAGTTCCGAGCGTTCAATCGCAGCTTGCGTACGAAGTGAAGAATAGTATTCAGCACCCGTAAGCTTGTGCTGCCTGCGCTTAATACCAGCAGTGTCAATAAACAGCCAATCCTCGCCGTCAACTCGCACAACCTCATCAACAGGGTCACGAGTAGTTCCAGCCAAATCGTTTACAACAGATCGCTCTTCATGAGCTAAATGATTCAAAAGCGAAGACTTACCAACGTTTGGACGACCTACTAAAGCAACTCTGCGAAGTCCTTCTGGAGTTAAGAATCCTGAAGTTTTATTCGCTTTCTTCAAAGAATTGAGCGCTGCATCAAGCAAATCTCCAACGCCTCTGCCGTGCATTGCAGAAATTCCGTAAGGCTCACCCATTCCGAGCTTCCAAAACTCTGCAGTCAAATACTCGCTTCTAGCATCGTCAACCTTGTTAACTGCCAGAGTAATAGGCTTACCTGCAGCGCGAAGCATTGAAACAATACGCTCGTCTGTAGCTGTTAAACCAACTTGACCATCTACTAGGAAAATCACAGCATCGCTTAAACGCACTGCTACTTGCGCTTGTTGAGCAATAGAAGAATCAATACCTTCAACATCTGCTTCCCAGCCGCCAGTGTCAACAAGCTTGAAGTTGGTTCCAGCCCACTCAGCGTCGTAGCTTACGCGATCTCTCGTAACACCTGGAGTATCTTCTACAACAGCTACACGATGACCCAAAATACGATTTACAAGCGTTGATTTTCCAACGTTTGGTCGACCTATAATGGCGATTACTCCAACAGCTTTAGAGTCTTTTGCATCGTCTTGACTTACTTCGTCGCCTCGAAGAAGCGCACGATCTTCATCGTCAAGATCGTAGCCTTCAAGATTAGCCGCATAACGGTCATACTCATCCTGCTCAATTGCAGCGTCAACCATTTCAACAAGAGCATCGAGAGTCTGCTCAAAAGTCAAATCAGAATTATCGAGCGTTGTAACACCGTCTGCTGCTTGAAGAAAATGCGTAACTTTAGCATCTTTAGCATCACGAGCGCGAATATCGTCTTCTTCAGATTCATTATTTTTAGATTCATTATTTTGCAAATTTTCTTGCGCAATATTCTGCTTGTTTCTGCGAGCTTGACGCACTTCTTCGCGTGCAGTAAGAAGCACTCGAACTTGAGCATTAGGAGCAACAACAGTAGTAATATCGCGTCCTTCTGCAACTATTCCCTCACCTTTAGAGAAAGAATCTTCATCTGACTCTGAAGCAATATACGCACGCTGAGCAGCAATAAGCATACGGCGAACTGCAGGAATCGAAGATACAGTAGACACATGCGAAGAAACTTCGCTGGAACGCAATTCTTCGCTAATATCCTCACCTTCAACAGTCACTACAGGATTCTTAGGATCAACACTAAAGTCAGCGTCACTTTCAGTAAATAAGGCTCCAACAGCTTCAATAATTTGATTAAAACGTTCAGCATCCGCTGGATTTACAGGATTTCCTTCTTCATCCAATTCAAGTTGCGTGCTTAAATCAATACCTTGTTTCAAGCACCACCAAGCAGCAGCTCTATACATTGCACCCGTATCTAAATACGCAAAACCATAGTATTGCGCTAAAGCACGAGAAGTAGAAGACTTACCTACTCCTGCTGGTCCATCAATTGCTACACAAATCACAGGCCAACCTCCTTAGAAAGCGAGCGCACTTCTGTTTGAGAAAGCACGCGATACGATCCAGCTTTTAAGTCACCCAATTTAATAGGGCCAATTTGCGTACGAACAAGACGCTTTACAGGGTATCCTACGGCTCCAAAAATCCTGCGAACAATACGATTTCTGCCAGAATGCAACACAACTTTTACCATGGTTGTGTCGTGATTCTGATCGATTATTGCGCAACGGTCGAGCTTAATCCAACCATCTTCAAGATTTACACCTTGTGAAACCAAGCGGCGGCAAACCATACCGTTGATTTTGCCTTCAACAGTTGCAATATAAGTTTTCTCAACCTCATACTTTGGGTGCATTACGTGCTGGCTTAGCTCGCCATCGTTGGTCATTAAAATAAGACCTTCAGAATCGTAATCCAAGCGTCCCATGTGGAAAATTCGCTCGTACTTGTCTCCAACAATATCTCTTAAAGTAAAGCGACCTTTTGGATCGTCCATTGCGCTAAGAACTCGCTTAGGCTTATGCAATGCGAGCGTTACTAGCTTTGTGTTGAACTTTACGCGAGATCCATCAACGCGCACTTTTTGACGTTTTGGATCTACTCGAGTACCAAGTGTTGTAACCAATTCGTCGTCTACTTCAACACGCCCGTCAAGAATAATCTCTTCACACTTGCGTCTTGAACCAAATCCCGCTTCAGCAAGCAGCTTCTGCAGTCGAATGGCGTTGTTGTCATCTGAATGCGCCTGATTGGCGCGGGAATATGCGTTTGGCATCGTTCTCCCAACGTGACCTAAAGAATTACATACATATTTGCGCCAGAATTTACTTAAGAATACGCAATATAAGCAATTCATTACTCATTAACTTACTAATTTCTGTGGCAATTTATTAAATTTGCAATAAATCAAAAAACACCACACTTTCCTATGTTACCGTATGGCATAGCCGTGATAGTATAGCCTAGGTTTCATTGTGTTGCAATCATTAACAAAGCGGCACAACTAAAATTAAGGAAAGTTATGATTAAAACTACAGATACACCGTGCAGCACAACTAAAACTGCTGCGCCACTTATTGTTCGTATTGGTACTGAATTTATTGCTACAGCTTTAGCGATGTTCGTTGTTTACACTTTTTATTCTCTTACTACCGTAATGTACGGAATCAACGTTTTAATGATTGCCGCAGGCACTGGTATCGCTTATGCTGCAGCGACATATATTGCATCTAAAGTTTCTGGAGGCCACCTTAACCCTGCAGTGACAGTTGCTTCGATGCTTACTGGACGCACTTCATACACTGCAGGATTATGCTACATTGTTGCCCAAGTTCTTGGTGCTATTGCAGCTGCAGGATTGTTTATTCTTATTATTCCTCAGCAGGATTCAAGCATTGATCCGTCACAAGTTGGTCAAGGCTCAGGTTTTGACAAAAAGTATTGGTTTGTTTCAATAGTAAACGGATTCGAAAAGGCATCCCTTTCTGCACGTCAACTAAAAGAAATAAACTTGTCTTTCGGAATAGTATCTGCGTTATTAGTTGAAGTTATTGCTGTTATTTTGATTGTTGCCACTGCATTGCGCAGCACAGACCATGAAGGTAATACTAAATGCGGTTATGCAACACACATCGGTATTGCATACGCAGCTGGCGCTTTCATTACGTATCAAATTACAGGAGCTGGTTTGAATCCTGCTCGTTCTACCGGCATCGCATTATTCGCAAACTCTCATGATTTGGAAGTTAAACCACTAAGTCAATTGTGGGTATTCTGGATTGCTCCAATTTTTGCTGCAGCGCTTGTTAGCCTAGTTTTGCTATTAACAAAGCTTCTTTCAAACTCAGCACAAAAACTTGCTGTATCAAATGAAACAAATCCTGCACCAATACAAAATTTTGCAGACACAAAGGCAGATGCTCCTGCAGCGCCAGATATGAGCTATGAGTACGTTCAAAACGTATCTGACAATAACGTTGCGAACAATCTTTAAAAATAAAGTTATAGCAAAAATATAATTGAAGCGTATGTTATAAGCAAACCTATGCCGAGCGTAATACTTATGAAAGAATCAAAGCCAACTGAGCGAACTTTCCAAGGGCTACGCTGACGCATAATTAAGCGCATAACTCCTAGAAGTACAGCCGTCACAGAAATAACAACTGTGGCGGCTTTTACATATCCTATAAATGCCAATAATGCGCAAAGTGCAATAATAATTGCTACAATCCATTCAGCATAAGGCTTACCCTCACGTTTTTCCGACACGTACGGATGCTCCGTTTTAGCACTTCTAGTCTGATGCTCACTATCTGTCATACTTGTATCATACCTGCTCCGCGATAAGAAAACATGAGTTGTTTTAGGCACTAACACAAAGATGCAGTGCTTGAAGTACACAAGCGCTGCATCCATAATATTGATTAATTTATTTGTTTATAAATCTTAGTTAAAGCAATTTTAGTGGAAGAAGTGACGAGTACCGGTAGTGTACATCGTTACACCAGCTTTGCGCGCAGCTTCGAACACTTCTTCGTCGCGAATAGAGCCACCAGGCTGCACGATTGCGCGAACGCCCGCTTCAATCAAAATTTGCGGACCGTCAGCGAATGGGAAGAAAGCATCCGAAGCCGCAACAGCTCCGCGAGCACGTTCAGCACCATCAGCCAAAGTATTCGCACGTTCAACAGCCAAATGGCACGAATCCACGCGATTAACCTGCCCCATACCAATGCCAACAGTAGCATTATCATGCGCAAGTAGAATTGCGTTAGACTTTACACAACGAAGCGAACGCCAGGCAAATTGCAAATCACGCAAAGTGCCAGCATCAGCAGGATCTCCAGAAACAAGCGTCCAGTTTTCAGGATTATCACCAACTGCATCAATCTTATCTGCAGACTGAACTAAAGCACCACCGTCAATAGGATGAACTTGCAAATCTAAGACTGGCGGAATTGCAACCTTCAAAATGCGAAGATTCTTTTTCTTAGTGCGAAGCAATTCCAAAGCTTCAGGCTCATAGTCTGGAGCCACAATAACCTCTGTGAAAATTGGGCGCACACTTTCTGCCATTTCCAAAGTCACAGTAGTGTTTGCAGCAATCACACCACCGTAAGCACTTACAGGATCGCAAGCATGAGCTTTTTTGTGCGCTTCTACTGCAGTCGCGCCTATTGCCAAGCCGCAAGGATTATTATGCTTGCAAACAGCAACCGCAATTTGTGGAGCAAAATCCCAAACTGCACGCCAAGCAGCATCCGCATCCACATAATTGTTGTAGCTCATAGGTTTTCCGCCAAGAAGCTCAGCCTGAGCCAAACCACCCTTATGCAAAGGATCTAAATACAATCCTGCTTGCTGATGGGGATTCTCACCATATCGAAGCGTATGCTCTAAACTCCAAGTGCGCGTGTAGTTTGCAGGAAGCTTCACAGCTTCAGCATTTTGATTATCTTCTTCATCATTTGTGTTCAAACTTTCAGGCTTCTTCCATGCTTTACTTGTCCACTCAGATATAGAAGCATCGTAAGCTGCTGTATGAGCAAATGCTTTACCAGCCAAATATTCGCGCTCTTGCAAATTAAAGCCTTCACCTGAAACGATTCTATTAGCTAAAAGCTGGTAATCTGCAGGATCTGTAATAACGGCAACAGACTTATGATTCTTTGCTGCAGCACGAATCATAGAAGGTCCACCAATATCAATTTTCTCAATAATTGCGTCACTATCAGCACCGCTCATTACAGTGTCTACGAATGGATACAAATTAACTACTACAGCATCAAACGGCTTTATGTTTAACTTTTCAAGTTGCTTTACATGATCAGCATTACTCATATCTGCAAGAATTCCAGCGTGAATATGCGGATCTAAAGTCTTCACTCTTCCATCAAGACTTTCTGGGAAACCAGTAACGTCAGAAACTTCAGTAACATGAACGCCAAGTTCAGCCAATTTAGCAGCAGTAGAGCCGGTTGAAACTACTTCAGTATCAGCCTTTCTAAATGCTTCAGCTAATATTTCAAGTCCCTCTTTATGAAAAACTGAAACAAGAACTCTACGAATTTGCTTTTCACCTGTGGTTATCAGCACATTTGCGTTTGATTCTTTGCTCTGTGTCTGTTGCACGGCGGCCTTCCTTCCCAAAATAGTAGTGAGGAATTATTTTCTTTTAGCCTTCGATGAAACTGTCCTAGGAGCAGCTTTTTTCAAAGGCAAAGGTTGATTCTTTTTATTACTAGTCTTATTTTCGATTAATTCTGCAGATTTTACAGGTTTATTCGACTTACTAGCAGCAATAAGATTAAAGCAATATCGCACGCCACAAATAAGTAGGATACTAAAAATCGAAATAACCCATGCTACAGCAGAAGCGTATAGAGTAAGATGACCAACAGCTCTAGTACTTTCAATAATGTCAACTCCAATATAAGAAAGTCGGCATTCACCTAATGAACCATTTGCTATTGAGAAAACAACAGTCCACATAATCGTAATTAAAGCGGATACACCTACACTATCAGTTGCAGCTTCTACAGCATTCAACATAAAAGACTCACGCTCGGTTTTGTCAATAATATTTTTTAAACGCAAGCCACAGCCGCTTTTATGCAATAAAGTTATAAGCATTACAATAAAGCAGAAAATTGGAACTATGGAGTAAAAAACAGTGCGATGCATAACATCAACAACAGCATCAGGAAATATTCCAAAAACCGGAATAGGGGGCAAAGATTTACGCTGAGAAACTGTTAAAGTAAATTGTGCAACAGATCCAATATTAAATCCAGATCCACAAATCCAAGATAATGCCCAAATAGCAATATTCGGCAGCCAAACTAAGCAAGCAATAGTTGTAAGAATACGAGAACCATTTTGCATGCCTAATTTATTGAAATATGAATTAACATAGCCAAAATTTGTGCAAGCCCAAACTACAACAGTTATTAACGCAACGAAAGCGTATAAACCAAATAAAATTACTGCTGTACGCTTAGTAATACGAATATTTTTTTGAATATACTCAGGGCACATTTGCTTGTAGCGCTGCTTTAACGACATAAACAATGAGCTGCTTGGAAAAACCGCTATAAGCAAAGAAATTAAATAAATACAAGAAGATTTACAAGCAACAATAAAAGTAGAATCCAGTAAAGTAACATGCGTATTTTGAGAAAGTATCGCATTAATAACAGCCCAGACTACAAGCCCAGTAAAATATGCTATATCTCCACCTCGAATACGGCGAATTAAACATACAAGTGTTGCAATAAGTAGAAAAGTAAGACCTAAAGGAATAATCGTAAGAATGCAATTGCCAAAAGTAAGACCTACGCCTTGAGCAAACATAAACACAGCCCAAGTCATAGACATTGCAGATTCAGAAAGATTGCCTGCTCCCTCTTCGATAGAAACCACAAGAAGTGTGAGAGATAAGAAAAGACCTATCGTAAGAGAAAAAATAAAAATAACAATAATAGGAGTTATTACACCTTTAGACATGTTTATTAAGAATGACTTAAGTTTCTCAACCATGCCTTTTCCTTTCAATTCTTTTAGGTGCAAAACCAATATATTGCTTTAAATAGGATATTACTTTAATAATAAGCGATAATAATAAACTTTTAAGCTGGCATAGTAATTAAACTACTGCAAGGATAATCGCATAACTCACCCATTCCACTAATACCTGTAAGTTCAATAACAAAACTAAAACCTGCAACTATTCCTTGAGCGCGCTTGACAATATTTGCAGCAGCTTTTGCAGTGCCTCCAGTTGCAATAAGATCGTCAACAATAAGCACACGTTGACCTGGCTTAATAGCGTCGTTTTCAATTTCAATACTTGCCTGACCATACTCAAGCATGTACGACTCAGTAATAACTGGAGGAGGTAGCTTACCAGCTTTACGAATAGCAAGAAAACCTTTGCCTAACCGAGATGCCAACAATGGTCCAAAAAGAAAACCTCGAGCTTCAAGCCCAGCAATCAAATCAATTGAATCAGCTGGTACAGGCAATGCATCAATCAAAGAATCAATAAGAATTCGCGAAGAGCGAGCATTTGAAAATATAGGAAGAAAATCACGAAATATAATACTAGGATTGGGGAATCCTGGAACGGTACGAATCAAAGAAGCAAGATAAGCGGCGTCATCGTTACTTACTGTTTTCAACGTTTTCACTGTAATATCCGTTGCTGTCATAATTCTAACGTTCTTTTCTTCACAAGACTTGTTATTGGAATATGGAAAGAATGTCACATATTCGCATGATGTGTGAGACATGCGCTAACTCACACATCACGACTTAAGTATTAAATTATAAATTTATGAAATAAAAGTTATTACTTTTCAGATTCTGCAGATTCTGATACTGGCTTGTTATCTTCGTTTACAGACTTATTTGCATCATCCTGCTTAGCTTCTTCTGCTTGTGCAGCTTCTGCCTCTTCATCGCTAATAAACGCTGGACGCACATACAATCTGTTTACAGCGCGGAAAGATACTCGCATCAAGCTACCTTCTGAATCGATAACAATCTCTTCATACTGCGTATCTACGCTTACAATCTTGCCGATAATGCCGCCAATTGTAATAATTTCAGTGCCTGGCTCCAAAGATTCATGGAAGGAACGCATTTCAGCTTGACGCTTCTTAGCATTGCGAGTCTGGAACATCATCATGCAAACCATTGCTACAACGAGAATAATAAGCATGCCATACTGCTGGAAAAATTGAGGCAAAGTAAACTCCTTAAGTATCCAACCCTAAGACGGTCGAAATGCCGTCCAAGTTAATTATTTTAAGCTAGCTCACTGACATTACTAGGCTCTTTAAAGCCCAAATGTTTCCAAGCTTTACTAGTTGCAACACGACCTTTAGGAGTGCGAATTAAGAATCCTTCACGCACTAAATATGGTTCACATACTGTTTCAACAGTTTCAGCTTCTTCACCAACCATTGCAGCTAAATTATTAAGACCAACCGGTCCACCGTTAAACTGACAAACCATAGCCTTCAAAACTGCAATATCAAGTCGATCAAGACCTTGCGTATCAATCTGGTATAAAGCTAACGCTTCAACAACAGCTTCATGATTTACTTCTGACAAATCATGCACAATAGCCCAATCTCTGACACGCCTCAACAAACGATTCGCTATACGAGGAGTGCCACGAGAGCGCAATGATAGCTCTTTAGCAGCTTGATCAACAAGACGAATCCCTAAGACTTTAGCAGATCGTTCAATAAGTTTTTCAAGCTCTTCGTGAGGATAAAAATCAAGATGAGCAGTAAAACCAAAACGAGCACGCAATGGAGAAGGCAACATTCCTTCCCTAGTAGTAGCTCCCACTACGGTAAAACGAGGAAGAGTTAACGGTATTGATGAGGCGCCAGGACCTTTACCCACCATAACGTCAACGCGAAAATCTTCCATAGCAATATAAAGCAACTCTTCTGCAGCACGAGGCAAACGATGAATTTCGTCAATAAACAACACCTCACCTGCATCAAGTGCGCTTAGTATAGAAGCTAAATCTCCAGCATGCTGGATAGCAGGACCTGAAGTAATTCGAATAGGAACTTGCAATTCATTAGCAACAATCATTGCTAATGTAGTTTTTCCCAATCCAGGAGGGCCTGCCAATAACATATGATCAGGCGCAACATCACGCTTTTTAGCAGCATCTAAAAACAGTTGCAATTGCGCTTTTAAAACTGGTTGGCCAATAAAACCTTCTAATGCGTGAGGACGAAGCTCCTCATCACTGAGTTGCTCATTTCCTAAAGGAGTTGAAGAAACCATGCGTAAGGATTCTTCAGCAACACCAGTATTTAGCGCAGAAGCATACTCTTCACTCACTTCAACTCCCCCAATACTAGATTCTTTACAAACATGATTACCTACCTCTATCAAGTGAAGCTAATGCCATTCGTAAGACATTAGGCAAATCTGCATCAGATATAGGAGTTGAAATATTATTCTCTGCACAGACTTGCTCAACTGCTCTTTGAGCGTCAACTTGTCTCCAACCCAATGAAACAAGACCCTCTATGACGCATTGCACGCTAGAATCAACAATCTGCTTATTAGATTGAGTAGAATCATTAGAACTATCTGCCAGTATTGAAGGATCAAGAGAACCCTTCAATTCCAAAATAATCTTCTGTGCACCCTTTTTCCCTAAACCAGGCGCAGAAGAAAGAGAAGTTACATCTCCCTCAGAAATAGCTTGTAAAAGACGATCAACATTCAAAGTTGAAAGCATAGAAAGAGCAACTTTAGGACCAATTCCACTAACTTTTTGCACTTGCAAAAACATTCGTTTAGCAGCTTGAGTTGTAAAACCATAAAGAGTTAAAGCATCTTGCGAAACTTGAAGCGACGTATAAACGCGAACTTCCTGCCCTTCATGCAAAGAAGACAAATCTTGAGAAGGCATATAAGTCTCGTAGCCAACTCCAGAAACAACAATAAGCGCAGAACGAGCATCAATTGACGCAACTTGCCCAACAAGCATTCCAATCATAAGCTCACTCCTACTTAACAAAAACTCATAACTTAAAGCACATAAAGTCAAATACAATTATAATAGAACATCTGTTCTATTAATATCCTACATGTCTCGAACGACAGAAGAAGATTTACGCGCCTGAGCTTGAGCTAAAGCCCATTGTTTCTGTGCAGCAGTTAGATGCTGCTCGCGCTCGCCACCTTGCAAAGCACCAGAAGGACGAAGAGCATGACAAATAGCTTGAGCTAAAGCGTCGGCAGCATCAGCAGGAGTAGGCAAAACATTAAGACCAAGTAATCGCGCTACCATGCGCTCTACTTGAGGTTTTTGAGCTTTTCCGTTTCCAGCTACAGCAAGTTTAACTTCAGTAGGAGTGTGTAAAGCAACAGGAATATTGCGCTGAGCTGCAGCAAGCATTGCGATACCAGCAACCTGTGCAGTGCCAAGAACAGTATTTCGATTTTCTTGCGCAAAAACACGTTCAATAGACACAGTATCAGGCGAAAAACGCTCAATTTTTTCAACTAATCCGTTATAAATCTTTAAAAGTCGCAAATCTTGCGAAAGATCAGGCTCAGACCTCAACACATCGACGTGAATAAAAGAAAGCCGACGCGAGACGCCGGCTTCAATCACGCCGACCCCGCAGCGAGTAAGCCCGGGGTCAACGCCCAAAATCATCATAGGAGACTATTCATCTTCCTCAAGCTGAGCCATAACCTCATCTGAAGCGGTCCAGTTGCTGTAAATATTCTGAACATCGTCCAAGTCATCGAGATTATCGATTAAGCGAGAAACCTTTTGAGCATCTTCGAAGCTTAATTCAACCTCATTGTTTGGATGCATAATGATATCTGCAGAATCATAGTCGAAACCAGCTTCCTGCAAAGCCTTACGCACAGTTACCAAATCACTGGAATTGGTGTAAACAGAATAAACATCACCATCATCAGCAACATCTTCAGCTCCAGCTTCAGCTGCAACTTCGAAAAGCTTATCGTAGTCAACGCCTTCGGATGGAACCTCAATCAAACCTTTACGTTCGAAGTTGAAGCTCACGGAACCGCTTGTTGCCAAAGAACCGTTGCCCTTAGTAAGAGTTGAACGCACATCAGCAGCAGCACGATTACGGTTATCAGTAAGGCATTCAATAATCAATCCAACACCTGCAGGAGCGTAACCCTCGTAAACGATCTCTTCATAGTTTGCGCCGCCAGCTTCTTCACCAGAACCACGCTTTACAGCGCGCTTGATGTTGTCAGCAGGCATGGAAGCCTTCTTGGCTTTAACGATGGCATCGTACAGCGTAGGGTTACCATCAGGATCGCCACCACCCAAACGTGCAGCAATTTCAATGTTCTTAATAAGCTTGGCAAAAAGCTTGCCACGCTTTGCGTCGATAGCGGCCTTCTTGTGCTTTGTAGTCGCCCACTTGGAATGACCTGACATGATACTCCTAAAACGTACAGTTAATCAAACGAAACGATTTTATTGCGCTTTCGCGACAAATTTTATTTATCTTTTATATCAAGCCCATGCTTTACTTCAAAAATACGCTGGAAAACTGTAATAATACCGCCAACAGCAAGCAGAATCATAGCAAAACTCAACCAAAAAAGTTGATTTGTAAAACCAACAAGCCCCATAGCAACAAGAATCACGGCAACTCTATCTGCACGAGTTATTAAACCTTTTTTAGGATCTACATTTATTGACTGACCGCGAGCGCGAGTGTATGAAGTTACGAAAGCTGCCATAAGAGCAACCAAACAGCTTAATAATCCTACATACTTTATTGCATTGCCATTCAAAGTTGAAATCCAAGTGCACATATTTTTTTCGTGAGCTTCATACAAACAAATGCATACAGAGGAAAATAATGACCAGTCTGCAATGCGATCGAGAGTTGAGTCAAGAAATGCACCAAATTTTGTGCCGCCTGTTGTCAAAGCAGCAACAGAACCATCTAAACTGTCTGCAAGCACAAAAATAGTTAAAAATATAGTGCCAACAACAAACTGTTTAGTAAAAGCAGTAACAAAAGCAATAATAACTACAGCTATTGTGCCGACAATTGTTACACAGTTAGCACTTATGCCTAATCGGACTAGCAATTTTGCAATTGGAGAAATAGTGCGCTTAAACCCACTGCGTAATGATTCCAACATTGAATGCAACCTTCCTAGCGTAATCAAGCAAATAAAACTTGGGTTCAATAAACAATCCCATATTAGTCAATCGGCTGTAATACACACAAAAGCCCACACAACTTTAAGAAGTGTGGGCTTTTGCTTATTTCGTTTATTTATTGCAATTTAATTTTCAAGCGAAACTGTGCTGCTTAAGTAACGTTATTTAAGTTACATAACTTAAATAGCTTATGCTACTTAGTGTAGCGCTCAAAATCTTCTGCAGTATTGACCTGAACGCGCTGCTTAATGATGGACAAAATCCACTCTTTAGCTTGCGAAACAGGAACGCCATTCAATTGGCTGCCATCGCGGAAGCGGAAGCTCACAGCATTGTTGTTCACATCCTCTTCGCCAGCAATCAAAGTGAAAGGCACTTTAGACTTAGAAGCGTTACGAATCTTCTTGCCGAAGCGATCGTCAGAGTTGTCCATTTCGCAACGAACCATATTCTCTTCCAAATCGCTAATCAACTTTTGCAAGTGTGGAGCGAACTCATCTGCAACAGGAACGCCAGTCACCTGGACTGGAGCCAACCATGCTGGGAATGCGCCTGCATAGTGCTCAAGCAAAATAGCGAAGAAACGCTCAATAGAGCCAAAGAGTGCGCGGTGAATCATCACAGGACGCTGGTGGCTACCGTCAGCCGCAATGTATTCCAACTTAAAGCGCTCAGGCAAGTTGAAGTCGAGCTGAATAGTAGAAACCTGCCAAGTGCGGCCGATTGCATCGCGAGCTTGCACGGAAATCTTCGGGCCGTAGAATGCAGCTCCACCTGGATCGTCCACGAGTTCCAAACCAGACTCTTTAGCAACCTCTGCCAAAGTATTAGTTGCTTCTTCCCAAATCTCGTCGGAACCAACGAACTTGTGCTCATCCTTAGTGGAAAGCTCCAAGTAGAAGTCGTTCAAACCGAAGTCTTTAAGAAGACCAAGCACAAAGTTAAGCAAGCTCTTCAACTCATCGCGCATTTGCTCGCGAGTGCAGTAAATATGCGAATCATCCTGAGTCAAGCCACGAACACGAGTTAACCCATGCACAACGCCAGACTTTTCATAGCGATACACAGTACCAAACTCAAACAAGCGCAAAGGAAGCTCGCGATAAGAACGCTGGCGAGACTTGAAGATCAAGTTATGCATTGGGCAGTTCATTGGCTTCAAGTAGTAGTCAGCACCTTGGCGAGTTACGTTACCGTTTTCGTCGCGCTCTTCGTCAAGCTTCATTGGAGGATACATGCCATCCTTGTACCACTGCAAGTGACCGGAAGTCTCATACAAGCCGCCCTTAGTAATGTGCGGAGTTTGTACGAAGCTGTAGTGATGCTTGCGATGCTGTTCGCGGGAATAATCTTCCATTGCGTTAATAATTGCAGCACCTTTTGGATGGAACACTGCTAAGCCTGGACCAATCTCGTCTGGGAATGAGAACAAATCCATCTCTTGACCGAGCTTACGATGATCGCGCTTAGCAGCTTCTTCCATGCGAGTTGTATAAGCTTTAAGCTCTTCCTTACTAGGCCAAGCAGTTCCGTAAATGCGCTGAAGCATAGGATTATGCTCCGAGCCACGCCAGTAAGCTGCAGCAACACGCTCAAGCTTAAAAGCCTTAATATAGCGAGTGTTTGGCAAATGAGGCCCACGGCACAAATCGCTCCAAACTTTATTGCCTTCGCGATCCAAATTGTCGTACATGCTAAGCTCATGCTTGCTAATTTCGCCAGCAGCAGCCGGATCAAGAGCAGCTTCCTTATCCCCAATCAACTCCAACTTATAAGGTTGATTTGCTTCTTCAGCGCGCGCTTCATCTTCAGTTACAACGCGACGACGGAAGCTTTGAGACTCTTTAATAATGCGCTGCATATGCTTTTCGATTTGCTTCAAATCGTCTGGCGTAAATGGAGTATCAACATCGAAATCATAGTAGAAGCCGTCTTTAATTACAGGACCTACGCCCAACTTTGCGTCTGGTCGAATTTCTTGAACAGCTTGAGCCATCACGTGAGTAGCGGAATGACGCATGATTGCGATGCCATCTTCACTATCAAGTGCTACTGATTCCACGGTATCGCCGTCATGAAGAGGCGTGTACAAATCACGCAACTCGCCATTTAAACGCACGGCAATAATATTCTTATCTTCCGCGAAAAGTTGGGCGCCAGTGAAGCTTGCATCCACCTCCTTGCGTTCCTTGTTTACGGTGATGGAGATGGTATTTTCAGCCATAATTGTCCTTTTCTATCGGGGTCTTGCGTTACTAATGTGCAGACCTGGACTTGTGTGGCGTCGATAAACTTACGCGATTAAAACATAAATAAAACGCGCAAAAAACGACGTCAATCGCACGCATTTTTCACGCGCAATTCGTTGATATTCTAGGACAACAGAACGACTTTTAAGGCACTTTTGCTAAATAGCGTTTTCGGCTACTTTTTCTCGCCTTGCATGCAATCTTGATGAAAAATCATTAATTTTTATAAAAATACTTTCACCAATCTTGACTATTAAGAAGAAAGCTCCAGCTACGATAGCAATAGTGCCGCCGGCAGAAAGTTTCAGTATTACAGCCAAAGCTAGTCCAATTAAAGCAATCGAAACAGCAGTAATTACACATGCAAGCACGAATTTATTTATAGAAGCAATTCTTCCCTTTAATGCTGCAGCAGGAGCAGCAATAAGAGATACTGAAACAACTGTACCAACTGCTGGAATAATAACGGAAACAGTAATAATAATCAAAGCAAGAACCATGCCCTGTATAAAACCTGATCTTCCGCCTGCAGCACGGTAATTAATCGGATCAAACGAGCAATGCACAAGATTAGCAGAATTAAAAATCCATAATCCCAAAACAAGCAAGAAAGCAACAGAGGCTGAAATCACGTCTGTAGGAGTGCAATTAAGCAATGATCCAGTTAAAAATCCCTCAATACGCAATGGCAATGGAGCAAACCACTTATTTAAAAAGTATCCACTAGCAAAGCCGACAGTTAAAGTAATACCAGCTGCAGCTTGCGAAGAAATGCCTTTAAGATGCGAAAGTGCATACATTACTAAGGAAAGTACAACGCACGCAACAGCAGCACCAACAAAAAGCCCAAGCGACAAAATATTTTGATCTATTGTATAAGCAGAAGTTAAAACTACACCTAATACTGCTCCAGGAAAAGCAGCATGAGTAATAGATTCAGTAAAGAATATTCGCTGATTAAGAAGAGCAAGAGAGCCAACAAAACCGCATAGAGCACCTACAACAATTGCTTCAACTATAGGTAGAGCGATAATTTGCCAAATACTTACCATCTATTCCCTACCTTTATAAGATTTTGCTAAAACTTGCATATCGCTATCGCTTGTATGAGTTTTATGCGCAAAAACTATAGATGAAATAACTTGGAACAGCCAGCGCACAACAAGCACAACTACGAACATTGCACACATGCTTAATGCAATTGCTGCTTGAGGAGAAATAGGATGATCAAGCTCCAAATTCATAACGTACATACCAAGAACAACTCCAGCAATACCAACAAAAATACCAACTGCAACCATGCGCCCAACTGTTCTAGACACTAAACGAGCACTAGCTCCTGGAATAATAAGGTATCCGATCACAAGAAGAACGCCAACAGCTGAAGATGCAGAAACAACAACCGCAGCAATACCAACGTTAAGAACAATATCTACAAAAAGAGTATGCACTCCCATTAATGGAGCACTTGCTCGATCGAAAGCAACAATAATCTGCTGTTTCCAAGTTGCCAAAAGCACAATAATTGCAAACAAGCAAATCCACATTGCTTGAGTCATTCGCTCATCAGTGACATCAAGCAGCCTACCAAACATCAACGCTTCGAGCTGACCTGACATATCACCTTTTTTTAGTGAAATTACTACACCAAGAGCAAAGAAAGTAGTTAAAACAGTTGCGATAATCGATTCATTTATGCGAGCTGAACGAGAAGCCCACACTAACGCAGCAACTAAAAATACTGAACAAATTGCAGCACCAGGAATAATTTGATCTATGCCACCGTACAAAGCGCCTACAACAATTCCAGGAAATATGCCATGCACAATAGCTTCCGCATTAAATTCAGCACATCTCAAGTTCACGAATACACCAACGATTCCGCTAGCTATAGACAGAACTATAAGTAAGCAGAACGGGCGAAAAATATAAGGAGCAGAAGCAATAAAATCAAAACCTGGAATTGGTTCCAGAGCTTCTCTTAATGACTCAACTAATTGGGCAAGCATTGAAAATCAGCCTTCCGCAATTTCCGAAAAAGTAAGACCTGCAGAAGCAGCAGGCATGCTTCCACCATATGCGCGAGTAATATTTTCTTTAGTCATTACTTCTTTAAGCGCACCAAAAGCAATCTGCTTGCCAGCTAAAAGTAGCGCTTTTTCACAAATAGCATCTGCAATAACTAAATCATGCGTAGACACAACAAAAGCAATACCTTCTTGCTTTGCTGATTTCATAATATTAAGAAGTTCTCGGCGATTCGGTTCATCAAGACCATTAAAAGGTTCGTCGAGCAAAATAAGCGTTGGTTTTGCAACAATAGCGCGCGCAAGAAGAATGCGTTGGCGCTGACCGCCAGAAAGGTCACCAAATCGCACATCTGCACGATTTAATAAACCAACATGATTAAGAGCATCCTCAACAGCTTTTTTCTGATCTTTTTTAAGCAATCCAAGAAAACCTGTCTGTCTACTTAAGCCCATTGCAACAACTTGCCGTGCAGTAATAGGGAATGTTAAATCCAAATCAACCTGCTGTGGCACATATCCAATAGACAAAGCCTTAGGCATTTTCAGTTCACCGCGACTTACGCGCACGATACCAATAATAGCCTGCAAAAACGTTGTTTTTCCAGAACCATTTGGACCTATTAAAGCCAAAGCTTCCCCGGCTTGCACACTGCCATTAATACCAGTCACTACAGTTTTATAACCGTATGCCAGGTCGCAATTTTTCATTGCAAGGACGCTCTTATTCACTATATTTCCAGTCTTTTCAGTTTATTAATAAGTATTCGTAACAGTAACTTCCTGCTTTCGCTATTAAACTTTCGCTATTAAAGTTACTGTTACGATACTATTATTTTTACTGTTATTTATATGTTACTTCTTCAATGCAGTCTTAACTGAATCTGGAAGTTCAGGAACATTACCATTCCAAGCTTTCACCAATGTTTCAACATTGTGAACAATGGAACCGATGTAAGTTTCTCCGGCAGATCCGACTGGTCCAAGCGAATCTCCATAAAGTGCGTCGTCGCCAATAACAGCCTTTACTCCTGCTGCTGCAGCAACAGCCTTGATAGACTTGGAATTGTTAGAATTCTCAGCAAAAATCGCAACAGCTCCGGACTTCTTGACATCTTCTGCAGCTTTCTGAATATGATCTGCAGTAGCATCCTGCTGGCTGTTGAAATCAGAAAGTGCTGCACCAATGAACTTCACATTGTAGTCACGAGAGAAGTAACCGAATGCATCGTGAGAAGTGAAGAGAACACGATGCTTTTGTGGCACACTATTCAAAGCTTTAGTTGCCCAAGCATCCAAATCAGTCAAAGACTTAACGAACTTTTCAACATGCTCATCGAAAATAGACTTGCTCTTAGGAAGAGCTTTCCCAAGGAAATAACCGATATTCTTAACCTGAATCATCGTGTTCTTCGTGCTGGTCCAAATATGTGGATCGTACTGGAATTCAGGCTCCTTCTCGCCTTCTTCTGGAGGGAATGGCCACTTTTCAGCATGCACCTTAGCGATACCGCGATCAACCTTGTATGGAAGATCCTTTTCCTTAGCAGTCTCAGCCTTTGGATCCTTGATTTCATCAGCAGTGAGAATACCGGAAGTCACACCCATAGTGCCCTTAAAACCGGTAGCTTTCACAGCTTGATCCAAGAAGTGCTCGAGATCTACACCAGAAACGAGCATCAAATCAGCCTTAGAAAGAGCTTTAGATTGAGCTGGAGTCATTTCATGCTCATGAGCAGAAGCGTTTGGTGCAAGCAAGCAGGTCAAATTAATTGTTGACTTTGCTTTGTCTTGAGGAGCTCCGATTACAGACTTCTTGCCCTGAGAATCAGTCTTATTGAGGCTCAATCCAGATTTTGCGTCAGCAGTTGAAGCGATTTGAGTTACGTAATCGCAAATTTGAGTTGTAGTTGCCACTACATTTACTTGATTGCCCTTCGCCTTATTTTCGGCATTTTTTGCAGAGCCGCAAGCACCCATAGAAGTTGCTAATAATGCAACCGCAGCTGCAGTTGCGAAAATTCGTGAAGTTTTCACACTCGTTCCTTTCGGGAATCTTTAACTATTATTGCATGGGTTGATTGTGAGAGGTACTCATGAAAGCTATTCATGAAAAAAATAATCATTCGCAATAACGCTTATAGCATAAGAAAAATATGCGTGACGGTCAATAAAAAATGTGAAAAAATATAATTATTTTTGCAAAAATGCGTTTCGCGACTTTTCCATCTGTTATAATGCAAAATTTCAAAAAAGACCGTGCTACTTTCTGCTTTATCTTGCATTAAAAAACGTTAATATACCAACGAAAAAATAAATGTGATTATAACATTTGAACAAATTTATTAATCAGGCATTTTTGTTTATTTTTTACGCAAAACTAGTAGCGACACGCCGTAACACTCACGACACGCAGAATAACAAAAAAATTACAAATATTTTCAAAATGTTTACAAATTGTAACAATACATAAGTTTAGACAATAATACACATGTTTAGCCAACTCTGCATGTGCTTAACAGCAATTACACTTAATACTATGTTTGGCAATACAGATGGTATGAATTACATTGCAAAACCCGACAGTTCACGCACTGACGATAAAAACTCTGCAACTAATGAAATATCAGTAGATATTCATCTTGCTTCCACACCATTGCGCACGCCTCACGCAAGCGATAATAAATATTCAAGAGGTGTTCTAGGCGTAATTACCGGTTCAAACGACTATCCCGGAGCAGCAGTGTTAAGTACAAGCGCTGCAATACATGCAAATATTGGAATGGTTCGTTATTCAGGTCCTCTTCGCGCACAAAACTTAGTATTGCAAGCATCGCCTGAGGTAGTAGCATCTGAACAATTAAACGGAAAAATAGACGCAATAACAGTTGGATGCGGCATACCAGACGAAAGCCATTGTAACGACGAAACTGCTTTATCTCAAAGAAAATACATTGCTAGCATACTTGCAAAATACTCCAACGAAAACGACAACAAAAACGAAAACGACAACGCTGAAACGCAATTAAATAACAATCTTCCGCCAATATGCGTAGATGCTGGAGCATTAGACTTACTACCAAAACAAGTTTGCGAAAAAGTAGTTCTCACACCTCATGCAGGAGAATTAAGCTCGCTTTTTACTAGATACGATTTAGAAGTAAGCGCACAACAAATATCTAGCAACCCAACACACTACGCTCAAAAAGCAGCCGATCTTACTGGAGCAACTGTGTTAGTTAAAGGCGCAACAACAGCAGTTGCTTCACCATCATCGCTGCACTCTCCTATTTATATTGCACAATACACTCCATCTTGGCTAGCAACTGCAGGCTCAGGAGATGTGCTAGCAGGAATTCTAGGAGCATTGTTGGCTCAGCACGAAAAAGATAACGAAAACGACAACAACAACGACAACGCAAATAACGAAAATTACGCACTTATTGCAGCGAGCGCAGCTGTGATTCATGGAGTTTGCGCAGTATTTGCATCACGCAGTAGCGGAGGAAACAATTACACTCAACTAGTGCAAGACATAGTGAAATCAAAGCATGCTTTAACTTTGGAACATCCAATTGTGGCAAGCGACATTATAAATGCATTACCGCATGTTCTTGGGATTCTTATTAATATAAAGTAGCGCGCAGAATAATATCAATAGCGTGCAAAATTAACGCATGAAACAAAATACGCAAATGTAAAATAACGTATGAAACAAAATAGAAGGAGTAGAAACAAATGACTAACGCACAAAATATTGAAATCCATGACGTTATGTTTGACTATTGCAAAGTTCTACTCGAATGGAATTGCCGAAACTGTTTGCAAAAGCAATTCCCGAATTTAGTTGATACTATTTGCCCTAATGGAAGCTTTGGAAAGAACGATTTAGCCGGGTTCTATGAATTTGAGGACCGCATGGATGGCGGCGAGCTTTTGAAAGATCTTATGCCTGAATACGAACGTCGCTTTGGAAGCGAACTTGCTGAAGCTTTCCGTTGGTATTGTGCTCATTATGACCAAGTTTTGACGCGCATGATGCCTGGAATGGTTGATTTATTGCATGATCTGCGTAAAGCTGGATACGGCGTGTGGGGCTTAACGAATTGGTCTAAAGAAACTTTCCCACTTGCTTTACGTAAATTCCCAGAACTTTCTACTCTTTTACAAGGAACTATTATTTCCGGTGTTGAGCATTTGCATAAGCCAGAACCGGAAATTTTTGAACTTGCTATAAGTAGATTTGGATTGAATCCGCAAACAACTGTTTTCTTCGACGACAAACCAGCAAATATTGATGGAGCTCATAGAGTTGGCATGCATGGCTTTGTTTTTACAACCGCAGAGCAGGCGCGTAAGGATTTAGCTTCAGTGGGAGTAAATCTTTAATAATATTGCTTAAATATTTAGCTTATATTACTAAGATCATGTATGAGACTATGGTTATGTGAAACTATGGTTATGGCAACTAAAAATTAAGTTATGCCTATACCTTTTGCTAGATTCGTTAGCGGTTCATTTATGTGATTTTTGATGATTATCGTAACTTTTAGCTCACGAAAGAAGCTCGTATGACTTTGCTACAACTGAAATATATTGTAAAAATCGTTGACTGCGGTTCAATGAACGAAGCAGCACGAGCACTATATATTTCACAACCAGCATTGAGTTCTTCTGTAAAAGAGCTTGAAAAAGAACTTAACATTGAAATTTTCACTAGGTCCACTCAAGGAATTGCATTAACAGCTGATGGAGCGGAATTTTTGACGTACGCTCGACAAGTAATTGAGCAGGCAGATCTTCTTGAAGAACGATACAAAAGTACTAAGCCTCGCCCACAATTATGCAGCGTTGCAACACAACACTATATGTTTGCTGTTGAAGCATTCGTCGATATGATTCGCAGTATTCATTCTGATGAATACGAGTTTTCAATTCGCGAGACACGCACAAAAAATATTATTAAGCAAGTAAGCGATATGCGCGCAGACCTTGGAATTCTTTATCTTTCTGACTACAACAAGGATGTAATCGGCAAGCTGCTTCGTGAAAAACATTTGGAGTTCCACCCGCTTTTCCGTGCAAAATTGCATGTTTTTCTTTCTAGAAACAATCCGCTTGCAGTGCGAAAAAGCTTGAGCTTGGAAGATTTAAAACCGTACCCGTTTATTCAATACGAACAGGGAGAAGAAGGAAGTTTCTTCTTCGCAGAAGAGGCTGTTTGGCCTACTCGCCCACCGAAAAAAATCAACGTTTCTGACCGCGCTACCATTTTAAACTTTATTATTGGGTTGAATGGTTATACTGTTTGCACTGGAATAGATAACGGCGATTTAAACAATGAAAAAATTGTCACTATTCCGCTTGAATGCGATGACACTATGCTTGTTGGCTGGATTACCAACGAGCGCACGAAGCTTTCAAGAGCTTCACTCGCTTATCTTACGCAACTTAAATCTGTGCTTGTAAGACATGGCTACGCGCTTATAGATTCACAAAATTAACGCAAGCAAAAAACTACGCATAATAAAAGTTGTCCACATTTCTTTAATCGAATTGACGCTCACTTTTTCCATTCATAAAATCGCTATTAATTTGTTGCAGAGAAAAAGGAGGTGCGCGATGGGTATTATTAACGTAGCGGCAAAAATATTGGAAATTATGGGGCCAATGACAACTATGAAGCTGCAAAAGCTTGTGTATTATTCTCAAGCGCACAGCTTAGCTACAACTGGATTGTCGCTATTTCCGGAAGATTTTGAAGCTTGGACGAACGGTCCAGTTTCATTGGAATTATTTAACAGGCATCGAGGAAGATTCACAATTCGCAAAGAGGAACTACTGATTTCTCTTCCAGAAAGATGCGCAACTTTAGAATATGAGCAGGTGAAGATTATAGAGGAAGTGTGCGCAAAACTTGGAAATCTTACAGGAAATCAGCTCAGCGAAAGAACACATAAAGAAGATCCGTGGATTCGCGCGAGAATCGGCATATCTGCAAATCAAGGCAGCGAGGAAATAATTTCCAAGAAGTCAATGCGAGATTACTACATTAAGCATCCTATTGTGTAAATGCGCGAATGTCCGAAGAGCGCCAACTAGAGACCGTAACGCAGTATGCGCTCGCGCGCTTTGGCCGAGCTTGAAATCAACAGGATTTCAAGCTCTTTCAAAGCGTGATTTGGCTCAATTGTGAAGCACGGTGTGCTTCACATGCCAAATCAGCCGAACGGCTACCAATAGCCGTGAGGAATAAGCGCTCGCTTACGAAACTCGCGTTGGAAGTCCACTGGACTTCCAACTTAAGCGAGTTTCCGCTCCGAGTTGCTTTCGCGCGCTACGCTCTAAGCGCGAAAGCAGTTCGGAGCGCACACAAATAACTAAGGCGAGCACGTTGTTATTAGCAAGTGCCCGCCTTAATTATTAAAAACATTCTTATTTTATAAGTACATCTAAATCGCAGTGCCGTGCTCGTCAAGGCGCGGATTCTGCCTAGAATTACTAAAGCTAAAGAACAAGCCAAACACGCCTAATGCAAACAAAACAGAAACTACCACAACAAGCACAATAGGCTGATTAGGAAGCCACATAATCACCAAGAAAGCAAGCGCTGAAAGCAAAATCACAGCCCAGGAAAACACTCCAACAACTTTACGAACAACATTCCAAGTATCATCGCCAACCTGAGATCGCTTAACATTGCGAGCCAATCTCTCCTCCTCAGCTGTCACGTTAGACGTTGGCTTCCAAGGACCAGTTCCCCTCTCTTGAAGTCTTCTAGAGCGTTCTTGTAAATTGTATTCGTCAATCATGCCTCCGCGAGCGCGACCTTTTGTTTCATCATATTGAGAAGGAATCCCTTTGCGGCTCTGCCTTTCCTTCGCGCGACGCTCTTTGCGGTTTGCCATGATTGTTCCTTTCTACATTGAATTTTCTTATATCAAGCATTTATGACACAATACGCATTATTTTAGCACGGTCATACCTTCTTCACACGCGTCAACAATTCTTTCTATTAATAAATCGTTGAGCAGCCTACCTTTGCGTGTTGCGATAATGCGATTTTCGTGCAACACTGCCAAATCTTCCTTACACACTTCGCGTAACACTTTTTGCAAATGTGAATCATCGAACACCTTATTAGTTTCGCGCATTTTTTCGCACAATTGCGAAATATCAAGCCCTTCTTTAATGCGAAGCCCAAGCATTACCTCTTCAATAAGCGCGTCTTCAGCATTTATACACTCGTAGTTTTGCCACGGCACGTTTCCTGCGTTAATAGCATGAGCCCAATGTTTTGGGTGCAAAATATCCCATGAGCGAAGGTTATAAAACTCACTTGTATTAGCTAAAGAAGCACTATCATCCATGCTTTGTTTACTAATGTGATTTGCAGCATTGTAGTGCGAATGTGCTCCAGGACCAATTCCAGCCCAATCAATATTTCGCCAGTAGCCAAGATTATGACGAGACTCAAAACCAGGACGCGCCCAATTAGAAATCTCGTACCATTGTAATCCAGCAGAGTTAAAAAGTTCGTCTGCCAACTCGTATTTTGCGGCTTCATCATCATCATTTGGCGCTTGAATAGTGCCAGCAGCGATTTGACGGCCCATTTTTGTACGCGGCTCTACCGTTAGCGCGTATGCAGAAATATGGTTAACGCCTAGACTTAAAGCCATTTCTACCGACTTTCGCCAATCGTCTAAACTCTCCCCCGGAGCTCCATAAATCAAGTCAACGCTTGAACGCAAGCCACATGCGTTTGCTGCGTTTACACCGCGAGTTACATTTTCTGGAGTATGAGTACGGTCAAGAGTTTTAAGAACATGCGGAACAGCCGATTGCATTCCAAAAGATATTCGAGTAAATCCACCTTCTGCAAGCGTCTCAATATACTTTTCATCTGCAGTATCCGGATTTGCTTCAGTAGTTATTTCCGCTCCAGTTTTCAATCCCCACAAGCTACGTATTTCTTGCAAAATTCGCACTAAGTCGCGCGCTTTAAGAACTGTTGGAGTGCCGCCGCCGAAGAAAACAGATTGCGCTTTAGGCTCGAAAATCCCGTGATATTCCTGCCATTTTTTTACGAGTTGCATTTCACGAATCGCAACATCCGCGTACCCTTCGCGACTTGCTCCCTCTCCTAAATCGCGAGCAGTATACGTATTAAAATCGCAATAACCGCAACGACGCAAACAAAACGGCACATGCACGTACACTTCAAAAGGCATACTTTTAGTTTGCATAGCTGACTTATTTAATTCAGCATCCAACTCTAAACTCATCCCTCGGACTTTTGTGCTGCACGAATCTTATCTTTAGTGTCTCTGTCGTTTGCGCTCTCGTCTGTAGCTAATGCAGCAACAAACGCTTCTTGAGGAACTTCAACATGGCCGAGCATCTTCATACGCTTCTTACCAGCCTTCTGCTTTTCGAGAAGCTTACGTTTACGCGTAATATCGCCGCCGTAGCATTTAGCGAGCACGTCTTTTCGAAGTGCGCTAATAGTTTCGCGAGCAATAATTCTAGAGCCGATTGCAGCTTGAATTGGGATCTCAAATTGCTGGCGAGGAATAAGTCCACGAAGCTTCTTAGTCATCATGACGCCGTAAGAATAAGCCTTATCGCGGTGCACAATTGCGCTAAAAGCGTCAACCTTATCTCCCTGAATAAGAATATCAACCTTCACAAGATCCGCAGACTGCTCGCCGTCTTCATGGTAGTCGAGAGAAGCGTAGCCTTTTGTGCGACTTTTAAGCTGATCGAAGAAGTCAAAAACGATTTCTGCAAGAGGAATCCTGTAATGCATCTCCACGCGGTCGGCACTAATATATTCCATTGTGCCCATTTCTCCGCGATGTTCCTGACACAAATCCATTACAGCACCAATAAATTCTTTCGGCGTAATAATATCGGCAGCAACCATTGGTTCAATAATGCGCTTAATCTTGCCTTCTGGAAACTCGCTAGGATTCGTTACATGATGCTCTTTACCATCTTCGCTAGTAACGTCATAAGTTACGTTAGGAGCAGTGGAAATAAGATCCAAGCCAAACTCGCGGCTTAAACGCTCGGAAACAATCTCCATATGAAGAAGACCTAAGAATCCGCAACGGAAACCAAAGCCCAACGCAACAGACGTTTCTGGCTCGTAAATAAGAGCAGCATCGTTAAGTTTTAGCTTGTCGAGAGCATCTCGAAGATCTGGGAATTGCGCGTTATCAATTGGGAAAAGACCTGCGTAAACCATAGGTTTAGGATCGCGATAACCATCCAAAGGCTCAGATGCAGGATTTATAGCGCTGGTAATGGTGTCGCCGACTTTAGATTGACTCACGTCTTTTGCGCCTGTAATTACATAGCCTACTTCTCCGGCTCCAAGCGCCTTAGTTGGAGTCATATCTGGGCTAATAACACCGATTTCAATAGGATCGTGCGTCATGCCGATTCCCATCATATGCAACTTTTCGCGCGACTTAAGTTCGCCATCAACCATACGAATATAGGTGACGATTCCGCGATACGAATCGTATACTGAATCAAAAATAAGAGCGCGAGCAGGAGCATCAGGATTTCCGCTTGGGGCTGGAACTTCCAGCACAATTTGATCAAGTAAGTCTTTAACACCTTCGCCGGTTTTACCAGAAACGCGCAACACGTCCTCCGGCTTGCAACCAATTAAACCAGCTATTTCTTCAGCATGCTTATCTGGTTCAGCGCTAGGCAAATCGATTTTGTTAAGAACAGGAATAATCGTTAAATTATGGTCGATTGCCATATAAAGATTAGAAAGAGTTTGCGCTTCAATTCCTTGGGTTGCATCTACCAACAGCACCGCACCTTCGCATGCTGCCAGCGCGCGCGAAACTTCGTAAGTAAAATCGACGTGTCCAGGAGTATCAATCATTCCAAGCGAATACTCTTTGCCTTCAAAAGTCCAAGGAACGCGAACAGCCTGCGATTTAATAGTAATACCGCGCTCTTGCTCAATATCCATGCGATCCAAGAAACGGTCTCGCATTTCACGCTCTGGCACGATTCCTGAAAGTTGTAAAATGCGATCTGCTACAGTGGACTTGCCATGATCTATATGCGCAATAATGCAGAAATTGCGTATCAACGATTGATCCGTAAATCCTGGCTGGTTATGCGGTGTAATCAAAGCAAGCATCTCCTTATTAAATACGCGGATAGTATTAAATTGCGTAAGCTACGCAAGTAATTAATCTTACCAACTCTACTACCCTATTTTATAATATAAATCAATATTTTTAGCACTTATTGAGTTTTGACAATACAAAATAACGCTACGCAAAAAACTAATAGCTTATTTGACTTAATATTCGTCGTTATCAGTTAAGTAAGTATTCACGTGGTAGAGATTTGAGATTTTTCGCACTGAGCGCGGACGCTCGCGCGGGTAACGCGCTTGCTACGAAACTCGCGTTGGAAGTCCACTGGACTTCCAACCTGAGCGAGTTTCCGCTCCGAGTTGCCTTCGCGCGCTACGCTTTAAGCGCTCAGGCAGGTCGTCGCGCAGAACCGCAGGCTGCTGATTCGCCAAGCGAAGAAGAAAAATCGAAAAATCTCTGCGATTAACACGGTTATTAAAGATTAAACACGCAGAGTTTGGGGGATTTCTCTACGAGCACTAAAAGAGGACTGAGAAGCTACATTCTTTAAAGAAAGACGAACACACTAAGCTCTTTTAGCAGCCAGAGCGCACGAAGGACGGGACGTGCGAGGAGAGAAATCCCCCAAAACTCGCGCCACATTGAGGAGGAAATCCCAAAACGAACAATAGAAACGAATAACGTTATCTAATAAGCATGATACACTTACTATTTGTATGTCCTTATATAGCAAACGTCGTTTGGAGTAACAGTGGCAAACATTAAGTCGCAGAAAAAGCGTGTTCTCACTAACGAGAAAGCACATAAGCGTAACGTAGCAGTAAAGTCTGCTTTGAAGACCGCTATTCGTGCTACTCGTGAAGCCATCACCGCTGGTGATAAGGCTGCAGCGCAGGCCGCTTTCGCAGTAGCCGCTAAGAAGCTTGACAAGGCTGCAGGTCGTGGCGTGATTCATAAGAATCAGGCTGCAAACCGCAAGTCTGGTCTTGCTGTAGCGATTAACGCTCTGTGAAGTTTGTGCAGATAACTGCATAACACAGCATGTAAGGAAAATCCCCAGTACCAATCGGTGCTGGGGATTATTTTTATCATCGTATGCAATATTAGCGGTGACGACGATTATTAATACGACGAATACGAGGACGTCTAACCTTAATAGGTTCCGTGCGGTTCATTGCTCCAAATAAAGTTAAATCTAGTTTCACAGACAACAAGCGCATTGCAACAACAAGAACAACAATAAGAACATCAAGCAATATTTCAACAGTTAAACCAAAGTAACCTGCATGCTTTGCTTTTACAACAAAAACAGTTAATACACATCCAAGAGCAGCAGGTAAAGCATACCAATGCTTATCTCGCACAATAACAGGAACTTGGTTCAAAATCATGTCGCGAATCAAACCGCCACCCAAAGCAGTTGCCATTCCTAAAAATACTGAAGCCATACCAGACATGTGAAAATCCAAACCTTTTGCTGTGCCATTCACAGCAAACAGACCCAACGCCAAGGCATCAAGCGTAAGCATAAGCCAACGCCATTTATCAATCTCAGGGTGAGCAACAGCCACAATAACACCAGAAAGCAGACCTGTAATAACAAAACCACGATCAGCAATACCAACAGGCGGCAATGCTCCAAGCAACACATCACGAACAATACCGCCACCCAATGCAGTTATCCAAGACGTAGTAATAATCGCAAAAACATCATAATTCTTACGAATAGCCCACATGCCGCCAACCATGCCACAACATCCCATAGCAACATACTCAACTATAAGAAAAAAGACGTTATCCCCTAACGCACCTTCCAAAGCATTTCCCTTCAAATAAATTCGCCAAAACACTACGTGTATAACAAACAAACGCGTTGTACTCTATACGATATCTAAATATATAGAGTACAACGCGCCATAAGCAACATTAGATGAGATAATATTAACTAACTTATATAAATTAGTCGCAAACTTTCCACATCCAGTTATGCTTATCTTCGACATCACCGAGCTGAATGCCAAGTAACTCATCGCGCAAAGCCTGAGTTAACTCACCAACGCCACCATCGGCAACCTTAAGATCGAATTCATCGGACTTAAAACGACCAATTGGCGTAATGATTGCAGCAGTACCGCAAGCAAAGACTTCAGTAACCTCGCCAGAACGAATATCGTCAAGCAACCCTTGAAGAGGAATCATGGTTTCAACAACCTTATGTCCTGCTTCCTCAGCAAGCTGAATCAAAGAACGACGCGTAACGCCAGGAAGAATGCTGCCAGTAAGAGATGGAGTTTCCAAATGGCCATCCTTGTGGAGTGCGAACATATTCATGCCACCAAGCTCTTCCAAATATGTCTTAGTTGCAGCATCAACGAAGCACACTTGCTCACAACCATGCTCAATACCCTTGTATTCACCAAGTAAGGAAGCTGCATAATTTCCACCACACTTAGCAAAACCAGTACCACCAGGACCAGTGCGGAACCACTGATCTTCAACCCAAATGCTAACAGGCTTCAAACCACCCTTGAAGTATGGGCCGGATGGAGAAGCAATAACACAGTATTCAACTTCGTGAGCTTCGCGCACACCGAGGAACGGCTCGGAAGCAAACATGAATGGACGCATGTAAAGCGTATACTCTCGACGGCTCGGAACCCATTGCTTGTCTCGCTTTACCAAGGCTGCAACCGATCCAATAAAATCATCAATAGAGAGTTCCGGCAAATACAAACGCTTAGCAGAATTTTGGAAACGAGCAGCATTAATATCTGGGCGGAAAAGCCAAATAGAGCCGTCGGCGCGCTTATAAGCCTTCAAACCTTCAAAGCACTCCTGAGCATAGTGCAACACAGATGCACCTGGATCCATTTTCAATGGACCATAAGGCTCTACACGACGATCAGACCATCCTTCACCTTTAGTCCAAGACATATGAACCATATTGTCGGAGAAAATCTGACCGAAAGCAGGCTTATCAATAAGTTCGTTGCGTTTTGCATCCGAAACTGGATTATCATTCGGCAGAACTTCAAAGTTGCCAGCCAATTTGTTCAACAGAGCTGTATCGCTATGATCATAAGACTCATAAGCGTCAGAAAACTCTGGAGCTACTTCTAAATCAGCCATTATGTCTCTTTTCTATGTGGATTATTTCTACTTGCCTTTTACCGCAATTAACGTATAGATTAATACGATTCTTGTTTTTCGCAAAACTTACACGCCAAAATATCTTAAGAAATATTTTAAAAAATATGCTTTAAAATAAAAATTATTTAGCAAATTTGTTGATTTTATATGAAAAAAGCCGCATAAGAACTGACTTATGCGGCTTAAAATTTTAAACTATTTTATAAGTTATGAATTATAAGTTAATTAGTAATCAAATACATTAACTTATTTTATAACTTACTTTTCTTCTGCAGCTGGAGCGGCAGCAGGAGCAGCAGCAGCAGCTGGAGCAGCAGCTTCGGCTGTAGCAGCATCTTCAGGAACAGTGACGCTCACCACGGATTCTTCGCCATCCATATCGAGCTCAACACCCTGAGGAAGCTTGACATCCTTAGCAAACACCTTGGTACCGTCGGTCAAACCATCAACGTTAACAACCAAACGCTCTGGCAAGTTAGCAACGTCTGCGCGAACCTTGAGCTCCTGGACATCCACGAATGCAACTGCAGCACCCTTTGGAGTGCCTTCAACGAAGACTGGAACTTCAACGTCAATCTTTTCGCCAGCCTTAACTTCGTAGAAGTCAATGTGTTCTACAATGCGCTTAACAGGGTTACGCTGAACATCCTTAACAACTGCAATGCGAGATTCCTCGCCAAACTTAATAGTGAACAAAGCATTAGCGTGACGCAAAGCCAAAGTGGTCTCGCGCATTGGAAGAGTAACATGCACTGGTTCAGCACCGCCAGCATAAAGGCTTGCTGGAATCAGCTTAGCTACGCGCAAACGACGAGCAACACCCTTACCAAACTCAGTGCGCAATTCTCCTTCAAGAGTAATTTTTGTAGCCATATCGGTCTCCTTATGGTCTGGATAGTTTAGTTTGTTAATCCAGCTTCAGGCGCACCGACGCGCCGAAAACCATAAGAGGCTATCAGCCCAGTCGATAACGGAACTCTGCCAACAAACTAATCACAAGCTAGTGGCATATTCCCTCGCCAAAGCAACTTTGCTATTCTAACGACAGGCTACGACTTATAGCAAATACAAAATTATTACTAATCAAATCGAATATAACTGCTACTTGAGCATACAAACGATTATTATAGTTAATAGTATGTAAGTGCATAGCATGATACTATGATGTGCGCTTAATCCGCAAGCCGTTTGGCATAATGAAGGAGCAAATGTGTCCGTTTTTAATGCACTCCAACAGCAAGCGTTTAATCTTGCCCGTAAAGCATTGCGTATTGGCAGTAACTTCGCGCACCCAGTCAGTGATGACCGTGCAGGCGGACCAGACTACCTTAATACGGATCAAGAAAACACAAATACTTTACTTTCACAAAAACAACGCCTTCCACACGTAGAAGAGTGGGGTGCGCAAATGCCAACAACGACGTTTATCGATCCGGAAACAGGCTTGCTGACCACAAAAACCGAAAGCGCAGCACCTCTTGACGATGGCACAAGCATTTATGACTTATACGCAGATCGTGCAGCACGTATGGGCGACGATCCTCTTTACACTTATAAAGAAAACGATAAGTGGGTCACAAAAACGGCTAATCAGTTCCTTCAAGAAGTACGCGATGCCGCAAAAGGTTTGATGCACTACGGATTGCGCAAAGGCGACGCTGTTGCTTTTATGTGCAAAACATCATACGAGTGGGATGTAACAGACGCAGCAGTTATGGCTTGCGGCGGTGTTCTTGCAACTATTTATGACACGGATTCAGCTGAGCAAATTCGCAATATTGTGAATAATTCCGACTCGCGTTTCCTTATTGTTGAAACAACTGACATGCGAGATAAAGCTGATGGAGCTATTGAAGAATGCCCAAGTTTGGAACGCATTATTTGCATTGAAACAGGCGGTTTAGCAGAACTTCAAGCTTTCGGATACGCTGTTAGCGATGAGGAACTAGATGCTCGCATTGATTCTGTAAAGAAAACAGACTTGTGCTCTATTGTTTACACTTCTGGCTCCACAGCTGCACCTAAAGGTGTGGAAATGACTCACGAACACTATTGCACTACAGCGTTGAATTTGCCTGTTTACTTGCCAAATTTGCTTAGCGAAAAAGACGGCTCTGTGCTTCTGTTCCTTCCTCAAGCACACTCTTTTGCAAGAGCAATTAACTATATTGTTGTTGCAAGTACGTTGCGCATTTATATTGCTCAAGGTATTCCTACTTTGATTTCCGATTTGCAAGTTGCAAAACCTACGGTTATGATTGTTGTCCCTCGAGTTCTTGAGAAGGTTTATAACGCAGCTTCGCAGAAGGCTGGTCACGGTGCTAAAGGCTTGGCTTTCCAGGGTGCTGTTGTGACAGCACAGCAGTATATGAAGGAAGTTCAGGAATTTGGTGACGCTAAAGCTCTTACTAAAGCTCGCCGCACTGCTTACGATCCGCTTGTTTATCGTCCACTTCGCCAAGCTCTTGGCGGTCGCGCACGCTGGATTGTTGCAGGTGGAGCTCCTCTAGATCCTGAATTGCTTTCATTCTTCCGCGGAGCAGGAGTTCCTGTCTACGAAGGTTATGGTCTTACAGAAACTACTGCACCATGCGCGTTTACTCCTATTGGAGTTCCATTCCGAGAAGGTTCTGTTGGCATTGCATTCCCAGCTTTTACTTTGCGAATCGCATCCGACGGCGAAGTTCAAATTAAAGGCACTTGCGTATTCCATAAGTATCACAAAAACGATGAAGCAACAGAAACTTCATTTACTAAAGACGGATGGTACGCAACAGGCGATTTGGGACGAATTGACGACGATGGCATGCTTTATATTACCGGACGTAAGAAGGATTTGATTATTACTGCTGGCGGTAAGAATGTTGCTCCTGGACCTATTGAAGAGATGATTAAGAGATGCGAACTTGTGTCTCAGGCTCTCGTTCTGGGAGATAAGCGTCCGTTTATTTCTGCACTTGTTACTTTAGACGAAGAAACTTTACGAAATTGGCTTAAACTCAAGGGTCTTGACGCTACTATGAGCATGGAAGAGGCTGCTAATAATGCTGTCGTTCGTGCTGAAGTGCAAAAATTTATAGATCTTGCCAATGAAGGCGTGTCACGCGCAGAATCTGTGCGAAAGTTCATTATTTTGCCAGAAGAGTTTACGCAAGAAAACGGCTTAATGACTGCGTCTATGAAGATTATTCGTCCACGAGTTATTAAGCGCTACACTACTTTACTTAATACACAAATGTATACGACGCGCAAAAAGTAGTTTGTTTAAATTAACTCAGCTGAACGCACACAATTTACCCCGTATTTGGAAAGTTAATATATTTAACTCTACAAATGCGGGGTAAATTGCATAAAAAATACACATTTAAAATGTTTCACATACTTATTAAAATTATGCGTGCAAGGGAATTTTTCCTACAAGAAAGAGAACAATTATGAATAAAAACAAAACTATAAAATCTGAAAGAAAAGTTTATTCAAATACTTTTTCTAAGAAACTTACTGCCGCAAGCGTAGCGGTAATTTTAACTGGGGCTTCTATCTCAATGTTTGCAGTTACTGCCAATAGTGCATATGCAAACGAAACTGATTTAAAACAACCTACTGTTCTTATTCCTAACAATAAAGTCACTTACAATGTAGCATCAGCTCCACTAACAAAAGGCGCAACAACTTCACAAAGCAGTGTAGAAAAGACTGCCGCAGGTCTTTTTAGATTTGCAATGAACGATCCTTCTCTTACTGCGGCACAGCGCGAAGATGCTCGCAAAGCTTACGAAACTTTGACCGGACAATTAAATAAGCCAAGCTGGTACGACTCAAAGGTGACTTTAGGAAAAGGAGATATTTACCCAGATTCTCTTTCTCGCTTAAGCAAAGCAATATCTTATATGCAAGCAATTAATGCTTATCGCCAAAGCATAGGATTAAGTCCTATGGGCGTAAGCCTTCAATTAACCGCTGATGCAATTAACGATGCATTCTATTCTGCAAACTACATCGGTCATGCTCGTCACTATAATACTTATGAAAATTTGGCTTGGGCTGATTACGGCGATGGTTCATACACCGGTGGCACAACACCTGAAACAATGACTGGCGCAATGAAGCAGTGGATTACAGACGAAAAGAAAGTTTACGACGAATACAAGTCACGTGGACAAGAGGCTCCAGAAGGCGAAGTTGGTCACTATTTGAACTTCATTAACGGCTCACTTGGTTCAATGGGATTCACTACTGGAAACATTAGTAATGAGTACGGTAGCATTGCAGCATGGGATGCTTCAACAGAAAGCGCTCCTTTCACAATCGAACAATACAAACAACTTATTGACAGGTACATCAATGGTAATGGTGGATCTTCCAGCCAAACACCAACACCGTCAGTTCCTGATCACACCGTGCCATCGGTTCCTGACCACACCGTGCCGTCAGTTCCTGACCACAACGTTCCGTCAGATCCTGAAGTAGATCATACTGTTACACCAGATGTTATGCCAAATATCAATATTCCAGAAGAATATCCAAGCTTTAGCCATTCCGATTACAATATTGGTGTAGGAGATATCAATTCTTCTAACTTCGGCTTAGGAGACTTCAACTTCGGCTTAGGCAACACCACCGACTTCAGCGGAACCAACATCGGAGACTTCAACTTCGGCTTAGGCAACACCACCGACTTCAGCGGAACCAACATCGGAGACTTCAACTTCGGCTTAGGCAACACCACCGACTTCAGCGGAACCAACATCGGAGACTCTAGCTTGGGAGACTTCAACTTCGGAGACTTAAACGGCTCCAACGCTTCAACTACTTTACCTGCATCTAGCACTACGGATACCCCTGTAGTTGATCCTGACACACTTCTGTAAGAAGCTGAAATCTAATTAACAAACAAAAATGAAGTGACGCAGCGGCATTCACCGTTGCGTCACTTTTTATTACAACTTATTTGCAAAGAATTGTGTTTTCAACTTGAGTAAGGTTACTCTCATAATCACTTCCACAGAAACCATTATTACTTATTAAGTAGATTGTCACAAAATAAGTAAATATGCTCTACTAGAACCCCAAACGCTCAAGCTTCTTAGGATCGCTCTGCCATCCTTTTGCAACCTTCACATGCAATTCAAGCACAGCTTTTGTGCCAGTAATACGATTTACAGCCGTGCGCAAACGCTTCTTTACGCGCACTAAATGCTCCGCACGATGGCCAATAATAATCGGCTTTTGAGAATCACGCTCAACATAAACAGATACAAGCACATGCGCTTTATTGTCGTCGTATTGAGTATCCTCTCCACCGCCCGGATACACAATATCGTCAACTACAACAGCTAAAGAATGAGGCAACTCGTCGTCCAACTCTTCCAAAAATGCGCCGCGAATAAGCTCCGAAATCATGCTTTCTGGGCTTTCCTCACTAAGCTGATCCGCCGGATACATTTGCGGACCTTCAGGCAAGTTTTGAATCAAAACATTCTTAACTTCGTCAACATTGTCGCGTTCCAACGCACTAACCGGCACGATATCCGTAAAATCAGCAAACTGTTGTATTTGAAGCAAATGCTCAACTAACTCGCTGCGGCTAAGCGTATCAATTTTCGTAACAATGCCGATAAGCGGAACTTTCCAAGTCCAATTGCCCTTCTCATCTTTTTTAGCAAAATCAGAACGAAGTCGACTCAGAATTCGCCTATCTCCAGGTCCTATCTCCTGGTCTGCTGGAAGCAAGAATGCAATCGCGTCAACATCTGAAAGTGACTCGTCAACAATATCATTCAAACGCTGACCAAGAAGCGTACGAGGACGGTGAATACCTGGAGTATCAACCAACACCATTTGTGCATTATCGGTAGTAACAATCCCTCGAATAGCTTTACGCGTAGTTTCCGGACGAGACGACGCAATAGCAATTTGCGTACCAATAAGAGCATTCATAAGCGTAGACTTACCAACGTTTGGTCTACCAACTACAGCTACGAAACCGGAACGATAACCGTGAAAATCAGGAGTAGAAATCGTTGCGCGAGTTGAAGCGTCTAGATTTGCAAACATCTCGTCGTCGAAGTCATCAGTATCATCAAAGTTGTTAATATTATTCACGTTATTCTTACCGTCCAGTTCTTTATTTCAGCATATTCGTTTGTTTCATAGTACTAGCTTGCTTCAAAGCATTGGTTTGTTTGCTTTCAGCAGATTTTTCGGAAGAGCTAATGTCATTTTGATTATCCTTAGAATCCTTAGACTCTTCCAAAACTTGTGCATCTCGTTCTACTAAAATAGTAGATACTTTCTTTCGCCTACCAGCTGAATCTACAGCAGTTAATTTTAGTCCTCTTGTAACAGCGCTGGAACCAACAATCGGCACATTACCAATCAACTTCGTAAGCAAACCAAACACAGTATCCACATCGTCTTCGTCAATATGAACTTCAAAAATATCTTCCAAATCTGCGATTGACGTTCGAGCAGGCATCTTCCACACGCCGTCACGTATTTCTTCTGGATCTGCATGCTGAGTGCGATCGTGCTCATCTTCCAACTCGCCAACAATTTGCTCAATAGCATCCTCAATAGTAACCAAGCCTGCAATACCGCCGTATTCGTCAACCACTACTGCCACATGCTGGCGAATTCGTTGCATTTCGTGGAATAAATCGTCAACCGGCTTCGACTCAGGAACAAGCATAGGGTCTCGGCTAATTGTTTCAACTGCTCTAGAAGATGCTGCAGGATTAAACACAGTAGCGCGTACAGCATCCTTCAAATAAGCAACACCTACTAAATCATCTACAGAATCTCCAATAACGGGAACTCGAGAAAATCCTGAACGAGAGCATAATTTAAGGAAATTTTCCAGCGTTTCGTCGCTTTTTACGCAAATCATATCGGTTCTAGGTACCATTATTTCGCGAGTCAAAGTATCTGAAAGCGTGAGCACATTGCGCATCATTTCCGAAACTTCCGGATCGAAATCATTCGCTTCAACAAGTCGGTCAATACTCGCCTTCGCTTGATCTAGCTGAATATCTTCCAAAGCTTCATCATCTGAAAGATCAACATGCTTTTTCCTAGAAGTGACGTCAACATCGCTAGCAATATGCACTAAAGGATTAATCGCAATAGCAATAGACACAATGCGAGAAAGTCGCATCAACTTTGCTACAGGTTGAGCCGCACCAACTGAACGTGGACGAACAAGAATAGAAATCACAGCTACAGCTACTGAAACAACAACACCAATAATAAGAGTTACCCATAAAGGCGAGCCGAAAAATGCAGCTAAAGAAGCAAACAAAACTCCATCTAAAACGTTACATAGCACACGCACAAAAGCGCATGCTCCAGAAGTTGTATAACGGTCAGCAATCAGTTTTTTTACACGATGGATTCTAGCAATTCGACGCATACGCACTATGGCACTAGTTTCATCATCATGCGTTTGTGCTTCAATCATAAGATTATTTAAGCTTGCACGAGTAACTCTAGGCACTGCCCCTTCTGCAGCAGCCATCGCAAGAGAAAGCCATACAAGCAGTATTGCCAGCACAAGCAATGCGGCTAAGCCAATCCAGATATGCAACGGCAATTGCGGAACTGATATGCTAGAAAATATTTGCTTAATATATTCCATAATTATGCTCTTAATGCGCTTTAATGCTGTTTTTTATTTTTATTTTTGACACTACTCGCTTCATGCTCAGCATCGTAACGCTCAAGCTCGTTTACTGCACCTTCTGGCAAAGTTGCATCGTACAATTCTCCAGATCGAGCAGCGAAAAAAGTAAGCATTAGTTGACGTTGCAAACCAAACATTTGCTTTTCTTCTTCCGGAGTAGTGTGATCGTAGCCAAGCAGATGCAAAATGCCGTGAATAGTTAGTAACAACATTTCTTCCATAGTACTATGCCCAGCTGCGAGCGCCTGCTGCTGAGCAACCCATGGGCAAATCACCAAGTCGCCAAGCATTCCTTCAGAAACTTTTTCATCGCTTCCAGGAGTAAGCTCGTCCATTGGGAAACTCATAACATCCGTTGGGCCTTCTAGGTTCATCCAACGTTCATGCAAACAGGCAATTGGCTCTGGATCAACAAAAGTAATCGATAAATCCGAATGCGTACTTACTTTCATTTGTTGAAGAACCCACATTCCAAGATCTGAGAAGATTTTAGCGTCAATATTCCACACTGTTTCATTCATGACTTCAATGCTCATGATTTATCCGTTATTCCTCTCAGTAGATTCTTTAGTACGTTCACGTTTTTTACGCTCAAGCATTGCATCGTAATTTTCGTATGCTTCCACAATACGACCAACTAAAGCATGACGCACAACGTCTTCTGCTTGCAAATGCACAAAAGCAATATCTTTAACTTCGCCCAAAATCTTCTCAATAGAAACAAGACCGGAACGCACAACTGCTAAATCAACCTGCGTGCTATCTCCTGTAATCACCATGGTTGTATTAAAACCGAGTCGAGTTAGGAACATTTTTAATTGCTGAACAGTCGCATTTTGCGCTTCATCAAGAATAACAAAAGCATCGTTTAATGTGCGACCTCGCATATAAGCAAGAGGAGCAACTTCAACAACATTCTCGTCAAGATAGCGTTTTAGTTGTGCAGATCCAAGCATATCAGAAAGCGCATCATAGAGTGGGCGCAAATATGGATCAACTTTATCGTTTAAAGTGCCAGGCAAGAATCCTAAGTTTTCGCCAGCTTCAACAGCAGGACGAGTAAGAACAATTCTGCGAACTCTTCCATCTTCCAATGCACGAACAGCTTTAGCAACTGCTAAATACGTTTTTCCAGTACCAGCAGGACCAATTCCAAACGTTACAATATTGCAATCCATTGCTTGCACGTACGCTGTTTGCCCAGCAGTTTTTGCACGAACAGGATTTCCTCCAGCAAACGTGATCACGCCTTTACTCATTCGAGCTCTTCTGCTCATAGCACGGCGATGTGCTTCTTCGCTAGAAGGCAACAGCTCACTTGAATCTCTTGAAAACTCATTTTCAGCGCGCGAAACAGGATTATTAATTGCATAGGATGAAGAAATAATACTATTTCCAAGCACTCCACCATCATGACCGATACGGTTTATGCGCACATTGTGTTCATCGTTATGCAAAATATCACGCTCAAGCATGCGTCTTACTTCGTATGCATCCATAGGTTGTTCGTAAGCTGCATCAATCATGCGCCTAAACGCATACTCAGCTTTAGCTGCATCTTCATCTGCTCTAGCTGAACGAGCAACAATTTGAACATCTTTGCCTCGCACAGTAATATCTGCTTCTGGAAAAGCATGTTCCACCTCACGCAAACCAGCATCTGCAGCACCTAAAACTGCAACCGAGCTTAATTCGCTAGGAATTTGCACAAAACGCGTAGTACTTTTCGTCACGATTTACAAGCTACCTTCTACAAGTTTTTCGCCAGTTAATACATGAGCATGAACATGAAACACTGTTTGACCAGCATCAATACCAGTATTAAATACGAGTCGATAATCACCGTTGAATTCATCATCAGCAATTTTTTGTGCGACACCAGCAATATGGGCCAAAGTTTCAGGAGCTTTACTAGCAAGCTCAGCAACATTCTTATAGTGATTGCGCGGCACAATCAGCACATGCACTTTTGCTTGAGGATTAATATCTTTAAAAGCAACTACCGAATCGTCTTCATAAACTCTGCTGCTCGGTATTTCTCCAGCAACAATTTTACAAAAAATGCAATCAGCATCAGTATTGTAAGTGATATCACTCATGGTTTCTCCCCTATTTGCTACTAAATGAAATCAATGCCTTAAGCCAAAAGCAATCGACACTCTTCTTATTATTTTACACAATTATGAGCACTTTTAGATACGATTTATGTGATTATTCGTAACGTCCTAAAACACGCGAAAGAAGAGAAAGAGCTACAGGTCCTGCAGTAGATGCACGAAGAATATTGCTACCTAAAACGCAGCTTTTAGCACCAGCATCAATAAACATTGACACTTCATCGTCACTAATACCACCTTCTGGCCCAACTAAAACGTAAACAGTACGCTCTTTACCATCCTCCAAACAGCGCTCGCTAAGAGTATTTACTGCTTGTTCTATTTGATTCCAGCAATCAGTTGCGTCTTGATGCAATACGATTACGAGATTTCCGTAAACGCACGCACGCCTACATATTGCAACTATTTGCTTGCTCGAAACACATTCTTGAAGTTCAGGCATCCATGCACGACGAGATTGCTCTGTGGCAGACTGTAAAACTTGGCTCCAACGCTTATCTGTGCGACCAGGTTTCCACTTTGCAATTGAACGATCCGCGCACCAAGGGATTACTTCATCCACGCCAATTTGCGTAGCCATATCAATTGCTTGCTCATCGTGCCCTGTTTTTGCCAAAGCTTGAACAAGTGCAAGTCTAGTCATTCGCGGAGCTTCCCTAGTAAACGCTTCTACACGAACTAAGCCATTTTCAACATCCGTCACCTTTGCATGAATGCGCAAGCCTTTGCCGTCAGAAAGTTGCAAAGCATCGCCTTCTAATAGTCGCATGGCAGATATAGCGTGACGTTTTACTTGAGATGGAAGCGCAATCGTCCACCCTTCTTCGATTCCTTCTGCAAGCACAGGAGCATTATCGTGATCAGTATCAAGCAAAAATAAAGCGTCAGTCATAGTTCAAGCCTAACGTGAGGATGCGCCAAGTACTAAAAAATGTTTCTGTGCAAGTATTGTGGCAAACTAGAACAGTACGTATTGGAGGTTTGCAATGAGTAATGAGCTTGGTGATAACACTGCGCTTGTTACTTTGCGTATTTCACGCTTTACTCCATGTAATAAATCTGAAGATGATGCAAACAGTAAACAGACAGAGCGCAAGCGCAGAGAAAGTCCTTTTGCGCGCAGAAAGCGCAGTAATCCTTTCGCAAAACTAGATTCTTCAGAAAATAACATAAATAATTCTTCCGAATCTAGTGAATCCAGAATATCTAGTGAATCCGGTGAATCTTACGAATCTTCTCCAAAACGCATTCAAGGTAAGCATTGGGTTCAAGATTACAGTTTACGCGTTCATTCTACTGACACTATTCTTGACTGTTTACTGACTATTAAACGCACAATCGACCCAACTTTAGCTTTCCGCTACTCATGCGGTCACGGCGTTTGCGGTTCCGACGCTGCAAACGTAAATGGCATGCCAACCTTACTATGCAGTGCAACTATTGGTGCGAACGCACGTCCTGAAAGCACAAATAGCGTGCAATCTCGAGGCTTTAGAAAAACTGGCACTACTAGCAGCTCCTCACAGTCGACAAAATCGCCAACTTTACAGCAAAAATCTAAAGAGACTACCACTTTGCAAAATGGCACTTTTGGTGTTATTGAGCTTGCTCCACTTTCAGGATTTGCAGTTCAACGAGATCTTATTTGCGATATTTCGCCTATGATTTCGCAAATAAAACGCTTAGAACCTTATTTGCAGGCATCTAACGTTTCTACGAGAAATACTGAAGGGAAACTCCAGCTTATTGAGTTTTTGCAACATCCTGAGGAACTTAAAAAATTTGAGCTTTTGAGCAATTGCATTATGTGCGGTGCTTGCGAAGGAATTTGCCCAATTTATGCAGGCGGAGAAGCCTTTATTGGGCCTGCAGCATTGGTTAACGCGGCTCGTTTTATTTACGATTCCAGAGACAATGCAACAGAGCATCGCCTTGATCTAATAGACAGCAGTGACGGTATTAGCGCATGCCAGTCAGTTAGAGCATGTTCAAGACAGTGCCCTCGCGGAATTGATATTGGCGAAGAAATTTGGCAGCTTACAACGCTTGTAAACGAGCGCAAAAACTCTTAGATTATTCAATTCCAGATGCTATGCGCACTGCCTCTATTGGGTCGTCTGTGACAGCAAATAAGTGCGGATCGAGTGAAGAAATAAAACCTCGTTGAGTTACTGTAGACTTCAGCCAGTCAATCAAACCATTCCAATACGAAGTACCGAAAAGAACAACAGGCACGCGCGCAACTTTATGCGTTTGCACTAAAGTCAAAGCTTCAAACATTTCATCCATCGTGCCAAAACCGCCAGGGCACACAATAATTCCAGAAGAATACTTCATAAACATTGTTTTACGCACGAAAAAATACCGAAATTGCATGCCAAGATTAATCCACTTATTCAAACCCTGCTCATGAGGAAGCTCAATCCCCAATCCTACAGACGTACCACCAGCTTCTGCAGCTCCACGGTTTGCAGCTTCCATAATTCCAGGACCGCCACCTGTAATAACAGCAAAACCGCGTTTTACAAGCTCTGAACCCATAGTACGAGCTAAAGAATACTCAGGATCATCTTCTTTTATTCGAGCAGAACCAAAAATACTAACAGCTTTACCTAACGATGCGAGCGCGTCAAAACCATCAACAAACTCAGCTTGAATACGAAGCGCACGCCATGGATCCGCGCTACGCCAATCCCATCTCTTATCTACTTCTACACCAACTCCAGAAACAAGCTGCTGATTGTTATCGTTACGAAGAAGCGTCTCTGTAGTGCTCTCCTTAGGAATCATAGAACCGCGCATCACAACAGAACCACGATGATACGTGTTATTCCAAGGTGGAACATCTACTGAAAAATCTTCTTTACTATTAAACATGATTTCTCCTAGAAATTTACTTTCAAATATATTGAAAATAATAATTAAAACTAGTCTTCAACTTCATCTAATTCTTCTTCCATATGCTTTGCTTGCATAGAAAGTAAGAAGCCAGAAACTCCTGCAGCAATAATAGAAGCAACAAGAACGCCAAAACGTGCTTCAGCAGACAAATCTGCGTCAGAATACGCAAGAGAAGCAATAAGAAGAGAAACAGTGAAACCAATTCCACACGCACATGCTGTAGGCATTAAGTCTACTACACGAAGACCATCAGGAACTTTCAAACCTAGAACACGCTTTGATATCCAAGCAGTTGCCATAATTCCAGCAGGTTTACCAACAACAAGAGCAATAGTGATAGCAATCAAAATTGGCGAGAAGAGCAACTCCCAAGTCAATGTTTCAAAATGCACTCCTGTAGCGAAAAGAGCGAAAATTGGAAGAGCCAATAACGCAGAAACAGGCTGAATTTTTTCACGATAGCGTTCAGCCCGAAGCGTTTTTTCACCATGAACTAAATGCGCCGGAGTTAGCAAACCCACCATTACTCCAGCTAAAGTTGGATGCACGCCAGCTTCATACATCATAATCCAAGCCATAATTCCTACTATTGCAACCAACGGCCATGGAACGCGCTTCAAACGCACTAAAGTAGTCCAAACCAAACCGCAAGCAATTACTCCAGCAAACCAATACCATGCGTTAAGAGACGAGAAGAAGACAGCAATAAGTGCTATTCCAAGCAAATCGTCTACTGTAGCAAGAGTCATAAGAAATGCGCGCAAAGCGTGTGGCAAAGTTTTTGCAAATAAAGCAAGAACAGCAAGAGAGAAAGCTATATCCGTTGCTGTAGGTATTGCCCACCCGTCACGAACCATATCAAGCGAAGGTAAAGCGCCAGAAGTAAGACGCATAATCTCCTGCCCGGCATGCAATTCAGAAAATACAGTTACTGTAGCAACAAACAGCAAAGGAGGCACAATCATTCCACCAACAGCACAAATCATTGGCATTGCAGCTGCGCGAGGGTCAGAAAGCGAACCAGCAATAAGCTCATGTTTTAAATCTAAACCAACCGAAAGGAAGAAAATAGTAAGCACGCCATCTTGTACCCAGTGACCAATCGACATGTGTATATTCGTCCACGGAATGCCTACATGAGTATGCGAGACAGCTTCAAATATTGGCGCGGTTAAAGGAATATTTGCAAGCAATAAGCCGGTAAGAGCGAAACCAAGCATAATTAAGCCAGAAATTCGCTCATTATTTGCTATCTTGCGTGCTACTCTCCAACTGCGTCGTATCATATTGTAAATATTTCCTCCACTAAATGCATTTATAACGTTTATAACGTTTTATAGTGCAAAATATGTGATTAGCACTTTTAAGTATAACTGAGAGGCATAAACCGAGCGAGTTGTATTCGAATTAAAAAAAAAACGCGGAGCAAAAGCTTCGCGTTTTGTTTGTGCGCCAGACAGGATTCGAACCTGCAACCTTCTGATCCGTAGTCAGATGCTCTAATCCGTTGGGCTACTGGCGCATGTTTCCAGCCTCAAGAACCATGTCCTTGTTTCCGGCAACTTGACTAATATACAACCATCCGCGCTAAAACACAAACCCCGGCGTGTCGACCGGGGTTTGTTGTTAAGAAATGCAAGAATTGATAAATACTCGCTAAGTTGTAAAGATTGAATTATGCTCTGCGCTCAAGCACTTCGTCAACCATTCCATAAGCTTTAGCTTCTGGAGCAGTCAAAATAGTATCCACTTCAATATCTTTACGGATGCGCTCAATATCTTGACCAGTATGCTTTGCAAGAGTTGATTCTAACCAAGAACGCAAACGCAACATTTCCTTAGCTTGAAGCTCAATTTCAGTAGCTTTACCAAAATCTTGACCCATTGCAGGCTGATGGATAAGCACACGAGCATTTGGCAAAATCATGCGCTTACCAGCAGCTCCAGCAGCAAGAATAATAGCAGCAGCAGAAGCAGCCTGACCTAAACAAACAGTTTGAACATCTGGATTAATGTATTGCATTGTGTCATAAATCGCAGTCATAGCAGTCATCGAACCGCCAGGTGAATTAATGTACATCATCACATCGCGATCAGAATCCATGCTTTCTAAAACAAGCAACTGAGCCATAATGTCGTCAGCAGAAGTGTCATCTACTTGCACACCCATGAAAATAATGCGATCTTCAAACAGCTTAGTGTAAGGATCTTGCGTTTTCATGCCGTATGGAGTTTGCTCGCCAAATTGAGGCAACACGTAACGATTAGTAATGCGCTGAGCAGAAGTAACGCCGCCAAAACCAGCTAAACGCTCAGCACGCGCAACAAACTTTGCTTCTTCACTTGCCATAATTACTCCTCACCGCGCATAGAAGCAGGAGTGGTCACAATCTTATCTACGAAACCATACTCCAAAGCTTGCTGAGCTGTAAACCAGTGATCGTATTCGTTATCTCGGTAAATTTCCTCTACCGTATGACCAGTCTGCTTTGCAGTCAATTCAGAAAGCGTTTTTTTCATATCCATAATAAGCTCTGCGTTAATTCGCACATCCGTAGCAGTGCCACCGACACCGCCAGAAGGTTGATGCATAAGCACACGAGCATGTGAGGTAATATAACGCTTACCAGGAGTGCCAGAACTAAGCAAGAACTGACCCATAGATGCAGCCATGCCAACAGCAATAGTTGCAACATCTGGCTCAATTAATTGCATAGTATCGTAAATTGCCATACCAGCAGTAATTGAACCTCCAGGCGAATTAATATACAACCAAATATCCTTCTTAGGATCTTCCGCAGCAAGCATTAACATTTGCGCGCAAATAACATTGGCATTCTCGTCTTTTACTTCAGATCCCAACCAAATAATGCGATCTTTTAGCAACCGATTAAAAATAGAATCAGTTGATGTAGGCGCTTCAGCCTGTTCCATCACAGGAGAAGCTGTAAAAAGCTCAGTCACTATATCTCCTTGTTACCACGTAATTATTTCTACACTACCTTGTGCGCATGACCGCATAGAAAATATTGCGAATATGATTTGAATTGAATGTTTTACGCCAAATTTCTAAAATTTTATTCATATCAACAGATGTAATTTTTACTTATTACCTCACGTTAGTATGCATTATTGAGTATATTTTTACTGGATTATCAATTCATTATAAGGAGTAATTATGGATCCTAACCAATTGCCAGACAACAACTACTCGCCTGCTCCGATGCCAAATAACGAGTATCCAAATAATGGTTACCAAAATAATACATACCCAAATAATGTAAATCCAAATAACGGATACCCAAACAATGGTTATGGAAACAATGGGTACCAGAACAACGGATACCCAAATAACGGATACCAGAACAACAATTACCCTAATAATGTAAATCCAAATAATGGTTACCAACCAAACTTATATCAGAATAATCAACAACCAGTCAACAACTATCCTGCAAACGCTTATCCAAATGCAACAAATACAAGTGCTCATAAGTCAAAATACATTTGGCTTATTGTTGTCATAGTAGTAGCAATAGTTGCAGTAGGTGGCTACGTAATTTCAACTAATCTTAAACCGCATTACAATTGCGCTGCACCAAAAAGCGCAAATATTGAAGAATACGTACATTGCCATCCAGAAGAAGCTAAAAAACTCACTAATGGATTTAATGATGCCACTAGCAGCTCACCATTCAACATAACGTTTGACACTAAAGGTGATCAGCTCAATATAAATGCAAAGTTCAAAAGGCACCTATCTGATTTAGAAATTACAGCGTTAAAGACTGGAATGCAAACATACGGCGATAGCCTCTCGAACTTGATGCCACAATCAGCATCGGATGATATGAAAGAAAAAATTATTGCACCAGTACGAGTGCATTTCATCTTCTCAAACGATGATGGAACTTTTATCGCAGATAAAGAATTCAGCTCTAATAATTAATTAAAAAAATAACTAAAGTAATCAACATAACTAAAAAATATTTACTTACAATAAATGCGCCTTTGCTAATACTGAACTAGCATAGGCGCATTTATTTTGCACATATTGTATTTTCCATACTAAAAATTCAAACATTATTTGCGCATAAAAATTTTTGGTATTATCGCTATGCTTCTAGATACAGCACAAGAAACAGCCATCGGAATAATCATAATCATAGGCGCATTCACTAATTGCGCTACCAAAAAAAGCGCAAACCACAATGACTTTCGGCTTGCAGTTAACAGACTTGCAGCGCCAAAAATAGCAGCTATTATCAATATTTTTGGCTGACTTGATAGCATGCCACCAACAACTGGAATGTTCATACTTATAAAACCTACGATCAGCCCTACGCAAGCTCCAGACGACATACTCGGCTGAAGCACACCACCACTTGCGCCAGCTCGAAGAGTGCAACTTGTTAAAATTATTTTTGCAACAAATAGTAGAAGCAAAGTTACCAAAGAGTTTTTGTCAATTGCAATACTTGTTGCAATGTTATATGCGTATTGTGCTAAAGCTCTGCCATTGCCCATAATTGCTGGATTCCACGATGCAACTAATCCCGTTACTAAGCCCATTAATGGCAAAAAATATAAGATTTGGTAATTGTGAGCACACTTAGAGCGAGCCCAACGAATCATCTTATGGAAAAGAATACCCACAATACCGCAAGCAATGCCAACTATAATTGCAAGCAGCAACACAGTAGTGTTGACAATATGGATGTCATTAAGACTTGGCAAACAATAGTAAGGTTCATCCCCAAGCACAAAAATAGTAGTCAATGATGCAATTTCACTTATACATAACGCAATAGCAAAAATACCAAATTTTTGTATAAGCCAATACCATTTCAAACGCTTTAAAGAAGATTTCGATTCGTGAGAAAAACGTGGAATTGCAACCAAACCTAGTGCCATAATCGCACCCGCTATTGGAGCGCGATAAACTCCAGCTAAACCAGCACCAGCAGCACTTGCAACCAAAACGCGAGCTTGAAATTCACTGACTCGAATAAAGCAGAGTAACTTCTGAGTAAGCATTGCAGCCAATTCTCGAGGCGCAACTTCTCTACCTAAACTTGCGCCAGAAGCAACTATAAAAATTTGTAAACATACATGGATAATCGTCGTATTAAATGGCATCGATTGGCCACTAACAGCATGAGCTATATCGACAATACGATTAGAAGATTTTGTCCATAACCACATCCAAATAATTGCAGCAACAGACATCACAATTAATACAACAGCAACATAATGCAATACTGGCAATCCAACTGGCGAAGGTTTAAGAGCAGATTCTGAAAATCCGAACATTACATTTTGCACAGCATGTAGTAACAGAGTTAATAATACTGCACCAACTCCAGCCATAACTGCAACAAAAAAAGCAATAAGACTTAATCGTAAACATGTAAAAACATAGTTCAAACACTTACCAGGTTTTTTACTGTCTACCATTTGCAAATTGCGTTTTTCCATTAGCAGCAGCCTTCCTTATGTTATTTGTTTTTCATTTTATTTGTTTTCATTTATTTAAAGTATAACAACAACACAAAAACCCAGAGCAAAAGCCCTGGGTTTTAGCAAATATGAGAAAGTATAAACTTTCTCTTGTTTGAAAAATACTACTTAGAAAGTTCGTCAGCAACTTCTGCAGCAGCAGAAGCAGCCTTCACGCTTTCGTCTTCGTCATCATCCTCAGACAAGAATGCACTCAAGTCAAGAGCTTCTCCGCCGGAAACGAACTTTACAGCACGCATACCAGCAAGCAAGCCCTTAGAACGAGCAACTTCCTGCACGGCAGAACCAAGCTGACCGTTGTTAACGATTGCGTTAATGAACTGGTTTGGATCCATGCCGTACTGCTGAGCAACAGAAACCAAGAAGTTGGTGACGTCAGCCTGGGAAACAGTCACATCCATCTGTTCAGCCAAAGCGTCAAGAACCATCTGGTCGCGAAGTTCCTTCTCAGCAGCCTGCTGAGCTTCGTCCTTCTGCTTCTTGGTAGCTTTTTCAGGATCAGGGGTCATGCCCTTCAAATGCTCTGAAACAGCCTTGTCCAAAACGCCCTTTGGAACAGGAATTTCAACTTCTTCCTGAAGCTTAACAAGGAATGCGTCACGGGCATTAGTTGCCTGACGACCTTCAGCAGCCTGCTCGCAAGCCTTGCGAATATCTGCCTTCAATTCCTTCAAAGTATCAAACTCGGAAGCTTCCTGAGCAAAATCATCATCAAGCTCTGGCAATTCCTGAGTCTTTACGGAATTAACCTTAACTTTAATCTGAGCCTTCTCGCCCTTGTGCTTGCCGGACTCGAGAGTACCTTCAAAGGTGGTTTCTTCACCGGCGGAAAGGCTATCCAAAGCCTCATCCAAACCGTCAAGCAACACACCGGAACCGATTTCGTAGCTTACGCCCTCTTGTGCATCAACTACTTCGTCATCGATACGAGCTTCCAAATCAATGTTAGTGTAATCACCCTTAGCTGCAGGACGATCAACACCAACCAAAGTAGCAAAACGCTGACGGAGGCTTTCTAAGCGCTCCTTGACATCCTTGTCGGAAACCTTTGGCTTCTCAACTTCAATCTCAACGCCCTTGAACTTGTTCAACTTGAAATCTGGACGACGCTCAACTGTTGCTACAAACTTAAGACTTGCATCTGCATCAGTCGACGTTGGAACTTCCTGAACGTCAAATTCTGGCTGATCCATTGGGCGGATCTTCTTTTCTTCCAAAGCCCTGGAATAAAGCTCTGGTACAGCGGAATTTACGGCTTCGCCAGCAACAGCTGCGAAACCGACGCGCTGATCTACAATCTTGCCTGGCACATGTCCCTTACGGAAACCTGGCACGTTAATTTGCTTAGCAATCTCCTTACGAGCTTCTTCCAAGAATGGTTTGAAGTCTTCGAGATCTGCGGTAATGGTGAGCTTAACTTTAGTTGGCTCAAGATTCCTGACGCTGATTTTCACGCTTGCGCTCCTGAAATTACGTTTTTTCTAGCTTCTGCCGTATGGCACAACCGTTACATGATAGCGCGAGTTACGGACTCAGCTACCAATCGGGTTTGCCATTCGCGAGCGCCATGCTCACTTAGGAATGTTTTAACATCAATATCTTGCGCATCATCATGCCAGCAAAGATTACGAATAATCTGCGGTTTGATAATAATTTCTGCAGGAGTATGAGTGTATTCAGAAATTTGATTTAACTCAGCTTTTACTCTTTGTAAACGCTCATAACGCTTAGGGTGATGTTCTCGCCAATATTTCATAGATCTAGGAGCGCTTTGGGAATCTTGCATATCCTGTAAATACTGCGAATCTGACGAATCATGGCAATCCTGACAATCGTTAGAACCTTGTGACTCGTCAGTATCTGTTGATTTAAGTACGCTCGTTTTACGAGATTCGCGCGAATTAAGTTGAATAGCTCCATTCGGTAATACTGGATGCACATCATCCATAGCTGTTTCACCAGATTTAGCGCGCAAAATAGCATTCTCTATAACGTTTTTCCAAATAGATGGTTTAATTTTGCGCTGAATTGGAGCGTAACGCTCGAACATTTTGTCTTGCTCACTGCCAGTGTGTACTCGCACTCGCTCATTCAAAGAACGAATAGCACGAAACGCGCGCGCATTACTAGGTTTACGCTTACCAGCTTCAATAATCGCAGCGTCAGAAAGTAGAAGAGTTGGCGCAATATCATATTCACGCGCTAAAGCATCTCGCCTTTGCCACAATGCTTTCGCAATAACTAAACCAACACGATCGTGCATAAGCACACTTATATGCGATATTTTAAGCCATGGACGCGGATGCGGAGCTTTCTTTTGTGCACCCTTACTAAGTAAGTGTTTAAATTCTTCTTCCGCCCAAGAAAGTTTACCTTGCTTTTTTAGCTCACCGCGCATTACTTCTTCTAGCTCAATAAGTAATTCAACGTCTAAAGCCGCGTAATTTCGCCAATCTCTAGGAAGTGGACGATAAGACCAGTCCGCTGCGGAATGTTCTTTTGCGAGGGTCAAACCCAAATAATATTCAGTTACAGAGCTTAAACCAAAGCGCTTTCTACCAAGTAATTTAGCCGCAATCTCGGTATCGAATAAAGCACGAGGACGCAAACCAATATCGAAAAATCCTGGCAAATCTTGCATCGAATCGTGGATAATCCAAGGCGCATCTCCTACTGCCTTGTTAAATTCGTTCCAATCGGCTCCAAGTTTTGTAAGTTCTATTGGATCCAGTAACCCGATTCCTGCACCTTTGCGTTTAAACTGAATCAGCCAATCTTCATGACCATATCTAAAACCGGAAGCTCGCTCAGCATCTGCAGCTAAAGAACCGGAACCTGATGCCAACAAGCTGCAATAATCTTTATATGCTTCAAGCGTATCAATGACTTCTGGAACTCCTTCTCTAGGCTCTTTTAAAAGCTTTGGTTCCTCGTTCAAGTACGCCTCCCGATTTGCATGCTTTAGCCAAATTCTTACGTTTTTTGCAACTTATTCTGTACTTTTTGCAAAATGTTGCGCAAGATATATTTAAGCCGTGTTATAGATTATGCATCTTTTAACACGGCTTCAACTTTCGCACACAACTACGACTATTCAAAAAATAAATAATCAATTAAATAATCAATCTGTTTTATTGTTTGATCTTATTGAGTTATGCTCTTAACAAGCTTGGTTTTAAGGAATCTAGTAAGAGTAAATGCGACTGCCGAAACTAAAACTGTTGGGATAACGTAGACAGTATGTAAACCTAAATCTCTTATTGGGAAAGTGGCAAGTTCTGTAGCAATGGTTATAGCAATAGATATTATTGGCACTTCAATAAGAAGTTTCTTATCGAAAGCCGCAACGATATTTATCGGCAACAAAATTATCGGCAAAACAATTAAAATAATAAGCGCTGTGCCAAAGCCAAACTGATCGTTACACCGTGCAAAAATAGCTAACGCTAATGCAAAAGCTAATGCAATCCAACAACCTATTCTGCGCTTCATTGCGTATCCTTTCTCTAAAAAGGGTGTTTGTGTAATTATACAAAATCCTTTAAAAAAAACAATACAATACGCAAAAATTGCCTAAAACGCATCGAGGTTCAGTCTAGTACACAACAAAACCGTGGTCTTTGAACTGGTTTACAACTCGCTCTTTAAGTGCTCTAGAAGGTCCTTTTTGATTCTCAAGAGGGTACGGAATTCGAAGCTCATGCCACTTTGGACGACCTAGTTGATGGAAGCCAAGCACGTCAATATGCTCAACAGCATCACCAAACGAATCGCAAATCTCAGCAACTTTTTCAACATTTTCTTCGCTGTCTGTCAAACCTGGAACGAGCACAAAACGCACCCAAATCTTCTTACCAGCCTTCGCCAATCGCTGACCAAAGTCAATAGTTGGCTGAAGTAAGCCGCCAGTTACTTTTTTATACGTTTCTTCAGTTCCGGATTTAACGTCAAGAAGGCAAAGATCAATGTCTTCAATCATTTCATCCGTATAATTGCGATTCAAAAATCCGGAAGTGTCCAAGCAAGTATGAACGCCCATCTCTTTTGCAGCACGAAAAACTCTAGATACAAAAGCCGGCTGCATCATGGATTCGCCGCCAGAAAAAGTGATCCCACCGCCTGTTGCTTTAAAAAGACTTTGATAACGGTCAACTTTTTTAATCATCGCATCTAAATAGACTGGCTTTCCGTCGCGCATTTTCCAAGTATCAGGATTCTGGCAATACTGGCAGCGCAGCGGGCAGCCACTCATAAACACTGTCATACGAGTACCAGGACCATCAACAGAAGTGTTAATATCCCACGAATGCACAAATCCAATATCGCCAGTTTTAAGAGCTACAAGGCGATCTTTTCTGTCTAATCCAATTGGAGATTCAAAGCCGGAAAGTCCACCCATTAAAGTTTGGCGAGCATACTCTTTTGACTCCTTCAACATATGCTGAGTTGTGGTACGAAACGCTGTGTTTTCAGCCATCTAACTGCCCTCCAAACTATTTATAAATAAATAATAAATAATATACGCAATTAACAAAAGCCGGGAGCGAAACTAGCCTCGCTCCCGGCGGTGTTTACTAATCAACCAAATCAGTCAGTAACTGAACCCTGGTGGAATGTACGAGAAATAACGTCGAGCTGCTGCTCCTTAGTGAGCTTCACGAAGTTCACTGCATAGCCGGAAACTCGAACCGTCAAATGCGGATACTTTTCTGGGTGCTCAACAGCATCTTCAAGCTGTTCCTTACGCAACACGTTGATGTTTGCGTGGTACAAGCCGTGACCGTTGCCAGCATCCAAAATGCCAACCAAGTTGCTGATGCGCTCGTCTTCGTCACGACCCAAACCATCAGGAGTAATGGTGTTCGTAAGCGAAATGCCGTCAAGAGCATCGTCGTAATCAATCTTTCCAACGGAGAACATCGAAGGAAGCATGCCGTGCGAATCCATGCCGTTTTCTGGGTTTGCGCCTGGAGCGTACGGAGTACCCTTCTTGTGACCGGATGGGAAGGAACCAGTATTCTTGCCATACTCAACGTTAGAAGTAATAGTCAAAATGGACTGAGTTGGTACAGCATTACGGTACACAGGCAAACGCTTTACCTGACCCATAACAGTGCTCACAACCCACTTAGCTAAGTCGTCTGCACGATCGTCGTCGTTACCGTAAATTGGGAACTCTCCAACAGTCTTGTAGCCAACGATTAAGTCGTCGTCGCCGCCCTCAATGTACTCGTACTCGTGGCCTTCAGTTGTCTTAGCATCCTTGTTGTAGATTGGGTAAACCTTTGCATACTTCAAAGCAGCCAAGGAATCTGCAGCAATAGACAAACCGGACATGCCACAACCAAGCGTACGATAAACTTCCTTATCATGCAAAGCCATTTCGATGGACTCGTAAGCGTACTTATCGTGCATGTAGTGGATGATATTCAAAGCCTCAATATAGGTTTCGGAAAGCCATTCCAAAGCCTTCTCGTAGTTAGCCTTGACTTTCTCGTAGTCGAGAGTACCGTCAGCTTCTGGCTTGATTGGGTCAATAACACCCTTATCAATAACCTGCATACCGGTCATTTCATCGCGACCGCCGTTAATTGCGTAAAGCAAAGCTTTTGCAGAGTTCACGCGAGCAGCGAAGAACTGCATTTGCTTACCGACGCGCATTGGAGAAACGCAGCAAGCAATAGCAGCGTCGTCACCCCAGTGCTCACGAATGTCTTTATCGGACTCGTACTGGATTGCAGAAGTGTCGATAGAAATTCGTGCGCAGAAACGCTTATAAGCTTCTGGGAGCTTTGGATCCCAGAAAATAGTGATATTTGGCTCAGGACCAGGTCCCAAATGCTCAAGAGTCAAAGTGTTGAGCAAACGGAACGAAGTCTTGGTTACGAAAGTGCGACCGTCCTCGCTGAAGCCTGCATCGGACCAAGTTGCCCAGTAAGGATCACCAGAGAAGATTGCGTCGTAATCCTTAGTACGCAAGAAGCGCACAATACGAAGCTTCATAACAAGAGCATCAATAATTTCCTGAGCGTCGGTTTCGTTAATTAAACCTGCCTTCAAATCGCGCTCAAAGTAGCAATCAAAGAATGCAGAAACGCGACCGAAGCTCATTGCAGCGCCATCCTGGCTCTTAACAGAAGCAAGATAGCCCATGTAAGTCCACTGAACAGCTTCCTTAGCGGTCTTAGCTGGACGAGTCAAATCCAAACCGTACTCGTTACCCAAGTTAATAAGCTGCTTCAAAGCCTTAATCTGCTCGTCATGCTCTTCGCGGAAGCGAATCCAATGCTCAATTTCAGTCTCGGTAAAATCGTTACGGTATGGAATCGAATCCTTGTCGCGCTTCTTGAACTCAATAAGCATGTTCACGCCGTAAAGAGCCACACGACGGTAATCGCCAATAATACGACCGCGACCGTAAGCATCTGGCAAACCGGTCAAAATCTTGTTGTGGCGAGCAATCTTAATATTCTTGGTGTAAACGCCAAATACACCATCGTTATGAGTCTTGCGGTAGACGGTGAAGATCTTCTTGATTTGAGGATCTACTTCCTTGCCAGCTTCTTTAATAGCCTGCTCAACCATGCGCCAACCGCCATTTGGCATCATAGCGCGCTTGCAAGGCTCATCAGTTTGCAAACCGACGATTACGTTATCTACTTCTGGGCTTTCAATGTAGCCTGCTGGCATTGCATCAATGCCTGCTGGGATATGAGTTTCAACATCATAAACACGACGTTCACGTTCAACAGCCAAGTAGTTGTCGTCGAGATACTTCCACATGTGCTTCGTTTTTTCAGTGGCATTTGCCAAGAAGCTTTCGTCACCTTCATATGGCGTATAGTTCTTTAATATAAAGTCGCGTACGTCAATGTCTTTCTTCCAATTGCCGTCAGTAAAACCATTCCACGCTTCGGTACGAAGATCCTCTTCACTGAGAACTGGTGCATCAACTGATGTCATGTTTAGACTCCTTTTGTACCCGCAACGCATCTTCACGCTGCCCTAATAACAATGTTAAAGCATGGGTAAACGCATACACGAGTAGTTTTGCAAAAAATCTAGTGAAATACATCACATTTATTCACGAAAAGCTGTGGTAACAGGCATTCTGCGATCCCTGCCAAAAGCAATAGCACTTACTTTTGGTCCAAGTGGATACTGCCTGCGCTTCCATTCTGCGCGATCAACTAAACGCATAACCGTGTCAACAGTATGCTCGTCAAAACCATCTTCAAGCAAATCCGCTCTACCATGAGCAAGCTCAATATGAGCCTCTAAAACGCGATCAAGCAAATCGTACTCAGGTAAAGAATCAGAATCCTTTTGCCCTGGACGCAACTCTGCACTCGGAGGCTTAATAATAGAATTAACAGGAATAAGCACGCCATCTTGCGGAGCTTTCGCTTTCTGAGAATCCTCATATCCAACAATTGGCAGCATACCAATACCTACTCCAGCATTCGCAGCGCGATTCCTCCAACGAGAAAGTGCCCAAACGCGCGTCTTAAGCAAATCCTTAATAGGAGCATACCCTCCTACCGCATCGCCATAGATAGTAGAATATCCGCAAGCAAGCTCCGATTTATTACCAGTTGCGAGCGCCAAAACACCGCGCGAATTTGAATATGCCATTACGATTACGCCACGAACGCGAGCTTGCAAGTTTTCCGCAGCAACTCCTTCTAAGGAAAGTTGTGATTGGAAAGCTTTAAAAAGCGGTTCAATTGGTTGCACATCGTAGTGAGCGCCAATTCGCTCTGCTAAATCGCGCGCATCGTCTTTAGAACCGTCCGAAGAGTACATGCTTGGCATAGAAATGCCATACACATTTGCTCCACCGCAAGCATCGGCAGCCATAGTAGCTACTAAGGCAGAATCAATTCCTCCAGAAAGTCCTAAGCACACGCCCTTAAAACCATTCTTACGCATGTAATCTCTAAGACCTACAACACACGCACAATACACTTCTTCATCTGCGTCAAGTTTTGGAGCAATGCTTGAAACTTTCTGCTTTTTCAGCGAGTTATCAAAATCAACAAACGACAAATCTTCAGCAAACATTGCCGAGCGTTCAAGCAAAGTTCCGTCAGAATCAACAACAAAACTTCCACCGTCAAAAACCAAATCATCTTGACCACCGACCTGGTTCACATACACAACCGGCGCATTGACTTCAACAGCGCGCTTTTGAGCCAAACTCAAGCGCACATGAGTTTTACCTTCCTCATATGGAGAACCGTTCATAGTTACTAGCGCATCGATACCAAGTTTTGCCAAACGCGCAACAGGACCGCCGTCTTGCCAAATATCTTCGCAAATAGCAAAACCTAGACGTATTCCATCTACTTCCAGCAGCTCACACTTATTGCCAGAAGAGAAAATACGAAACTCGTCAAAAACACCATAATTTGGCAAGAAATGCTTGTCGTATTGCAACACAGATTTGCCTTCATGCAATACGAGAAGCCTGTTTCGAGGCTTTCCAGCAGACTCGTCAAAGCCAACAGTTCCAACTACTACGTAAAGCTCCCCCAAGCCTTCTTCTGAAAGTTTTGATGCAAGCAAGTCTGCAGCTTTTTGTGCAGCTGTGCGGAACGTGGCACGCAAGGCGAGGTCTTCAATAGGATACCCGGTCAAAGTCATCTCAGGAAATACAACCATGCGAGCACCCGACTGCTTTGCGCGCGCAGCATACTTCAAAACTTTTTCAACGTTGCTATCAATATTCCCAACGCAGGTATCTATCTGCGCTAACGCCAATCGCAAAAAACTCATACATTACAGTCTAGTAGATAGCTTCATTGCAAGTAAGCGACGTGTTGAAAAACTTATTTTTTCTCTTTCCACACTGCAAGTATGCGAATTATTAACACGTCATAAATAATACTAATAAGCAAAGTATAGAATTATTGATTTTTCTCGCCTATATTGATAATTCGTTACTCGCGAAGGGGATTTAACTTTAAACGAATTTCACCGAACAAGGAGCAGGAAATATGCGAAAAATTAAAGTTATTGCATCAATTACAGCACTGGCAGCATTAGCGACTTTCACTTTAAGTGGCTGCGGTAGCTCAAAAGCAGGCGCGAAGGATGACAAAACTATTACTGTTGCTGCTTCGCCTACTCCGCATTCTGAAATCTTAAATAAGGTTGTAAAGCCAATCTTGCAAAAAGAAGGCTACAAGCTAGTAGTAAAGGAATTTACTGACTACGTGCAGCCAAATACAGCTACTGAAGAAGGCGAAGTTGACGCAAACTACTATCAGCATTTGCCTTATCTTGACAACTTTAATAAGGAAAAGGGAACTCACCTTGTTTCAGTAGGTGGAATTCATTTTGAACCATTTGGATTGTATCCAGGAAAAACCAAGACGATTAAAGCATTAGCAAATGGCGCAACTGTTGCAGTTCCAAATGATCCTACTAATGAGGCTCGCGCATTGCTTCTTTTGCAAGATGCTGGATTGATTAAGTTGAAGAATCCAAAGGATATTAACGCTACTACAAAAGATATTACTGAGAATCCTAAGAATTTGAAGTTTAAAGAACTTGAAGCGGCAACAGTTCCTACTGCCATTAAGGATGTGGATCTTGCTGCCATGAATGGCAATTACGCTATTCAAGCTGGTTTTAATCCAACTAAAGACCCACTTACTTCAGAAAAAGTTGGTGGCATTGCGGCTAAAACTTATGAAAATATTATTGTAGTAAAGAAGGGCTCTGAAAAGTTTGCAAAAATCAAAACCTTACTCAAAGCTTTGAAGACAAGCGAAGTGCGCGACTATATTACTAAAACTTACAAAGGCGCTGTGCTTCCTGTTTTCTAAATAATACTCACAATGTAGCCACCTAATGCCGCATGTGTATGCTTCGTGTATGCTTTGCGGCATTATTTTATAAGCGTGTAATATACGTAATGTGCGTGCTAGTCAATAATCTAGTTAATGACGCTAGTTAGTAACTCTAGTTAGTAACGAAGTATATTTCACACAGAAAGCAATAATCTGTTAAGGAAAAGCATGATTCAGATCGAACATCTTCACAAAAGCTACGGCAAAGGTAGCAAAGCGAATGAAGCATTACACGACATTAATCTGACTATTGAATCGGGAGAAGTATTCGGAATCCTTGGTTCTTCTGGTGCAGGAAAGTCTTCGCTAGTTCGTTGCATGAATCTGCTTGAGCGACCAACTTCTGGCAAAATTATTATTGACGGAAATGATATTAGCGAAGTAAAAGATAAAGAACTTGCAAAAGTACGCACTAATATTGGCATGATTTTCCAGAATTTTAGCCTTTTCCAGCAACGTACAGTATTGCGAAACGTCACTTTCCCATTAGAGTTAAATCACACTGCAAAAAAGGAACGAGAAGAACGCGCAAACTACTTGCTTGACTTAGTTGGTTTAAAAGATTTTGCAAACCGCTACCCTAGCCAACTTTCAGGCGGACAGCAGCAGCGCGTAGCAATTGCACGAGCATTGGCGAATAATCCGTCGATTATGCTTTGCGACGAAGCAACAAGCGCACTGGACTCCACAACTACTGCGCAAATCCTTGATTTATTGCGCCGAATTAACCGCGAACTCAACGTAACACTTGTTATTATTACACATTCGCTGGCTGTAGCACGAAATATTTGCGACCGAGTTGCAATGATTGATGGCGGACGCATTGTGGAATTAGGTGACACGGATACGCTTTTTGCAAATCCACAAAGCGATATTTTGCGAACTCTTATTGCAGATGAAAAACAAGAAAATCATCGTGCTAAAACTACAAACACGCTTGCAAACGAGGCAACAGACGCACAAACAAACGCGCTTACCAATGAGGTGAAATAACAATGTTAGAAACTGCTACACAATTTTTTAACGACTACGGTGACTTACTTATTGAAGGCGTGCAAGACACACTCGTAATGACATCAGTTGCAACACTTTTTGCATACCTTATTGGACTTCCAGTTGGCGTACTTCTCATTACATCAAACAAAAAAGGTATTTGCCCTAACGCGCCAATTAACGCAGTTCTAGGCTGGATTGTTAACATCGTGCGTTCTGTGCCGTTTATTATTTTATTAGTTGCAATAATTCCTTTTACTCGTCTCATAGTTGGCACTTCTTTGGGAGTTCCTGGAGCTATTGTGCCACTGGTAATTACTGCTGCACCATTCGTTGCTAGAGTAGTTGAACAATCTTTAGCCGAAGTTGACGGAAGCTTAATTGAAGCAGCACAAAGCTTTGGAGCAAGCAAATTGCAAATTGTTTGCAAAGTGTTGCTGTGGGAAGCTTTACCTTCGCTAATTCGCGGAGCTGCGCTTACATTTATTACGCTTTTTGGATTCTCCGCAATGGCTGGAACAGTTGGCGCAGGCGGACTCGGAGATATTGCAATACGATACGGATACCAGCGCTATCAATACGATGTGATGACAGTGGCTGTTATTCTTTGCATTATCCTCGTGCAGATTGTGCAAAGCTTGGGAGATTTTATTTCACGCGCAATCAATCATCACGAACGCTAAAGAATTTCGCAACATACCCACCACCAATTAAATGCACATAATCGTGTAAACTTACTGGTAATTCGACATTTTGCAGGGGTGCTTTCGAAAGAAGGCTGAGATGGTATTAATTTGCCTAACCCTTCGAACCTGTTAGTTAATACAACGTAGGGAGCAACGATTTTAGTATGACATCGAATTATCCGTACGCATCAATGCGTAATCAATTTAATCTAAGTGCCTGCTTTATTGCAGACCCACAAGCTTGTAATAATCGTCCACTTACAGATATTGTCGATGATGCTTTGCGCGCTGGAGCGACTTTTATTCGTCTTCATTGCAACAATGAAAACGCTAAAGAAATCACTACTATTGCACGCGATATTGCACAAATCATCGAAGACAATAACAAATGCGATTCTGTAACTTTTGTTATCGATGAACGTGTTGATGTCGTTTGGCAAGCTCGCAATCAAAGCATCAAAGTTGACGGAGTGCATTTAGCACAAAGCGACATGGAGCCTAGAGAGGCTCGCGCACTTCTTGGCGAAGATGCTGTAATCGGCTTATCTGTTGAAACCGAAAGCTTAGTTAAAGTAATAAACGAACTGCCAGATGGATGCATTGATTACATTTGCGTAACAGCAATGCACAATCCTGAAGAAGGATGCGAAAGCACTACTGCCGCTTACGAATTGGAAGCAAACCACACAACGCTGGACGAAGCGAAAATTAATACGATTTGTTCCGCAAGTGATTTCCCAGTTCTAGTTGGCGGAAGAACTGCGCTCGACGATATCGATACAATCGCTCACACTAAGGCTGCAGGATGGTTCGTTTCTGAAGCACTGTATTCTTCAGAAACACCAGAATCAACTATGCGTGAGTTTGTTGAACATTGGAAAGCTGTGCGAGGCGAAGAAAAGCACGGCTACGCTAAGCGAGTAATAGTTGCAGAAAATTCTGAATCAAAATCTTCAGAAACTCAAGAAAAGAAACCAACTTTTATTAACGCTAAAGAAGCAAAGGATGCTGCGAAATTAGCTAAACAACAGCGAGTTGACATTGCAGCTCGTGGTTGCACTCAGCGCGATAAAGCTCATATTCGCAAAACAACTCCAGTTCATTTTGAGTATGAATATGGTTCTTACGATTTGGAAGTTCCTTATACGGAAATTAAGCTTTCGGATACTCCTGGCGTAGGTCCTAACCCGCCTTTTAAGGATTACAATACTGAAGGTCCAAAGTGCGATCCGAAGGAAGGCTTGGCTCCGCTTCGACTTGACTGGATTCGCGACCGCGGTGACGTTGTGGAATATGAGGGTCGCAGGCGCAATCTTCAAGACGACGGCAAGCGCGCAATTAAGCGAGGCAAAGCTTCTAAAGAATGGCGTGGTCGCACGCATAAGCCAATGAAGGGCGCAGATCATCCGATTACGCAAATGTGGTACGCTCGTCACGGAATTACTACTCCGGAAATGCAATACGTTGCAACGCGCGAAAATTGCGATGTAGAGCTAGTTCGAGAAGAAATTGCAGCAGGACGCGCTGTAATTCCTTGCAATATTAACCATCCTGAAGCTGAGCCTATGATTATTGGCTCACGCTTCTTAACTAAGCTCAACGCAAACATGGGTAATTCTGCTGTTACGTCGTCTATTGACGAAGAAGTAGAAAAGCTTACGTGGGCCACGAAGTGGGGTGCGGATACCGTTATGGATCTTTCCACCGGTAACGATATTCACACAACGCGCGAATGGATTTTGCGCAACTCCCCTGTGCCAATTGGAACAGTTCCAATGTATCAGGCTTTGGAAAAAGTTGAGGATGATGCTTCTAAGCTCAGCTGGGAGCTTTTCCGCGACACTGTTATTGAGCAGTGCGAGCAGGGCGTTGACTACATGACTATTCACGCTGGCGTGCTTCTTCGCTACGTGCCGCTTACTGCAAACCGCGTAACCGGTATTGTTTCTCGTGGTGGCTCAATTATGGCTGAATGGTGCTTGCAGCATCATCAAGAGAGCTTCTTGTATACGCACTTTGAAGAATTATGCGAGATTTTCGCAAAGTACGATGTTGCATTCTCTTTGGGCGATGGTTTGCGTCCAGGTAGCTTGGCTGATGCTAACGATGCGGCTCAGCTTTCCGAGCTTATGACACTTGGCGAGCTTACAAAGATCGCTTGGAAGCATGACGTGCAGGTGATGATTGAAGGTCCTGGTCACGTGCCATTCGACACTGTGCGTATGAACATTGAGATGGAGAAGGCGATTTGCCAGAATGCTCCATTCTATACGCTTGGTCCTTTGACTACGGATACCGCACCGGGCTATGACCACATTACTTCCGCAATTGGTGGCGTGGAGATTGCACGATACGGAACTGCAATGCTTTGCTATGTGACTCCTAAGGAACATTTGGGATTGCCTAATAAGGACGACGTGAAGCAAGGCGTGATTGCGTATAAGATTGCTTGCCACGCAGCTGATCTTGCTAAGCACCATCCACATGCTATGGATCGCGACAACGCAATCAGTAAGGCTCGCTTTGAGTTCCGCTGGTTGGATCAGTTCAACTTAAGCTACGATCCGGATACCGCAATCGCCTTCCACGACGAAACACTTCCTGCAGAGCCGGCAAAAATGGCGCACTTCTGCTCGATGTGCGGACCAAAGTTCTGCTCGATGGCTATTTCGCAAAATATTCGTAAGCGTTTTGGCGGAGCAGCTCAGCAGGAGCAGCTCGTTGAAGAAGCACGCAGTCAGGCAATTGCCGATGGTATGAAAGAGATGAGCAAAAAGTTCCAAGAATCCGGCTCATCGCTGTATCAAAGCGTGAAAGCATAAAATGCAGAAGTACGGAAGCAAAAACTGAATTGCAAGTGCTTCAATAACAATACTTACAACGGATAACAATAGAAGAAGGTTGATATAAACCAAAGCGAGTTTTATAGTGAGCTATTACGCTTGCTATAAGACTCGCTTTCTTTATATTCGCATTTAGATTCTATTAATCCGACCTTTTCGTTGCACGCTTGTAAAGTTTCTGCCGCCTTACAGCAAAAATCCGACCTTTTCTGTACACAAGCGTATAGAAAATGTCGGATTAGTAATTGAGAACTGTAGTATTAAAGAATATTAAATCACATAATGTTTAATCACAAAACTTCAATAGAAATAATACCTACAGGCTCAAGAGGAGCATCAGATCGATCAGTTGCGACAGCCTCGAGCTTATCGACAACCGCCTTCGATTCATCGTCAGCAACTTCGCCGAAAATTGTATGGTGACCGTCAAGCCATGGAGTTGGCACAGTTGTAATGAAGAACTGCGAACCGTTAGTGCCATGCAAACGACCGTCACGACCGCGACGCTTTCCAGCATTTGCCATAGCGAGCAAATAAGGCTTATCAAACTTCAAGGATGCGTCAATTTCATCGTCAAACTCGTATCCAGGACCGCCAGTTCCGTTACCAAGTGGGCAGCCACCCTGAATCATGAAGTCCTTAATAATGCGGTGGAAAGTTAAACCATCGTAAAATGGCTCATGCGAAGGTTTTCCACTGAATGGGTCAAGCCACTCACGCTCGCCGGTAGCTAAGCCAACAAAATTTTTGACGGTTTCAGGCGCGTTACTGTCAAACAAATTGATTTTTATATCGCCTTCAGAAGTATGCATAATAACTGTAGTCATGTGGTAATTCTCCCATATTTTCAAGACTGTTTCAATTCGTGTTAGATAAAAATATTCGCATACAAAAATGCCTCACTTTGCGTAGTAAAGAAAGACGCAAAGTGAGGCACATTTTACATTAACTTCATTATGCTAATTAACCCAATACTCAGCAAACTTACTGAATACAATTAAGCAAACATTAAGCAGCTCTAAAACTAGCTGATCTGCAATAACCAGACCAGCTAGCAAATATCCTACTTATTACTATGACGAGAAGTACCACGACGCTTAGCCGAGAAAAGCGCAGCACCAGCAGCACTAAGAGTTGCAGCAAACAAGCCAAACACAGACACGTCACTACCAGTCTTACTAAGCTGAGCAACACTACCACTCTTCAACACCTGAGCGCGCACAGAAGCACGAACATCAGCCGCATGAGCCTTAGCAGCAGCCAAAGCCTTACGAGCAGCAGAAAGATTCTGAACCGCAGCATCAACCTGAGCCTGAGTAGCGTTAGGATCAACAGCAACCTTCTTAGCCTCAGCCAAAGCAGCATCAAGAGCAGCCTGAGCCTTAGCAACTTGAGCATCCACCTGCTTCACAGCCGGATTATTCTCAACAGCAGCATCAAGAGCAGCAGAATTTACGCCATTAGCATTATTAGCGTTAGCGTTGGCAGCATTGGTGTTAGCAGTGTTACCTGCATTACCAGAGTTTACGCCAGCACCAGCGTTACCAGCTACGTTGGCAGAATTACCAGTATTAGCACCAGCACCAGCGTTACCGTTACCAGCATTTCCAGGCTGCAAATCAGACTCAGCACCCTGAATCTGAACATTCAACTCACCCTTATCCACAGTAGTAGGCGCATTATCATTCACACCATAACCAGCTTCAGAACCAGAACCAGCATTACCAGTTCCAGTTCCAGTTCCAGCACCAGTTCCAGTATTATCAGTTCCGGCACCAGGAGTTGGAATCGGGTTTGGAGTTGGCTTCAAATCATTCTCAGCCTTCTTCAAATCCTCAGTAGCCTGATTCACCTGATCCTGTGTAGCATTCGGATTATTGTTCACTTCGTTAGCGTGATCCAAAGCATGATCATAAGCCTGCTTCTTATCCGAAGGAGCATTCGTATAATCATCAGACTTCTTCACATCACCACTATTCGCAATCTCATGCTGCAAACCACTCTTATCAACCGAAGGAGCCGGGGTTGGTTCTGGCTTCTTACCATCCAACGCAGTCTTAGCAGTAGTAATAGCCTGAACAGCGTTAGCAACCTCATCAGCCGTAGCATCAGTCTTAGCTAACACGCTTTGACCATCACTAATAGCCTTATCGTAAGCACCCTGCTTATCAGCATCAGCATACTTATACGCGTCAGAATCCTTCACCTGCCCAGCAGCATCAACAAGAGCCTTCAAATCACTCTTATCAACAGAAGGAGCCGGGGTTGGCTTTTGTTCCTTACCATCAAGATCCTTAGCAGCATTCTGCAATGCAGCCAATGCATCATTAACAGCTTTTTGCTTCTGTTCTTGAGTCTTTGGATCCTCGCCGGCAGCCAACTGTTTCCTGCCCTCAGCATCCGCAATTGCATCTTCAGCCGCCGTAAGCGCCTTATCGAAAGCCTTTTTCTTATCATCAGAAGCATTCTTATACTTCACATCATTCTTCAAAGGCTTATCTTTGTCGACTTCAGCTTGCAATGCAGTTGTATCAATGCCGTCAAGAGCCTTGCGAGCATTCACTAAGTTAGCAAGAGCAGCACCGATTGCATTCTGCTGAACTGCAGCATCAGCACCAAGCGCAGTTGGATTCTTTGTTGCATTTTCAAGAGCAGCTTTTGCAGCTTCAAGAGCTTTGTCGAATACTTCCTTCACATTCTTAGTTGCATTCTTGTATACAGGATTATCCTTCAAAGCAACATCAGCATCGTATTCTTTTTGCAAGTCGTCAGTGTACAAACCAACACCCTTAACAGTGCTATCAAGGCCTTGCATAGCTGTAAGCAAATCGTTGTACAAAGCGTTAGCACCGTCAGCGTTAATATTGTCGCTGTCTGCGCCATCAACCTTATCTAGTTGAGTGTTTGCAGCCTTCAAAGCAGCATCGAAAGCATCCTTCTTAGTTTGCTCAGCAGAAGAATACTTTTTATCTTTATCATCTTTCTTAAGCGCGTCTGCACTCGTAGCAAGATCAGCCAAACGCTTCATCACACCGTTCAAGTTCAACGCTTGCTCAAGAGCATCATCGATGTCATCCTTGCCGTCAACATGATCAGAAGCATCAGTGCTATCAAGAAGATCCTCATAATACTGCTTTTGAGCCTTGTTCAAATACTTAAGATCAGCAATCTGCTTCTTAGCATCCTCAATCTTTTGAGCTTTCAAGTAACGATTAGCAATACCGGTTGGATCACCAAGCTTAGTTGCAGCATTGATTTCTTTCGTAGCTTTTTCCTTGTCAGCAGCAGAAAGATTACTTGCATTAATACGTGCAATCTGAGCTTTCTTCTCTTCGGCAAGTGCAGAATCTTGATCGTTGGTGATACTAGAAGTATCGCGCTTAGGCGTATTATTCTTGATATCTTCCTTAGCAGCATTAAGCGAAGTATCTACGCCATCAACAGCCTTCTTGATTTCAGAAGGCTTAGTTGCTTTGTTAACAGCAGATTCAGCATCATCAATAGCTTTAATAGCAGCATTATACTTATCTTTAGCTTTCGTCTGTTGATCAGCACTTAAAGCATTATATGCTGCAACAAGCTCTGCTTTCTTAGTTTCAAGCTTCGCAATACCAGCATTCCTGGCATTCTGCTCATTACTTGTATTCTGTAGCTTTGCAGCTTCGAGAGCATCACGAATCTCAGATGCAGATGCAGGATTTGCTTGCAACTTCTCAGCCAAAGTCTTAAGCGTAGAATCTTCTTCTGGCGTAGAGCCAAGTACGCTGTTAAGAGCAGCATCCTCAACGTGGTTTGGATCAGACGAATCATCTTTTCCACCCTTACCGTGATCGAGGAACACAAACTTTTCTTTTTGTGCTTCTTCCTTAACGCCCTTAAGCTCATCTGCTAGCTTTGCAGCATCAACAATCTTTTGAACGTCTGCAGGAGCCTTAACATCTACACCATTAAGCTTATTCTTAAACTCCGTCTTTTCTTCAGTTGACAAATGAGTAAGAGCATCGATTGCTTTCTTAGCAGCTTCTTTAGCAGCATCGAGTTTCTGCTGGTTCTCAGCGTCAGCACCATTCTGATTGCCGCTTATTTCACCCTTAATCTTAGGATCATTAGAAGTTGAGTTCTGATTTGCTTTCTCTGCAGCTTCCTTCAAAATGTTTTGAATCTGCTCAGCAGTAGTTGCTGCATCAATACGCTTATCAAAACCATCCTTATCTGTCTTAGTCAGATTTGGATTATGATCGATAGTCTCCTTAGCTTGCTTCTTCATCTCGTTAAGAGCATCGTCGCTAAGCTTTGGAGTTTCTTCCTTCTTCTTGTAGCTAATAGCAACAGTGAAAAGCTGAGTACCCTTGGCATCCTTAAATACCATTGACTTATAATCAGCGGCATCGCCAGTCTTACTGGAAGTAACTGACTTAATATTATCGTCAGCAATCTCCATATCAATAGTGCCAGACTTTGGAGTTAAATCAGTAGGCAAAGCTGTAGTAACAGTATTAGCATGGAAATTGTCGCTCTTATCGTAGTTAGCTTTTACGAACGCTTCCACAGCCTTCTTGAAATCATCTTCAGTAAGCTTGTTTGGATCATCAACTACAACGTCACCAGCAGAGTTGTACATACGATCAGCATGCTTTGCTTCACTCAGCTTCTTAATAAGATCACGAAGCTCTCCGGCATCATTCATTTTATCAATAGCATTATCAGTTATTTTATCTTTATCTAAACCAGCTCTTGTAAAGTCAGATTTAGTAAGATTTTTCTTCTCATCCAAAAGCTGCTTAGCAAGAGCCTTCAGCTGATCAATAGTGTTATCCGTAGGAGTCTGCTGAGTATTACCCTTTTTAACATACAAATCGCTGGGTTTGATGGTAAACAACGGCATTGTCTGAGCGGAATCCCAGTCACCATTATCATCGTTGTCAGCCCATGGGTGGCCAATCACCTGGATGCCAAAGTCATTGCCTACTATACTAAACGAACTCATTGGTCCATAATTACTACCTGAAGCTTCATACGCACCCATATTGTGAGTACCATTTTTTGGAGTCCAAGTCTTTTTAACAGTAATGCTATCACTAATAGAAGATAGATCAGCTTCAGATACATTATCGTAATTGTCTGTTACAAACTGCTTTAGTGCCTTAATGGCATCTTGAGCATTTGGCTTATCTCCATCAATCTCAATTTTTCTAACGTTATATGTAAACGTATTCTTTGGATTATCTGTGTCAGTATCGGTCTTGCTCGTAGGCGTCTGCTGCGTAGGATTCTGAGTACCAGTTCCAGTTGACTTCTTCTTATAGAAGATGCCGATTGGATACTTTCTATCTTCATATCCTTTAGCTTTAAAAGTTACCGTACCAGTTGCAATATCAATCTTTGCAGAAGTAAGAGTTACAGTCTTATTACTATCGCTTGCGTCCTTAGCTGTTAAAGCTTGCAATGAAGCTTCAAGGTTGTTAAGTTGATCCTGACCAACTGTTGCATTCTTATCAAATGGATCGAAATTAACTTCCGTAGGTGTTGCCGGCAAATCAACCGTAAACTCTTTGGTAGTTTGCTTTTGCTCAGGCTTTGTAGCTTGCGTCGGCTTCTTCTTCAAGAACATCCAAGCAGGAATGGTAGTTTGTGAACCATCTGCCCAGGTAATTACAGCATTGTTTTTGTTATCAAACGTTACAGGAGACGTATTCTTGTTATGCTTTTTAGCAGCTTGATAAACAGGGAAACTCTTATTTGCTTCATCAAATGCCGACGCAATAGTAGTCTTTTGATCTTGAGTTAATGACTTAGATGGGTCATCTACTTCCGTAGGAACTGGAACGCGATACGGTGCCCAATCGGCGATAGTTGCGCCTTGATACACCAAATCTGTAGAAGGAATAGTAAGCTCTGATCCATCAGCATAAGTAACTTTTGCACTGCCGTCTTCTTGAACGCGAATTTCATAATGGTTGTTAGTTTTCTTCACATTCTGCAAGAAGGCATTAGGCGTAGAACCACCATTAGCATTAATAATTGCCTGAGTTACCGCAGTCTTTTCATCAGACGTGAGCTTCGACAACTTCACTACAGGCGTACGAGCTGGAAGCGTTGGCTTATACTTGTCTTTATCTGTTTCGTTCTTTAATACCAATAAGCTAGCCGGCATAACACGCTTAGTGCCGTCTGTAAAAGTAATAGTCGCATTACCTTTAGCATCAACACTAATGCCGTTTTCTGCTACCAGTTGATCAAACAGATTTGGATGGTCTTTATCGTTACTCTTATTAGCATCATTAATAGCAGTTTTTACTGCTTTCTGTTCATTATCATCAAGCGAGTCAAGATTCTTTACAGGCGTCGGCTTAGGATATTTCAATTCCAAATGATCCGCAATCTTTGGTGCACGCATCGTGCTGCCTGCAACGTAACGCCAATTACCAACACCGCGGTAAATGCCTGCAACAAACAATAGCGGCTTCTGATCGCGCTGCTTCCAAGCATCATCTGTCATTTCTGCTACATACGACATTTCGTAGTAGCGTTGACCAGCAGACTCCCAGTCAGCAAAAATACCTTGAAGACCGTTAGCATTACCATCCTTGTAAATATTCCACTGATCTCTGGTATTACCAGAATTATCGTAATCTCCTGATTTACCACCAATACCGACCATACGCTGCCAACCCTTGCCATCGATGGTCTTGTCGCTACCAGAGTAATAATCGCGTGAAACACTGTGTTTCCACTGATCTATGCTGTTATACGTGTGGTCACTTGCTACAACATAGCCTTGCCTTGAAGCATTTTTCAACTTTTTAGCGCCAGGAGTAGATGGACTAGAAGCCTCTTGAGTTCCTCGCTCATTCCTTACCAAGCGGATTTGGGAAATCGTATCTGCTTTCAAACCATTTGGCACACCAAACCACCAAGTTGGTCTTAAAGCCCACTTATCTGGTTGTTTATTGGCATCCTCAGGATTATTAGAAGTATATTCAACGCGCACAAACTTACCAAGCGGATCAACACCATCGTTTCCACCTTTAAGCGCGTCAGCCTTAGTTTTATAATATGTTACTTTAATCAGCAAACGCTCTTTACTGTAATCAGCGTCAGCTTTGTAGCCGTAATAAACGCGAGCACCATCACCACTTACATAGCCGTCAGCATACGCAGGCAAAGGAGTAGAAACGAATACCCCCCCCCAATCACCATAGCACCTGCGAGCATAGCTGCGCACACGCTCTTAGAAAGTGGCGCGTAAATAACGCTGTTACTAGATTTTTCATAGACTTTTGCAAATCAGCAAGATGCTTTGCACTCATGATCTTCTTCGTCATTATTCCTCACTTCAATAATGTGTCTTCTTTATGTTTCTGCTTATACATAATTTGTAATATGCAATCATGCGGCAGCCAATAAATTAGCATTCGCTTCTTTGTTTCATACCAATTTGCTATTTACACAACGCTTCATACTCTCTTAATACGTTTCAATATGCATAAAAATGTGCAAACTGACACTCATACAGGTTGTATGATACTCACATGTTCATACATTGCAAGTAGTTTTATGCTATAATTTCGTAATTTGTATTTCACTACCGCATGAATCCCACATGAATTGCATATTACGACGTCATAATATTTATTAAAAATTACGACACACACGAGATTATTAGTTACTTAAGATACGGCTTTAACTCTTTAATAAGCAAGCCATTAGAAGCAACCACATCATTTTCCTTGCGCCAATGAATAGGGCTTCCATCCCACTGGCACATCTGGCACTGCGCCTCTTCCACAACCACAGCACCAGCAGAAACAGCTGGAATATCCCAATAATGCAAGTGAGGCTCAAAATAAGCGTCATAAGTGCCATCTGCCACCTTGCACAAGTCGAGCGACGCAGGCCCAATACGCTTAATATCCGCAGGGCATCCTTCTTCAACAGAAGCAACTACGCCAAGTGCGCGCTTAGATTCACCAGGTATATAAGACATTCCGTAACAAACCACAGATCCTTGCAAAGTAGAAGTTGTGGAAGGCGTAATCTTCTCGCGCTTCTCTCCTTGCGGAGTCCTACGAATACGAATAGCACCCTGACCCTTTGCAGCCAAATAAGTCAATCCCAACGCAGGAGCGTGCACAACGCCAAGAACCGGACGAGCGGAGCCTTCATCGTTAAACTCAAAAAGCGAAACCGTAAGAGTCCACTCAGCCATATCGCGATTAAAATTAATAGCGCCGTCAACGTTTCCAACACACCAAAAACGGTCTCCCGGATTGCACTGCTCCGGCCTAGTTTGCCAAAAACCTTGGAAAGGATTCACATAAGTCAAACGATTTTGAATAAAACGCACGAGCTTATCACCAAAACCAGATTCAGATTTATTAGGATCACCCAACGCAATCGACGTCATATCTTGAGGGCTTAATTGATCCTGATACGCATGTTTACCAACATCTTCCAAAATACGCGCAACTTCAAGCGCAACTTCTCGTAAATTCAACTTACACTCCCTACCCTAAATGCATAAATTCCCGCATTTATGCACACTCTCTCTCCTATAAATTAACTTTATTTTACTCACTTAATAGAAAGATTCACCAACACATTTAAGCTCTGTGGTTAAAAGATACAGAACTTTCACAAAAAAATTTAATCATTAATCTTTAATCATTGCTTCATTATTTTACATTGCTTATGTACATTCATCAACTTTTCGTTCTATAAATGCAAGAAATCCTCTTATTAATTCGCATTCAAAAAACGCAAGACAACGCTTAAATCGCGAGTAAGAATGCGGTAAGAAGTGGCCGCTTGAACTGCTGGTTTTGCGCAAAAAGCTACGCCTAATCCAGCGAATTTAATCATTGAAATATCGTTCGCTCCATCCCCCACTGACACAGTTTGTTCGGGATCAATTCCAAGATTAGTTGCCCAAGTTCTAAGCGCTTCAACTTTTGCATTAGCATTAACAATATTTCCAAGTACGTTGCCAGTAAGCTTTCCATCAATAGACTCTAAATGGTGAGCCGCCCAAAAATCAATATTCAAACTCGGCAAAAATTCGTCCAAAATCTCGTGAAAACCGCCAGAAACTGCGCCAACTTTCCAACCATGTGTATGAAGCGTGTCAATTAAAACATTCGCGCCTTTAGTTACATGAATTTTAGAAATAATACGCTTTTTGCACTCGTCAAGATTCAAATCGCGAAGCATACACACGCGCGAACGCAAGGAAGTATCGAAAGTAATTTCGCCACGCATTGCTCGCGCTGTAATCTCAGAAAGCTCATCTCCGCATCCAGCTTCTGCACCGAGCAAATCGATAACTTCTTCTTCAATAAGCGTTGCATCAACATCCATAACCAAAAGCCCAGGTTTAGACAAAGTTGGCAACATCGAAGAAAAGTTCATACTCATAATTTTATGCGCAGTAAGCTGCTGCCGAAAGCCTGGCTCCGCGCGCCCAGTCTGCCGCTTTCATAGCTTTCTTACCTTGCGCTTTTACTTCCAAAAGCTCAAGTGCGCCGCTTAAAGTACCGACCCAAACTTGCTTCTTACCAGCAAGTAATTTTCCAGGATCAAGCTGATTAAAATCTTGGGCATGCGGATCGTTAGCATCTGCAGGAACTGCGCGCAAAACATGCAAAGTAATCGGCTCTGCGTTATTCTCATCGTCCGCGTGAAGTTCGCACCACGCACCTGGATTTGGCGTACAAGCGCGAATTTGACGGTCAACAGCAAAATCTGGCGCATGAAAATCAATGTGAGCATCTTCAACAGTGATTTTTTGCGCAACTTCTTGAGGAGTTTGATCTTGATCAACCGGCACAATTTCACCAGTTTCCACGCCACGAAGAGATGCTGCAAGAAGCGGAGCGCCGTCGTTTGCAAGTCGCGCAAGAAGATCGCCAGAATTTTCGTGAGGCTCAATTTTTGTAGTAAACTGCGCCAAAATAGGCCCGCAATCCATGCCGCGCGTAATACGAAAAACAGTAGCACCTGTAATGTCATCCCCAGCCCAAATGGCGCGCTGCACAGGAGCTGCACCTCGCCATTGCGGAAGAAGCGAAAAATGAAGATTATACCAGCCGAGTGGCAACGCATCTAAAACATTCTGGCGCAAAATCTTACCGTATGCTACAACTGCTGCAGCTTTTGCACCGGTCGCCGCAAGCTGTTCAAGAAACACATTTTCATCTTTAGGATCCGACTCAAGCACTGGCAAGCCGAGCTCAAGAGCAGCCTGTTTCACAGGACTTGGCACAAGCTTTCTGCCGCGACCAGTCGGAGCGTCCGGTCGCGTAAGAACAGCGCGAACATCAAAATGCTCACTATCTTTAGCTAACTCGCGAAGAGATGGAACCGCAACTTCCGGAGTTCCAGCAAACAATATTGGTAATGCCATATTTCCCCACTATTTTAAATTAAAGCCGTAAATTGAATCCGTTTAAAGCAGTAAATTAAATCCGTAAAATCAGCCGGCAAAAGCTTCCTTTAATTTACTAAAGAAACCTTTACGCTCACTCGACTGCTCACTTAACGAATGTTGCTGCACTTGCTTCACAGAACTATCATGCAACTTAGCAAATTTTTCAATCAAAGAACGCTCTTCATCATTCAACTTAGAAGGCGTTTGCACTAGCACATGAACCACGATATTTCCGCGATCTTTAGAACGAAGCTTCGTTACACCAAGATTTGGCAAAGTAATAGTGTCTTCGTTTTGGCAGCCTGCAGGAATCGTTATTTTTTGAGTACCATCAAAAGTGTCGATTTCAAGACTGCGACCAAGAACAGCCCAGCTCATAGGAACTGTAATCCAGCAATGCAAATCATCCTCGTTGCGAGTAAATTGCTTATCTGCACGAATATGAATATCAACGTACAAATCGCCAGCAGGACCGCCGCACTCACCAACGCTTCCTTGAGAAGCTAAGCGCAAACGACTGCCATCACGAATTCCAGCCGGTACGTTCACGCCAACTTCACGAATTAAACGCACGCGACCATGACCGTGGCAGTTTTGGCAAAGATTCTTAATAATCGTGCCATGACCTTCGCAATGCTCACAAGGCATCGAAGACATCATTTGACCGAGCATAGTGCGCACAACTTTTTGACAGAAGCCGGAACCGTGACATACTGAGCACTGTTCTGGAGCGGAATTGTCGGCAGAACCGGAACCAGAGCAATCCTTACAAACACCAAAAGTAGTTAACCGTACGCTAACATTTCCGCCAAAAATAGCGGTTTTCAAATCAATACGAGCCTCAGCTAACGCATCGTCGCCAGGCTGCACACGCGAAATTGGTCCTTGCGAATTGCCGAAAGAGCCACCAAAGAATTGGCTGAAAATGTCGCCCATTCCCATGTCTGCAAAACCAGCGCCTGAAGCTCCGGCACTTCCTGCAGAAGGATCGTTAGGATCAACACCCATGTCTACCATTCGACGCTTTTCAGGATTAGAAAGCACGTCATAGGCAGCATTTACTTCCTTAAACTTTTCTTCAAACTCAGCGCCTGCAATATCAGGATGATATTTGCGGCTCATCTTGCGGTAGGCTTTGCGAATTTCGTCGTCGCTAGCATTGTGATCAACGCCTAGAACTTTGTAGTAATCAGTCAATTAATTCCCCTTTTACCTTTTTCTAAAATCATTTTTGCATAAGGCACAGCCAGACATAAGCCGAATAACCAGCCATAAACCAGCCATGTTTTTATGAATTTTCGGATATAAACGAATTAAGGTAGCGCGCAACAGCCTTAACAGCAGTCATCGTTGCAGCATAATCCATATGCGTAGGACCAATTGATCCAATAAAAGCAGAGTCAGAATCAGCATTGTAGCCGTAAGCGCTTGTTACAACAGAAGCGTTAAGCAAACCAGGAGTATGCGTTTCCGAGCCGATTGCAACACTAACACCACTTGCACAATCGCTTGCTTCCTCACTTAAAGAAGTCATAAGTCGCATAATAACAGCCTGTTCTTCGAGTGCGTCAAAAAGTGAAGCAAAATCAACAATACTTTGTCTATGCGCAAGTTGAGAAGCTCCAGCCATGTATAAGTCGTGAGCATGCTCACCGTCATGCATATCTTCTAAAGCATTAGCAAGTTGACTAATAATTTGCAAAGCTGATGCTAAATCTTTGTGATTTGCGAGCGCATAAACGCGTTGTGAAGCAGATGAAAGGGATAGCCCAATGCAGCACTCATTAACCATATTAGTTAGATGCAATAAGTCATCTGAATTTATATTAGTTGCTTGAATCATGTGCTGAGCTACGCCTCCAGCATCTGTAATCACAACAACCAAAAGCGTAGAAGACGACACTTGAACAATCTCAATTCTTTTTACTTTTGACTTAGACAATGCTGGAGATGCTACGAGAGCGACTTGACCCGTAATACTTGCAAGAAGACGTGCGGAACGTTGCAAAGTATCTTGTAAACTGACAGATCCGCTTAAAAAGTTACGTATAGCGCGACGCTGCGGTTCAGAAAGTGGAATAACAGAAGCCAAACCGTCAACAAAGTAGCGATAGCCTTTTTCAGTAGGAATACGACCTGCAGAAGTGTGCGGTTGAACAAGGTATCCCTCCTCTTCCAAAGCCGACATATCGTTACGAATAGTAGCTGAACTCACACCAAGCTGATGATGCTTTGCAAGAGCCGCAGAACCAACAGGCTCTTGAGAACGAATATAATCCTCAACAACTGCGCGCAAAATCATCATGCGTCGTGACTGCATTACCACTCCTTACAAACACGTCTAAATACTATATTCCTATAGTAGTCTATTTCTTAGCACGCAACAGAACATAAAAGCAAACTTTTGACACACTTTGTAACATATTCGTCGCGCGCGAAAGATAGGATTGAAGGGCAATGAGAGGGTAAAAAGCCAGCGTAAGCTGTGCTTAAAAACCCGGATTATTGGAAGGAAAGTAGATCACATGACCGATTTCAACTGGTCTGCATTAGACGAGCGCGCCGTAAAGATGGCGAAGGTTCTCTCGGCTGATGCTGTTGAGCGAGCAGGACACGGACATCCTGGCTCCCCTGTTTCATTAGCACCGATTGCGTACACATTGTACCAGCATTTCATTAAGCACGATCCAGCTGACCCAAAGTGGGCTGGCCGCGATCGTTTTATTCTTTCTGGCGGTCACGCTTCGCTTACGCAATACGTGCAGTTGTTCTTCTCTGGATACGGCTTGACTCTTGACGATCTCAAGTATTTCCGTGGCGGTGCAGACACGCGTACTCCAGGCCACCCAGAATACGGCTTGACTCCAGGCATCGAAATGACTACTGGCCCACTCGGTCAGGGTCTTGCCTCTGCTGTTGGTTTTGCTTATGGTCAGCGCTTTGAGCGCGGTCTTCTTGATCCAGAAGCTCCAGCCGGCACTTCCCCATTCGATCACAAGGTTTGGGTTATCTGCGGCGAAGGCGACGTTGAGGAAGGCGTTTCTTCTGAAGCTGCTTCCTTGGCTGGAAACCAGAAGCTTGGCAATTTGACTGTAATCTTCGATGCAAACCATATTCAGATTGAAGGCGACACTAAGCTCACCTTCTCTGAGGATATTCTTGCTCGTTACCGTGCATACGGTTGGTACACCGATGAAGTTAGCTTCATCCAGCCAGATGGCTCCTACAAGGAAGACGTTCAGGCTTTGGCTGCGGCTATTGAAAAGGCTCAGGAAGTTACCGATAAGCCTCACTTCATTAAGGTTAATACTTTGATTGCTTGGCCAACCCCAGGCAAGACCAACAACGAAGCTTCCCACGGTTCTAAGCTTGGCGAAGAAGCTGTGAAGGGCTTGAAGGAACTTTGCGGTTTCGATCCAGAAGTTCAATTCCCAATCGACGAAGAAGCTTTGGCTCACGCTCGCAAGGTTGCAGAGCGCGGCTTGGCTGCTCACAAGGCTTGGGACGAAGCTCTTACAAAGTGGGCTGCCGCCAACCCAGATAAGGCTGCTCTCTACGAGCGTATTAAGGCTGGCAAGCTTCCTGAAGGCTTCGACAAGGCTATTGACGATTTGGTTGCTGGCTTCGAAGTTGGCTCTAAGGTCGCTACCCGTAAGGCTTCCGGCGCAGTTCTTAACGCAATTGCTGCCGTTATGCCAGAACTTTGGGGTGGTTCCGCTGATTTGGGCGGCTCCAACAACACCAACATTAAGGGTGCTGACTCCTTCGGTCCATCCGAGGATGCAACTCGCACTTGGCCAAACGTTTCCGAGCATGGCCGTCAGCTTCACTTCGGTGTTCGCGAGTTCGCAATGGGTGCTATTACCAACGGTATTTTGCTTGGTTCTGACACTCGCCCATTCAACGGCACCTTCTTCCAGTTCTCTGACTACGAGCGCCCAGCAGTTCGCTTGGCTGCTTTGATGGAGATTCCAAACCTCTACGTTTGGACCCACGATTCCGTAGCTTTGGGCGAAGATGGTCCAACTCACCAGCCAATCGAACACTTGGCTGCTTTCCGCGCTATTCCTCAGCTTGAGGTTGTACGCCCTGCAGATGAGTACGAAACTGCTGAAGCTTACCGTTACTTCTTCGAGAAGAAGAACAGCTACCCAACCGCTATGATTTTGACTCGCCAGGGCGTTCCAACCCTCGCTGAGACTGCTGAAAAGGCTCGCGAAGGCGTAAAGCACGGCGCTTACGTTTTGATTGATTGCGAAGGCACTCCAGACGTAATCATCATGGCAACCGGTTCCGAAGTTCAGTGGGCTGTTGCTGGCGCCAAGACTTTGGCAGCTGAAGGCATTAAGGCTCGCGTTCTTTCCATGCCATCTCTCGAATGGTTCGAAGAGCAGGACGAAGAGTACAAGGAAGAAATCTTGCCAAAGTCCGTCAAGGCTCGCGTTTCCATCGAAGCTGGCTTGGCATTGCCTTGGTACAAGTATCTTGGCGATTGCGGCAAAGCTGTTTCTATCGAACAGTACGGCTTACAGGGTGACGGCGGTCAGAACATGATCGACTTGGGCATTACTGCTGAGCACGTAGTAGAAGCTGCTAAGGCTTCTATCGAAGAAGCTCGCGCTTAAGTGAATAAGCGAAATAAAGCTTGATGTATCAAAATAAAATTGATATGTCACAAAACTAGAAGTGCTGACGAAACACTTCGCGAGAAACAGCGACGGCGTGTTGATGCCGAGCTACCGTTGGTTCGACATCAACCGCTGTTTCTTGTAAAAACGCCAAACTACCGACGTGCCCCAATTGGTGGAGCACAGTGTTAAGGAGATAACATGACTGAAGCAACGCAGCGCACCAGCGATTCCGGCGTTTCTATTTGGTTGGACGATTTGTCCCGTACCCGCATTGAGTCCGGCTCTTTGCAGGATTTGATTGCTAATAAGAATGTTGTTGGCGTTACCACCAACCCATCCATCTTCCAGAAGGCTTTGAGCCAGGTTGGCCCATACGATGCACAGCTTAAGGAACTCGGCAAGGTCGACGTTGAAACCGCTATCCGCGAGTTGACCACCACCGACGTTCGTAACGCAACCGATATCTTCCGCGAGATCGCTGAAAAGACCGACTTCGTTGACGGTCGCGTCTCCATCGAAGTTGATCCACGCTTGGCTCACGATACTGCTAACACTGAGAAGCAGGCTGAAGAGCTTTGGGCAAAGGTTGATCGTCCAAACGTTATGATCAAGATTCCAGCAACTTTGGAAGGTCTTCCAGCTATCACCGCTACCCTTGCTAAGGGTATTTCTGTGAACGTAACCTTGATCTTCTCCCTCGAGCGCTACGAGCAGGTTATCGACGCCTTCATCGAAGGTATCGCTCAGGCTGCCGCTAACGGCCACGACTTGAAGCACATTGGTTCCGTAGCTTCCTTCTTCGTCTCCCGCGTTGATACCGCTGTTGACAAGCTCCTCGAAGCTAACGGTTCTGCTGAAGCTAAGGCTCTTGAAGGCAAGGCTGCTGTTGCTAACGCTCGCTTGGCTTACGAACTCTTCGAGAAGAAGTTCGCAGCTGACCCACGTTGGGCTGAGCTTGAGGCCAAGGGTGCTAAGAAGCAGCGTCCACTTTGGGCTTCTACTGGCACCAAGAACGCAGCTTACTCCGATTGCAAGTACGTTGATGAGTTGGTTGCTGAGCATGTTGTTAACACCATGCCAGAAAAGACTTTGAACGCTCTTGCTGATCACGGCAACGGTGCTGCTTCTATTAAGGGTACTTACGAAGAGAGCCACGCTGTTATGAACAAGCTCGCTGAGCTTGGCATCAACATCAAGGACGTTACCGACAAGCTTGAGGCTGACGGTGTTGCCGCCTTCATCAAGTCTTGGGATTCCGTGATTGCAGACGTACAGTCCGGCATCGATCGTGTAAACGCCTGATTTGATTAATCAGTAATAAATAAACATAAACCGCACATGTTCGTGGATTAATTCACACATGTGCGGTTTTTTTGTTTGTGCAGCACTCCAAACACGAGGAAAACTCCCCACAATTGGAGCGCTCAAGCAGACTAACCAACTGAGAAAGTAACGGCGATTACTTGCCAGAAAGAGTTTGCCAGCGAGATTTGGTTAAAACGTTACGATGGCGCACGCGAGTTTCGTGCATAAGCGATTAATTCACACATGTGCGGTTTTTGTTTAACTGCGGTTAAAAACGTAGGTAGTAGCTCGACCTTTTCCACAAACTGAAATATCTCCTCTACTAACTAAATCAGATAACAATTGCTTAGCCTTGGTACTACCCACGTTAAGAATATTTTGCACTTGCTCACGCTTTATTGTTCCATGATTATGTACTGCTTCAATAATCTTTTTATAGCAATCGTCAACGCTCATACGTTTATGCGAGTTATTAGAATCTTGCGAAAGTGAATTTGTAGTAAGTTCTGAATTATAAGTACCGTTCACTAAATTCAATGAATTAGCATTAAGTTCAGTTTTGTTTTTTGAAGAACCAGATACAAAGTTATTCTTATCGCTTACAAAAAATTCAAGAGTAGTACGGTCTGGATTAAAGGACTCACTTAACATTGGATAGCGTATTCCAGCCCAATCACAACCAGCTCTCATAGCATCAAATCCGCTTCCAGCACGTTCAACAACAGAAATCAGCGCGAACATTTTAAGCAGTGCTGGATTCCGAGAATCAGAAAAACCTCCAGCTAAAGCCACTTCTACAGGCATACGTAAGCAACCCGGGTTTGCAAAAGAAAGCTTAAAACCATCATTTGCGCTATTTGTTTCTATAGAAGATTGTGAAGAACCATCAACATCAGTACTCACAGCATCATCATATGTAATAACAGTGTTACCTCGCATATAATAATCAGCATGAATCAACGTGTTTGCAAGGGCTTCTCTAACTGCCATATGCAACGGAGTATCATCAACTCGTAATGACTGCGAATTAAGCAAAAATGGTACATCAATTTTACGAGAAAGACGCTGCCATACAATACTCCAAAAATCATAAAGATTTCCACTCCACGAACCATCCGAGCTGACAATCCTATGACTCCACCTACTATCAGCATTGGTAATTTCTCTGTAGTCGAGAAAATAGTACGGAAATTCCGTAATAATGCACCACTCCTGACCAAACATTAAAAGACCCGATCGAGTAGGATGCAATTTATTCGACTCGTCTTTTGCTAACGCTCCGATTCTCATAAGAAATTCATCTGTATCAAGCGTAAGCCAAGGATGTTGAGGACGCACTGCACTTAGCATATTGCGGTAAGAGCGCACAGTCTCCATATCAAAATCGTCAACACTGTGTTGCAACAGTGGAGATTGATCCATAGAATTTACGCTCGAACCATTGTCTCTGACCATCGCTTGATACTCTTCTTGCGAACATTTGTAGTCGCCTTCGAAATTACGACGATACGTACCGCCTATAGGATTTCCATTAATATAAATCGGTTTATCAGAACGATTTGCTCTTGGAACGGTTATGCGAATAATAGATTTGTTATCATCCATCTGTTCAATAGAAATATTTTCTTCAATAAGAATATTCGAACTAATTTTATTCTTATTATTTAGCGTATCCCAAATATCTTTTACCATATGTTCAGGGTTATTTACGCCAACAAGCTGTAAATTATGCTGCGCATCTTCGCCTACACCCAGCAAGATAGTTCCACCATTCGTATTAGCAAAAGCACAATACGTTTCCCACATACTTCTCGGCGTACCGTTTGAAGCCGCTTTCGCTTCTAATTGATTACTCTCTCTTAGTGAAGATAGTGAATTTATATTGAACATTGCAGTCTCGCTTCGTAAGTTAGGTTTGTTGCAATATCGTTTTTTAGTTAAGTTTGTATTTATATTTGCATTTAAAATCGGACATTTTAAAGCTTAAAAATATTTTTTGCGTCCGATTTTACATCCTTTTCGTCCGATTCTACTTGTTTTGCGTCCAAAAAACAAGAAAACGTCCGTAAATTTTGCAAACGCGTCCGTATTTTGTAGAACGCGTCCGATTTATCGCTATTTACGTCCGATTATGATGATTGCAATAAACCGCTAGAGCAATTCGTTTTGAAGCCAGTTGGCAACGCCGTCGTCATTGTTGGAAGCGCAAATCTCGTCCGCAATCGCAAGCAAACGCGGATTACTATTCGACACCGCTACCCCATAACCACCGGCACGGAACATGTCGATGTCAATAACATCGTCGCCAAAAACAACTGTGCGGCTAGGCTTCACGCCCAAACGATTGCAAATAACGTTCAGCGCATGCCCCTTATTTGCAAGAGGATTCGTAAGCATCCACAAAACGTCTTCGCTAATATGCAAAGAAAAATCGTCCGGAAGAATGCGCTGAAGCTGCTCTTTCTCGCTATCTCGCGGAACAATAATTATTTTGTCTGCAGTTCCGCGCGGCACATTTGAAAAGTCGGTAATAACAAAATCCTGTTTGCTCCAAAGCATACGAACGTCAAAATTCGTGTAACGAACGTCGTTCATAACAATACCAAGACGCAGCGTAGGGATTTTATCGAGCAAACGCAAACACACATCGCAAGCATGCTTAGAATCAAAACCAAAACGTAATAATGTGCTTATTTCACGCTGAGAAGTAAGCTCCGAAATCGTGCTATTAGCGCAATCAAAATCGATTAACGCGCCATTGAGATACGCACAAACTTGAGCATTTAAATCGTGAATAAAATCAAAAGCACTTCCGACAGGACGAGCCGTAATAATCGCAAGAGGAATTCCGTTTTCGCGCAAACACTTAGCTGCTTTCACAGTTTCGTTGCTTAAAAAGCGCCCTTCAAAAGTATCGGCATCGTGAAGCATGGTGCCATCAAGATCCGCAATTACTAAAGAAGGAGAAAAACGCATAATAATAAACACTTATATAAATAAAATGGGCGAATACAACGGGCAAATAAACAGTGAAGCAAGCTTTCAGTCAAAGCCTGCAAACAAAGCATATAAACAAAAAGCGCACAATCTGACAACCATGCGCTTTTCAAAAAGAATACTCAGATGAGCGAGAACTTAGTCATTAAGTTTAAAGCCACAATCACAGCAACCCAAATTAATGCAATAATAACCGTCCAACGATTTAAGTTCTTTTCTGCAACACCAGAGCTACCAGCGTTCTTCGTTAAACCGCCGCCGAACATGTCGGAAAGGCCGCCGCCCTTGCCCTTGTGCATCAAAATTAACAATGTGAGCAAAATGCTAGTGAGCACAAGCAACACCTGCAAAATAATCTTCACAGTGGACACAACCAACCTCCTGTTTTACAGTACCTGGTTAAGTCTAATAATAACCTTTGACCACTTAAGCTTATTTAGTTTCTAAACGTGTTTGTGCAGCCGTTAGTCGCACAATATTAGCAAGTTCTTGCGCATCAAGAGAAGCGCCACCAATTAAGAATCCATCGACATCTGGCTCCGCGATAAGACTTGAAGCATTAGAAGACGTTACAGATCCGCCGTAAAGAATACGGACAGTATCTGCAACATCGTCACCGAACGTAACACGCAAGTCTTCACGAATAGCCAATGCAGCTTCCTGAGCTGAATTAGCAGTGGCAACCATACCCGTACCAATTGCCCAAACTGGTTCGTACGCAATAATTAAACGCTTAGCTTGCTTCGCATCCAAATCGCGCGTTACATCATGCACTTGCCCTACAGCAAAATCGAGCGCAACACCCTGTTGACGTTCTTTAAGACTTTCACCAACGCAAAGAATTGGCTGCATTCCTGCGGCAAGAACAGCTCGAACTTGATCAACTATATTTGCATCATCTTCAGGATGATACTTGCGTCTTTCAGAATGACCAACAATAACCATTGAGCATCCAAGACTTGCAAGCATATCTGCAGAAACATCACCAGTAAAAGCTCCTTGAGCAGTAACAGAAACAGCTTGAGCTCCGTACAATATTGGCAAATGGTCAGACTCAACAAGAACTTGCACGCTTCTTATTGAAGTAAAAGAAGGCATAAGTGCAATTTCACAATCGTGGTAGTCGTAATGCGCGTCACGCAGTAGCCACGCAAATTTTTGTATAAAATGCGTAGCTTCGCGGTGATTGAAATTCATTTTCCAATTACCAGCGACTAACGGCTTTCTTTTGGAAACCATAATCACCCTTAAAAGTTTACGATTGAGATTAATAGTATTGCGCAAATTAGTGTTATGCCGACCTCGATTTACAAAGCGGATTCATAAAATCGAAAGTCGGCATAAGCGGAAATATTTAGTTTATACTTGCTCGCGTAAATATTATTTACTCAAGCAATGTTACTTACTCAAGCACGCTCAAACCTGGAAGAGTCTTGCCTTCCAAGAACTCGAGAGAAGCGCCGCCGCCAGTAGAAATGTGCGAGAAGCCATCTTCTGGGAATCCAAGGTTGCGCACTGCAGAAGCAGAATCGCCACCACCGACGATAGTGAAAGTGCCGTTCTTAGTTGCATCAACCAAGCCCTGGGCTACAGCGCGAGTACCGGCTGCAAACTCTGGAACCTCGAACACACCCATAGGACCGTTCCAAACAACAGTCTTGGAGTCAACAATCTTGTCGTGGAAAAGCTTCTGAGAGTCAGGACCAATATCCAAGCCCATCTTGTCTGCAGGAATAGCGTCTGCTGGAACTACTTCTGGAACAACTGGAGTATCACCTGCTGGGAAGCCAGCATTCACAACAATATCGGTTGGAAGTACAAGCTCAACGCCGTTCTTCTTAGCGGTTTCAATGTAGCCCTTAACCTTCTCGAGTTGATCCTCTTCAAGCAAAGAAGTACCAACTTCGTGACCCAAAGCCTTGAGGAATGTGAACACCATACCGCCGCCAATAACAAGACGATCAGCCTTAGAAAGCAAGTTCTCAATAACGCCGAGCTTGTCGGAAACCTTGGAACCGCCGAGAACAACAGTCAAAGGACGCTCTGGATTTTCAGTTGCGCGAGAAAGTGCCTTAACTTCCTTCTCAACAAGCAAGCCTGCAGCTGATGGAAGATCGGCAGCAACATCGTAATTTGAACCCTGAGCGCGGTGCACAACACCAAAGCCGTCGGAAACAAATACTTCGCCAAGAGAAGCAATCTTCTTAGCGTAAGATGCGCGCTCGGAGGCATCCTTGCTGGTTTCTTCGGCGTTGAAGCGCACGTTTTCGAGCAAAACAACGTCGCCATTATTCATGGCAGCTACCTTAGCTTGAGCATCTTCGCCGTAAGTGTCTGCAGCCAAAACAACATTTGTGCCGAGCAATTCACCTAAACGCTGCGCAACTGGAGCCAAGGAAAGCTCTGGAACAACCTGACCCTTTGGACGACCAAGGTGAGCCATCAAAATCACCTTAGCACCCTGCTCACGCAAAGCCTTAATGGTTGGTAAAGCAGCACGAATACGACCATCATCAGTAATCGTCGTACCCTTGAGAGGAACGTTAAAATCAGCGCGAACCAATACACGCTTACCACTCAAATCTCCCAAATCTTTCAGTGTCTTCATCGGTATCCTTTCCAAACCATATTGGCTTACCATATTTGACTTACATACTGGCTTACCGTGCCGGCTTACTTCGTTCAACAAAACGCAAAATCAGCCTCAAACATCAACACATTGCCGGATGCAATTATACCGCACATCTTCAACAATCGTCCTCAGCTGAAACGACAAAAAGCCGGAGAAAAACTCCAGCAAATGTTCCATAAAGCGACATTTTCTTTACAGCCGCATAAAGGAAATGTCGGAATTAAGTCGAAAAGCGACAAAACTTTACACGCAAGTAAAGGAAATGTCGGTATCTCCTCAAACCTTTGGTAGCTTTGCAATTACGCTTCTGCGAACGTTGCTTCAGTAGCTTTGCAGTAATGCTTTGCAAACGTCGACTATATGTTGCTTAGTGAACTTTGACATTAATGCTCTGCAGACGTTGATTGCTTGTTGTCCAAAGGACATTAACGTCATTGCTGCCGCATACACCACGCCAAGCACTCCTACCACACCACAAAACAACTGCGATTGGAATTAACGAGTGAGGGGTGGGTGTTGCTTGGTCGAGCAATATAAAAGCGGAACGATAGTAATAATCTTGTTGACGAATACTATTTTTGAAAGAAAGTAAGTAAAAAACTAAACTTAACTACGCAACCGCTAAGTCCAAATAAGGTATAAGAGCGGAGCGCTGCGAGACAAGTAACACCCACCCTCACAGCCACGCAAGGAACACGCCAGCCAATACAGCTACAGACCGCTCAAAACCAGCATTAAAGCTGCTGCATACGCGACTTCTCAACCTTTGCCGAAAGCTGCAAAAGTCTACGAATTCGCCCTGCAATCGCATCCTTTGTAATAGGAGGATCAGCCAAGTGACCAAGCTCTTCCAAACTTGCGTCGCTATGCTCAAGACGAAGCTTTCCGGCCATTAACAAATTATCTGGAATATCGTCGCCCAAAATATCGAATGCGTGACGAACCTTTTCGCATGCCTCAGCAGCAGCCTTAGCGCTACGACGCATATTCGCATCGTCAAAATTAGCCAAACGGTTTGCTTTTCCGCGAGCTTCACCGTCCGAACGCTTACCGGTCCATTCGCGAGCAGAACGAGGAGCACCAATCAAAATCAACATTCGCTCAATTGCGTCAGAATCGCGCAACGTCACTCGCTCAGAGCTACGAACCTGACGAGCCTTGGCGCTAATGCCAAGTCGCGCTGCCATAGTTTGCAAAGCATTTGCAGCCTCATGAGTTGGGCAAACAACTTCCAAATAGCTAGCTTTGCCAGGATCCGAAATAGCACCGTGAGCCAAGAAAGCACCACGCCAAGCTGCTTTGATTTGGGCGATACTTCCACCAACAATCTCAGGTGCAAGACCTGCAACAATTCTCATACGTCGATCAAGAAGACCAGATTGCAAAGCCAATGCTGCAGCACCACGCTCAACTACCACGTCATAGCGAACTACAGTGCCCGTAGGAGTTTGACGAGAAACTTGAGCAATTGTTGCTTCCCTCTGGAAATGAGTTTTCAATACCTCAACAAGCCACTGAGCTGCACGCTGAGAATCTAACTGAGCGCGAATAACAGCCTGATTATTTACTGGCCTTAAGCCGCCAGCAAAGCGCATCATTGCTGCAGCTTGAGCCATAATGACAGTCGGGAGCTCATTGTTGTTTGAAACGAGTTCATTTTTGACGTCGTCAAGAAGAGCCAAGGGACAACCTCCTACTTTTGTTCTTCTTAAAATATGAGTGCTGTTGGGTACTTGCATGATGCTGTGGCACACGACATGCCCGGCTTTCTGTGATACAGAATACGTTGGACATTTTACCGATTTTTGCACATGCTTTACATGCTTTTAGTACAAGATTTTTATATTTTATATAATTTACGCAATTTTATTTAATTTTTTAATTAATTTTAATTGATTAGTTTCATAATCGCATTTCGCTACTTTACTTCTTCACTACTTTACTTCTTCACTTACTACGATCTTCTCTGCAGCTCTCTTGCAGATACTGTAACTTGCAAACCGTGCAATCTCAAACGTCTAGCAAGCTCAATACTTACGGCAACAGAACGATGCTGACCACCAGTACATCCTACAGCAATAGTCACGTAATGCTTGTCTTCTTTAGCGAATCCGTCGATAGCTGTAAGAAGCGCATTTTCATAAGAATCTAAAAATGCAATTGCCGCAGGATTCGATAAAACGTAATCTTGCACAGCTTGATCCTTACCTGTAAGCTCCCTTAATCCAGGAACCCAGAAAGGATTCGGCAAAAATCGCATATCGGCAACAAAATCAGCGTCCATTGGCATGCCGTATTTAAATCCAAAACTGAAAATATGCACAGAAACCGTAGAAGAGCCTTTTCCAAGCAATCCTTCGTAAAGCTTTGTAGAAAGTTGGTGAATACTAAGTGCAGAAGTATCGATAATAATATTTGCGCAATCTTTCAAATGACTGAGCAGCTCTCGCTCTTCTAGAATACCGTCAATAAGTCTGCCGCCGCGCTGCAAAGGATGCGGTCTGCGCACAGACTCATAACGCTTAATAAGCACAGCATCTGAAGCATCTAGAAACAGAATTCGCGTTTTTACACCAAGGTCATCAATATGCGCAAGAACTGCAAACAGGTCGTCGAAATATCCTCTAGAACGCACGTCAATAACAGCAGCAAGCTTATGCACTTTAGAACCGGATGAAGTCATCATATCTACTAGCGGTATGAGCAGTTTTGGCGGAAGATTATCGATAACATACCATCCCATATCTTCCAACGCGTTAGCAGCGTGCGATCGCCCAGCTCCGCTCATGCCGGTAATTAGCATAACTTCAAATCCGTCAGCTAGTTGCACGCCAGTCGACGCGGAACGTTGCGTAGTATGTTGCACATCACTTTGCGTATCACTTTGCGTAGTATGTTGCGTATTATCGCTCATAATGCCTCCTGTAAGGCTTTTCGCATGAGACTACTTAAGTCATCGTAATATCTAGCCTTGTCAGCACTAGGTTTATAACCAAGCTCAGAACCAGTCTCAGCACAATCCTCAGCGCCAGTCTCAGCACAATCCTCAAAATTTTCTTTAGATTGCCTGTAGTCAATCGTCATAAGACTTACTTGTGCTAAAGCTTGTTGCAAAAGCATTTCTTCTCCGCCAATAGCGCAACCATATTGTTGCCATACACTAAGTAGCATGCTTGGGCGAGGATCGTAAACTACGTCAAGCAATGTTCCTAATTTCGTTTGATTATGCGCACTATCTTGACAGTATGCTTTCAACGCAAGCGCAATTGGATCTGCTACATGCGCTGGAACTGTGCTTACTACTATGTCTGCTTCTGCGATTACACGAACAGCTTCTAGTGAATTTAAAGATTTCAAAATGAGAGATTTATCACATTCTGACAATTTTTCTGCGCTCAATTTTTCTGCGCTATAGTCTGCAAATTTTGAAAATACTTCTTCGCTTATTGTTGGGAACTCAATACCTTGCACAGGCTCATACATAGCGTCATTTTCTTCGCTTTTATTATTACCTATGCTTATTTTATTTGGAAAATCAGCGCAATACTTTTGTATAAGATTATTAAAACGTTCAACGCCTTTTACACTACCGTCATCTTCAGTTCTAGCAACAACTTGCACTTGCTCAAGCTTTGCCACTTGCGCAATTTCAATTAAAGCTGCCAGTGCAGAGGATGCAGTGTTGCCGCTGCCAATAATAACAGCCTTTTTTACTTCGCATATGCGCTCATGTAATGCGTGCATAAATGTTATTAATATGCCACTTACGTCAGTGTTGTATAGCTTTATTTGCGATTGCGAAGCGGTTGCTGGATTGCTAGTAAAAACTGCAGTATTTGCCACGTTAAGTGTGCGCGACCAGTAGTCGCAAGGTGTACCGAGTTTCATTACGGTTTTTTTAAGCGGCATAGTAAGGCTTAAGCCTTTCCAAGAATCATCAAGATGCGTAATAAAATCGTGAAAATCCGTTTCGCTTACTTTTTCCTTACTATATTGCCAATTCGTAAGCCCCAAAGCCTTATAAGCCGTGTTGTGAAGCACAGGCGACAGCGAATGCAAAATAGGATCTCCCAAAACTGCGCAATGATATATTTTTACCATTTTTCTCTCCCCTATTAGTAAATTAGTACGCTAATAAATCTTTTGGATCAACACAAAAACGCAACTCTCCTGCAGCACGTGTTGCTACGTGACGAGCTACTTCCTTGTGTAATCGGTTCACTAATTCTTGTCTTAAATAAAGCGGAACTCTTACTACAGCTTTTACACGGTCGTAAATATCGTCAAAATGCTGGTATTTGTCTGTAACAGGCGGATGCATTGGAACAATTCCTAATAATGGAGAAATTGCAGAAAAATCAGCATCTTGACTACTTTCGCATCCAAGATTTTCTTGCATTGCACCAATATTTTCAAGCGCACGCATAACCGCATCACGAGCACCCCATACGCATGCTGCAGTTACGCAAGGCGGCAATATTGCTTGAGCTCTTTCTGAAAACTCATTGCAAGAAAGTTGAGTCGTATCCCACAATGTAAGCGCGCGCGCAAGAACAGGATACGTTTCACCAATAAGAAGTACACTTCCTCCACGCGCTCTAGGAGCACATAAAGCAGAAGCTTTCATCCACGAATTAAGCGTATCTATTCGCGCATCAAGCCCTGAAGCGTACAAACTTACCCACGTATCAAGTATTGCTACAACACCGTATTCTCCATTACAATTTGCGTCTTGCGTTTGTACGCGAGGCTCACATCCAGGAGTTGCAACAACAATTACAGGTTTTTCATCAATGCACTGGATAATTCCGTTCGGTTGGTGTTGTGACGAAATAATAATAGGCACGTTACGAAATAGTTTAGATAATTCTTCTGCAACGCCAACAGCGCCAACTCGTATAACTCGCATATTGCTACTGCCACAATTAGAACAAGACCAATTTATTGCACTAGCACCACACCATGAGCAACGTGCTGTCTGCTGACTATTTGCAACATCAAGAGGCCCGGTGCATCGTCTACAGCGCGCTTGACGTTTGCACGAAGAGCATATAGCCGATTGCGTCACACCATCTTGCTCAATAGAAAGCAGCACAGGCTTACCATCCGAAAGAGCATCGTTAATAGCTCTTACTGCGCTATGCGGTATGCGAGCGCCAATGCTTGGGTCAGCTAATTTTAGTAAAGCTTCACGATTAAGCCAACGAACCCAAGGAACTAACTTTTCGCGAGCAAGTTTACTCGCGCTTACAGGTATACTAGATCCGCTTATTGTTTTAGCAGCTTGAATAGCTTTAACAGTTTTAACAGTTTTAGCAGCCTCAGCAGTTTGAACAGCTTGCTCACCTTGCACACTTTGCGCAGATTGAGTAGTTTGCGCATCTTGCGCATTTGACATATAGCAGTCTACTTCACTTTGACTAAGCGCACTTCTGGAATACGACATTGACACAAATACGCCGCCATGCCTTTTCGCACGAAGCCGCATAACGCCACGCGCTTGAGCATACGGCATCATGCCATCAGCATATTGGTACGCGCAATCTTCAACAATCGCAAATAAAGCATCTCCCTCAACTGGAGCATACATTGCAGCTCTAGTACCAAGAACGCAAGGAACTATTCCGGACGCGATTGCGCGCCAAGCTCTATACCTATCAGCTGGAGGATCCGCAGCACAAAGTCGAGCGACATCGCCATCAAAACTTCCAGCAGAAAAACCACGATGATTCTCACTTACGCGCTTATATGGCTTTAAGCCATAAACCATTAGCGCGCGCATTACATCATTGACTTCTCTTAGCGTCGGCAAAACTACAACAGCCTGCTTACACGCGCTTAAAGCAGTGACAATCATCCACGCTAAATCTTGTGCAAGCCGGCAAGAACCTGGTAAAGCGTCTACAATAAAAGATTGAGAAGAATTATTTTCTGCTTGCTTGACTAATTGATTTTCTGCTTTATTTTCACTAAAACTTGCGTCAATAGATTTTTTGATTAATGCATTGTATAAAATATTTGCATTTTCGTAATCATAAATCATGCGAGAAGTTGTAGCGTAACCTGGGTTTGTATTGTTATCGTTTTGCAAACGCTTCTTAAGATTTTCACGCCACTGTTTTCTGCGTTGCAAGCGTATGTTGTCAAAAACTTCCTCATGCTCAACACGAGCTACGCGTTGAGGCACAGCAAGACGCAAAATATTTGAGCTAGTTCCACCATAAGCTTTAGCTATGGCGTCAATATCGTCTCGCAAAGATTTAGAAAGCAAAACATCTGAAGGAAACACTCGTTCTAAAAATCTTAAAGCAGCATGAGGGGTGTCAGTATGCGAAGAACGAGACCAAATAACTCCAGTGAGTTTTTGGGCTCCAAAACGAACGCGTACAAACGCCCCAGGCTGAGCAGATTCATCTTGATCTTGCGATATCAAGTAATCAAAAGTACGACCTAAATGTGAAGCTTGAACATCGAGCATCACATGCGCAATAGGGCATTCATTAGCAGGCACTAGAGAAACAGCATTGCGCTTACGTCTTGTTTTACGCGCTAAGCCGTCTAGCGAAGGTTGCTCTGCCATAAATAACCCTTAGTTTTACTTGAATTACATCACATAATTACTGTTATTTTACAGCAAAATTTATCAATAAAACTACTTTTTTAGCGCATCTTTCAATTGCTCAATACGATTCGTTTCTTCCCAAGGGAATTTGACATCCATACGACCAAAATGACCATAAGCTGCAGTTGGAGCATAAATTGGCTGAAGCAAGTTAAGCTCGTCAATAATCGCAGCCGGACGCAAATCAAATACTTCGCGCACAGCACGCGCAATATCTGCGCGCGTAATACCGTCAGCTTCAGTTCCGAAAGTTTCTACGTTTACGCTTACAGGATCAGCAATACCAATAGCATAAGCAACTTGAACTTCTGCCTTATGAGCTAAACCAGCTGCCACAATATTTTTTGCAACCCAGCGAGCTGCATAAGCTGCAGAACGGTCAACTTTACTAGGATCCTTACCGGAAAAAGCTCCACCACCATGATGAGCAGCACCACCATAAGTGTCAACAATAATTTTTCGACCAGTTAAGCCCGAATCAGCAGCAGGGCCTCCCAAAACAAAAGAACCAGTAGGGTTTACAAGCATACGGTACGAATCGTGCGCAACTTTTTGAGCAAGAACTTCGTCCAACACAGGCTTAACAACATGCTCAACAAGCTGATCTTGTAACCAGTCTCTAGAAACTTCTGGATCATGCTGAGTAGAAATAAGCACAGTATCCAAACGTTTAGGCGTGCCTTTGGAATCGTACTCAATCGTTACTTGAGTTTTCCCATCCGGACGCAAATGCGCAACAGTGCCATCTTTACGAACTTTAGCAAGCTTTTGAGCTAAACGATGAGCAAGATAAATCGGCAAAGGCATTAAAGTATCTGTTTCGTCGCTAGCGTAACCAAACATAACACCTTGATCGCCTGCACCTTGAGCAGCGTAGCGCTCCTCACGAGAAGATGCACTCTCACAAGAAGCATCCAACCTAGCAACACCTTGATTGATTTCCGCACTTTGCTCAGTTAAAGAAACCATAACACCACAAGAATCAGCATCAAGACCAATTGTGGAGCTCGTGTAGCCAACATTACGAACAACTTGACGTACAATTCCCGGAATATCGCTATAAACTTCACCACGCACTTCACCAAAAACCACGAACTGACCAACGGAAGCACAAACCTCTACAGCAACATGCGCATGAGAATCCTGACGAAGCATATCGTCCAATATAGCGTCAGCAATTTGATCGCATAACTTGTCAGGATGACCTTCAGTTACAGATTCTGCAGAAATTAATTTACGTTCTTCCACATTTCCCCCTTAAGTTCATAGTCGATAAAGGCTAAATATAGGCTAAATAAAGCGAAAAACGCAGCCGTGCATCCGCTTTATTGAGCACGGATGATACGCGACTGCGAATACCCATAAAGACGTTTATTAGCAAGGCTTATTAATTACCTTCGCTTAAGTCGTCCTCACCAAGAGTCTCTTCAAGCAATCCAGCATTAATTTCGCGGAAAGCAATAGCTAAAGGCTTTTCTTGATTTTGATACTCAACTAGTGGGCCAACATTTTGAAGCAAACCTTCATTAAGCTGAGTAAAATAAGCATTAATTTGACGTGCTCGTTTTGCAGCAAATAAGGCAAGCGCATACTGGGAATCCGCATGTTGCATTAAATCATCAATCGGTGGATTCGCAAGACCAGTAGGTGTTGGCTGAGTGCCTAATGCCATAATATTCTCCAAATTCTATGGTGCTACAATAGTTCCAAAAGGCTTATTATATGCTATCGATTGGATATTGCGTAAGTTTTAACTATAAGTCGTATTCGCTTGCAATAACATTCCACAGTTCATCTGCAGCACGCTCAGCATTATCATTCACAATAACAACATCGAACTCTTTAGCTGCAGCAATCTCAACTTTAGCAGTTTCCAAACGTTTTGCTTGCTGCTCAGAAGTTTCAGTACCACGACCAATAAGACGACGCTTAAGCTCTTCAAAGCTCGGAGGCGCAATGAACACGTACACAACTTCTAATCCAAGACGAGCAGCCTCTTGTTTTACGCGCCTAGCTCCTTGCAAATCTATTTCCAGCAAAGTAGGAATATCTTGCGTAAGATGATCCAAAACAGGCTGAAGAAGGGTACCATAATGAGCCATGCCATGAACTAGCGCGGTTTCCAAGAATTCGCCATTACGCTTACGACGCTCAAATTCTTCTTCATCCAAGAACCAATAGTGAATACCATTAAATTCACCAGGTCTAGGCGCACGAGTGGTAGCAGAAACAGATAGCCAAATATGAGGATGCTTCTCACGAAGTATGCCTTCTACTGTGCCTTTACCAGCCGCAGTAGGACCCGTTAATACGATTAATCGACGTCTAGACTGCGAAACTGCAGCCTCATCCGTGGCACCCATTTGCTTACCCCTCGTTTACACACATTCGCCTGAATCAACAAGAGCCTGACGAATATCCAATGCTATGCGTTCAGTTGCAGCCGAAAGTTCACCAATATTTGGACCATGCGACGCAATCGAACGCGAAACAGTTACCAATACATTACCATGTGTACCAGCAAAAACACGCTTTAAATCGTCAGCTTCTGCACCTTGCCACCCGTAACCAGGAGAAAGAATTGGACCAGTAAAACTGGTTACGTCAATTCCACCACCGTTCATCCAGTCGCCAATAGTAGCTCCAACAATTAAACCAACAGAACCCATTCCTTTAGTTTTATTGTTAAAACTTTGAGCTGTTTGAGCAATTCCGTGAGCTACAGTAGTTCCGCGGTAAGTTCCGCTCTGCCTAATAGCAGTTTGCAAACTTGCGCCTTCGCGATTAGAAGTTAGAGACGCAATAAAAACACCGCGACCGTTATTAAGAGCTTCGTTAATTAAGCCGCCCATAGAACGTGCGCCATAATAGGGAAGCAAAGTAATAGCATCAGCAAGAAGCGGAGCTCCAGGCTTAAAATATGCGTCTGCAAGCGCAGAAATAGTAGTAGACAATCCTCCATGACCGCAGTCAACGATAGTAATAATATCCATTTGACGAGCGGCATACAGCACACGCTCAAGTGCTGCGAAACCCTTAGAACCGTAGCGCTCAAACATGCTGGATTGGAATTTAACTGCCGCTGCCCTACCATTCATAGCTTGCAGCATTCGCATAGAAAAAAGTTCAGCTCCAAGAGCATCCATGTTGTATCCCCAATTAAGCAGCATTTTGCGATGAGGATCGATTCCAACACACAATGGTCCATATTTTGCCATAGCGTTCTTCAAACGCAAACCAAAATCGGATCGTTGCGCCTGCACTTCTTGATCACGAATGCTCTCGGTCATGTATTAAGCCCGACTTTCTTGACTTTCTGCCTGTTCAATTGCAAACAGCTGCTGAGCATGTTCTTGTATACTCATCACCTGATAATCGTTGTTCTTAACAGCTTCAATAGCCATTAATACTGGTGCAAATTCGGTAATAGTAGTGAATTGTGGAAGATCAGCTGCTACAGCTGCCGCACGAATGGCATAACCATCAGTGCGCGATCCCCTTGAATTCGGCGTATTTAATACCATGTCAATCTTACCATTTTCGATAAGCTCTACAACATTCTTACCGATTCTTTCGTTCGCTTTCTCACTATTTGGCATATCCTTCGCCGTGTCGCCCTGACTAGAAAGCTTATCGACAATAACAGAATCAATGCCATAACGACGAAGCACAGAAGCTGTACCTTCAGTAGCCCAAATCGTAAAACCAAGCTCCACTAATCGCACTGCAAGAAGTGGAAGTTGTCGCTTATCTGCATCACTTACGGACACAAACACGTTGCCGCTGGTAGGCAAACCGCCCTTGTATGCTGCAAGCTGGCTCTTAGCAAAAGCGTGAGGGAAGTCGCGATCAAAACCCATAACTTCGCCAGTAGAGCGCATTTCTGGTCCAAGCAAAATATCAACCGTACGACCAACAGGAGTGCGGAAACGCTTGAACGGCAACACAGAAGCTTTAATAGCAACCTGCTGACCTGGGTGAATATCTCCGCCATCGCCTTGCGGGAGAAGAAGTCCACGCTTGCGCTGCTGTGCAATGGTTTCACCAGCCATAATTCGAGCAGCAGCTTTAGCAAGAGCAACGCCAGTAGCTTTAGAAGCAAACGGAACAGTACGAGACGCTCGAGGATTTGCTTCAATTACATACAAAGTGTTTGCCATAAAAGCGTACTGTACATTGATAAGACCGCGAACTGAGCAGCCGCGAGCAATCGAAAGCGTACCCTCGCGAAGGCGTCGAATTTGATCGTCCGAAAGCGTGCTTGGAGGAAGAGTACAAGCAGCGTCACCAGAGTGCACACCAGCTTCCTCAACATGCTCCATAATGCCGCCAATATAAAGCTCGTTACCGTCGTAAAGCGCGTCAACATCGATTTCAATAGCGTCCTGAAGGAACTTATCGATCAAAAGTGGCGAAGGCAATCTGCCAGAAACAACCGTGTCTGCTCGAGCCTCATCCAATGCGCGATCAACATACTTTGCAAGTTGAGCATCGTCATATACAATTTCCATGCCACGACCGCCGAGCACGTAGCTTGGGCGCACAAGAACTGGGTAGCCAATTGCGTGAGCTGCATCTTTTGCTTCCTCAAGACTTAACGCTGTGCCGTATCGAGGAGCGTTCATGCCTTCTTGACGAAGAACTTCGCCGAAAAGCTCACGGTTTTCAGCCAAATCAATAGCCTCAGGAGTCGTTCCCAAAATTGGAACTCCTGCAGCCTTAAGACGAGCGGCAAGCGAAAGTGGCGTTTGACCACCAAGCTGCACAATCACGCCCTTAACAGGTCCAAGCTTCTTTTCTGCTTCGTAAATTTCAAGCACATCTTCGAAAGTAAGAGGCTCAAAGTAAAGGCGATCAGACATGTCGTAATCTGTAGAAACTGTTTCAGGATTGCAATTGACCATAATGGTGTCGTAATCCTTGCCCAATTCCTGAACAGCGTGAACACATGTGTAATCAAACTCAATACCCTGACCGATTCTGTTTGGACCAGAACCAAGGATAATCACAGCTTCGCGATCACGCTTCTTCAACTCGCTTTCGTCAGCGTAGCAAGAATAGTAGTACGGAGTTGCTGCGTCGAACTCAGCTGCGCAAGTGTCAACAGTCTTGTAAACAGGGCGCAAACCGTAAGCCCAACGAAGCTCACGAACCATGTTTTCGCCTTCGTCGCCAAGATTACGCAAATGCGCAATTTGAACGTCCGAAAGACCAGCGAGCTTAGCGCGCTTCAAAACTTTAGGAGTTAAGGTTTCAGCTTCACGAACTGCGAGCGCAGTCTCGTTAATTTGAGCCAGCTGCTCTACAAACCAAGGGTCGATTTTTGTTGCTGCAAAAATCTGCTCCGGCGTTGCCCCACCCCAAAGCGCGCGCTGAATTTGCAAGTAGCGATGCTCGGTTGGAGTATGCATTTCTTCAAGAAGCTTATTAACTTCTTCCTTGCTCGGGCGCTCACCATCCCAGCTAAAGCATGAGTGACGCTTGTCGATTGAGCGCATTGCTTTTCCAAGGGATTCCTGGAAGTTTCCAGCCAAAGCCATTGCTTCGCCGACAGACTTCATGGAAGTTGTAAGCGTGGTATCTGCTCCTGGGAACTTTTCGAAAGCAAAACGCGGAATCTTTGTTACAACGTAGTCGATTGTTGGCTCGAAGCTTGCAGGAGTTGAACGAGTAATATCGTTTTGAATTTCGTCCAAAGTGTAGCCGAGAGCAAGTTTCGTTGCGATTTTTGCGATTGGGAAGCCGGTTGCTTTAGATGCGAGCGCGGAAGAACGGGACACGCGCGGGTTCATTTCGATGACGATAATGCGACCAGTTTGAGGGTTGATTGCAAACTGAATATTGCAACCGCCAGTATCGACGCCAACGCCTCGAATAATAGCAATACCGATATCGCGCATCTTCTGATACTCGCGGTCTGTAAGCGTAAAGCAAGGAGCAACTGTAATCGAGTCGCCAGTGTGCACGCCTACAGGATCGACGTTTTCGATTGGGCAAACAACTACGACGTTATCTTTTGCGTCGCGCATAAGTTCAAGCTCAAACTCTTTCCAGCCTTCAATGCCTTCTTCAATAAGCACTTCGTTTGTTGGAGAATAGTGAATGCCAGCTCCTGCAATGCGGTGAAGCTCTTCTTCGTTATGAGCAATACCAGAGCCCAAGCCGCCCATTGTGAAGCTTGGACGTACTACTACCGGGTATCCTAAAGTTTCAACAATTTTGTCTACTTCTTCGATTGAGTGAGCAATAAAGGATTTTGCTGACTCAGCTCCGGCTTTTTCAACGACTTTTTTGAAAAGCTCTCGGTCTTCTCCGCGGTCGATTGCTTCCAAAGAAGCACCAATAAGCTCAACGTTATATTTTTCTAGGATTCCTGCACGACCCAAATCCATTGCAGCATTAAGCGCAGTTTGACCACCAAGCGTTGGAAGAAGCGCATCCGGACGCTCCTTCGCAATAATTCGCTCCAAAATCGAAGTGTCAATTGGCTCAATATATGTTGCGTCCGCAAGCTCCGGGTCGGTCATAATAGTAGCCGGGTTAGAGTTGACCAAAATTACGCGAATACCTTCTTCGCGAAGAACTCGGCAAGCCTGCGTTCCGGAATAATCAAATTCTGCAGCCTGACCAATAACAATCGGACCGGAACCAATTACCATAACCGACTTAATATCAGTACGTTTTGGCATAGTAAACTTCTCTTTCCGTAAATCTTAAAATCTTACTTGCTTTTTCGAGTATTACTTGCTTTTTCGAGCGTTTTCGCGCATCAATTGCACAAAACGGTCAAATAGATAGGAAGCGTCGTGCGGTCCTGCTGCAGCTTCCGGATGATATTGCACCGAGAACGCTGGAATATCAAGGCATTGCAAGCCTTCTACAACGTTGTCGTTCAAGTCAATATGCGAAACTAGCACGCGACCAAAGTGTCCGTTTTCGTAAGGAGATTGCACAGGACCGTCAAGAGGTGCGTCCACAGCAAAGCCGTGATTGTGAGCCGTAACTTCCACTTTTCCGGTTGTAACGTCTTTTACAGGCTGATTAATACCGCGGTGACCAAACTTCAACTTGTAAGTTCCAAAGCCGAGCGCGCGACCAAGTAACTGGTTTCCAAAGCAGATACCAAAGAACGGGTAACCTGCATCCAAAACTTTGCGCAAAAGCTCAACTTCGCGATTTGCTTGGCTAGGGTCTCCAGGACCATTCGAGAAGAATACGCCGTCTGCGTTAAGCGCTTGCAGCGATTCGAAGCTTATTGAGGAGCTTACAACGTGCACGCGGCAGCCGCGCTCAGCCAAACGGTGAGGAGTCATAGATTTAATACCAAAGTCGACTGCTACAACAGTGTAAAGTGGATCTTTTCCTTCAAAATCACCGCAAGGCTCAATCGTGTACGTTTCTTTAGTACTGACTTCATCCGTTAAACGCAAGCCCTGCATTTGAGGAGTTTGCTTAATTTCGTCAACGAAAGAAGCGACGGTGCGAAAAGCCCCGGTTGACGGATCAACCAGGGCCTTATTAGAAAAAATGCCGGCACGCATAACGCCTACCGAGCGTAAATGACGTACCAGCTTTCGAGTATCAATACCACTAATGCCAACGATACCTTGCTTTTGTAAATCGTCTTCCAAGGAACCTTCAGCTCGCCAATTGCTAACTACTGGGCTTGGCTTCTTAACTACGTAACCAGCAACCCAAATGTGGGCAGATTCTGGATCTTCGTGATTTATTCCCGTATTACCTATGTGTGGGAATGTTTGAACTACGATTTGTTGATCATAACTTGGATCAGTTAATGTTTCTTGATAACCAGTCATGCCCGTGGAGAACACAATCTCAGCGCGCGTAGAACCTTGCGCACCAAAAGGCTTACCAACGTAAACCTGACCATCCTCCAACACCAATACTGCATCATCACTGCCGAATCCGGCAAAGGTGTCGCTGTAATCCACCTTAACCCCCTTATGGCTTTAGGATATTCGTGGTAAGTCTACTCAGGTTGGCGGACGGGCGACGCGCCGGCGCGACGACCTGCTTGAGCGCAGCATTGCGCGCGCGAAAGCAACTCGGAGCGGAAACTCGCTCAGGTTGGAAGTCCGGTGGACTTCCAACGCGAGTTTCGTAAGCGAGCGCGTAATCCGCGCGAGCGACTACTGCACGCGTGTCCCAAAACTATCAACTAGAGACACTAACGCAGTAAGCATTCTGCGCGAGGGTCTCAAAACATGCAAAATGAGACGTTACTCAGCAGCAGCTTCTTCCGTAGACTCTTCCGTAGCAGCGTCTTCAGGAGAAGATTCGCCATTAAACTTTGCCAAGCAAGCGTCTTTATCTGCCATAATCGCGCTTAGTAAGCCGTGAATAAACGCAATAGCTTCGTCATCGCTATACATTTTTGCGAGCGCAATCGCCTCGTCAATAGCAACTTTATCTGGAATCTCATCATTAAGAAGCATTTCCCAAACTGCAATGCGCAAAATATTGCGATCGATAACAGCCATTCTGCCAACTTTCCAGCCAGTCGAATAGCGGTTTAGCGTCTTGTCAATTCTGTTACGTCGCTCTCCTACGCCTCGAACAATCTCAATAGCGTACTCTGGGAGCGGAGTTTGAGCGCCAGGCTCCTTAACTCGCTCCTCAAGCAAAGAAAGAATATGCTGATTCTTCTCATCCGCCTCATACAGCGTATTCAAAGCCCTTTTACGAGCGGTAGAACGTGCCATCGTAACGCCCTTCTGTGTAACGTATAAAAATTACTTAATAAAGTTGTATCAAAAATTACGCGACCCAGCAACGAATAATCGCCACCGGGTCACTCTATAAAAATTATTGAGAAATAAATAGCTAATTTAATTAGATAACTAATTATTTTAATTAGATAACTAATTATTTTAATTAGATAATTAATTCTTTAGTTTTCACGACCAAGGTAAGAGCCGTCACGAGTGTCGACCTTCACCTTTTCGCCTTCACCCACGAAGAGTGGAACCTGGATTTCAGCACCGGTTTCCACAGTTGCAGGCTTAGTACCAGCGTTAGAACGATTGCCTTGCAAGCCTGGCTCAGTGTGAGTAATAGTCAAAATCACGGAAGCTGGAAGCTCAACGCTCAAAGGAGTGCCATCATGGAAGCTTACGATGCAGTCGGTGCCTTCAAACAAATACTTGCTCTGCTCGCCAACCAAAACCTTAGGAATATAAACCTGGTCGTAAGTGGTCATATCCATAAAGACGAAGTTGTCGCCATCTTCGTATGAATATTGCAACGTGCGGTTATCAACGGTCTCGAACTCCATCTTCATGCCGGCATTAAAAGTCTTGTCGACAATCTTGCCCGAGAGCACGTTCTTAATGGTGGTACGCACAAAAGCAGGACCCTTGCCTGGCTTCACGTGCTGGAACTTAACGACGGTCCAAAGCTGACCATCAAGGTTCAAAACCGATCCATTCTTAATATCATTGGTAGTCTGTGCCACGAGTTACCCGTTTCTTTCGCTAATAGGCTGCAAATTAAGCAGCTAAGAAATAAACCTTGCTTATTATGCCACAAAGCGTCAACTTAATATATTTAGAGATTATTTTTCAACAAATTCAACAGTTTTGAAACAAATTCAGCAACGTCATCTTTATCTGCACTTTTTGTTAAAACAGACACTCCGATCCTATTCTTGCCCTTCTTAAGAATCAAGAAATAGTTATAAACATTCTTAATTCCTTGACCACGATGAGCCATAACCTCTATGCCGTCTGGAACGTTCACGCCATCAGCAGAAATATCGTAACCCGTCGCATTGGCAATAGTCGAATTTTGCATAGCTTTTGAAAGCATCATCGCAGCATCATGAGAAGAAGTAAGATTTTCGTGACCATCGTTCGATGCATCAACATCACCATATTTGCGAGTAAAAGATGTATTTGCATAGCCATTATCTGACAGCCATTGATCTAATCCGTCTATGCCACCTTGATCATCTAAAAGCTCATTAGCGGAGTCATTACTCATTGCCTTAATAACATCTTCACACTTATCTTCATAATCATGCTGTGGATTATCCTTAGTATAAAGAACAACAGGGAAATAAAAACCTACAGCAGGGAATGTTTTACGAGAATTAGAAGACTCATACAATATGCCCTTCTTGCCAGAAATCGCTACAGATACGCTATTATTTGAAGCAAAATTGCTTACTAATTTATTGATTTTTTTGGTATTGAGCTTTTCACTCGCGCCAATAGCGTTATCCTTATCGCTGCTAGTATCACTATCTTCATCGTCTGAATCTAAATCATCATTGGTTAGAACATGCTGCTTAGATTTATTATTCTTTGATTTTGATGATTGTAATTCAGTTTTATTATTTGATTGAGCTGTTCGCGCACTATTTACATACCACCATGCACCAGCACCTATAACCAAAACACAAGCAATAATAGCGGTTATTAAAGTAATAATTACTTTCTTCTTGCGCTTATCATCCTCTGAATGAGAATAATTAGCCGGAGCTTCGCCTTGTACGTAAGGTGAATTATTCATAGAAGGCTGTTCACTCGAAGAACCCATAATAGGAGAACCTAAAACGTTTAGATTATCCGATAAAGCTTCCTGCGCAGGAAATACAGTAGTAGGCGCTTCGTTAGTAGGCAATTCGTATTGTTGACTTTGGATTGACGGCTCGACTGTTGACGTAACTTCTAAAAGCGCTCCGCAAGTATTGCAAAACTTGCTATTATCATCATTTTTATTACCACATTGCGTGCAGAACATATTCTTCCTTTAAACAAATGCATCTATTGCAACGCATTATTTTACAACCCGCTTACAATAAATCACTTATCAAAAATCATACTTCATTAAAACTGAAAAAACTTATATACTACTTTTATGAAACTTCTTGGCAATATTGTGTGGCTGATATTCGGCGGTCTTTTCATTGCTGCAAGCTGGTTATTTATAAGTTTCCTCCTTTGCATAACCGTTATTGGCATACCATTCGGTATTCAAGCATTCAAAATGGCAAAGCTCACGCTCACGCCATTTGGAAAACATGTTATTTACCAAGGCGGCACTAGCACAATTTGGAACATACTATGGATTGTATTTTTCATTGGGCCAATGCTTGCATTAGGCTATATCGTTTCAGGATTCATTTGCTGCTGCACAATTGTTGGCATCCCATTTGGCATACAATCTTTCAAAATGGCAAAACTTGCGTTGTGGCCGTTTGGTTCCGAAATTGTAGAGGATAATTACGCACCATACGTACGCAAGTAATCTGCAGCACGCGAAGCTAATTCCTCATCCATAACTGGCTTACCGTCAGCATTAACTAAGCGCTTTGCTGCAGCGAAAATTTCGCGCACGTTTGCAATTGGCAAAACTGGGAAGCCAAACTCCTGCTCTACTGCTTTTACTGCAGAAAGCTCGCTGTCTTTCGTGCGTTCCATTCTGTCTACTGCCAAAATCAAGCCAACAACTTGCACATTTGCTTCCGCTTTAAGCTTTGGCAAAGTTTCGCGAACTGCAGTTCCAGCAGTCATCACGTCGTCAACTAACAGAACTTTCATGCCGTCTTTTAACGGTTTTCCAACCATAATTCCGCCGTCGCCATGATCCTTTCGCTCTTTGCGATCGAAAGTAAAACCAACAGGCATATTGTGATTATTCGTCAAAGCCATTGCCGTAGAAACTGCCAACGGAATACCCTTATAAGCAGGGCCGAAAACAGTGTCGATATCTTGCGGAAGTTTGCCATCTTCGATTGCTGCAACAACGCGCTCAGCGTAGTATGCGCCTAGATTTGCGATTTTCATGCCGTCGTCAAAAGCACCAGCGTTAATAAAATAAGGTGATTGACGACCAGATTTCAGCGTAAAGTCACCAAATTTAAGCGCACCTGAATCAAGCAAAAACTTTGTAAAACGTTCGTCTAATTCTGCCATAATTAGCTCTCTTTCTTAAAATGATTTTAAATACTTTCTAAATACTTTTTAAATACTTTTTAAATACTTAATTTCAGCGCCAAGTTTTGCCTTCAGCGAGTAAAGACGCAAGCTTTGGACGAGAATCAAGCAAATCGTCAAGCTCGCGAGCAATGCGAATAGGAGCAGTAGGATCCACCAAAGCAGCAGCACCAACTTCTACAGCATTCGCGCCAGCATACAAGTATTCCAAAGCTTTTTCGCCAGAATCAATGCCGCCAATGCCAATAATTGGAATATCTGGCATAGCTTGACGCACTCGCCACACAAACCCAAGTCCAATCGGGAAAATAGCAGGACCGGAAACACCGCCCGTGCGATTCGCAATAATAGGCTCGCCTGTTCGAATATCAATTCGCAAACCAACTAGCGTGTTAATCATGCTTAAAGCATCCGCTCCAGCATCAACTGCAGCTTTGCAAATCGAAACGATATCCGTCACATTTGGCGTCATTTTTACAATCATTGGCTTGCTTGTCATTGCGCGAAGACGCTTAATTAAGCGGTGCAATGCAACCGGATCAGTGCCAACGCTCATTCCGCCGTGAGTCACGTTTGGGCAGCTTACGTTAATTTCAAGCATGTCGGCTGCAGAATCTGCAAGCTTTTCAACAACTTGCGCATAATCGTCGTCACTGTGCCCTGCAACATTAGTAATAACAAGCGCTCCCATGGATTTTAGTTTCGGCAACTCGTCTACTAAATAATGGTCGACACCAGGATTTTGCAATCCAACTGCGTTTACCATTCCAGAAGGAGATTCTGCAGTGCGCGGAGAAGGATTTCCTTCCCACGGAACAGGAGAAACACCTTTTGTACAAATTGCGCCGAGTTGGCTTACGTCGTAAAAGCGTCGGCAAGCTGCAAGCTGGAAAGTTCCAGAAGCAGTTCCAACCATGTTTTTCCACTTAACGCCTGCGACTTGAGTTGGGTGCTTCCAAACGTGGCTAGTGTCAAAACCAAAAGTTTCAGCGGAATTTGTTACGGAATTTGCGTTATTTACAGAATTATTTTCGGCATTATTTACAGCACTCATATTTTTTACTCCCAACCCAAACGATTCGCATCAAAAACAGGACCATCGTTGCAAACTTTCAGCCTGCCTTCCAAAGTGTCAACAACGCAAGCAACGCAAGTTCCGTATCCGCATCCCATACGCGCTTCTAAACTGAGCTGACACTCAATATTTCTTTCATGTGCCCAGTGAGCTACAGCTTTCATCATAGGCAAAGGTCCGCAAGACAAAATAACAGTTGGCAAATCGTCGTCGAAATCAAAATGCTTAACTTTTTCAAGTTCGTCAAGAAGTGTAATAACAGTTCCTTCAGCATTTGTAATACTGTGTACGTCTGAAATATATTCTTTCGTTAAATCATCTGCAAAACGTTTGTTACGGTAGCCAAGCACTGCCGTTACGCTAGAATCTTCACGCTTTGAAAGCGCTTGAGCAGCACACAAAATAGGTGGCACTCCCAAGCCGCCACTTACCAACACATAATGTGCAGGTTTGGAAATATTAAAGCCAAGTCCCAAAGGTCCAAGAGCGTCAATGCTATCTCCTGGTTTAAGCTCAGCAAACTTAGCAGTGCCTTTGCCAATCACAGCAAAAATCAAAGTAAAAGTATCGCCTTCTACGCTTGCAACTCCAAAAGGACGCGGAAGCATAGCAGTTGGATCAGGGGAATACAAGTTCACAAATTGCGCAGGAGCAGCTTTTTTAGCAATCTCAGAATCTCGCAAAGTTAAACGGTACACGCCTTCGTCTAGCTTCTCATTATTGAGTACTTCTACAGCTCTGCGCCCCCAAAGGCGCGAATATTTTGCATTATTGCTTTCGTCTGCAGAACTTGAGCCGGAAGAATCAAAAGCGTCTTCACGTAACGTAATTATGGCGTTTCCAGAGGCTTTTCGCGTTGGAATAAACATGCCATCACTCATGTGGTTTCCCCTACCCTTGTATGTGTTTTGTACCGTTGCGTTTTATTTTTAATTTTAATTATATTTTTAGTTATATTTATTTTAGTTATACATTCTAGCGATACACTGCATTTCGCAAGTCGTCACGCATATTTTTCGCAGCAACAGCTGCAGAATCACGCACAATATCAAGAATGTCATCGAAAGACATATGACCTTGATTTTTAGCGTAATCTTCAGACTTTTTCCAAGCACCAATAATACCGCGCGAAGAATTTACAATAGCGCCTTCAGAATTTGCATCAAACATTCCTGCAACATCTTGAGCTGTACCGCCTTGAGCGCCATAGCCTGGAACAAGGAAGAAAGTGTGCGGCATAATCTCGCGCAAATGCTTGCCCTCCTGCGGATGCGTGGCACCTACAACTGCGCCAACTCTTGAATAACCGTGCTTGCCAATGCTTGAAGCACCCCAGTTCTCAATCAAATCCGCCATATGCTCATACACTGGCTTGCCATCTTGCAAAATAAGCTCCTGTAGCTCCTTGCTAGAAGGATTCGAAGTGCGAAGCAGCACAAAAATGCTTTTATCGTGCGCTAATGCTTCATCGATAAAAGGCTTCACTCCATCCGAACCCATATAAGGGTTTACTGTAAGCGAATCTTCATGCCAAACGTCAAGATTTTTAGAGCTTTTTAGAAGATTTTTAAGAGATTGTGGCAGTGCGTTATCAGTCGCATTTTCGTCTTCAAAATATGCAGAAAGATTAGCGAAGCCGCTTAAATGAGCCGCATACTGACCAGCTGTAGAGCCAATATCTCCGCGCTTTGCGTCACCTATTACAACTAATCCTTGCGATTTTGCGTATTCGCAGGTCATTGCGTAAGTATCGATACCTGCAGGACCAAGCGCCTCGTACATAGCGATTTGCGGCTTTACTGCCGGCACAATATCCGAAACCGCGTCAATAATCGCACGATTAAACTCAAAATAAGCTGTAGCTAAAAGCGTTGGCAGCGCATCCTCGCCTTCTACTTCTTGCAAAACTTCGTCCGCAAGAGAGCTAATAATTTCGGCAGGAACAATTCCAGGCTTAGGATCCAAGCCCACTACGCTAGGATTTTGCTTGGTTGCAATCGCTTCAATAAGTTCGTCCATAATTTACTACCATTCCAAATTTATATTTAATCAATCACATTCTCGAGAAAGCAATTTCTGAACCAATAATCGTCGCAACAGGCCTGCCCGTAAGTTGCCATCCATCAAAAGGAGTGTTTCGAGCTTTTGAATGGAACGAATTTGCGTCAACCGCCCAATTTTCGCGCATATTAATCAGCACTAAATCAACGTTTTCAGGGTGCTCAGTAATACTTAAACGCAGCGTTCGCTTGTTTGCGCATCGCGAAGAAACGTTAAGCAAAGCCGCAATATCAGTAGGTCTTCTGCTCATCAATTGCATTGGATTTACTGCCATTAATTCGATTAAATGCTTATCGTCCGTATATCCTGCATCAACCAAAACTTTGCGGCACACGCCATACGCGCACTCAAGTCCAATAATTCCGTTAGGAGTGCTTGCAAAATCTCCTGACTTTTCTTCCGCAGTGTGAGGCGCGTGATCCGTTGCAATCATGTCAACTGTGCCATCCGCAATAGCAGCGAGCGTTGCTTGCCTGTCCGCTTTTGAACGAAGAGGAGGATTCATCTTAGCCATAGCACCATATCGCAAAACATCCTCATCACACAAAGCTAGATAGTGAGGCGCAGTTTCGCACGTAATCGGCAAACCCTCTTTCTTTGCCTTACGAATAGCTTCAAACGCAGCAGCAGTGCTCACATGCTGGAAATGCACATGTACGCCAGTTTTGCGGGAAGCATCAATATCTCGCTGAACAATTGCAAGCTCAGTAGAAGCTGGAATTCCACCAACACCAAGCATTTTTGCGATCGGACCCTCGTTCACAGCTCCCGTATCATGATGCTCACAATGCTCCACGAATGGCAAACCAGTTTGTTTTGCCATAGCTAACACATCTCGCAAAATCGGTTCAGGCACTGCAGCACCGTCGTCGCTTATAGCAGTAATCGGGTGCTTTTTCATAGGAGAAGTTTTTTCGTCATCGTCGATTCCAGCAACATACTTTTTCCAAAGCTCAATATTGCTTGGTTTTAAGCCTTTACGCCCCAATGATGCGCACACGCTCAAATCGTAGCGAACTGGCAATTTTACGCCGTAAATGCAACCATAGCGCTGCAAATAGTCAACTACATTATCTACATCAAATGGAGCATCTTCCCAAGGCTCGCCGTCAAGAGCTGGAACAGTATTTGGCATAATCAAAACTTGCGTATAACCGCCAGCCGCAGCAGCCTCACTGCCGGTCATCATTGTTTCTTTTGCTGTTTGACCTGGATCTCTAAAATGCACATGCGGATCTGCAAAACCAGGAGCAACAACCCAATCGCTTGCGTCAATGTCGCCAGTAACGCGCGCATTCTGCTCTATAAGGGCATCCTGACGAACGCCATCAACAATAAGATCAATACGTTCGCCAGTATCCCACACAGAGATATTGCGCAAAGTTAAGGTGCCTGATTCGTTCATTTCACTCCTGGTTTTGCGTAATTTTTACAGTTATATAATAATATTATTAAATTTTTTATTTAGTTTCTGCTTCTTCGTCGCAATACATGCAACGATACTCGTGACTGTCAGAATCAGCTTTGTAGAACTTGCGTTTAAGAGTTAGTTCGCTGTTTGTTATGCAACGAGGATTCGGGCAAGTAAGATCTTCAGGCGCATTCACGTCTGTTACGTGCACGCGAGGATCCGTTAATGAAATTCCGTGTGCGTCAACTGCTTGCAATTCGTCTTCTGGCACGTTTACAAAATCAGTTGGTTCGTAGCCGCAAAGCTCGTCTCCAAGAACGGAACTTTCCAAAGCCATACGCATAAGCATACCGTTTTTAACCTGCTCAAAATATGCTGCGCGAGGATCGTCATCAACATCAACAGAAATCTCGTTAATTCGAGGAAGCGGATGCAGCACAGGCATATGCGACTTTGCTTTTTGCAATTTTTCTTCAGTCAAAATGTACGTGTCACGAAGTCGCAAGTATTGCTCGCGATCCGTAAAACGCTCTTCTTGCACGCGAGTCATGTAAAGCACGTCAAGCTTGCCAATAACTTCCATCAAGTCGCGAGTTTCTTCGTAAGTGCACGAAGGAGTGTCATTAATGCGGTCGATTACGTACTGCGGAGTTTTAAGCTCATCCGGGCTAATCAGCACAAAATGAACGTTTCCAAAGCGGCACAAAGTTTCAATAAGCGAGTGAACTGTGCGTCCATAAGTTAAGTCGCCGCACAAACCGACAGTGAGATTATTAAGGCGACCAAAACGCGCGAGAATAGTTGCCAAGTCTGCAAGAGTTTGAGTTGGGTGCATGTGGCCGCCGTCACCTGCGTTAATAATAGGCGTGCTCACAGCTTGCGTAGCAACGAAAGCAGCACCCTCCTTTGGGTGACGCATTGCAACAACATCAACATAATTAGACACGACTTTCAAAGTATCGTTTACAGTTTCACCCTTGCTTGCGCTGGAAAGTTGCGCACCTGCAAAACCGATTACCTTTCCGCCTAAACGCAGCATTGCTGTTTCGAAGCTTAAGCGAGTGCGCGTGCTCGGCTCATAAAAAAGAGTGGCCAACACTCTGCCATCGCAAGTGTGAGCCACTTCTTTACGGTGCGAATCAATGTATCGCGCTTTGTCTAAGAGCATTCGTATTTGCGCAGTTGAAATATCGTCTAATGTAACAACACTTTTGCCAGCTAGAGAATTTGCAATTGTGCTGCGAGAAAAAGTTTGATGCAAAGAACTAGAAATTGCGTTCGTCATAATAAGTACCGCTCACCTTCCGTCAATTGGCAAGACGGTCGCAACCACACGCGACCTACGCAATTTTACTGATTAGCGTTGACGAATCTATATACGGAGTGGCGTAGAATTATAACTTATAATGCAACATTTAATAAGTACTTAATCCAATAAATCTATTTGTTCCAATACAGTTTGTTGATTACGTCTACCATAAGTAACCTTCAAAATATAAACTGTATTTTCTTCTAAAACAACTCTGTAATAAACAAGAAAATTCTTTACAACTATACGACGCATGCCAAGTGAATTCCAAGGCTCATACTTGACTGCAGGCGCAAACTGAGGAAAAAGAGACAGTCTTTCAATACTAGATTTAATAAGATTAATAATTCTTACGGAAGTTTTCTTAGAGATATTAGATGCAATATAGTCTCTTATATTTTTTAAATCATTTTCTGCATCTTGAGTAACAAGAATATTAAAAGAACTCATTACAAGCCCTTTTCTAACTCAGCAAAAACATCCGCATATGGGCGCGCTAAACCAGAAACTGACTGCTTATAACTATGCATAAGTTTTGCAGCAAAATCAGTAGATAATAATTCGTCATTTTCTTCTAAATTTTCACTACTGACTGCTTGTTTTATAGGTGCAGAAGCATCAGCATAAAAAACTGAAGAATTAGCTCTTTCTTTTACATCATTACTTATTACTGCATTTTTCATTAAAATCACCTCCCGTCCTGTAATTATATCCTAAAGAAGAGAATGCAACAATAAATGTGAAGCGACTAAAGATTGAGAAATTAGCGAGCGTAGAAAAGACGAGACATGATTTCGCGGCACTGACGCATAGTTGCTAAAAGATCGTTTTCAAAAACGCGACCCTGGTTCGGCTCATAGCCAAGGTAAGTTGCTATTCCGCCCAAAGAATACGAGTCAGTTGGAATAATATCTGCGCGAGCCATTGATCCAGACCACAAGAAGTTTGCGTTGCGCACTGCAGAACACATATGCCAGCAGCGGCTTAAAACTTCAGCATCCTCGTCGCTTATAAAATGCTTAGATTGCAATGCTTTCAACGCTTGCATAGTTCCAACTACTTGTAAAGATTCATACTTTGAAGCATATTGCAATTGCATCAATTGCACAGTCCACTCAACATCGCTTAAACCGCCGCGACCAAGCTTCAAATGCCTGTCCCTACTAACTCCTCGAGGTAAACGCTCCGCTTCCATGCGAGCTTTAAGCTTACGAATTTCAGCAAGCTGAGATTCACTAAGAGGATTTGCAGCGTAACGCAATTCGTTTACAACTCCGTTAAGCAAAGCATCCGCCAACTCCTTAGAACCTGCAGCAAAACGCGCTCGCAACAACGCTTGATGCTCCCAAGTGCTAGCCCATTGACGATAATACTTTTCGCAAGATTCTAGCGAACGAACAAGCGGACCGTCTTTTCCTTCCGGACGCAAATCCAAATCGACCATGATTTTTGGTTCAAGCGTAAGAGGACCTTGCAAAATATTACGCAAAATATCTACAGTTTTTTGCGCAAAGCGGTGAGCTGCGTTTAAATCGCAATCTTCACCAACCGGCTTGTAAATTACCATAATATCTGCATCAGAACAGAAGTTTACTTCTCTACCACCGTAGCGACCTAAAGCAATAATAGCAATTTCAGCTTGAGGAGCATTCAAATTCATGACTGACACAGCTTCACGCATAGACCATTGCAAAGTCGCATCTAAAATAGCATCAAACACATCACTCATTGCAAGCATAGAAGTATCGTCATCAATTAGACCACACATCCAAGCTAAAGCTACTCGCTCAATTTCCTGCCGGCGAAGAGCGCGCAAAGACTGCGCAAAATCCGCAATATTACTTGCATAACGCGCAACCATTGCACTAGTTTGCATGTCAAGACTTGCCCTATCGCGCGCAGATAACGCTTCGTCGTCACCAAGCCAAGTAATAGACTGCATAGACTGCATCATAGCGTCGCCAAGATAGCGCGAATCCGCCAAAACGTGGCAAAGACGCTGAGCTGCGGAAGGAGAATCACGCAAAAAACCAAGATACGTGTTCTTTCCGCCAAAACGCTCAGCAAGACGCCGCCACGCAAGCAAACCCATATCTGGATTCTGCCCGTCGCCAAGCCACTTCAACACTGCCGGAAGCAAAATTCTATGAATTTTAGCAGCCCTAGAAAGCCCCTCTGTAAGCGCTTCAACATGCAACTGTGCTGCGCGAGCATCCGCAAAACCAATAGAAGCAAAACGCGCGCGAGCAGCCTCCGGCGAAAGCACAATAGGATCCGCATCCGTTTGAGCGTTAATAGGAAGCATCGGACGGTAGTAAATATCCTTATGCAAGTGCCGAATTTCACGACGAGCTTTATCAAAACGCGCAACTAACTCTTCCGGACGAAGCCGCACAGCACGAGCAAGTCGGCAAATCTGCTCATTGTTGTTAAGCTGCTCTGTAGAAATTGTGCGCGCGCGATCCAAGCCGCCGTTTCCTTGCGCACCCAAATCTGGGAACAAATGCGTGCGATGCATACTCCACATTTGCTGACGATGCTCAAGAACACGCTCAAAACGGTAGTGTTCTGCCAATAGCGCCGCCTGAGACCTAGAGACGTAGCCACCTTGAGCCAACGCTTGCAAAGCGGAAATAGTATCCCTTACTCGAAGCGACTCATCCTCACTTCCGTGCACAAGCTGCAGCATTTGCACAGTAAACTCAACATCGCGCAAGCCGCCTTTACCAAGTTTCATATCCAAATCGCGTTGAGAAGCCGGAATAAGCGACTCCACACGCTGACGCATATGCTGGCAGTCAGCTACAAAATGCTCACGACCAGAAGCCTTCCAAATAAACGGCTCTACCATATCGCGATAAGCCTTTCCAAGATCCGCATCCCCTGCTGCAGGGCGCGACTTCAAAAGCGCCTGAAACTCCCAGCTACTCGCCCACTTTTCATAATATTCTCTATGAGAATCAAGCCTACGAACAAGAGGACCATCCTTACCTTCCGGGCGAAGCGCAGTATCAATCTGCCAAAGCGGAGGCTCCACAGAGCCCATAACCACCGACTGGCATACTTTTTGCAAAACCATTGCCATAGAAACACCAACGCGCAAAGCAGCATCCTGGTTCTGCTTGTTGCTTAAATCCGCAGGTTCCACAACATAAATCAAATCAATATCGGAAACGTAGTTAATTTCTTGCGCTCCAAGCTTGCCCATAGCAATAATCGCAAATCTGCATGCGGAAGAACCAGTAACCTGTCCTCGCGAAATAGACAACGCTGCCTCTAAAACAGCATCGGCAGCGTCGGAAAGCTTACGACTAATATCTGGCTGCACTTCAACAGGGTCAGCGCTCGCTAAATCAGCCGCCATAATTGCAGCAACATGCTCACGGTAGCGCGCACGAAGCGCAGAAACTGCTTGTGCAAAGCCGAGTGATGTTAAGTAAATTGTGTTAGAATCGCTGCTTTCAGAAGAAACAACTGTTGCAGTGTAAGCTTGTATTGCTTCGAGTAAGTCTTTTACGCGTTCTTCCCTAGTCATTGCAAAAAGATGATTCGGGTCGTTTGCTGCAGCTTTTACAAGATTAGGTCTTGTGCGCATAAGCATTGCCAACGCGTTAGACGCACCTAATACTTGCATTAGGCTTGTTAATGAGTCAGATACTTGCGAATTTGAAGTTGAAATATTATTTATTATTTCGGGGTATGCTTCACTTAAATCTTGCAATGAAAGCAATGCAGAATCTGGATCTTCAACTGTAAGCGCGCTTCTTAGTAGTGTTTCAAACGATATTTTATTGCAGTTTTTGCGTATTGCCATCATTGCGCAACGTGCAGCATCCGGGCGAGCAAAGCCCGCTTTAATAAGGCTTCTTGAGGTGAGTGCGGAAGAGTTTGTGTTGCTTTCGTTGCAGTTGGTTTCAGTAGTTGTACTATCTGTTCTGTTCGCACTTTCCATACCGCAACTTTACATTGTGGTGGTGTACAAAAATCCCTCGCGGATTATCGGAAGATAACCTGCGAGGGAATTTGCTTAATTACGGCGCAAGACTACTCGTTAGAGTGCTTGCGGCGGCGAGAAGCTACGCCTGCAACACCAAGTCCGGAGAAGACTGCGGCAAGACTTGCAAACAAGCCAGTTGCAGCACCCGTCTTAGCAAGACCACTAGCATTACCGGAAGCATTACGCAACGTAGCCTTAGCAGCCTTAAGATTCCTCAAAGCCTCATCAACCTGAGCCTGAGTAGCATTCTTATCAGCAAGCACACGCTTAGCTTCAGCCAAAGCCTTTCTATAAGCTCTAGCAGCAGCAGTATTCGCCTTAGACGCAGCAGAAGAATCTGCTTCAGAATTATTAACCTCAACTCTCAAAGCAGTCTTATCAACCGAAGCACTCTGAGAATCAGTAGTCTCGAAACCAGCAGCAGAGCCAGAGCCAGAATCAACCACAGAGCCAGAGCCGCTTCCAACACCACTATCAATACCAAACGGGTGATTAATCTTATCCTTAGCAGCCTGAAGCTTCCTCAAAGCCTCATCAACCTGAGCCTGAGTAGCGTTAGGATCTGCAAGCACACTGTTAGCCTCAGCCAAAGCCGTGTTATACGCGTCAATATCCTCAGTCATTCCAATCATAAAGAATACAGAATCACGGAACTTAGCATCAGCATCCGCCTCAGTCTGAAGCTTAGACTTATCAGTCTTATTAGAATCAGTAAGCTTCTTCTTAGCATCCTGGAGCTTCTTCAAAGCCTCGTCTACCTGAGCCTGCGTTGCATTCTTATCGTCGAGAACCTTGTTAGCGTCTTCGAGCGCCTTCTTGTAGGCGTCAAGAGCTTGCTTAGACGCGTTATCACCCTTAGCTTGAGCATTCTGATACTCAGGCGTCTTAGTGAAATCAGAATCCTTACCAGCTTCAGCAGTCAGATCAGTCTTATCAGTCTTATAACCATCAGAAAGCTTAGACTTAGCATCCTGAAGCTTCTTCAAAGCATCATCAACCTGAGCCTGGGTTGCATTCTTATCGCCGAGAATCTTATTCGCATCCTCAAGAGCCTTCTTGTAATCCTCAAGAGCCTGCTTAGACGCGTCATCACCCTTAGCTTGAGCATTTACGTACTCAGGTGTCTTAGTGAAGTCAGAATCCTTGCCAGCTTCAGTGTTCAAATCAGACTTATTAGTCTTGTAGCCGTCAGTAATCTTCTTCTTGGCATCCTGAAGATCCTTCAAAGCAGCGTCAAGTTCCTGCTGGGTTGGAGCCTTATCCATGCCGTCTGGAAGCTTACCCTTTGGCTTGCCAGTAGTGCGATCAAAGGCATCAAGAAGCTTCCTGGCAGCCTTGAGCTTTTCGGTGTAGGCATCTAGTGCCTTCTTGGCAGCTTCATCACCCTTCGCAGTCGCGTTCTTGAACTCTGGAGTGTTCTCGAACACGTCGGTGCTGGTGTCGTCCTTGCCGTCCTTAGACTTATCAACTTCTTCTTGCAAGTCGTGCGGGCTAGTGACGTAGTTCTTAGTAATCTTATCCTTAATTTCCTTCAGATTATTAAGAGCCTCGTCAACTTCTTGCTGAGTTGGAACATCCTTAGCACCAGGCTTTGGTTTACCGTCATCACCAAACTTTTCAAGCAAAGTCCTAGCTTTCTTCAACGCTTCTTTATAAGCAGTAACGTCAGCATTATCCTTGCCGTCATCAGTCTTCTTAGCAAGCGCATTCTGATACTCAGTAGTACTCTCAAATGACCCAGCAGTTGGCTTAGCAGTAGGATCTGTCGTATCGGCAGTAGACTTCGCAGCTTCAGTCTTCAAATCGTCAATCTTAGTACCGAAGCTGTCGTCGATTGCCTTTTTAGCATCTTGCAAAGCCTTAAGAGCATCATCAACTTCTTTTTGAGTTGGCTGTTTATCAGCTTCAACATTTGGATCAGGATTATTCACCTTGTTGATGAGTTCCTGCGCAGCTTTGAGCTTTTCGTTGTAAGCTTCCAGCTTTGCAGTCGCATCAGCGTCGCCAGCGTTCTTCTTTTCAAGAGCGTTCTTGTACGGAATCGACTCTTCAAACTTAGGAGTTACAGGCTTGCCGTCTTGATCCTTATCACCGACCTCGTTATTAAGCTTGTCAACGTTGGTCTTGTAGCTGTCAGCAATCTTCTTCTGAGCAATATTGAGCTGCTTTACTAACGCATCAACCTCACGCTGAGTAAGCTTGCTAGTATCCTTAAGCTTTTCAGCAATCTTAGCAATCTGACCTTCAAAACCAGTTTGCTTAGTAGCATCGCCCAAGTCCTTTCCAGCCTGATCATGCTTTGCGTTGTTAGCGTCAGCCTTGATTGCTTCAGCATTCTTGTATTCAGGAGTCTTCTTGAATACATCTTCTGCGTATTCCTTAGCTTGCTTAAGCTTATCAACGTTTGTCTTATAGCCGTCGGTAATAGCTTGCTTAGCTTGCTTCAAGGCCTCAAGAGCATCATCAATCTGTTTCTGAGTTGGATGATCGCTGAGCGTATTGGATGTGTTATCTTGCGCCAACTTGCGTGCCTTTGCCAAAGCATCCTTGTACGCTTTCACATCATCATTGTCTACCTTCTTACCGTCAGCGCCATCCTTCTTCTTAGCATCAGCATTCTGGAACTCAGGCGTATTCTCGAAGTCGCCTTCAGTAACAGCAGCATGCTCTGGAGTAGACTTCTTAGTTTCTGTCTCAAGATCAGTAGTAACAGTCTTATACTTCTCAATCTCAGTACGAGCATCGTCGAGAGCCTTAAGTGCGGCGTTGATGTCTTTTTGAGTTGGCTTTGCGTCTTGCGGCGTGTCAGCGCTGTCATGCTTCTTCAAAAGCTCCTGAGCTTTTGTCAAAGCTTCATCATACGCCTTCTTGGCTTCCTTAGCAGCGTTGTTCCTCTCGGTATCTTCAACTAACTTAGTTGGGTCAGTTGCATCCGCCTTCATGAAGTGAGGATCAGACGCATTGCGATACGCATCAGAAGTTTGCGTTCCTTCTGTAGCTGCAGGGCCCTCTGTAGAGCCGTGCTTCTTTACGCTTTCCACAAGCTTGGCGGTGTCGGTGTTGTAAGCGTCGAGAGCCTTGCGTGCTTCATCAAGCTTCTTCAACGCATCATTGACTTCCTTCTGAGTTGCAGCAGGATTCTTGAGCAATTCCTTAGCTTCATTAAGAGCTTTGCCATAATCGTCTACAGCCTTTTTAGCTGCTTCTTTCTTAGTTGCATTCTCAGTGCCATCATCATTCTTGAAATCAGGCACAGAAGCATTCTTATACGCAGGAGTCTGCTTGGTTGCATCATCCTCGTTAACAGACTTAAGCAGCGCGTCAGTCTTGGTTGCAAACTTATTCAACTCAGCAGCTGCAGCGTTCATTTCCTTAAGGATAGCGTCAACATCCCTATCCAGAGGCTCGCCTTGTGCGTGTGCCTGAATATTCTTCAGGTAGTCTCCGCTGTCAGGGTTGCCATCCTTATCAGGAGTATTTGTATCAGGAATATCATTACCATCTGCTTGATCCTTAGGCATCTTTTTCTCAAGCGCCTGTTGTAGCTTCTTTACGGCATCGTCATACTTCTTCTTAGCAGCCTTTGCATCCGCGCTTGCATCAGCTTCAGATACATTCTTATACGCAGGGCTGAGCTTTATAGCAAGGTCATTAAACACAGCTGCCGAAAGCCTGCTGGTATTAGTTGCATACTTGTCGATGACTTTACGAGCATCTTCAAGAGCTTTCTTTGCATCGGCGATGTCTGTAGCAGTTGGCTGCTCAGCTGGATTAGTTTTAGCAAACTTTTCCTTCAGAGCCTTAGCTTTTTGATAAGCATCGTTGTAATCTTTGAATGCTTTCTTAGCATCAGTGTCTCCAGCTTGCGCCTTATCGAAAGCGTTGAAGTAGGCTGGCATCAGATATCCGCTAAAGTTGTCTGCAAGAGCTTTCGTAAGATCGTTAGCATCGGACTTATAATTCTCATGCAGAGCGTTTTCGGCCTTAGTTAATGCATCTTTAGCATCATTAACTTCTTTTTGAGTTGCATTATCTTTCTTAAGAACCTCACGAGCCTTAGCTAACGCAGTGTCATAGTTTTCAACAGCAGTTTTAGCAGCAGGGTCGGTGTCTTTCTTCGCAGCGGCATTCTTGTAGAAGGTACTCTGCTTGCTTGCATCATTATTAGGATTATCAAAGGTGAGCTTTTCGGCAGTTATAAGCTGCGACTTATCGGTTGCTTTAGCGTCAAGAGCTGCTTTGGCTTTTTGAAGCTCATCAATAGCTGCATTAACGTCCTTTTGAGAAGCGCTTGGATCCTTAGAAAGATCGTTTGCCTTCTTTACAGCGTTATCATAAGCTGTACGCTCTTTTTCAGTTGCGTTTTGATATGCTGGGTCAGCGGTCTTGAGCTTCTCCTCGCCTTGCTTAGACGTATCACCAGTCTTTACCTTACCATGCTGAGCGATTGCATTATTCAACTCATCCTTGTTGGTGCTGTACTTATCAAGCTCCTTACGCGCAGCATCAAGCTTTGCCTTAGCAGCGTCAACGTCTTTTTGCGTGGCGTTGTTGTTGTCCCTTGCAGCTTCAGCAGCTTGAAGTGCTTCATCGTAAGCTGTCTTTGCTTTCTTAGCAGCTTCGTTCCTGTCGGTGTCGGCAGAACCATCTGACTTCTTAAAGTCAGGATCGCTCACATTCTTGAACTGGTTTGTTGCTTGCGTGCCTGTAGCAGCTTGCTGACCTTCTGCAGCTTTACCGTTCTCATCGATGGATTTCTTAAGCTCCTCTTTCTTGGTAGCGTCACCATCAAGAGCTTTGCGAGCTTTTTCCAGCTTAATGGTTGCGTTATCAACCTCAGCCTTAAGCGCTTCGGTTAAATCAGCATCAGCTGTGTTACCAACTTTTTCAAGCGTTTGTTTAGCAACCTTCAACGCATCATCATAGTCGCTCTTTACCTTGTCCGAAGCGTTGTAGTATGCAGAATCAGTAGGAACTTCCTTACCCTCAACATGGGTAGTCTTGTGATCCTCAACCGACTTCTTCAAATCACTTGTCTTATGATTCGTCTGCGGCACAAAGATAACGTTAATCGCCTTAGGCGTATTCCCAGGGTTTTTGCCATTTTCGATGTAAATGTTTCTATACATCGTCAATCCATACGGCAAAACAAACAGGCGCGCTTTATATACCTTGTTTCCTTTAGCAGCAACTACTACCGGCTTAGCTTCTTCATCCCAGGAATACGATCCTGCATTCGATTCAGAATCGCCAAGATTTTCACCAGAATTAGAAACATTCTGACTATATTGCCAATAAGCACCGCTCATATTGCCGAGCGACAACTCAGTTGTAGGTTGGCCGTTCTTGTCGATCACGTAGCCCACATGCGACTTCTGCGCGTTTTCTTTATCGCCTTCATGAGCAAGAGCTTCGCCACCAGTAAGCTCGCGCAAACCAGCGTTGCCATCCTTCGGCGTAGCTTTCAACAAATTAAGAATCTTATTTGTATCAAACCCTTCTGCTTTAGTTGGGTCGTAGCGGTAAATGATGGTCTTGTGGTCTTCGCTCCACGAAAGGCCTTCGTCGGTGTCGCGGCCGGCAATTTTATTATTCTTCCACGAAACGTCGTAATCTTTGCGAATATCCGCCAAACGCGTGAGCTTGCCAGCCTTTACATCAGACTTAAACTCAGCAACCGCTTTATCGGTCTTAATCTTAACGGTAATAGTATTTTCTGCCTGACCATTCGAGATGCCCTGATTTGCATGACCAGCCGCAGTAAGATTGCCAGTAAGATACGAAAGCGTAATCTGCTTCTCGTAGTCGGTAGCGCTTAGTCCAAGCTCTGTGTTGTCTTTATTAGCTTCGTAAATAGCCTTCTTAATGCTCTTAATCTCAGCATCAGAGTAAGCGAGTGGATTGTAGATAACAGTTGCGGTACTTTCTGCAGGAACCTTAATCTGATCCTCTGTAAACTTCTTCAACACAAGGTCGCGCAAGGCAATCTTAGGAGCATCCTTTTCATCAACGCCATCAAAATGGATTACAGCATTATCACCCTCAAACGAAATCTTATCTGCTGTAACGCCATTAATCTTGGCAAGCTTCGTCTTAATTTCTTCCTTAACTTCAGCCGAAAGATTAGTCGGATCTTCCACAATCGGCTTGTCAATGCGATCATCGTAGCGCGCAACGGTAAGCGGAATAGCTTGCGACTTAAAGCCCAAATCCGTAACCATATAAGTGTTAAGCGTCTTCGCTCCAGTTACATAAGTTTTATTTGTTGCGCCTTGAGCTGAGGTTTCCTTATTAATAGCCTCAAACGTAGTCTTGTCGTAAGCATCTTCAGACTTTACGTTAATATTTTGCGTAAACGTTCCAGAAAGCTGATCATTTACAGACTTCTTATCACTACGCGCCGTCTCAATATTGCCAGCTTCAGTAATTGCTGCTTGAACCTTTTCTGCCGTAAGAGGCTGATTATATTTCAGCACCACTGATCCAGAAGTTTTTGGCGGAACAAGCGTTACAGCGCGGAATACATTCGTTTTATATGCAATAGTTTCTGTACTACTACCATCTTTAGTTACATACACGAAAATAGAACGACTGGCTGTATACTTCTCAGCACCACCATTAAGGTTACCATCCCTAAAAAGAGTGCTCATCGTAAGAGTTGCAGATCCGTCGGAATTAGCAGTAAATATATATTCACCAGAATAATCTTGGTGTTTGTCTGGATTTTTCGAGTAAAAATCAATACCTCTCTCACTTTTTGCATTATTGAAACCATTTGTCTTAGAAGGGAAAATAGCAATACTGGTAATCTTGCTACCATCTTTTGGAGCTGCAAAGTGGAAAGTAACAGTGTGCTTTTCGCCATTTACGCTGTATGTATTGTCTGAGCTTCCCCAGCCATACACGTTCGGCATAGTGCCAGCGTTATTCTCATTAATTTCAATCTTGGTATTAGCAGTATCCGTTGTATCAGGATTAATTTTATTAGGATCTTGACTTTCTTCACCATTAGTAGCGCGATCCTGATTCCCAGCCGTAGTGCTCTCAACATTCTGCTCAGCATCAGTCTTAGTGGCATCAGTCTCAGTAACGTCAGTATCAGTGCCGTCAGTCTTTGCTACAGACTGCGTAGAAACTTTCTTTTCCTTAGTTAAATTCTGTTCGAGCTTAGACTTGTTATTATTATCCTTGTGAACCTTCTTTAAAGTATTATTGTCGGTCTTCTCGTATGTAGCAGACTTCTCTTCAGTCTGATCCTTATTATCAGCTTCCTTAACTTCAGGCTTAGCATCAGCATTTTTACCAGCTTCAGCCTTCTTATCAACACCAGGCTTCTTACCAGCCTCAACAGGAACCGAAGCCGCACCAGCCGCAGCACCATTCTCCGCAGCCATTGCAGGAGTTGCTCCAAAAGCGAACGCTGCACCAGCCAACACGCCAGCGGCTCCAACCGTAAATGCGCCACCTTGCGTGCATCCACAGCCTTAGCAATCGCATTACTTACTGCAGCATCCAATGTAACCTTGCGTGCATGCCTTCCGGAATTTGAATTAGCCATTGTGTATCTCCTTGAATACCAGATTCTCTCTGAACAAGTCTTTATGAATTTATTAGTGAAGAGCTTTGTGCAGTAATCAAACGCTGATCGAACTACGGTCAAATACATATGAAACTTCTGCTCAGCTCTCAAAAGCGCAATCTCTTTTATTGAGATTTACATTCAATAATACCGAATATACGAATATTTTGCAACGTATTTGTTATAATGTATAGCCTATGAAGCCCCCCCCCCCAGAGGCTTTATTCCAACATTTTTAGCAGATTTTTGGGGCGAAAACTTTCATAACAAATGTAAGCTAGATTACAGTTTTAATGGTGATTCTAAACACATGTTTAGTATAAAACGCAATTATTTTATGCATTTATACATTTTTGCGTATTTGTATACATTACACGCTCTATGTTAAATTTCAATACTCACTACCACTCGGTCGTGTGGATATTCACGTGGTAGAGATTTGAGATTTTTCGCACTGAACGAGGCGAACGTCAGAGCCGCAGGCTGCTGATTCGTCGAGCGAAGAAGAAAAATCGAAAAATCTCTGTGATAAGGCACGGTTATTAACGAACTAGCATGCAGAGTTTGGGGGGATTTCTTTACGAGCAATAAAAGAGGACTGAGGAAGCAACATTCTTTTAAGAACAAAGCAGACAGTAAAACCTTTAACAGCCAAAGCGACGAAGGACGGGAACTTGCGAGGAGAGAAATCCCCCAAAACTCGCGCCACAGTAAGCAAAAACTTGTGTAACGCTGCCACCTACCCAATTTTCGTAAAAAGCGGCTTCACATTCGCCCAAATCCTTCGAGCAATACCCGGATGATTCATCGTATACAAGTGAATGCCATCCACGCCTTCTGCAATTAAATCGTTAATCTGCTGAGAAGCAAAAATACTGCCAGCATCACGCAAGCAATCAGCATTACTCCCCCAACGATCCATCATTGCGGAAACTTGCGAAGTAATTCGAGACGCACATAAGCTCGTCATGCGCTTAACTTGCGAAGCGTTCGCCACAGGCATTACTCCAGCCTCAATCGGCACGTTAATGCCAGCCGCACGAGCTAAATCACGGAAGCGCAAAAAATCCTCATTATCGTAGAATAATTGCGAAATTAAATGCGTAACACCAGCATCAACCTTGCGCTTCAGATTATCAATATCCGCCTGCAAACTTTCCGCCTCCGGATGCTTCTCCGGGTAGCAAGCGCCCAAAATAGGCAAATCCGGACGCTTTGAACGAATGTAGGAAACCAAGTCACTAGCGTGCTCAAAAACGCCTGCCGCCTCCTGGCCAGCAATCACGTCTCCGCGCAAAGCCAAAACGCCGGAAACGCCAGCATTATCAAACATTTCCAAAGCTTCATCAACAGCATCATAATCAAGGTAGCGAGCTGTTAAATGAGCAACTGCGTCAATGCCATATTCGGAGCGAATCGTATGAGCAATACGCGCAGTAGCAGTACGATCCTGCAGCTTTCCAGTGCCGTAAGTAACCGAAATAAAATCCGGGTCAAGACCCTTCAAGCCATCCAAAGTATCGTAAATCGTACCAATAGGAGATGTGCGCTTAGGTGGAAAAACTTCCAGCGAAAACTTTGGTTTATATGGCATAGCTCACCCCCTATTTAGATTGTTTCTTAAATTGCCGCTTGGATTTCCGCTTTGCTCGTTGCTTTGCTGATTATTAGAAAGCTCCGCACGGACCTCTTTAGCAGCAGCGACAAGATTCTCCAAGCTTGGCCAAGTTTCAGCGTCGCCTCGAGTTTTAAGACCACAATCCGGGTTAATCCAAAGCTTTTGAGCAGGCATCTTACGCAAAATCTCGTGAATACGCTCCACAAGCTCCGCCTTACCAGGAACGCGCGGAGAATGAATGTCGTAAACGCCAGGACCAGCCTCAGTCTCAAAATGCGCGTCGTGAATAGCGTCAAGCACAACCAAGTCGCCACGAGAAGCCTCAAAAGAAATCACATCCGCATCCATAGCATCAATGTCGCGAATAATGTCATTAAACTCCGAATAGCACATATGCGTGTGAATTTGCGTAGTCGCAGCAACTGCAGAATGAACAAGGCGGAAAGCAGCAATCGCCCAATCCAAATACTTCTTATGCCAATCAGAGCGGCGAAGCGGCAACTTTTCACGCAAAGCAGCCTCATCAATCTGAATCACACGAATACCCGCACGCTCCAAATCCAACACTTCATCGCGAATAGCAAGAGCCAACTGCTGAGTCTGCTGCTCGTGAGTAATATCCTCGCGAGGCCAAGACCAGTTAAGAATCGTCACAGGTCCTGTAAGCATGCCCTTAACAATATGCTTCGTGCAGCTTTGGGCATAAGCGCTCCAAGCCACAGTAATCGCAGACTCGCGAGAAACATCCGACCACACGATTGGAGGCTTCACGCAGCGAGTACCATAAGACTGCACCCAAGCGTTTTTCGTAAATTTAAAGCCGCGCAAATGCTGGCCAAAATATTCAACCATGTCGTTGCGCTCAAACTCGCCGTGAACAAGCACATCCAAGCCAATTTGCTCTTGATGCTCAATGCACTTGGCAATGCGATCGCGCATAAACTCGTCGTAAGCTTCACGCGAAATCTCACCCTTACGAAGAGCGGCTCTAGCGTTACGAATATCCTTAGTTTGCGGGAAAGATCCAATAGTAGTCGTTGGCAAATCCGGTAAGCCAAGAGCTTCCTTTTGCAAACGCTGGCGCTCAGCCCTTTCCGGCAGTCGCACAAAATCAGAATCCTTAAGATTCGCAAGACGATTAGCAACAGCAGAATCTGCTTTCACGCGCGAACCGTCGAACAAAGCCTGATTTTTAGCCAAAACGTTACTCGATTTACGGCTTTCGTCACTTTCTACAGCAAGATTTGCAATATCACGAATCTCTTGCAACTTTTCAACAGCAAAAGCAAAATATTGCAAAACATCCGCACCCAAAGCATCCTCACCAACAGTGCTAAACGGCACGTGAAGAAGCGAGCAAGCAGTAGAAACAGCCACGCGATCCGTAACATTCTTACGCAAAGCGTCAACCAAACCAAGGCTCACAGCATAATCGTTGCGCCAAATATTGCGGCCGTTCACAACGCCAGCAAAAAGCGTAGTTTTTTCGTTCACACCATAACGCTCAATGGCTGCAAGATTTTCTTCCTTACCTTCCACCAAATCAACGCCAACACCGTCAAAACCAAGATTATTCACAGTTTCGTAAGCGTCAGCAATATTGCCAAAATACGTGTTAAGAAGAAGCTTAACTTCCGCGCCCCTAGCCTCAAGCAAAGGCTTATACAAAGCTTCAAAAAGCTCCAAATCGCCTTCCTCTTTATCAAGCGCCAAATAAGGCTCATCAAACTGCAACCAAGTTGCGTGAAGCTCGCCAAAACGCTTAACAATACTCGCATAAGCAAAAGCCAGAGCCGAAATCACAGACTCAGTTACTTCCAACTCCTGAGCTTCAGGAGTACGAGCCAACTTCAAGAATGTGTACGGGCCAATCAACACAGGCTTCGTTTCCAAACCCTGCGCGCGAGCCTCCAAAAACTCGTCAAAAGGCTTAGTTCCAGCCAAATGCAAGCCTTCCGGATTCTCAACTTCCGGAACAATATAGTGGTAGTTCGTAGTAAACCACTTCTTCATTGGCAAAGCCGTCACATCTCCGCGCTCACCCTGATAGCCGCGCGCAATAGCAAAAAGCGTATCCTCAGCATGCTCAAAATTCAATTTACGATAACGCTCAGGCACAGCACCCAGCAAAATAGCAGTATCGAGCATTTGATCATAGTAGCTAAAATCGTTACTTGGAATTAAATCAATCCCAGCTTCAGCTTGCAAACGCCAATGCTTAGCTCGCAAAGACTGAGCAACTTCACGCACTTCATCCAAAGAAGCATCCTGCTTCCAGTAACGTTCAATAATCTTCTTCAACTCACGATTAGCGCCAATACGTGGGAAACCGGAAACAGAAGTAAAAACCGCAGACATACATCCTCCAAAAAATTTCTTTGACTCGCTTTAGCCTAGCAAAGAAATGCTTGAATGCGGTCATTCAAGAACTTGGGGTGTCGTTATAAGCTTAATTTATATGCTTAATTTCGTGTGATTAAGCAAAGGATTTGGGGGTTAGGATTGCGAGAGCTGTGGCACCGCGCAAGCCGCAAGTTGCGAATGGCCGATCAGACACAAGCACCACAATCGACGCATTAGCAAGCCCCAAACGCATCGCCCCAAGCACATCCGGATCCGAATCAGGCGAAGAAAGCCACTGCGCAGCCATAGACATCGTCGGCTCATGCCCGACAATCATCGTCGTACGAACATCGCCTCGAATCGCCTGCAACTCGTCCATAACCGATTGCATGCCGCCATCATAAAGACTTTTGCGCGACTCAACCACAGGAGAGTCGCCAAAACGCTTCAACATGCGTTTCAAAGTTTGCTCAGTGCGATTCGCACTAGAACACACAATATAATCCGGCACAAGCTTCAAAGATTCCAAGCCTTTTGCCATAATTTTCGCTTGCTTCAAGCCCTTATCGGTAAGGCCACGACCCCAGTCGTCACCCATTTGAGGAGCCTCAGCTTTAGCATGACGCATCAGCAACAAAACGTACTTACTATGATGTGCTTTCTTCATAAGCTTTTTCATTGGTGATGCCATAATGCTCTCCTACTTAGCTTGATTAAGCGATGATTGTTGTGTAGACTGCGAATCTTGCAAATCTTGCGACTGCGAATCTTCCGGCAATTGCGCAAGCTGCACGTCTAAATCACGTAAAACTTTACGCAATTTACGATCCGAAATATCGCGCAAAGACAAGTCTTCCAACTGTTCAGCGCGCTCTTCTGCTGTCATATCGTCAATATCGCTCACAGTATCTTTAGTTCCATGCTCACGCTTTTTCAAAGCGCTAAAACCTTCAGCCATTGCGCGCGAAACAATCAAAAATCCAGTGTGACCAATCATCGCGTGATCCGGACGAACCGCCAAACCTTGAGCTTTCCAAGTGCGCTCCAATGTTTCTTGAATTTCCGGCTCCGTCCACATGCCACTTTCTCGCAAAGCTTCAGCCATGCGAGACATTTGCGTTGTAGTCGTCACGTACGCAACAAGCACGCCTCCAGGCACAATAACTCGATGTGCTTGTTCAAGGCGATTCCAAGGGTCAAGCATGTCTAGCATAATGCGATCCACGCTGTGCGCATCTAAGGTTTTTGCAACAGAATCAAAATCGCCAGTAAGCAAATTCCACCATTCTGGGCGCTTTCCGTAGTACAAAGTTGCGTTAGACTCGGCAATGCGCGCAAAATCCGGGCGAAGCTCAATCGTAGTAAGCTTTCCACACTCCCCAACTGCGTCCAAAAGACTTAAACTCATAGCACCAGAGCCAGCGCCCGACTCCAAAACGCGCATTCCAGAACGAATATCTCCTAAAGCGATTACTTGCGCAATATCTTTCGGATACATAATTTGCGCGCCTCTAGGCATAGAAAGCACGTAGTCAACCATGCGCGGTCGCATAACTACATAATCCCAGCCGCCAATAGCGCGAGCTGCTTTCCAAGGCTTATTGCCAGATTTTGAAAGGTCTTTAGATTCTTGATTTTCGCTATTTTGCTGAGATTCGCGCTTTGCACTAACAGTAGTAATTACAACGCCTTCGCTTTGGCCAATCACGTCGTCGTGACAAATAAGGCCGTGCTCAGTTTGTGTAAATCCGCCTGCAATAAGTTGTGCAGTAATTCGCTTACCTTTACGATCAGTGAACTGAATCTTCTCACCTACTCGTAACACACCACTACGCGAATTAACTGACTGCACAAAACACCTCGCAACTTTAAAGCGACTTTTATTATTGCTACTTATTATAAGCTCACAGTGGTAAGAGGCATTGCAGAATCGATTGCAAAATCGGGAGCAGAAGGACGAACCCCTGCTTCTACCAAATTTACGCCAAGCATTGCAACCATCGCACCGTTATCCGTGCAAAGCTTAAGCTCTGGCAAACGCACTTCAATTCCATGCTCCTTGCCGCAAGCCAGCAAATGCTCACGAAGCTGCGAATTAGCAGAGAATCCGCCGCCAATCATCAACGTTTTAGAACCGTACTGCTCGCAGCCCATCATAGCTTTGCGTGAAAGCACTTCCGCCACAGAATTAGCCAAAGAAGCACACACGTCGTCAACTGGAATTTCAAGCCCTTGAGCCTCACGCGCTTCAACCCAGCGCGCAACAGCAGTTTTTACGCCCGAGAAGCTGAAATCGTACGGATGCTCTTTGCCGGAACGACCTTGCGTCAAGCCTTGCGGAACTTTCAAAGTATCCGGATTTCCAAGCCTTCCATGCCTATCAATATGAGGGCCACCCGGGTATGGGAACCCAAGCAAACGCGCAACTTTGTCAAAGCACTCGCCTGCAGCATCGTCCAAAGTTGTGCCAACAACGTCAATACTTCTAGCAATATCGTTCACGTGAAGAAGCGAAGTGTGACCGCCGGAAACAATTAAAGCCAGCACATCTTCCGGCACGTCGCCGAATTGCAATTGTGTTACTGCAATATGCCCAATTACGTGATTAATACCATAAATCGGCTTATTTGCAGCCCAAGCTAGTGCTTTAGCTCCCGAAACTCCCACAGCTAAGCAGCCAGCAAGACCAGGACCTGCGCTTACTGCAATCGCGTCAACATCGCTTAAATCCATGTTTGCGTCTGCCAATGCTTTAGAAACAACCGGCACGAAAGCTTCAGCGTGCGCACGAGAAGCAATTTCTGGAATTACGCCACCGTAGCGTGCATGCTCCTGCATTGAAGATGCCACCACATTCGACACCAGAGTACGTCCGCGCACAATAGCTGCGGCAGTTTCGTCACAAGTTGATTCAATCCCCAATACGATTGCTTCGCTCATTTTATTCCTCGTTATTCCTCAGTTCCGTTATTTTTTGCGGTTAGATCAGCGCACATTGTGTACGCATCCACGCCTTCCGGCTGATAGTAACGTTTCCGCAAACCCATTTTCTTAAAACCAAAACGTTCATACAACACGAGCGCAGGAACATTGTCAACTCGCACTTCTAGCAACATGCGCTTAGCACCAATTTTTTCTGCGGTTTTGATCATAGTTGATAAAAGTTCCGACGCTAGGCCTTTTCTTTGATATTGTTTTGCAATGCCAATTGTCATTATTTGCGCGTCATCGCCGTCAAACCAGTAGCCGGCATACCCGCATAACGTATGCGTATTTTCGTCGATTTGAGCGTAATACGCGCGCATAGGAGCTTGCAATTCTTGCGAAATCATGCTCTCATTCCATGAGCCTTTGCCAAACAAGTCGGCTTCAATAGGAGCTATTTTTTGCGCTAACTCATTGCAAGTAAAATCGCACTTTGGAACTATATTGCAATTCTCGACTACTGCTGGAAATTTAGAACGCGTTATATCAACAATCATAATTACTCAAATCGTTAAAACGCTTCTATTTTTCTTTTGCCTTATTCGCTTCGCCAGAGCCAAGCACATGCTTAAGCGGATTTGGCACAGACACGTCCGGACGGCGCAAATAAAGCGGTTCAACAGCTTTTACGCGCTCATCTTTATCGACGCAATTCTCAGCGCACTGCTCGAAAATTTGCAAGCCTTGCACACCCAAGTCAAGCGCAGAAACTTCAGCAATAACGCCAATATTGGCAATATTTCGCCAATCTTCAACGTATTTTTTAGCACCGTGTCCGAGCACATCCACGCAATAATTTTCGTTAGTTTTGCTTGCTAAATACTCATTCACACGAGCAACAACATTTTGCGGATAGTCAATATCCATATCTATTAGCGCATTTCCTTCGTTGTCGTATAAGGACATGTACACTTGGCGACGACGCGCATCATTTAGTGAAAGCACGTAGTGACGAATATTAGAGTCGCAAGAATCCACAGAATTCGGAATATTTAGTAGCAAATCCTTGCAAATAACGCCATTTTTGCGAGCTTCTTCGAACGCGCCGGAACGCATCATCAAACTTTGAGGAAGAAGACTATCACACCCCAAAATTTCAGCATTATTTGCAAATGCAATCGCTTTTGCTGCAACTAATCCTGCGCGAAGTCCTGTAAAAGGAGCAGGACCTACTCCCACAACCACGCGTTTAATATCGGAAGACTTAAGCCCAGCGTCCTCCACAACTTTTGCAATATTTACTTGTAAACGCTCCACGTGAGTGCGAGAGTCGGTTTCAACAATCGGCTCATGGCCCACAATTCCAACAGTAGAACCAAATGATGTGTCAATAATCAGCGTATTACTCATGTTCATTCCTCGAAATCACGTACCAGACTAGCTTACTCGCTTAGCACAACTTGATTTATTTGTTGCGATATTTACTCGCGTATTTCTAATTACAATTTTGCAAGTCGATTAAGCCAATCCTTGCCAACAGCTTTCAAAGTTAAGATTCGCTCGCCATCGCTAGCAAAATCGTCTACTTGCGAAGAGTCAATAGGTCTTGCAATATGAACTTCTAAGCGCTCAGCAGCAAGCACTCCTGCCATTTGCTCACCCCACTCCATAAGCACAACAGTGCCGTCTCCTGGCTCTTCCAAAGCTTCGTCAAGCCCCAAAGATTCAAGCTCGTCAAGCAAACGCGAAACAGTATCTTGCCCCGGAGCAAAATCTTCGCCACCCAAACGATAAGCATCAACGTGAATTAGCGTCGCCGGCTTACCATCCGCAAAAGTGCCATGCAATTCGCGCGCAATCGTAAAAGTTGGAGACACAATCGGCTCACTAATTGAAAGCCCTGCACCAAAACCTTGAGCGAACGTTGTTTTACCAGCTCCAAGAGGACCAGAAAGCAGCAAAACGTCGCCTTCTTTAACTAGTTTTGCCACAGCTTTACCAAGCTCGCGCATATCAGTATCCGTAGGCACAGTACACACTTTTTGCTGTTCTGACACCGTTTCTTCTTTCATACTTAACACAATCTTTCTAATTTGCAGTTCTTAATTTACGTTTCTTATTTACGATTCTTAATTTACGCTTTCTAATTTCCTCGAGACGCAATGAGCATAATACATTTTTCAAGCGCATAATTCGCATCACTAGATCCGCCTTTGCACTGCTCATCCGCCCAAGCTAAAGATTGCAAACATTTAGAAACACCTGCACTATTCCATCCAGCAAGCTGACGCATTGCCATTTTAAGAGCCCACGGGTTTACTTTCGCTTCAGCACTAGAAATCGTGCCGTTGCGAATTGCCATTGCGAGCGCAATTACGCGTACTTTTGCAGCCAAAGCACCTATTAATGCTATGGCGTCAACTCCTTGAGCAATTGCAGTTCTTGCTGCAAGCACAGCAGAACCTGCATGACCTGCAACAGCTTTATCTGCAACAAAAAAGCCGGTAACTTGCGGATCTGCAATCAAGTATCGGTCGACAATATCAAGCGTTATTGGATTATCGTCATAGTCGAAGCATAATTGCGAGCATAATGCTGCAAGCTCCCCTGTTTTACTTCCCAAAACTGACACAAGACGTTGTGCTGCTTGAGGCTCAACGCTTCGATTGTGACGCTCAAATATGCTCATAACGAAGTTGAGCTTGGCATCGTCTTTTTTAAGATCCGGCACTGTAATTGTGTTTGCGCCAGCTTTCGTAAGGCGCGTAATAATAGACTTTCCTTTAAGCCCACCTTCGTGACGCGCAATAACCCAAGTTGCAGAAGAGTCTACAAAATTATTTTCGCTATTTTCACTATTTTGCGTTTGTTTGCAGAAATTTTCGATTGCGTCCACTAAAGACTCGTCTGCTTGTTGCAAATTATTTATTATTACAATCGTTCCGTCACCGAAAAGCGAAGGACCTACAGCTTCGTCAAATGCGTACTGATCCGCAGTTGACGCATCAAGTTCAATAATTTCAGCATCCGGAGCACTTTTTTGAACTTTTTCACGCACATTTCGAACATTGAGCTCGTTTAAGTAAGCGTCACCTCCAACTACCAGCGTAACTGGCATAACGCGTTGCGCGCGCTTATTATTTGCTGCCATAATGCTCCTTAAACCAACCAACTCTTAACCATCATAATATTGCATTCGAATATGCGTGCGTGTTTGCTACTCTTCGAAAATTTTCTCTGCTTCTCGTAACGTTCGCTTTGCCGAAGCAGACCACAGTTGACCAATTATGCTAGCTCTTTGAACATAATACTTATTGCGAAAAGCTCGCAAAGCTAGCATAAACAAAGCCAATATCACAAATTCTGCACACAACATTGCCCACGCTCCTGCAGCACCTTTTATCCATGGAAACACGCCAAAAGATACTTCATCGCACCAACACGCGCACTTTTGCATAAAGCTTGTTCCAATTGATGAAGCTCTCGCAAAAATAAGCGATAATCCACCGTTAAAGCTCGCACAAACTAGTGAAATTAAGCCGCACACTGTTGCCCAATCCATAAGAGGCGCAACTATTAGATTAGCTGGCACAGACATAAATGACACTTCCGGTTGCATAAGAATTTGCACTGGCATAGTCCAAAATTGTGCAGAAAGCGTTATAGCTAGCGCAGAAGCAACACAAGATGGCATATATTTTGCAAGCGTTTTAGAAATCGGCACTCCCATAACAACAATTCCCAAAGTTGCTGCAGAAGAAAGAGCAAAAGCATAATCCCAAGCATACGAAGGGTTTACTAGTAACACTCCAATAACAGTCCAACTTAAAGCACTAACTGACTGGTATGGACGTTTGCAACACCACGCAACAGCGGATATTATTCCCATAATTAACGCTCGAAGCACAGATGCAGAAGGGTAAACTATCGCAGCCAAAGCAATTTGCAACGTAATTTGTATTAAAGATGTAGCCCAACGAGCCAACAGTAATCGTGCGCAAAACTTGCGAATAATCATACTAAGTAGCAAAAAGTGTCCGCCTGAAACTGCCATAACGTGCATGATTCCAGCATGTTGAAAATGTTGACGTGTCATATTCGCATAAGTTTCGTCGACAGGCTCAAGTGAACTTGCATCCTCTACTGGCACATATTCTTGCCCAAGCATGCCAACAGTTACTCCAGGAACCAACATTCTGCCTTGCATATCGAGCTTATTTGTTACGTCATAAAACGATTTCCACAAATTACTAACGGCTTTGTGCCAAAAGTCTGAGTCTTGTACAACATGCAAATTTCGTTGAGTTTTTTCTACATGCAATTCAGGCTTACTACTATCAAATCTCGAAGCTTTCACGCTAACAGGAACGCTTAGGCTAGAACCATAGCTAAGTTGCTTGCATATTGGCGAATACGCATACAGTCGCGCTTGAACGTAACTTTTTTGCGCATCAAACTTATGCACTTGAACATTAGCTTGGCAATCTCCTTTAAAACTTCTAGACGAGCGCACAGGAGTAACTACTGTAAATTCTGCAAAATGTGCGCGCCCGGCATTATTTCCTCGAGAATACAGTGCTTTAATAGGATTATTGCCGCGTATTTCTCGCATAATAACGTCACCAGATATCACATATTGAGTTATGTACGAAAGCATGAACGCAGCTACAAAAGCGTTTATTATCACTAAAACTGTTCTACGCCATATAAAAAACTTAAATTTTTTGCAAAATATAAAAATCGAAACTATAGTTGCATTGAATAAAACTATTGAAATGCAATAAATTATAGTAAAATCGCATAAGAATTTTCCAATTAAGCATCCAGCCCAGCACGCTGCAGCAACAGGAATCATACGAAAGTCACGACTTCCAGAAACGTTTTCTACTTTTTCTACGTTTTCTCGCATAATTCACCTATTTGACGTCAACATTCCCACGGAATTTATTCAAGGTTTTAGGCCCAATTCCTTTAATTTGCATCAAATCTTCTAAACTGCGAAAATAACCAACTCTTTTACGCTGAGCGATAATGCGCGCAGCAGTTTTGGGACCGATTCCTTTTAAGGTTTCTAGTTGATCAAGCGTCGCAGTGTTTATATTGATTCTGCCAGTGTTACTTTGATTAGAAGCAGTATTTTTGTCGCTTCTGTCACTTTTATTACTTCTGTCACTTTTATTACTTCTGTCGCTTTTGTTGCTCACGTCGCTTTTGTTGCTCACGTCGCTTTTGTTGCTCACGTCGCTTTTGTCGTTACTATCACCTTTACTTCCTCTGTTGCCTTTACTTCCGTCACCTCCGCTGTTTTCGTCGAGTTCATTACTTACACTTTTTTCTTCATCATCATTTTTATTGTTACCTTTTAAATCGCTAAAAGAATGCTTTTCGCGACTAGTATCGTCGTTTTCTATTGCAAACGCGCCTGCTTTTTCGTTCTGAACTCGTTGATATGTTAAGGATTGAGAAATAAGCATTGTCAAGCTTGCACAAAGAGCCGCAACTAGTATCAGCATTAAAGCAAGCGTATGTACAGGCTTCATGTGAAATCTAGGATGAGTTTTTCTACTTATAATTTCTTCATCAAAAGAATTACAAGCTTTTTCGCAATAGTCGTCACTAAAATTTTTATCAACATTGCTGTTAGAAAATTCTTCTAAAGACGTTGCAATTCGTCTCCTAGGCAAATCAGACGCAGGCTTATTAAGCCTAAAATTATGCTCATGATTCTGCCCAAAATTCTGCTCAAAGTCTTCCATAAATCCCCCAACTCTTAAAGTTCTTAACTTAACTATTGGGCAACTTATAACACTTCGCAACAAAAATATGCGCCTGTGGTTAAAACCTTTAACATTCTCTACTGTTCAAAGAACACTAAAATTAAAGCTCTGCTGACACCACACCAAACACACTCACCCACAAACTACCCCGCAGCTTAATTAAGCGACTTTAGTGTACGAATACCAACGTGGTGAGATTTGAGATTTTTCGCACTGAGCGAGGCGAACGTCAGAGCCGCAGGCTGCTGATTCGCCAAGCGAAGAAGAAAAATCGAAAAATCTCTGCGATGAGCACGGTTATTAACGATTATCACGCAGAGTTTGGGGGATTTCTCTACGAGCACTAAAAGAGGACTGATGGAGCAACATTCTTTAAAGAAAGGCAAACACAATAAACGCCTTTAACAGCCAAAGCGACTGAAGGACGGGACGTGCGAGGAGAGAAATCCCCCAAAACTCGCGCCACATAAAGCAAGTATTTGCGCAAACACAAATTTTCTAGCCTCGTCAAAACCAAAAAACTAAATCAGTTACAAAACTCATAGACGAAACCCAAGAATAACAAAAAATGCTGTAAAGCACGAAAAATCGCGCAATACAGCATTAATTAAGCAGATTTTAGCTTCGACTCAGCTCTCGTCAGGCACAATAGACACAATCTTAGGAGCCTTCACAATCACCTTGCGCGGAGCCTTACCGCCCAAGCGATCAGCTACAGCTTCTAGCGCGAGCTTTTCAAGCTCAGAAGCGTCAATATTTGGGTCAACTTCAAGCTTTGCTCGAACCTTGCCCTTTATTTGCACAACGGCAGTAACAGTATCCTCACCAACGTAGCGAGAATCCGCAACAGGCCAATCTGCGTGAGCAATCGACTTTGCGTGTCCAAGCTTGCTCCACATTTCTTCGCAAATATGCGGCGCAATTGGAGCCAGCATAAGAACCAGCGGCTCGACAGCTGCTCGCGGCACGTGAGGAAGCGAAGTCAAGTGGTTGTTAAGCACAATCAGCTTAGCAATTGCAGTATTTGGACGCATTGCTTCCATTTCCACAGTCACTTCTGCAATTGTGTTGTTAAGAACCTTCAACGTCTTCTCGTCGAGTGCGTCGTCGGTTACCACGCAAGCTCCGGTTTCTTCGTTCACAACGTTACGCCACAAGCGCTGCAAGAATCGCATGCCACCAACAACGTTACGCGTATTCCACGGGCGAGATTCAGAAAGCGGACCCATGCTCATTTCGTACAAGCGGAACGTATCTGCACCGTAGTTCTCGTACATGTAGTCTGGAGTCACAATATTCTTTAAGCTCTTGCCCATTTTGCCGAACTCGCGGTTCACGGTTTCGCCGTGCCATGTAAAGGTTGGCTCACCAGCGCTGTTTGAAGCACCTTCTTCAACCTCGTCAGCAGGAACGTACTGTCCGCGCTCATCCGTGTAAGCGTAAGCCTGAATCATACCCTGGTTAAACAAGCGGTGGAATGGTTCAGCAGAATCCACGTAACCCAAGTCGTAAAGCGCCTTATGCCAGAAGCGCGAGTAAAGCAAGTGCAAAACTGCATGCTCTACACCACCAACGTAAAGGTCAACGCCTCCAGATACGTGCTCTTTGCCTGGACGGTTTGTGCCCATCCAGTAGTCGTATTCATCGCTGTCAACCATATGCTCAGCATCGTTTGGATCCAAGTAGCGCATGTAATACCAGCAAGAACCAGCCCAGTTCGGCATAGTGTTGGTGTCACGATAGTAGGTTTTTACGCCATCGCCAAGGTCGAGCTGAACTTTTACCCAATCTTCGTTTCGGCTCAAAGGTGCTTCAGGCTCCGAATTTGCATCGTCTGGAGCGTAAGTTTTTGGCTGATAGTCAGGAACGTCCGGCAATGCAATTGGAAGCTCGCTATCTGGCACTAAGTGAGCAACACCATCTTCGTCATAAACGATTGGGAATGGCTCACCCCAGTAGCGCTGGCGAGAGAACAGCCAGTCGCGAAGTCGGTAAGAAACCCTACCTTTTCCTACGCCTGCAGCTTCAAGCCAAGTAGTCACCTTTTTAATAGCTTCGTCTACGCGCAAACCGTTAATAGACAAAGCGTCACCAAGCTTGTGCGTATGTTCTACTGCTGAATTAATAACAATTCCGTCGTGAGAAACAAACGGAGCTTTACCTTCGTAATCTGCCAACTTTTCTTCGGAATCAGGCAAAGGCTCAACAGTGTAAATTACTGGCAAACCGAATGCTTTTGCGAAATCATAATCGCGCTGGTCGCCGCCAGGAACCGCCATAATTGCGCCTGTACCGTAACCCATAAGCACGTAGTCAGCAGCAAACAGCGGAAGTTTTGCTCCAGTTACAGGATTAATTGCGTAAAGACCAGTAAACAAGCCGGTTTTTGCTCCTGCATCTTCCGTGCGATCTTTAGCAGTCTTCGCGCGAGCTTGAGCTTGATACTCTGCCAAGCTTTCTTTAAGACTTGCGTAACCGCCCTTCCAGCTTTCTGGAACGTCCGCACCCCAAGCTTCTGGAACATGCTCAAGAATTGGGTGATCTACGGAAACAACCGCAAACGTTGTACCAAAAAGCGTGTCTGGACGAGTAGTGTACACTTCCAAATCGCGCGTTTCGCCGTCCGCACATGGCACTTCAAAGTGCACAGATGCACCGTGAGATTCGCCGATCCAGTTTCGCTGCATAAGCTTAACTTTTTCTGGCCAATCAATAGTGTTCAAATCTTCCACCAAGCGGTGTCCATAAGCGGTAATTCGCATGGACCACTGGCGAAGGTTGCGCTGGAATACTGGGAAGTTTCCGCGTTCAGACTTACCTTCTGCAGTAACTTCCTCGTTTGCAAGCACAGTTCCCAAGCCTGGGCACCAATTTACAGGAGATTTAGAAATATAAGCAATGCGGAAATTGTTTAATACATCCGCTTGCTCTACTTTATTAAGCTCTTCCCACTTTTTGCCTGCAAAACCAGGAATTTCGCGCTTGCCGCTCTTAAACTCATCAACGAGTTCAGCAATCGGACGAGCAGAACCCTTTCCGCCGTCTTTGCGCACAAAATCAGTGTCATACCAAGCGTCATAAAGCTTCGAGAAAATCCATTGCGTCCAACGCACATAATTTGTGTCAATCGTTGCAAAAGACCTACGATCGTCAAAACTCAAGCCCATACGATGCAACTGCCTGCGCATATTAGCAATATTTGCCTCAGTGGTGATGCGCGGATGCTGACCAGTTTGAACAGCATACTGTTCTGCTGGCAAACCAAAAGCGTCGTAACCCATTGCATGAAGAACATTCTCACCCTTCATGCGATGGTAACGGCTTACAACATCCGTTGCCAAATATCCAAGAGGATGTCCAACGTGTAAGCCTTTGCCGGAAGGATACGGGAACATGTCCATTGCAAAGAAAGAAGGACGACCGTCAGCAAGCTTGCCTTCGCCATCCTTCAAATCGCCTTTAACATTAGCAGCCCAGAACGTGCCTTGTTCATCCCAGGTTTTTTGCCAGCGCTGCTCAATATCTTGTGCGAGCTGCGCGTTGTAACGAAAAGCTGGCTCAGCAATAGTAGCTTTATTGTCAGCTGTTGCATACTGTTGATCGTTGTCGTTCATACCCTAGGACTATAGCGTCTAATATCGTCATTACGCAACACTTTTTACAAGTTTTATTGATATTTTATTAAGAAAATATGTAGTTTTAACGTAAGTTTTCCTAATATGCGCACAAGATTAAGATTTTATGATTATTTCGCAAAATAAATCATTACAATAGTAAATAAACTTTTTGAGCAAATAAAGATTAGAAAATTAGGTAAAATTCAATAAAACTATAAATATTAAAGAGGTTGTGAATTGAAAGTACAAAAAAATACGTTGCTTCTTATTGCTTGCTTAGTTTGGGGAGCTGCTGGTTTTAATATTCTTAAGATTGGCTTATTGGCATACCCAAATTATTTGCAGCCACTAAATTACGCTTTATCGTTATTAGTTTTTGCAATATTCCAATTCCTTATTTTTGGAAAACTCGTTAAAAAACATACTCAAAGAATTAACGGCTATGTGGAAGAAAAGCAGTTTTTCCTTAAATTCTTTGACGTTAAATCTTTTATAATCATGGCTTTTATGATGACTTTTGGAATTGTTCTTCGTGCAACAAATATCGCTCCAGAACGCTTTATTGCCGTGTTTTATACGGGATTAGGCTCCGCATTAGCCTTAGCAGGATTACTTTTTGGATATCAATTTGTTAAAACTGTATGTCCGCATTACAAAAACACTCATACTATGCAATAGTGCTTACAAACACTTGTAACACCAGCAACATTACTAAGGAATATTTGACTATCACTCTACGTAAGGAAGTTACTATGAATCATGTTATGAAACGTTATATTAATACGTCTTTGTTGTATGCTGTCCTCGCCATGATTGGCGGCGTCTTTTATCGCGAATTTACAAAATTTAATGCTTTCCATGCAAAAAGTATGCTTGCTGTAGTTCACACACACTACTTTATGCTTGGCATGGTTGTTTTTCTGTTACTTATACTAGTTGAGAAAAACTTCAGTTTTAGTAACGAAAAAACTACGAGAATCTTAATAACTTATCATATTGGACTCAACCTAACAGCAGTAATGATGATTACTCGTGGAATTGCACAAGTACTACGTCTACATCTCAGTCCATCTATAGATTTTGCCATAACTGGTTTAGCAGGAATCGGACACATCCTACTTGGCGTAAGTATTGTACTCATCTTATTGCAAATTAAACGCAGCATCGCTCATTGTGCTAATACTTCAGTAAAATAGTGAGCTTGGGAATAATTTAATTTATTAATAAATATTTTATTAAGTATGTAGCGCATGTTTCGTATGCGCTACTACGTTAAGAAGGCTTCTATGAACAACGCTGTATATAAGAAAAGTAGATTATACGCGCCTGAGCGTTTCTTTGAATGCGAAGGTAAAGGCTTAAAATGGCTTTCTGAAGCTCACAAATACGGCGGCCCTAGAGTGGCTGAAGTATTTGATTGGGGAAACGGTTACCTTAATATTGAGCGCATTGACACTCACTCAGCAACACCACTTGCTGCATTTGAGTTTGGTGCAGCGCTCGCTCATATGCACGATTACGGTGCAAAATATTTTGGTGAAGCACCAGCAGATTACGATGGCACATGCTATTTTGGACCTTTAAGTGATCCAGTTGAAATGCCAACTGGCACTTGGAGTAATGTTATTGACTACCTTGCGGACGGACGATTGCGCCCTATGGTTGAGCTTGGGATTGCTCGCGGAGAGCTTACTAAAAGCGACTTAGATCTTACAAACGAAGTTATTGATGCGCTGCCTGATTTATTAGGAAAAGCTGCAGAAGATAAGCCTGCTCGAGTTCACGGAGACTTGTGGAGCGGAAACGTGTTATGGACTAAAAGTTCAGACGGCGAACACACTGAAGCTGTTCTAATCGACCCTGCAGCACATGGTGGGCACCGCGAAGAAGATTTAGCGATGCTTCATTTATTTGGAATCAGCTATTTTAAGCAGATTTTAGACGGCTATCAGTCTGTTCATCCACTTAAAGCAGGTTTTGAGCAGCGCATGATTATTTGGCAGCTCTACCCTATTGCAGGACATTGCGTGTTCTTTGGTGGAGGCTACGTGAGCGAATACCGTAATATGTGCGAAAGTCTTATAAAAAGTTCTATAAGATAATTTTGCTCACTAAAACAGCAACGTAAGTATTTAGCACACAGCTATATACAATGTTAGAAGATAGTTACAAGTAGAACACATATAGACAGCAACAGATAGACCACGAAACGAGAGGTCACTACTATGATTCGTTTGTGCAACAGAACTATGCATCGTTCTTTAGTTATGCTGACAGCATTAGTTACGATGCTTTTTGTTGTTAGCTCGTGCGCAAGTTCAACAAAAACTTCTTTAAAATCTGAAAGTAAAGAACAAGCGAATCACGGTAACGTTATTGTTTTTACTCCATCAGACGGATTGGCAATAACACGCAATAAGCCTCTAAGCACGTGGGATGTACTGGTTCCAGAATTAATAAAATCGTTAAAAGATAAGGGATTTGACGATAATTCTATTACTACTAAAACTTCTTCTAGCCTTTCAGAACAAAGCCGCGATGTGCAAGATTATGTAGTAAATTTGCTAAGCTCATTGAACAATGCAAAACAGAATAATTCAGAAAAGCACAATTCTGTTTCCGAAAATTCAAAAGTCAAAAAACAATTAAGCAAAACGACAATTGTTATAGCTCCATGGACTAACAAAAACGGCAATAATAACTATGGAGATTATGCAACATTACCTGCGTCTAATTCTGAAAATACGCAAAAATCAAATACTCAGGACTTAAATTTACAAAATGCCGATAACTCTCAATCATCCAAAGATGAGCTTAATGCAGAAAAACGATTGGCATCATCACTTAGCCTAGCAAAAAAGGCAGGAATACACGTTGTTATGCTCTCACGACGTGTTAGCGGTTTCAAACCTGATGTGATGTTCCATTTATCTGACGCAAGAACCATTGGCGAAATTCAAGCAACAACTCTGGTACAAAAAATCGCTCTAGATCGTGCAACTAAAGAAAATCCACGCTACATTGAAGTTCTTTTGCCATGTCACAATCAAAAAAATATTAATGCAAACAATAATAATCAACAAAATAACAGCGACGAAGCAAACGAGGATGATGATTCTAACAACAATACGCATGCAAATAGCGAAACAGCATTCCATGATGATTTTGCTGAAGAAGCATTCGCTGGCATTTGGAAAGTTTTGAGACCATATTTTGCTTCGGGGACATTAATAAGCACTTCTGGAAGACTGAATGTGAATAGTAGCGAAAAAGACTGGACCAATGTTGCTTTCGACGCAGATGTAGCTGACTCTGTGAAAAATGAGTTAACAAAACGAATTACGAGAAGTACAAGTCTTTTTTCACACTCAAGGCATCGCGTTGATGGAATTATTGCACTCGATGATCAAATTGCTTTACAAGCCGTACAAGCACTAAACGATCTCGGTTATGAAGGAAGCGCAGCAGATATAAACCCATCTTTCAATTTGCCGGACGTTATCGGAAACTTCATAGGGAAACGAGATCTTAATAAAAGACCAGTTCCTGCTCCAAAAGATTCTGCGAAGAAAACCGAAAAAGAGTTACAACAACAGCAGAAAAAAGATGAGGAAGAAGAATCAGAAGCAAAGAAATGGCCAGTAATAACTGGTTATGGCGCGTACAAAAATATTATGCCAAACATTGTGAGCGGAAAGCAATGGATGACAACTATAGAAAATCATAAGCAGATTGTTCAAGATCTTACTGCTACTTGTTATTCTTTGAACAGAAACGGTAAACTTGACAAAAAAATCGCTACAGTGCAAACAAAAATTGAACACGGGGAAACTGTCCCTACTGTTAACGAGCGACTAGTGGCAGTAAGCGCAACAAATCTAAAGTCACGTTTAATTGACCCAGGCTACGTATCATTAGCAGACGCAGGCTTGTAAATACAATTTTTGGATGCAAGTTGTGAAATATAATTTGTGGAACGCAATCTGTAGCTTCAGGCTAACTTCAAGTTATATTCCACGAATTTACACGCAGCTAACGTTTGCGTGGAGCATAAATAACATGTTCGATAAGGTCGTTATAACGCTCTACAACAACTTGACGACGCGCCTTTAAACTTGGCGTAATCAAACCGTTTGCCTGAGTAAACTCATCTGGAACTATTTCGAACTTGCGAATAGACTCAGCTCTAGAAACTAGCTCATTTGCTTTGCTAACAGCACGCTCAACTTCTGCTCGCACAATACCGTTACGTGAAGCCTCTTTTAAAGACCGTACAGGGCATGCGCCACGCGAAGAAAGCCAAGTATTTACTTCTGATAAATCGAGCGCAATAATTGCTGAAACAAACGGCTTCCTGTCTCCAATAACAACAGCTTGAGAAATAATAGGTGAAGACATTAATGAAGCTTCTAACGCATTTGGAGATAAGTTCTTACCGCCAGCAGTAATAATAAGATCTTTCTTTCTGCCTGTAATACGCACAAAACCGTCATCGTCTAAAGACCCAAAATCTCCCGTATGCAACCAGCCATTTACAATCTGCTGTTTGGTAAGCTCAGGATTATTATGGTAGCCTTTGCATACTGCAGGACTCTTAATGCACAATTCACCATCGTCAGCAATAGCAACAGATACACCCTTTACAGGCAAACCAACGGTACCAATGCGATAACCTGTCGTAGGATTCACCATAGAAGGAGCACAAGTTTCTGTCATTCCATAGCCTTCTAGAAGAGGTAAACCAATGCCATTAAAGAAATGCGCAATCGACAAATCTAAAGGAGCGCCGCCCGAAATAGCGTATGAAACAGAGCCTCCAAAGACGTGCAACAGTGGAGCATACACCAATTTTTTACATATTGAATGGCTAAGAGCAAGCATTGGAGGAACCATTGAACTAGACTGCTGAGCGCGAGACCATTCGCGAGCAATCTTAGACGCATAAGCAAAAATAAAACCTTTTACTCCCCTGCCTGCTTTTTGAGAAGCAGCATTGTAAATCTTCTCAAAAATGCGTGGAACACCAAGAATAAATGTTGGTTTAAAAGTTTGAAAATCAGACAATACAGTTTTCAAATTACTCGTCAAACCAAGAGTTATATTTCCAGCAAAGCAGAACAATTGCATAAACCTAGCAAAAACGTGCGCAAGAGGCAAGAACAGCAAAAGACGCGGGCTGTCTTTTAACGCAATATCTGGCATAGAAATAACACCTGATTTAGCAATAAAAACAAAATTGCTATGAGTAAGCTCAATTCCTTTTGGCTCACCAGTTGAACCTGAAGTGTATACAATTGTTGCTATGTCACTTCCATTAACAGCGTGCACTCGCTCATAAAATTCAGCATCAGTTACTGCTTTACCGTATTCAATGCACGCGTCGATAGCACCACGATTCATTACATATACGTCGTGAAGAGTAGGACATTCTTCCTGAACAGCCTCTACTTTTGGCAACATTTCAGGAGACTCCACAAATATTGAACATACTTGAGAATCTTGAACAATATGTTGTATTTGCAGCGAAGAGCTTGTTTCATAAATTGGCACTGTCAATGCGCCTATAGACATAATAGCCATATCAAGAACTGTCCATTGCCATGAAGTGTGAGCAATAATTGACACAGCGTCACCAGGCATTACTCCTCTAGCAATAAAGCCTTTAGCAACAGCTATTACCTTATCTCTAAATTCTTCAGCAGTATATGACTTCCAAACGCCGTCAGCTCCAACGTATTCAACCAAAGAACCATTAGGATTGCGCTCTGCTCGCTCTTCTAGCAGTGAGAAAACATTAACATCTGTATTAATAGACTCATCAAGTGGACGAGAATATTCTTGCATATTAGCTCCTCTATCTGCTGAATTGACGTACATCTTTACTATACGCGATTTGCAAGCCTTCGCATATGCGAATATCTACAAGATTGTAATCAATTTTGTTCATTTATCTACAAATATCTACGATATAAATATATTATTTTGCTCATTCCACAGGCTTAAGCACAATGCGACGCTTAACAGTCATTCTTTCAGGATTAACATATGTGCGATTTTTACGCTTTAAACCCCACTGCACACAAGTTGTGCCGCAATGGTCCGAATCTCCTTCGACATGTGCAAAATTCTGGCCTCTTTTCACAAAAACCCCAACGCTAAACTTTGTTACAGCAGGCTCAAAAGTGGATGTCAGTTCACCATGCCTAATAGTCACAACTGATTTACCAGCGACTTTACCAGCAAAACTAATAACGCCATCTGCAGGCGCAAATAAAGGAGTCCCTGTGCTTGCAGCTAAATCTACGCCACGATGCCCAGCCATCCAAGGTTTAGGCGGAGGATTAAAAGCTTTTACTATTTGTGCAGGTTTCACAGGCCATTGCATAGCTGACTTGCATGTTTTTTCACTATAATCACCTTTAGAAAGAGCACACTTGTGGCAATATGTCACAGCAGATTCTACAACATAATATTTAAGATGATGATTATTTTGCGAAATTTCGGGTTGTAAAAACAGCGCATCTAATAAAATAACTGAGATTATAAAAATCCCCAAACAGGCAGATATTTTGTAATATAATCCATAATTTTTGCGAATACACATATATTCCCCATCCATATTTTTATAAAACGACTTTTATAAAAGTTTTGCAGCTAATTTGCGAAAATCATAAGCTTTTAAAGCATTGTGGATAAAACATATGCTTATAATCACTATTTCGACACGCCAAAACACGCCATATTTGCATCTTTGAAAATTCCGTGTAATATAAATGTCTTGTGCACAGCGCTTAGTTGAGCACAAGATATTCCTGCGTAGCTCAGTTGGCAGAGCGTTCGACTGTTAATCGAATGGTCGCTGGTTCAAGCCCAGCCGCAGGAGCCATAAAGCCACTGGTTTTCCAGTGGCTTTTTGCGTTAAATATTACGACTTGCATCCACAAGCAAAATCTTAATTGTTTAGCGCTCATGAGCGTGGCTAACATAAACATTTTGGCGTATTATATAAACAAGTTGCGTATTCAAATGCGCTAATGTTGAGCAGCAATAGATAACAGAGGACAAATATGAATCAACATAGCTCCGATAATGTTGAAACGAACCAAAAGAAAAAGCTCATTATTCTCATAGCAGGAATTGTTGTGCTAGCTTTAGCTCTTGGCACAGTTGGCACACTTTGGTACATGAAGCAAACTGAACGCACTAAAGCAGCTCGCAGACAGTGCGAAATAAAAGTTGCGCAAGTTTCTAAAGCCAATGCCGTATGGAAAAGTTTAGTACACAACAGCGTAATAACAGATCTCACAAAAGGTGACTCTGATAACGCAAAAGAACTTGCTAAAATCATGAGCGAAAAGGTTCCTGATGCAGTATCTTGCACAGCAAACTCTCCTGAAGAACTTGGTTCCCAAAGCGCAGAAGCTTTAGCTGCTTCTGAATGGTATGCAGTCAAAGCAAAAAAAGTGCGCGAGTTGGCTGTTACATTAATCGATGAAAATAACAAAAAAGATAAAGATAAAGACAAAGACAAAGACAAACAAGACGAAGAAACAAAGAAGCAAGAGATAAATGAATCGACTGGAATTGTAATTCAGCGTTCAAATGTTGTCCCACCAAAGCCAAAGCCAACACCAGCGCCGACGACAAATACTCAAGACACTAAGAAACAGAAGACTGAGGAAAAGAAAGACAACAAAGAAAAGAAGGAAAACAAAGAAAACAAAGAAAACAAAGAAAAAGAACAAGAAAAAGATAAGAACAAAAAAGGCAGCGGAGACGGAGCTGGTGCTGAAAAACCTAAAGGAAATGATGGTCAAAAAGATCCGGATGGTAAAGCAAAAAAGGGCAACCAAGATTCCTCTGTTAAAGTGGACCTAACAGGACCTCCACCATCTTCAGAATCTCCCCAAAAACCATAAAACATATTGCTCTGTTATCTGATTCAATGTAAAAGCTCCCAGTGATATACGCTGGGAGCTTTTACATTATCTAAATCTACATCGTAAACGACGGTGAACTTTATACTATTCGTTCACTTTGCTTACTCGAACATGAGTTAAATCGACTTCTTCAAGAGGAATTACTCGAGTATGATTTTTAATCTTGTAGCCAATGTATAGAACGATGAATAGCGGCACAGACATGTACGTGATTCCAATAGCCTGCCAGTTAAGCGTTGCAAATGAATGCAAATCCTGACCAACAATAACAAGAATGCATAAGAAGAACGCAACAATAGAACCAAACGGATACCACTTTGCTCGGTAAACTAATTCATCTAAGGAATGACCTTGAGCCAAGTATGCCTTACGGAAGCGATAATGAGCTGCAGCAATACCAGCCCAAGCAATAAAACCAGTCAAACCACTTGCAGCAACCAGGAACATGTATATTTGATCGCCAAAAATACTCATAAAGAAAGTAAATAAAGCAACTACAAATGTAGCAATCAACGCAGGAACAGGAATACCACGAAGACTTACCTTGCCAAATACTTTTGGAGCATTATCTTCTTTTGCGAGCGAATAAAGCATTCTTGTTGAAGCATACATGCCGGAATTTGCTGCAGAAATAACAGAAGTCAAAATAACAGCATTCATAACTGCTGCAGCAGCTGCAAGACCTGCACGCTGGAACACGAGCGTGAATGGGCTAATAGCAATATCAGTTACATCAGAACCAAGTAAGTTCTTGTCAGTATAAGGAATAATGCAAGCAATAACGAAAATAGCAAGAATGTAGAAGAGAAGAATACGCCAGAACACTTGCTTTACAGCCTTTGGAATACTCTTTTCAGGAGTTGCAGACTCGCCTGCAGTAATACCAATAAGCTCAGTTCCTTGGAAAGAGAAGCCTGCAATAGCGAAAGCACACAACACTGCAGGAACACCGCCTGCAAATGGAGCGTCCTTATGAGTGAAGTTTTGCAAGAATGGCGCTTTGCCGCCAACAATGCCAACAATCGTAAGCGAACCGATAACAAGGAATACGATTACTGCCAACACTTTAATAATAGAAAGCCAGTATTCGGTTTCTCCAAAGCACTTAACTGTAAGCACATTGATAACCAAAATAAGCATAAGAACCGACAGCGAGAAAATCCATATTGGCACTGTTGGGAACCAGTATTGCAGAACTATTGCTGCAGTACTAACGTCCACTGCAACCGTAATAGCCCAATTAAACCAATAGTTCCAGCCCATTGCGAAACCGAGTGCAGGATCAATAAAACGTCCAGAATACGATGCAAACGATCCACTAATAGGCATAAAAGTGGCCATTTCACCAAGGGAAGTCATAAGGAAGTAGACCATAATGCCAATCGCACCATAAGCGAGCAAAGCGCCGCCAGGACCAGCCATATGGATTGTTGCACCACTAGCAACAAATAAGCCGGTGCCAATGCTGCCGCCTAAAGCAATCATGGAAATATGGCGGGTTTTTAATCCTCGATGAACATCGTTATTTTGCTGAGTATTTTGCTGAGTATTCTGTACAGCAGTAGATGATAATGAGCTACTCATTTTTCCTCCTTTCATGACAATCAGAGGCAAAACAAGCAAGCAAAAGCAAGCGTGTCGATAGCTCTCCGCAGCGAATGCCGACTCGCTGCGACAGTCCTTGGTATATTAAGCCAAGTCCCAGCTCACTACTTTTGGGATTAAGCAGTAAACTTCGGCGCTCTCCCCTTTTGTAAGCAATTAACGCTTTCCCTAGCTCATGCTTATTACTCTTGTCGAGCGCGACCTCTGGTCGATGGTGTTCATTATTAGTACGACTTGCAGACAAACAGTAAAAAATACGGCGTGGCGCATAAAAATCGAAAAATAATAACAAAAAACGCCACTTCATGAGAAGTGACGTTTAAAATTTGTGGAGCTAGGGGGATTCGAACCCCCGACCCCCTCCATGCCATGGAGATGCGCTACCAGCTGCGCCATAGCCCCGTTTTTACTTATGCCGTTCAAACGAACCTTTGATAGAATACAACAAATAGCCGCTCTATCCAAATGCGGCGTGTCGAATTCAACTTACAAATTCCAAAAATCCTGCGAATTCTACTAACAATTTAATCGCCAATTCGGCAAACCAATTCAAGAACCAATTCGAAAATTAGTTACCATTGGCACTTCCAGATTGATCACCATTACCAGGAGAAGTTACATTGTTTGAAGAACCAGTAGATCCCGAAGATCCAGCAGATCCAGCACCTGCATCAGAACTATCAGCACCCGATCCACTATTCCCACTAGCAGCATCACCTGAATTCGTTCCTGAATCATTGTTAGTATCACTACCTAAATCATTATCAGAATGACCACCTGTTGAGCCAGTTGCGTTTTCATTGCCATGCTCATCATTTTCGTCTTCATTAGCATCTTTACTATCAGAATCATCATGAGACTTCTTATGGTCTTGATTAGTATTAGTGTTAAGACGTTGCTTAGGTTGCGGCTGATTTTGCTGCTGCTCATGACTAATTTCTTCAGGCTTATCAATATTGTCTGTGCCTTTTCCTTGTGTAAACAAAAGAACAGCACCTGCAGTAACAATAACAGCTATAAGAGCACTTATAACAGCAACAACAATTGTTGTACGATGATCGTTTCTATTTTGGTAAGATCTAGAAGAGTAACCGTAGTTTTCACTAACAACCTTAGATAACGGCACCGGCTCTGGAATTGTGCCCTCCGACAGTTCCATGTCTTCTTCATGCTGTTCACGTAATTTCGACAATTCCAAAATACGCGTATTTTCTAATTCTGGATTACGGACTTGCGAACTAACAGTGCGTCCAGATCTTGCATCTTGAACAGTCATATTTTTGTCATCTGAAGGATCAGTATTACATTGCAACGAATTTGATGAATATTGCATATGAATATCATCTCCAATTCTTTTAGAATCAACATTCTCTAAACCATTTGAACGCACGCTAGAATCTGACACATTACTAAAATTAGACTGTTCTGTAGAAGTATTCGGATTCACTTCCGAAAGTTTACGCGATGAAGCGTGAATAACATTCTGATACAACTGTGATGCTACTGCTGAGACAATAGAACCAATAGCTACGCCAATAACTGAACCAGCAATACCAATTTTAGAAGCAAGTAAAAACGAAGTCACTGCAGCGAGCGATCCAGCTAATACTTGCGTAAACGATATGCCTTTGAAGAAATTCTTCACTTATGCACCTTAACTATTTATGCGAATATAATGCCAAAATGCATGGCAAATATGCAAATTCCACTACCAACATCATTACAACAATGATGGTATCACTCTACGCAAAAATTGCACAGTATCGCCAGAGCATTCTTACAACAAAATCACAAGTCTTATATACATAAAACTTAGCTACACAAAACTGAAATGCCTAAGACTTAGCAACCTCAAAATCTCTATCTTTATAAGAAAGCTCACAATTCGCTCTTTTATCACAATAATGCTCACCTAAGCTTGCAGTAATAATTGCAGCAAATATTAAAGCAAATCCCACAAAAGCCATGTTAGAAACATGCTCATGAAAAAGAATAGTAGAGAATAAAAGCGTGAACAAACTTTCAGTGCACATAATCACAGAAGCGTTTGCAGTAGAAAGATTCACCAAACTATAGTTTTGCATAATTTGTGCAACTACTGTTACTACCACTGTAAGGTAGAACATATTAGCAAAAATAGAGAAATGATCAGCAGCGTTAAAGTTTGGCAAAGGCTCACAAATAAGCGCACCAGCTACAAAAAGTACGCCTGAAACAACAAATTGCCCAAAAGTTAACGTAACTGGATTATATTTACGAGAATAATACGCAAGGAACGTAAGATTAAAAGCAAAAACTGCAGCACATAATAAAGTAAGGAAATCTCCATAAGACAATGTGAGAACAAGCATTCCAGGCTTTAATGCCACAAAACCTACTCCAGCAACGCACATAACTGCAGCTACTAATCCTAAAAGAGTTGGCTTTTTCTTGACAATTAACCAAGCAGAAAATGGCGTAATTACGCAATATGCTGCTGTCAAAAACGCGCTACGGCCTGGATCGATTGAACGTAATCCTTCAGTTTGCAAAATTAAAGTAGCATAATACGTAATTCCAGTTAGTAAAGAAGGAACAATAAGCTTTTTTGTAAAAGTTTTACGAAGTGTACCGAAAAAAATAACAGCCATAATTGTGCAAGCTCCAACCATACGAACGCCCATAAGCCATTGCACAGGAAACACTTCAAGAGCATATTTTGAAGAAACATAGCTGCCACCCCAAATAGCAGCACAAATCAACAACATAATCTGAGCAGTATGAACACTTTTGCCTTGAGGCATGCCCGATTTATCCGAAAGCGGTTCAGCTATAGATTTAGCTGTTTCATATTTCACCTTCATAATGTTTCCCCTTCAACTATAAAAGTTGATTCTTTAAAATTTTTCTTTTATAAAGCGTTTTAGCTTATAAAATAGACAGAATAGCCGTAAAATCGTGAAAAGTACAACTTTCTGGCGTTCTTTCGTAAAATTTCCGATATACGCTTCAGAAAACAGTGGCAATCAAGTATTTTGCTGTATAAATTTCACCCACGAAACTATTGAAGAATTGGGTGATTTATATCACAACTTACAATTTTTTTACGCTACACGCTCGTATACACTTTTAAATCAGCGTAATGTAGCAATGTAGGCTTATAAATTGCGTACGAAGAAAGTGCGCAATTTTGTTAGGAAAGGAATATTATGGCAACTCTTAGCGCAGATATGAAAGAATTTATTGCGAATAATTTGGCTTGGATTGCAACAGTAAGCAAAGATGGCGAGCTTGATTTGGGACCAAAAATGTCTATGTTCGTACTCGACGACAACCACCTTGCCTACCACGAGCGCACTGCAGGTCAGCATTATAAGAACTTGCAAGACGGCAGCCAGCTGGTTGTAGCAGTTGCTAATTTGGCAGAAAAGAAAGGTTATCGCTTCCGCGGAACCGTCACCCTTCACACCGATGACGCGATTTACGAAGAACAGGTACGTGTGGCCGAAGAAAAAGGTACGAAGAAGCCAGCTGCAGTTCCAGTTATGGAAATCACTGAGATTCAGGACTTGACTTCTGGAGCTACTGCCGGCAAAACTATTGCAAAAGATTAATGCGTCGTCATTCAGTCGTGTGGATATTAGTGCGGTAGAGATTTGAGATTTTTCGCACTGAGCGCGGACGCTCGCGCGGGTAACGCGCTCACTACGAAACTCGCTTAAGTTGGAAGTCCACTGGACTTCCAACTTAAGCGAGTTTCCGCTCCGAGTTGCCTTCGCGCGCTACGCTTTAAACGCTCAGGCAGGTCGTCGCGCAAAACGCCGAATTAGTACGTCTATAGTAGGCGTCATACAATATCGAGTGGCGTTCGTCCTCAACGGCGAAGATGAACACCACTCAATTCTTTACTTGATTATTTAGTTGTCACTAATTTACTTGCTTTCTTTACGCAATGCTTGCAGTCTAGCGTTCATTTCTTTCGCTTTCTTCTTCTCGAAGTAATAAATTATTGCAGCAATAGGAATCGGTAAAATAACAGTGAACGCAATCCATCCGCAAATCACCGCTGGCTCATCTTTGAACGAAATCCATCCAACAATCACCGATACAATAAACTGAATAGCAATTGGCGGAACTAGCGCAAAAACGAACTTTGCAAAATTTGACATGCGTTCATTCGACCAAAAAATAGCGAACACTCCATATCCTATGCCTATAACAAACGATGCTACAGCATAAGATGCAATTCTATTCCCAACCTCACTATGCGCTAACAGACTTGATATAAAAGACATTACTGTAAAAATAATGCATCCTATGCTAATGCCTGTAACAATGTTTTTTACCATTGTTTTACCTAATGTTGCAACTTGCTTTTCCATAATAATCGCTTCCTTTTAAGTATTAAAATCTAGTATTAAAAAAAAATCAGTATTAAAATTTTTGATAGTTTTATATTTGACTACATTCTAGCTACATTCGTTATTACTATAACTACATCCCTAAGCGCTTTTTGAACCCAGCTAAGCATCTGCGACTAATCCACTCAACACTTCCATCGTCCATTTTTACGCTCATACTTCCACCAAATCCTGGATCGACTCGAACAATGCGATTCAAGTTCACGATTGCGGATTTAGATATGCGCACAAACGACGCGAATTGCGGATTGTCAAAATCCATTAGGCGCTTGTAAGACACGCACTCGCCTTTATCACCGTGAATGATTACGCGCGAATTTTCAACGCAAATCATAATCACATCTGGCTCGTGCATAACAATAATCGAATCGTTAATATAACCGTATATGAATGGATTATTGTTGCTCAACTTATCTGAAGTATTAATTTCAGTATTATTTTCAGCACTTCTTACATTTGCATCATTGGAGTCAATGCTTTGTAACTGAGCGATAATGTGCTTAAGCTCATCGTCAATATTGTGAATTGACAACTGAACTGACTGCTCTTCCTCAGGCGGAACGATAGCAATAGTTACTTTCATCAAGCCTCCTTTCCGTACACTACTGTTAGCGTTTGTTAGCTTTTTGTTTTGTAATTTTGACTATACGGCACTGTAAATAGTCCGTCTTTACAAAATCGCTAAACGGTAGCTTTCGGTAATTAAGCGGTAAAGGAGAGATTACGCAGCACCCCAAATGCGAATAAGACGCTGGCTTGTAGGATCAGCTGCAGGGCCTTGATCATAAGCATCCAAACGCCAATGAATCGAACCATCCGCATTAAGACTTGGAATTAAGCGCGCCCAGCGACCATTTCCCATGCCGCCAATCGTCTTGTAAGAAGGATCTACTTTATCTAATCCAAGCAGCTTATGAACAGTTTGCGAAAGACAGGAACCATGCGAAAATACTAGCAAATCACGGTCTGCGCCAGTTTTGCGAGTCCAATCTTCTACTGCAGCAGCAGCGCGCTCTCCTACTTCCTGCTTAGCTTCAGCACCATGACGAAGCTCTCCGCCTTTACCTTCAACCCAAGCTTTGAAATCTTCCGGCCACTGCTCGCTAATCTGCTGACGATTCAAACCTTCCCACTCGCCAAAGAAACGCTCGCGCACACCATTTTCAACATGCACATGAAGCCCAATCTTATCTGCAAAAGCATGAGCAGTCTGTTGAGCGCGAATAAGTGGAGAAACAATCGCCACAAAACTCGCGTCCGCTTCTTCTGACGTAATGCGCACGTGTTCAGTGCTGTTCGGGTCCTTTGGATCTTCTAAATCAGAAGCACCAAAAAGCACGCGCAAAGCTTTTCCAGAGCGAGTCACCTGATCCATTCCAGACTCATCCAAAGCAATATCAATCATGCCTTGCAAACGGAACTGTGCATTATACGGAGTTTGACCGTGGCGAATAAGCATAACAGAACGAGCAATTCCTTCATGCGCACTATTAATGGAATTATTTACGTTACTCGCAACATTTTCTACGAAATCAACCATGGTTTGTACCGTACTTTCTTCTTATTATTCAGTTTCGCTAGAATCTTCAGTTTCGCTAGCATGCTCTGGCAGTTGCAAATCGATTGCCGGGCAATCATTCCACAGGCGTTCCAAGCGGTAGAATGCTCGTGCTTCCTCATGCATTACATGAACCACAAAATCGCCAAAATCAAGCAAAATCCACTGTGCTAATTCCAAGCCTTCACGAGATAAAGCCTTGCGTTTGTTGTCTTTCAAGTACAAGTCTTTTTCGATTTCTTCTGCAACAGCTAATACTTGACGCTCATTTGAAGCAGAAACAACTAACATAGCATCCGTAATACCAAGCAAATCGCTTACATCAAAAGCCTGCTCGTTCGTTGCTTTCAAACGGTCTGCAGCAGCGGCAGCAATACGAATTGCACTAATTGAGCTTTCTAAAGCTGTCATAATGTTACTACTCCTTAATTTCTCCAACAAACGCTTTTAGCGTTCCCAAGCTGGCTTCCAGCCCTCTACAACGTGCTGAGTATTTTCCGAGTACACCATAGAATCAGCCGGAACATCGTGACGTACCACCGATCCAGCGCCGGTAGTAACATCATCTCCCACAGTAACCGGTGCTACAAACAGGTTTCCTGCGCCAACGTGAGCACCAGAACCAATCGTAGTATGATTCTTATGCACTCCGTCATAATTTGCAGTAATCGTACCGCCGCCAATATTCGTATGCTCACCCAAATCAGCATCGCCAATATAGCTTAAATGAGGTACTTTAGTGCCATTTCCAATATGAGCTTTCTTCATTTCTACGAAAGCTCCTGCCTTACTTTCCTCACCAAGTACGTTTCCTGCACGCAAATACGTCCAAGGACCAATGTTTGCAGCCCTACAAATATGCGATTCCTGTACGCGCGAACGTTCAACCACAGCATCCTCATCAATTTGCGCATCAATAAGAGTCGTGTAAGGGCCAACTACAGCACCACTTGCAACCGTAGTACGAGCTTGAAGGAAGCACCCAGGAAGCACAGTAACATCTTGTGCGAGCGTAACACTATCTTCAATCCAAGTAGTATCAGGGTCAAGAATAGTTACACCTTCAAGCATCCATTTTTCGCACACACGCTTATTATGTGCTTTTGCGAGCGCAGCTAATTGCACACGATTATTTACGCCTTCTACAGTAAGCGGATCTGGAGCAGACATTGCACCAACATGACCAAACTTTCGAGCATGTTCCAAGGCATCAGTCAAATAGAACTCACCTTGAGCATTTTGAGAGTTAAGATCTGCAATCGCGTCACATAATACAGTCGCATCGAATACATATACAGAAGTGTTCACTTCATGAATAGCAAGCTCTCCAGCATTTGCATCTTTATGCTCAACAATACGCAAAACGTCACCGTTTGCTTCGCGCACAATACGGCCGTAGCCAGTTGCATCGTCTAATACTGCTGTAAGAACTGTTGCCACATTGTTATTATTATTGTGAAAATCAACTAAAGACTGCAAAGTTTGCGTATCAAGTAGCGGCATATCGCTTGCGGCAATCAGCACAGCTCCTTTTAATGCTTCACCAGTTTCGTTTTTAGCAATTTCGTTAAGATCTTTAATAGCACATTGCACTGCTCTGCCGGTTCCAGGAGTTTCGTCCTGATTTACAATATGCACATTTTCGTTATAGCTAACAGCAGCAGCAGCTACGCGTTCAGCCTGAGCATGCACAACTACAGCTAGTTTTTTAGGATTTACGCCATTCATGGCATCCATAACACGATTGAGAAATGTTTTACCAGCAAATGGATGTAGTACTTTTGGAGTTTCTGAACGCATACGCGTCCCATCGCCTGCTGCCAAAATTATTGCCGCAGTTACATCATGCTTTTCCACGCATACGCTCCTTATACTATTTCAATAAATTTCGCTGTATGTAATTCTATTACTTATTAGCAGCGTTCAAAACAAAAAACGCCACCCGATTCAACGAGTAGCGCTTCAAGTAAGCTCCCTCACCTGGATTCGAACCAAGACAAAGGGTTCCAAAGACCCGTGTGCTGCCATTACACCATGAGGGAACGGCGGAAAAACCGCCAAGTCACTATTATGCCATAATATCGAAAAACGTCAAATTGGCGTGCCGAAAAGCAAACCGCACGAAATCAATACTTAAGCAAATAAGAATCCTTGTCCGTGATGCTCAGGATAAGTGTCGAAAAGCTTAGCAACCGAACCATCCTCAAACACTGCTTTAATAGCGCTTGCAAGAAGCGGAGCAATTGAAAGAACAGTCAAACCATCCCAACGCTTCTCTTCTGGAATAGGCACAGTATCAGTCAAAACAACTTCCCTAGCACCACAAGACTTCAAACGTTCGACTGCAGGACCAGAAAGCACGCCGTGAGTTGCAACAACTGTAACAGACTTAGCTCCAGCTTCCTTCAACACATTGCAAGCTCCTGCAATAGTTCCTGCAGTATCGATCAAGTCGTCAACCATAACGCAATCGCGTCCAGCAACATCACCAACGACGCGATTTGCAACCGTCTTATTAGGGCAAGTGATATCGCGAGTTTTGTGCACGAAAGCCAAAGGACCGCCGCCTAAGCGCTGAGCCCACTGTTCTGCTACGCGAATACGACCAGCATCAGGAGACACAACAGTCACATTAGCAAGATCATCGCGGAAACGATCACGTACGTAATCAACCAAAACTGGCATAGCAATCAAGTGATCAACAGGACCGTCGAAGAATCCTTGAGACTGAGCTGCATGCAAATCGACGCTCATAATGCGATCAGCACCAGCAGTCTTTAGCAAGTCAAACATCAAGCGGCAAGAAATAGGTTCACGACCGCGATGCTTCTTATCTTGTCGAGAATAACCAAGCAACGGGCATACTGCAGTAATTGAACGAGCAGAAGCCCTCTTCAAAGCGTCAATCATAATTAACTGTTCCATAATGGACTTGTTAACAGGATCACTGTGGCTTTGAATAACGAATACATCTGTACCACGCACAGATTGCGTATAGCGAACATACATTTCACCATTAGCAAAATCGTATGCCGTAGTTTCAAGTACATCAATTCCAAGCTGATCAGCTACATCACGAGCAAGCTTCGGATGTGCGCGACCGGTAACGAGAACAAGGTTTTTATCTGGCTTTCCTTCAAGGACGATGCTCACCATATCTCCAAACATTAGTTCGCTTTAATTCGCGAAATGAACATAATCAATACTAACTTTTTGCACAGACGATAAACGACAAGCCTACAAAATCAATAATTACGCACGATATAAACCATGCTTAACTATGTACTGAACTACTCCATCTGGAACTAAATACCACACCGGCTCACCATGCTCAGCTCGACGACGAACATCAGTAGAAGAAATAGACAATGCTGGAATCTCTAAAATATCAACCGGCAAATGCGTAGAATCACAATGAACCATATCATCACGATTCGCCGCAATACCAGTATCATTCGTATGCATTTGGCGAGGCATTAACGGAGAATTAGAATCTGCTAACTTTTCTGGCCTCGAATAGCCAGGACGAGTAACAGCCACGAATCGAGCCAAATTCCACATTTCGCGCGCATTTTTCCATTGCATTATTTCAGCAATAGCGTCAGCTCCAGTAATAAAGAAAAGTTCCGCATCAGGATGTTGAGCGCGTATATCTCGTAAAGTATCTATAGTATAAGTAACTCCAGGGCGATCAATATCAACCCTAGAAACAGTGAACTTTGGATTGGAGGCTGTTGCAATAACAGTCATTAAATAACGATCTTCTGCATTCGTAACTTTTTTATCAAGCTTAAAAACAGGCCTACCGGTAGGAACGAAAATAACTTCGTCAAGATCATAAACCCAAGCAACTTCTGAAGCAGCGACCAAGTGACCATTGTGTATTGGATCGAATGTGCCGCCCATAATTCCAATGCGCTGACGCTCGTGCACATTGCCACGAGTAGAAGTACGTTTATGAACTGAATTCACAACCGCAGGAGGAGCCGCTTCTTTACCAGTAAACGCGCCATGAAATAGGTCAGACATGCGACGTTCTGCATCTTCGTGAATTTCAGGACTCATTCGCTTCAGATTCCTTGTCTTCCACTTGAGTTTCATTCACTAACCCAGATGCAACATTTGCGCTATCCGGATTAATATTGCCCATTTCTTCATCCCACTCATCTTTTACGACACGCTGGATTTCGGCAAAAGTTGGAAGAGGGAAATCTGGTTGATATGCACCACGAATTTTCGCTACAGATTCCGAAATTTTAGCAAGCATGGATGTCATGCCATCAATATCATGATCACGTTCTAATTCGCTAAACTTAATAATATTCTTTTCCATATTGCGAACATTTTTAAGAACATTATTAAACGAAGTTTCATCAGGAATAGTCACATCATTCGAATCAGAATCTGGCCAGCCCATTAACACTGCGTCAGCATACTCAAGCGATGAACGTTGCGATGCAGAAGCAATACCATCTTCAATTTGCACCAAAAAAACATATCGCACAATGGACAAACGTTCAGCAGCAATATCAAGCGCTTCAGCTGTACTCAAATTCACGTCATTATTAGGCATACTCTTACCTTACCGCCACGTAACTATTAAAACCAGGACATATACTTTAATTTGTTTGGTGTTGCGCGAGTTTTGGGGGATTTCTTTCCTCGCACGTCCCGTCCTTCGGGCGCTCTGGCTGCTAAAAGAGTTTAGCGTGTTCGCCTTTCTTAAAGAATGTAGCTTCTCAGTCCTCTTTTAGTGCTCGTAAAGAAATCCCCCAAACTCTGCATGCTAATTCGTTAATAACCTTGCTCATCGCAGAGATTTTTCGATTTTTCTTCTTCACTCGGCGAATCAGCAGCCTTCGGCTCTGACGTTCGCCTCGCTCAGTGCGAAAAATCTCAAATCTCACCACACGAATATCTATACGACTGAATAGTAGTGTGCGCATTGAGATGTAAAAAATAAACTATAAACGTATTTGCCCATCTCCGTAGCCGATCCATTTGGTTGTTGTCATTTCAAGCAAACCCATAGGGCCTCTCGCATGCAATTTTTGCGTAGAAATACCAAGTTCTGCACCGAAACCAAACTCGCCACCATCCGTAAAGCGCGTTGAAGCATTTACCATAACTATAGCGGAATCAACACTTGCAATAAAACTTTGAATAGTTGAGTAATCTTCAGCAATAATGGTTTCAGTATGGCCAGTAGAATATTTCGCAATATGAGAAGCTGCATCAGTATAATCATCTACAACTTTTACACCCATATTCAGCGACAAATATTCTCGCTTCCAATCTTCCTCAGTGGCACGCTCAAGCTGCAATCCTTGAATATTAGCGGATTGCAAAATATCGTAAGATTTATCGTCTGCATGCAAAATTACATTATGCTCAGCTAAAGCAGCAGCGATTTTTGGCAAAAATTCTTGCGCAACAGCTTTATGCACTAATAATTTTTCAGCAGCGTTGCACACGCCCACTCGTTGCGTTTTTGCATTAATAATAATAGGTACAGCTTTTTTAATATCAGCGCTTTTATCTACATAAATATGTACGTTTCCAGCTCCAGTCTCAATAACAGGAACCGTAGATTCTTGAACAACTGCTGCAATAAGATTTGCACTACCTCTAGGCACAAGCACATCAATATGACCGTGAGCATGCATCATTGACGTAGCTCCGTCTCTTCCTAAATCGTCAACAGACTGAATCAAATCAGCACTAAAGTTAGAATTTTTAAGAACCGATTGTATAACTTCAATACTCGCCTGATTCGTATGAAGAGCCGCGCTTCCGCCTCGCAAAATCGCAGCATTTCCAGATTTAATACACAAAGCAGCTACGTCAATAGTTACGTTTGGACGAGCTTCGTAAATCATTCCCATAACGCCCATTGGAACTCGAATTTGCGAAAGTTTAATTCCATTAGGAAGAGTGTATCCGCGAACTACTTGACCTACAGGATCCTGCAATTGCGCAATTTTTCGCACGCTTTTTGCAGAAGCTTGGATTCGCTCTTCATTAAATTTAAGCCGATCGAGCTTTCCAGCATCCATTCCCTTAGCTTCAGCTTCTTTAAGATCTTTTTTGTTAGCCTCAGCAATATTTGAAGCTGCATACTCTAAGGCATCTGCCATTTTTTCGAGAAGCGCATTTTTTGCGCGAGTGTCTGCATGAGCAAAATTACGCCACGCTTTGCGCGCACAATCAGCACGAGCATTCACTAAATCATCAACAGACAACGTTTCCCCCTATAGATTATTTGCCTAATCGCCAATTAATTAATAGTAAAACAAAAGCATTTATACTATGAGATTAGCACACGCCCATTCGCCCAGCGCTTCAGGTACCATAATTTGATATAAGTTGTGTAAATAATTTACGTAAATAATCTACGTAAGTAAAAAATATTCTCTATAAACAGACGGTTACGGAGTTATTATGGCATCAGATACAACTATTTTCCATAGCACTCGTTCGCTTAAGCCAACATGCACATCAAAAGAGGCAATACGTAAAGGAATTGCTGAAGATGGCGGATTATTTGTAGCCGATAGCCTTGGTAGCGAGCGTTACGATATTTCTAAATTGCAAGGCAAATCGTATCAAGAAATTGCGCAGGATATTTTGCAACTGTTGCTGCCTGATTATACTTCAGAAGAGCTTTCTTCTTGCATTAAACTGGCATACGGCAATCAATGGGCTAATAACGCTATTACTCCACTCCAGCAGCTTGGGAACACTAGCGATTTTGTGATGGAACTTTTCCATGGTCCTACTTGTGCGTTTAAAGACGTTGCTTTGCAAATGTTGCCACAATTAATGTCTCGCACTAAAACTCAACACGAGAATGAATCTGATATTGAAAAAAGCGTTATGATTCTAACTGCAACTTCTGGAGATACAGGTAAAGCTGCTTTGGCTGGTTTTGCTGATGTTCCAGGCACTTCTATGATTACTTTTTATCCAGAAGGAAAAGTTAGCCGCGTCCAAGAATTGCAAATGACTACTCAGGTAGGCGAAAATGTGAAAGTTTGCGCAGTCCGCGGTAATTTTGACGATGCTCAAACAGGCGTTAAACAGATTTTCACAAATAATGAGCTCAACAAAAATATTGAAGAAGATGCGAATACAGTATTGTCTTCAGCTAACTCAATTAACGTTGGTCGTCTTGTGCCACAAGTTGTTTACTATTTTGCAGCATACAAGCAGCTTATTGAACGCGAAGTTATAAAACTTGGAGACGAAGTAGAATTTTGTGTTCCTACAGGTAATTTTGGCGATATTCTAGCAGGATATTATGCGAAAATGCTTGGTCTTCCAGTGAAGCATCTCATTGTTGCTAGCAATAGTAACAATGTGCTTTTTGATTTTTTGGTAAGCGGCACTTACAACCGTCAACGCACATTCCATCACACTGTTGCTCCTTCTATGGATATTTTGGTTTCTTCTAATTTGGAGCGAATGCTTTATTACATGTGCGATAAAGACACGCGTTTAATACAAATGCTTATGAATGACTTGACTCAATGGGGCGCTTTTGAGATTCCAGAAAATGTGCTTGCAAAGATTCGCTCACTGTTTGGCTGCGGTTGGGCGAATGAGGATCAAATTCGCGAAGCTATTTATGACTGTTGGAACAAGTACAAGTATGTGATCGATCCACATACTGCTTGCGGATTCTTCGTTATGCAAAATATTCCACATGACGAAAGCACACCTAGAGTATTGCTAAGCACTGCAAGCCCATACAAATTCCCTCGCGTTGTTGCTGAAGCTTTGAATATTGAGCATGTGCAAGATATGGATGATTTCAAATGCATGGACGCTCTTAGTAAAGCTACAGGAACTAAAGCTCCAAGCATGCTTAGAAATCTTGAAAATAAAACTCCACGCTTTAATGATGTTATTAATGTTGAAGATATGCCTGAGTATGTTGTAGCTCAAGCGCATAATTTCGCAAAATAATCATAAAGTTTTAAGCGAAAGAGGCTGGTTTACTTGTATAATCCAGCCTCTTTTACTATTCATTCGTTATTACTTTCGAATAAAGCTGCATACACTTCGTTAATAACGTTTAAATCATGACCTTTTCTTGCAGCTGCTGCGAAAAATCTTCGTCTTCTGACTAAAGGCTCAAGATTTCTCGTGCGCGAAGCCGTTTTGCGACCGAGTTCCCACGCTGCTTCAGTGAATACTCCAGAGTTTTGAGCAGAAGCTACGTTTTGTGAAATAGCAGCAGGATCAACATTTTTACGCTGCAATTCCATTCGAGTAGCTCTAGCACCAAGAAGCCTCACAGCGCAAGAGCGAATCACCATTTGAGCATATTGATTGTCATCAAGAAGATGCAATTCAAGCAAACGATGAATAACCGCGTCAATAGCAACTTCCGTGTAGCCTTTTTCTTTAAGCCTTTTGCGCATGTCCATCACAGAGCGAGGAGCATAATCTAAAAGCCTTAAAGCAGCTTCCCTGCAATCATCTTCACTACTATTGCAAAGTTCGTCGCTTAAATCACTTACTTTAGTGTTTTTTACATACGGCATGTTTTTTGTATTATTTTTTGCGCTTAAAAGTACTGATTTATGCGATATTTTTTTGCGAGTATGTGGCTTTACGCTATTACTTTCGTCATCTTCTTCAGTCCGCTCTACTGGATGATCGCGAAGAAAACTCTCTACACTAATAGGCATATTGCATTCGCTTTACACTGTAATCTTATTATTACTTCGATTCGGATGACTTTTGTGCAGAATTTTTAGCTACAGAATCATCAGCGAATTGATCTAGTTCAGAATCTTCAGCGAATTGATCTTCAGGATGCATTAAACCTAACGAAGCTTTGACTTTTTCGCTAATTTCTTCAGTAATAGCTGGATTATCTTTCAAGAACTTACGGACGTTTTCACGACCTTGTCCAAGCTGCTCACCGTCATAAGTAAACCAAGAACCAGATTTCTTAATAACTTCAGCTTGCAGCCCCATATCGATAACAGAACCTTCAGTAGAGATACCTTCTCCGTAAAGAACATCAAACTCAGCAGTTTTGAAAGGCGGAGCCATTTTATTCTTGACAATCTTAACTTTCGTTCGGTTGCCAACAGCTTCTTCACCCTCTTTAATAGTAGAAACTCTGCGAATATCCATACGCACAGACGCATAGAACTTCAAAGCTTTACCACCAGTGGTAGTTTCAGGGTTACCAAAGAATACGCCAATTTTTTCACGAAGCTGATTAATAAAAATAGCAGTAGTGCCAGCTTGTGAAAGAGCACCAGTCATCTTACGCAACGCCTGACTCATTAAGCGAGCTTGTAAACCCACATGACTATCTCCCATATCGCCATCGATTTCAGCTTTAGGAACTAATGCCGCTACAGAATCAACAACAATAACATCTAACGCACCAGAACGAATAAGCATATCAGCAATTTCCAATGCCTGCTCACCGTTATCTGGCTGAGAAACAATAAGAGCATCCGTGTCTACTCCAAGCTTTCGCGCATAGACAGGATCCAACGCATGCTCAGCATCAATAAATGCCGCTACCCCACCATTTTTTTGAGCATTTGCAACGATATGCAAAGCAAGAGTTGTTTTACCAGAAGACTCAGGACCGTAGACTTCAACTATTCGCCCTCTAGGAACACCGCCAATCCCCAAAGCAGTGTCCAACGCTAATGAACCAGTAGGAATAACTTCTACATCTTGCATAGGTCTATCACCTAAGCGCATTGCAGAACCTTTTCCATATTGTCGTTCAACATTGGCTAAAGCAGTTTCTAACGCTGCTTGGCGACGTGGATCTGTTTTATCCGCATCAATAAGGCGATTAATACTGCCTTTACTTTTCGTTTGCGCCATGTATGCTACTCCTTTCGCATGCCGTTATGTATCGAACGACCTTAGTTCCATACTAGATTCAAGTACAAGCATTTTTGTGCAATGTGGATAAAACATTTAATCCAAGCACTTAAACGCTAACTCAGCTTAAATCATTTCGACAAACACAAGTATACTATATATGCGAACATTTGTTCGATAGCGCGTGTCTTGATTACAACCCAACTACTTACAATCTTCGACATAAGCAATCAACTCATTAGTAATTCTCAACAACTGAAATACAGTAGATTCGCGAACTTCCTGACGACTGCCAGATAATCTCAATTCAAAAACAAAAGCAGCACTTGATGGCGCAATTTTAGTTACGCTTTGACTCTCGATCTGAGCAAAATCATAATCATAGACGTTACTCACGCATCCATCTTCAAGTTCTTTATGAGCCGCATCTTTAACAGAATCCACAGCATCATTAACTTTAGGCAAAAATATTCCAACATAAACTAAACCTGCTGGTTTATTGCCATCGGGACCAGGACCTGCAACACCAGTTGTAGACAAGCCAATAATAGGAAAATTTGCACAACACTCATAATCTTCCCCATACACCCATCCACTGCCACGATATATTTGAGCAGCTCCAATCGCCATTTGAAAAGCAACATCCTGGTAAACCGCGCCTTCAGATTGTAAAAGATTAGAATTTACACCAAGAATTTTGGATTTAGCATGAATATCATAAGTGACAGCAGAACCACAAAAAACTCGTGATGCACCAGGAACAGAAACAAAAGCATCAGCCAAAAGCCCGCCAGTTAACGACTCTGCTGAAGCAATATGCATTCCTTTAATAAAACTTTTTTCCAATAGATCCGCGGCTAAAGAAACTGTATTAAAATCTGAAGAATTATTCATAATACGCTCGATATGATTGTAGCTTACGATTTTCCACAACATAAACCCTTTAGGGATAATCTATGAAAAACCGTAAGCTACAAACAAGAAGTTTACTTATTGATTTTATTTACTTCACAGGAGGCAAAGGAACTGCATTTTTTGCATCATCAACTTGAGATTCGCTATCTGAAGAACCTTCAAAGAAAGCACTATAGACATACAAAACTGCAGAATAGAAAGCAAAGCCCAAAGAAATACCAAGCAAGCCAAAAGCCACTGCATAGTAAGAAACCATCCAAGAAGGCAATGGATTAGCATGAAGAGTTGCAACAAGCGGTGCAATAATCATTGCAATACCAATCGATTGCGTAAGAGTCTTATACTTTCCTGCAGAAGATGCAGCAATTACTCTTCCACGAACATTAACAACATAAATTCGCACAAGAGTAATAGCAATTTCGCGAATCATGAACAAGATGGTTATCCACCAATAAATTTCGCCGAAAACAGAAGCAATAATAAGCGCAGCTAGAATAAGAATTTTATCCGCAATCGGATCAAGTAACTTACCTAATTCTGTAACCTTATGATATTTACGAGCCATCCACCCGTCGAGCTTATCCGTAGAAGCAGCTACGACAAACAGCACAAACGCAGCCCAACGCAACGAAACTGAATCAAAACCCCACGTACCTGCTTTCAAATATAAAACAATAAAAACAAGCGAAAGCACGATACGGATATAAGTCACAATATTTGGAGCATAATTCCAGCCAGCAAAAAATGATGACTTAGCTTTTTTCTTCATACGCATAACCTTCATTCTACTGCAAAGTAAAAACTTCTAGCACACACAACTTGGTGTTGTACACAACAATACAATATCTTATAACGAATCTGACTCGCCACGAATAAAAGCCAAAACTTTTGGCAAATCTTCAGGCTGAACCAAAACTTCGCGAGCTTTAGAACCTTCAGAAGGTCCCACAACACCTCGAGATTCAAGCAAATCCATCAATCGACCTGCCTTTGCAAAGCCAACGCGCAACTTACGCTGAAGCATTGAAGTAGAGCCAAATTGCGAGCTGACAACAAGCTCAGCAGCCTGAAGCAACTCATCCATATCGTCGCCAATATCGCTAGTTTTAAGCTTGCTTTGAGCTTGAGCATCCGCTTTTTGAGCCATTTGCTCAATATCTTCACGATACTTTGGTTTACGCTGCGTGCGAACATACTCCACAGCCTTGCGAATTTCAGATTCACTCACCCACGATCCCTGTACACGCTGAGGCTTAGCAGCACCCATTGGAAGGAACAAAGCATCTCCTTGACCAATCAAAGTCTCTGCACCAACAGTATCGAGAATAACCCTTGAATCAGTTGCAGACGAAGTAGCAAAAGCCAATCGAGAAGGAATATTCGCCTTAATTAAACCTGTTACAACGTCAACAGACGGACGCTGAGTAGCGAGAACCAAATGCACACCTGCAGCTCGAGCAAGCTGAGTAATACGCTGAATAGAACTTTCAACATCGTTCTTAGCAACCATCATCAAATCAGCCATCTCGTCCACAACCACAAGCAAATACGGGTATGGAGCAACTTTTCGCTCAGATCCAGCCGGTGCGTGAACCTTTCCTTCACGGACAGCCTTGTTGAAATCTTTAACATGACGGAAACCAAAGAATTGCAAGTCATCGTAGCGAGCATCCATCTCTTTAACAACCCACTCAAGAGCCTGCGCAGCCTTCTTAGGATCCGTAATAATCGGAGTAAGCAAATGCGGAATACCAGCATAAGCAGAAAGCTCCACGCGCTTAGGATCGACCATAATCATGCGAACTTGTTCAGGAGTTGCCCTCATAATAATCGAAGTAAGCATTGAATTAATAAAACTCGACTTACCGGAGCCGGTAGCACCAGCAACAAGCAAATGCGGCATTTTATCGAGAGCTGCAGTTACGAAATGACCTTCAACATCTTTTCCAACGCCTGTAAGCATAGGATTAGGGTCATTCATAGCTTTTTGCGAGCGCAGAACATCTCCCAAATGCACAATTTCACGGTCGACGTTTGGAATTTCAATACCAATAGCAGACTTTCCTGGGATTGGCGACAAAATACGCACATCCGTGCTAGCTACAGCGTATGCAATATTTTTTTGCAAATTCGTAACTTTTTCAACTTTTACACCAGGACCAAGCTCAACCTCGTACTGCGTAACAGATGGTCCTCTAAGGAATCCAATAACGTGAGCGTCGACGTCAAATTGCTCAAAAGTAGAAGTTAGCGCACGAATAACGTTATCGTTTGCTGGAGTTCTCGCAGCATGAGGCTTGCCATGAGCTAAAAGATTCAAATCAGGGAGCTTGTAAGGTTCAGAGAAAGAATCAAAAGAAGGCTCATTATTATTGCCAGCACCATTTTCGCCGTCTGCAGCATTTTCATTATCTGAATCTTCCTGATCCCTGCGATATTGATCCATACGTTCAGCTGGAATACTTGACCATGGATCGCTTGCAGATAAAGAGGAATCACTCATAGGAGCTTTTGGCAATATTTCTTCAGGAACAGGCTTTGATGAAGATGAAACACTTCTAGGTGTAAGTTGACTCGAATTATTATCAGCATTTTCAAATTGGGAATTATTTGCAGCATTATTATCGGAAGAGCTGCTCACAGTTCTTGCTTTACGAGGTTCAACTCTTTCAAGATTATCTACACTATTACCGTGAGAAGCAGCATGCGAAAATGCATCATCGCCGGCGTATTCGTCAAGCAATTCCCCATTATTATTACTGTTTTTACGCTTAAAGAATGATTTAAACAGTTTCAACACAGAAGACATTTGAGAAGATCCGCTATTATTTTTCGGCGACTCTTCATTGTGAGTTGGCACGCCATCTGCAAATTCCAAAGAATTGGTTTTGCTGTCAGAATTATCTTCTTCAGAGTTTCCTAAATCTTCAGAAGACTTTTTACTGTTATATTTAGCAAAAATAGTAGCAACACCTTGAGCTATATCAGTTACATGAAGGCGAGTAATCATTAATATCGAAAAAATAGCAGCTACTACAAAAATAATAATTGCAAAAATACGAGAAAGACCCCACGATAGCGGAGATCCGAGCACAAAACCTAATAACCCACCTGACTTTTGCACAGTTCCTAAATTAAATGCTTTTCCGCGAGGCGCAGAAGAAATATCAAGAATTGAGCAAACAGATAACAATAGAATAATAAATCCGCTAATAACACGAGGATTACCAGAGCCAGCTCCACTGTTACGCATCAACCTAAAAGCGACAACGCTTAACCATACAGGCAGAACAACGCTCATAATTCCAAGCAAACTAGAAGACACAAAATGGAGACCTACTCCAATAAATCCACTAACTCTAAACCATTCTGATGCGCAGAATAAAATCGCAAGAACAAGCATAACGAAGCACAAACCGTCTCTGCGATATGCCTCATCGTATTCTCCAACACCAAAAAGCGAGCGCACTAACTTTCCTAAAGTTCTAGGCACAAACAGGAGAATTGTCTCCCATAATGGTTCACTAGGTGAAGCCTTACCAGCCATAAATACTCCTTCTGCACCATGTGCTATTTAGTACGCCATGTCATCATCAACATACATATGCGTAACCATACCAGTCTACTCCATAGACTGAGGTTATTTAAATGAAGCGATTGCCGCTTACTCTAATGCTAATATGATGCACATTCCTCAAGTATTTCATCAACTGATAAATCGTTGATATATCACTTCTTTCTTTCACAATAAGCAATCATGTATTTATTTTTCACAAATATGCATTCCTTGCGGCGCAATATTATTATTACGACGTTTTCGAACTATAGCAATAATCATTGTGGCAAGAACCACCGCGCAACTTATCAATGCTATAAGGAACATAGTCATCCAGAATGGCCACTGAAGATGATCTTCTGGAGCATGCGCTGGGTCCGGCAGCACGCGATACCCCGTCACTAGCAATCTATGCGAGTTAACACCATACGGCGTACATGTAAGCAACGTCGCTAAATCGCGACCCTTTTCACGCTGCAACAAACTAATATCATGCGGATCAACCACGCTAATGCGAAACACCTTATAGCGCATTGTATAGCCCTGTACATCAATGTAGAAGTAGTCTCCACGCTTCATATCGATTAAACCGTCAAACATGGTTGCTGTAGGCAAACCAGTATGAGCTGTGATAACAGTATGCCTGTTTTTACCGCCCACTGGCAAATCTGTGCCATACAAGTGCCCTGCTCCGCGAGCTAGAACATCGCGCGAAGCACCATGATAAATCGGTAGTTTTACGCCTATTTTTGGGATTTTTATGATTCCCATAATTCCCATTGGTTCGTCTAGTTGTTCGATATATGACTTATAGTCTGCTGTTTTTTTGTAATTGTCACTACCGTCATACGGATCGGCTGTAAAAATTTTTTTTCTGCGCGCATTGTATTTTCGCGCACTTTTTAGAATAGATTGTCGCACGCTAGCGGCTTGATTATAAGTTACTTTGTCGTAATCTATGGAAATTTGTTTAGACACGTGATTATTCCACAGTGTTGATGCCACTGGGTAGGTGAAGCATAGAATTGCAGCTAGCGCCAGAATGATTGGTTCAATAACGCATTTAAAAACAGATTTTTTGGGATTTGCAGAATCTGAGTCTGCAGACGATTCATTTGCAGAAGATTTGTTTTTAGTGGATTTAAGGATATGTAAGCCTGCGAATCGAACTAGCCTCTCTAAGCTATCGCGGCAAGCTTTTGCAAATTTAGTCAAACTCATAAATCCACTTCCAAAAAGTAAAACAGGGGGCTAAGCAAATACCGCCCAACCCCCTGAGTTTTTTATAATATATTTACGTTAGAAGAATACTAAGCGCGCTGCTTATCTTCTTCTTTGCGATTGTTACGAGTGTAAATAAACACGCTTGCAGCAATCAAAACAATGCCAGCAATAGCGAAAATAAACACGCCATAAGCACCGGTCTTTGGAAGCTTGAACCAGTGGTCGATGTTATTGTTGCTCGTTGGAACATCCTTGAACGAGTAAATAAACGTTTGCGTATTATTATCATAGCCAGCAGCAGAGGTATAAGTCGTAGGAATAGTAACTTCTTCAACCTTTGGAGCCAAAACATAGTTGTCTGGAGCTTTAGTTTCCACAACGTAGAACTTTTGTCCAACCTTTGCTTTGAATCCAGCTGCTGTCAAACCAGTCTTATCAGCAGTTTCAGTATCAGCAAAGCCCTTAGAAGACTTGTTCTTGCACTTAGCATCAGTACGAGAAGCGTCAGCCGCGCATGCGTTTGCATCATCTGGCTTTGCAAACACAGCAAACTTAGCGCCCTTAATAGCTTTTCCGTCAGTACTGCTTATCTTCTTGATCTGGAATTTGACAAGAGTTACCTTAGAATCTGGATTTGGAGTTGGATTAACAGGCTTTGGCTTATCCTGGTCAGGAGTACCTTTCTTATATCCTGGCTGATAACCATACTTGTTAACGAGGTCGCCAGCAGCAACTCCTTCTTTAAGAGTGAATTTAAGTTCAACAGTTAACTTTGCATTTGGCGAAGTCTTAAGAGCATTAGCAATTTCGCCAAGACCTGCATCTGTAAACGATACGGTAATACGCTGACGAGTATTATCACCAGGCGTTGCAGCAACCGCTACCTTATACTTATCTTCTTTACCATTGCTGTTAGTAATAGGAGTATCCCCAATCTTAACGCTTTTAACTACAGCTGCACTAGAATCATAAGCAGTCTTCAACGCGTCATCCCACACAGCAAAGCCCTGATAATCATCAGCCTTACGATCTTTAACAGGCGTACCACTAGTTGTAACTACAGAAGTTGAAATGGTATATGGCAAATCATCCTTTGTACCAACCATTCCTGTAGTGTCAACAGTCTTCTTAATAGCATCCTTAGTATATGCATTCTTAGGATCGACAGTTGGATTGTAATCATATTCTGTGCCTTTTTTACCACTGGTGATTTGTGGAATAGTCATAAAGAATGGCTGCGGAAGCTTTTCGTATCCATCTGGAACACTTGTTTCTTCAACTTTGTATAAGCCGATACCCAATTGATCAAACTTTGCAACACCACTATCATTTGTAGGTTTTTCAGTTCCATTATCAAAGCTTAAACCAGCAGAAGAATCATTTGGATTAGCATTAAGAGTTGGAACCTTAGCAGCAACATCAAGCCACTGATCGTATTTTGTTAAATCAAAGGTGGTTACTTTGTAAACCTTGAACTTTGCACCCTTAACAGGAGTTGCCTTCTTCTGATTACCTTTCTCATCGGTTTCATCCTTGTACTTTGTAATCTTGATGGAACCCTTTCTATCTTTATTGGCAGCATTCCAAGGTGCATCAGCATCAGTAGCTGTTTGAGTCGTACCAGTAGCAAATGCTACGTTGTTTGCCACCACAGCACCGGCAACGCACAGCGTGCCAGCCATTGCGAGCGAGGCGAATGCCGCCACGCATTGTTTAGTGAATTTGTTCATATTCATTCCTTTCATAAATGCTGTTTCCAGCAATTAAAAGTTTTGAAATTTTGATGTAAGTATGTAATTGTTTATCGGTTTTAACCGAATTTCGAATTATTCACGCAATTTGCTCATAAATGAGTAAATTTTTTAAGTTTAGGAATATTATGTTGCAATATCACGCTCCAAAATTCCATGAGATTTTGCATCAAAAACACGCACATTAAAAACATGCACCCAGTAGAAAAGCTTCATACGAGTCGCCACCTTCCAAGCAACTCGTGACCGCGCTTAGTTTGATCCATTACAAACACAGCAGCAATCAAACTAGACAACATCGCAGAAACAACGCACAAAGACGCATTCCAGCCGCATCCGCCGGTCTTTGGCAGCGCGAATGGTTTCACAACGTGAATCATGAAAGTCTTAAACTCGTAATCTTTACCCCTGGTGTACTGATCACCGTAAACTTCATTCAACAAATCATATTTAGCACCATGATGATTACTCATGCCATCAAAAGATTTCTTAGCTTCTGGTTTCAAAGCCCAAGCAACGCACTGATAGTCACCAGTTTTTTCTGGAATACCATCGAGCGTAGCAGTAGTACGTTGAGCAGCATCGAACGGATTATTCGGATTATCCTTAGCGTTATAGCTATACAATTTATGCTGCGCGTTGCAATTAGAACCATTCTTACATTTCTCACGCTCGGAGTACGTATCAATATGACTCCATGTAATTGGATTACTTGCTTTCATACCCGCAAGTTTTGAAACAAAATCACGGTCATCATTTTCGCATAAAACTTCCAAGCCTATTTTCTTCTCAGTTTTATTACCACTATTCCACACGTCTTTTGTAGACCAAGCGTCAATAAACGGTCTATACATAAGACTCATGCCACTCATAATGGTAAGACCGCTACCACTTCCAAACTGACCATCAGTATCACTAATATCAGGCGCGTCAGGAGAATCTGACCTTAGCACTCGAAGCTTTATATCATCGCCTTCCATAGGATCCACTGTCACTTGCGCGTACACTGGATTTGGTTTACTTATGCCATCCCCATTACCAGCATCTTTATCCGTAGACTTTGAACCGTCCGGATAATGTACGATCACAGGAATTTTATACACGCCAGGCTTCTGCCACTTAAGCGGCTTAAAAGACATCACTCCATAGTGAGAACCATCACCCGTACCATGGTTTTTACCAGTCTTCCCACCATCGCTAGGCTTATTATCTTGACCATTATCGTAGAAAGACATTCCATAAGGATGATCCTTATCCTTCTTATACCAACCAGGATTATCTTTCTTATACTGGTTTTCATCAAACTCAAACCAAGTGCCGTCTGGAAGCGCGCCTTCTTCTATATCATCCTGATGAGTAGCATTATTAGCACCTTTCTTACTCTTAGGCACATCAGTAACATTCTTATAACCGTTAGTAAGGCTTGCATGATATTCACCAGCCTTCACTTTCAATGGCACGTAACTAGGATTATTCCTATGCGCGTAAGAAGCTTTAACACTAAACTTTAAAGTTTGATCATTCCAATCTTTACCCTTTGAATCCTTAGTCTCGCCCTTAGTACCATAATTAGCAAAGAGCATTTTCTTATAAACAACACTTCCGCCAGTATCATTGACAATTATGTCATCGAAATTCTTAAGACTAACAGCATTGTTAAAAGCAAACACGCGACACTCGTACTTACCGCTTTTCCTAGGCGTTCCAGTAATAATCGCGCGAGAACGAGCCATAGTATTCGTGTTGTACTCATCTTTAGTTAAATACGAGTACTTAAAATCATTAAGATTACAGTTTTTATTATTCCTGCACTTGTTTTCTTCGTCTTCCGTAGCGATTTTCCATTGATGAAAAGCTGTAAACTTTAATCCGTTAACCTCACCGACAGACCTGTTTTTCGCTTCATCCCATTTAAGAAGCGTATAATTATCCTTATTTTCTTCGTGGCAAATAGCACGGAATGTAATCGGAGACTTATTGTTAGCAGACCACGCGTCAGGTATAAGAAGCTTACTACCATCTATCTGCTTATCTTTATCAAGATTCGTGTAATGATCCGTATGATACGAACCATAAGTAATACGGTCGGAATAGTTACTACCGAAATCGTGCATACCTGCACCCTCAGCAATAGAAAAACCTAAATCGTTATTGCCTACAGTAAGTGGCGTTACTTTAACGTGAGCATAAACCTGCCCATTATCCGTACTACTTGAGCCATCAGGATAGTGAGCAATTACAGGAGTATCGTAATTATTAGGATCTTGAGGTTTGCTCGGAGTAAAAGTTACTTCACCAGTACTAGTATTAGTCATTTTTGACCAAGAAAGCACTGGTTTAGAATATTTATTACTCTTACCAAGCTCAAACCTAGTACCTTTCGGAAAATCGCCTTTAGTAATCCCCTTATTTTCTGGAACCGACGTAATTGATTTTCCAGCTTGCACCTGTTTTTTATCATAATCTGGATACACAGGCTTATAAAAATGAGACATAGGCCAAACTTTGAATTTAGCGACAACCGTCTCTGAAAAAGGCTGAGGATGATTACAGTTGTAGTTACTTGGATTAGGATAAGTTACCTTAATCGGTATATAAACTGTATGATTCTTATGCGAGTCTGCTGGGTTAAAATACACTTTACCTGTAGACTTGTCAATCCACGCATGACCTTGTTGTAAAGGCTCTGGCTTCGGACTATTAGGATCATCAAAAGTAACTTGAGCATTGGATCCCTTATTGTTATCAAAATAAGCGTTACCATCAATAGAATAAGTAAGATTCTTAGGAATATGATTGTACAGCTTACCTCTTTTACCGTCACTGCCATAATCAGGAACAAAACTACCCTTATTATCGAAGTAATCACCATCATTCTCATGCCAATGACCATCATCAGTATAAGCTCTTACGGAAGAAGCTTGACGAGGCTGTGAATCCTCCGACTCCTCAAAATGTAATCCACCAGGCTTAGTTGGATCGGTACTATTATCCCACTCCACGTTATCTGGTATGCCATCACCATCGTGATCATACGGACCATAAGTTGCATAATCACGCTCATGAGATTCAGCATTAGTAGACTGATATCCAGCAATAATAGGCATGTAACGAATATCAGTACCATCTGGCACATCTGCAGTAATAACCCAACGGTAGCAAGTCGTAGAATTAGCACTTTCAAACGAACGCAGCATTATACCAAAGTCGCCATTGTCATGCCACTTCTTTATTTCGCATAAACTGTAATTCTTAAATTTAGACGAAGGATCAGTATTATATCCACAGCCAAAATTACCATTGCCAACAGTATCTTCCCACTGACCATTAAAATCGTTATTACCATACGTATAATGCCAACGAGAAATTGTTCTAGACCAGCCCCAATACTTATCCCAATTTTTCATTGTTTCTGGGATGCCTTTATCATTCTGACTTGTCCAGTCATTCCACTTTTTCTCGTAAACATTTCGCCTATCTCTTTTCACTCTAATAGTGTCTGTAATAAGCTGTTTCGGAAGATCTACGTAAAAAGTGACTCGTGCTGGAATACGCTGTCTAGGCTGAGGATTTAACTTCTCCTTAAAAGCATAGTTAAAATATATTTCATACTGCACATGAGTACCATTAGAATCCTTAGTAAGTGTTGGTGCAATATGCATATTTTCAATAGCATTACCAATACCATTACCATTAGCAGTAAAATATCCATAGCCACCATACGACCACATAACCTGCGCAGCGCTTGCAGGCTTAGCTGGCACAACGAGAACAGCAAGAATAGTCGCCACGGCAACAATCAACGCAAGAGCCGCGCGACGAATGTAATACAACTTAGAAGCGCTAGCAATAGAGCACCCTTTAGTGCACCTTTTAGATTTTTGTAAAGTTACAGAACCGTTAACATCATCAAGCGCATGACGGCGATTCATAAAACTACAAGTTATACGTATAAGGTTAGAGAAACAGCCGTGAAGCCGTGACATTCTAACGCCTCGATTTCTTAAAAATCTAAAAGCTGCTCGAATACTCATGCCTGTTGGTTTTATGAATCAACAAGCATTGCCCGGGGTGCAGAACACTGCATTATCAGCAGCAAATGAGCGCGAAATATCACAAACCACCAAAGCAAACGTCGATACGAACGCAAGCAAGCATAATCATGCCCAAAATCAGCAGGCTAATTCACGCCAAAAACTTAAACGCAAGATAATGTAGTGCACTACTGCTAAGCACATACGTTGTTATACCCCCCCCCATGAAAAATTTCAAGTAAAATTTGCAAATTTCTTAATATTCGTAAAAATTCCTAAATTCGGGGTTATATACGGGTTATAGGCAAAAATATTGCAATCCAAAAAACAAAAAACGGCAGATATTTACCTGCCGTTCAAGTGGGGTGGCTAACGCGGCTTGAACGCGCGACCTTCTGAACCACAATCAGATGCTCTACCGACTGAGCTATAGCCACCATGTGCGCGAAACGAATTGAATCACACAACAAAGGGATACTATACACGATTTCCTCGATTTATGCTAGCGCAACACACTTCGGCGCGTCGTAGTAACAACATCAATTATTCGACAATGGCAAATGCAACAATGGATGTATGAGTTTTTCTGAGCAAAATCAGCGCATATTTGGCGTAACTGAAAACAGTAACAACACAACCGCGCTTCTTCTTGGATCTGGCGAGCTTGGCAAGGAAATTGCGATTGAGCTTATGCGACTAGGCGTGCGAGTATGCGCTGCCGATAGCTACAAAAACGCTCCAGCAATGCAAATAGCTCACGAATACCACGTGCTAGATATGTCGAATCCACAAGAATTGCAAGAACTTATTTCAAATGTGAATCCTGACATTATTATTCCAGAAGTTGAAGCTATTGCTACTGAAGTTTTGAAAGATGCTGCTAAAAAGAATATTCAAGTCGTTCCTAGCTCAGATATTGCCGCGATTGCAATGGATCGCGAGCGCTTGCGTAGAATTGCGCACGAAGATTTAGGACTGCCTACTACACCGTATTGTTTCGCTTCATCTTATGAAGAGTTAGAGGATGGAGCTAAAAAAGTTGGATATCCTTGTGTAGTTAAGCCTGTTATGAGCTCTTCTGGTCACGGTCAGTCAATAGTTCGTAGTTCTGAAAATTTGCTTGCAGCTTGGAATGAAGCTCAGCATGGCAGGCGTGCAGCAGCTGGTCATGAGAATGAGTGTTCACGCGTTATTGTTGAAGCTTTAGCTCCGCTTGATTATGAGCTTACAGTACTTACAATAAGCTCTTGCGCAGGAATTACTACTTGTGAGCCGATCGCTCAGCGTCAGCAAGACGGAGACTATAGAGAATCTTGGCAGCCTGCAAATATTCCTGAATCGATCCGCACTAATGCGAAAGATATTGCAAAGCGCGCTGTAGAAGGTTTGACTGATATTGCGCAAGAAGCTGGCGAAGCAGGTTGGGGCGTTTATGGAGTCGAATTATTCGTGCTTACTGATGGCTCTTTGCTTTTTAATGAATTGTCACCTCGCCCACACGATACTGGCATGGTAACTATGATTTCGCAGCATTACAGTGAATTTGCATTGCATGCATTGGCTATTTTGGGAGTTCCAGTTACAGCTAACTATACTGAGCTTTCTTTGAAAAATAATGAAGTTGCAGCAAGTCACGCCATTGTTATTAAGGCGGAAGGATCTGTTGGTTTTACGAATATTGCTCAAGCTTTGCAATCTGGCGAAAATTATCGATGCAACTTGCGTATTTTTGCTAAGCCTTCTGTACATGGTCACAGACGCATGGCAGTTTCTTTAGCTACTGGATTAACGCAAGAAGAAGCTAGAGAAAATGCGACACGCGTCGCCATTTCGCTAAAAACTACACAAACAAATGCTTAGATACATTGAAAATTAAGGCATAGGAGTTAAAAAAGATAATAATTTACAGTATGCACGAAGGGAAATTTTGTAGGTAACAATTGTTACGCTAATCGTGCTGGCAAAGGTCAGGTAAACCTACAAATATTGTTGGTTTGCGCCTACAACTGTGAATGCACATAAGAGAGGGCATATCATGGAAAAACTTGAGAAGTTGTACGAAGGCAAAGCCAAAAAACTGTATGCTACCGATGACACCAATGTGCTATGGGTTGAATACATGAACCAGGCAACAGCTGGTAACGGTCTGAAGAAAGCTCAGATTGCAGGTAAAGGCAGTTTAAATAACCGGATTACTTCGTTACTATTCCATTTACTTGAGGCGCGCGGCGTAAAAAGCCACTTCCTCGGACGAATTTCCGATACTGAACAACTTGTAAAGCGTATGCGCATGTTCCCACTGGAAATTATTATGCGAAATACTGCTGCAGGTTCTTTTGCAAAACGTTATAACGTTAAAGAAGGAACACCTTTAAAGAAGCCATTGTTGGAGTTCTGCGTAAAGTCCGACGAGCTTGGTGATCCATTTATTAATCCTGAAGGCGTTGTGGCTCTTGGATTAGCAACAGATGAAGAAATAGCAGAAGTCACTCGTCAAGCTCATGCTGTTAACAATGCTTTGTTGGATATTTTCTCAAAGATTGATGTTCAGCTTGTCGACTTCAAGATTGAAGAGGGCGTGGACGCCGAAGGAAATATTCTTCTCGCTGATGAAATAACTCCTGATACTTGCAGACTTTGGGATAAGCGCAATGCTGGTACGAACGGAGTAAGTCATTTGGACAAGGACTTGTTCAGGCGCGATTTAGGCGACATCATTCCTGCTTATGAAGAAATTCACGATAGGCTTGCATCTTTAGCTCAAAGCGAAGGTTTGGATGTTTCTGTGCGCAAACCTGACGATTGCGTAGAACGATAATGATTGTTGTGGCTCGTACCTTTAAGGGTGCGAGCCACATGCATTCTTAATGTGATTTTGAATAATTTAATATTTATAATTTAAAACCAATACAACAATAAACACTGCATTCATACCGCACATTCAACAAGGTAGGTTTCTCGTGGTATTTCGCGTATATGTGGAAAAACGCACTGGTTTTGACGTTCAAGCGCAACAGCTTTTACATGAGCTTAGGGAGATTCTTGGCATAAGCGCGATTACTTCCGCAAGAATTATTAACCGTTATGACGTTGAAGGTATCAGCAAAGATTTATTCGACAATGCTGTGCAAACAGTATTGAGCGAACCTCCAGTTGATAATACTTACGATTACTTGCCTATTGAAACCGACGAGCACGTATTTGCTGTAGAATTTTTGCCTGGTCAATTCGATCAGCGTGCGCAATCTGCTAGCGAATGCATTCAACTTATTAGTCAAGGCGAACGTCCAACAGTGCGCACTGCTAGAGTAATCGCTTTAAAAGGTGATCTTGACGAAAAAGCACTAAACGATATTAAACACTACGTTATTAATCCTGTTGAAGCGCGAGAAGCTTCACTTGATGAGGTAAAAAGTTTACAGCGAGAAGCAGTTGTACCATCTGATGTAGAAGTAATTAGCTCATTTAACGATTTAGACGAAGCTGGATTACAAGACTTTATTAATACTCGCGGTTTGGCAATGGATTTGGCTGACGCAAAGTTCTGCCAGAAGTATTTCTGTGAAGAACATAGAAATCCTACTATTACAGAAATTCGCGTTATTGATACGTACTGGTCCGACCACTGCCGTCACACGACTTTTGGCACCGAGCTTACAGATATTTCTATTGACGATAACACTGTTCAAGAAGCATTTAGCCGTTATCTTGATTTGCGAAAAGAACTAAATCGCGAAAATAAGCCTGTTTGCCTTATGGATATGGCAACTATTGGCGCAAAATACTTAAAGCATACTGGCGAGCTTAAAAATTTGGACGAGTCAGAAGAAATCAACGCTTGCACAGTAAAAGTTAAAGTGGACGTAAACGGTCACGACGAAGATTGGCTATTCCTGTTTAAAAACGAAACACATAATCATCCTACAGAGATTGAGCCTTTCGGTGGAGCTGCAACGTGCATTGGTGGCTGCATCCGCGATCCTCTTTCTGGACGCTCTTACGTGTATCAAGCAATGCGCGTAACTGGTGCTGCAGATCCACGCACGCCTATTAGCGAGACTTTAAACGGTAAGCTTCCACAGCGAAAAATCGTAACTTCTGCCGCCGCAGGATACTCTTCTTACGGAAATCAAATTGGTTTAGCTACTGGCGAAGTGCATGAACTTTATCATCCGGGTTATGTTGCAAAACGTATGGAGGTTGGTGCGGTTGTTGCCGCTACCCCAGCCGACCATGTGCGCAGAGAAACTCCAGCTCCTGGCGATGTGATTATTCTTCTTGGTGGACGCACTGGCAGAGATGGCATTGGTGGTGCTACCGGCGCTTCTAAAGCTCAAGATGTTGAAAGTATTGAAGAGTGCGGAGCTGAAGTTCAAAAAGGTAATGCTCCTATTGAGCGAAAACTCCAACGACTTTTCCGACGCAAGGATGCTTGCCAACTTATTAAGCGTTGCAACGATTTTGGCGCTGGCGGCGTTTCTGTCGCAACTGGCGAAATTGCCGACGGCTTAACTATTAATCTCGACAAAGTTTCTAAAAAGTATGAAGGTCTCGATGGCACTGAGCTTGCTATTTCTGAATCTCAAGAGCGCATGGCTGTCGACGTTGCGTCAAGTGATGCTGAAGAATTTTTGAAGTATGCTCGTGAAGAAAATCTTGAAGCAGAAATAATAGCGACTGTTACTGAAGAAGCGCGAATGCGAATGACTTGGCGTGGAAAAACCATTGTTGACTTAAGCAGAGCATTCTTAGCTTCTAATGGCGCTCCAAAACAGCAGATACTGCATATTGAAAGTGGAGAATCTTACGAAACTCCATGGCAGAATCAGTCAAATTTGCCGTTAGAAAAGCGCATGCATAACTTAGTTTCGGATATTAATATTGCTTCAAATAAAGGCTTATCTGAACGATTTGATTCTACTATTGGCGCTGCTACTGTGCTTATGCCTTTTGGCGGTCGCCGTCAGCTTACTCCTGCTCAAGCTATGGTTGCTAAATTCCCAGTATTTGGCGAAACAAACACAGCTTCCGCAATGGCTTGGGGCTTTAATCCGTATTTAATGGAAAAAAACCAATTCACTGGTGCCTATGTTGCTGTTGTTGAATCATTGGCAAAGCTAGCAGCTAGCGGTTTCACGCGCGAACGTGCTTACTTGAGTTTGCAAGAATATTTTGGCAAGCCTCACGATATTCCAGAGCGTTGGGGAAAGCCAGCTGCAGCAGTTCTTGGTGCTTTAAGTGCACAGCTTGATTTTGGAGTTGGTGCTATTGGCGGCAAAGATTCTATGAGCGGCAGTTTTGAGAATCTGGATGTGCCACCAACTTTGATTTCGTTTGCTGTTTCTACCGGAGACGCACGTTTAACTGTTTCACCTGAATTTAAGGGTGTAAATCATAAAGTTATACGTATTGCTCCAAAGTATAAATCCGACGGAATCACTCCAGAAAAAGAAAGCTTCCTGAAAGCACTAGAAATTGTAGAAAATATTACGAAAAACAAGCAAGCTCTTGCTATATCTACTCCTGGCTACGGTGCTAGCGCAGAAAGCTTATTCAAAATGACGCTTGGAAATCATATTGGTCTTAAATTATTCAACAATTTAAGCGACGATGATTTATTTAAGCCAGCGTATGGAAGCTTCTACGTTGAACTCAAGGAAGACGCTGAAGTTCCATCTTTAGCTAATACAAGCTTGGTTGACGTTGAGATTGTTGGCGAAACAACTGAAAATTACGCAATTACTTCATCAAATAGCGAAGAAATTGATTTAAGTGATTTGCAAAAGGTTTGGGAAAGCGAACTTTCCTCAATCTTCCCGTATAAAAAGCCTGGCGAGATTGTAGAAACTATTAATAACAAAACTAATGTTTCTACTACAAATCACATGCACATAGGAAAACTAAAGCCGCTTTCGCATCCTCGCGTTATTATCCCAGTTTTCCCTGGAAATAATTGCGAATACGATACTCAAGCTGCTTTTGAAAAAACTGGAGCAGACGCTCATACGCTTATTATTAATAATTTAAGTGCAAAAGATATTGCACAATCAGCTGAGAAATTGGTTGAAGAGATTAAAAAGAGTCAAATTGTAATGATTCCAGGAGGCTTCTCCGGAGGCGATGAGCCGGACGGTTCTGCGAAATTCATTACAGCATTCTTTAGGAATCCAGCAGTAACAGACGCAGTTCGTGACTTGCTTAATAATCGTGACGGTTTAATGCTTGGAATTTGCAATGGCTTCCAAGCGCTTATTAAGCTGGGCTTGGTTCCTTTTGGAGATATTGTTCCTATGGATTCTAACTGCCCAACTCTTACCTACAACACTATTGGCAGACACCAAAGTAGGATTGTTCGCACTAGAGTTGCTTCAAATCTTTCACCATGGTTAGCAAATACGCAAGTTGGAGACATGCATACTGTTGCAATTTCTCACGGAGAAGGTCGCTTTATTGCTACTAACGAAGTTATGGAAAAGCTTATTAAAAATGGTCAAATAGCTACACAATATGTTGACAGCAATGGCGTACCAAGTATGAGCTTAAACGTAAATCCTAATGGCTCAATGATGTCAGTAGAAGGTATTACAAGCCCAGACGGTCGAGTTTTTGGAAAAATGGGACATTGCGAGCGCGCAGGTCGTGACTTGTATGTCAATATTCCTGATTTCCATGAGCAACCATTGTTTGAAGCTGGCGTTGAATATTTCACTGCATAAGCTTTAGTTTACAGTTGCAAAACTTGTATCAAAATAACTACAAATTCGACGATTACAATCATCGATTATTAGGGGGTATGAATGTCTGCAGAACTTGAAGATATTCACGAAGAATGCGGCGTATTTGGTGTGTGGGGTCATCAAGATGCAGCTAGGCTGACATATTTTGGACTTCATGCGCTACAGCATCGAGGACAAGAAGGTGCCGGCATTGTATCTAACGACAATGGCAAACTGCATGGGTATCGCGGATTGGGATTGCTAACTCAAGTATTTAGCAATGAACAAGTTATGGATCGTCTTACTGGAAACCGGGCTATCGGTCACGTGCGATATGCTACTGCAGGTTCTGGAAGCGTTGATAACATTCAGCCTTTCCTATTCCGTTTCCACGATGGAGACGTAGCTCTTGCTCATAACGGAAATTTGACAAATTGCACTAGCCTACGTAATTCCTTAGAAGATAAAGGCTCAATATTCCACTCAAATTCTGATACTGAAATATTGATGCATTTGATTCGCCACTCTAGTAAAGCAACTTTTATGGATCGCCTGAAAGAAGCTTTACAAACTGTTCATGGCGGTTTCGCTTACTTATTGCTTACTCAAGACGCATTAATTGGAGCAACTGATCCAAATGGTTTCCGCCCTCTTTCGCTTGGTCGTATGAAGAACGGCGCATACGTGCTCGCTTCTGAAACTTGTGCGCTTGATATTGTGCGAGCAGAGTTTATTCGCGATATTGAGCCTGGCGAAATCATTGTTATTAATGACGATGGCTACACTATTGAGCAATATACGAAGCATGTACAGCATGCAGTATGCTCAATGGAATTTATTTATTTCGCTCGCCCAGATTCTAATATTTACGGTATTAATGTTCATTCTGTGCGAAAGCGTATGGGTGCGCGTTTGGCTAAAGAATCTCCTGTTGAAGCAGATATGGTTATTGGAGTACCTAATTCTTCACTTTCTGCTGCTGCAGGATACGCTGAAACAAGCGGAATTCCAAACGAAATGGGATTGATTAAAAACCAATATGTTGCACGCACTTTTATTCAACCGACGCAAGAATTACGCGAACAAGGCGTTCGTATGAAACTTTCTGCTGTTCGTGGTGTGGTTGCAGGAAAACGCGTTATTGTTATTGACGATTCGATTGTTCGCGGAACTACTTCTAAGCGCATTGTGCAATTGCTTCGAGAAGCTGGCGCTAAAGAAGTGCATATGCGTATTTCTTCCCCTCCGCTTAAATATCCTTGCTTCTACGGTATCGATATTCAAACTACGAAGGAACTTATTGCAGCAAAGCATTCAGTTGAAGAAATTCGCGAATATATCGATGCTGATTCCTTAGCATTTTTGTCTTTAGATGGATTAGTCGAGTCGATTGGATTAAAAAAGCCTGCTCCTTATGGCGGTTTGTGCGTTGCTTACTTTAATGGCGACTACCCTACTGCACTAGACGATTACGGCGAAGAATTCTTGGCTTCACTTACTCCTGAAGAACGCGAACATTTGCAAGAAGTAAGGAAACATAGTAAATATTCGCACGAAAATCTTATATAACTTAATAATTTAATTGTTCATTGCAATTTATAAATAAAACTTAAGAAAATACTTATAACAGTGTTACGAAAGGAACCGATATGCCACATGCATATGAAGAAGCTGGCGTAAGCGTAGAAGCAGGATACGAAGTAGTACGTCGTATTAAATCTCATGTAAATCGCACAAAGCGCCCAGGCGTTGTAGGTGGCATTGGCGGATTTGGCGGCTTATTTGATTTGGCGTCTCTTGGTTACAAAGAGCCAGTGCTGATTTCTGGCACGGATGGCGTTGGAACCAAGCTTGTGATTGCAAAAATGATGAATAAGCATAACACTATTGGCATTGATTGCGTTGCAATGTGCGTAAACGATATTGCAGCTCAAGGTGCCGAGCCGCTTTTCTTCCTCGATTACATTGCGTGCGGAAAAAACAATCCTGAAATACTTGAGCAGGTAGTTTCAGGCGTTGCAGATGGTTGCGTGCAATCAGAAGCAGGTTTAATTGGCGGCGAAACTGCTGAAATGCCTGGAATGTATGACGAAGACGAGTATGATCTTGCAGGTTTTGCAGTAGGCGTTGCAGAACGTTCAAATATTGTTGACGGCTCCACTATTACTGCCGGCGACGTGCTTATAGGACTTCCTTCTTCAGGAGTTCATTCAAACGGATTCTCTCTTGTTCGCAAAGCTTTGTTTGAAGAAGCAGGTTTTAGCGTCGACACCAAGCTAGATGAGCTTAATGGCAAAACACTTGGAGAAGTTCTTCTTGAACCTACTCGAATCTACGTAAAAGCTTTAAAGCCACTTTTTGCTGAGCATCTTATTAAGGGAGTTGCTCATATTACAGGCGGCGGATTTATTGAAAATGTTCCGCGCATGTACGCAGATGATTTAGCTGCAAAAATTGACACTACTAGCTGGAGCGTTCCACCTATTTTTGGCGTTCTTGAAAAAGCTGGAAAAGTTGCTCACGCTGAAATGTTCAACGTTTTTAATATGGGTATTGGCATGATTTTGGCAGTTGACGAAAACAAAGCAAACGAGGCAATGCGAATACTAAAAGAGCATAACGAAACCGCTTATATTATTGGCAAAATGGCTAAGCGCGAAAACGCTGCAGTTGAGTTGTTGTAAACCGCAAAAACGCAAAACCGCAAAATATAAAGCTGCAAAACAGTAGACAGCGAAATCTTAAAGCAATAAAGGATTAAAAATGAAAGTTTTAGTAGTTGGTTCTGGCGCTCGCGAACACGCTATTGCACACGCGCTACTTAAAGGAGAAAGCGTTGAAGAAGTAACTGTTGCTCCTGGAAATCCTGGTATTGCAGCAGATGGCATTCAAACTGCAAACATAAGTCAATCAGATCATGACGCTCTTATTAAGTTCGTTAAAGACAATAACTACGATTTTGCGTTCATTGGTCCTGAAGTTCCGCTTATGAATGGCATTGTTGACGATTTTGAAGCGCATGGAATTGCCGCTTTTGGTCCAAACAAAGCCGCAGCTCAAATTGAAGGCTCTAAAGATTTCGCAAAAAAGCTTATGGCTCGTCACAACGTTCCAACCGCCTCCTACAAAACATTTGACGCTTTGGAGACAGCACGCGCATACGTTCTTGAGCATGGTGCTCCAATTGTTATTAAAGCGGACGGTTTGGCTGCTGGAAAAGGCGTTACTGTTGCTATGGATGAGCAAACAGCAGTTGATGCTTTGGAGGATATTTTCGTCGATCATCGTTTTGGTCAAGCTGGAGCAAAAGTCGTTATTGAAGAATTTTTGCAAGGCCAAGAGTTTTCACTTATGAGTTTTGTAAGCGGAACTGATTTTTGGGTTATGCCTATTTCTCAAGATCACAAGCGCGCTTACGACGGAGACAAAGGACCAAATACTGGCGGCATGGGAGCTTATAGCCCTGTGCCACAAATTAGCAACGAAACAGTTCAGCGTGCTATCGACGAAATTGTGCGCCCAACTGTTGAAGGACTAGCTAAAGAGGGTACGCCTTTTACCGGCGTGCTTTATGCTGGCTTAATTGATACAGCAACAGGTCCTAAAGTTATTGAGTTTAATGCTCGTTTTGGAGACCCAGAAACAGAAGTTGTACTTCCTCGCCTTACTTCAGATTTTGGTGCAGCTATATGGAATATTTTGCAGCATAAAAATCCGACTTTTACTTGGAAAAATAGCGGTGTTACGCTCGGCGTGATCATTGCTAGCGAAGGCTACCCTGGCACTTTAGTTACTGGAACTCAACTTCCTCAAATTCCTGTTGACGAAAACCAAGGTCAGCACGTGTATTATGCAGGAGTAAAAAGCGATGAAGAAAGCGGAAAACTTCTTACTTCTTCAGGCAGAGTAGCTCTTGTACAAGTGCATGGAGACGACGTAAAAGACGCTCAAAACAACGTCTACAGCATATTAGATAAGCTTAATCTTCCGCACATGTTCTTTAGGCATGATATCGCAGAAAAAGCTTTAAAATAGTTTGTTAATTAAATATAGTTTTCATTAACAAACTGCAAATCAATAAGCCCCTCGCTATTTGAAAAATAATATTTATCAAATACAAACGAGGGGCATTTTAATTATCAAACTAACTTTTAGCGCGGTAATTTCATAAAATCAGTATTACGCAAATAATGCTTTCCAGCAGTAATATCGTATTGTATTAAGCGATAGTCGTGAAGAAGTTGACGTGACTTCTTATCCATCTTAGACAAAATCATCGGATTACCATCGTTATCCAAATAAATTGATTGTCCTTCAGGAATTCTATCCCAGCCTTGAATAGTATTTACAACAGGAGGCTCCATAGCACTCACATGCTCATGCAGACGAGTTAAGAAAGCAAGATACGGAGAAACTTTAGCGTTCATATGTAAAGCAGCCTGAGAAATAAAGAAGTTAGGCGAAGAATACTTATTAGTACGATCTACATCTTTACTTGTATTAGAATGCTCTACATTTTTGTTTGAAGATTTTTTCTCACTACGCTCTTTACGCTCCAAAGCAACTTTATTTGACCAAATAAAATAATCAGTCAAATGCAAAGACAATGAATTCTTTTCATCCGAACTTGCAGTACCGTAAATTCCTGGCAAATGGTCACCATAAAACATAACAGTAATAGGCTTATTCAGTTTATCCAAACTCTTCAAAAACGCTTGCGTTGCTTCATCAGTGTGCTGCACACCCTTAGCATACGTTTCAATAGAAGTTTTTTCATCATCACCAAGATCAGCGGCACTATCTTTAGAAGACGCTTCGAATTCATTATTCGCATACCAATCCCTATAAGGCATGTGGTTTTGCATAGTAACAATTTGTACGAACCTAGGTTGCTTATGTTCTTTAATCTTTTCTAACGCACTCTTATATGCTGATGCGTCAGAAACATACGGCGATTTATCTAGCACATCACGGTGAGCAATAACATCAGGTCCTTGCAATGCATAGAACTTACTAAATCCAAACTTTTTGTAATTAGTAGCGCGCAAATACATGCTCGGCTCATACGGGTGGAAAGCTATAGATTTAATAGAATTACGAGAATCATCCCAATATTGATTAATAGTTGGAGACCATTGAGCATTAGGAACCAACTGCTGATACGGACTAGTCATTGAAGGATCAAAATTAGCCATGCTCAAACCAGTTAAAGACATGTACTCTAGGTTTGCAGTACCGCCACCGTAACCAGAAGAAAGCATCAAACCACTATCCGTATGCTTCTTCAAATTGCTAATAAATGGTATTGGATTCTTGTTCAACCTCAAACCAGGAACACGAGTAGGATCAGAGAACGATTCAGACAAAATAAGAATAAAAGTATTATCGTTCATATTTGTTGTACGAGAACGATTTATACGTTTAGCTTCATCGTTATAACGCTTGTATACAGCCTTCATAGTTTCTTCACTGTAATCAGCCGGCCTATCCATAATTTTAGGATTTACATTACGCAAAAATGCCACAATAGCACCATTGCGTTGAGCATCATAAACAGAATCCCACATAGCAGGACTGTCACCAAGCATTTTAGAAAAAACATTAGCCGAAGAGTCAACTGTGCCAACGCCGCCAATATACCAGCTTAAATTCCCTATTAAAATCAACGCAATTGCAACACGAATGCCAGCAGAATAGCGCCAATCTTTAAATCGCACAATCTTTCCATGATTTGTATCAAATATGTGTAAGCAAACAGTTGTAACTAAAAGCAAAATAAAAACGCCTAAAGCAACACCAATGACCATAGGAGCATTATCTGGCAAAAATGAAGCGACATTACCAGTGTTACTTTTTAAAAAGTTTAAGTCCGCAGGAAGAATAGTTTCATAACGAACATTTACTTTCATATATTCAATAACAGCAATAAGCAATGAAACACTTAGAATTATCGCACTTGATATCCAAAATCGGTTACTAATCAAAAGGATTAAACCGTATATCATCGCAACGACGAGCGCACTAAGAACAATAACAAAATTAAGTTCTCTCCAAGTTTTAGTTATTAATCCCCAACGTCCACCAGACATTGCAGAAGTCATCTCAACTCTTCCAGCGCGCTGCACACCCATTTGCACAATAATTACCGACATGCCGTCAATAACAAAGAAAAGAAATGCATACAGCCAATACGGAACTTTCAAGCGCAAAAATGACTTCATACTATCCTCAATAAATCACACACGTACTAATTATTACTAATAATGTGCAAGTTTACTTATTGCTATCGTCATAACTTTTTAACAATGCATTGAAACAAGAAAAATAGCGATTTTAATACTTAGGACTGATTACAATATATGTTTCGATATTTATTATTTAAATAGAATAAATAATAAAAAATAAAACAAATATTGAGGAAAATTTCAGATACTAGCATTACATTACTAGGTTGGGCAATTACCGTGCGTATATGTCGCTTAGATTGGTAACTGGTACGCAAATTAGACTAGAAAGTATAGGAGTCAAACATGCTGCAATTGGCAAAAGTGAGTCTTTTGCAAGGATGGCTACCAATAAGCCTTTTTAGCGTAAATGGTATTTCTTTAGTCTTGTTGCTTTTTATGAAAACAAAACGCGGCAAGAAAATGTTCCACTTACTAATACAGCTTGCAATAGGTGTCATAACATTTTTTGTCGGTGGAATAATTGCTTGGCTTATTTCTGACGTGTTTCTTGTATTCGGAGTAAGTCTTGGATGGCTCGTTATTTTTTCTATTGCATGCGGCTTCGGGCTTATAGGTTTTGCAGCAACAGCACTTGTTTTCTTACACAAATGGAGGAAACTAGTTGCAGTAATAGCTATTATCTTGACGTTAGCAAGCACAGCTCTTCATGTAGACATGATTTATGGGGAATACACGACAATAGGTTCAATATTTGGAATGGGCGGTTTTCCAAAACTAGAAGTTAATAAGCAAAAATCCGCATCCTCTAGTATTAAGCAGTGGAGAGAGTTAGCAGCCCAACAAAAACTGCCAAAACTTCCTAAAAAAGGTATTGTTCGTTCAGTTTATATCCCTAACACTGCTTCACATTTCAATGCTAGAATAGCGAACGTATACTTGCCACCTGCTGCACTTGTTAAAAAACCACCAAAACTGCCAGTTATGGTCATGTTCGCAGGACAACCTGGTAGCCCTAATCACTTTTTTGCAGCAAGCGATATTGCAAATACTTTAGACAATTACGCGAAAGATCACTACGGTCTTGCACCTATTGTTGTAGCCCCTGACCAAAATGGTGAATCTTCGCATAATTCTCTGTGTGCGGATACACATGTGTTCGGCAAAGCAGAAACATATTTAATTAATGATGTTCCTAAATGGATACGCAAACATTTGCCAGTAAGCAAAGATCCTAAAATGTGGCTTATGGGCGGCTTCTCACAAGGAGGCACTTGCTCAACGCAACTAGTTCCATCTCACCCTGATATATTTGGAAACATTTTTTCTGCCGGAGGGGAACTAGAACCAACATATAAGAATCGCCAAGAAACAATTAATCATTATTTCAATGGAAACACATCAGAATATGAGCGACACGTACCTAGTGTGATAATGCGTAAAAATGCTCCTTTGAAACAAAATTATTACGCTATTGCGGGATCATGGGATACTAAATCTCAAGCAAATCAGGCAACCATCGCACTAAGCGCACATCGCGCTGGAATGAACGTTATAACCATGCTTTCTCAAGGCAATGGTCATGATTGGCACACAGTAAAAGCTGGATTAAAAATAGCAATTGATCAATTCTGCAAAAAAACAGGTATTTCAAGCACTGCGCCAAAACTTAATACCTACCCAAATGTACAAATTCTTGTCAACCAGCAAGTGAATCGAGACTAATATGATGCTGTCTTTCTTTCATAAACGCTGTAAGAAAAATGATTCTGATTCTAAACATTCAGCAATTCGACATACAAAAATATTGATGCACGATTTCATAGCTTGGATGCAACATAAAGTTTTTGCATTAACACTTACGTGCATTTTTATTGTTATAAATTGCATACATTGGGTTGTATTAACGCTTATGCATTTTTATACTTATGGCACAAGCGCTACTCTTGCACAATTGTTTATGCGGCATCATCGCTCAAAAGGTCCAAGCCTATTCTTCGGGCACGGAAACGTCACAGAGCTGCTGATAAAAGTATGTCATTCGCTTATTTTCGTAAATAATATGCCATCTCTTATGGTTAATTGTTTACTTGTTGCCGTACTTATTGGCGTTGCAGAAACTCGTATAAGTAGACTCAATATTATTTATATTGCAATATTTAGCACACTTGTTGGCATAATTGTAGGATTAACAATCATAGGTAATCTTTCAATCATTATTCGAAACATGCATTGGATTACCAAGATTCCTATTCGACTATCTCCATTCACACTGTTTATTGGCGCTTTTATGGCTTCTGCATCTTACGAATCTATTTTGTGGCGCAGAAGAACTTTAGTAATTGGATACGCTACTACTTCAGCAATGCTTCTTTATAGTGGAAATCCTGGCGATTATTGCACTATTATTGCAGCCCTTACAGGGCACATCATCGGCAATATTATGAGCAAAACAAAAGGCGTTAAACGAAGTGTAAACTGGTGGGAAGGTACAGATTACGAAATTCGCAGGCTTTTTGCAGTAGCTCAGAGCATTATTGCATTAGGTCCAGTGTTGGCATTATCTTCGCGCTCTCACGCAGGAATTCTTACTACTCTTGGTTTGTTTATGTCACCGCAACTAGGCTCTAAAACATGGCTTACGCGATGCATGACAAATTACAGCACAAATAATTGTTTTCTTCATTCAGGTCTACATCACGCTGCAATTGGCGGATTATGGATTCGCATTCTATTACCAAGCATCACACTGATGATTATTGCGTGGGGAATGTTACGAGGGCGTAGACTAGCTGCATTAACTTCTATATTTATAAACGCACTAACTGTGCTATATGCAGGAATGTATTTCACTGTTTTGCCTTTAATTGCCACAAAACAAAATATTTTGGAACATCAACATAATGCTGTTGCTGTTGCTTTTATGCTTACAGCTCTCCCACCATTATTGCTTACTATTTTGTTGATAATTAATTTAAAGCATTTTTCTGTTCATACGAGCAAACTACAGGCACGTTTGGGACTAATAGCGATTTTTATAGCATTGTACATAACTGGCGCTGGATATGTTGCTTTTGGTCTTATGATACCTGAAGAATTTACTCCATCTGCTGATGTTTACCACTTATTGCGAGATTTACCAGGGCGCTGGATGCCTATGGGATTTGGAAACAGATCTAACGCAATGCTTCGCACTGAAACACCTCTATCTTCTTTACTAGCACAAAGCGTGGGCGTGATATTCTGGGCAATATTGTTTATTGTCTGCTTTACGTGGTTCCGCAGCAGCATCTCTACAAGCGAAAACGATAGAAAAAAAGCAAGCTCATTAGTAGAACTTGGCGGAAACACAATGAGCTTTATGACGACTTGGGCAAATAACCATTATTGGTTCTCTCAAAGCGGGCAATCTGCAATCGCCTATAGACTAAATTACGGTATTGCACTCACTCTTACAGAGCCTTTTGGAGATGAAAAAGAATATTCGCAAGATATTCGAGGATTTATTAAATTATGCGAACAAAATTCGTGGTCTCCAGCATTCTATGCTGTGCACGATAAAACGCGTCAAGAACTAGAAAAACTTGGATTTACTTCTATTAAAGTCGGAACAGACATGCTAGTAGACCCTAATGCTTGGCAGACGCGAGGGAAAAAATGGCAAGATATTCGTACAGCTATAAACAAAGCAAAACGAGATGGAATTGCCGACGTACTTACAACTTATAACGAAGCCTCTTGGGACATACAGCAACAAATTGTAGAAATTTCAGAAGAATGGGCAGAGTTAAAAGCTCTTCCAGAAATGAAATTTACTCTCGGTGGACTTGACGAACTTCAGGATAACCGCGTCAAAATTTTATACGCTATTAATGAAGACGGCAGGGTACTTGGAGTAACTAGCTGGATGCCAACGTATAGGAATAATAGAATCATTGGTTGGACACTTGATTTTATGCGTCACCGCACAGATAGTCCTAATGGGATTATGGAATTATTAATTGCTAGAATGGCAGAACGTTTAAGAGATGAAGGATTAGAAAACCCAGACTGTTCTGTAGAATTTATGAGCCTTTCTGCAGCACCTCTAGCTGGCATAAACGAAGACACATTGAACGAAAATGGTCAAAAATCTTCTAACGTTATTAATCATGCGCTAGAAATGATGTCTGACATTTTGGAACCAGCTTATGGGTTCAAATCGCTATATTTCTTCAAGAAAAAATTCCAACCATCCGCAAGTTCCGTATATGTCTGCTACATGGATTCTGCAAAATTAGCTCAGATTTCACTAGCTGTGACTCACGCCTATTTACCGGAAGCTAATCCTAAACAAATACTAGAAATGGTAAAATCGTTGCGTCCAAAAAGTAGCGAAGCGAACAAATAATTTGTTAAGTTTTAGATAAACTTCGGCGAGTTCTCCCTAGTGTTGCGTAAAGTAACAAGTGCACGTCAGGGAGGTTCATCGTGTCAGAAGTAAAGCCAACCGTCGCTGTCGTAATGGGATCCTCAAGTGATTGGGAAACCATGCGTCATGCTTGTGAAATTCTAGATAAATTCCAAGTTCCGTATATGAAACGAGTTATTTCCGCACATCGTACACCAGAATTAATGGCAGATTTTGCGCATAATGCTCGCTCAAACGGTTTCAAAATTATTATTGCTGGAGCCGGCGGAGCTGCCCACTTGCCTGGCATGATTGCGGCACAAACCACGCTTCCTGTTATTGGAGTGCCAGTACGCTCGCATGCGCTATCAGGCTGGGATTCATTGCTTTCAATAGTACAAATGCCAGGAGGTATTCCTGTTGCAACTACTGCAGTTGGAAACTCTGGAGCAACAAATGCTGGATTGCTTGCTGTGAGCATTCTAAGCACAACTGATAATCGTCTTGCTAAAGAACTAGCAGAATATCGCAATGAACTAAAAGAAAAAGTCGAGGAATCAAATGCCAACCTTATCTGAAGTAACTAATGGCGCTGTTGAACGTTTAATGCCAGGATCCACTATTGGAATTATTGGTGGCGGCCAGTTAGGGCGCATGATGGCTATTGCAGCTCGCCATATGGGTTTTCGTATTGGTGTTCTTGATCCTACGCTTGACTGCCCTGTGTTCCAAGTAGCAGATTTGCAGGTTGAAGCTAATTACGACGATCCTGAAGGCTTGCGTGAGCTTGCTGAACGTTGCGATGTATTAACTTACGAATTTGAAAATGTTAACGCAGACGCACTTGATAAAGTTCGTCATTTAACCGCAATCCCACAAGGAACTGACCTGTTACGCGTAACTCAAGATCGCGTCAGTGAAAAAACGTTCATTAATAGTCATAAAATCGAAACAGCTCCGTGGCGTGAAGTAAATAATTTAGACGACTTAGATACTGCTATTGACGAAATAGGCTTGCCAGCAATTCTTAAAACTCGTCGCGGCGGCTACGACGGTCATGGCCAAGATGTTTTGCGTACAGAAGAAGACGTTGCTAACATTCACCATCGCTCGGATCGCGGAGGAAAATTCCCTCCTTCAATTCTCGAGGGTTTCGTTGATTTTGCTTTTGAAGCATCGATCCTGGTTTCTGGAAATGGTAAGGATTTCGTAACTTATCCTCTAGTAAAAAACGTGCATCACAATAGTATTTTGCACATGACTTTAGCTCCTGCAGTAGTTGATCCTGAAGTTGAAAAAACAGCTCACGAATTAGCTTTGCGCTTAGCTAAAGGATTCGAACTAGCAGGAACATTAGGAATTGAGCTTTTCATCACTAAAGATAATCGCGTAGTAGTAAACGAACTCGCTCCTCGCCCTCACAATTCCGGGCATTATACGATTGAAGCTTGCGATATGGATCAATTTGAAGCACATATTCGCGGTATTGTTGGTTGGCCTTTAAAGAAGCCTAAGCTACTTTCCCCTGCTGTTATGGTAAATGTTCTTGGACAACATGTGGCTCCTACGCGTTCGCTGATTTTGGAACATCCAGAATGGCATATACACGATTATGGAAAAGCTGAAGTTCGTAAGAATCGCAAAATGGGTCATATTACTGTGCTATGCGATAATCCTGTTGACGCCGCTGCCGCATTAGATGCAACAGGCTGCTGGGACGACGAACTAGACTAAAAACGACGAAAGGATGCGAAATGTCTAGTGAGCCTATGCGTAGACATACAAAACAAAAAGAAATAGTACTCTCCTACTTACGCGAGTCTCGTAATTTTGTTTCTGCACAAGATTTGCACAGAATACTCGCCAAAGACGGGGAGATTATTGGCTTAGCAACAGTGTATCGTCAACTTAATTCTTTAACTCAAAGCGGCGAAGTAGACACAGTGCGTTTTAACGGTCAGCAATTATTCCGCATTTGCGACGAGAATACGCACCACCATCATTTAGTTTGCGAACGTTGCGGAAAAACTGTTGATATTGAGCCGCCTGACGACGAAGGCTGGATTCATAAAGTAGCTGAATCTCACGGGTATACTGTGGTGGATCATACGCTAGAAGTATTCGGCTTATGCGAAAGCTGCCGCGAAGAAGATAAGTAACCTGCACGCGTCTTATTGACGCGTGCAGACCTCGCTTGCGTGCAAAGCACACCGTGCTTTGCACCCCGAGCAAGCTCGGCACTATGAAATCTTGAAATGCACTATGCGATTTCAAGATTTCATAGTGAACACGACTCACACAAAACTTACTCGTCCACACCTACGAATTCAGGAGAATTTCCTGCAAATATTACATACTAATCTGTTCTGCCTTCGTCTTTACTGACGAAGGCAGACCTCGCTTGCGTTGAAAGCACACCGTGCTTTCAACCTTGAGCAAGCTCGGCACTTTTAAAAAGCCCGAAATTCTTATAATTTCGGGCTTCGTAAAAGTGCCCCCGACGCGACTCGAACGCGCAACCAACGGATTAGAAGGCCGTTGCTCTATCCTTTGAGCTACAGAGGCAAACAAATGGTTATTATACCAAAAAACTACTATCAACGCGCCATAAAATTATAAATATCAAACGTTTATATAAAAATTGTTATTCAATAATCCACGCAAGTGACATCAACACTGCAAGGAAGAACACATTGACAATAGTATACGTGAGCAAATAACGCCCACGGTAATGCGAATACTGGTGTGTAATTCCCTTATAAGAAATAAGCGAAGCCATAGAAGCAATCAAAGTACCCATTCCACCAAGATTCGTGCCAATAATAAGAAGCTTCCACTGATCACAGAATCCAGAAAGCAGAATCGTCGTCGGCACGTTGCTAATAAATTGGCTTGAAGCAATAGAAACTTCCATCGGATGCGTACCAACCCACATTTGCGCAAGATCGCTAAATCCAGAAACTCGACGCATATTGCCAATAAAAACAAAGAACATAATAAACGTAAGTGGCAAAGCCCAATCTAAAACACGGAATACGTGGCGGTCGCAAACAAGGAAAGCTGCAACCATAATGAGCACCATAATCCAGTCAGGAATCCATCCACTAACACCACACAAACAAACAACAAACAGCAAACTATAAACAGTAACACGCCAGCGAGTAAAACTCATGCCGTAACCCATAACACGAATTTCATCAGGCTGCGGATGACCATGTGAAGGGGCCAACACGCTTTGCTCAATATCGTCACCATGCAAACCTGCAAACTGGTCAACTGTGCGCGACTTAAAGAATACGAATGCAAATACAATCATCAACAGTGCTGCTGTAATCGTATAAGGCGCCATAATCTTCAAAAAATCTTGCGTAGACATATGAGTCAACGCCTTTAAATACAGATTGTGAGCATTGCCAATAGGAGTGAGCATACTTCCAACATTGGCACCAATAGTCATAAGCGTAATTACAAGAATTGACTGCTTTTCAGCATTCGCCATTACGAGCACAGATAGTGCAAAAGGCACAAAAGTTACGAGAGCAACGTCGTTCGTAATCCACATTGCCGAAAAGAATGTTAACGACATAAGCACGAGCACCAAGCCGCGCTCAGTGCGCACATGCCTTAGCAAACGCGCACCAATAGATCGAAACACACCAATGCGCTGGAATCCGCACACAACCATCATAAGGCACACTAATTGCGAAATAGTGTTGAGATGAATATAACTCAAATATTGCGGATCTGGAGGTACCAAAAAACAGGAAATAACTGCCAAAATTGCGGCAACAATAAGAATGGTTTCACACTTGACCACATTCAACAGCCAGCGCTTCATCATTCCTCCGTAACGCAATAGACATAATGACTCTATTATACTAGAAACCCAGTCCCACAATCGGGTTAAATTCCCGACAAAATCGTTGCAATAACAATAAATTAGCAACTATTAATAGCGTGATTTAGCCTAAAGTAGCTAACATAAAATTCCGCCCTTTTTTATGACACGCGCATCGCAAAAATTGCGTTTAAAGACAAGATTGCGTATATCATATTAAAACAAAGAATTTGTTGTCTACACAAGAAGCGAATTATGGCAGAAATAAACAAAACAGAAGATCAAAAGCTTGAACAAAAACTTGCTCGTCAAATGCATCTTCGTGAAAACCACAAGCGCAATACTGCAGATTTAGTTGTTGAATGCTTGGTAAACGAAGGAGTTGAAGTAGTATTCGGTATTCCAGGTGAGGAAAATATTCCGCTTCTTGAAGCAATTGAGCGCGATGGACGAATTCGTTTTGTGCTTACTCGCCACGAGCAGGGCGCTGGTTTTATGGCAGCGACATACGCTCATATTACTGGAAAACCAGGCGTATGCTTGGCAACTCTAGGTCCTGGCGCATTGAATTTAACACTTCCTGTAGCTCAAGCAAACGCAAGCACCACACCGCTTGTAGCAATTTGCGCACAAGGTAACGTTTCTAGGCTTTATAAGGAATCTCACCAAATTATTGATTTGGTTGCACTCTTCCAGCCAATTACGCAATGGTCTTCTATGATGCTTGCTCCAGAATCTGCGCCAGAAATGGTTCGAAAAGCTTTCTCAATTGCCGGTCGCAACCGTCCGGGAGCCACATGCCTTGTTATTCCGGAAGATATCAGCGAAATGCCAGCACCTGACAACGCAAAGCCTCTTCCACTTCCACATCCGCTGCATATTATGCCAGCGCCAGACACTATTGAAGAAGCTGCGAAAATTATTAGTCAAGCAAAGCAACCTATTATTTTGGCTGGAAACGGCGTTGCGCGCTCTCACGCTGAGGATCAGCTTCTTGCGTTTGCTGAGCAGCTTAATGTGCCAGTTGCAACTACTTTCGAAGGTAAGGGCGTTTTCCCAGATAATCATCCGAATGCACTTGGCGTAGTCGGCTTCATGCATCGCGATTACGAGAACTTCGCGTTTGACACTGCTGATTTGATTATTGCTGTCGGCTTCTCAATTCAGCAGTTCGACCCGAAGAAAATCAACCCAAATATTGATAAAACTATTATTCACATCAATACTTTTGTGGAAGATACCGACGCACACTACCCTACTGCGCTGAATATTATGGCGAATATTGGCCAAACGCTTAAAACTCTTACAGAAGTATTAAAGACACGAAACATTACTTTTGACGTAAGTCACCCACGTATTCGACAACTACTTACGGAAGAATTACATTCTTGCGAAAACGACGAAAGCATGCCAATGAAACCACAGCGCGTAGTTTACGATATTCGCCGCGCTGTTCCTGAAGGCACGAAGGTTCTTGTAGATACAGGCGCTCTTAAAATGTGGATGGCACGATTGTACCCAACTATGCACCCGAATACTTGCATAATCGACAACAGTCTTTCAACTATGGCTTGGACGCTTCCAGGTGCTGTTGGAGCTTCGTTTATTCGCGATAATTCCGGCAAAATTAACACGAAACCGGTTTTGGCTGTGATGGGCGACGGAAGCTTTATGATGAACGTGCAGGAAATTGAAACTGCAGTGCGCGTTGGCAGCCGAATGGTAGTTCTTGTTTGGGAAGATAACGCGTACGGCTTAATCAAGTGGAAGATGGAGCTTCATGCAGGCGAGCACGAGTACGTTGATTTCCATAATCCGGACGTGCCAAAACTAGCTGAAAGCTTTGGCGCGCGCGGTCATGCTGTTAAAAAACCGGAGGATTTGTACAACATGCTTCGTGAAGCGCTGGATCAGGAAAGCGGCGTCGACGTGATTTCTTGCCCAGTTGACTACAGTGAGAATATGAAGCTTATTGAAAAGCTCGGCGATATTGACTTTAGTAACTGAGTTTCAATAAATTTTTGCAAACAAAAGGCTACGTAATCACGCTAGATTACGTAGCCTTTTGTTTGTTAGTACAGTTTTGTACAAAAGATTGCATGAAAGGCTACATGATTTGCGATTGTAAGTTTTTGCGAGCCGCTTCCATTGAAGTAATTTTTCCTAGAAGTTCAAGCTTTTCCTGACCATCCTTGAGTTTCGCCATACGCACTCTAGCAGCACCGATTCTACGCATATAGCCGATATCAAGAAGGCGAATAAGCAGCTCGTTTGCATACTTACTTTCTGCACTCGTAGCTTTCCGCAAAAGATCTGAAGGAGATCCGTTTGAAACTTGCTGATTCTGTCGATTGCCGGTATCTTCCAATGTATCTGCAGGAGAAGGAAGCGGCAACGGCATTACAGAAAGTTCTGTAATAACGGATTCAAGCAAAGGACCTGCAGCTTTTGTCATCATATGCAGCCACAATCCTTGCGAAACATTGCCAACCGGCAATCCACCTGCAGCTACAAATGCTTGAAACAGCGTACGAAATACTGGTGTAATAAAATTATTCAAAGTCAATTGCGCAAACAATTTCTCATCAAAAGCAAGCGGAACTTGCAAAAGTAACGCCATAAATTGTTGTTCGCACATAAATACAGCATCATCCACACGATAATAATGCTGATTTTTAGCAGAACTTTTAATAATTTCCATGCGCGAAGCTTTAAAACCTGCATTACGGTCGTCATTAATTTGCTGACCAAAAGTTGGAATAACGTTATGCTTTTGCGCATAAGCATCGTCGTCACGCACTTTCAAACGTCTACGTGCAGACTCAACTTCATTGCGCATAACAGCTAAATCAACGCCAATTGAACGCACGGCTTTGCGCATATACAAGTCAAGCAGCGAACGGTCTCGAATTTGCGCAATAAGAGGAGCGACAGCCTTTATAGCGCCCATTTGACCAGTAGTGTACGAAGTCTCAAAACGATTAATTACTGTGTCAATAACGAAATCGTATAGCGGACTTGCATGTGCAACAAGCGAACGCACAGCCTCATCACCGCGCTGAATACGCAAATCGCAAGGATCGAGATTATTGTCTGCTACAGCAACAAAAGTTTGCGTCAAAAACGCAGAATCCAAACCAAAAGCGTGTAGCGCAGCCTTTTGACCTGCAGCATCACCGTCGAAAGTAAAAACGATGCGCGAACTTACAGACTGTCCATCCACCTTCAGTGGGCCAACAAGCTGAATTGCCCCCAAAGAATCGTCTGCAATAAGGCGGCGCACAATTTTTGCATGCTCAACGCCAAACGCAGTTCCGCAAGTTGCAACAGCAGTATCAATACCAGCCAAATGACATGCCATTACATCTGTGTAGCCCTCTACAATTACAACTTGACGCTTTTTTACAATATTTGCCTTAGCTAAGTCAATTCCGTACAGAACTTGCGTTTTTCGATACAGTGCAGTATCGGGAGTGTTAATATATTTCGCGCTAATAGAATCGTCATCATAAAGCTTTCTTGCACCAAAGCCAAGAGTTCGACCAGTCGAGTCGCGAATAGGCCAAGTTAAGCGGCCACGGAAATAATCATATATTCCGCGCTGACCGAGTCTAGCGAGACCAGCGTCGAGAAGCTCTTGACGCGTAAAACCTTTATTCGCTAAGTATCTAACTAAATTATCCCAGCCTTTAGGCGCGTAACCGCAAGAAAAACGCGCACTTTGTTGCGGAGTAAAGTTTCGCCCTGCAAGTAATTCGCGCGCAGGAGCTGCCTCTTGAGTGCCGAGATTTGAAACGAAAAACTTTTGCGCTTCTTCATTTGCTTCTAAAAGCCTGGCTCGCTTAGAACCGCGCGATTGAGAATCACTATTTTGCTCCTGCTTATAATGCATCTCAATGTGGTAACGATCTGCTAAAAACTCGACCGCTTCACGAAAATCAATATTCTCTTTTTGCTCAACGTACTTAAATACGTCGCCGCCAGCGCCGCAACCAAAACAATGCCACACTCCCAAGCTTGGTCGCACACTAAAACTTGGCGTTTTTTCATCGTGGAATGGGCAAAGACCTACAAAAGTGCCAGTTCCGGAAGGCTTAAGCGTCACTGTTGCAGACACAATGTCATACAAATCTGCCGCAGCGCGCACGCGCTCAATGTCTTCTTTCACAATCATTCCAACCATGCTATCTAGCTTATCGCAAATCTGCGGCGAGTGGTATTGCGCATATAATTTTAGTGTTTCAGCCACTTTTCACCGTTTTTCCAAAGCATAATACAAAAATAGGCGATGCGAACACAGGATATACTGCGTTACGCACCGCCTTAAAATCAATTACTTGATTACAACAGATACAAATGCAATTTATAAATGCAATTTATAAGCATTAATACCTAAAAATAACTAGAGAAAAGATTAGCGAATAAACTATTTAGTGACGACTCTTGCAAAGAACAGCACCAATACCGGCAAGCATGGAAGCAGTGACAGCAGCCAAAACTACAGAAGAACCAGTATTAGGAAGTTTAGCAGTCTTATTGCTATCAATCTTATTGCTATCAATCTTATCGCTATCAGTCTTATTGTTATCAGCTTTACTATTATCGACACGATGCGGAATAGAAGTATCTACAGATTGAGTGTCAGCCGATTCAGAATTTTTTTGAGAATGTCCGAAGTAATCAATAGCAGCTACAAACCTATTGAGCGCGCCATCAAACTTTGGATGGTGCAAACTAAGATAATAAGATTCAGCTTCATCTGCCTTATTCTGAGCTGCGGCTTTTTCTTCTTCTGTAGAAGCGTTATCAACTTCATCTAAAGCTGCAACCCACTTAGCCTTAGCTTCGCAAATCTCATGATTTACTTCCAACAATGCTTTAGCTTCGGCGTACCCCTTAGCATTCGTATCGCCTGCGGAAACGATTTCATTTGCGCGAGACAATACTTCCAAAATCAAATTATCAACATCTTCTTCTTGACTATCATTGGAATAATCATCAGCCATCGCTGGAGTAGAAAAAGCTAATCCGGATAGCAAAGTTGCAGCAGCAGCGAATACTGCGATAGCTTTCTTGTTTAACATAATTTTCCTTTCTTCTTCCTTCTCACGTACAGCGTGCGAAGAATTTTGCACTAAAATATGTTAGTGTAACTTTGGGTCAAACATGTGACCTATATCACAAAATACCCCCCCCTAGAAAATGAATGAAGTAGAAGGAAAAATAGAACAAAGCTATATAATTTTCAGGCTAAATTAATGACAGCAAATTTGCGAGAATTCACCATATAACTGATGCAAAACCGTCGAAAACACATAATCACTTGGTGAAATAAACAAAACGAGACGAAACTGTCGAAAACACCAAATCAACGATAATATCGACAAAATACGCTACGAAATCAGCGGAAGACGCACAAATCGCAAATAGTTGCGCAAGCCGCATCTTCCGCAATCTTTCGTAATCTTTTGCTACTTTACAATTCCCGATCTTTAATGAAACCAGTAAAATCAAACGGCTTCTCAACTAGGTAGTAAACGTTTGAATCATCCGGAGCTGGAGCAAAAGGTATTGCTTTATGTTTAGAAGTTGGAACAAAAGGATTGTCTCTCATATCACCATCTTTTGAAGCAACTGTTATCTCTGATTTACTGTAATATTTAGGATCTCTGCGCAAAATAAACGGACGATCCATATCCGGTTTAGTCTTGCCTTTGCCTTTAAAGAATCCGCTTGCTTCTAGTTCGTCGAGCTTTGCACTAACCGGAACAAGCACAAAATACGCGCGCATCTTATACGTTATACCCTTATTTACTCCCGGCACATCAATAAAGTTATTGCTAGAATAATCTGGATAATTGCTATCTAAATCTTGGTAATCTTGGAATTGTCCGTTAACACACAACCCCGAATGCACATTGTATACCTTATTGCCACAATAAGGATCTCCACCATCGCGAAATATTTCAGTCATGCCAGAATCACCAAAAATCAATGTATTGTGCAAAGGAAGAGAATTCTTATCTTCATCACTATCATCAGTATCAATTGCATCACCCAATAATTGCTGTGTATACTGCCACATTCCGAAACTGTGTGCATAATCTTTATTATTTTCATCATCTACTAAATCATCCATAGCATGAGTGCCACGAAGAAGCACTCTAGTATTCTCGCCTATTTCTGTATCATAATTTGTAGGTTCAAACTCTAAGCAATCTCCAGATTTAGTGCACCATTTTCCAACAAATGGAACTAATGTAGAAACTACAGTTGCTTGATTACTTTCACCATATCCACGCTTGCTAGTAAACATTTTCTTAGTTTCAGAAGCATCAGCGCCATAGTAAAGCGTTATGTCGGTATCTCCCCTATGTGATTGCCCTAATCCAAGATTAGACCCAACAATTTTGCCTAAGTGTTTTCGGGATGAATATTTTGGTACAAGTCTAACTTTGAATCCTTCATCAGACATCATTTTGTACGCTTCGTCTTTATCTTTATCGAATAATTCAACAGGAACAGACCTGCCACTATCAGGATATTTATCTTCTTCTCCAATGCCTATGAAGATTCCTTTATTTCCATCTAAAGGCTCTCCTGGCATTGGGTTAGTTGCGGCGATTTTTCCAGGATGAAGTGAGGCTACTTTGTAAACTTTTACTGGAACTCCCATTGATTTTAATAGAGGCGCTGCTTCTTCAACAGTTTTTCCAATCACTCCCTTTTCCGGCATTCCAGGACCTTTGGATTCAACGACCGTTACAACGTGATTCCCGCGAATAACTTGCCCAGGTTTTACGTTTTGATATCGCGCAAAATTACCTGGTTTACTTCCTCCGAAATCTTTTACTAAGCGAGTTTCAACACCTTTTTCTTGCAGTTCACGTACAACATCTTGCGCAGATTGTGAAGTTTTTGCTTTAGGTACGACTATGCGTTCAGATGGCGCTGCTTTACGAAAATGCGGAAAAGTAAAGAAGAAGACTGCCGCCGCAATAATTGCAACCGCTGCTATAACGCATGCGCTTATAATAATTAGTTTGCGATTTTTTATAAGCGGAGTTGCATATTCAGGCTGAGCTATTTGAATTCCAGGCTGCATCACTTCCGTAGGCTGCTCTACTCCAGTAGGCTGCATCACTTCCGTAGGCTGAGATTGTTCAACGTTATTCCCGTATGAAACAGAAGCACCACAGTTACCACAGAATTTTTCTCCAGGAATAATATTATTCCCGCAATTTGCACAAAACATTCTCAACCTTCTTCGCACACTTTAGTCTTTACAACAAATCTACACTCACAGCTCACCCAGAACAAAGCACTTAGCAAAAGCACCTAGCACAAAGCCGCGTGAAGAGTTGTAGCAGAACCGTCTGTAAGACTTGCCACCTGGTCGATTGCAACACGAAGACGCTCATCATCGTTAGTGCACTCGTTCCAATCTCCCACGAATACTTCCTCCATTGCATCGTGCGAGCGCGGCGACTTGCTCATAAATACTTCTACTAAATCTGTCAAAATTTTCTGTTCGCGCTTATAAACTTCACGCTCGCGAGGAGCGATTATAAAGTGCACAGCTAAGCTTTTCAGCATCACAATTTCGTAGGAAGTATTTTCCGGAATCACAAGGTTTGCGCGGTAGCGAACAAGCGGACCGTTGCCATAACGCTCACGCGTAGCGTGCTCAACAGAGCTTGCAAAACGACCAATAAGAGCACTAGTAATATTTTTCAACTGCGCTAGCGCTCGACGAGAACCGTCGAAAGAATTAGGAAACATGTGAAGCGAGCGCAAACGTTTCAAAGCATCCAAAAGTTTATCTACATCCCAACGTTCACCATACCATGCATGGGTTTCTTCAATAACTTCATCTACAACTTTTGAATCCGCAACTAAAGCAGGGTTAAAAGCGCCAGTTACAATCGCATCCTCAATATCGTGCACACTGTAAGCAATGTCGTCTGAAAGATCCATTATTTGACATTCCATTGGTTTTGCTTCGCGTGGAGCACCAATTTTCAGCCATTCAAACACATCTCGATCATCCGGATACACACAGAATTTCAAATCACGCTCGCCTTTATCGTGCGCTTTTGCTTCTTCTAATCCCCACGGATACTTCACTGCAGCATCTAATGCTGCGCGCGTAAGATTTACTCCTGCACTTCTACCGTTTTCGCGAAAAACTTTCGGTTCTAAGCGCGTAAGTAAGCGAAGAGTTTGTGCGTTTCCTTCAAATCCACCAATATTTTTCGCTAATTCTGCGAGCGCGCGTTCTCCGTTATGGCCAAATGGTGGGTGCCCTAAGTCGTGCGATAAGCAAGCGCAATCAACAACATCCGGATCGCATCCAAGCATTGCTGCAATTTGCCTACCAATTTGCGCAACTTCCAAAGTATGTGTCAAGCGAGTTCGAGCAAAATCATCCGAACCCGCAACTAAAACCTGGCTTTTTGCACCCAATCGACGTAGCGCAGATGAGTGTATGATTCGCGCACGATCTCGTTCAAAAGGCGTTCTCACACGAGTGTGATGAGGCTCACTCGCCCAGCGCTCAGTATCATGCAAATCGTATTCGCCAACGATCTCATTATCCGATGCAATTACTTCGTTGCACATACAGCACCTCTTTTATTTGCAATTAAGGCTAATTTAACCTTCTAAAAAACCAAGCAGCAACAAGCTATATAAGACTTTTTGCGTCCAATTTTGCAATATCGCTAGAAGATAGCACTTCGTAAGCATTGCGGTAAAGCCGCGGCACGCGAGGTCCGATTCCAGTCATGATTTCGTAGCTGATTGTTCCTGCAGCTTCTGCCCAATCGTCGGCAGTAGGCTCAGCAAATTCCACACCTCTTCCAGGACCAAAAAGCGTTACAGTATCGCCTTCTCGGACGCCTAACTCTGCAGCATCGCCTTTTAAATCAACTATGAACTGATCCATGCAAACTCGCCCTGAAACATTCAAAATTCGCGCACCTTTATTGGTTTCTACTCTAACCGGTCCGCCCTGCTTATCAACATGACGCGCACCTTGCATATCAAATCCGGAAGCAGATCGCAAAATTCCGTCAGCGTAACCAAGCGGCACAATAGCAGTACTCGTATTATTTGGAGTTAAATACGTGCGCCCGTAGGAAATTCCATGCCCTTCTTCTACAGCTTTTACAGTGCCAAGTTGCGCTTGAAGCGTCATAGCTGGTTGCAATCCATAAGTTTGAGAATCCCCCATTGCAGGATCCGGCTCGTATCCATACAAACCAATTCCTGGTCTAACAAGCTCAAAACGAATTTCTGGACGATTAAGCGTTGCAGCAGTATTCGCTAAATGGCGGATTTTAGGTGCCACAGATGCTTCTTTCATGCGATTTGTAAACTCGTGGAATTGTTGGATTTGCCGGTCGGTTGCATCTACAAATTCTGGAACATCAGGAGAATCTGCCACAGCTAAGTGACTCCATTGGCCAATAACCTCAATTACGCCTTCACTAGAGTATTGTTGCAATTTTTCTAGAGCGGCACTAAAACCTTCTGGCGTAAAACCGTTTCGTCCAAAACCAGTATCGACTTTTACGTGCACGCGAGCAGGTTTACCTAACTTTCGTGCAGCAAAAGCTACAGCATCAAGAGAGTCAACAGAGCCTACTGAAATATCGATATCTGCTGTAATCAGATCTGCAAATCTCGTAGTTGGAGCGCTAGTAAGCCAAGTGAGAATATGGCAACGGCTAGAATCAATACCAGCTGCACGCAAACGCAACGCTTCGTACGGTTGAGCTGTGCCAAGCCAAGTAGCACCTCCAGCCAAAGCCGCGAGCGCACTAGGAACAAGCCCGTGACCGTATCCGTCTGCTTTTACGACTCCCATAACTTCCGGCGCATTCTGACTAGGCTGCAAATCTTGCGAAACGCGCTCAACCAAAGTACGCATATTGTCTCGAAGCGCCTTCAAATCGACAATTACTTGCCCAGGGTATACGCTTAACGTGCGAGCATAGTTTGCTTCTAACATTGCCGCATTACGTGCACTATTACTTGCCGCATTACTTAAATCTGTACTCATAACTCACCTAACTGATTTAGTATGCTTTAATGCTACATGCTCTTTTGCATACTCTCCATAAGCTTTTTAAGAACACATGCGCATTTCATATGACATGATTAAGTGTTTGCACCCATTGGTATGCAATACGTACTGCACTGTGCGCACGATCTGGAATAACGACCAATCCACAACGACTAAACCCTGCACGCGTAATTACTTTTTGCATAATCACGTTATCTGGATGCGTATCAATGCGTACATTATTATAGTTTTGCTGCACCCAATGCAAGCACGCTGTTGCCATTTTTGGTTTTATTCCCGAAGATGCTAAGCGGTGAATTGTTACATAAGGGGAAATATCATCAAGCCATGCACCGTCAATACTGGCATACACTTCATCAACACCTTCGCATAATGCGAATTGCGCTAAAATACGCTCGTTATGCGATTCTGGATCCTCGTCAACAATCAAATAGAAACGTTTTAAACGAATATCCTCAATAACACTTGAAACAAGTGGAAAACTATTCCCCCACTGATGAGGATTGCCTGTAACACGCATAAATTTGCGAGCATTTTCATAAATATGCTCAATATTTCGCAAGTCACCAAGAGTTGCTTTTCTCAATGTTATATCTTCCATGCCAACCTCTAAAAGAAACCAAATAAAATCACGCAAAATTAGCTAATTATTACTTACACAAGTTTGCGCTCAAAAGGATCCGAACTAATTCCCTTCGCTAGAATATCTTTACACCATTGACTAGCACCAAATAAACTGTGGTCTCTATAGTTGCCGCAAGATTCAATAGTTGTTGCAGGAACATCATCCCAGGTGGCATTAAACGCAATAAACTCAAGAGATTCCTTTAAAGCGCGCGCCACATCTTCTGTGCTGTGTTCGCCCCAAGTTAGCAGATGAAAACCAGTTCTGCAGCCAAAAGGCGAGCAATCAATATAGCCATCAATACGCTCACGAAGTAACACTGCAATCATATGCTCAATTGTGTGCAAAGCTGCAGTAGGAATCGCTTCCTCATTAGGCTGCGTTAAACGAATATCATAGTTGGAAATAACATCCCCATTAGGACCTTTTTGCGTATTGATATAGCGCACATAAGGTGCTTTTACTTTAGTATGATCTAGTTCAAAACTTTCTGGTCTAGGTCTAGACGCATCCTGCTTATTCATAAGTATTCCCTTCACTTAACTACACAATAAACAACGTACTCTTTAACGTAGTGAGTACTTCTATAGTAGACGGTAGTTGCCTAATTAGTTGAAAGATTTATTAGTAGAAAGATTTATTTACATGATTGCTGCGTTTACAAGAGCACGAGTGTAGTCATTTTGTGGATTATTGAGCACATCATTTACACTGCCACATTCCACAACTTTTCCTTCATTAAGAACAATAACTCGCGTTGCTAAATGCCGGATCATACCCAAATCATGACTTACAAATATGCATGACATGCTTTTACGCTCGGAGCGAATGGATGCAAAAGCGTCTAAAATGCGAGTTCTTTCCGCAACATCAATTGCACTCATAGGCTCGTCAGCAAGCAAAACTCGAGGATTATTGATTAATGCGCGAGCAATACAAACACATTGCGCTTGACCGCCAGAAAGCTCGTGAGGATGACGTTCCAAAAAATCTTCAGGTTTTAAGCCTACTAATTTCAGCATTTCACAAACACGCTGCTCAATAGTTGCATCGTCTAATTTAAGCGATTTTTGCCATATTCTAAGAGGCTCAGCAACACTTTTTTGAACTGTCCAGCGTGGATCCAATGCGGCAAACGGATGCTGAAATACAAGCGACGATTCGCGTCTCATAAGCGTACAAGCATTTTTATTTACTTCTAATAAATTGGCATTATTTACAATTTCACCGCAATAAGTAACGTTTCCTTCGCAAAGAGTTTCAAGCCCCAACATAGCGCGTATAAGAGTTGTTTTGCCGGAACCAGATCCGCCAATAATCGCCAAAGATTCGCCGATATTAAGATTTAAATCTACGCCTCTTAACACTTCAGCACGAGTTTTTGCGCGACCTAAAATAACGTGAATATTTTTTGCATTTATAAGCGAATTTTCTTCACTATTGCCAATACGGGAATTAAATTTCTTAGAATCAACGTTTGCAGAACCAGTATTTGCAAAATCAACATTTGCAGAACCCACTTTTACAGAATCTAAATTTTTAGAACCTAAATTTTGCGCTCTAAAAGTCAACTTTTTAGCAGCACTCACTAATTGTTTAGTAGAAGAAATACGCGGATTATCAAGCAAATTCTTAATATTTTCACTATCGACCACACGCCCAGAATCAAGCACATAGCAACGATTAGCAGCATGCGAAAGCACAGAAAAATCGTGCGTTACAAAAAGCATTGAAGCGCCCATATCATCTACAAGTGAAGCAAGCATTCGCACAACTTCACTTTGTGTAACCGAGTCAAGCGCGGTAGTAGGCTCATCAGCCAAAATCAAACGCGGAGAAGTAATCAAAGCTGTAGCAATACCAACTCGCTGCTGTTGACCTCCAGAAAGCTCAAACGTGCGTTTAGATGCGAGATTTTTCGACAACCCTACTTTTTCAAGCATCATGCATACTCGATTGTGAATATCGTCATCATCTAGATTGTAATGTATTCGCAAAGGCAAAGAAATTTGTTTTTCAACGCTTAACATTGGATTAAGCGCTCTATTAGCCTGCTGAAATACTACACCAACGTATTTTCCGCGAATAGAAGCTAAATTTTCATCTTTTGCTTTCACTGTTTGAAAATTGCCAAGCATACAAGAGCCTGAAATTTCAGCATTTGACGGCAATAATCCAGTTATAGCTCGAATTAGCATAGATTTGCCAGAGCCAGAGGAACCAACTAAGCCAACACGCTCACCGTCAGAAATCTCAATTGATACGTTGTCAAGAATTAGTTTTCCGCCAAGTTTTAGCGTGAGATTTTGAATATTTAAGCTCATTTTTCCCCTACTTTATTCGTACTTTTTGATGAAGGATCTAAAACTTTGCGCAATACGTCACCAAAAAGATTAAGAGCAACAACAACCACAGTCACAATCAAACCCGGCCAGACAACCGATAAAGGATTTACGTGAATTAACGAAACAGAAGTAGCCAACACGCGCCCCCAGCTAGGAACTCCAGAAGGAACACCAATACCCAAGTATGTTAAGCCACTTTCAGCCAAAATAACAGTTCCTGCAGAAAGAGAAAGCTCAACAAAAGCAACAGGAATAATATTTGGTAAAACATGATGAATAAGAACATATTTACGCGAGGAACCTTGCAAAACAGCTGAAGTCACATAATCAGATTGCAACGCAAGCTGCGCACTAGGTCGTACAATACGTGCTAAATTCAAGCCATAGCCAGTTCCACAAGCAATAACAATCACAACAACACTAGCTCCAAACGGAACTGCAAGTATAAGCGCAATTAAAACAGTTGGAATAGAAATCAATGCGTCAACAGACATAATGCTTATTGTGCGAACAATTTGTGAACTAGAAATCATAAAGCTCAAAACAATAAACCCAATACAAGTAGCAACTAGAACAGTAGAAAAAACGAGAATCAGCTCAATTCTTGAACCTGCCATAAGCCAACTAAGCATATCTGAACCAGTGCCGTCCGTGCCAAGCCAATGCGAAAAAGACGGCTTCTGCCATACTTTAAAACCATTAGTTTCTAAAAGTGAGTACGGAGTCCATAAAAGCGAAAGCAAAGCAACAAAAAACCATATTGCAAACGTTAAACACACAAATTTACCGAAAGTAGCATTCCATATGCGCTTAAACAAAGTAGATTTTACTTTGATACTTTTTTTAGACATATTGCACATAAAAACTCACCTTATTCGCATGTTAGATTCAACAATAGGAAATTAATTCAAACTATCTTTAGATAACCTAGGGTCAAGTAGTCGATGGGTAATGTCAACTACAAAGCCGATTAGTAAGAACAGCGCAGCAAGCATAAAAAGCTCACCTTGCACTGCAATTAGATCGCGCAAACCAACATCTCGAACCATTCCCGTACCAATACCAGGTAAGGAAAACAGGTTTTCAATAACCATCACGCCCATAACCATATGAGCGAAAGTTAAACCAATAACAGATACAAGTTGAGGAAGAGCAAGTCGCAAACCAACACGCCACACAACTTGTTTGCGAGTCATTCCGCAAGCCATAGCTTGAGAAGCTACTTCACTTTTAACAATATTTTCAACAGTTGCAGCAGTGTAACGCATAAAACTAGATCCAACAATAAGTCCTACTGTAAGAGCCGGAATAAGAAGAGACGCAAAAGCTTCAGGAAATTCGCTCCAGCCATCTGTAGGGAAACCTTGAGTTGGCAACAAACTGAACACACCAATACCGCGTCCTAATAGCAAAATAAGTAGCATGCAACCCCATAATGCTGGAACAGAGCCTGCTGTAATAGCCAAAAAGCGCATAATTGCCTGTGAAAGTTTGCCTTCATGAGTAATTTGCAAACATCCAAGTGAAATACCAACTACTAAAGCAATAAACAGACCCAAAAGAATCAGCGGAAAAGTAATAGAAGCACGCATCGCAATAGTTGAACTTACAGAACGACCAGTTAACATAGACACGCCAAAGTCACCGCGGAAAACACCACAAATCCAGTCAACATACTGCGTAAAAAGTGGTTTATTAATACCAAGTTCTGCTCTAAGCTCCTCTACTTTTCCGCTAGGAGCGTTTAAGCCGGCCATAACTTGCGCAACATCGCCCGGAAGTACACGTAACGATATGAAAATAACTACAGAAATACCAAGTAAAGCAAGAGTAAACAGCAATACTCTGTAGCAAATCATGCGAAACATAAAATGCCTCCTTTCTATGTTCTTCTAGTCGAAACGCACCACAAATACACAAATTCGGGCACTAGTGCAGTTTGCGCGCTGCGCGAGTGTCTCATTTTGCATATTTTGAGACGCTCGCGCGGATTACGCTCGCACACTACGCTCTATGCGCGAAGGCAGGTCGTCAGCGTACACAACCACAACCAAATTCCCAATGTGCCCACATGTGAGTCTTCCCTGCCTTCGTCAATCGAGACGGAGGCAGACCTCGCTTGCGCTGAAAGCACACTGTGCTTTCAACTTGAGCAAGCTCGGCGCTCCGAGTTGCCTTCGCGCGCTACGCTCTATGCGCGAAGGCAGGTCGTCGCGCACAGCTAACACAAAATCAGTTAAGCCGCAGGTTGTATAGCGGCAAAATCTCTTGATTCATGTCAAAAGGCATTCCTTCAAGATTCTTCATTTTCGCAGTTACAACGCGATAGTTAAACAGCCAATCAGCAGGAGCATCCTCGCTAATAATTCGCGCAGCTTTAGCAAGCAATTTATTTGACTCTTTAGGATCCGCACAAAGCATAGCTTTAGCATACAAATCCTGGACTTGCTTATTGTCGTAACCGTAGTAATACGTAGGATCCGCCCACTGCCCAAAATCGTGACTCTCATTGTGATCAACCATCGACAAATCATACTGCTTATTCTTATAAACATCTTGAAGCCAAGTAGTAAACTCAACAATATTAACTTTCAAATTGATTCCAATAGGCTTCAATTGCGAGCGCAGCTGATCGCCAATTTGCGTGCCGTAAATATTCGGATAAGTAAGCGTCAAATCCATAGGATGAGATTCGTCAAATCCGACTTCCTTCATTAGCTCCTTAGCGCGCTGCAAATCATGAGGATACAGCTTAGTTAAATCCTCATAACCAGGGTCAAGAGAAGGAATTGGACCACCAAGAGCTAAATCCGTGCCGCCACGAGATGCAATAATTTGCTTGTGATCAATCGCGTAACGAATAGCTTTGCGCACGCGCTTATCCTTAGTACGTTCGCCTTTCATATTCATAGCTAGAACAAATTTATCTGTGCCATTACCTGCACTGACATCGTAACGCTTGGAATCATCTTTAAAAGGCTTAGCAAGTTGACCAGAAATAGGAGCTAATGCTTGCACAGAACCGGAAGAAAGTGCGTCAACCGCTGCGTTATCGTCAACAAAATAGCGAACTACTATCTTATTAGTTTGCGCACGATGAATACCTTTATAACGCGGATTTGCTTTTAAAACAACACGATCATTTGGCACAAATTTGTCAATTAAATACGGTCCAGAACCAACTGCTTGAGTTTTTGCATCATACTTTGCGCTTTTATCAAAAACTAAACCTGAACGACTGCAAAGTGCCCACAAAAGCTTAGCATTTGGCTCTTTAAGAGTGATTTCAAACGTGTAATCATCTTTTGCTTTAGCAGACTCAACTTTTCCAACCATGTTAGAGCCGCGATATTTTTTAGCAATAAGCTCGCTAAACGACCATTCTGCATCATGCGCAGTAAGCTTATTGCCGTTAGAAAATACAGCACCCTTACGCATGTGGAATGTGTAACGCAAACCATCTTTACTTACTTCCCAGCTTTGAGCTAACGAAGGAACTACCTGATTAGTAGCATTGCGAGCAACTAAGCCTTCATACACGTTACCAATAAGCAACTGGTCGAGTGAGGAACCTGATTGATTACGGATATCAAGATTCGTAGGAGCTAACTTTAGACCTATAGATACAGTTTTGTTCGAAATTTCCGATACTGAATTTGATTTATTTGGTTTATTAGATGTAGTAAGAGTTGCAAAAATTGCACTAAACACTACTACCAAAACAATAGCTAAGCTAAATAGCCAGATCTTGCCCATTTTGCGTTTCGAGCCTGAATAAGCATATTTTTCAGCTTCATTCAGCGAAGAGTCAGTGCTCGCAGCGAAAGAAGTGCTTTTATTAGTCTCATTGTTAGTTTTACCGGAGAATTTTTCAGTCGCGCCGTTTTCTTCGTGCACGCTTTCCTCAGGTTTGCTGTTAGCCATACCATAAACCTTTCTTAATGGCATATAAACATTATTTATTTGTTATTATTTATTTCTTTATTTATTCTTTATTTATTCTTGTCTTATAGCTCGCCGCTTTATTGGAAATGCACATTTGCAAACATAACTATTTGCATACCACATAAACCCAAATACAAGTCGACTGCATTACTAATCGTAGTCGATTGACAAGCCAGTCTCATCTATGGCGCGTCCAAAAAATCAAATCATATTTTGTATATTTTTGTAATATTTTTATACCAATACATATGAGATATATCCTACGAATGTGGTTAAATTCCAACAGAACGTAAACTTGCAAACGTACGCAATAATCGACATAAGATTAAAGCGTAGAAGCGCGCAAATTCACGAAATATTAAGATGCATACACGTATCTCATATGTTAAAGCTCATATGTTAAAGCTAAAGCGAGGAATGATGGCTGAGAACTTGAATACTACGGTAACTGTGAACGAATCCTCGGATCCGCAAAACAAAAGCGGCGAAGACCGTACAGCATTGAACCGTCAACTGGCACAAATGCTTAAAGGCGGCGTGATTATGGATGTCACCACCCCAGAGCAGGCGCGAATTGCTGAGGATTCTGGCGCGTGCGCAGTTATGGCTTTGGAACGTATTCCTGCTGATATTCGCGCAGCCGGCGGCGTTTCTCGTATGAGCGACCCAGCAATGATTCACGGCATTCAAGAGGCTGTGTCTATTCCTGTTATGGCAAAATGCCGCATCGGTCACTTTGTTGAAGCACAAGTGCTTGAAGCTATCGAGATCGACTACATCGACGAAAGCGAAGTGCTTTCTCCAGCCGACGACGTGTATCACATCAATAAGCGCGATTTTGCTGTGCCTTTCGTTTGCGGCGCTAAGGATTTGGGCGAAGCTTTGCGCCGAATTAACGAAGGTGCTTCCATGATTCGCACTAAGGGCGAGCCTGGAACTGGAGACGTGATTCAGGCTGTGCGTCACATGCGCATGATGAATTCCGCAATTCGTAAGCTTACAAGCATGCGCGAGGATGAGCTTTTTGAAGAAGCCAAAAATTTGCGCGTGCCTTTCGAACTCGTAAAATACGTTGCACAAAACGGCAAGCTTCCTGTTGTTAACTTCGCAGCCGGCGGCGTTGCTACCCCAGCCGACGCTGCTTTAATGATGCAGCTTGGTGCCGAAGGCGTATTCGTTGGCTCCGGCATCTTTAAGTCTGGAGACCCAGCAAAGCGCGCTGCCGCAATCGTTAAGGCTGTAACTAATTACAAGGATGCCAAGATGATTGCTCAACTTTCCGAAAACTTGGGCGAAGCTATGGTTGGCATTAACGAGCAGGAAATCAAGCTTTTAATGGCTGAGCGAGGCGAGTGATTTTGTCAAACTCACCTACCAATACTGATAACTCCGCTCATACTGTAGCAGTTTTAGCTGTTCAAGGTGCTTTTCTTGAACATCGCTTAATGCTTGAAAAATTAGGCGCACACGTTATTGAACTTCGTCAAGCGCGCGATTTGGAGCAGTCTTTTGACCGCTTAGTACTTCCGGGCGGCGAAAGCACTGTGCAGGCTAAGCTTCTTCGTGAGCAAAATATGCTCGAACCTTTGCGCGAGCGCATTGCAGGAGGAATGCCTGTTCTTGGCACTTGCGCAGGTTTGATTTTGCTTGCGAAAAACGTAGAAGGTGACGAAGTAAACGGTTTTGGCACTTTAGACGTAACAGTTAAACGCAATGCTTACGGACGCCAGCTCGGAAGCTTCCATTGCGAGGCTGAGTTTGGTGAGCTAGGCAATGTGCCGATGACGTTTATTCGCGCGCCTTACATTGCAGAAGTAGGCTCTAATGCCAAAGCTCTTGCAACTGTAGATGGTCATGTTGTCGCCGCGTGCCAAGGAAAGCAAATCGGCACATCCTTCCACCCGGAGCTTGACGACGATATGCGAATCCATCAGCTTTTCCTGGATTTGTAATCGAATTTGCAAATAAAAACGTAAGTAAAGCGCCAGTTAAAGCGTAAATCTTAAATAAGTTACATACAAACCTTCGCAAGTAGCAATATTTGCGGAGGTTTTTGATTCTGAACATTGACACAGAACGAAAACTATCCTGCCTTCATATTTATCGACGAAGGCAGACCTCCCTCACATTTGGAGCACAACACAACCCAAAGCCCTCCAAGCACGAGCAAAATTACCCACGTTTGGAGCAAAAAACAACAAATAAACGATATTTACTATTAGCGCAAGTTTCGCTGATAAATCGAAGCCATACCTTTGAAAATAAGATCCGGATCGTAATAATCAATCGATTGCACGTCATTTTCAAAAAGCCTACCCAAGCCACCAGTAGCAACTACCTTAAATGGCTCGTCTATTTCAGTTTTAAATTGTGCAATTGTACGCTCAATTCCACCCAAGAAGCTGTAATATAATCCAGCTTGCATTGCGAGTTTAGTAGATTTTGCAAGAACAGACTGCGGTCTAGCTATTTCCACTTCTGGAAGCTGAGCCGTGTTATCCCAAAGTGCCGCAGCTGCAGTACGAATACCTGTGCAAATAAGTCCGCAAGTAATAGCACCACTTTTATCTATATAGTTGTAAGTTGTTGCCGTACCAAAATCAATAACTAGTACAGATCCTCCATACTCACTAAACGCACCAACGCAATCAGCTAAACAATCCGCGCCAAGAGTTCTTGGCTCATCAATACGAATATTCATACCGGTTTTAACACCAGGACCTACAATCATAGGATCAATATGAAGAAATTTGATAATACTAGCGCGGAATGAATGCATAACTTTCGGCACAACAGAAGCAACGATAACATCTTCAACATCGTTTATTGTAAATCCGCTTAAATGCAAAAATTGCGCAATCATAATGCCATACTCGTCTGATGTATGATTAGACTTTGTTGTCATACGATAAGTGCCAACAATTTGGTTATTTTCCAAAAAACCCAGCACAATATTCGTATTACCAATGTCTACTGCTAATAACATGTGTGCCTACTTCCTATATTGACATTTACGGATTAATTAAGTTAATCTGCAATCACGCGCGCACGTATTGTATGTGTATTTATACTATCCTATTGTATTTATACTACTTTTGCTAATGATCTTACTTTTACGCAAAATTAAGCTGCTTTTACGAAATCACTTAATTTTAATACGTTACGAAATTATCTAACTACAAATCCTTGATTGTAACCATATTCTTGAAGATCTTTTTCCCACAATAAAAGACCATCTTTTAAAGAAATACGTTTACCAGGATCATCTGGAAGCCACAATTTACTTCCATCATCTTGAGTAACACCAGCATCAATCATGGCTTGCACGTTTAATCTAGCTAAAGATTTAACACTCCAGTCATATGCTTGACCCATAGTTGCTCTAAAATCACTTCGCGAATACACTTCAAAAGGCAAATACCTGTATCCCGTATCCACGCGATTAGCGGCATCTGCAAATACACGATTAAACTTCTGGCCGCCAAAATAAGGTATATCAATGCCTCGTGAATCACGAATAGTAGCTCTATCTAAAAATGACTTATCTCTAAGCGTAACAACATCTGCAGGAAACGCTCCACCATTGACACGAGCACGAATTCCATGCATATCATGGCATACAAAATTCACAAATCGCATTGCTGCTTCAGGCTTACGACTCGATTTAAGCACAGATAACGAAGAACCGCCCATTTCTGCATTACGCTTTTCTCCGTGCATAGTTGGCACATTCGTCACCTTCCACAATCCTGCAGTTCCAGGCACATTTTCCAGAAGCAAAGACGGCATCCAGGCTCCTGAGAAAACAGAAGCAATCTTGCCAGCTCCAACACCGTTCTTCCAGCGTTGACTCCAAGTTGTAGTTCTAATGTCAATCAATCCTTCATCAATCATTGATTGCCAGAACTTTGTAAACTCTTCAGTACCCTTATCTTTGCTCAATCTAACAGTAACTGTTTTCCCATCATGAGAAGTCATAAACGGGTGTCCACCTGCAAGCCAAATCATAGCGTTATAAAAACTTGCGTCACCTGAGTCTGCTGCAATATACACACCGATATCTTTAAGCTTACGAGCAGCGTGACGGTAATCTTCCCAAGTGTGTATTTTTGTGGCATCTACACCAGCCTGCTTAAACACGTCATCATTATAAAACCAAGCCATTGGGCCAGAATCCATCGGCAAACCGTAAACACGTCCACCAAGTTGCACAGAAGACCATGTTCCAGGAGTATAGAATGTGCGAGTATTTTTCACACGATCAGTAATATCTAAAAGCTGTCCACTTACAGCATATTGCGGAAGAGCAAAATATTCTAATTGAACAATATCTGGCATACCATAGCCATCTTGAATAGCGCTATTAAGATTGCTATATCCGCTAGTATCTTTTACAGTTACATGAACATCTGGATTATGTAATTCAAATTCTTCAGCAAGTCGTTTCATGCTTGGTTCCCAAGACCAAACACTAATTTGAGTTCTAGAATCTTTAGTTCCGCATCCGCAAGAAAACAGCAAAGAAAAAACACAAAGTATCGACAGAAGCAAGCGTCCAAAATGATTGCGTTGTTGCAAAATTCTTGCAAATGCAGACATAAGATTTGCCATCCGTTACTTTATGTTACTCAACGTTGTTATGCGCTTACTCAACAGTTACAGACTTTGCAAGATTACGAGGCTTATCAACATCATAACCTTTTAACTTTGCCATATCCATTGCAAATAATTGCAATGCAACTACATCTACAAGAGGACTTAGCAAAGTCGCACATTTAGGACGCCAGAACACAATATCTGCATAGCGAGAAGCATCTGGATCACCCTCTTCTGCAACAGCTATAGTGAAAGCTCCGCGCGCTTTAACTTCTTCAATTCCAGAAATAACTTTCGCATGAAGCACATCACGACCGCGAGAAGATGGCACAATCACAACTACCGGCTCACCTTCATCTACAAGCGCAATAGGACCGTGCTTAAGCTCACCCGCGGCAAAACCTTCAGTAAACGTATACGCAATTTCCTTAAGCTTCAACGCACCTTCTAGCGCAACAGGATATCCAACATGTCGACCTAAGAAAAGGAAAGATTTAGCTTCCAGAGTATGCTCAGCAGCTTTCATAATTGATTCAGATTGTGTATCAAGTACATGCTGAATTTTATCCGGCATCTCTTTTAATTGCGCAACGATTTGCTGAATTTCGTCGCGATACATAGTGCCTTTTACTTGCGCCAAAAACAGACCAAGCATATAGGCTGCAACTATTTGCGCAACAAAAGCTTTAGTAGATGCAACTGCTATTTCTGGACCTGCATGCGTGTAAAGAACTGCATCAGATTCGCGCGGAATGCTAGAACCTTGCGTATTGCAAATTGCAAGAACTCGACTACCTTGCTCGCGCGCATGGCGCAAAGCCATAAGCGTGTCCATTGTTTCACCAGATTGCGAAATAGCAACAACCAGCGTGCGATGAGTCAAAATAGGATCACGATATCTAAACTCATGCGCTAATTCAACTTCTACAGGCACACGAACCCAATGCTCGATAGCATATTTTGCAACCAATCCGGCATAACTTGCAGTTCCGCAAGCAACAACAATAATTTTATCTATTGAACGCAAAACATCTTGGCTAATATGCACTTCATCTAGCACAATATTTCCTTGCGCATCAAAGCGACCTCGCAAAGTGTCAGCGACAGCATGTGGATCCTCATGAATTTCCTTATCCATAAAGGAATCCCAACCGCCTTTTTCTACTGCAGAAGCATCCCAATCAACCGTAAAACAAGTAGGATTTTCAACAATATTATTGTCAAAATCAGTTAGAAGCAAAGATGCCTTGCCGCTGCCATCTACATCTCCAATGCACACAGCTTGATCTTGACCAACTTCCAAGACTCGATCCGTATAAGCAACAAAAGCTGCAACGTCAGAGCCAAGGAAATATTCACCGTCTCCAAGACCTACGACCAAAGGCGAATCGTGACGAACAGCAGCCACAATACCAGGCTGACGAACGTCAACAGCAAGTAATGTGAAAGCTCCTTTTAACATTTTTGCAGTACGACGAAGAGCTGTGAATAAATCAGGCTTACCAGTTTCGTTTACAATATCATTCGCAATTTTGCCAAGTAATTTTGCAGCAACTTCAGTATCTGTTTGAGAAGAAAATTCGTATCCTTCTTCGTGAAGCTGCTCTTTTAATACAACAGCATTTTCAATAATGCCATTATGAATAAGCGCGATTTTGCCATCTGCACTAGTATGAGGATGCGCATTAATGTCACAAGGAGCACCGTTAGTAGCCCAACGAGTATGACCAATAGCTGCACTCGCCTCAGGCATAGGGTTTGCATCAATATCATTGCGAAGAACAGATAAACGACCAGCTTTCTTTCTCACAGTCGCACATTTCATCCCAGGAGCAACTAAAGCTACGCCCGAAGAGTCATATCCGCGATATTCTAGACGCTCTAACCCACCTAAACAAACTTCTAAAGGTTTTGCACAAACTTTTCCAAAACCTGCGTATCCTACAATGCCACACATAATCTTCTATTGTACGTTATGCGAGCGAGTGCACGCCAGAGAAGCACACAAAAACTATGCAAAACTACATAAATAAGATACGTTTCTTACGTAAATTACAATACGTGATTTAGGAAATCTTTAAAACGATCAGTTTGCGGATTAGTAATAATATCTGCACTACCCTGCTCAACTATGACACCGCCATCCATAAACACAACCTGATCTGCAACCTCACGCGCAAAACCAATTTCGTGAGTTACTACAATCATAGTCATGCCATCTTTAGCAAGATTTCGCATAACGGTTAACACTTCACCTACAAGCTCTGGATCTAGCGCAGATGTTGGCTCGTCAAATAGCATAATTTCCGGTTTCATAGCAAGAGCGCGAGCAATTGCAACGCGCTGCTGCTGACCGCCTGAAAGTTCTGCAGGATAATGGTTCATACGCTCATCCATGCCAACTCGCTTTAGTTCTTCAATAGCTAAATCGCGCGCTTCTTGAGCTTTCATATGCATAACATGAACAGGAGCTTCCATAACGTTCTCTAAAGCCGTCATATGAGGAAATAAATTAAAACGCTGAAATACCATGCCAAGCTTCGCACGCTGTTGAGCAATTTCTTTGTCGTTAAGAGCCTGCAGACATTTCTCACCTTTATGCATTACTTGCTTTACACCGATGCGCTCGCCATAAATACTTATACTTCCTGCAGTCAAAGTTTCTAGTTGATTAATTAAACGCAATAACGTCGATTTTCCAGAACCGGACGGACCCAAAATAACTGTTACGCTACCTGGATTCACTGTCATATTAATACCGTTAAGTACATGCAATTGACCGAAAGATTTCTGCACGTCGTTAATAGCAACCGCAGGAAGATTAGATTTTGCTTCTACCATTTATTCACATCCAATTTGTTTGTTTCATGCAAAATTTAAAGTTTACAAAGAAAAATATTTAAAATTTAAGCTATTATGCGTTTATTTAGGCATTAAATCCGAGCATAGCAGCATCATTTCGTCCTTTAACATTTTTCCGTTTAGCATCTAATGATTGATCGCCGCGCTGATCAGAATCAGTATTAAGTTGAGCATGCTTTACAATATCTCTTGCCTCAAAACCTTTAGCAAAATGCTTCTCGAGCATGTATTGCAAAACCATCAAAATGGAAGTAATAATCAAATACCAAATACTCGCAACAAGAAGAAGCGGAATTGGTTTATAGATACGGTTAGCAATAGCATTTGTAGCAAATTGCAATTCAAGAGTAAACGGAACTGCAAGAACTAACGAAGTCGTTTTTAGCATACCGATTGTTTCGTTACCAAGCGGAGGAACAATAATACGCATTGCTTGAGGAAGAATTATACGCCTCATAGTTAAAGCTCTACCCATTCCAAGAGCCTTAGCAGCTTCAACTTGTCCACTATCGACAGCTTCCAATCCTGCGCGAACAATTTCCGACAAATAAGCCGATTCATTCAAAGACAAACCAACTACAGCAGCAGTAAGAGAAGTCATAATTACATTAGAATCAATAGACCAAAATTCTACAGAAGTAAAAGGAATACCAATACTAATTCTCGGCACAAGAACCGCAAACATGCCCCAAAATACAAGCTGCGTATAAACAGGAGTACCACGGAAAAACCAAATAAAGAACCAACTTACGCCACGAAGCACAGGATTAACTGACTTACGCATCATCGCTAAGCCTACAGCAAACACGATTGAAATTACCATAGCAATTAGCGTAAGAAGCAACGTCCAGCCAATACCAGAAAGCACATTATCGCTTATTAGATATATTCCGACTACTTGCCATTCAAAACGAGGGTTAGTAATAATACTGTAAAGAAGCGAACATGCTATTACAGCTACAATGACTCCGGCAATAATAGGTCCTGGCTTTTTTACTGGCAAAATACGTTCAGAGTTAGCTACTCCGGACTTGCTCTTAGCAGAGTTACCAATTAAAGAATTCAAAATATACTCCAATAAGTACGTTTATACAAAAACAGCAAAGTAAAGAAACAATCTGAACCGAGAATTAAATCACGACTCAGATTAACAATATCATTTTAGATAATTATTCGATTATTTGATAGCTAAAGTTTTATAGCTAAAATTTCATAGTTTTGGATTAACTACAGACTTTTCAATAGCAACATCTTCAACGCCCCACTTCTTCAAGATATCCTTGTATACGCCGGACTTCATAAGCTTATCAATGCCAGCTTTTACAGCCTTCAGCATCGCTGCGTCACCCTTTTTAACAGCCGCTCCCATTGGTTCAGAATCCTTGCTGTTTTCCAAAATTTCAAGCTTTCCAGGATTCTTAATTGAAGCGTAACCTGCAACAGGAGTATCTGCATACATAACATCAGCGCGACCGGAAAGAAGTGCGGTAGTTGCGTCAGTTTGCTCCTTGAAGCTCATGATTTCAAGAGGCTTATTCCCTTTAGCTGCGCACTGTTTCTTTGCTTCCTCCATAATAGGTTCGCCAACAGTTCCAGTTTCCAAAGTTACTTTCTTGCCACAAAGGTTCTTTGGATCTACTTTAGTAGGATTTCCCTTACGCACTTCAAAAGACAAGCCTGCGTTGGCATAAGTAATAAAGTCTACAGACTTCATACGTTCAGCATTTACTGTAAAACCAGAAATACCGACATTATATTTGCTTCCTATTGCTGGAATGATTGAGTCAAACTGAGCATGCATAATTTTTGCTTTTAAGCCCATGACCTTTGCAAGAGCCTTCGAAAAATCAATTTCGTAACCTACAGGAGTTTTACCGTCTGCAGCAAAGAATTCTGCAGGGGCATAACTTACGTTTACACCAACAGTTAACTCTCCTGTTTTTGCAACTTCTGCTGGTACCAATGCTGCAACAGCATCATCTTTTTGCACATGACTTATATCATAGCTACGAGCAACATCAGGGTCTGCTTCTTTAGAATCAGCAGGTCCACATGCAGCAATACTGCCAATCATTACTAAAGATGCAACAATAGCAACAGGCTTCATAGATTTAAACATAGTTCTTCTCCTCATGTATGTACTAAGAATCTATAATTTGCATTAATGTGTATAACTATACACGATAACCCTACAAATTCAACAGCCTTTTATACGATTATTGAATATACGAAGATACTCATGCAGTACATCTGCACAATAATTATGCTTTTCATAAACAAAAACTGCATATTATTCGCAATAATGCATAATATGTGCGTGTCGTATTGTCGCACTTTCTATCCCATGCGAAGCGCACATGTGTTTCAAAAACGTATAAAAAGAAACATCAACTCTTAATCAATACTACGAGAACGCAGATTACGGTAACGCATTTCACGCAAAGCCTCTCGCTTATCTTGCTCCTCACGCAAAGCCTGACGCTTATCAAATTCCTTTTTACCGCGCGCTAAAGCAATTTCTACTTTTACGTAGCTTCCCTTAAAATACAAACGCAAAGGCACAACAGTGTAGCCTTTCGCCTCAGTTTGCCTAGAAAGCTTAGCAATCTCAGCAGCATGAAGCAGAAGCTTACGCTTGCGCTTAGGAGCATGATTATTCCATGTGCCGTTTAAATATTCAGGAATATTTGCTCCTTCAAGCCACATTTCACCACGACGATCAATATTCACAAATGATTCAGCTAAAGAAGCACGCCCTTCGCGAAGTGACTTAACTTCAGTACCAGTAAGAGCAAGACCTGCTTCATAACAATCTTCAATTACATAATCATGATGCACTTTACGGTTTTGTGCCACAGTAACAGTGCCATCTTGCGCAGGCTTATTTGCCATAATTCCCCTCCAGTACACATCACGCACAAAAGAAACTTGCCATAAGATACTACTATCTTATGGCAAGAACAATAAGTCGTAAATCTTACAACGTTTTCAATTTCAATAAATTGAAAACTATGAAGTGCTTATATTTAATAATGAATGTACTCATAATCGCCTGGATTATAAATAGTTTCATAAGCAGGGAATGTTGCAAAACCAGTTCCGCCTTCAGAAATAAGAACTGATCCATCAGCATTCACACGTTCCACAACCGCAACATGTCCATATTGCCAATCAGCATTCCAATTACCAACACGTTGGCCACGAGCAAACACCATAACAGCACCAACATGTGGAATTCTATTAACTAAATATCCAAGCCTACGAGCAGTATTCGCCCACTCAGCACCATTACCCATGTAGGAGCCAACAGGCAGACCAAGTTGCGAACGACGCAAATAAGCCCATAACGTGCATTGACGAGCAGGATAAGCAGAACCACCAACAGTGTTTCCAGTATTATGCCCGTAGCAGAACTTAGAACCTTCTGCGCAATTTCCAGGAACAGTATAATTCATACCATTAGCAGCGCCATTAGAAAGTTGCATCGGAGGAAGGTAAACATTCTTCCCAGAACTTCCATTCAATTGCTGACGATTACCAGCATTCGGATCGGCTTTAGCGAATGACTTATTAGCAAGAGCACGCGCTTGAGCATCGATGGCAGATTTCATTGCTATAATTTCTGCAGCCTCACGCGCAGACTGAGAAGTCAAACTACTCTTTTGACCTTCCAGCTGCTTACGAATCTCTTCACCATGATCTCGCAAACTTTGCAAGGACTTTTTGCGATCATTGGCAGCTTTCGCAGCGATTTGAGCACTTTGCGCTTGGGCATCCGCCTGCTGCTTTAACTTGGTTATTTCTGCTTCAATAGCAGCCAAACGCTGACGACGATTCATAGAAGTATTCAACTTAATAGCAGCATCATTAGCAGCATTTGCTTCACTTCTAGCAACAGCAGCCTCGGATTGTAACTTTCCAACAAACTGTTCTGTAGTAGTTGATTTAGTAACAATATCCATAACATTAGATGCCTGAGAACCATGGAAACTCTTACGAGCAAGCTGTGCTACAGCAGCCTTAGCATCATCAAAATCTTCACCAGTTTTTTTAATTTTCTCTTCCAAATCACGCTTATCTTTTTGTGCAGACTCTAGACGCTGCTGCGTTGATTCTACAAGACTGCGCGCCTGAGAAGCTTGCTCTTCTGCTTGTTGAGCAGCTCGTATTTGATTTGGAATTTTATGCTCATTTAAATCATTCAATTCAATGATCTTATTTGCAAGTTGTTTACTTACGCCAGCAAGTTGGCGCTTCAAATTCTCGTTTCGTTGTATTTTGCGCCTATATTCCTTCATGTTGACAGCACTTGCTGTAGACGCATTAAATAATGCACCAGCAACACCAGCAAATATCATTGAAATAGCAACTATTAAACTCACTACAGTATGAGTGCGTCGAATTGCATACATGCTATGTCGATCTTCGCTCATATCACTTCCCTTTCAACATCACTATTGCGAATTATACCGTAATGCAAGGAATCACGCGAGTTTCTACTTCAAATCTTCTAAAATAGTACTTTTACAATACTCATACGAAAATAACGCAAATAATTACACACCTATTATTTTGCATTTTAAGCTTTTAAGTATCGTCTCAAAGCAATAGCAGAAGCAACTATAGATAACACCACTGCACCAGCTACAAGTATTGGAACGCATAGCCACACAGTTGTTTGAGTAACAAATGGCATCCAACGCACATTCTGCGCAAGCCAATCAGTTACAAAAATTTTAACTACTAAACTTAGCGCAGCACCAGCAAGTAAAGAACCTACAAACGACGCGAACGCTCCTTCAAGAATAAACGGCATACGAATAGTCCAGTTAGAGGCACCAACTAAGCGCATAATTTCGGTTTCTTGACGACGGCTAGCAGCAGACATTCGAATCGTAGTGCCAGTAAGCATAATAGCCACAACAACCATAACCGCTGCAAGCACAATTGTCACAACAGTAGCGCGATTAAGCACACTGAAAACAGGATCAAAAATCTGACGCTGATCAACAACTTCTTCCACACCATCGCGTCCAGAAAGAACTTCTGAAACAACCTGATATTTCATAGGATTAGTAAGCTTCAAGCGCAACGAATCTTGCATGTCTGCCGCAGTTAAAGTACGTCCTTGATACATTCCGTTAGGATATTGCTTTAAGAATGTGTTTTTATAAAATTCGTTGCGGCTAACATAAGTGATATTTGAAACATCATCGCCTAATTCTTGGTGAATAATATGCTCCAATTTTACAATTTCGGCACTAGTAGGCGCTTTTCCAGAAGCACAAGAAGGAGATTGGCTAGTTCCATCCGGGCACAGCCAGGCAACCACTTCTACTTTGTCATACCAGTCACCTTTTGCCTTGGTAATCTGCGCTTGCATAAGCACTGAAACACCAATAAAAAGGAAAGAAATGAACGTTACAAGCATAACCGAAAGAATCATCGAAACATTACGACGCAAACTAATGCAAGTTTCGGAAAAAATAAATCGTAAACGCATTACTCTGCTCCTTCAGTTTTATTAATGTCATTATTGCTATCGTCAACACTAATGTTCTCATTATTAGTATTTTCAGCTGCAACAGGTGGCTTAGGCGGAGCTGGAGGCATAGGAGGAAGCTGAGATTTACGCTCAGATTCAGCATCGGATTGCAACTTACTTTCTGCTTCTGATTGCAACTCATCGCTGGTTTCGGATTGTGATTCTCCGCTCACTTCAGAGTTTTCAGTAGATTCAGTAGATTCAGTAGTTTCATTAGTTTCATTAGTTTCAGCAGTTTCGTGAGATTCGGCAGTTTCATAGGATCCTTTATTATCTTCCGAAATCTCAACTTCTGAATCATTCTCTTCAACATCTTCATTATCGTTTGCAGAAATCAATCCACGTCCCCAAGTCATTGTTGTTTCCAAAGACTGGAACACTTCGCCATAACGACCAGTCCTGCCAGAATGGACAGACTGAGCCAAACGTGCAATTCCTTCATTTTCTGAAGTGTCACTCTTCAACGATTGCGTTACCATGTCAACAACTTCACGCGCCTGAGCAGCACGTTGAGCTTTTTTAGAAAGCCTCTTATGACGTTCAGTATGCTCAGATTGAGCAATTGATTTTTGAGCATCACTATCTGATTGATCTTGAGAATTTTCAACAGTTTGTTGTGCTTTAGAATTATGCTCAACTTCACTATCCGGGAAATACAATGCAGAATCATATGATCCTTCACGCTCATCACGCACAATTTTGCCGGCATGAAGCTCCACAACGCGCTTACGCATTGAGTTCACAATTTCCTCATTATGCGTAGCCATAACAATCGTTGTGCCAGTTCGGTTAATAGCATCCAAAACTTCCATAATTCCAAGAGAAGTAGTTGGATCCAAATTACCAGTAGGCTCATCTGCAAGAATAATTTGAGGGTGATTGACATATGCGCGAGCAATTGCAACTCGCTGCGCCTCACCACCAGAAAGCTCATGTGGGTAATTATTTTCTTTACCAGTCAAACCAACCGTTTCAAGAACACGAGGAACAAGTGAACGAATCGTAGACCGACTCGTGCCAATCACTTCCAAAGCAAAAGCAACATTTTGGTAAACTGTTTTATTATTAAGCAGCTTATAATCCTGAAAAATAAAGCCAAGAGATCTACGATACTGCGGCACCTGTCGGTTAGAAAGTCTGCGCAAATCGTTACCGGCTACGTGAATTTCCCCACCATTTGCTTCTTCTTCGCGAAGCAGCAAACTAAGCAATGTAGTTTTACCAGAACCGGAAGCGCCAACAAGAAACACAAAATCTCCACGATCTACATGCAAAGACACATCGTCTAATGCAGGACGTGTACCTCGAGGATATATTTTTGACACATGATCTAATGAAATCAGCGACATTGTTTCAATTCCTTCCGAAGATTATGTGTAATTGTTGGTTTTTAGTTCTAGCTTTAGTTTTTTAAGATTCTGCTTCAGCTTCTTTTTGAGCTGCGACTCGCTGCTCGTGACGCCAACGAATGCCAGCTTCAATAAAACCGTCAATATCGCCGTCAAAAACAGCCTGAGTTTGCGAAGTTTCGTAGCCAGTGCGCAAATCCTTCACCATCTGATAAGGGTGAAGCACGTAAGAGCGCATTTGATCTCCCCAACTTGCCTTAATATCTCCAGCAAGTTCCTTCTTTTTTGCAGCTTCCTCAGCATGCTTAAGCACAAGCAAACGCGATTGCAAAACTGCCATTGCAGCGGCGCGGTTCTGAATCTGGCTTCGCTCATCTTGCATAGAAACAACCAAGCCGGTTGGCAAATGCGTAATACGAACAGCAGAATACGTAGTGTTCACGCCCTGACCTCCTGGCCCTGAAGCTTGGAAAGTATCCACGCGAATATCCGAATCCGGAATATCAATATGATCCGTAGCTTCAACAAGAGGAATTACTTCAACAGCAGAAAAACCAGTTTGGCGACGTCCTTGATTGTCGAATGGCGAAATACGAACCATTCTGTGAGTGCCACCTTCTACAGAAAGACGACCATACGCGTACGGGGCATCCACTTGGAAAGTGGCTGATTTAATACCAGCCTCTTCTGCATAAGACGTGTCCATCATCTTAGTTTTATAGCCGTTTCGCTCAGCCCAGCGCAAGTACATACGAAGAAGCATTTGAGCAAAATCGGCAGCATCCACACCGCCCGCACCAGAACGGATCGTAACAACCGCAGAACGAGCGTCATACTCGCCGTCAAGAAGAGTCTGAACTTCCATATCGTCCAACTCGTGAGCAATATTTCCAAGCTCTTCTTGAGCCTCATTCATTGAATCAGCATCGCCTTCTTCTTCACCAAGCTCAATTAAAGTCTTAGTATCTTCAATACGCTGTTCAACAGCTTGCAAACGCTTCAATTGAGACTGAGCTGCAGAAAGCTTACTCGTGACTTGCTGAGCATGCTCAGAATCGTCCCAAAGTCCAGGCTCTGCAGCCTGCTTTTCTAAATCAGCAATCGTAGCCTTCAACGAATCGACATCTAGTGCTTTAGAAATCAAAGAATACTTTGCTTCAACATCATTTAACGCTTGGGAAAAATCAAATTCCGCCATTTACTTAAAGTACCTCTTTACATACCTGTTTTACGCAATTACTACTCGCAAAATACTTACAAAATCAACTATTGATAAGTTTAGCGCACGGTCAAAATCTCAGGACCGTTTTCCGTAATTGCAATCGTATGCTCAGTGTGTGCACCGCGAGAACCATCAGCAGAGCGAAGAGTCCAACCATCCTTAGGATCCTGGTAAATTTCGTCAGTAGTCTTTAAGAACCATGGCTCAATTGCAATCACAAGACCTGGGCGAAGCTTGTAGCCATGGTGAGCAGTTCCATCGTTAGGAACATGCGGATCGCCGTGCATAATATGACCGACTCCGTGACCGCCAAACTCAAGATTTACGCTATAACCATACTCGTGAGCAACGCAACCAACAGCTGCAGAAATATCGCCAAGACGGTTGCCAGGCTGAGCCATATTAATACCAGCCTCAAGAGCTTCCTCAGTGCACTTAATTAAGCGTAAATCCTCAGGATCAGCATGCTTTCCAACCACAAAACTAATAGCGGAATCACCAACCCATCCATCGACGTTAATTGCCAAATCAAGGGTCAACAAATCGCCGTCTTTAAGGTTATAATCAAAAGGAACTCCGTGAAGGACAGCATCGTTTACAGAAGTGCAAATATAGTGCGCAAAAGGACCTGTACCAAAATCAGGAGCGTAATCAACATAGCAAGAAGACGCACCTTTGCGGCTCATAATTCGCTGACGAACGAAGTCATCAATCTCAAGAAGATTCGTGCCAACTTTGGTCATTGCTTTCAAGTCTTTAAGAATACTACCGACGAAGCGACCTGCAGGCTTCATCGCTTCAATTTCAGATGGAGTTTTAAGTTCAATCATGCTTCAAGACTAACGCGCAGGCACGAAAATAAAGCAAAATATAGCGAAAATACTAACTAATAGTGTCGCTTAATACTTGTAAGCTAATCACATGTCTAACAACAATGAAAACAATAGTAATAATAGTAATAATAAGGAATCGCAGAAGGAAATTTCTGCTGTAGATTTCGACCCTGCCTCCTTCTCGTCGGCTACTCGTCCACAAGACGATTTATTCCGTTACGTAAATGGTCCTTGGATTGACACTTACACTCTCCCAGAAGACAAACCAATGTATGGTGCTTTCCACAAGCTTGCAGAAGATGCAGAAAAGCAAATTCGAGATATTTTAGAAAACGAAAATTGCCCAGCCAAAAAGTCGCAAACCTTATACCGTAACTATTTGGATACCGCATCTATTGAAAAAGCTGGAATTACGCCAATTAAGGGCGATCTAGACGCTGTGGATTCAGCAGAAACTAAGGAAGATTTGGTTCGCACTATTGGCGCGCTTAATCCGTACGGCGGTCCAGATGCAATGTTTTATTTTGGAGTTTACGGAGATCCTAAAGATCCTAAGACGAATATTATGCATATTGAGCAATCGGGATTGGGCTTGCCAGACGAAGCATACTATCGCGAAGATAACTACGCTCCAATTCGCACTGAATATGTAAAAATGGTAGCTTCGTTGTTGAGATTGGCTGGTTACGGAGATACCGCCACTACTCAAGCTCAAGCCGAGCGTTTTTTGAATGTTGAAACTAAAATCGCGAAGCATCATTGGGATAACGTGGCAACTCGCGATTCTCAAAAAACTTATAATCCTTGCAATTATGCTGATTTGGCAAAAAATCTTGAAGCGCTGAATCTCGACGCTTTCTTAGATGCTGCACAAAAAGCGTACGAAACTTGCGAAGAAGCAGAACATCAACCAATCAATCTTCGTGAAGCTTTTAGCAAAGTAGTAGTTCACGAGCCAAGCTTTATAGAAGGATTGAATAAGATTTGGCAGGAAACTAACTTAGAAGATTTAAAGCTTTGGGCACGCGTGCACGTGATTTTGTGCTGGGCAATCTTACTGAGTGAAGACTTTGCCGAAGCTAGATTCGACTTCTACGGCAAGGTGCTTTCTGGAGCCACAAAGCAACGCGACCGCTGGAAGCGAGCAGTCGGAGTTGTTGACGATGCTTGTGGCGAGGAAGTTGGACGCGAATACGTGCGATTGCATTTCCCTGAGTCTTCTAAGGAATATATGCAAGGCTTAGTTGACAATCTTATTAACGCTTACCGCGAGTCGATTTCTCACAGCAGCTGGCTTGGCGAGGAAACTAAAGCGAAGGCTTTGGAAAAGATTAGTAAATTTGAGCCAAATATTGGTTACACAAACCATTGGGTTGACTACTCTGCGCTAAATATTAAGGAAGACGCTGATTTAGTTGAGAATATGCGCGAAGTTTATCGATTTGGCTTTGGTAAAAATACTGCAAAAGCCGGAAATCCTGTGGATCGCGAAGAGTGGCAGATGACTCCGCAAACTGTGAACGCTTACTACGATCCTCTGCTGAACGTAATCGTGTTCCCAGCTGCTATTTTGCAACCACCATTCTTTAACCCAAGCGCTCCAGACGCAGCAAATTATGGTGCTATTGGTGCCGTGATTGGTCATGAAATCGGTCACGGTTTTGACGATCAAGGTTGCGAATACGACGGCGACGGCGTACTTAACAATTGGTGGACTGAAGAAGACAAAACCAACTTCACTGAGCGCACTAAGAAGCTTATTGAGCAATACAATGCTTTCACACCAACGCAGCTTATTGTTAAGTACTCTCACTTGAAGAGCAAAGAAGAGCGCAATGCGATGCCTCACGTAAACGGTGCTTTAACAATCGGCGAAAATATTGGCGATTTAAGCGGCGTGACCATTGCGCTTAAAGCATACGCTTTCGCCTTGCAAAAGAGCAAGGGACAAGAAATCAACGGAAGTGATGATGCTATTCGCGAAACCTTGCTGAACGCTCCTGAAGTAGATGGTTTCACTGCTTTGCAGCGATTCTTCTTAAGCTACGCGTTAGTATGGCGTTCCAAGGCTCGTAATGAAATTGCGGAACAGCTGCTTCAAATCGACCCGCACTCCCCAGCCGAATGCCGCACTAACGGCATTGCTCGAAACGTTGACTTGTTCTACGATGCGTTCGATGTTCAAGAAGGCGACGAGATGTGGCTCGACCCAAGCGAGCGCGTGCACATTTGGTAAAGCATCTCAAATTGAGCACAGAAAATAGAAAATAAGAAATAGAAAAGCCTGCAAGCGTTCTTTACTAATCGTTTGCAGGCTTAATTTATATAACCTTATAAGTTTTTATTCTTCCGCAGAGGCAGAACCTGCAGAAACAGCTTCTTCTGCAGCAAAATCTTGCGAAATAGTCTCATTTGAAACAGCTTCTTCTGCTACAACAGCAGTATTATCAGCAGCTTCTTTTACAGCAGTATCAGTATTAGCAACAGCAGTATTAGCAACAGCAGTGTCTACAGAAGCAGCTTTTGTACGCGCATTTTTGCGTGACTTATAAAGTAAAATAGAAAATACAACTACAGCACAAAGAATAATTACCATTGCAATTACAGCAACCACCATTCCAGAAATACCAGTTTTTTCAGTATTTTTAGCGGAATCTTTACTATTTGCAATTTGAGAATTAACCTTATTGGCTAAATGCTTATTTTTCCCAAATGCTTTCTTTTTGTTAGATCTATCACCCTTATGTTTTTTCTTATTTTTATCGTCCTTCTTATCTTTTTTATCCTTGTCGTCCTTTTTATCCTTATCGGATTTAGCTGCCTTAGTATTATTCGCTACTGCAGCAGGACGCTGATAAACTTGAGGGCTTCCATAACCAATTTTGCCATCAGGATAGTCAATATCACCGTTATATTCCGACAAAGTTAAATCACCAACAATGCCGTACGGACCGCCTTGAGCTTCACCATAACCAAAGGAGATATTTCGTGGATTCAAAATTTGATACAAATGACCATTCTCGTCAGTAAAGGCACCACGAGTAGCGCGCAATGGTCCCTCTTCATTTTGAATCCATAAACGCATAGAACCAGCAAGATCTGTACCCCAGCTTAAGTTTTCACCCCAAGCTTTTCTACCATTAAAATCAGGTGCGCTTTTACCATCTGGAGCAAAATGACCAAATTTACCATGTTGAGCAGTCTCTTGTGCGCGACGATACGCATCCTCTTCATTTGCGGAATCGTATTGAATATTATTCACATAAGCTTGTTTAGTTAAACCGCAACGACTCACATAATCTTGCAAAGGAATTCCTTCAAAGTAAATACTACGATCGTCGTATAAACGCGAACGTGCATTACGAATTGAAGCCAGCACATAGCGCACTACATCAACAGATCGAACCCAGCCAACACTACGTGCAACGTTTTTTTGTTTAATAATCGGGTTTTTAATAGACAGGTTTGACGTAGACGAATTAGATGCTTCTTTGCTTAATTCTAACGAATTTATGCCCATCAAATTCATATTCATGGAGCTTTGTGCAGACAAGCACACAAAGGATACTACAGCAAGCAGACTTATCAGCGAACATACAATATGCTTCACTACAGCACTTTTAACTATCGTATTCTTCGAATTCATTGAACTATTCGATTTAAAACCAAATGATTTAAATAAATTAGATGAGCATGAATTTACATGCATAGCTAAATTGCGCACCAATCCCTGCTTATTATTTTTCATAGTAAAAAACTCTTCTTCTGTTCATTCAATGCAACAAATATAGGTTAATAGTATCTCTTAATAAGGAATTATTGCGAAAATGCTTGCAATCTTGCTGTTTTACAAGTGATTTTATTGTCAATATTTTTAATAAATTGTGGTTAAAACATAGCTTTTAACCACAATAAAAGAATTTTCTAGAACAATTCTCGCAAAACATTCATAGTTGTTATTACTGCGGCATTTCCTTGTGGCTGCGAAGCTCAGGGGCAATGATGGCTCTGATTTCGGGGCTGAAATGGCTGCAGTCCAAATCGTGAAAGGATGATGAATATGGTACAACAACAGTCAACTGTGACTATTAGCGGATTTGTAGGCGCAGAACCAATAAGTTTTGGACGCAACGAAAATTCTCCTGCTTGTTCTCTACGAATTGCAAGCACACAATCTTATTATCGAAATGATGAGCAGCAATGGCATGAGCGTCCAACCACATGGATGACTGTGAAGGCGTATCGAACTTTGGCTTCAAACGTTCTTAAAAGCGTGCATAAAGGTGATGCAATTGTTGTTTCTGGAAATTTGAGTACTGAAAGTTGGACAAAAGACGGCAATGATTATAATCGCATAATTTTAGAAGCGGCTACTATTGGTCACGATTTAAATCGTGGAACTACTCAATTTACAAAGCGAAACGCTGATTCCGCTAAAAATGATCATACGAAAGAAAGTAATCAAGCACAGCAGAACAATAGGGCACAACAAAATAACTCTAACGCAAACATTTTGAATGATGAATTTGGGGGTGAAACTGACATTTAAGAAAAATAAATCGCAATTCTAAAAATCCACTAAACTCACACCACAGTAAAAATTAATATGAACACAATAAAATAGCCGCCAAGAATCAACATTCCTGGCGGCAAATCTATTTATTCTCTATTTCGCAAATTAAGTATTTCCTAATTTACTGAAACTGAGATATCTACTACTACTTAATCACATGTATGTCATCAGAAGAAACCGATGGCTGACCATAAGGCAAATCACCACCATGATACATAATGCCATTAGGTTTCGTTGCAATAGTAATTCTCTTACCTTCGTATTGTTTGAAATTATTACTAGTTCCATCATTAGAGTCACTGATAAGCACAGCTACTTTATTAGCGAAAGTAATAGTTGGTCTTAAAGCGCAATCCATAAAACCATTAGCCACTGTAACTGAAGATGGATTATCTAGCAAAAGAACAGTAAAGCGTGCATTATCATCATAAGTGTCTGGGAAGCCAGTAGTATCATCCTTATCAGCGCCAGGTAAGTTCTTAGCTTCTTCCTTACTTAAGGTCTTTATTGTTCCAGTGTAGACTTGGTAACCCTTTTCAATCCAATTCTGAACATTCTTATTATGCTCACGCACTTTTTGTGAATTCTCTTCATTATTCACTAATGCGTCAACGCCTCTCATGTCTGAAATTGAAATAAACGACGGCATTACTACTCTTGATAATTCATCAGTTCCTTGAACAACACCATCGCTTCCTAACGGATGCTCAACAGTTTCAGAACTAGTTGTGAATTTATGATGTTTATTTAGGCGATATATTGTTTTTGTCCAAGGCATATCTCCATCACTTGTAGCATCGGAACCAAATGGAGCAAGTGTAACTATTCCATCATGATTCTTGTTAAAATACAAAGTTGCATATGAATCGCTACTAGTGGTCAAATCTTCAGATTTTATAAGCTTTTTACCATCGTAAGAAGCAACACGAACGCCATATGTAGCGTCTATCATTCTAGTAGTATCAGCGCTGCGCGAAGACGCAATCACTAAATCTGGGATAGAGTCTTTGTTTATATCCCATAGCGTGTAGTAATACTTCATGTCACTACTGTCGGAAGATTTGGTTTCGCTAAAATCTTTTAGAACTTTTTTATATTGTTTTCCAGCCTCACTAATTACGTTATTATGAGACCCATCAGCACTATTTACTCTTTTATTTAGATTCAAAAAACAAACTATTCCAGCAATTACCACAACTAATGCAACTACTGCCGAAATAATAATTGTTAATTTTGAATACTTACTTTTCTTATTCTTAAGCGCGTCTACAGGCTGCTCATAAACCTGAGTATACAGTTGCTGTTCTGATTGGTTATAAACTGCTTGCTGCGGATTATTTATTTGTTCTGCAGAAGTTTGCGAACCAATAGAAGAATCAATCCTCGCTCCACACTCATTACAAAATTGCTGATCATCACTAATTTGTGATCCACATTTTTCACAAAACATATGTGTAACTTCTTCCTATTACGTATATATAAAACAAGTGGGATGCAAACGCAGAGCCCACAAGTTATTAATATTTCTCACGATTCAAAATTACGCACCAAATTTTACTTATTCAAAAGTATTTTGACACGCTCTACAATGCGGCTTGCAGCTTCGTCAACTGGAACTGCTTCAACGTTTGAGCCGTTGCGATCGCGGATTTCAATCGTACCGTTGTTCACGGTATCGCGACCTGCTACAGCAATCAGCGGCACGCCAACAAGCTCAGCATCCTTAAACTTTACGCCTGGAGAAACCTTTGGACGGTCGTCAAAGATTACTTCGATTCCCTGCTTACTAAGCTCTTCAACAACCTTTTCAGCAGCGTCGAAAGCAATCTGATCCTTGCCAGTAGCAACGACGTGAACTTGAGCTGGAGCAATTGCCATAGGCCATGCGAGACCAGCGTCGTCGTGATGTGTTTCTGCCAAGCATGCGATCACGCGGCTAACGCCGATACCGTAGCAGCCCATCCAAACTGGCACAGCTTTACCATTTTCGTTAAGCACACTTAGGCCCAAAGCCTTAGAATACTTTAAGCCAAGCTGGAACACCTGACCGATTTCTACACCGCGTTCGAAGCTAAGCGGACCGGAACCATCTGGGCTCATATCGCCGTCACGAACCTGGGCTGCTTCAACAACGCCGTCAGCCTCAAAATCGCGACCGTAAACAGCGTTGTAAACGTGCTTTCCGTCTTCGTCAGCTCCTGTAATCCAGGCGCTTCCCTTCGCAACGTGAGCATCCATCAAGTAGCGAACAGGATTTTCAATACCACTACCCTCTTTGCGAGCTTGAGGACCTAATACGCTAAAACCAATGTAGCCCTTAACAAACTCAGGATGAGACTTCAAATCATCCTCAGTTGCTTCTTCGATTTCTGCAGGAGCAAACTGAGCTTCAAGACGCTTCATATCTACCTGGCGGTCACCTGGAATACCAATAGCAACAATTTCGCGCCATGGCTCCTCATGCTCGCCACCCTCAGCATCAGCCGGGTGCTTAACAGCAATAATCAGATTCTTCAAAGTGTCGTCTGCTTGCCATTCGCGGCCATCTTTACGCGGATGCAAATCGTTAGAAACCTTAACCAAAGCTTCAATCGTCTTAGCGTCTGGAGTTTCGAGCGCTTCTGCTGCAGGAGTTGCAGAATAATCAATCTCAGACATTTCTGGAGTGGTAAGAGCCTCAACATTCCAAGCTTTTCCGGAAGGAGCAAGAGCAAAAGTATCTTCACCAATTGACATTGGAGCCAAGAATTCCTCAGAATCAGAACCGCCCATTGGACCGGAAACAGCGTGAACAATCACGTATTTAATGCCCAAACGGTTGAAAATTCGAGCGTAAGCAGCGCGCTCTTCAACGTAAGCAGACTTCAAACCATCTTCGTCAATTGAGAACGAATAAGCATCCTGCATAATAAACTCGCGACCGCGGATAAGACCTGCGCGAGGACGGAATTCGTCGCGATACTTTGTTTGAATCTGATACAAAGTAACAGGCAAATCCTTGTACGAAGAATACATATCCTTAACAAGGAGCGTGAAAACTTCTTCGTGCGTTGGAGCAAGAAGATAGTCAGCTTCATGACGATCTTTAAGGCGGAAGATGTTGTCGCCGTATTCTTCCCAACGGTTTGTAGCCTCATAAGGCTCACGTGGAAGAAGTGCTGGGAAGTGGACTTCCTGCGCACCGATACCGTTGATTTCTTCGCGAATAATCGCTTGAACCTTGTTTAAAACCTTGAGTCCGAGCGGCAACCAAGTCCACACACCTGGGGCAGATTTGCGAATATAGCCTGCGCGCTGCATAAGTTTTGCGGAAGTCACGTCCGCGTCTGCAGGATCCTCGCGCAGCGTACGAAGGAACAGCTGAGACATACGAAGTACATTGGAATTCATGCGTTCCAATCTATTTGCGCATGAGGACATAAACACTTGTTTACACAGCTAAACAAACAAGCCAAAGCAGCGACAAAAACCCAGTTAAAACTCCGGCAAATGTTCCTGAAGCTTTGCAGTAATGCTTCTGCGAACGGTGAGTATTTATTGCCTAGAGAACACTAGCGTCCGTGCTGTTGCACACACCACGCCAAGCACACCTACCACACCACAAAACAACGGTGGGTGAATTTACTAGTGGGAGATAGGAATTGCTTGGTCGAGCAATATAAAAGCGGAACGATAGTAATATCTTGTTGACGAATACTATTTTTGCAGAAAAAGTAAGTAAAAAAAAAAACTAAACTTAACTACACAACCGCTAAGTCTAAATAAGGTATAAGAGCGGAGCGCTGCGAGACAAGTAATTCCTATATCACACAACCACGCAAGAAACCCGCCAGCCAAAAACCAGTCCAGCGACAAAATCCGGAGAAAAAGCCGCGCGCCAGTAAAAACGCGTATCGCACTAAAACTCGTCATCGAAGGAAAACTCTTCATTATCTGCGTAATTGACAGCGCCAAAAATGTCAAACTCTTGCTGATTTGCAGAATCGCCTTCAAACTTATCTGTCAAAAATACAGAAGCACCATCGCTAGCAAGCATCTCACTCGCACGTTTGGAAGCATCGCGCAAAGATCCATCTAGTAGAACGGCATCAACTGAAACGCTAAACGCGCGATCGTTAATACCTTCCAAATAAAGACCGCCCAGATTTTCCACACGAGAAAGCGCAACATATCCCATTCCAGGAGCGAAAGTTCTACGCAAATCCATTACCGCATTATCGAGCGTCATACCTTGCGACTTATGAATCGTAATTCCCCACGCGCAACGAAGAGGCACTTGATTTACGCTAGCAAGTACAGTCTCACCGTCCGTCATTTCCCACGCAGCTGGCTTAAGAGTGACAATATTTCCGTTTTCAAACTCAACAATCGGCCAGCCACCTTTAGGTTCAGGCACAAAACGCAACACACGTCCAACAGAGCCGTTTACATATTGCTTTTCTTGGTCATTACGCAATGCCATCACAGCAGCTCCGGCCTTCAAAACTAAACGCTCCGGAGCAAGCATATTCTTTTTTAAGCGCTCAACGAGATTTTTAGGTCCTGCTTCCGTTGCAACGAATTCGTGAGGCTCAGCATTAATTTCCGCAAGCTGCATATTATTTAAGCCATCTGCTTGCGCGTTCGTTGGGAAAAGATGTACTGCAACTTCGTCATCTTGCGGATACTCACCAAGACGGCTGGCCAACACTTGCTTATCGTCGTCACTTACTAGACCGCTACGAATATCTGTTAAAACATCAAGTAACTTACCGTCGTCTTGACGATGTTGCTCAGTTAAATAGCACACAACAGGTTTCAAAGCATCCCAGGCGAAAGATTCCGTAATATAGCCTTCCGGATTTTTTCCAGCTGCAGCATACTTTTCGCGCGACGAAATGAACTCCGGGCTCGGCTCGAACACGTCACGATTTCGCATAGAAGTGCTAACAGGAGGCAGCTGGAAGAAGTCGCCCGAAATAACTACTTGAAGCCCGCCGAAAGGAGCGGGATTTTTGCGCACTTTTCGGCATACTTCGTCAACCATGTCGAAAAGCCACGCGTGTATCATTGAAACTTCGTCCAGCACGAGTACGTCCGTGGCTTTTATGCGCTTTCCTCGCCTAGCTCTAATGGTTTTAAGAAGCGTATCCGTAAGTGCGTTTGCAACTCCAACTCCACTCCAAGAGTGAATGGTTTGACCGTTTAAATGAGTTGCTGCGATTCCGGTAGAAGCCGTTACAGCCACGCTTAAACCGTTCTTTCGCATTTCGCGAATAGCTTCGTTTAATACGTAGGTTTTACCTGCACCCGGAGCGCCGGTAATGAACGCGCTTGCACCAGCGTTGATTATGGTTAGAGCTTCGGATTGCTTCATCGGCAGTACCTTTTATTGTGTTTAATACGTTTAGTAGTCGCGCTTTTCTGCGGAATTTACGTCTTCTAGCGCCTCTCCGCGGCGTTCGTAGTCACGAAGCAAGCTCGTGCTTTCAATGTGCTGTGCGCCAGCTTTTGCTTGAGACTCACTTGGGCCTGGAGCTGGAACGAACATCATATCGCGGTAGTAACGAAGCTCGTCAATCGACTCAATAATATCCGCGAGCGCACGGTGACCGCCATGTTTTGCCGGCTTATTGCGGTAAACGTCCGGGTAAAGCCTGCGCGAAATTTCCTTCAACGTGCTTACGTCTATTACACGATAGTGCAGATTTGCCATTAAATCTGGCATGTAACGGTCGAGGAACTTTTTATCGGAACCGACGGAGTTTCCAGCAAGATGAGCTTTTCCGCGAGCCGGCAGGAAGCGCTTTACGTATTCAACTACCTGCTTTTGTGCTTCTTCCAAAGGCAAACCATTCTTATTCCACTCGTCAACAAGTCCGGAAGAAGTGTGCATATTGCGCACAAAATCGTTCATATGAGCCACAGCAGCTTCGCTTGGCTTAATCACTAAATCAATGCCGTCGTCCAAAACTTTCAGATTAAAGTCGGTTGGAACTACAGATACTTCGCATAATTCGTCGTGGAAAATATCGAGTCCCGTCATCTCGCAATCAATCCAAATTAAGCGCGACTCTTCCGGCGTAAACGTAAGATCTTCCTTAGCTTCAGCCATTTTCGTTCCTTTCCTAATATTTTTTCGAACCCATCAGCCTACATCTTCCCACCGACTACTAGACCCTAAAACTAATTAAACAAATCATCATGAGAACCAGTTCTAGTGAGTACAAGCTGCAATTCTTCTTTCTCAATCTTATAAATTAGAAGCCAATCCCCCTCAATATGAATTTCCCTATACCCTTTCCAATTACCAGTAAGAGAATGATCTTTATATCGAGTAGACAACAGTTGCTTATCTTGTTTCATTAGGGCATCGATTGCATGCTTGAATTTTATTGGATCTACATGCTTTTTCAATAAAGCTTTGAACTCTTTTTTGAATTGAGTTGTACGAAATACTGATTTAAGCATCTAATAAATCCTGCATAAGTTCATCTGTGTTATTAAATGATTTTCCCTCATGAGCTTCAGCTTGACGACGAGCTTCGTCAGAAAGATCAACTGATTCAGAGACTTTGCCAATATTAAAATTGCGAATTGCTTCATCCATACTTTTAAGAGTTCTAGAAGATATACTCTTTGGAATAGTAAGCTCACGAGGCTCTAATAAAATACAACCATTATCGCATTCTTTAACATTGTAATAAGGATATTTAGCCCCACGCAGAGTTACACGCTTTTTACTATCAAGACGCACGTCATAATCTTTTACTACTTCCACAAAATCACCTCATTTTTTAGTGGGATATCCCACTAACTATATAATAATTTTATCTGTCTTGTCAAAACAAAAAAACGACGAAAAGCAGGCAAGTTGTGAGTAACTTGCGTAACTTTTCGCCGTTTAATGCAAAAATAGTTGCGATTTACACGCGACTTACACGCGCAACTTACGTAATATGCACAACTTGCGCACCACGCGATTTAGTTGTGGAAACCGCTGTAGTTTGGTGCTTCTGCAGTCATCACAATATCGTGAGGATGCGATTCGCGAAGACCTGCATCCGTAATGCGAATAAAGCGGCCGCGCTCTTGCATTTCCTTAATATTGTGAGCACCAACGTAGAACATGGACTGATGCAAGCCGCCAAGCAATTGGTAAAGCACAGCGTTAAGTGGACCGCGATATGGAACTTCGCCCTCAACGCCTTCTGGAACCACCTTATCGGAGCTGGTAACGTCTGCCTGGAAGTAACGATCCTTCGAATAAGACTTCTTACCGCGAGGAGCCATTGCGCCAAGCGAACCCATGCCGCGGTAAAGCTTGTACTGCTTGCCGTGAAGAAGAACCTTCTCACCAGGAGCTTCCTCGCAGCCAGCCAAAGTACCGCCGAGCATAACGGTGTCAGCACCTGCAACCAAAGCCTTAGCAATATCGCCGGAATAGTGAATGCCGCCGTCTGCAATGCATGGAATACCAGCAGCCTTGCAAGCCTGAGCAGCGTCGTAAACTGCAGTAAGCTGAGGTACACCAACGCCTGCAACAACACGCGTAGTGCAAATAGAGCCTGGACCAACGCCAACCTTTACAGCATCAACGCCAGCATCAATCATAGCCTGTGCGCCTTGGCGAGTTGCAATATTTCCGCCAATAATTTGCACGCCGTCGAAAGCCTTATCTGCCTTAATGCGACGAATCATGTCGAGAGCCAAGCGAGCCTCGCCGTTTGCGGTATCGACCACAAGCACGTCAACTCCAGCTTCCATAAGAGCGCACGCACGCTGCCAAGCATCACCAAGGAAGCCAATGCCAGCAGCAACGCGCAAGCGACCTTGATCATCCTTAGTAGCATCCGGATACTGCTCAGTCTTCACAAAGTCTTTAACAGTAATCAAGCCTGTAAGCTTACCTTCAGCATCAACCAAAGGCAACTTTTCAATCTTGTTATCCGCAAGCAAGCGGTGAGCATCTTCCTTAGAAATATCGGAAGGACCAGTGACGAGATTTTCACGCGTCATCACGTCCTTAACTTTCAAGCGATCGTAATCTTCGGAAGCAATAAAACGCATATCGCGGTTGGTAATAATACCAACTAAATGATTTTCGCTATCCACTACCGGAAGACCAGAAATATGGAAACGCCCGCACAATTTATCTAAATCGGCGAGCGTAGCATCTGGGTGAACAGTAAGCGGGTCGGTAATCATACCGGATTCACTGCGCTTAACAATATCAACCTGCGCAGCTTGATCATCAATAGAAAGATTGCGGTGAAGTACTCCAATACCACCGTTACGCGCCATGGCAATAGCCATATCGGACTCGGTAACAGTATCCATAGCTGCCGAAATAGTCGGCACTTTCATGGTAATTTCGCGAGTCAGACGAGTGGAAGTATCCACTTCGGACGGAATAACATCAGTTTCGTTTGGAAGCAAAAGGACATCGTCATAAGCGAGACCGAGCTTCTCGAAAATTGGTGGAACAGGAGCATACACGGATTTCGTGTTAATATCAGTTGTAGCCATAGGGTTACTATACGTTTTTGCTATGACGTTTGCCGAAACTCCGAACGAAACGCTACGAATTGCGAAGTTCGGGCAGGCGACGACGCAAGTACGGCATCATTGTGAGCACAGTAAGCAACGCAGCAGCAAGGATCATTCCAACAAGCACATACACAGCTTTAAAGAACAAAATCATAATAGAGCCAAACGCAATTAGCGCAGCCCATCCCCATAAAATCAGCACAGCACCCTGCACAGAATGTCCGATTCTAAGCATGCGGTGATGCAAGTGCATGCGATCCGGATGCATTGGCGACTGCCCTTTAGCAACACGCCTAAAAATAGCCAAGCACATGTCAAGAACCGGCAAAAACAGCACAAGAATCGGCAACAAAATCGGCATAAATACAGGCAAATAAATACTCGTATGCACAGCCGACGGATCCAAATGACCGGTCATAATAATCGACGCGCAAGTAATTAAGTAGCCGATTAGCATGGAGCCAGAATCGCCCATAAAAAGTTTCGCAGGATGCCAATTGTGCATGATAAATCCAACGCACATACCTACCATTGCAACGTCAATAAGAGTTGCCATTGATGCGTAGGATGGCGACGTGCGCGCGAGTATGTAAGAGTATGTTGCGAAGGCAATGCCGCCGATTGCAACGATTCCGGAAGCCAGTCCGTCCAGCCCATCTACAAAATTTACTGCATTAATTGAAGCAACGATTAGTATTGCAGTTATTGCGATTGACACGCTTGGAGATGCCGTCACGAGCGAGCCGAGCGGCAAAGTTACGATTTGCAACCCTCCCCACGCCACAAAAACAGCTATAAGCAGCTGACCGGCAAGCTTTAGCATCCAATCTAAATCCCAAATGTCGTCGCATACCCCAAGCAGGCATATCATAACGGCTCCTGCTAGCACAACCCACGGCTGGTGCGTTCCTGCAAAAAGCCCGGAAATAAATGGCATAGAACTAGCGAATGCCATCGCAACTGCAAAACCAAAAAGCATACCTACACCACCCATACGTGGCGTTGGAATAGTATGCACGTCGCGAGCGCGAACTTTGCCAACAGCACCCATACGGATCGCAAGGTGACGAACAAGCGGCATAATAAGCCACGTAGCACCGCCTGCAATTGCTGCAATAAACAGGTATACCCTCATGAATGCGTCCTTTGCTATGCGATTACTTCGTTGGGTTTAGCAGCGTTTGCTAAATTTTTCGCTTGCTTATTTTGATTGTAGCGATTTGTTAGTACCAGAAATTTAGTATCAGAAATAAGTTAATAAACTTACTCACTTAACGCATTACGAATTTCGCACTCCGAAATCACACCTTCGCGCAAAATCACAATACCGTCTTTATCGCTTGAATCCGCACCAACTACCGTGCTTGCCACGTGCGAGCGAGTCGGACCTGCGTTCAAATACAGCGGAATTTCGTTGCCGAAAGCTTCAAATGCTTCCTCGACGCTGTCTGCACTTTCGTTACCACTGCGATTCGCGCTAGAAGCAGCCAGCGGGCCCGTAACGCGCAAAATTTGCATTAATTCCGGGCAATCAGGCACGCGCACACCTTGAGTTGATTCGATTGCTTGAGTTGTTTCAGTTTCTTGAGTTTTCTCATCAGTCTCATTCGTTTTGCACAGCGTTGCAAGTTTGGACGCAACCGAGTCCTTCTTAGCGCGCGCAATCGGAGAATATCCACCCGGAAGGAACTTTTTGCCTAAAATATCCAGCGGAGACGGCAAATACAGCCCAAGTTTTTCTAAATCTTCCACTCCGCTCATTAAAATTTGCAACGCCTTCGTGCGCGGTCTGCGCTTAAGCTCGTAAATTTTTGCAACTGCAGCTTCATTAAATGGGTCGCAAGCAACGCCATACACAGTGTCAGTTGGCACTACGATTACGCCGCTTTCGTTAATAATTTGCGCTGCCATTTGCAGTGATTCTTCGTTGATATTGCAAATTTTGCTCATTTTTGCCTCTTTTGTTGCTTTTGTTGTTTATTTTGCTTATTTTCTTCTATTTGATTCAAGTCATATATCTGATTCAAGTCATATTTTTGCGCAAAAGTGTATCGCGGTCTGCCTGTTAAGTCGTTTCCAACTCGAGTACAAACAAAACCTAGGCTTTCCGCGTACTTTTTAAGCGCATCTCCTTGCGAAATATCATGCTCCATAACCATAGCTCCCCCGGGTTTAAGAAGCGCAAAAGCCGCACGCATAATCTGCTCCGGAATAAGCAAGCCGTCCACAGAGCCGCCGTACAACGCAAGCGGAGGATCATATTCTCGCACTTCAATCTGTTCCGGCACTTGATTTTCCGGCACGTAAGGCGGATTCGTTATTACTAAATCTACTTTGCCGCAAATTGCGTGAAGTTCAGGAGTTAAATCTGAAATATGCGCTTTTGTTGCATCTGCAAGAACAGCATGGTATCGACTGGAAATCTGCATATTTTCGTAATTCTTTGCAGTTTCTTCAAAATTTTTTCGCAAATATTGAAAAGCTTCAGGAGATTTTTCTACAGCCCACACTTGCGCGTCTGCAACTTCCGTTGCAATCGACAATCCGATTGCTCCCGAACCTGCGCATAAATCGACTACCGTAGGCTTGCTAATATGCGATTCACACAACCAATCTAGGCCAGCATCAACAACAACTTCTGTTTCCGGACGCGGCACAAAAACGCCCTTGCCAACGCGCAAATCCAAGTAGCGGAAAGGCGCGCGACCAATAATATGCTGCAACGGCTCGCGAGAAGCACGCCTAGATACAAAATCGCTATATTTGCTAGCATAATCGGGCGAAAAATTCTTGTAATCACCCATAAGCAGAGCTTTGTTCAGCTCAGCTAAGCTCACTCCGCAAGCGTGAGCCAGCAGCAAGCGCGCATCATATTCTGCTGACTCCACGCCTGCAGAATCAAGCTTTTTAACAGCATCGCGCAAAACTCGCAAAAGTTCTTGCATTTTAAGAATTGTTTAGAAATTTTAATCGGCTACTTACTTGGCTTGCGCTAAGCGGTCAGCTTCATCCGCCTGAATATCACTGTCGATAACAGGCTGCAAATCGCCGTCAAGAACCTGGTCAAGATTGTAAGCTTTGTAATTCGTGCGATGATCCACAATACGATTTTCTGGGAAATTGTACGTGCGGATTCGCTCAGAGCGGTCGAGCGAACGCACCTGTGAGTGGCGCATATCCGCCGCTTCTGCTGCCTCCTGCTCGTGCTTCATAGCGAGCAAACGAGACTTTAGCACGCGAAGGGCTGCCGCACGGTTTTGAATCTGCGACTTTTCGTCTTGCATGCTAACAACAATTCCGGTTGGAATATGCGTCATGCGAACCGCGGAATAAGTAGTGTTCACGGACTGTCCACCAGGACCGGAGCTCATGAAAATGTCGATCTTCAAATCTTTTGGATCGATTTCGATTTCGTCGTCATCTTCGTCTGCTTCTGGAAACACGATTACGCCGGCTGCGGAAGTCTGTATGCGCCCCTGCGATTCAGTAACTGGGATTCGTTGCACACGATGCACGCCACCCTCGTACTTCATGCTTGCCCACACGCCGTCTTCTGGAGCAGGAGTACCTTTTGCGCGAATCGCAAGCTGCACGTCTTTTACGCCGCCAAGTTCCGTTGAATTTTCGCTTTGGATTACGGTAGTCCAGCCGCGCTTTTCGGCATAACGCATGTACATACGCAATAAATCGCCAGCAAACAGAGCAGCTTCTTCGCCGCCTGTGCCAGCTTTAATTTCCATAATCATATCGCGCGCATCATCCGGATCCCTAGGAATTAATGCCGTGCGAAGCTTTTCTTTTGCTGCTGGAAGCTGCTCTTCTAAGCGCTTAGCTTCTTCAGCAAAATCTGGGTCGTCGCTTGCCATTTCGTTTGCGGCTTCAAAGTCGTCGCAAAGCTGCTTGTAATTTAGGTAAGCGTTTACGATTGAGCCGAGTTCTGCGTGCCTGCGGCCGAGCTTGCGAATAGCGTCCGGGTTTGACGCAACTTCCGGGCTTCCCATGCGACTTTCAATATCGCGATACTCTTCTAACGCGGTAACTGCTGCCGGGAATTGTTCCTCTACTGACTCAGCCATCATATTCCTTTGTAGTCGCGCTTAACGCGGATTGTAAATCAAAAATTTAAATGTTAAATGTAGAACACTAAACACACATGTTTAGCACATAAAACGCCAGCCCCGATTCCGCGAGTTACACGAAAACAGGGCTGGCGTCACAAAAGCTACTTAGTCTTCTTACCGTAGCGCTTCTCGAAGCGAGCCACGCGGCCGCCGGTGTCGAGAATCTTCTGCTTACCGGTATAGAATGGGTGGCACTTTGAGCACACGTCAACCGTCATGTGATCGCCATCAGCGGTGGAACGAGTTACGAAAGTGCTTCCGCAAGAGCAGGTAACCTGCACTGCGTGATAGTCGGGATGAATACCCTGCTTCATAATGTCTCCTATGGAATTCGGGCGACCCGGGTCGCAAAGCCCCAATAGCTAAGCGTGAACCGGAACCTTCGTTATTTTAGTCACCACCCTCGACGCGCTTATAATTCGTATAAAAATGGAGCGCATGAAAAATTCAAACGCTCCAAATTTAAATAAATTATTTATTATTGCGACGCTTGCGATGGTGCTTGCCAGTCTTTACTACCGCAAGACCAATTGCTGCGATTGCTGCCGACAAAATACCAGCAGATGCAGAAGAAACCGTGTCGCTACCAGTTTTAGCTAATTCCAGCTTTGCTTCAACAGTTTCTTTTAGATCCTTTTCTTGCTTCTTTTCATCCTCAATAGTTACGTCATATGAAATAGAAGAATCAGGAGAAGGAATAACTTGCTCAGGCGCTGGAGTTGGCTGCTCAGGCGCTGGTGCTGGACTTGGAATTGGTGCTGGAGTTGGAGAGTTTGGTTTGCTCTCAGAAATCACATCAATTTCAACAGCAATTTCCGCTTCGCGACCATACTTATCGGTAGTAGTAAACGTTAGCTCAACTTTTGGCTTTCCATTCACAATCTTAGGAGTGCCGGAAATCTTGCATACAGTACCAGCGCAGGTTGCGTTAATACCGTTTACAGAATTCGTAACCTCTGAGATTAACTCGTTAATGGTTACTTCCTTACCATCTACCGTAATCTTGTTAGTAGCATCGCCAGATCCTTCAGTCATGTTTTGCAAAGTAAAGTTCGTTAACATACCCTCGCGAGCAGAACCACTAAACTTAAACCTCATAGGAGCCATCTTCTCGAAGTTTGCAGTAATAGTGATTTCGTGTTTTGAGTGAGGCTTTGGCAGCGAAATCTCTGGATTTACTCCAGCATTGCGCAAAACCTGCTTCAAAGCTTCCAAACTAGACTTCTTGGAGCTGCGAATTATCTTTGCAACAAATGGCTTATCTGCTTCATCAGCAAGCTCAGCGAGCACTTCTCGCTGTTCATCAAGAACATAACTATCAATTGCGTTCTCAAGATTAGCAAATGTTAAGTCTATTCCTGCTTCTTGCATCAAATTCTTCAGCGCTTCTATTGAAGAATACATAGAATTGGAAATTTGCTTGGCAAGCCATGGTTTTCCAGCTTCTTTAGCAAGTTTTACAAGCAAAGTCTTTTCATGAACTTGCTCAATGACTTTGTCAACATCAATGCCATTTTGGACAAGCTTATCCTTAATCTTTTGTAAGGAATCATGAGACTGACGAATTTCAGAAGCTAGATCAGTCTTATGATTTCTTTCAGCAACCTGAGCTAATTCTTCACGCTTAGCATTGTAGACTTGCGCAGCATGTTGCTTTTGCGCTTCGTTCAGGAGATTTTGCAAAGCAGCAAGCGTAAATTTATCTGAGTTACGAATCAACTTTGCTACATATGGCATACCATCCATAATTGCCATTCGAGCCAAAGCTTCTCGTTCTTCTTCTGTGGCCTTGCGTTTATCTGCCAGAGCCGCTGGCTTTTCAGTCGTATCAGACGACCAATCCTTGAACATGTAGCCTTTATCGGCAAGCACATCTGGAACTGGCATAAGCAAATTAGTAGCGCTGTTTCGTACCCAATATACTGAAACTATCTTGTCGCCAGCACTCTCAAGAGGCGATTTTTGCAAACTTCCGCCCTTACCAGCTACATACGTCACCTTCGTGTAGTTCTTTTCTATGAACTTAGCCGCAGCAGTGCCCTTAGCCGGCAAATCGTTATCTGCAATCACGTTAGGCAAAACATACACATGCACAGGCAACTTAGTTGTAACAGTTTTTTGCTTTCCTGTAGTCTTATCAATTTCATCAGTAGGCTTAGTTACATTCACCATAATTGTTGAAATTCCAGGCTTTGAAACATCAACCTTAGCATTCTCATCTACAGATGCACTCACTTTAGGGTCAGCACTATGTACGAGCTTATTGACGTTTGGAATCTTATCTCCAACGCCAACAACTGTTTCTGGAATCTTCACACCATCAGCGCCATTTTGTTCAGCAACGAAAATGCGCGGCCTGCTGATATCCCAATTGTCGTGTAAGAGTATGTTTGACTTACGGCTCTTTGCATCATACATTTGCCACTTTGCAAAACCGGAAAGTTCTGCAGCAGTATCGTTTGCAACTTTTTGAGCAAACTTAATGTTATCTTCTTTATCTTTTCCGTGACGAATATACAGAAGTTTTGGCTTATACGAACCGTCAGCCCACGTTCTACCAAATCCTGGAAGGAATATGGTTGCAACGTAGCCATCTGGAATATCGTCTTGTTGAGAAGCGTCAATTACGTTTGGCACAAGCTTATAACGTGCTATAAAAGTGGTGTTCCCACTAAACTTCATACCAGCAATTTCAGCACTAGAATATAGCTTAATTTTTGGTGGATTCGACACAGTAGTAGGTGTTGGAGCCGCAGTAGCAACAAGTGTCACAACAGGGACTACTGATGCAGCAGTATTTGTACCATTCGTAATATTTGGCGTGTTGGTCGAATTTGCTACAGGTGCAGTAGCTGCCTGCATCTCCCAGCCTTGGAACTCGTAATGGTATCCTTTCGCATCGTAATCCTTGCCAATAACCTGCGGTGCACGAACGCCACTAGCAGATTGCTTATATGCGTAGTACAACTCGCGCGAACCTTCAGCAAATTCACCCTTGCCATTTGGTGACTTATTATCACTCTGAGCATTTATAAAGTTGACTGAAACATACTTAGTCTTATCAAAAACTAGTTTGCGTTCAGCATTAGCACCAGTTTGCGTAGTATCCTGCGTATTCTCCTTCGGCAAGCTTTCTGGGTACATCAACTGATAAAGCACTTTTAAGCGTCCTACAAGTCTATAAGTCTTGTAATCCACTGCATCCTTATACTTAACTGTAACTTTCAAAGGAACAGTGTACAAAGCAGGCTTCTTAAGCATTTTTTGTTTTAACTTATTTTGTTCAGCTTCAGTTGGTAAATCGTATTCGACTTTTATGTCTTCTATGCCATTATTCACAGCAGCATCTGCTTTGAGCTGAGACATATTAGTTATAAAATCGGTTAGCTTTGGAAGCGTGTCAGGGTCATCTTGCACAGCAACAAGGTAATCAGTCTGCACTGCTGGCTCTGTCCAAGGGGTTTGATCTGCCACGAACTCTTGGAATGGTTCATTGACTTTCCAGCCATCTTTCCAATCACCGGTCACGTCAGCAACATCTTTAACTTCAGTAACTTTCTTACCGTCATTAAGCATACTGCTTCGTTTCCAAGTGCCAGTAGCTCCAGTGAGACTGCCTTTCAGCATCTCAAGAACATTCACTTGCTTTCCATTAATGATCTTCGTAATTTGGGAAATATCAGTGCCCTTCTTTACGTAGAACACTTTAGGTCCACTCGTGCCGTCACTCCACAATCGTCCTGGAGCAGGCTTGAAGATTGCAACTACAGCATCTTTAGGAACTTCACCGCCGTCAGAGGAACTCGAGAAGTATTCAATCTTCTTGTAAACAGCGTTATAAGTTATGCCGGAATTATCGTTAACCTTAACATCTTTATAACGACCTTCAGAATCGATATCGTACTTCTGCTCTGGATTCGGATTCTCAGCAGTCGGCTTTACAACATTAGTTGCCCAGCCCTTAAACACGTAGTGGTAATTATCGGCACTATGATCCTTACCGAAAGCTTGCGGCACACGGATTCTAACATCCTTACCTTTATAAACGTACGCAGTAAGCGTAGTGTCTCCGTCATCAGGATGATTAGAATTATCTCCATCGTGACCAATAATAGTGCCTTCATCGTTCTTACCGGTAAAGGTAATCGGCACGTACTCGTCTTTATGCTTGCTACCGTAGTCAGTAGCCTTAAACTTCTCCCACTCGCTTCCGTACACCAAATCCGGCAGCGTGCGGTACAGCACTTCAGTTTCAGCAATGTTGCCATCAAGATGCACTTGCACTTTAATCTTGTGCAAGCCTGGAGTGTTGTCAAACTTTTCGTCTTTACCGAATGAGAACGTAGCATCACTTGGATACTCATCAGCATTCGTTATAAGAGCTTTAGCTGCAGTTGGATCAGCCGGATTCAAAGTATCTATTGGCTTCAAAACCTTAGTATCAATTGCAACAGGAGCTTTTATCTTGAAGTTAGCAGTGTAAATTACCTCAGGATTGTTCTGCTCTTCGGAGCGAATCGGCAAGCGATTTACACCATCGGAATACTGAAGCGTATGCGAGCCAACTTCAGACGAACCGACTTTCGAAGTCCAGCCTGCAAACTCAAATCCAGGCTTTGCTTTCACTGTTGGAAGTGGCATTTGATAAGCTTTTGTGCCCTTAATTGCGTCGTACACAAGAGCAGAGCCGTCAGCTACATCCTTGTTCTGCCAGTCAACAACGCTGCCCATAGAGTCTTGACCATCAGCCACTTTAAACACGTAACGCGTGTAGTGATCTGGGCGAGCTTGATAATCGTCCTTACGCTTAAGCACGCGTACGTCATCATATCTAAATGTGATAGTACGAATATCGTCAGCTTTTTGCTTGCCGTAAGGATCAGTAACGTATTCAATACGCTGCTGCGTATTTTCTGGCTTAAAGCCTTCAATAGGCTTGTAGAATACTACGTCATACTTTCTATTTACAGAGCTAACTTCGCTTTCTGGAAGAAGCTCCTTTTCTTTACCGTCCTTACCAATAGTTACATAGCGAACTTTGTACTTGCGCATATTATAAGTTTGGTAAATAAACTCGCCAGTATTCTCAGATTCAGTACTCGAAGCTTCAAAGCTCGTGAAATGCTTATCTGGGAAGTGCGTTTCGTCACTATAGACTGCTTCCGCATTGTAGCGCAAATGCTCGCGCAAGCCGGAAACCGTTTGCTCGGCGGTATGGTCTACCATCGCAGCTTTGGCTTCTTTCGTAGCAGCATCCTTATAGTCAGAAATCGTGTATCCAGGCTTTAAGAATATATGCTTAAAAGTGCCCTTGTAGCGAGTATCCTTCACCCACACTGCGTTAAGCGTTATATCTTCTACTACTTTGTTGCCAAAGGCGTACGGCAAAGTTTTGCCATTCTTGTTGATTTCCCAACCGTAGAAGTCGTAGCCTTTGCGAGTTGGAGTGCCTATTTCATCCTTTTCGTCAATAACATGGTAGCGAGCGAACTCCTTTTTCTTAACTACGTTTGTGCCAGCTACCTCATTACCGTTTCCATCGGTATTTGGCATATTGTAGTTAAACGTTACCGTGTGCTTAATATTAGTTGGCTTACCCCACGCAGCATAAAGCTTAATGCCATTAACTGGCATTGTAACATCTTTAGCTTTACTTTTATCTTTGCTTTCACCTTTAGCATCTTCACTCTCGCCATTTATAAGCTGACTACCAGCTTGATCAACAGCCCAGCCTTTAAACACGTAGTCTTTTGGCAAATTGTTAGGACGAGTGATGGAGTAAGTTTTGCCGTTAAGTGTGAATGTGTACTTGCCATCGAACTGAGTTGCGGTGTTATCACCACCCTCTTTAGTTACAGAATCATCGTAAGACTTAACGTTGCCGTATAGCTCTTTGTCTTCGCCCGTCAAATCTTTTTTGCCGCGCTTAGTCAAGCTATACTCGTACGGCAATCTCTCTTTAGCAGCGACATTGCCATCTGTTATAGCATTGCCATCCGCATTATAAAACTGCACGTCGTACGACTTGCGGTCGTACCTAAACTCAAGTGGTTTGTTATCATTAAATTCATCTTCATCACCTTTATAATTTTCTTGTTCATCTACTGGAACGCCCCTATACTTTCGAAATGCTAAATGATACTTTTTAGCAAAAGCTTTCTGCTCATCCTCACTTAAATCATCCCAATTCCCATGAGCATGAGATTCGTTATACCACACTTCCAGATTATCTTTAAAGTCGTCTGAATCTAACGCATCACCAACTTTTGTCTTATCATAACCATCAGCAGGATTAAAACCAGCAATAGATGGAGCTGGATAATCATAGCCAGTGTTGGGAGTATCATCTTTGCTATAAGAATCGGTAGAAAGCTCATAATCGTCATCGCTTGCTGTACCACCCTTTTTAGCGGATGCAATACTTTGCTTCCTAATAATCACCTGTATAGGCTGACTTTGATCACTGCTATCAGCAGTAAGCAGACGCTGATTATCTTTTAACTCATATTGTTTTGCATCAGGATTCGAAGGGTCATCACTAATTTTAGGCGCTTGGTTCTTACCCACTACACGCCAACTAGGGTCAGCAAATTCTTCTTTAGTAAAACGATACGGAGGAGTGTCACGATACTTTACATCCCCCGCAAATCCAAGCTGCCACCCTAAAGAGCCTTTTCCCTCTTCACTAAAATATAATTCATTTACATCAGGCCAAATATCAGTAAGCTTTTGACCGTAACGAACATTTACGTGGTAGCCTTTATGGTTAATTTTAGCGCCATTATCATCCTCATCTTTACCTTCATACTTCGTTGAGCAACCGCCACCGCCAGCATAGCAATAAATAGTTGTTTTGCCGTTTTCATCTTTTCTTTTTATAGCAACATTGTCACCGCTATTGACGCCAGCAGGCTTAGCAAAAATAAGCTCATAAGTATTGCGGTCGTAAACTAAGTTAAGAGTGTTGTTTAAGTCGTTTGCGCAAAGCTTCGCTTTACTGCGTTTGCCTAAATCTGGGCGACCCTGCACAAAATCATGTTCCTCAGTGTTAAGCTTTTTAGTAAGCTCCTTATTCACGTGGAAGTAGCGCGTGAATAAGTCCTTACCCTTGTTGTTAACATCACCAGGATGCTCAGTATCATACCCGTCTAAGCTTGTTACAGGCGTATCGTTCATCCAGTTGAACTTTGAAATTAAGCCATCTTTATGATTATTCGCATCTGTACCTTGCAGCTCTTCTTTTGTTAAGCCAAGCTCCGGGCTCGTTACATAATCAGTTTCGCTTTTGCCATTAAGCTCATCAGTATCTTTAGCAACACCAGCATCATCCATCTTATCGAGCACAACGTCGCTATCAGTTTGCACATTCGTGCGCTCAACAAGACCAACAAAGTCGTAGTTTACAAGCGAATCCGGATGCTCTTTGTCTACCAAATCCGCCTTCTGTACCCACACGTTCACGCGGTAGCTGGTAGTATTGTTAGCTTCCCAAACTGCGCGGAATCGCACATTGTGATCCGGCATCTTGTAGTTAGTAGAATTTCCTTTAATTAGTGGACTACCAGAAGTATTTGATTGATTAGTATCCCCTGGTTTTACTACCTGCCACCCAAGGAACTTATGACCACGATATGTAGGTTCTGGAACCGCAGGCACTTCCTGATCATAATACACTTTTTGAGCAGTAACATCCGTGCCGCCAGCAGAATCGTAAGTAACTTCATACGCCTTACGATAGTAACGAAGGTTCAAAACTAGCTTGTCTTTTTCATCTTCAGAATCAGAAAGTGGCGAGCTAATAAGATTATGCTCCGGCTCGTAGCCTGGAATATACAGAGCTACAGCACTCACATCTGAACCAACAGTGCCAGTAACTTCAGTGACGTGGATACGTTCTTTTTTGCCATCTTTGTAAGTTACTTCAATAGTCTTGCCAACGCCAAGATTTGGAGCATCGTGAAACTCATCCTTATTATCGAGATCCTGCACCAAGTGACGCACATAGTACTTAGCTGTTTTAGGAGCGTAGTTGATATTCAACTCGCCGTAATACTGAATGCCGTCTTCTACTGCCGGTTGCGCAGATGATGAAGATTGCGAAGTTGTTTGAGATGACGAGGCTTGCGGGGCTTGAGCGCCGTTGTTAGCTCCAACAGCAGGCCTTTTCTTTACAGCATACTCAGTAATCAGCTTCTTACTCAAACGCAAGTAGCGCTTAGCATCCGCATCCGTACCGTCGTCAATAACAAACTTGCCTTCGTCGTTTTTAATGTAGTACTGATAATCCCCGGAATGGTATACAGATGGACGGTATCCAGCAGCCTGCGGAAGCTCAACGTATTCGTACTTACCATCTTTGTCAAGCTTATCGAAGTCTTCTTGGTCAATTGTAAGCTCATAAGGCTGTACAAGCTGCTTATTCGCAGCACCGCCAATCGTATAGCGAATTTGCAAATTGTACGTAGCTTTTGACTTAGTGTCGGTTTGTACCTGTTCGTTGGCTTGCTCTGTACTCTTCGCCTCTGGATTATCCGTATTCGGCTTAATTACCTGGCTGTCTGGATCAGTTGCTGCGTTATTAGTTGTTGTGCCAGTGTTCGGTGTGCCAGCGTTCTGTGTGCCAGAGGTCGGTGTGCCAGAGGTCGGTGCAGGAGAAGGTGAAGGCGTTGGCTGATTGTTCGAAGCAGGCGTTGAGTGAGTTGTATCATTGTTCGGCGTAGAAGCAGATTGATTCTGGGAAGCAGAGTTTTGTGCAGTAGTTGAAGGCGTAGCGCTTTTATCTTTGCCTGTGGCACCTGTAGTTGCACCTTCTGCACTGCTTTGCGAACCTTGTGCATTGGTTCGTGCAATTGTATCTGTACCTGTGGTCGCTGCAGTTCCAGTGCCAGTGTTAGATTCTGCATTTGCAGGAGTTACAGGAGTAGACGATGCAGTTGTATTACCTGCAGGAGCCGCATCTGCAGCAGCTGGCTCTACGTTTGCAGGCTGCTGATTTTCAGCTGGATCAACGTCACCAGCATTTGCTTCCGGTTGCTTTGTTTCTGCTGGCTTCGCAGTTGGCGTTGATTCTGGCTTTACTTCTGCTGGCTTTGTAGCTGCAGTATTTGTAGTAGCCGGCTTATTATCAACATTCTGAACCGGTTTCGCAGTATCTGGCTTCGTCGTATCTGGATTAGTAGTATTTTGATGAGCTTGCCTATTAGCAGTCGCACTTTTTACAACAGAATTAGACACTGGCGCACTCACCGTAGCAGATTCAGCAGCACTTACTGTATTTTCAGTAACATTTGACTTTGAGCCTAAAGTTGCATTTTTAATCTCAGAAGTCTTTGTAGGCGTAGCAGACTGAACGTCATGAAGAGCTTTATCAGAATTTACAGACTTCACAGCACCTACAGAAGGCATAATAGGCATGGGAGAAGAAATTGCAACTGGGGTATTTTTCACACTAGTCAGCGGCTCAGAAGGAGACGCAGCCAATGCAGATGGAGATGCATTCGTTTCCAGCACAGATGCACCAGAAGTAGTTTCACTAGGTTTCTTATCTTCTTGCTCTTTGCGAGATCCCTCAGCCTCGCGCAACTGTTGCATTTGTGCATCATGACGCGCAAGCTCTACAAACTTTTGAGTTTGAGCACTCTTATTGAGCACGCCAGCACCCCAACGCTGCATGTTCAATTCGTCTACATCAGGCTTACCTTTGCCCATTTTTTGCGTCATATTAGACGCATCGATAATATCTTTTTGAGTAGGCTGAAGCGCGGAAGCTACAACAGATGGCAGCATCATTGCCAAAGTTGAAGCAACAGCAACTCCAGCAACTCCCTTACGCAAAGCACGAGAACGCTTCACCGCATGAGCCTTACGAAGTGTTCTTCTTGGTACCACATCACCGTGTAAATCTTTACGCTCTGCCATTATTTCTCCTCACTCCAACCAATTTCAAGTAGACCACGCATACTTATAAATCTTCATATGTATCATACATGAATACAATATATGGACATAAAATAAACATTTGTTATAATCTTTTATTCATTACAAATCAACTACAACTCATATTTACGCTTGGCAAATAAAATCACCTAACTAATAGTATACTAATCAATACCCCCCCCCCAAAAAAAATCATCCGAACGACTATGCCGTGAGGAATAAGTGCTCAAGCAGTTCGTCGCGTTAAAATATGATACAATGTAGAAATGTGTGCTCTAGAGCAACAATTGTTTGAAAAATCAAAAGGGGTCGATCGGTTTCGACGGCGATCTGTTCGCCGCGGGGAAGCGTGCCGAGAATGCGGAAGTCCACTCGTAAACGTCCTTTCGCAAAAGAATAAGTGCTAAATCTAATCGCACTGAGTTCGCTCTCGCTGCCTGAGCTTCGCGCCAGGATTAACCAGTGAGCAGCTGCTCCGTTCACCCACTCACGTCTTCGGAGTGGTGCTGAACGTCATAAGAAGACTTGCTTGAATTGCCGAGCTGCAGGGCAATTCAGGGACTTTGACTGTAGATATGCTCGCCATGAATTGTCTGCGATAACATGGGGGCAGAAAAACTGCCGCACGGCCAGCAGACTACGCACGTAGAAGACCGAGGGTACGGTCACCGGACCGGGGTTCAATTCCCCGCGACTCCACAAACGCAATAACGCCACTGCTCAAACAGTGGCGTTTTTTGTAGCAAATCCCAATGTTTTCAATGCTTAAATTAAACGTTAAAAGCATCTCCGAGATGGTGCTGAGTAGCGTGCTCAGTAGCGTCAGAACTATTGCAATCAAACTCCCCCGCATCCGCAGCATCAACAATCGCGAGCGCAGCTTCCGCAAGATCCGGTCGCAACGCGTCCAACCAGTAAATGCGTGCATCCCTACCAAACCAACCCATTTGTTTGCGTGCAAGTCGTCGAGTTTTTTGCGCAATATCCGCAAAAGCCTCATCCTCACTCCAAACGCCATCCAAATAATCCATAATCTGCTGGTAGCCAAGAGCACGAGCTGCAGTCACACCCAATCGCCCTCGAATTGCGCGCACCTCATCCACAAAACCCTGCTCACGCATAATTTGCGTACGTAAATCCACGCGCTTATCTAAATCTTCACGACGCAAATCTAAGCCAATTTGCACGCAATCAATCACATACTTATACTTCGGAAGCGTTGCGGAATAAGGCTTTCCTGTAAGCTCAATCACTTCAAGCGCGCGAATTGTACGTCGCGGATTGCGCGCATCCATATGAGCCGCAGCAACCGGATCCTTCTGCTTCAACTCATCAAACAGCGCACTTGCTCCCTCTTTGCGCTCGCGCTCCTCCAAAGCTGCACGAATAGACTCATCCGTGCCTGGGAATGTAATATCATCCACAGCAGCACGAGCATACAATCCCGATCCTCCAACTAAAATCGGCCTCACACCACGCGATTGCAACTCACTAATACACTGCCTTGCCAAAGTTTGAAAGCGCGCAACCGTCATCGTTTCTTCAGGATCAATAATGTCAAGCAAATGGTGTGGTACTTCCGCCTGCTCCTGCGCACTCGCCTTAGCCGTGCCAATATCCATGTAACGATACATTTGATACGCGTCTGCGTTGATGATTTCCGCACGAATCCCACGCTCAGCTAATTTTTGCGCAAGCGCAATACCAAGACTAGTTTTGCCTGAAGCTGTAGGACCAACTATTGAAATTACTTTAGGAATATTATCCTGCTTATTTTCAGACAAAATACACTCCCCGTCAAAATACTTTCCTAGATTTTGCTTGCGCGCAATCACCTAAGATATTTATATCACGCTTTGCAAAGAATATTACATTTACATACGCACTCCCAGACGTTTAGCAGTTTTTATAGTATTATTAAAAGACGTGATACTTGATCGTCATAACCGCGTAAACGCAGCAGAACTCTATGCGCGTCTTCATAGCAACGAAGCAGCTAATGAAAGCAACAATTTAAGTAGCAATGTAAGCAATACAAAAAATCAACAAAATTGCTCCCAATGCGACAAAACTAATTCGCTTATGCTTCCTGAAGACCAAATCGACGAATTTGTAAACATGATGCAAATTTACGAAGGAGCAATGTACGAAATAAGTACAAAGCTCGAGATTCTAGATAGCGAATTTCAGGTGCGATTCTCTCACGACCCAATTCACCACATGGAACGCCGTCTTAAATCAGTGCACTCAATTTTTGAGAAGCTGCAAAGGCGTCATCTAGATATTTCCACACGCTCTATACGTGATAATCTTTTCGACGTAGCTGGAATTCGCGTAATTTGCAACTACTGCGACGATGTGTATTCTGTAGCACAATATCTTTCTAAACAAACAGACATTCAAGTATTGCAAGTTAAGGATTATATTAAGAATCCAAAACCTAATGGATACCGCAGTTTGCACGTAATTTATGCAGTTCCTGTGTTCTTGTCTTCTGGAGCACACTACACGCCAGTTGAAGTGCAATTCCGAACTATTGCGATGGATTATTGGGCTAGCTTGGAGCACGCTTTAAGATACAAAGCCGGTTTGCCAGATGCAAAGTTGGCTGAACACTCTCAAACTTTGCTCGATTGCGCGCATAGCTTGCAAAATATTGAAACACAAATGCAAGGTATTCACCGCGATATTAATGGTGCTCCTCAAGTTGAAGAGGCACCTAATAGTAAGGCATAATATCAATGCGAAGCGCAAGATTACGAAATACTAAAATCAGCTTATTGTACGAACGTATAAATTATGCTGTATTTTTTTAGCATTTTCCCAGATGCTTTAATTATAATTGTGTGAGAACGTTGTCTTGACAGCGTTTTATTTCATAGCTGTTAAGGAGAAATAATGACAAACTTTACTCAAGATTATTACAGAAGCGGTGCTCCTGAGGTTATTGACACTCAGGCAACATATGCTTTTGAAGAAGCAAAAAGAGTTTCAGTAGGACGCACTTATGGTGAAATGACGCTTGGATTGATTGTTACAACTCTTGTGGCACTGTTCACTCAGAGCGGTAATTTCTGGCTTAGATTTATGTTTGCAACCCGCGGATGGGGTTGGATGATGCTGGCAATTGCTCAGGTTGTGATAGCAGTTGTTCTTGGAACGCGTTTAATGAAGATGAGTGAGACAACAGTACGAGTTTTGTTCTATGCTTATGCTGCTTTAACAGGATTCACTTTAAGCTCAGTCTTTCAAGTATTTAGCCTTGGATCCGTGGCATTAGTGTTTGCTTTAACTGCAGGATTCTTCCTGTGCTTGACAATGCTTGCACTTACTACAAAAAAGGATTTGCTTAAAGCTGGTCCAATTTTAATGGTTGCATTACTTGTATTCGTTGTTGCGCAAATTATTATTTCGTTTATTGGGCAAGATACTGGAACCATGCGTCTTATGGCTGGAATTGGCATCGTTATTTTTGCAGGTTTAACAGCTTACGATGCTCAGCAAACTCGCGCATTACTTGCACAATATGAAAATCAGCCTGAAATGGTTAAGAAAGTATCTATTTTCTGCGCATTCCAGCTGTTCTTGGACTTCATTAACATGTTCATCTACTTGCTAGAGTTGCTTGGAGATAATAGAGATTAGTAGTTCTGATTTTCTAAACACAAAAACCCTGCTGAATTCGTTCGGCAGGGTTTTTATTTATGTGTTCTGTGTTCCAAACATGGGCGCGACGACATGCTTGAGCGCAGCATTGCGCGCACGAAAGCAACTCGGAGCGCCGAGCTTGCTCAGGGTTGAAAGCACAGTGTGCTTTCAACGCAAGCGAGGTTTGTCTTCGTCAATAAAGATGAAGACAGGGCAGGTTAGTGTGGTAGTTCATTTTTTTTTGGGGGGGGGGTTGTGTTTTGTGTGCGCGACGACATGCTTGAGCGCAGCATTGCGCGCACGAAAGCAACTCGGAGCGCCGAGCTTGCTCAGGGTTGAAAGCACAGTGTGCTTTCAACGCAAGCGAGGTCTGCCTTCGTCTCGATTGACGAAGGCAAGGCAGGTTCGTGTGGTTGGATTTTAGAAACTGGGTTGTGTTTTGTGTGCGCTGATGACATGCTTGAGCATTAACCACAACCGTGCTTCGCATGCCAAATCGCGCTTTGAAGGAGCTTGAAATCCAATGATTTCAAGCTCCTTCAAAGCGCGCACGAACATAATAAAGACCCCGCGAGGAAACTCGTGGGGTCTTTATTAAGCCTTAGCTAATATTTTCAGTTAGAGAAAATACTAGGCAAGAATCTTGGTCACACGACCGGAACCAACGGTACGGCCACCTTCACGAACTGCGAAGGTCAAGCCCTCTTCCATTGCGATAGCCTGGATCAACTCAACAGTGAAGGTTGCGTGATCGCCTGGCTGAACCATCTCAACGCCGTCTGGCAAGGTGATAACACCGGTGACGTCGGTGGTGCGGAAGTAGAACTGTGGACGGTAGTTGGAGAAGAACGGCGAGTGACGGCCACCTTCATCCTTGGTCAAGACGTAAACTTCGCCTTCGAACTTGGTGTGTGGGGTCACAGAACCTGGAGCAGCCACAACCTGACCACGCTCAACGTCGGTACGGTTGATACCACGGAGAAGAAGACCAGTGTTATCGCCAGCCTCGGCCTCATCCATCTGCTTGTGGAAGGTCTCGATGGAGGTAACGGTGGTGGTCTGAGTTGGACGCAAACCAACAATCTCAACTGGGGTGTTGATTGGGAGCTTACCACGCTCAACACGACCGGTGACAACGGTACCACGACCGGAGATGGTGAACACATCTTCGATTGGCATCAAGAATGGCTTGTCAAGATCGTGAGTTGGGGTTGGGATGTACTCATCAACAGCCTTCATGAGCTCCTTGACGGTCTCTACCCACTTCTCGTGATCTGGAGCGTCATCGTGCAAAGCACCGTAAGCAGAGGTGCGGATGACTGGGCAGTCGCGATCGAAGCCGTTTTCTTCGAGGAGGTCACGAACCTCTTCTTCGACGAGGTCGATAAGTTCTGGATCATCAACCATATCGCACTTGTTCAAAGCAACGAGGATCTTCGGGACACCGACCTGCTTAGCGAGCAAAACGTGCTCACGGGTCTGAGCCATAGGACCATCGGTAGCAGCAACCACGAGGATTGCGCCATCCATCTGAGCAGCACCGGTGATCATGTTCTTCACGTAATCAGCGTGGCCTGGAGCGTCCACGTGAGCGTAGTGACGCTCAGCGGTCTGATACTCGATGTGTGCGATGTTAATGGTAATGCCGCGTTCCTTCTCTTCTGGAGCGGCATCAATCTGATCGAAGTCATACTGAGGGTTCAGATCTGGATACTCGCCATGCAGCACCTTAGAAATAGCCGCGGTCAAGGTAGTCTTACCGTGATCAACGTGACCAATGGTACCAATGTTAACATGCGGCTTAGTACGCTCGTACTTTTCCTTTGCCATGTGTTTGTCCTCCTGGACGTCTCGTAGTTTGCCTCACACATTTGTGAGAGGTCTTTCGCTACATATTACTGGGTTTCTGGGTTAGGTGCCACTTCGGTGCCAGAACCCAGTCAACGTAGGAAATTCTAGCGTTGACCGGGGACAGAAAACACCGAAGTAGCGTGCGCTTTATTCGCCGCGCTGAGCCTTAATAATCTCGTCCGAAACGGCCTTCGGGACCTCCGCGTAAGAGTCCATCTGCATGGTGAACATTGCGCGGCCCTGAGTCTTAGAACGAAGATCGCCAATGTAGCCGAACATTTCGCTCAGCGGCACCTTGGCATCGATAACTTTCACGCCAGTAGCATCAGTCATAGACTGGATGTTACCGCGACGAGAGTTCAAATCGCCCATGACATCGCCCATGTACTCTTCTGGAGTACGGACTTCGACAGCCATAATTGGTTCGAGAATTACCGGATTAGCCTTAGGAGCAGCTTCCTTGAAGCACATGGAACCTGCAATCTTGAAGGCCATTTCCGAAGAATCGACATCGTGAGTCTGACCGTCGGTGACGGTTGCTTTTACACCCACAACTGGGAAGCCAGCCAAAACGCCGGATTCCATAGCTTCCTGCACGCCTGCATCGATTGAAGGAATGAATTCCTTGGTGATGTGGCCGCCGGTAACTTCGTTGACAAACTGGTAGGTTTCGCCAGATTCTGTGTCGAGAGGCTCGAAGTTCATCAAAACCTTTGCGAACTGACCAGAACCACCGGTCTGCTTCTTGTGAGTGTATTCCTGGTTCATAACAGCCTTACGAATCGTCTCACGGTAAGCAACTTGTGGCTTACCAACGTTCGCTTCGACCTTGAACTCACGACGCATACGATCAACGATAATGTCAAGCTGAAGCTCGCCCATACCGGAAATCAAAGTCTGACCAGATTCCTCATCGGTCTTAACCTGGAATGTAGGATCCTCGTCAGAAAGCTTAGCCAAAGCCAAGCTCATCTTTTCCTGATCAGCCTTCGTCTTTGGCTCCACAGCAACCTCGATAACAGGATCTGGGAATGTCATGGATTCCAAAGAAATTGGGTTCTTTTCGTCGCACAAAGTATCACCAGTGCTGACGTTCTTCAAACCAACGAAGGTGTAGATGTTACCAGCTTCAGCTGAATCTACAGGATTTTCCTTATCAGCATGCATCTGGAAGATCTTACCAACGCGTTCCTTCTTGGACTTCGTGGAATCGTACACGGAATCGCCTGGCTTTACTTCGCCAGAGTAAACGCGCACGAACACGAGCTTGCCATAGAATGGATGGGTTGAAATCTTGAATACCAATGCTGCGAATGGATCTGTATTAACTGGCTTACGGTCAATTTCAACGGATTCATCGCCTGGCTTGAAGCCCTTAATAGATGGAACATCTTCTGGGCTTGGGAGGAAGTCGACAACAGCATCCAGCATTGGCTGAACACCCTTATCCTTGAATGCAGAACCGCAAGTTACTGGGAATGCCTTACGCTCAATGGTAAGCTTACGGATACCAGCGCGCATTTCTTCTTCAGTAAGTTCGCCAGTTTCAAGATACTTCTCAACCAGCTCATCGTCAGCTTCAGCAACCTGATCCATAAGCTCAGCACGATACTGTTCTGCACGTTCCTGCAAATCTTCAGGAATGTCAACGGTGTCATAGTGAGCACCCATATCGTCCTTAACGTCATTCCAGACGTAAGCCTTCATACGAATCAAGTCAACAACGCCGACGAAGTCGTTTTCAGCACCGATTGGAAGCTGAATAACGAGTGGAGTTGCACCGAGCTTCTCCTTGATGGTCTTGACAGAATAGTAGAAATCAGCGCCAAGCTTATCCATCTTATTGATGAAGCAGATACGTGGGACGCTATACTTATCAGCCTGACGCCACACGGTTTCGGACTGAGGTTCCACACCTTCCTTACCATCGAAGACTGCTACAGCACCATCGAGCACGCGAAGGGAACGTTCCACCTCAGCGGTGAAGTCCACGTGGCCTGGGGTATCGATGATGTTGATCTGATAGCGATCATCAACGTCATGAGTCTGACGCTTCCAGAAGCAGGTAGTTGCAGCAGACTGAATAGTAATACCGCGCTCCTGCTCCTGAGCCATGAAGTCCATGGTAGAAGCACCATCATGAGTTTCACCGATCTTGTAGTTCTTACCAGTGTAGTAAAGAATACGTTCGGTGGTAGTAGTCTTACCAGCATCAATGTGCGCCATGATGCCGATATTACGAACCATATTCAGGTCGTTAAGCACATCTTGTGCCATATTCTTATCCTTAGCTCTTTAAGATACCGATTATCTTGTGGATTACCAGCGATAGTGAGCAAAAGCCTTGTTTGCTTCTGCCATCTTGTGGGTATCCTCGCGGCGCTTCACGGAAGCACCCAAGCCATTGGAGGCATCGAGAATTTCGTTGGCCAAACGCTCAGCCATAGTCTTTTCACGACGAACACGTGAGAAGTCAGTAAGCCAGCGGAGGGAAAGAGTGTTTGCACGAGCAGGCTTAACTTCGACTGGAACCTGGTAAGTTGCGCCACCAACGCGGCGAGAACGAACCTCAAGATTTGGACGAATGTTATCAAGAGCGCGCTTCAATACAGAAACTGGCTCCTGCTCGGTCTTTGCCTTCACCTGCTCAAGAGCGGTGTAGACGATGTTTTCTGCGATGGACTTCTTACCATCGAGAAGGATTTTGTTAATCAACTGAGCCACGACGGTCGAGCCGTAGATTGGATCAGGAAGCAGTTGATGCTTTTTTGCAGGTCCTTTACGTGACATGTTTTACTTCGCCTTCTTTGCTCCATACAGGGAACGACCCTGCTTGCGGTCCTTGACACCCTGGGTATCTAATGCGCCACGCACGATGTGGTAACGCACACCTGGGAGATCCTTCACACGGCCACCACGCACGAGCACGATGGAGTGCTCCTGCAAGTTGTGACCTTCGCCTGGAATATAGGCGGTTACTTCAATACCAGAGCTGAGGCGCACACGAGCAACCTTACGAAGCGCGGAATTTGGCTTCTTAGGAGTGGTGGTGTACACACGGGTGCACACGCCACGACGCAGCGGGCTACCCTTCAAGGCCAAAGTCTTTGACTTTTTCGGCTTGGCCTGACGTCCTTTACGGACAAGTTGTTCAATCGTAGGCAACTTAAGTTCTCCGATTCATTGTTATTTTCTATTTGGTGAAAACCGCCACACTGCAGCACACCATAACCAAAGAATCGGTTAAAGAGTAAAAGCCACAGTCCACCGGCCCGATGGCCCTCGCGCCTCCAGCCACACATTACTGCGCACTATCTTTGGCACTTGGGATATCCCAACACGCACGCCTATAACATAAGGCACGCCGTTGGCACACACGAATTACTATTATACACCTAATCTTGACAATGCAATTAATAAAGTTTTAAAACCCTATTTAAGAATTGGACGCACAGGAGCAGACACATCTAAGCTGCGTTTGTTTCCAATTTTACTAGGATCATCAATAATCTTGGCAACAATAGCTTTCTTTAACTCAATCTGAGACGAATTGCCCCATATAATAGTTTTTTTAACATCCCCTAATTCTGTTTCGACAGAATCTTGAGTTTTTGCACTAACTCTCGTAACTCTAGCTCGCAAAGATTCCGAAAGTGAACTAACAATTTTTACAGCTTCAAGTACCGCTCTATTATTCAAACTTCTTTGCACATTTGAAACTTCAATAACAGGTATTCCTTGTGTTGTAACTTGAGCTACGGCATTTAACACGCGACCTTTAGCGTCAACAGCAGTTAATTTATTGCTATCTCGAGTTTTGAGCATTGCTGCAGGACGTTGCGCATGTACAGAAACATGCAAACCATTAGGAAAATTCTTAGAAACTTTTGCTTCAGTTACGCCAGGAATATCGTTAAGTTGGTTAATTACTTCTTGAGAAGAAACTAAAAATAGTGATTTACCAACCTGAGTTGACGCAATTGAAGCAATTTTTTGCTCACTCACCCACTCGTTAGATCCAGAAATACTTATATCGCTAGACTTAAGAAGAAAAACTGGCGAGAAGAATAAAAACCAAACAATCGCCGAAACAGAGGCAATCACTGCAAGAATTGCAAGAATTCGTTTAACAGTAAATTGCAAATAAGCAGATTTACGTTCTTTCAAACGCTCTCGAAAATTAATTATTCTAGGACGAGTAATCATTCCAAGAGAACCAGAAGTTTGACTTAAAGTTTTTCTTACAAAATCAAGCTTCGGCAAAAGTCTAGCGTCAACAAACTTACCTTGATGATTTTTTTCATTAACATCAGCTACTCGTATTTGCGATGTGTTTTGGCTGATTATATGCCTTTGGAAACGCTGGTCTTTGCGCAACGACGAAGCAGATCTAGGTTTAGAAATATGAATTTTTTCATCACGCGTTTTTTTGATACTAGATTTTTTTATATTAGATCTTCCGATATTAGATTTCGCACCACGCGCTATGCCACGCAATACACCACTACGCAATTCATTATTAAGCAATTCAGCACTACGAGACGCACTACTACGAGACGCACTACTGCTGGATTTATTACTACGAGACTCTTCAGTACGCGCAATATTAAGACTTGAAACGGTACGACGATGCGAATTATTTGCATCAGCATCGTACGATTTGCTTGACCTCACGCGACCCATAATTGCCTCTCGTAATAATTTATTTATATTTTAATCGCTTAATTTCAAAGCACTACAATGCTTCTAGCATAACAGACGTCATAGCAGTAATACTTCCTGCACCAACTGTAAGCAGCACATCACCAGATTTTGCACGCAAAGCCAGTTTCAACGCAGCTGCGCGCATATCGTCAACCGCTTCAATTTTTACATCAAGATTCTGTGATTTTGCAGCTTTAACAATAGTTTCAGCATTAATATTTGGAAAATCTTCCTGCTTTTCGCGAGCTGGGAAAATTCCTGTAACAATTACATCGTCTGCAAGAGCCAAAGATTTTGCAAACTCATTAGCAAAAGCCTGCGTTCTGGAGAACAAATGAGGCTGAAACAGCACGCGAAGAGTAGAAGAAGTGTACTTTCTTCGAGCAGCGCGCAATAATGCAGCTATTTCAGTTGGATGGTGAGCATAATCGTCCACAACTGTTACACCATCAACACATCCACGAATATCAAAACGACGAGACGCACCTCGGAAGCTTTCTGCACCACGAGCCGCATCTTCTGGATTCATACCGAGCAATACTGCAGCAACAATAGCTGCAGAAGCATTAAGAGCATTATGCAAACCTGGTATTAACAAGCTAACTTGCACCTTATTCAAACATTTAGCATGTTCATCCAAAATTTTTTCTGGCAATACAAGCGTAAACATTTCTCGACCACTTACAGCTTGCTCATTTTCATGCTCAATACTTGCGAACATGGCTAATTTTTGTACGCGCGAGCTAACTTGTAGGCTCCAAGTATCCAAATTACCGTAAACAATTGTTTTGTTTAAAATATTATCCGGCATAGCTTCAAGTACTTTTCTAGCACCTTCGTCTTCTGCACAAATTATTACGTTATTAACAGCATGACTTACGTGCTCAACAAATGCTTCTCTGTATCGTTCACTAGAGCCGTAATGATCCAAGTGATCTGCTTCAGCATTTGTTACGATTGCAATACTTGGACTGTATTTTTCAAAACTTCCGTCAGATTCGTCAGCTTCAGCAACCATAACAATTCCATTACCAGCATGACCGCCGTCTAAAACTGTTCCGTCTGCGGCTTGAATAGATCCGCCGATTGCGTAGCTTGGATCAGCCAAATCGCCTACTGCAGCCACAGTTAATATATGAGAAAGAAGTGAGCTAGTAGTTGTTTTACCATGCGCTCCAGCAACAGTCACACCAGTTTTTGCAGATAATAATAACGCAAGAATATCGCTGCGATGAACAAGTTTTATGCCGCGCTCATGTGCTGCCATAATCTCCGGATTGCTCGGTTTAATAGCACTTGAATACACGAGTACATCTGCATGCTCAACATGTGAAGCACTTTGTCCAATTTCTACTTCAATACCTAATTCTTCCAAGCGTTGAGTGTGATCATTTGCTTCACGATCGCAACCGCTTACGCTTACGTCCTCTTCATGCAACATTTCTGCCAGAACACTCATTCCAGCTCCGCCAATGCCAATAAAATGCACTCGCCCTAGTTTTGAAATAGTTTGCGAATCATCAAATGCTGATTTTACTGGGTTTAAATCAATATTATTATGAGATGAAGTTGTATTGCTATTAAGTTTAGTCATTACTTTCTGCCTTCTTTTGCGATTTCAAGAATACGCTTCGCCATAACGTCTGCAGCATCACGAATACCATAATTCCAAGATTTAGTGCGCATAGCTTGTAATTGCTTTTTGTTTTGCAATAAAGCTAATCCTTCATCTATAAACCACTTCGCATTGAAATCAGCATCATTTACCATTAATGCTCCCCCTGCATTTACTACAGGCTCAACATTGAAACGCTGCTCGCCGTTGCCAATAGGCAATGGCACGTATACAGCAGGTAAGCCAAGTGCAGAAATTTCTGCAACCGTTCCAGCTCCTGCACGACATATAACTAAATCTGCACAAGCAAAAGCCCAATCAATACGCTCTAAATATTCTGCAATATGATAATCGCCACAACCAGCATGCTCTGGTTTAATATCGTTTATTTGCGATTCACCTACTTGCTTTGCAACTATATCTCGCACTTCTTCCGCTTTTGCGCGACCAGTCAAGTGAATTACTTGCGCATGTTTTAAAATATCTCCTGCTGCTGCAGCAACAGCTTGATTTATGCTTTTTGCACCCAAAGATCCGCCGGTAACAAGAATAATTGGACGTTTAGGGTCAACGCCAAGTTTTTGCGCACCTTCAACGCGAGCGGAATCATAATCTTTTTCTAATCTTTCACACAATTGAGAAATAGCAGGTCTAAGAGGTAAACCAACTCTTTCAACTTTGACACCTTTTCGTGTGCGCAAATCAGTATTCCCATAAACTGTTCCAACAGCATCAGCCCAACTTGCACCTAAGCGATTTGCCATTCCAGATTTAGCATTCTGCTCGTGAATCACAATAGGAATATGCTGCGCATGAGCTTGAGAATATACTGGAGCAGAAGCATAGCCACCGAAGCCCACTACTATATCTGCTTTTCTAGCGGCTAGTATATTTCGCACTTTGCGTTTTTCGCGCATCCATCGAATTGGAAACTTAATTGCATCTAGATTTGGCTTACGTGGGAACGGCACTTTTTCTATAGTGTCAAGTTCGTACCCTGCATTCGGCACAAGACTTTTTTCCAAACCAACTTCTGTGCCAATTACACTAATTAACGCTTCAGGATTGAGCTTTTTAATCGCGTTTGCAACAGAAAGCAAAGGATTGACATGACCTGCAGTACCCCCGCCTGCAAGAACAATATGCACTTCCTGCTCAATAGCATTATCAAACTTCATTTCACTACCCTTGTTATAACTTTCATATTATAAAAAAGTTGTAAATACTTACTACTTCGATATAGTAAGTTGCGGATTGGAACGCATAAGACCATCAGCTACGCCAATTGCAACCAAACACATAACAAGCGAAGATCCACCTGCGGACACAAACGGCATAGGCACTCCCATAACCGGAAGTATTTGCACAACAACAAGAATATTAACTAATCCTTGGCCTACAATCCACGTTGCAATACACATTAATACGATTGAAATAAATTGCGATTTCGCTTTTAATGCTGAAGATAGTATGCACCAACCAATAATTACGTATAGCAAAATTACTGCTGCTGCAACCAAAAAGCCCATCTCTTCGCCAATAATAGCGAAAATAAAATCATTGTGAGCGTAAGGCAAATAATTCCATTTTTCACGAGAGTTTCCGATGCCAACGCCTAATAGTCCACCAGAAGCCATTGCATATTGAGCGTGAATTGCTTGGAAGCAAACGCCTTTAGCTGCTTTTGCATCGCATCCATGCAAAGTAGCAAGAATACGTCGCATACGATTTTGGCTGGTCAAAACAAGCATAGCGACCATAGCAATAGCAATAAAAATACTTCCTATCAGCCAGCGCGTAGGGAATCCACCAAGATAAAAAGCTATAAGTGCAATAAGAATAATAATTAAAGCAGTACCAAGATCCTTACCTGCAATAACAAGCAACAACGATACGCCGAGTCCTGCTGCTACAGGAATATATGCGCGCATTTGCACACGCTCATATGCTTGTTTTGCAGCAATCAAAGCTATTGGAAGCCAAATACATAATGCAAGTTTTGTAATTTCTGCAGGCTGCAAAGTAATAGGACCAAAAGCAATCCAACCAGCATTACCATTAACTTCACGTCGTAAACCTGGAACAAATGTTAAGAACTGTGCAATAACAGAAATAATGTAAATGACAGCAACGTATCGTCTATAAACTGTAACTGGAAGTCGAGAAGCAAAAATATAACCAATTAAACCTAAAACACAATACATTGTTTGGTTTACGCCTTGACCCCAAGGTGCAATTCCGTAGGTAATCATAGTTACTGAAGAACTAGAAAACACCATGAATAAGCCAAAAATCGACAGTATAACCACTGATACTCGCATGCCGTATAAGCACCACAGTGGGTTAGTTAAACTGCGCAAGCCAACATACTTCTTTAACTCTGAATCTTGAGTTTTGCGCTCTAACGAGTTTTTTGAGTAGTCTTTTTTCGAGGAAAATATTCCAGATACAGTATGCGCTAATTTTGCGTATTTAATTGACTTTGCCGGCTTTGCTGTATTTGCTGGTTTCGCTATCTTTGTTAGCTTTGCCAGTTTCGCAGGATTTACAGTATTTACAGGATTTGCTTGCTCTGCAGGCTTTACAAAATTAGCCCGTTTAGTTTGTTTCGCTTGTTTCGCAACTTTCGACTTCTTTACATCTTTTACAAATTTTACAGATTCATTGAAAGAAGAACCTACAGATCTGCCAACTTTAGTAACAGAATTACTTACGGACTTACTTACAGACTTTCCTACAGACTTTCCTACAGATTTGCCTAATTCCTTACCTGCTTTGCTTGCATACGCTCCTACTTTGCTTATGGACTCACCTACTTTACTTGCTGAAGTCCTAATAGATTTTTTAAAAGATTCAAATTCTTGTTTTTGGGAAGAATGAGAAGAATCTGAATCTGCTTCAATATGATCTTCCATAATAACTTCTGAGACTTTGCGCGCTAATGAACGCAAAAACTTTTTAGGCTTATTACTGTTGAACACCATGATTATGCACCCATCGTTGAGATTCTTTAGCAAAACGATTGCCGCGATCGGCGTACGAAACAAATTGATCCATAGAGGCACAAGCAGGAGCAAGCAGAACAACATCACCAGGCTTAGCATAACGCCCAGCAGCTTCTACAGTTTGACGCATAACAGCCTCACCGAATGAAGAATCAGGATTTACAAGCGAAGTATTCTCAATATTCTCACAAACTAAGTCATCAACGCAATCATATGATTTAGCGCAAGAACCATCCTGTGAAACAATAGTTACTGGAATGTGAGGAGCTGAACTGTGAAGAGCTTCAACAATTGGACGTTGATCTATTCCAATAACAACAACTGCTTTAATCACATGAAGTTGGTTTGCAATTAAATCTTCAAAATGACCACCTTTAGCTAAACCGCCAGCAATCCAAACAACCGAATTATTAGCAAAACTAGCTAAAGATGCACAAGCAGCATGAGCATTAGTTGCTTTAGAATCATCTACAAATCTAATACAATGCGAAGGATTTTCATCTTCAGACATCAAAGTCGCAACTGTTTGAATGCGATGACCTCCAGGAGCAAATTCGCGTAAAGCACGAACTGAAGAATCTACGTCACCAGTTAAACCTAAAGATAAAGCTAACGCAGTAAGAGCATCAGCTAATAAATGCGGATACACACTGCCATCAGGCTCGCACAGATGTTTTAGCTCACGCAATTCGACAATAGGTTTTAGAGTGCCTTTAGTTCCTCCAGCAACACCGCTGTTATCGACAATCCAACCGTCTTTTACGCCAATTTCACCATCTTTAGGCTCTCCTAACGTAAAACCAATCTTTTTACAACCATCAGCAACTTGTGCACAATCTGCCAATTTGCTTACACGCTCATCTTGAGCATTGTAAACCAAAGCTTTTTGCACATTATTAAATACTTTTGACTTGTCACGAGCGTACGCTTCCATGCCACCATGCCAATCTAAATGATCAGCAGCAATATTAGTAATAGCAGCACAATCAAGAGCTAAAGAATCAGTGAAATGCAATTGGAAAGAGCTTAATTCAACGCATAAAGCATCATGCTCACATTCTAAAGCAGCATGTGACACAGACTTTCCAATATTTCCCACGGCTGGAGCATTTAATCCGCAAGCGGTTAGCATTGCAGAAGTCATTTCTGTAGTAGAAGTCTTACCATTTGTGCCAGTAATGCCAATCCAATAAGCAGGTTTATTCGTGCGATTAGAAGGTACGCGCAAGCGCCACGCTAATTCAACTTCGCTCATTACTGGAATATTGCGCGATGCAGCTTCTTGCAAAAATGGCGTGCGAGGGTTAAATACTGGAGATGTAACAACAGCATCGATTTTAGACCAGTCTATTGCTGAAAAATCATGTATATCGGCATCAGGCTTATTTTCGTCTGCAGTCACAGTCTCAGATCCAACAGCGCGCAAAACCTCAGCTGCGCCACGACCCGAAACTCCAAGACCTGCAACTAATACACGCTTAAAAGCAAATGCTTTATCGCTTGTGCACGACTTACAAGTAGATTCAGACGAAACAGATACTTCATTGCCATCGACAATATTCATATTGAAGCCTTCCAATTTTTGAAATTAAATAAGCAAGCCAGAATGCCCTGCCCAATCGGCGTAGAACATCATAAGTGCAGAAAGCACAAACATAAGCTCAATCATCCAGAATCGCACAACAACTTTAGTTTCCGTCCAGCCGAGCAATTCAAAATGATGATGAATAGGAGCCATTTTGAACACGCGCTTATGCGTAGCTTTAAAGAATCCAACTTGAATAACGTCACTTGCAGCTTCCATTACAAATAATCCACCCAAAATCACAGCCAAAAACTCTGTGTGAGTTGCAATAGAAAGAGCTGCAAATAATCCGCCTAAAGCCAACGAACCAGTATCTCCCATAAATACTTGAGCAGGATTCGAATTAAACCACAAGAATCCAAAGCAAGCAACAGCAGCGCAAACAGCAATAATAGTTAAATCGAGAGGGTCAGAAACAGCGTAAGAGAATCCAAAATGACCGCCTCCACGCACATGGTAGCTTTCCCAAAAAGCAATCAAAGCGTAACCAGCAAAAGCAATCATAGAAGATCCAGAAGCTAAACCATCAAGTCCGTCAGTCAAGTTTACAGCGTTAGACCAAGCAGCAATAAGGAAATTAACCCAAACAATAAATACTACGATTCCTACACCTTTACCGAGTATAGAAAAATCAAAAAATGGTTTTTCAATAAAACTCATTCCAGGTTGAGCGCTAGCAATACCAGATTGAGTTGGCAATAGCAATGACAAAAGCGCGTAAATACTTGCAAAAATAATTTGACCAGTAAACTTCGCATGTACAGAAAGACCAAGATTCTGCTTTTTACGAACCTTAGCAAAATCATCAATAAAGCCAAGCAAACCCATTGAAAGCATTGCAAACAGCACCAAAACAGCAGACCATGAAGGCGAGCGACCAACAGAAACATATCTATAAAGAGCAGAAGCAGCCCAACCTGCTACTACAGCAAAATTAATAACAACACCGCCCATAGTTGGCGTGCCGCGCTTTACTAAATGAGATTGTGGTCCATCTTGGCGAATGTACTGACCGTAGTGCAAACGATGCACTAAACGAATAAGCAAAGGTGTGCCAACAATCGTAACTACGAGCGACACCACAATTCCTACAATAAGCGCAATCACCGCTTAACCTCCGTTTACTGTTCTGTTTGCTATAATACTTAATTTATTAATTTCACACTTATATTGAGCATCAAGCAGTTAAATATTTGCCCAATGTTCAGCAAGCACGCTCAAGCCTGAAGCATGAGAGCCTTTCAATAACACAACACTACTCGGATGCTCGGCCACAATTTTCCAAACAATATCATCAGCCTCATCCGCACTGTGTACAAAATAGACTGCCTCATGAGAAGAAGGTAGTTTATTATTCCAAGAAGAACGCGCACCTTGAGCAATACAGTGAGCTAATTTATCTAAGTCAGAGTCCGTTTTCGAACCAACAGCAACAACCGCATCGACACTCGAATTTGCCACATATTCTCCAATATTTGTGTGCAATTCATCTTCGTTGCTGCCAAGCTCCAACATAGAACCAAGAACCGCTATACGGAAAGGTTTCGAAGATGCACTACAAGAATCATTTTCATAAGCGCACAAACCATCAATTCCTGCTTTCATAGAATCAGGATTTGCATTAAAGGAATCATCAATAAGTGTAAATTTCTCGTCATTCTTAGAAACTGTACTCAATTGCATGCGATGCGAGCTAATATGCGAAACTTTAGACAGCACAGAAGCAATATCATCTAAAGTCATTCCCAAATATCTGGCAACATTTGCTGCTGCAAGCGCATTCATAACATTATGCTCGCCTTGTATAGCAAGATGCACTTCAATATGATTCACTAAATCAGAAGAATTAATGCGTTCAGTGATAGTAAAAACTGCTTTACCAAAAGAATCTAACTTTATATTGCTAGCTGAAAGTTGGTAGTCATCTTTACTAGCTGATTCCAGCAATCCATTTTTAGCATTTCTACCAAACCAGCGCACATGCTTATTTTCTACAAGACAAGACATTGCAGAAACTCGCTTATCGTCGGAATTTAATACTGCTATGCCATGTGGCAAAAGCCCACGCACAATCTCACTTTTTGCTTGCGCAATTCGCTCAACTGAGCCAAATTCACCTAAATGAGCAACACCAACTTTAAGCACTATTGCGAGATCCGGAGGAGCAATATGAGTTAAATTGGCAATTTCGCCAACATGGTTAGCACCCATTTCTGCTATTAGAAACCGAGTATTACTGCCAACTTGCAAAGCAGTAAGAGGCAAACCAATATTATTATTAAAAGATCCAACAGGAGCAACTGTTTCGCCTAGCGTGCTCAACAAAGCCTTCAACATATCTTTCGTTGTTGTTTTGCCAACGGAACCAGTGATACCAATAATAGTGAAAGGTTTGTTAAGATTGCGGCGAAGTTCCAAATTATGTTTAGCTAGCAAACCCAGCGCTTCTACAGAATTATTAACAACTATTTGATTGAGATTAGTGCCTTCGACAACATGTTCAACAATAGCTACAACAGCTCCAGATTTTTCAGCATTCTTTACATAATCATGACCGTCAACATGTTCACCAACTATAGCTACGAACACAGAACCTTTACGGATTTGACGAGAATCACTAAAAACGGAATTTGCAACTAAATCTGTGTCACAACTATTAAACTCGTGCATTTCCCCATGAACAGCGTTAGCAATTTCGCTTATATTCATAGGCATCATATCAGCATAATCTAAACTCTTAGCATTGCTAGCACACGAAGTTTCAACACAACTCATAACATCCTCCAAATTAGCCACATAATTAAAAGCTCTTAAACAAAACTCACGCAATTAATTTATCTGAAAACTCGAATGAAATCAGCGCTTCAGCACAATTCAGTGCAATTCATGCGAAACTCGCAGCGCACTTTTAATAGTCCCACGACGAACACCAGCAGCTAACACCATTGCAATAGATAATGAAAGATGCCGCTGTACATCATTGCCACCAATTTGATCTGCTAATTCAGCTAATTCGTCAGACTCAGCCGATCTAGTAACACAATAAGCGTGCTCTCTTCCAGAAAAACCATAACGTTGACGCAACGCATAAAAACTCATGCCGGTTGCATATGCCGGGTAAAGTGGTGAAGAAGATGTCTTTGCGCTAATTTTCACATTTGAGGCTGCATCTTTAAATTCAGAATTAGGTTCAGATTCAGAATTAGTATCAGAGCTATCTTTAGACTCAGTATCAGATTGAGAATCAGATCCTGCGCCAGAATTGCTTTCATTCTGAATTTGCTCAACGCCAAGAACATCAATACTAACGGATTGCAACGCATTCTTAGCTAAAGTTGCAGAATTAAGTGCAATAACAACAGCTGCGGCACCATCTTCTGCACACACGGATAAAGCATGCTGTACATCGGCAATATTTAAAGGATATTGCAAAGACAATTCACGCTGTAATGAAGTAGATCCAGCATCACTAATAACACCAACAGGATTGCCTAACATATGCAAAAAATCAGCTAATCGCAAAACGTTAGCATGGATCTCATCATCATCGTCACCAGCAATCGCAAATATTGCGACGCATGAAGAAGGATCTGCATTAATATCGCAAGCAAGCTTGCCCAAAGCAACTGGATTAGCAGAAGAAACAAGCAAAGGTAGACCTAAATCTGCAGCCTCACCACGAAATTCTGGTGAAACTAATGCAGCATATGCCCCAGCATCACGTGCAGCCTCAAGCTGACGACGATCAATATGACCAATTGGCACAAATAATCCACCAGGACGTACATGACGCACATCATGAGCAATAGAAGTAATAGTTACCTCTGAAGCAAACGCAGGAACAACTTCAAAACCATAATTTTTTGCAGCAAAACCTAGCGTCACCCTAATTCTAGAGTATTCATCAACCGCACTCATTGCACACCCTACTTTATAGACAACAACATTGTAATGCGTACACTACCAATTCACAGGAACAGGATTTGTGCGTGGAGAAGAAGCTGGAATATCATACTTTTGCATTAAGAATTCTCCAATAGTTTTGAACAGTGGACCTGCAGTCATACCACCATAAATACCTTGTGGATCACGCAAAACAACTGTTATGACGAAGCGAGGATTATCTGCTGGTATAGCACCCGACCAGTCGCTGATTGTAGAACTAAGTTTACCATCAGCGCCAGCAACTTCAGCTGTACCACTCTTTGCAGCAACACGATAACCATCGACACCAGCAAATCTGTGATAATGCTCACCAGAATTTTCCAAAGCATTCATCATTTGTGCAGCAACATTTTCATCCAAAACGCGCGTTCCTGCAGGGCGAGAAGACTTTGTAACCCTACCATTAGGATCTATAACGGATTTAACTATTGACTGACGCAACCTAACGCCTTTATTTGCAATAGTTGCAATCGCATTAGTAAGCTGCAAAGCATTCACAGCATAACCCTGACCAAACAGAACGGTATCTTTCTTACGACCATCCCAAGCTTGAACGCTAGGAAGCAAGCCGCGAGATTCTCCTTGTAAATTCAATCCCGAGTACTGACCAAGACCAAATTTATAAAGATACTCATAGCGTTTATCTATCGGATATTTTTCACCAGCCATAACCATACCGACGTTAGAAGATTCTGAAAGAATACCAGCTAATGTCCAACGCTCAACACCGTGGCTAACAGCATCATGGAATGCTTGACCGTTCTTATTGAGAGTATTAGGAACAGCAAATTTATCAGTAAGCTTATGCGCACCAGTTTGTAACATTCCAGACATTGAGAAAGCTTTACCAATAGAACCAGGCTCAAAGGTTTGGCTTACAGCTCTAGAAACATTCACCTTAGCTTGCGTTGTTCCAGCTTTAATCTCATCAGTATCTTCCAAAGCAAGTATTTCGCCAGTACGAACATCTTGCACTACTGCAATACCCCAAGTTGCATGATATTTTTTCTTGCCATCAAGCAAAACTTTTTTAACATACCAATCGACATCGCTATCGATTGTGAGCTTAACATCGCTTCCGTTGATTGCAGGCTTAGATTCAGTTACAGTACCAGGAATTTTCTCATTTCCTGCATTATTACCTTGATAACGCTGATATCCGTCTACGCCGTTCAAAGTTGCATCTTTAGTAAATTCAAGACCTGTAACACCAACCTCGCCTTTACGATCTTTAATATCTTTACGATTAACTTCATCGGCATTAGCAACAGCACCAATCACAGATCCAAGAATAGGACCGCTTGAATATACTCGTTCACTACTGTTCTCTGCATAAATACACCCAGAAAGATTCAAATCGTCGATGGCACGTTTCATTGCAGGAGTCACGTTACGTTTCAATAAAACGTAACGACCAACGCCAGCCAGCTTTCCACCAAGTTCTACAGAACTCATGTGCAAAATCGGAGCAAGCAAACGGGCGACCGCCACAGCGCCCGTGCCTTCTACAGGCTTGCCATTAAGCATATGACAGTTATGCTCGGTTTGTTTTGTGCAAGGAGTCGGCACAAAAGCCTGAGCATTAAGTGGATCTCCAATAATATTAAATCGCTCAACACTTTGAGCCAACACAGCACCATTAGCATCAAGTATGCGACCACGACGTGCGAGAATTGGTCGCACACGACTACGCTCAGCCTGAGCTGCTTGCGCTGTTGAACGAGCATTAATAATCTGTATAAAACTTAGCTTTACTATTGCACTAACACCAATTAACGCAAAAACAATTGCAATTACGGTGCACTTACGCGCAAATATCTGCTGAGAAGCGAAACGTTGTTTGATTAAGTGGCGCATCAATGTTTCTCCTGTTTTGCTTTCTGTTGATATTGACGATTTTGTTGTTCTTGTTTTTGAGTTTTATTTGAGTTATTAGTTTGTTTTTCGTGCTTAGTTTTCTCAGAATGACCATGTTTTCGTTTTGCTGCATAATCACTCAAGTCAATAGAAATAGAACCTTGTTGCGGAACCATTCCCATTCGTTGCGCTCTTGCAGGAAGTTCAGATTCCAAAGTATCTAATTTCGCTTGACGAGCTTCCACATCCTGATGCAAACGAGAAATACGCATCTGTACTGCAGTTTGGTCGAAGGAAATCTCTGCCATTTGCGTACGCAAAAGAAGCGAAGTCAACAACGTAACAACCATAAAAATCACAATAATCATGCAATTTACAAGAGGTACTTTGCGCGTATTGCTCCATGTCATAACCTTGCGGAATCGTTCAAGCACAGCAGAAGATTTACGTTGAGATGGGTTAAACGCCGAAGGAGCAGAATTATGTACGTATTCTTTACGAGTCGAATTATCTTTAGTACGACCAGCTGGAGCTGAAGCAGAAGACGCAGAAGAGCGCAAAACACGATTTTGCATGTTCAATACCATGTCAGCGACCTCCTTTTATAGCTTTACGACCAGCCGCCTCATCTTCAAGCCTTGGAATCCAACGCTCAGGAATAGGTCGGCATAATTCGACAGCGCGCAAACGAACTGAAGAAGATCTAGTGTTATGAACAATTTCTTCTTTAGAAGCCTTCATAGCTCCGCGAGTAAGAGCTTTAAAGAACGGCTGAGCATCGTCAGGAATAACAGGCATGTTTGCAGGAACATCAACGGTTAATCCTTGATTCATAAAACGTTTTACAGCTGTATCTTCCAATGAATGATAAGATTCAACAACTAAGCGACCATGCTCACGAAGATGCAAAGCAATTTTAGGAAGAGTACGGCTCAATTTATCTAATTCACCGTTCACTTCAATACGCAAAGCTTGGAACACTCGTTTTGCTGGATTTCCAGTAGCGCGATGAGCTTTCGGAATTACAGAGTCAACTAAGCTAACCAACTGACCCGAAGTAGCAATAGGCTCCGTAGCGCGAACTTCAACAATACGACGAGCAATAAGAGACGCAAAACGTTCTTCACCATACTCGCGGAAAATTCTAGTTAATTCTCGAGAATCATAAGTAGCTAAAATCGTTGCGGCAGTAGTTGCTTGCGTTGTATCCATACGCATGTCAAGTGCTGTATCGTGAGAATAAGAAAAACCGCGATCAGTTTCGTCAATTTGCAAACTTGAAAGACCCAAATCCATAAAAGCAGCATCAATACCGTCAATGCGGTTTTCTCGTAGTACTTCATCAATCTCATCGAACGCCGCATGTGCAGGAATAAAACGATTCTCAAGGCCTTCACTACGCATTCTTTGCGTTGCTAACGAAAGTGCTTCAGCATCACGATCAATACCAATAAGTGTTGCAAAAGGCGCAGCTTTAAGAAAAGCAGTTGCATGACCAGCAAGACCTAAAGTGCAATCTACTACTATTGCGCCTTTATGTTGCAAAGAAGGAGTAACTAAATCAACACAATCTTGCAATAATACCGGTGCGTGAATAGCTGTAATGTCTTTCATAACATCAGTCATCACATCACCGCCGGAAGTACATCGTCAGCAATATCCGCATAACCTTGCTCACGATCGGCAAGATACTCTTCCCAAGCAGATTTATTCCAAATCTCTGCACGCGTACCAACACCAATAACAACAATTTGATCGCCCAAATTGGCGTAATCTCTTAACATTGGCGGCACAACAATGCGTCCCTGCTTATCTGGCTCTTCATCAACAGCGCCAGAAAGGAACACGCGAAGATAATCGCGAGCTGACTTGTTGCTCATAGATGTGCGCTGAATTTGCGTTGTCATACGCTGGAACTCAACCATAGGCAGCACGTAAACACAATGCTCTTGACCGCGAGCCATAACAAAACCAGTTCCGAGCTGAGAACGGAATTTTGCAGGAAGAGCAACACGACCTTTATCGTCAATTTTTGGAGTATAAGTGCCTAACAAAATAGGTGTTGCTGGATGAGTTGACACAGCTTCTTGATATTGAGAAGCATAAAAAGGTGCAACTGGCATAGCTGCAGCTTGTGCAGACGAATCAGCAGCGCCGGACGGAGTGGAGGTGAAAACCGGTGCTGGCATATATTGCTGCATTGCTGGCATAACAGTTGGAGGCATACCATAATAACCCTGAATTGACTGCTTAGATTGTATAGGTTGAACAGGCTGAACGTATTGTTGCTGAGGCACTTGTGAATCTTGCATTTGCAGTGGCATCTGCGATTGCTGAGAGACATTTGGATCAGCAGCTGATTGAGCCTGATTTATGGAATGCGCAGAGGAAGAATTGGCGTTATTGCGCGGTTGCTTATTAGCAGCACGACGTGCCATACTCCACCTCCTTAACTCAACATGTACTATGCCATTTACACGTTGCTCACCATTTTACCCCATTCCTCCCCAAAAATCCCCACTTTTTTACAAAATTTTTGATTTTTTTGAAGCAAATCACCAATAGAAAACAAAAGACCCTAAAGCAGCGCTCAAGCAGGTCGTTACGAACGCAGTCGACCATCTACACCAGTAACAAAAAACGACCAAAACTGTACAGCGGCGTAAAGAAACGGTCGCCTACGCGCGAAAAAACGGCAGAAACTGTACAGCGGCGTAAAGAAAAAGCCGTTTGCGCGCCAGAAAACGACAGAAACTGTACAGCGGTGTAAAGAAACGGTCGGCTACGAGCGAAAATCCGACAGAAACTTTACAATCGCGCTGCTAGCGAATCGATACACGCGTTAAATATTTTTGCAGTCAATAGAAAATGTCGAAAACATCTTGCGATTATGTATTTTCGACAGTTTTGGCTTGCGTTTTGTTTATTTCACCAAACGATTTGGTATTTTCGACATTTTAGTAAGCTGCAAAAATCGTAAAAACGCTTGGAACGCAGCGCGACGTCTGCAGCAGTGTCCCAAAACAAGCTACAAACGCCGGAGAAAAAACTCCAGCAAATGTTCATGAAGCTTTGCAGTAATGCTTCTGCGAACGGTGAGTATTTATTGTCTATAGAACACTAGCATTCGTGCTGCTGCACACACCACACCATACGCACCTACCACATCACAAAACAACGGTGAGTGGATTTACGAGTGGGAGATAGGAATTGCTTGTCGAGCAATATAAAAGCGGAACGATAGTAATAATCTTATTGACGAATACTATTTCTGCAGAAAAAGTAATTAAAAAACTAAACTTAACTATGCAACCACTAAGTCCAAATAAGGTATAAGAGCGGAGCGCTGCGAGATAAGTAATTCCTATATCACACAGACACTTCAGAAACCCGCCAGCCAAACGCCAGGCAACACTCGCGCGGGTAACGCACTCGCTGCTGAGCTTGCACGGAAAGTCCACTGGACTTTCCGTTTGAGCAAGCTCACGCTCCGAGTTGCTTTCGCGCGCTAAATCGCAGCGCTCAAGCAGGTCGTCACGCTACAAACGCGGCAAATACTTCTCAAGTTCAAAAGGCGTAACCTGGCGACGGTACTCTTCCCACTCTTGATGCTTATTGCGCAAGAAGTACTCAAAAGCGTGTTCACCTAATACGCTTGCAACGAAGTCCGAGCGCTCCATAATCTTTAGTGCTTCATCCAAGGATTCTGGCAATGGCTGAATACCCATTGCTTGACGCTCAGCATCAGTAAGCTCCCACACATCGTCGCTAGTTGGATCGCACAAAGTCATTTGCTTTTCAATACCATCCAAACCAGCAGCAAGAAGCACAGAGTAAGCAAGATACGGATTCGCTACAGGATCTAGCGCGCGGAATTCCATTCGGCAAGAATTACCTTTACCAGGCTTGTATTGCGGAACACGCAGAAGTGCAGAACGGTTGCTATGACCCCAGCAAACATAGCTAGGAGCTTCCGCACCACCCCACAAACGCTTGTAAGAGTTCACATACTGATCAGTTACAGCGCAAATTTCTGAAGCATGATGCAAAATACCAGCCGCAAATTGACGCGCAATAAGAGACATATTAAATTCTTGACCAGCCTCATAAAAAGCGTTCGTATCACCTTCGAACAAACTCAAATGCGTATGCATACCAGAACCAGGCTGATCAGTTAAAGGTTTTGGCATAAAGCTTGCGTACATTCCGCGCTCAAGAGAAATTTCCTTAACTACAGTGCGGAAAGTCATAATATTATCAGCGGTAGTAAGAGCATCTGCATAACGCAAGTCAATTTCGTTTTGACCAGGACCACCCTCGTGATGCGAGTATTCTACAGAAATACCCATTTGCTCAAGCATACTGACTGCGCTACGACGGAAATCCATAGCCGAACTTCTAGGAACGTGGTCAAAATATCCACCTTCATCAATCGGCACAGGAGCTTTGGACCAATCATCTTGAGCTTCAAACAAGTAAAACTCAATTTCCGGATGCACGTAAAAAGTAAATCCTTTTTCTTTCGCTTTTGCGAGCGCAGTCTTTAAAACGTGACGAGGGTCTCCCAGCGAAGGCTCTCCGTCTGGAGTTAGCACATCGCAGAACATGCGCGCTGTGCCTTCCGGACCTCCATGCCATGGAAGAATTTGGAACGTTGACGGATCCGGCTTCACAATCATATCGTCTTCTAGGACGCGAGTCATGCCTTCTATTGCTGAGCCGTCGAACCCTATTCCCTCTTCAAAAGCTGCTTCTAATTCAGCAGGGGCAATAGCAACGGATTTAAGCGTGCCTAAGACGTCCGTAAACCAGAGTCGAATAAAACGCACGTCTCGCTCTTCAACAGTACGTAGAGCAAACTCTTGTTGTCGATCCATAATAAGCCCCTTGGGTATCATCCGGTTGTATGCATAGTCACGCACATATGCATATTCACATGCAATTGTAGTGTATTATTTCGTATTGCGCTTCATATGTTGAGCTTATATGCAATGAATTTACGTAATTGTAATGAAATTTCTACTTTCTAACGCAACTTCTTCAATTTAATATGACAATTAATTGCTCAAATTATTTTTACTTTCTTTTGCCATATTTTTGAAATAGCTCGTACGCGTTTGCATCGCTTAAATCGTCACTATTGAACATTTCTATATTTTGTTTTGAAAGAGTTTGAACTGTTTCCATGCCAATAGCTAAATCTTCTACTGCACGCGACCATACAGCTAACGCCATAGGCGCAACTATTTCTTGCGGTTCGCAATTATATTCGTAAACTTTTGCAGTTAATTTATCAGCTCTATTTGTAATGAGCATAACATCCATTCCACGGAAGAAATCAACAAATTTTTGCACTGCTTCTTCCGGCTCATTGCCGTCCAAATTTTTTAATATCGCAACAGCACCTTGCTCTTCATCGAAGCATCGCGCTGAAACACTAGCCATTTTGCAAAAAGCAGCCAGCAACTGCGCAGGCTGCACATACGTAATCATTAACGCAACTTTTGCTTTATTTCCAAGCAGACCTTGCAAGTCTTCTTCAAAATTAGCTTCTTCAATATTGCGCATAGCTTGATCAAGAAAATCATTTTCTTGATTATCGTCGCTTTTTTGGTTATTCTCTAAATTTTCGCTATTTAAATTTTCTTGCGACTCTTCTTTAAATTCACGTTCAAATCCCGCGAGCGCATTATCTAATTCCGCATCAGTAAAAGAAGTGCGCACAGAATCGTCATTATTGCGTTCGTCACCATTGTTTAACATATTCGTTATTTCCTCCCCTTTCAATGAACTTCTTAAAACATACCTAGTTTTATATTTTATCAAATTAGTAGTGCATATTTTCTACGCACTAGGCAAACAACTAGATCCAAAAACAATTTTCATTTCAGCAAACAAAGAAGTATCTCGCTTTACACGGAAACGATCCCCAAACGTAAGAACTTGCGCCTTGCCAGTATCATCGACAAGAGCCAAGCGCACTTCACAGCAGCCTGGGTGTCGGCTCAAAATGTCACTTAATTGCGCAACATGACCTTTATCTAGAACTTTACGCGGAATAACAACTGTTAAAGGTCTTTCATCCACTGATTCAAGAGTTGGTATTTCAAACTCTGTAGCACGCATTGAAACAGTTTCATCACGCACTTCAACTTGTCCACGAATACGCACAACTTGATCAATTGCAAGTTCTTGCGCTGAAGCTTCGTACACTTTGCCAAAGAACATGCATTGTATTGAACTTTCCATGTCTTCAACTGTGACAATCGCCCAAGCGTTACCTTTTCGAGACACTCGCCTATCTACGCTTGTAACTAGGCCTGCAATAGTTACTTGCTGACCGTCACTCATAGTTCTCGCTTTGTCGATCAGTTGAGCGATTGACATCTCACGTAAATCTGCCAAAACTGCAGACAATCCGCTTAGTGGATGATCAGAAACGTACAATCCAAGCATTTCTCGCTCAAAATTAAGCTTTGTCTTTTTATCCCACTCTTCAACATCCGGTACAGTAATTTGCATATCTCCCATACCGTTGTCGTCATCCGAGTCAGAAGACGAATCAAGATCAGCAAATAAATCAAACTGACCCTCTGCCTGCTTACGCTTAAGCGCAATCACAGAATCAATTGCAGGATCACAAATTTGAAACAGCGCACGACGATTTGAATCAATAGAATCAAAAGCTCCAGCTTTAATAAGTGATTCTACTAAACGCCGATTAAGTGCACTAATAGGAACACGTTGTACGAAATCCATAAAGTTTACGAAACGTCCGCGCTCACCTTCGCGCTCAGTAATAATATCGTTTACTGCTTTGTCTCCAACGTTACGAATAGCACCCAAACCAAAGCGCACAACATCTCCAACTGCGGAATACTCAAGAACAGACTCGTTTACATCAGGTTGCAAAACTTGAATACCCATGCGCCTTGCCTCGCCCAAGTACAGTGCAGTTTTGTCTTTATTCGTACGTTCGTTTTGAAGCAAAGCTGCCATAAATTCCACAGGATAATGCGTTTTTAGGTATGCAGTCCAGTAAGAAATCAAGCCATAAGCTGCAGAATGAGCTTTATTAAACGCGTAACCAGAGAACGGAACCAAAACATCCCACACAGCTTGTGCAGCTTCTTCAGAATATCCGTGAGCTTTCATACCTTCAAAGAACGGCACTTGCTCTTTTGCCAGCACTTCCGGCTTTTTCTTGCCCATTGCTCGACGTAACACATCTGCTTTACCAAGACTGTAGCCTGCTAAAATACGCGCTGCAGACTGCACCTGCTCCTGGTAAACAATCAAACCGTAAGTTTCGTCCAAAACTTCCTTTAACGGCTCAGCAACTTCTGGATGAATAGGGATAATATCTTGCAAACCATTCTTGCGCTTAGCGTAATTCGTATGCGAATCCATATCCATAGGACCAGGCCTGTAAAGTGCAATCAAAGCCGAAATATCGTTGAAATTATCCGGTTTCAAAGTACGTAGAAGCGCACGCATACCGTCGGAATCAAGCTGAAAAACGCCTAAAGTGTCACCCCTAGAAAGCAGTTGATAAGTAGCTTTATCGTCTAACGGAATCTTAGTATAATCAATCGGATCCTTCCCATTATTTTCAATATTTCGCAAAGTATCGCGAATAACCGTTAAGTTAGAAAGCCCCAAAAAGTCCATTTTTACAAGACCGAGCGTTTCACAAGTGTGATACTCAAAAGTTGTAGTAATAGTACCGTCAGTGCGCTCTAAAAGCGGCGAAGTGTTTGTAATTGGCTCCGAACCCATGATTGTTGCACAAGCGTGCACACCTGTTTGACGAATCAAACCTTCAATGCCCTTAGCTTCTTCCGTAATGCGATGAGTATCTGGATCCGTGTCGTACATTTCGCGAAACTCGCGCGCTTCAGCATATCGCTTTGATTTTTCGTCGAAAATATCGTGCAAGCTCATATCTTTGCCGTTTTTAGCAGGAGGAAGAACTTTCGTAATTTTTTCGCCCACTGAAAACTCGTAGCCCATAATACGCGCAGAATCTTTAAGAGCTTGCTTCGTTTTAATAGTTCCGTAAATAACGCACTGAGCAACTTTATCTCTACCGTATTTTTCGCCCACGTATTCAAGAACTTTAGCTCGACCATCCGGGTCAAAATCAACGTCAATATCAGGCAAGGATACTCGCTCTGGGTTTAAGAAGCGTTCGAAAATCAGACCATGCTTCATAGGATCAAGCTCTGTGATGCCCATTGCGTACGCAACCATAGCACCTGCAGCAGAACCACGACCAGGACCTACCATTACACCATGCGCTTTAGCCCAATTAATATAATCTGCAACAACTAAAAAGTATCCACAGAATTGCATTTGGCAAATCACACCGCACTCGTAATCGGCCTGCTTTAAAACTTCCATTGGAATGTTGTTATTGTAGCGGCGCTCCAAACCTTCCTCGACTTTTTTAAGGAATAGCGAAGTCTCATCCCAACCCTCAGGACAGTCAAATTGCGGCATAAAAGCGCCATCTTCGCCGTCGTCGAACATAACATTGCATCGACGAGCAATCTCAAGCGTGTTATCGCAAGCTTCTGGAAATTCTTTAAAAAGCTCACGCATTTGCTCAGCGGACTTCAAATAGTATCCTGAACCGTCAAACTTAAAACGGTCAGGATCGTCAAGCCTAGAACCAGAATTAATGCATAACATAGCATCTTGCGCTTCACGATCTTCTTCATGAACGTAATGCAAATCGTTTGTTGCAAGAAGAGGTGCGTTAAGTTTTTTTGCAATTTCAAGCAAGTCTTTAGTTACGCGCGTTTCAATAGAAAGCCCGTGATTCATAAGCTCAATAAAGAAATTGTCACGCCCGAAAATATCTTGAAACTCGCCAGCTGCTCGTAAAGCCTCTTTGAACTGACCTAAACGAAGACGCGTTTGAATAATTCCAGAAGGGCATCCTGAAGACGCAATTACACCTTTTGAGTAAGTTGAAAGCACGTCTTTATCCATACGCGGGTAGCGCATTACACGGCCTTCAAGATTTGCAACAGACGAAGCTTTAAGAAGATTTGTTAAGCCGGTATCATTTTCCGCCCACAAAGTCATATGCGTAATTAAACCGCCGCCAGAAACGTCATCTGCACGCTGATCTTCCGTGCCCCAATGCACGCGACTTTTGTCTTGTCTTGCTGTTTCCGGAGTAACATACGCTTCTATGCCAATAATTGGCTTAATTCCAGCTTTTACAGCCGTACTCCACATTTCGTACGCGCCGTGCATGTTGCCATGATCCGTAATTGCAACAGCCGGCATACCTAATTCTTTAGCGCGCGCTACTAAATCAGGTATTTTTGACGCACCATCTAGAAGTGAATAATGCGTGTGATTGTGTAAATGCACAAAATTGGTTTCCGGCTGAGTCATAAAAGATATTCTATAAGCGAAAGTTGACTGAAAAAATGCAAAAACGTTACTTTAATAATGCTCGCATAGCTTCTAACGCGTGTTGCAAATCAAGAGGATAATGCGACTTAACAGTCACTGATTTACCCGTGCGCGGATGCGTAAAAGTAAGTTCCATAGAATGCAACCATTGACGTTGCAACCCAAGTTTTTGAGCCAAAACTGGGTTCGCTCCATACATTGAATCCCCAACCAAAGGATGACCTATAGACGAAAAATGAACGCGTATTTGATGCGTACGACCAGTTTCCAAATTAACACTTGCTAACGTTGCTTGACCAAAACGCTCAAGTACATCCCAGTGCGTAACAGCAGGCTTGCCGTCCGAAGTAATAGTAAAACGAAAATCAGATACTTTTGCGCGACCTATAGGAGCATCAATAGTTGCCTTATCTTGCGCTAAATCTCCTTGAACAAGCGCATGATATGTTTTTTTAACGATATGCTTTGCAAACTGATTTTTCATTGCTTCATAGGCAAAGTCTGTTTTGCAAATTATCATTAATCCGCTTGTTCCAACGTCTAATCTGCTTACGATTCCTTTGCGCGATTCGTCGCACAGCGTTGTTTTTATATCTATTCCAGCAGCTTCTAGGCATTCTGGAACTGTCGGCCCGCTCCATCCTTTTGCTGCGTGAGACGCCACTCCAACAGGCTTATCTATTACAACAACATCGTCGTCGTTGTAAATGATTGGAATATTACATACAGAAGATTTATTATTTCGCTCTTCTTTTCGTTCTGCACTTTCTTTTTGATCGACAACAATCGTATCTCCATCTTGTAAAATGGAGGATTTTTGTGATTTTCTACCTAAGATTTTCGCTTGGTTACGCTCAATAAGAGATATCGCATTTGCACGCGAAACTCCCATTAGCTTTGATAAGCAAACGTCAAATCTGCAGCCGGAAAATTGGCTTGTAACTTTAAAGCAAATATCACTCATCGGCATGCTCTAAAAGAGGAATCCCAATCAAAATAAGGCATACAACTGCAATTCCTGCAAACATAAGCTCAATATCCGCAACGTTCCCAACAGACCAACCGTAGTTTATAAAATCTACGACTTTGCCATTCAAAAAACCTTGAGCATATTGCGCTCTATCAATGAGGTTTCCAAAAGCTCCAGCAAACGCTAGAGCAAACGCAATAGTCCAATACAAAGATTTTGTGTGCTTAATAGCCGCTATCATGGCACCACAAGCAGCACAAGCTAATACGCTAATAACCCATGTAAAAGAAGAACCTAAGCCAAATGATGCTCCAGGATTTCGTACAAGAGTTAAAGAAAGCAAGTGCGGCACAAGCTCAATGTTTTTCCCGTCACTAAGCGTCGACAAAGCCCAGAGTTTTGTTATGCAATCTAGCACAACACCAATAAAAACAATCAGTGCAAAAACGGCTACGCGAGTACGTAGCCGTTTCACACGCACATCTCTATGCGTCAATATTTATCCGATCTTTAGTAATTCAAATAGTATCGGTGCAGTGCGCAACATTTTAAAATATCAGTTACGCACTGCTAAAAACTACTCTTGCTTACCAGATTCCTCACCCTGCTTCTGACCTAATCCAGCATAGGTATTTTCATCAGAAACTTGAGCAACCAATTGACCAAGGAAATCAGTCAAGCGAGTACGATATTCAGTTTCAAACTGCTTGAGGCTCTGAATATTCCCTTCAATAACTTGAGTTTGCTTCTCAAGATTCTCACGTACCTGACGAGCATATGCATCAGCAGCTGTACGAGTTGTAGAATCATAGTCTGCAGCACGATGCTGTACTTCAGCCTCATACTGGTCAGCTTGATCGTGCGTCTGCTTAGAGTAATCATCAGCAGCTTGACGAACCTTACCAGAGTAAGCATCAGCTTCATTGTGAGCACGAGCAGCATAAGAATCAGCATCGCTGCGAGTACGAGTAGAGTAATCGTCAGCATCAGCATGAGTCTGTTTGCTGTACTCTTCAGCTTCAGAACGAGTACGTGCAGAATATTCATCCGCCTTAGCAACAGTTTCATTATAACGAGCTTGGCTTTCTTCAACAATTTGCTGAGCCTTAGCCTTGCCCTTATCTACATATTGATCATGCAATTGCATAGCAAGAGTCAACATTGCAGTTGCACGTTCTGGCTCAGAACCTTGTGCTTCTGCACCAGCACCAGCAATCTTTTGCAAGCTACCTGTTTCAGTATTTGGCTCCATCTTAGCAACCTGCTTTCGAAGCTGCTCTTCACGCTGACGGGACTCTTCCAATTGCTTGGAAAGTTCCTCAATCTTAGTGTTTTCTTGCTGAGTGACAACAAGCTGCTGACGAACAGTTTCAAGCTCGCGACCCAAGTTTTCGCTGCTTGCACGGAAGTCGTCACGCTCGCGAGTAACAGTTTCAAGCTCTTTTTGAACCTGCTTAGCATTGTCCGCTTGAGCAGTTTGAGCAGTCAACTGATCTACCTGTGCACCCAAACCATCTAACTGTTCCTTCAACTGCTGGTTTTGAGCAGTCAAAGCACGATTACTTTCTTCAGCTTCACGCAACTTAGTTGCAGTAGCTTCAAGTTGAGAAGCAGCTTCATTTGATTCACCCTGCTTCTTAGAAGCATTACGCAATGCCTCATTTTCTTTAGTTAAGGATTCTACCTTAGAAGTTAACTCAGCAATCTTCGTATTCAAACCCGCAACATCACGGCCAAGAGATTGCGTGGAAGCCCCTAGGCCCTGCACTGCCTGCTGACCGAGTGCTTCTATTGTTTCTGTAACCTGATCGAGAAACTCGTCGACCTCGTCAACGTCATAACCTCCCTTAAAACGTACAATTTGGAAGGTATGCTCTCGAATGTCCTTAGGCGTCAACAGAGTCATATGCTTTACACCTCGCTTTTTGGGCACAGCCCTTTGATATATATCTATTCGATGCTATCACGTCCGCAGAAAATTAGTGCGGTTAATACAAAAATTTATGTAACAAAACGCCGCTTTTATAAAAATTACGCGTTGAAAAAACGTAAACTCATCTATAACCAAATTTGAAGAACGTATAAAGCAAAATATAAAAGCATATAACTTACGTCAATACTAATATTTCCACAACGAGTTGGCGGAATAAACTTGCGCAATATGCGCAATGGCGGCTCTGTTATGAAATAAACAATTCGTATTAGAAAATTAAAAACACCTCTAGGACGCATACGAGGAACAAGCACAAATAACCAATCTGCAACCATTCGAATAATCATTATTATCAAATAAGCGCGTATGATCACACGCAATACAGATAACGCAACAAATATCATTCGAACATCACCTTACAAAATAATACAACTGACACATTTAAGTTAAGCATACGCTGCAGAATCAAAATGCAAGCATAACAAATGCTATGCAACAGATGCATAGCATTAAACTTCAGTTTTACGAGATATAATCTCACTGATTGTATTGATATTATTTAAAAGGAAGGTCTACAATGACTGTTCTTGTTACAGGTGGATGCGGATACATTGGAGCACACGTAGTTCACGCCTTACATGAAACAAAGCAAAATGTCGTCGTCGTTGACGATTTAAGCTACGGAAAGCCTACAAGAATTGAAGGCGCACGTCTTTATGGTATGGATATCTCTTCTCCTGATGCAGGAAAGCGACTTGCGCAAATTATGAAAGATGAGCACGTCGATGCTGTAATTCACTTTGCTGCTAGAAAGCAAGTTGGAGAATCCGTAGAAAAGCCACTTTGGTATTATCAACAGAATATTAACGGCATGCTTAATGTGCTTGAAGGCATGAAAGATAGCGGAGTTAAGAAGCTCGTATTTTCCTCTTCTGCAGCAACTTATGGAGTGCCTCCCGTTGAAGTTGTACCAGAAGATGTTGTGCCAATGTTGCCAATTAACCCTTATGGTCAAACCAAGCTTTTTGGCGAGTGGATGGCACGTGCTTGCGAGCACACATACGGAATTCGCTTCTGCGCACTGCGTTACTTCAACGTAGCTGGATGCGGGCCGGTGGAATTGGAAGATCCTGCGATTTTGAACTTAATTCCTATGCTTCTTGACAGACTACAGCGAGGAAAAGCACCTGCTATTTTTGGCGACGACTACCCTACTGCTGATGGTACTTGCATTCGCGACTATATTCACGTTTCTGATTTAGCAGACGCGCATATTGCGGCACTTACGTATTTGGATCGCGACGAGCGCAAGTACGACGCTTTTAACGTAGGAACTGGTAAGGGTACGTCTGTGCGCGAAATTGTTGACGAAGTGCGCAGAGTGACCGGTTTGCCATTTAAAGAAACTGTTCTTGATCGCAGAGCTGGAGATCCTCCACAGCTTATTGGCAGCACGAAGCGAATTAACGAAGAAATGGGATGGCATGCTCGCTACGACGTTAAGGATATCGTAAAATCTGCTTGGGCAGCTTGGCAGGCAAATCCTGAGCATCATATTGATGTTGATTCGTGGAAGCAGCTTGACTAGCGAATAAAACAAAACGCGCGGCACAAATCGTGTCGCGCGTTTTTTGTTGTGGCTCCGAGCGGGATCGATCCGCTGACCTAGCGATTTTCAGTCGCTCGCTCTACCAACTGAGCTACAGAGCCATGATGAATAAAAAACCCGGCGAACCGGGTATTCTACTAATCGCGACCCCGGCCGGACTTGAACCGGTGACCTCCGCCGTGACAGGGCGGCGCTCTAACCAACTGAGCTACGGGGCCGTGGCTTTGTTCTCTCGAACAGCCGAGTCACTATCTTACAGAATCCTTAGCAAAATGCAAGTGCCGCGCGTGTTCGGCGTGTTGCAGCACAAAATCAAGCTATTATTCAAGCTCAACAGCTCCAGTGCAAAGCTGATAATACTCCCCACGTTTTGCCAATAATTCCTCATGTGAACCGCGTTCAATAATGCGACCGTGATCTAGCACCATAATCACATCAGAATTGCGCACTGTAGACAGCCTGTGAGCGATTACAAATACAGTGCGCCCTTCCATCAAAGAATCCATTCCATGTTGAACTAATTCTTCAGTATGCGTGTCAATCGATGAAGTTGCTTCATCGAGAATTAACACAGGCGGATTTTCTACTGCAGCACGAGCAATAGAAATAAGCTGTTTCTGGCCTTGAGAAAGCCCTTCACCGCCATTGTTAAGCTGCGTATTGTATCCGTCAGGAAGATTAGAAATAAACGCGTCAGCATGAGCCAATTTTGCAGCTTGAATACAATCTTCGTCGCTAGCATCAAGATTTCCATAACGAATATTGTCCATTATTGTGCCTGTAAATAAATTCACATCTTGCAAAACAGTGCCAATAGCGTGGCGCAAATCCGTTTTGCAAATATCGCGCACGTCAATGCCATCATACAAAATTTGCCCATCATCAATGTCGTAAAAACGCGTAAGAAGATTAGCAATAGTAGTTTTTCCAGCACCTGTAGCTCCAACAAGAGCAACTTTTTGACCAGGTTTTGCAAACCACGTAATATCGTGCAAAACTGGATGATTTTCTTTGTAACCAAACACAACATCCGTAAAACGCACGTCGCCTCGAAGCAAAGTATAGCGACCATCTTTAGAAGTGCGAGCATCTCGCTTTGCATGGCACACAATCTCTTGAGCCATCTCGCTTAAGTTTTGAGCGCGCTTTTTAGCTTTAGTGCCATTATCTTGCTTTGATCTTTTCCAAGCCCAATAAATATTGCTTCCTTCAGATTGTTCGTCTACTTCTTCAAGCACATCAAATGCTGATTTTTCTTCAAGATCTTCATCAGACTGAAGTACACGCACTTTAACTAATTGCACACTGCCAGAATCAAGTTCTGGCTTTTCATCAAGTAACTCAAAAATACGAGAAGCTCCTGCAAGAGCCATCATAAGTGCGTTAGCTTGCATTGTAATTTCGCCAATAGGGTTAATAAATGCGCGCGAAAGTGCCAGCAAAGATATAAGCGTACCCAATGTAAGAGTACTAGATCCAGATAATCCCAGCGTTGGCAGACCCACTGAAGCAGCCCACGCACCAAGTAAAGCAATTAATACATAAAGCAAATAGCTTGCATTACTAATAACAGGCATTACGTTATTTGCATAAGAATTCGCACTTGCAGAAATTTTTTGCACTTTTTCTATGCAATTATCTAATTTTTCAATAGAATCTGCTTCATGATTGAAAATTTTAATTACTTTGCTTCCAGTTGCAGATTCTTCAACAAACTCATTTAACTCGCCTAATGCATGCTGGAATTGTTCAAATAAACTGCCAGATTTCTTTAGCATAAAACGCACTAAATAAAGCAATATTGCAGTGAATATAGCTACAAAAACTGCAACCGGAAGCGATAAGCACATAATAGATATAAACGCTGCCAAAATTGACATTAGTGCAGAAAAAGAGTCAGGAAAAGCCCACGAAATTGCTTCACGAAGAACCTCAGTATCGTTTGTGTAACGGCTCATAATATCGCCGTAACCTTGAGAATCTAAGTAACGCAATGAAAGCTTCTGCTGATGCTTAAACATAGAATCTCGCAAATCACGCATAACACTTTCAGATATATTCGCAACAAGCCTGCTCCAAAGCCAAGAACAAAACACGCCAACAACATAAACACTTGCCATCAGAATAATCATGCGAACAAGAGGCGTCCAATCCTGATTATGCTTACCGACAAGCGGAAGAATATACGAGTCGACAAGAGATTGCAAAAACATTGCGCTTGCAGCTTGCACGATTGCGCTAACTATTATTGATGCAATAATTACGCAAATTTTAACTCGATACACAAGCACATAAGAGGCAAGTCTGCTAAGAGTTTTCCAACTAATAGCTGAATCATTTTTAGAAGAGTGAGCCGTTTTATTCTTAGCCATTGTTATTTAGCTCCTTCTTCTTTAGTTGCGCTAGTTATGCGACTTTTTTCTTGAGAAACCGCCATATTTCTGTAAATTTCACAAGATTTAAATAATTCATCATGCGAACCGTTAGCAACAACACGACCATCTTTAAGAACAACAATAATATCCGCATGTTCGATTGAAGATATGCGCTGAGCAACGATAATTTGCGTAGAATCAGGCATAAACTTTTTCAAGCCATCGCGAATTTTACTATCCGTTTTCATATCAACCGCACTCATCGAGTCGTCGAGGATTAAAATTTTCGGCTTCCTCAAAAGTGCGCGCGCAATGCACAAACGCTGTCGCTGACCACCGGAAACATTCTTACCACCCTGGTCAATATGCGTATTGTAGCCGTCTGGTAAATCTTTAATAAACTCATCAGCACAAGCAATTTCGCAAGCTTGACGCAAATCATTATCGCTTGCTTCCGCCCTACCCCAGCGAAGATTTTCTGCAATTGTGCCACTAAACAAAATATTTTTTTGTAGAACAACACCAACTTCTTCACGCAAACTAGAAGAATCATAATCGCGAATATCTTTTCCGCCTACAAAAAGAGTGCCAGAAGTTACGTCATAAAGTCTTGCAATTAATTGCACTAAACTTGATTTTCCAGATCCCGTTGCACCAACAACGCCAACAGTTGCTCCAGAAGGAATAGATATATTTATATCATGTAAAATTTCCTGTTCTGCTGGAGTGGATTCATCTGTATTATCTGATTGAGGATAGCGTAGCGAAACATTTTCAAAACGCACAGAAGCGTCAGAAAGCTTTGTAAGTGGATGCTTGGAAACAACTTCAGTATTTCGAGATTGCAAAACATGTGAAATACGATGCATCGAAGCTCGAGCTGTTAACGACATTACAAAAACTGCAACTAAATTCGCTAAAGCAAACAAAATTTGCAAAGCATACACTACTAATGCAGCAAGATTTCCCGTTGTTAAACCAAAAGCAGGATTATTTCCTGAAGCCACAATTTCGTGCGAAGCCAACCACGCAATAAGCAGCATGCCAGAATAAAAACATAAGTTAAACAAAGGAATACTGCAATTTAACACATACTCAGCTTTAATAAAATAATCATAGATTTTATGCGAAATACGCGTAAAACGACTTATTTCATAATCAGAACGCACATAAGACTTTACGACGCGAATATTATGCAAATTCTCGCCAACTCTATTATTCATCTCGTCAATCATTCGATAAATTCGAGAAAATGCTGGAGCAACTATACTCGCACCAAAAGCGCCAATTGCACCAACAATAGGCACGAATGAAAGAAAAACCCACGAGATAGCAGGGCTAATTGAAAAAGTAAACCACCAAGCAGTGATGATAATCATAACGCTGCGAACACCAGAGCGAATAATCATTTGGTAAGCAAATTGCACATTTGACACATCGCTAGTCATACGCGTAACAACAGTGCCGCTAGAAAACTTATCTAAATCAGAAAAACTTAAACCTTGCAAGCGTGAAAACATGTTGTGGCGCAAATTTTTACCAAAACCAGCACTAGAATGCGCGCAGCAAATACCAGAAATAATGCCTGTAATCATTGCAATTGCAGCAAAAATGAGCAATTGCAAACCATAATATTGCACAGCTTCTTGGGAACGTGACATAATGCCAAAATCAATAAGATTTGACATTACTGTAGGGATCTCAATTTGCATAGCAGCTTCAACGAGAATAGTAACAACTGTTAAAACGCCAAGAAAACGGTACTTTTTTAAAGATAACAGAATCGTACGCAATGCGCGAGGAGGATTATTGCTAATTTTTCGTGAATTGTTCTTCGGCTTTTCTGCCATTGCATCCCTTCCCCTACATAACGTCATGTGTAGGTTTAATAATATCACTTCTTCAAATACATATTTGAATTATTGCGCATGGCGCATTTCCGTATTGAGTTACTTCATTACCAAATGCATAAATAGATGAATCTTTGACATAGTAGTATACAGACAAATCACATACGAAAAAGTGCTTCTACACATTCAAATTATAAACAACGATTGATTTCATCTTATAAAAAATTATATAATAAAAAAAATGTATATTCGCATGTATAAAGAGGTACTGTCATGAATATAAAAAAGCTATTAATAGAATACTTACTTGCTCAGTAGCATTATCCATGTCTTTTTTACTATCATTGCAAGTTCAAGCCAACACCCAAGAAGAAACTTATGAGTAACACAAAGATAGTTGGCGCTGTAGCACAGCAGAAAGGCATTCGTGTCGACTTGCAGTGAGAATTTCCACATTAATATCAACAATTATGTGAGGAACAATATGAACAGCAAACACATAGTTCTACTGCCAATAACGCTGCTTTGTTATATTTCGTCAGCTATTTATTTCTTTAAACAATTGAAGGACTTAAAAGACGATAACACTTGTATTAATACTGTTAGTCTCACCATTCAAGCATTCATCCTATTAATATTACTAATCTATCTTTTATATTTATGCAAAGAAAAAACATACCCAACTGTATATCGTTTAGTTACAGTATTTATGAGCATAGTTAGCATAATTCTTTTGACAGTTTGCAATACAGATGTTACTAGGTTAATTATATTTAGCTTAACATGTGTATATGTATGCATTCTTATAATCGTCCACAAACATTGTTAAATATATCGTATGAGTGGCGCATTCAATAGGATTACGAAGCATCACCTTCGCCTTGCGCGCGGTCTTTTCCGTAAATTGACGGAATAAAACGCTCCTGATCGTGAAGCTTTTCCCAGATTACAGGAGGATTTTGCGGATTTTCCAACGACTTTGGCACGTCAATAATTCGCTGATTACTAGAGCCGCGGAATTGCAGCAGCGAATCGTGCAAATCTTTCATATAACGGCCGTCAACAAGAATATCAATGTAACGTAGCAACTCAAGCTTATCAGGCGTCTCCCCTTTGCGCATAAGCTCTTCCCAAGTGTATCCAGTCCAACTCCAAATGTCTTTCGTATGACCAAATTCGCTTCTAATACGCTTGCAAAGAGGCAATAAAATGCCAGTATTAAGCAGCGGCTCGCCGCCAAGAAGCGTTAAACCTTGCACATAAGGCTGCGCCAAATCTTCCATGATTTGATCTTCAAGCTTTTGAGTATAAGGATGACCTGCGCGAAAATCCCAAATCGACTCGTTATAGCACTCAACGCAATGGAACGGGCAGCCGGAAACGTAAAGCGAACAACGAATCCCCTCGCCGTCAGTCATCAAAAAACGCTTGTAATCGGCGATCATCCCCTGGCTCATGCGCTCACTAGACCACTGTCCTGCGCGAGGGTTATTGGAAAGAGAGGTAGGAATCCACGGTCCACGATTCACGTCTGCAGGCGCAAAATCGTGCAAACTCATGCGAGCCATATCCAACCCCCTTCCAAACCGAATAAGCAACTAAAAAATAAACGACCAAATTTGCGAAAATAAAATAAATCCAGCCGTTAGAAAGTGCAATCACAAAACGCAATACATTTCTAACGGCCAGATTATCACCAAACAACAAACACAAGAAAAGCTATTTATTTAGCTAAATTATCTAGTCATACTTATTTTACTAAGTTTCAACATAGTAAATTAGCTAAGTTTATTTTGTTTCCTCATACCATTCACGAGACTCACCGTTGTTAAGAGTCACATGGCCAGTTTCGCCAGACATGTGCTTTACGCGGTGAGCGATTTCTTCGTGACGTCCGTGAACCATTGGGCGCTGAACAGGATTGCCCAAGTAGCCGCAAGTACGCTTAGTCACATTGCACTTATCTGGGTCGCTGTTGCCGCACTCCGGGCAACGGAAGCCTTCTTTAGTCGGCTCAAAATCGCCCTGGAATCCACAAACGAAGCAGTGATCGATTGGCGTATTCGTACCCAAGTAACCGATGCCAATCTTGTAAGCGTAATCCCAAACAGCTTCCAAAGCCTTAGGATTCGCCTGCAAGCATGGGAACTCGCAGTAGTTAATAAAGCCGCCGGAAGCAAGATACGGGAAGTCAACCTCGTAGCGAAGCTTCTCCATAGGAGTTGGCTGCAACCAAACCGGGTAATGGAAGGAATTAGTGTAGAAGTCGTGATCGGTAACGCCTTCAATGCGGCCGAACTTCTGACGATCCATACGGTTAAAGCGGTCAGTCAAAGACTCAGCAGGAGTTGAGTAAACAGAATAATGGTAGCCTTCAGCCTTTGACCACTGCTGGCAAAGCTTATTCATGCGGCGAACCAAAGAAAGCGCAAACTCCTTGCCTTCCTCATTCCAGCTGTGATCTTGCATCCAATCCTTGCCGAAGAACACTGCAGTAGTTTCGTACAAGCCAATGTAACCAAGCGAAACTGTAGCGCGCTCGTTACGGAACAGCTGATCCACACTTTCGTTAGCTTCCAAACGACCAAAAGCACCGTAACGGAATAGCGTTGGAGCGTTTACAGGAGTTGCTTGCTTGCAACGCATAATACGGAATCGCAAAGCTTGGTGAGCTACTTCCATACGCTCGTCAAAAAGCTTCCAGAAGCGAGTCACATCGCCGTGAGATTCAAGAGCAATACGTGGCATGTTAACAGTTACAACGCCAAGATTCATACGACCGTCTTCAACGTCCTTGCCGGTCTTTGGATCAATCCAACCCTGAAGGAATGAGCGGCAACCCATAGGAGCCTTGAAGGAGCCAGTAATCTTAATAATATTCTCGTAGAACACAACATCCGGATACATGCGCTTAGTAGAGCACTCAAGCGCAAGCTGCTTCAAATCGTAGTTCGGGTCGCCAGCGTCTGCGTTTACACCGTGCTTAATAGTAAACACAAGCTTAGGGAAGATTGCAGTATGACGATCTTTGCCGAGACCACGAATACGGTTAAGCAAAATAGCGCGCTGAATTTCGCGAGCAAACCAAGAAGTGCCCAAGCCAAAGCCAACAGTTACGAACGGAGTCTGACCGTTAGAAACACGGTTGGAATTAATTTGATATTCCATCGTTTGCATAGCGTCGTAAATAGCTTTACGCGTCATAATCTTTGCATAAACTTCACGAAGCTGATCAAGCTCACTCAAGTTTTCGTCAAAAGGAGTATCAGCAGGAAGTGGATCTCTGTCCAAGCAATGAAGATTCTTAGGCTCCTGAGCTTTTAGGCCGTCAATCATATCTTTTGCGACTTGAATTGGCGTGGAATCAGGAATCATAGCGTGCGCCATAGCAAGATTTTTGTCGTAATCGCACTTAGCATAAGGCTCAAGCATCTCGTCAGCGCGATTAACAGTCTGACCACCATATTGCGCTCCAGCAATATCCTTAATAATTTGCGTAACCTGAGTTGCAGCAGTACCAATAGACTTTGGGCTATCCATCATTGCGTTACCAAGAGCAAAGCCCTTAGCAAGCATATCGCCAAAATCAGGAAGCGAGCAGTTGCTCATGCAAGTAAATGGCGAATAATCAGCGTCGTGGAAGTGAATATCACCCTTCATATGAGCGTTAGAAACTGCGTGAGGAAGCATAGAGAACGCAGAAGCCTTGGAAACAGCGCCTGCAAGAAGATCGCGCTGAGTTGCATAAACATTGGAATCCTTATTTGCGTTTTCGCGAACAAGAGACTCATCACGATTTACAAGGCGGTTAACAGCCTCGTTGATATCGGTAGCTTTAGCGCGGTCGATATCTCGGTTCAGTCGGTAGCTCGTGTAGCAGCGAGCAACCTCGTAAAGATGATTCTCAATAAGACTGTGCTCAACCAAAGTCTGAATATCTTCGATTTTTGCTGGACCATTGTAACGATCCTGAATCTCAGCTTCAATATGATCTGAAATATCGCGAATCATCTGCTCTTCTTGCGGACCGACTTCCTTGCCTAAGTCCTTAAAAGCAGCCTTAATTGCCATAATGATATTCAGCGGATCAAAATCAACTACGCGACCATCGCGCTTTTCGACCTGCACACGAGAAACTGGAGCTTCAACTACATCATCCGTACAATTTTCTGCGCTTGTGACAGCAGTTTCTTCCAAAACCTGCATCGGTACAGACCTTTCTTAAACACTGTTCCTTCTAGCAAATTTTCTCGTTGCAAACATGGGAACTATTTCTAACGACTCGCTCTACTATAACCCAACTCATGCACAATATCTAGGGCAAGACGCAAAGATAACCACCTATATATAGTGATTTGTGTCATAATCGCGATTTTTGAGGCGTGTCCTGGTGTGTCGTAATTGATAAACAATAAATTACTTAATACACGCCGTCAAATGTGCGCACTTCGTGACGCTTTGATATATTGAATCACGTGGAACAGATAGCTTTTCAGCATGCACAGGAATTCGGATTCCAACCAGGAGACATTGTGCAACAATGGCTCTGGGATGACGATGTTGACGAAACAATTTGCGAAAGCATCGAGAAACTTACCGGCGAAGAGTTGGTAGATGAAGATTACGACGCTGCTGTTGATGGTGTGATTATTTGGTGGCGCGACGGCGACGATGAAGATGAGCTCGCGGACACCATTATGGATGCCACAAATATGCTTGACGATGACGCGCCTATGTGGGTTCTTACTCCAAAACCAGGTCGCGAAGGTTCCCCAAGTTCTAGCACAGTTCAATCTGCAGCAAAAACAGCTGGCATGAACGCAGCCACTCCGTTAACCGTAAGCGCTGACTGGAACGGCGTGCAACTGCGCGCATTTGGTAAAGGTCAATCTAAGTAGTATTTGCTAGTTGACGTAACTAGCTTAACCGACTATTGACTTGCGTAACTGCCTGGTTAACTGCTTATTTGCTTAATTGCTAGCTCGGCTTCTTGTTAAGTCGCTTATCGCTTGCTTATCGCTGGCTAACTTGCTGCTTACTTTTGTAGTATTGCTACTGTTTTTGTCAAAAACACCAAATCAGCCGATACTTTCGACAAAAAACAGGACAATTTTGTAAAAAACACATAATCATTTGCGAAATCGACAAAACGCACAAGAATAGCGCAAATAAAAGCGCGAGGAGAGAAATATGCAAGCCCCGCGCCACAACAGACAAGAAAACTAAAGCTGAAACAAATACCGGAAAAACACAGCATTTGTTTCTAAAGCTCACGATTGTTATGCAAAGCGAACAAACTTACGACCGTTACGCAATACCGCCAAACTAACGACCGAAGTGATGAACACGACTACCACGCTCGCCACGTTTACCGCGCCAACTGCGTTCGTTGCGTTCACTACGTTCACCGTGCTCATTACGACTGCTGCGACCGTTACGCTCGTCACGCTCACTCTCACGCCCGCGCCCACTGCGTTGCCCACGTCCACGACCGCGACCACGACCCTTACGCTTCTGCTGCTCCGGCTCCGGCATACTCCAGCCTTCTTGAAGCTCAGCAGCTTCACCCACAATCTCATCTAAAACTAGCGAAGCAGGATTCACATCCTCAGCTTTCGCATGAATTCCAGCCTTGCGAAGCATCATATGGGCAGCGCGCTTTTGATTAGGAAGCACAAGCGTTACAACATCGCCTTCTTCACCAGCTCGAGCAGTGCGACCCGAACGATGCAAGAAAGACTTAGGATCCTCAGGAGGCTCAGTTTGCACAACTAATGCAACGTCGCTAATGTCAATACCTCGCGCAGCAACGTCCGTAGCAACCAACACACGTACCAAGCCTTCAGCAAACACAGCCAAATGACGATCTCGCTGATTCTGCGACAAATTACCTTGCAAATCGACTGCAGGAATACCTTGCTGCACAAATTTTTTCGCCATATTCTTCGCTTGATATTTCGTGCGCGTAAAGAATATAGAACGTTTCTTTCCGGAAGCAAGCTTTCGCAAAACTTCGTACTTATCCCCTGCTGACACAGCAAAAATATGATGCGTCATAGTATCAACTTGGCAATCAGCATCATCCACAGCATGGACGACAGCATTTGGAAGGAAACGCTCAACTAATGTAGAAACTTGCCTATCAAGCGTTGCAGAAAACAGCATGCGTTGACCATCTGGCGCAACTTGCTCAAGAAGTCTAGTAACAGCAGGAAGGAATCCCATATCCGCCATTTCGTCTGCTTCGTCGAGCACGCTAACCATTACTTTTTCAAGCGTAAGCGCTCCCTGACGCAACAAATCTTCCAAACGACCAGGGCAAGCAAGCACAATCTGCGCGCCCTGCTTAAGCTGCGATACTTGGCGTTGGTATCTCACGCCTCCATACACTGTCACAGTGCGCATGCCATAAGCTGCAGCAAGCGGCGCTATTACGTCATCAATTTGATGCACAAGTTCACGAGTTGGAGCAAGAATTATTGCTCTAGGAGCAGGAATATCGCTAGACTCGCGTGACTTACGGTTTTTATCAGAATGAATTAAATCAACAAAATTCTCAGCTAAACGTGCAACAAGTGGAATAGAAAATGCTAATGTTTTACCGCTTCCTGTGCGACCTCGCCCTAGGATATTCGCGCCTTGTAAAGAATCGGGAAGCGTTGCTTGTTGAATTGGGAATGCAGTGGTTTTCCCATCCGCACGCAACACCTCTACTAAAGGCTCTGGAACGCCAAGTTGCGCAAAAGTTACATCGTCACGGTAATTTTCACGAGATTCAATGGCAGAGTCTGGAATAATTGTTGCGTTATGAGAATCTTGCTTTTGCTTTTTCGAAGTAGGGTGCAAAGATATTGCAGAATTTTGTTTTGTATTATGAGATTTTGCACTATTATGCTTAGCAACATTATTTTTATCAATATTATGCTTAGCAAAATCTTGTTCAGCATCCGCAATAGCTACTTCTTCATAACGCAAGGCTTTTTCGCGCGTCTTTTGACGAGCTTTTTCTGCTTTGCGATTGCGCTCCCTGCGTGAATTGAACTCGTGATTAGAACCATAATTTTTATGGCTCCCCTGATACTCAAAAGGATTGCGTTTTTCAGCTGATTTCCTAGTATTTTTGGCGCTTTTAGGCTTTTTTGTTTTATAACTATTTTTATTATTCGTATTGTTTATACTATTCGTATTTTTATCATTCTTGGTATTCTTCGCGCCTCGCTTTTGAGCGAACGCAGCATGATGAGTATGCGGCACAATAGCCTTTCGTAAAATATGTGTGTTCAAAACTTAAATTTCAAAACGTGAACTAATCGAGCCTAGCACACGCCTGGCACAATAACGGCAAATGTTGTCAAAAAGCGCCAAGACGCTCGCACCATAAGTGCTCGCTTCTGAGCTTGCATGGAAAGTCCAGTGGACTTTCCATGCAAGCTCACGCTCCGAGTTGCTTTCGCGCACTACGCTCCAAGCGCGAAAGCAGGTCGTCGCGCAAACGCCGTAAAAATCACCGGCAAATGTTTCTGCCAATAAATGAAAACAAAACTCAACTAGCGAGTGAGCTTACGGTGCAAGCGATGCGGACGAGCAGCTTCCTCACCCAAGCGCGCAATCTTATTTTCTTCGTAAGCTTGGAAGTTACCTTCGAACCAGTACCATTTTGCAGGATTCTCGTCGTCGCCTTCCCAAGCAAGAATATGCGTTGCAACTCTGTCGAGGAACCAACGATCGTGTGAAACCACAACAGCGCAGCCTGGGAAATCAAGTAAAGCGTTTTCCAAGCTTTCCAAAGTCTCAACATCCAAATCGTTAGTAGGCTCATCGAGGAGCAGCAAGTTTCCACCCTGCTTAAGAGTCAAAGCCAAGTTCAAACGGTTACGTTCACCGCCAGAAAGCACTCCCGTAAGTTTCTGCTGATCCGAACCTTTAAATCCAAAGCTTGCAACATATGCGCGAGTAGGAATTTCAACGCCTGCAACCTCAATAAAATCGAGTCCGCCTGAAACAGCTTCCCACAAGTTCTTATTAGGATCCAATCCTGCACGATTCTGATCCACGTAAGAAATCTTCACAGTGTCTCCAACAATCAGCTCGCCACCAGAAAGAGGCTCCAAGCCCACAATCGTCTTGAACAGCGTAGATTTACCAACGCCGTTTGGACCAATCACGCCAACAATACCGTTACGAGGCAAAGTAAACGACAAGTCGTCGATTAGCACACGGTCGCCAAAAGCCTTGTGAATATGCTTTGCTTCCAAAACTTGCGAGCCCAAACGTGGACCTGCTGGAATTTGAATTTCAGAGAAATCAAGCTTCTTGGAATTACGTGCCTCTTGCTCCATTTGGTCGTAACGTTCCAAACGAGCCTTGTTCTTAGCCTGACGCGCCTTCGGCGAGCTGCGCACCCAATCAAGCTCATTTTTCAAACGCTTAGCAAGCTTAGCATCCTTGGCACCCTGGATTTCCATACGCTTTGCTTTAGTTTCCAAATACGTTGAGTAATTGCCCTTATATGGATAAAGCTGACCACGGTCAACTTCGCAAATCCACTCTGCAACATTATCCATAAAGTAGCGATCGTGCGTAACCGCAATGACAGCACCCTCGTACTTGTGCAAGAACTGTTCAAGCCACAAAATAGATTCCGCATCCAAATGGTTAGTAGGCTCGTCCAAAAGTAGCAAATCTGGAGCTTCAAGAAGAAGCTTACACAATGCCACTCGACGCCTTTCACCACCAGAGCACACAGAAACAGGAGAATCCGGGTCTGGGCATTGCAAAGCGTCCATAGCTTGCTCAAGCTGCGAATCCAAATCCCAACCGTTTGCAGCGTCAATTTCAGTCTGAAGCTTACCCATTTCTTCCATTAACGCATCAAAATCAGCGTCTGGATTAGCCATTTCTTCGCCGATTTGGTTAAAACGCGCCACTTTTTGCGCAATCTCACCAAAAGCCATCTTAATGTTTTCGCCAACCGTCTTAGTGTCATCAAGAGGTGGTTCCTGCTGCAAAATACCTACCGTATAGCCAGGAGTCAAAGAAGCTTCACCGTTGGTCACATTTTCCAAACCGGCCATAATTTTCAGCAGCGTCGACTTACCCATGCCGTTCGGACCCACAACACCAATTTTTGCGCCCGGAAGGAAGCTTAAAGTAACATCGTCGAGAATTACACGATCTCCATACGATTTACGCGCCTTAATCATCTGATAGACAAATTCAGCCAAAGTAATATACCATCCTTACAAACGTTGAAATTCCAGCGTTTGTTGCAACTTGCGTCAAAAGCGTTTAATACTTTTACCTACTTAATTCAAGCAAGATGCAACTTACATAAAACTACGCAAACTAATAGCTAGTAAATACGAGCCTAGCAAATACTAGCATGTTGCTGGCGTACGATTTGACTTATTGACAGACTCAGAATCATCTTCAGGCGGAATCTGGCAGAGCCACTCGCCTAAAATGCCAACAACCATATCAATAAAGCACACCAAGCCAGCAATAGAGCATTCACGCACAACAGAGTTATACAGAATTATCTCACTGTGTAGCAAACTCATTAACAATTGCCCAACATACCAGCCAGACAAAATAGCACCTGCCATTCCCAATGCCTTCGACAGCATAAGAGCCGCAACAGCAAATTGAGAACTTACATGCTTCTTATTCTTATCTTTGTTGTTGGCAACACTTTGATGAGTTTGCAATGCCATAACAAAAGTTATTAAGCCAGCAATCACCATAATTGCAACAACAACCCACGGAGCTCCTGCTAACGACATAGCACTAGACTCTGTTGACGACACTAGAAATGCGCCCAGCACAAAGCCAAACAGTAACCCTAGTACCAGATACCACCAAGGTGTGCGATACGCTTTCATTAACAACCATCCCCTATAAGCCATTGCTCTGAGTATACCCCAACAGTTTGAGCATCAAAAGCAAACGCTAATGAGTACGAAACTGAGTTATCGTCCAAAGCAGCATCCGACTCTATCTGCATCCACGGCATAAGTTCAGGCGCCTTAGGGTCAACCGTCACCATTTCCGCTAGTTGTTGTGGCAATTTTTCTGCATCAACAGTTCTTGTGTCAGCAGCAGAAGCACCATATGAACGCGTACCCAACACTCGCACAGTCACTTTATCTTTATACAAAGTAGCAACAGCGCGAAGCAAGCGAAGCAGCTCATACTCGTCACCACCCGAAGACAGAATAAATACAGCCGCGTAATAATCAGCATCAAGCATATTGGCAACATATAATGCCGATACACCGTCAACGCGAGATTCTCTATCCTGCTCGAGCATTGCAACTATTCTCAGCATAGCAGAACGCGTGTCTTGTTTCGCGACACCCTTCATAGAAATCACTGCAGTTGTTTGTAACGGAGTTGGACATATGCGGAACAAAGGAGACTTAGTTTCTCTTTTAACAAGCTCATTGCCATAATTGACACTTTTAGATTCATCGCCACAAGAGCACTGTGAATCTCCATTATTTTCATAATCATCTGCGAAAGAATTTGCAATATCAACAGCAGCTTTAGCAGCTGCAACAGCGTCTTCATCTTCTTTGCGTTGCTTTTCTTTTCTATCTTCCTCAATAAGAGAACGGTAGTAATCTGCTATTTCGCCTTCCTCAAGATCGTCAACCGATACGCTTCCACTGCGAACAGCAACATGCGCAAGAGACTCAGGAACTACACGCCGTTCCGAATAATTTAACTCTTCTCTAGAAACGCTATTCAAAGTAACACAAACATCGTCAACAGTGCTTTTCATGCCGTAATATTCGCTTCTTAAAGCAGCATGAACAGTAATATCAGCCTCACTAATTTGCCAAGTGTGCATAGCAGAATTTAAAACAGATTTAGCAATAAGTTCTAAAGCTATAGCAGGATGCTCCTCAATCTCGCTATCTTTTTCGCAACGTTTAAGCATAAAAGCAAGACGCTCAGCAATTTGAGGAATATCTATTGCGTTAGTCTCATCTCCGTCTAATGCATTACTCAAATTAACTTTTAAAACAGCATCTATGTAAATAGAAGAATATAATCCAATGACTATTGAGTCACCGCTTGGGCGAATACCCTTCAAACTTATGGTCGTATTCATAATTTCATCTTCTACTCTCTAATAAAAACAATTTAAAATTTCAATTATTCGTTTATTTATCTTTTATTACTCTTACCTATAATACGCAAAACTAATATTTTGATATATTGTACTCGATATAAATCAACATGCGTAATTTTTTGCATATAGCACTAATTTTTATTATTAAATTCTTAGAAAAATAAAAATAAACGCTGACAGCAATAAATTATATTGTTATCAGCGTTTATTAATAACTTTATTTTATCTGCTTTTTAGCACTGCATTTACACTATTAAGCACCAAATTGAGTACCGTCATTTTGATTAGTAGGCGGATTAACAGGTGGTTTAACAGTTCCAATAACAGTTCGAGGAGCAGGTGCAGGAGTTTGAATAGACGTATCAACAGGCATCTGATCAGACTGCTGGTTTTGTGAAGTTGCATTATTGGAAGATTCAGAAAGTTCAGAAGCTTCAGTCTGCTCATTCTTACCTTCAACGTTGCGCTTCAAACTTTCTGGAATTTCAACAGGGGGAAGATCAGAATCTGGTCTTCTATCGTCCGAAAGCCAAAGAGTACGCTCAGGAGCCTTACGAATCTTACTGAAGATTTCCTTAAGTTCCTTCTCGTTAAGAGTTTCCTTAGCGAGCAACTGACGAACCAGCTCATCCAATACGTCACGATTATTGTTAATAATCTCCCACGCTTCAGTATGAGCAGTTTCGATAAGCTTATGAACTTCTTCATCGATTACTTCAGCAGTACGATTCGAGAACTTGCGAGGTTGCAAAGAATCGAGTGAACCAGAAGAATCTTCGTCAGTATCCATCCACTTAACAGCTCCAAGCTTTGCTGAGAAACCATATTCAACAACCATCTTACGAGCAATGGCAGTAGCTTTCTCAATGTCGTTAGAAGCACCAGTTGTTGGATCGTGGAACACAACTTCCTCGGCTGTGCGTCCACCCATAGCATATGCCATTTGATCCAGCAATTCGTTGCGAGACTGCGAGTAACGGTCGCTTGTTGGCATCACAGCAGTGTATCCAAGTGCGTGACCTCGCGGCAAAATCGTTACTTTAGTAACAGGATCCGTGTGGTGCAGCGCAGCAGCAACAAGAGCATGACCGCCCTCATGGTAAGCAGTGTTACGCAATTCATCCAAAGCCATGCCCTTAGACTTACGTCGAGGTCCTGCTTGAACACGATCAATTGCCTCATCAATAGCGCGATTATCGATATATTGAGCACCAGATCGAGCGCAAAGCAACGCAGCTTCGTTAAGCACGTTAGCTAAGTCTGCACCAGTAAAACCAGGAGTGCGCACAGCAACCATATGAAGATCAACATCCGGCACAAAAGGCTTACCCTTAGCGTGAACCTTCAAAATTGCCTCGCGACCTTCCAAATCAGGAGCCTCAACAGCCACCTGACGGTCAAAACGACCAGGACGAAGAAGTGCGGAATCAAGCACATCTGGACGGTTTGTTGCAGCAATAATAATCAAATTAGTATCGTTGTCGAAACCATCCATCTCAACAAGCAACTGATTAAGTGTCTGCTCGCGCTCATCATGACCGCCAGTCATGCCACTTCCGCGGCGACGACCAACAGCATCAATCTCATCGATAAAGATGATTGCAGGAGCATTCTTCTTAGCTTCGTCAAAAAGTTCACGAACGCGAGACGCGCCCAAGCCTACGAACATTTCCACGAAGTCAGAGCCAGCCATTGCATAGAACGGCACACCAGCTTCGCCTGCAATAGCACGAGCCAACAAAGTCTTACCAGTTCCTGGAGGACCATAAAGCAGCACACCGCGCGGAATACGAGCACCCAAAGCCTTGTAGCGCGAAGGGTCCTTCAAGAAGTCTTTAATTTCTTCAACTTCTTCAACAGCAGCTTGTTCGCCAGCAACGTCAGCAAACTTAGTTTTAGGAGTCTGACCTTCGAGTAGCTTGCCACGGCCACGTCCGCCGCCCATGCCAAGCATACTTCCGCCGGCACCGCCTATTCTGCTAAACATGAACCAAATCATGCCAAGGAAGAACAATATCGGAACAAGCGAAGTAATCAAATACGAAATAATGCTAGATGACTGTAAGCTAGCAGTCCAGCCGTTAGAAGGCTTCGCCTTTTCGACTTCTTGTACAATTGACCTACCTTGTGCATACGCGTAGTAGAATTGCACATCCTTGCCAAAGTCACGATTTTGCTTACTTCGTTTATCGAACTTCTTAAACGGACTATCAAGCGTAAGCTTAACTAACTGTTTATTGTCAATAATTTCCACATAACTTGCTTTATGAGATCGCACTAACTCAATACCATCCTGAGTATCGATAGTTTGCGATCCGTTATGAACAAACATTTGGAATCCGACAACTGAAAGCAACACAAGAAGCACAATCCACGTCCATGGCGACTGCCAGAAGGAACGACGATTGTTATGGTTGTTCTCGTTATTTTTATTATTCTTGCCCTGCTGACCGTTGTTTCGCTGATTCCTAGGGTTGCGTGGATTTAAAAACGGATTATTTCCGTTATTTCCACGCCCAGGACCGCCCATTGGGCCTTGCGGTGTCATAGGAGAAGCGCCCATGTAATAAGGCTCCTTTCAAACTCCTCAATTTATATAAAAATTCTGAATAGAATCTATAAAATCAAGCACCATACACTGATGGCTTTAATACCGCAATACTATTGAGGTTGCGGTAGCGTTCGTCGTAGTCCATTCCGAAACCAACGACAAATGCATCAGGAATTTCAAAGCCCGAGTAGTCGATTTGTACGTCTACTTCGCGACGTGCAGGCTTACTGAGCAATGCAAAAACTTTTACACTTGCAGCACCACGACCTTTTAGCTCATCTACAAGCCAAGCTAGCGTGCGACCGGAATCAACAATGTCTTCTACAATAAGCACATCTCGACCGCGCACATCAGTACTTAAATCTTCGCGGACAGTAATTTGTCCGCTAGTTTGAGTGCCACTGCCGTAACTAGACAAGCTCATAAAGTCCATTGATGCGTTAATGCTTAATTCTTGCGAAAATACAGCAAGAGTATTTACAGCACCTTTTAGAACTGCAACAAGCAAAACATTACGGTTTTTGTAATCTTCACTTACTTGTTTAGCAACTTCACGAATACGCTTCATAAGGTCTTCGTGGCTAATTAATTCATAGTCGATGTCATCTCGTATATCTGCAATTTGCATGTTCACTATCTTTGCATAAGCGAATGACGATATTGCGCGAGAGCCGAGTCGCTTCATAATAATTTGGCAGCGAAAAAGGCTTCTGGCCATGCCATTTTGTACATAGTTCGTCCACTGCAGATATGTGACTTGACGAGAAACGCAGACCAAGCTCACTTAACGCACGCACTATAATTCGTCTACGAATTGATGGATGATATTGCGCTAATTTATCAGCTTTTAACCTAACAGTTTTCGCATTTTTATCAAATTCCATCACTTGTGAACTAACTTCGTCAACTTGAGAATTAATATAGTCAAGATCGTCTCTAGCTATTTCAGCTCCGCGAGAAAGCAAAGTAACCATATTCGCATTAAAAAATCGCGAAATATAAGGCATTAACGTGTGTCTAACTCGAGATCTCAATGGATAATTTTCTGAAAGTTCCTCATTTTGCGAAATATCGTCACCATTTGTAGGATCATCCCACCATGAAATACCTAGATCCTCGCAAATACCAGTAGTATCTTCTCTAGTAAGCTTAATAAGAGGCCTTGCAAAAAGCACGTTTTGACGCAATGTCACTGCTTTCATGCCAGCAACTGCTTCTAAACCTGCAGAATCTTTTAACCCCATCATTACAGTTTCTGCTTGATCATTTGCAGTGTGAGCTAAAAGCACGGCTGCAGCTTGCTGCTTTTTAGCAACCTCAATAATTGCTTGATACCTAGCATTTCTTGCAGCAGACTCTTCGCCTTCTCCAGAATCTTCGACGTTCACAGATTGAATATACACGTACTTTTCGTCTATTCCAGATTGCAAACAATGCTTAGCAGCAATATTAGCAATTTCAGTTGAGTGCGGCTGCAAATGGTGATCTACTATTACAACACCGCAACGAATACCTCTACTTGCGCACACAATCACGCTCAATGCTGTAAGTGCAAGAGAATCTCTACCTCCAGAGCACGCAATAAGAACCAGAGGAGCATCAACATCTGTCGCGTGATTGCCGTGTTCGGAAAAACGCGCGTCTTGAGCACACAACGAAAGTTCGTCAAAACAATGCTTGATTGCGCCAATTCCTGCGCGTATACGAGAAGAATACACCATAGCTTCTAGTGTAACGCGCCAATAACGCTAAATTGCAACTCATAAATCATAGTTTTGGCAATTCTGCCATAAACTTATTAATCGCTACGAATGCTCCCCAAATATCAGCTGGCTGGTTCGCAACAACAGCGAAAGTTAGCACTCCACCACTTTTCCTAGATACATTACCAACCATAGAAGTAACTTCACTTAAAGAACCAGTCTTTACGCGAAGCATGCCGGCAGAAGATTCATCCGCTAAACGCTTTCTTGCTGTTCCAACTAAACCAGGAAGAGACAATCCTTCAGCAGCTGCAGCACCTCCAGAATCGGCTTTAATATTAAGCACTTGTACTTGAGCTAGCGTTGTTGCGCGCAACCTTGATTTTGGAGACAAGCCTGAGCAATCAGACATATGCAAACCACGTATATCGATATTGAGCTTGCGTAATCCTTCTTTTACTGCCTGAACTGCACCCTCCGGAGAATTGGATTTGTGAGTTGCAAGCGCAGTCAAACGACCAAACTCTTCCGCCAATGTATTGTCTGAAATACGAAGCGTATATGCCATTATTTCGTTTAAAGGTGCAGAAGAAACTTGTGCAATTAAACGCGAATTAGATGATATTAACGATTTAGTTTCGCTTACTGGTATTACAAAATTTTCAGATTGTGCAGATTTATTTTCATTTTCAGAATCTTTGTTATTTTCAGAAGAATCATCTGCAGACGAGTCTGAAGCGGAATTTTTTTCGTCAGAAGTGGTTTTATTAGAATAATTACTTATAACTATTCCTTGTTTGCTTAATAATTTAGCAAAAACACGACCGACACTTAAAGCAGGATGAGGATCAGAAAGCGGAAAATCTGTCATAGCATCAGCGTCAACACCTTGCACTGAAAGGTCACGCTGACGAGCATCATCTATAGCCAAAGATGACGTTTGAGCATAAAAGCGTCGTTCAACATCTGTTTCATAAATCAAATCAGGAGCACGTTTTGCGCCAAACAATGAGTCATCAACAGCTAAAGAAACTGTGCGAATATTTTCAAGTTTCAAAGCGTTGGCTGTTCTTCTCGCTAATGTCGTTAAGCCTGCTCTGCCATTAACATGGTTCCAATCGTTTTCTCCAACGCCAAGAAGCATGTCACCATTGCCGCGAAGCACAAGCTTTCTAGCATTCGCACTAGAAGCTCGTTCTGGTTCACCGCCTGTTTTAGGCAACAAAAATACTTGAGTATCAAGAGTTGAACCCATGTCAAGAGTGCGAGAAGCCACGCTAGCAGTTAAAGTTTTAAGCGTTGATGCTGGCTCTCTTAAAGCATTTGGCTCATGTGAAGCAACTACTCGCCCATTAGCATCCATAATTACTGCTGAAGTGCTGCTACTCATAGAAGCATCGGAAACCAACTCGTCAATAAGTTTTTGAGCTTGCGAATGATTTATTTCTTTACCATAAGTCACGCCTTTAGCTAGTGAATTAACTCGCAAAAGTGATTTAGGAGAAGAAACAGTTACAGCATAATGTTGGCTTCGCAACGTCAAAGGACCAGGAAGAATATCGTATACGTCAAGCAAAAAATAAGTAAAAATAATTGCTGCACTAACTATAACTGCTATAAATGCAATAAGTAATCGCCAACGAGAAGGATATTGGCTTCTTAAAACCATAGCAGCGTATTTACTTTTCTTCTGTGCACTACTTGGTTTAGATTCACTACTTGCTTTAGGCTCGATACTTTTGTTGGATTCGCCGCTTTGCGTTGGCGTGCTCGCATTAGGAGTATTTAAGGCATCATTTGAGCCTTTACTACTTTCCATGCGAGCACACCTTTAAATCGATTGCAAATACCGCGCTTAACTATACATTGCGCTTGCAACAAAGCGTGCATAAGTTACGCAGTAATCGACGCAAATCTGCGCAAGTTTTCTACAATGCGAATCATGCGCTTATCCATCACTTTGCCGCCAAGAATTACGCCAACAACCAACACAACAAATCCGTTTACTACGAACAGAATGCATGCAATCCACAAAAGATTCGTGTTAATAGCCAAAAACGTCATAGCTGCAGCAATAGACGGAATCATGCATACTGCAGAAAGAAGCGAAAAACCTATTGGAGCAAAAGATCTAGCGCCTGCAGAACCTTGCGGCCTAGAAAATGGCTTTTCGATTGACGCTACAGGGTACATTGCTATGCACGAAGAAATTAAGCCAATGCCTATGGTCGCAAAAGCTACTCCAATTGGAGAAAGAGTTTGGAACATAACTGCATTCATATTTTGCTTAACATTTGCTACAAAGAAAAGGAAAGCGTAAACCCCTATTCCAAGAATTGCAAAGTACACAGCGCAAATCACGGACCAAACTATTGCGTGCGCTAAACGATCGTGCAAACCTTTTACTCCAATAATCGCGTGCATAGTAAAAGCTGTGCCATCGTATGCAATATTGTTTCCAACAACCATGCCCATAAGCAAAGCAGCATACATAAGCCAGCTAGAAACGCCTATATCCTGTGCTATAGAACCAAATCCTTTAGCATTAAAACTAGTTCCTCCTGCAACTATCAGAATAAAAAGCGGCGTAAGAAGCAAAAATAGTTGACGCATATCTCTTCTCATAACGCTAATAATTCGCGCAATAATCGCACCGACTGTGTTGTCTGGAACTGCTGCAAAGAAGCCGATTCCCTTAGTTTTAACAACTGTTTTTTGCTCACCGCGAAGTAGCTTAGGCTCTAATTTTGCGCAAAATACAGAGATTGCAAAGCAAGCAGCAATCGTTAGTACGCAAATAAAGAAGCGAATAACAAGCGCAAGCCAATTGCCATTAATGGCGTCAAGAGGCAAAGCCATAGCAGCACTTAATGGAGTAAAAGCGGACGCAGAGCAAAAACCTAAGCCAAACACAATTCCTCTTGGACTTTTGTTACCAATATTCATAGTGGAAACAAAAATCATATACGCTACAAAAATAGCAAAGTAAAAAATGTTTCTTGAACGCTTGTTTATTAAAATAGTATCCAAAAGCTCAATAAGCATTTTGCTTAAAGACACGATTGTTGCAACGTAAAGCGGAGCTGCAATTACGCTTACTAAAACCGGCACAATCCCAAAGTTTCTGTACGCTAAAGACCACAAAGCAAGCGCGATTGTGCAGCTTATTGAAAGCGCTCCAAAAAGGGAGCCAAGAAGCATACCAGCTTGCTGCTTTACGTAGGGAATGCCGTAAAGCGCAAAACTACGCGACTTTAGTGTTGTGTCACTGCCGAACATAAATAGGTTTATAAACAGCGTAAAAATTGACACAATCGACGCAACCATTATTGGAGCGAACTGAAATTCCTGCCAATTTTTAGTATCTGCAAGCATTCCTGGATTAAGATACTTTCCTGCTTGCCAGCCCGCAAAACCAAGAGCGCATATAATCGCAAGTCCAAAAACAATGACTATACCAAAGCCGATTTTTTGCCAAATCGACTTTCGCATAACGGAAAAAGTAAGCGCCCAGCGAAGGCGAACCATGGTAAAAATCATAGACATTATGGCCATCCTTATTAGGCGTTGAGATTAGCAGACTCGGTAGAAGCGACAGCAGCGTTATCAGACTTGCCGCCGTTAAGCCAATCAATGCGCGCAGCCGCGTGACGTCCGCCAACAAGCTCCATAAAGCGATCTTCAAGATCTTTGCCCTGAGCCACCTCTTCAAGAGTGCCAGAAGCTGCAACATGACCTTCGTTAATAATCGCCACGTGCGAGCACATTTTTTCAACCAATTCCATAACGTGCGAAGAAATAATCACCGTACCGCCAGTAGAAACATACTCGGCGAGAATATCCTTCAAATTTGCGCTAGAAACAGGATCAACTGCCTCAAAAGGCTCGTCCAATACAAGTACGCGAGGGCTGTGAATCATAGCTGTTGCAAGGCAAATCTTCTTAGTCATACCAGTTGAATAGTCAGAAACCATAGTGTTTGAAGCTTCTGTTAAGTCGAAAGCAGAAAGCAAATCGTTTGCACGCTTTACGGATTCTGCGCGACTCATATCGCGAAGCATGCCAGCGTATGTTAAAAGTTGAAGGCCGGTAATCGTCTTAAAAATCTCATCGGCTTGAGGCATTAAACCGATTGCGCGCTTAGCACTATTTACATCGCTCCAAACGTCATTGCCAAAGATCGAAGCTGAGCCAGCATCCGGCATAAGCAAGCCCGTAAGCATTTTAATCGTAGTGGTTTTGCCGGCACCGTTCGGACCTACCAATCCGTAGAAAGAGCCTGCTGGAATGCTCAACGAAAGATTATCTACAGCAACTTTCTTGCCAAAAGTCTTAACAAATCCGCGAATAGAAACCGCTGGAACATCTGCATTGCTATCGCTAGCATCACTCGAATAAGTGTTTGCGCCAAAAACCGGAACGCTGCTAGCAAAAGCATTTCCGGACGGATATTCAGACGGAATAGAATCTACCATAAGAACCTCGCAGTATACAGATAAACGCACGCATCGCGCCACAATGCTACGCAAGCAAGCGTTTACATAGAGGTTTCTATTATCTCATACTCGCAATCTTTGCGCAATCACAACGCCATCAGCCGCCGCACTCACCACCCCAAATCCTCCTACCATCACACCAGATCACTGTTCCGTACGCTACCTTCACTGTACTAATATTCGTGTGGTAGAGATTTGAGATTTTTCGCACTGAGCGCGGCGAACGTCAGAGCCGCAGGCTGCTGATTCGCCAAGCGAAGAAGAAAAATCGAAAAATCTCTGCGATAAGATGAGGTTATTAATGGTTAGCACGCAGAGTTTGGGGGATTTCTCTACGAGCGCTAAAAGAGGACTGATGGAGCAACATTCTTTAAAGAAAGGCGAACACAATAAACGCCTTTAACAGTCAAAGCGACTGAAGGACGGGACGCGCGAGGAGAAAAATCCCCCAAAACTCGCTCCACACTATAGAATTTCATTCTTTCACTCAGCGACCGGTATGCTGAATCGGCTTCCACTCGCTCTTTGAGAAAATAGCTTGGAACGCAATAGGCACGTACGAAAGCATAAAAATCGGGAAGCTAAGAGCGTACGCAAACAGCTCCTTATTCGTGGCCCCAAGCTTATCGTGTTCAACCAAAATAGTGAGTGACACAAATATCATCATGCCTAAAACGCTTGTAACAGTAGTGGTAATGAAATTAATCATTGAAGAAATTTGACTCATCCATGTTACGAATCCAAATGCGGCAAAAATAAAACCAAGTATTATTCTTGCAACAGCCAAAACCATAAACGGGAAAAGCATAAGCGTAAAATCAACCGACGAAAAATCTCTTTCGCGAATACCATGTCGAATAAGAGCTGCTCCATAGTAACGAAATACTTGCAAGAATCCCTTGCTCCAACGAAGACGCTGCCTCCAGCTCTGCCTAAACGACACAGGCTGTTCGTCATATAATACTGCAGAACCGCAATATCCAACTTTGTCTCCGTGAAGAATAGCGTCCATAGTGAATTCAAGATCCTCAGTAAGAAGATGGAATTTCCATCCGCTATTTCTGTGCATAATCTCACGCGAGAACATGAATCCAGTTCCACCAGCATGGCAACTCGAACCGAATAGCATTCGAGAGTTGTTAGTAAATCGCGATTCTCGAATAAACCAAAGTGCAGAGCCGGAAGAAACCCAATTATCTGAAAGATTCACGGAATTACGGTAGCTAGTTAAAATTTGATATCCTGCGTGGAAACCTTTATTCATTTCCTCAAAATAATGCGGATCAAGTTTATTGTCTGCATCGAAAACAAAGTACGCGTCATAAACTTTATCCGCACCAATTTTCATAATATGATCGAGGAGATAGCTGAGCGCATAACCTTTACCAATATGCTCTTTATCAAAACGTTCAATTACGTTGCATCCGCAATTGCGACCAACTTGCGCAGTAGAATCAGTGCAATTATCTGCAACAAGCCAAATATCAATAAAATCTTGTCTATATGTTTGAGTTTGAATGCAATGAATAAGATTACCTATAACAGCTTCCTCATTGCGCGCAGAAATAAGCACAGCATAATGCTTATCCATTGGCGCTTCAGGAAAAACAATAGGCTTAGCGAATAAAGATGCAACGGCACAAACACCTTGATACACAACACCGCTTATGCCAATAAGTATTACTAGTACATCAAATATTGATAGAAGAATCATCGCTTCCATCCGCTCCGTGGATTATTTTTTACGTTACTTTTACTATTTTTTGTATTGTTTACTATTTTAGACTCGCCTACTTGCAATTTTGCTTTAGGAGAATCCTTATTTTCAGAATCTACTTTACGCTTTGCAATATCTTTATTTACGGCATCTAATATTTCGCGCGAAATTGGCATTGTTGCCAATACATCAGTTTGATCAGAATCGTTAGAGGAAACTTTACTACTATTCGCATCGTCAGAATCTGACACATAAGCTTGCTTATACCAATATAAAATATCCTCGTTCAGAGAAATGCGAGAGCTTGTGCCTTTCATTACACGATGAACACTTTCACTCATTGGATTCATGAACTTACGGCCAATCGCCTCAACGCAACGAACAATAATAGAAGTGTGATCAGGGTGAGGATCGTTCATAAGCGGAGAAGAAACTAAACTATATTGCTTCGTGCATACTCTAAAAATTGCTTGCAAACTTGCAGTCACAGGCAAAGCCAAAAATGCTCCAAGAGCACCAAATACAGCGCCCATTACAAGAACTGAAATAAAAGCTACTGCAGGATTCAGATCCATAGTCTTTTCGGAAATCTTCGGCGAAATAATCATGTTCTCAATTTGCTGATAAATCGTAATAAAAATTAATGTTGCAACAGCCGCACCAAAACCATTGGAACCCCACGCAACCAAGATAGGCAAAGCTCCACCCAAATAGCCACCAATTGTAGGCACAAACTGCGAAACAATTCCGCAGAATAAGGATAGCGGAAGCCAATACGGTATATTCATCACAATAAGGAAAATTGCGGTACCCACTGCGTTAATCGCTGCCAAAATAATTCGCGAAAATAAGAAGCTCGAAATCTGCTCTTGAACAACTGACCAAATAAATAGGAAACGACGCTGAGCTTGCGGATTCATCCAACGGCACATGCTACGACGCATAGCCGGACCTGCTGCAGAAATGTAATACGTAACCATAATAATGGTAAGCAAATCAAGCAGAACAGTCATCAATCCCCATGTTGTGTTAAGTGCTTGGCCAGCAAAATCAACAACCCAAGATGTTTGCACATGCTTCAAAATTTCCATGCCAAGCTGCTCAATATTAGGCATTTTAAAACCGGTATAGTGAAGCACAAAATTTGCAAATTGATTGTATAAATCAGGCAAGCCCATAACCATTGAAACAACCTGCTGAGCAAATAAATTACCAAACAAAGCAAGTAGCAAGCTAATTACAACAAGCAAGCCCGTTAGCGTAAAGCCAGAAGCAACTCCTCGCCTCCAACCATGCTTAATTAACCGGACAACAAGCGGTTCCATTGCGAGCGCAATAAAAATAGAAATCACAACATCGAAAACAATGAATGAAATGCTATTCCAAGCGAACCATAGGAAGATGGACACAAAAGTAACAATTGCAACGTAAATAAGTGCACGACCTAGCCAATCTGGCGGCCTTCTATCATCGCCTTTGGCTGGGAAAAGTGAAGCTAAATCTAGCTTATTTTCACTTTCCTTAATATGCTCATGCATCTTATATTCATGCATTTCTTGCTCTTGGTAATTCATAGGTACTATTGTAACTGCGCGAACTGATGAATGCGAATTAGCGGCATGTAGTATTGATTTATTCGCATCTACGCAACTACACGTAACATTATGTAACACAAACGTAACGAGATATTCGAGTCGCTGAAATCCAAAATGGCATTCATAGTCATAAACTCATTACTGGGTTTTTTAAGAAAGGAATGGTGGCCATGACCACTTTGCAAACTAAAGAAGATGCCGCAGCCCTTATTGAAAAGGAAGGCATTGAATACGTATCCGTACGATTTACTGATTTAATTGGCGTTCAGCAGCACTTTACTGTTCCTGCTGATGAGTTCTTGCACAGTGCTTTCACTGATGGAATGGCGTTCGATGGTTCTTCAATGCAAGGCTTCCAGGCTATTAACGAATCAGATATGAAGCTTATTCCAGATGTTGACACTGCTTATATTGACCCATTCCGTAAGCATAAGACTCTGAATGTTGCTTTCTCTATTGTTGATCCTGTAACAGATGAGCCATATTCTAGGGATCCTCGTCAGGTCGCTATTAAAGCAGAGTCTTACTTGAAGTCCACTGGCATTGCTGACACTGCAAGCTTTGCTCCTGAAGCTGAGTTCTTCATTTTTGATAAGGTGCGTTTTGCTAACGACATGCAACGCTCCTTCTATGAGGTTGATTCTAACGAAGCTCCTTGGAATTCCGGAATTGACACTGAGGATGACGGCAGCAACAATATTGGTTTTAAGAACCGCGTAAAGCACGGCTACTTCCCTGTGCCACCAGTAGATCACAATCAGGATTTGCGCGATGACATGGTTTGCAATTTACAAAAGGTCGGCTTGATTCTTGAGCGTTCTCACCACGAAGTCGGCGGTGCAGGTCAGCAGGAAATCAACTACCGTTACAATACGCTTGTTCATGCTGGCGACGATTTGATGAAGTACAAGTATGTGGTTCATGAAACTGCTGCTTTAGCTGGTAAGGCTGCAACATTTATGCCAAAGCCAATTGCTGGAGATAACGGCACCGGCATGCACTGCCATCAGTCGCTTTGGAAGGATGGCAAGCCATTGTTCTATGCAGAAACTGGCTACGCTCAACTTTCTGATATTGCACGTTGGTACATTGGCGGCTTGATTAAGCACGCTTCTTCTGTGCTTGCATTTACGAATCCTTCGCTTAACTCTTACCATCGCTTGGTTCCAGGATACGAAGCTCCAGTCAACTTGGTTTACTCTGCTCGTAACCGTTCTGCAGCTATTCGTATTCCTCTTGCTGGTACGGAACCTGCTGCTAAGCGAATTGAGTTCCGTGCACCGGATCCTTCATGCAACCCATTCTTAGCATTCTCCGCTCAGCTTATGGCAGGTTTGGATGGTGTTGTTAACCATATTGAGCCTCCTGCCCCTGTTGATAAAGATTTGTACGAGCTTCCTCCAGAGGAGCATGACGGCATTAAGCAAGTTCCTTCTTCACTTGGTGAGGCTTTGCAAGCTTTGGAAGAGGATCACGACTTCCTTATGCAAGGCGACGTATTTACTAGCGACTTGATTGAAACTTGGCTGAATTTGAAGCATGAGGAAATGGATATGGCGCGCTTGGCTCCAACTCCACTCGAGTATGAGCTTTACTTCCACATCTGATTTGTAGTTAAGTTCTTCTAGCCAATAAGCCGACTCTACGATTTCGCAGAGTCGGCTTATTGTTTTGCGCGACGACCTGCCTGAGCGCTGCGATTTAGCGCGCGAAGGCAACTCGGAGCGGACACTCGCTTAAGTTGGAAGTCCAGTGGACTTCCAACGCGAGTTTCGTAAGCGAGCGCAATCTGCGCCATTAACGAAAAAACGGAAACATGCGTTACGCGCGCAGCACGACGACTGCACGCGTGTCCGAATAACAGGATTAAGAGACCATAACGCAGCGCGCCAACTGCACGAGTGTCCGAAACTCGCCGATTCGTGCGCTCAAGCAGATTGTCGCGTTAGCTGTTTATTTTTTAGCACGTATTTTACATCAGCTTGAGATGCGACCTTCGAATCATGAGTAACAACAATCACACATTTGCCATGCTCTCTAGCAGCTTTTTTTAATATTGCAATAACTTCTTTAGTTGTTGCAGGGTCAAGACTTCCAGTAGGCTCATCAGCTAAAATTACCGGCGCAGAAGATACTAAAGCTCGTCCAATTGCAACACGCTGCTGTTGACCACCAGAAAGTTTAGTGACGTTACGATTTGCTTCTTCTTCAGTTAACCCAAGATCTATTAGCACTTGAACATCAGCATGTGAATTTACTAATCGCAAATTTTCTAATGGCGTCAAATAGTCAATAAGATTAAAATTCTGGAAAACAAGTGAAATATGTTTTTTGCGATGCTCAACATATCCTGTTTTTGCAATATCCTCACCATTGAACAATACTTCACCTTTATAAGGAGTATCTAATCCAGCTAAAAGTGAGAGCATAGTAGACTTTCCTGCTCCAGAAGCTCCCATGATACTGTACATTTTGCCAATTTCGAAATCTGCATTCACGTCATTTAATACCGCAATATTTGCAGGTCCGTAAGTGTACTTCACATTTTTTAATTGCAATAAAGCCGACATAATAAGCTCCTTATTTTTACATAATTTAAATATGATTTATACGATTTGTTCCATTTATGCGATTGCGCTTTTAGTAGAAAATTCGCATACGCAACTACATTTCTGCTAACTCATGGCACTTAGTATTTGCCGAGGCTTCTTTATTAATATTGGCAGCACTGCAACAAGTAATGCGACTATTGAAATAAGCAAACCAATAACAAAAGCAGCAAGAGTTTGCAGCAATGGCAATACTGGCATACCATCCGCAATAAATGACGAATCAGCACTATGCAAAATCACAGAACCAATAACGCCAGAAAAAGCAGCACCAAAGCCTAGCGAAATGACGAATGACACAATGTTGAGTATCACTATTTCAACAAGCAATTGACTAACTATTATTGCTCTAGATAATCCAATAGACATAAGTACGCCAATCTCGTGCATACGTCCTCTAACCCAGAACACTAATACAAGTCCAAGCACTAAAATACCAACAAAACTTAGTGCCACAAAAATCATTCGCACAAGTTGTTGCACAGAGTTAACCGAGCTTATTACATCAGACAATTGCGAAGCATTCTGCTCTACATCTGCCCACTTGCCAGCAATACTTTTAGCCTCCCGTATTGCACTAGCTAATAAATCAGAATGCTCAACAACACAACGCAAAACACTTCGATTAGAAGAACCCGCCAAAGACAACGCAGAACTTAAGTCAGTAAATATGCGGTTTTCTGACGTATCCGAAGGAAGCGCTCCTTTAGTTTGCAATTTGCCGGCAAAAATGCCAACAACGCGAACTTTTACATTAAACCCCTGCTTAAGAATTATAGTAGAACCAATCTTAAGATTATTTTTCTTAGCAAAATCACGATGCACTATTGCGCTACTTACAGAACGATTAGTAATATGCTCACCCTGTTCTAAACGGTACAATCCTTCTTGAAAACCTTGAGATAATCGAGAATTTGTTGTGCCAGTAATTCCAGCAGCATGAGCCAAAACATCATCGTCTAGTCTAGGACCCTGCGCAGAAAGCACAAGTTGCTTTCCAACAGGCACAGCTAAAACATCGCGCTCTTCCACTACAGTTTTTACGCTCGAAATCGCAGCAAATTTACGAATTTGACTAGAGTCAATTCCTTCATTTGCGCCCAAATCTTGAGGAATTGAGGAACTAGATGTAGCAGTAGCAGAATTAGAATTTGCATTACTTTGCTCTGGAAGAGTTTCACCTCGAGTTTTTGCTCGTACAGTAAAACCTAAGCCAATACTGGATTGAATACGATCCCTAGCACCCTCAACAGAAGCACTGATACCAGCTTGTGAAACTAGCGCACTTAAAACAAGAGTCATAATCAGCACAATTATTGCGTTACGTCGAGGTTTGCGCAATATTGCAAGTTTCGCTCGAGCACATAAAGAAATTACTTCACCATTCATAATGTTACTCACTAACTTTTCAAATAACTTTCATACGACGAATTATGAAAACTATGCCGCCAAACAGCATAGTTCTACTTTTGCAATCCGAGGAGCTCACGAGGAGATTTGCATATAATTGGCAAATAAGACAACACAACTGCAATAACGATTACTGCACCAACAATTGTAGAAACTCCGACAAAACACTGAGCGTCTACTTGTACGCTAAGTGTTTCCAAAGTTTTTGTTGCCAAAGTTGATTCAAGATTTCCACCAGCTTGACCCATATTACTCAATTCACGGGCGGCTGATGATTGCACAGAGCCAAGAGCAACATTAGCCATCAACGGAGCTATAACTTTTGCAAAAAGGTAACCCACAATCAACGAAGGTATTGAAATAAGCACAATCTCAGCAAGATATTGACCAACTATAGATAATTTGCCAGTGCCAATTGCAACAAACACACCAATTTCATTACGTCGCTCATTCATCCACAGCAAAAGCACTAATGCCAAAGCAATAATAGCGAATGATACAACAGCAATTGTTGTAACAGTCATTATTGAGCGCACTCCCTTTGCTGCTTTCAACAAACCAGAAACGAACTGATCGTCACGAGTTAGTTGATAGTTTTGCAAATCAATAGGCAATTTCGCAGCTTGAGACATAATATTATCCGCATCCTCGCCGCGCTTTATTCTAAAACTTGCATCCTGATATATTTCTTTTCCAGGCTTATATTTATATAATTCGCGAGTAGTTTGCAAATCCGTATACACGGTATTAGCTGTCAATTCCGCCCTAGTTGCGACTTGACGCTTATTTGCTCCGGCATAAATTCCAACAATACGAGTTTTTACTGTTGCTGTTGATTGTTGAATATTGTCAGCATCGTAAGGATTAGCGCGAAGTGTAAGAGTATCTCCTACATGTAATCCGTTAGCTTTAGCGAGATCTTCATGAATTAGTGATGCATGAACGTTGTTAGCAATAAGATGCTTGCCTTTAGACATAGTTATTGCTTTTGTTTTAAAAGTATTTAAACCAGTAGAGTCATTCGTTCCTTCAATATTAACGGCATTCCCAAACTGCTGTTCACGCTTATTGTCATACTCTTGTACGCCTGGAATTCTTGCCGCTTTAGCATTAACTAAATCCGCTGTTACATTTTGTCGAACAACGTAGGAAGCAATTCCATTTAACTTTGCAATTGCCTGTACATCTTTAGGTTTTACAGTTCCAGCTCCTCTAGGAGTTCCAGGGTTTATTTGAGGGTTATTTGCGAGCACAAAACTAGACTCTGCTTGCGCTTCAACTTTTTCTCCTTCTCTACCTGCAGCATTTGAAACTGCAGAAGTAGAAAATAACAATGTCGAAATAAGAAATACAATAATGAAAACTATTGCTGTTTTTATTCGTTTCCTCAGAATGTAGCGTATTGCACGAGAGATAAACGTCATCGACTACCTTTCTTCATTGAAAATTGCTTGTATATCAACCTTTAAATATACGGACTACCAGTATAACATATCCATACTGAAAAATGCGTTTAGTGTCATACTTTACAATGCGCAAATCTACCAGTGCGCAAATCTACGCTATAAAAAAAATTCCCCTCTGCAAAACAAATTGTAGAGGGAAACTTTTATTCGTATTTAATGCGCCTTTAAATTTTGCACATTCGTTAGGTTTAGTCTTGGTTAAAATCTATTACTAGCTTATTATCTTTAATACTAAACTTTCCATAAACATAACCACTATTTCTAGTGTGCGAGTCTCTCCAATCACTATCATCATCATCGTCCTTATAGCGATAAGTAATGTCTACACCAACCTCATCGCTCTGAAAAGTTCCTGACGACATGTTAACTTGATCCAACATAGGAGTGCTATTAACACTACGCTTAATATTGTCATATTTATAGCTGGTATAGTAACTAAAGCTTGCAAATCTACAACTCTCTGGAACATCAGTTTCAGTTGACGCTACACATTTATCGACATGCTTTTGAATAGCCTTAGTAAGCTCATCCTTTAATGTTTCTGTAGCTTCTAGTTCTAACACTGCAGATTCCGAACTATCTTTTTCGCTAATTGACGCGTCAGCAGAATTTGTGGTCCACAGTTGCGAACTTTTTGCAGATTCAATATGGTAAGCACCAGGATACACTGGAAGTCTATATTCTGTAGCTGATGTATATACTGAATAACCGTATTCTGAACTGTAGCTTTCACCGTCATATTTCGGCGATTTTTTGAGAGTAGACAAATTTATTTCAGAATCATTAACTTTTATTTTATCAACTTCATTTGGCACAGTTATGGTAATGTGACCAAATGGTGGATATTGAACTTTATAAGAGTCAAAGAATAGCCACTGTTTGCCAGCTGGTACAAGGCTTATTACTGCCGAAGCATCACTATTGCCAATTTTGTAAGAAAGCTTAAATGAATTGTATGGGCCACTATCAACACTCATGTAAGACATATGATTCTTGGAAGCTCTGCCTATTGCGCTTGTAAGTAAGGCACGATAATTTTCTGGAACTTTAGAAGAAGACCAATCTGTCATATTGTTAGCTTCATCAAAATTGCCTTCTTGCAAAGACTTCACATAACGTTGAATTGTTGCTTGTGGAGAATACACATTCTGTTGAATAACTGTATAACCTATACCAAGAACCACAATAACAATGCCAATTACAATAAGCATAATTTTTGTGCTGTGTTTCATAGGCGTGCTTCTCACAACATTACCTGCTACGAAATTAGGATTAAACGAATCAGGAGCATAATATTCTGTAGGCTGATTTTGCGAATAATCCTGCTGATTATAGTACTGTTGATTTGAATAATCCTGCTGTTCATAAGTATTTTGACTGCTATAAACAGGCTGAGGATAAGCTTGCGTGTTCTGCTGAATGAACTGCGTTTGTTGTACATCGTTCATTTGATTTTGCTGATATTGAGCACTTTGCATTGGCTGATAACTTGAATTAGCTTGCTGCGGCACAAGACTAGCTCCACAAGATGAGCATACTATAGCTCCATAAGCATTTTGACTGTTGCAATATGGACAATTCATATATTTCTCTCCGTATATTTTTACAAAATAAGCCTAGCAGACAAGACTGCTAGGCTTATGACTTATTAGATATATTTACTTAAATAAATTAGCTAGGTCTTGTGCTTTATTCATAAGATTATTCGAAGGAACCAAGGAATTAACCATAGCAGTATTGATTGCAGCAACGATAAATATTGCAACAATTCCAATCAAGATAAAGATAACCCACATCCACTCACGATCAAGCTTACCCTTGTAGTGTGCAGTTGCCATAAACGATACAGGAATGAGCATCAATAATACCAAGTAAAGTGTGTGCAAAGACATAGATGGAACTTGCAAAACAGCACTAGGATTATTCATTAACAATGAGATGTCTGAATTGCTGTAGATTATAGATGCAACTAAAGAATCACTGCCTTCTACTTTTCCTTTAAAGTAATTCATAACAGGAATAGATGGAGCAATGAAAGTCAAAATCACTGAAACAATTTGCAAGCCTAAAAGCGGTACGAGTTTCTGAGCAAAAAGAACGTGAAGCTGAGCTGGCGAAACCTCTTCACCAAACATCTTCATGCCAAGCAAAGCTACACCGTATACAGCGTATACGGTAATCATTCCAATAACAAACTTATAGAAGAATAGTGTAAAAGGCACACCAGGAGTTTGCTGTCCAGCGAACTTAGATACAAGTTCCAAAGCAGTGCTATTAGAAGCATTGTAGAAAGAAAGCGAAGAGAAATATGCTTGGAAACCAAACAGCAAACCAGAAATCACAGAAATTAAAACTGCGTAAATATTAGATACGCGATACCTCTGAGAAGGATTCTTAAGAGCAGTTACTAACCAACGGAAGAAGTTCATCATCTGTTCAGCATTAAGCTGGTTTGAAATTTGGCTATAGTGCGAAACGCCTGGAGTATTTGGGCGATTCTGCATACCCGGCATTCCTGGCTGAGCTGGCATACCCTGCTGAGCATATGGATAGCCTGGACGTTGCATATTTGGCATACCCTGCTGAGGCATACCCTGCTGAGGCATTCCTGGCTGAGCTGGCATACCCTGCTGAGGCATACTAGGACGCGCAAACTGAGGAGCATGCTGCGCAATAGGCTGAGCAGGCGCCGGCTGAGCTGGTGTAGGCTGAACATGCACTTGCTGAACAGGCACTGGCTGAGCTGGAGCATGTTGAACAGGTACTGACTGAACAGGTGCCGGCTGAGCAGGTGTTGGCTGAACAGGTGCCGGCTGAACGGGTGCCGGCTGAGCAGCCTCAAACTTGTTACCACAACCCTTGCAGAATTTTGCAGTATCAATATTCTGGGTACCGCATTGAGCGCAAACTTTCACTCGTCTCTCCTTTGTTAATGGAACAGATCCCATAAATTTGCTAACCGAAAAATGTTTAACAAACCACTTGCGCTCAATTCTATTACTAAAAGCACACAAAACAAACCAGACGTAACAAAAAAGTGCTTGTTTGAAACAAAAAATTCTATAAACACGACATAAATCAGTAAAAAATACGACGCAAAAATAGAAAAACAGAAAAATATAGTCAGTATCTATTAATCAAAAACAAAATCAAATTAATAAATAAATTGACAATAAAACCTAGATAGCAAATCCCAAAGTGCGAGCCGCCGCCACTGGAACTGCTTCATCTGCCCAATAATCCTCAAGGTTCTCATCAGTGGAAAGTGAACGCATTTCTGCACGATCAATATAAAGTTCACCACGAAGATGATCTGTTTCGTGCTGGAAAATACGCGCAGGCCAACCATGCAAACGCTCGGAATGTTGTTTGCCGTCCTCATCCTGCCAAGTAGCCTGAATATCAAGCCAACGTTGACGTACAGCCTGATAGCCGGAAACGCTTAAACAACCTTCATAAAAACTACGAGTTTGCGTACCAATAGGCTCATAATGAGGGTTAATAATAGCTCTAAACGGAAGCTCTGCGATGTCACGAGGATCGTCCTCATCATCACGAACATGATCTTCAATAACAGCAATAGCAAGACCAAGACCAATTTGAGGAGCAGCTAAACCAACTCCCGGAGCTTCCAACATTGTGCTATGCATTAACGAAATTAGCTTAGTAAGAGTTGCACGTGTAAGCTGACCATCATACGCAACAGTACGCTGGCGAAGAACAGGCTCACCTGCCTGCACAATCGGCAAAATGCCGTCTTCTGTAGCGGAATCAAGCAAGCGCTCAACAGCGCGACTGAGCTTAGTATCAACACTTGCGTGATGCGTAAACATAGGACTCCTTTTCACCGTTTTAAATAACGCGCATAATAACGCGAAAATATACAAAATTTACATGCCGCGAGCAGAATTTGAAAGCAGCACTAAAGATATAAGTGTATCAAAATTATTTGCGCACTGCTAGAGCCGACTGAGATGTAAGCAAACAGAGAACGCAAAAGTAAGCAAACTTATAACTTCAGATTATCAACCACAACTTGAGCAAGACGAGCGCAAACCTCATCCGCCTGAGTTTGAGTTGCAGCCTCGCACATAACGCGCACAAGAGGCTCGGTGCCGCTAGGACGCAAAAGCACGCGACCTGTATCTCCAAGAAGTTTCGATTCTTTCTCAACAGCTGCAAGCACAGCTGCGTTAGTTTTCGAAGCCATTTTATCTACATTTGGCACATTTACAAGAGCTTGCGGAAGCTGTGGGAAGTCTGCAGCCATTTGCGAAAGTTTCTTGCCTGAACGCACAACTTCACGGCACAAAGTCAAAGCAGTAAGCGTACCGTCGCCGGTGGTTGCAAATTCGCGATTAATAACGTGACCAGACTGCTCGCCGCCGAGCGAATAATCGTGCTTGAGCATTTCTTCAAGAACGTAGCGATCGCCAACGTTTGTTTGCACTGTTGCAATATCCATATCTTTAAGAGCAAGTTTTAAGCCAAGATTGCTCATAACTGTAACTACAAGAGTGTCATGATTAAGCTTGCCTTCAGCCTTTTTAGCGCGAGCAAGAATACCCATAATTTGATCGCCATTAACCATATTGCCGTTTTCATCGACAGCCAAGCAGCGGTCTGCGTCGCCATCAAACGCAACACCTAAATCAGCCTTAGAAGCTTTAACCATAGCTTGTAACTGCTCAGGATGAGTCGAGCCCGCATGATCGTTAATGTTGTAGCCGTCAGGAGATGCGTTAATAACTACAACTTCTGCACCAGCGCGGCGCAAAGCCTCAGGAGCAACAACAGAAGTAGCACCATTCGCGCAATCTGCTACAACACGCAAACCTGCAAGCGGCTTTGGGCGCGTAGTAGAAGCGTTACTTAAAGGCGCAACAGCAGAAACTAAATGATCAATATACAAGTTAGTAGCTGTAGTAGTATCATGGCTGACTCGACCTACACCAGCACCAGTTGGACGCTCCCAATCTTGACCAAGCACAGCCTCAATCTCATCTTCCTTGCTATCTGGAAGCTTAAAGCCTCCGCGCGCAAAGAATTTAATGCCGTTATCTGGCATAGGATTATGCGACGCAGAAATAACAGCACCCATTTCAACGTTAAGCACGGAAGTGAGGAAAGCAACGCCAGGAGTTGGGATAATTCCAGCATCGATAACATCAAAACCGCCAGCACTCATGCCAGCAGCGAGAGCAGAAGCTAGAAAATCGCCAGAAACGCGAGTATCTCTACCAATAAGCGCGCGGCGACGAGCGTGAGCGGAGCGAGAAGAAGTATCTGATGACGCTTCTTCTTCTGCAGCAGACGCAACCGCGCTTTTATCTCCCAAAACGCGCACTGCAGCGTCACCTAAATCTAACGCAAGTTGCGCTGTTAAATCGCGATTTGCTAATCCACGCACACCGTCTGTACCAAACATTCTTGGCATAATAAAGCCTCTTTCGCAAAAATCACTTCATCCTGCGCGCAAGCAAACAACATCGCATACTAGCGCGTCACACACTATCCGCAATTCTACTCACTGTTTCGCATAACGCGCTAGCGCAGCAAAGAAGCTTTGCAGTAATGCTCTGCTGAAGTTGATTGCTTATTACTTAGGAGAACACTAACATTCGTGCTAATGCATACACCACACAAGAAACTCCTACAACACACCAACACATAGCTTTGTTTAGCGACTTTAGTTGCAGGAATACCAGTGTGGTAGAGATTTGAGATTTTTCGCACTGAGCGAGGCGAACGTCAGAGCCGAAGGCTGCTGATTCGCCGAGTGAAGAAGAAAAATCGAAAAATCTCTGCGATGAGCACGGTTATTAAAGATTAAACACGCAGAGTTTGGGGGATTTCTCTACGAGCACTAAAAGAGGACTGGGCGCATTGACTTGCCGGAGCGCTTAAAGCGTAGCGCGCGGAGGCACTTCAATGCGGAAACTCGCTTAAGTCGGAAGTCCAGTGGACTTCCAACGCGAGTTTCGCAAGCGAGCGTAGTAAAACGCGAGCTTATCGTTAAAACGTTTAAGAATAAAGCGCCCGAAGGAACGCTCGCGCGGTCTAGGCGCGCTCGCTACTGAGCTTGCGTTGAAAGCACACCGTGCTTTCAACTTGAGCAAGTTCACGCTCCGAGCTGCTTTCGCGCGCACAATGCTGCGCTCAAGCAGGTCGTCGCGCATGCGAGGAGAGAAATCCCCCAAAACTCGCGCCACGGCAAGCAAGTGCGAAAGCATGTCGTCGCGTTGCGCGAGTGTCCGAATTTAGCGCAAAGAAGCGTTGTAATGCTGCACTTTAAGCGTGCGACGCGAAGAATCAAGGCTACCAAGCACCATGCGTCGCAAAGCCTGATCCGCATCAGCATGAGCCTCAAGCCACTTTTCACCGTGCTTAACCAGCTCCTCAACCGGCGCATACACAGGATACAAGCCCTCAATCAGAGCCTCAGCCATATGGAATGTGCGGTTCTTCCAAATCCACTCAACTTCAGCAAAGTAGCGCTCAACATAAGGCTTAACCAAATCGCCTTTAGCTGTGCTTGCAAATCCAGCAACCACAGCGCCCATTTGCATATTCGTCAAATCGAGATTGCGCAAAGCCTGTTCAAAAGCCCAATCCTTAGCTTCTGCAGTTGAGCGAGCTGCACGAGCCTGGTAAGCGTATTCGCGATTCTCAGTCGTGTCGCGCTTTTGAAGTTCCGCGTCAATTCCAGCTTCGTCCAAAGCATTCACGCCTGCGAGCGCAATCAAAATGCTCCAGCGCAAGTCGTTGTCGATTTCCAAGCCTTCCAAACTCACGGAACCGTCGAGCAATCCGTTAGCTACGCGCAAGAACTCAGCATCTCCAACTTCGCCGTATCCAAGATAAGCCTTAACGAGCTGGAATTGCTCGTCGGAACCTGCAGAAGCTGCCAAAGCTAACTGCCACAATTCGTGAGCAACATGCTTTGCGACTTCTGCTTGACGCTCTGGGACAACGTAGTGGCTTGCAGTTACTTTCACTTGACCAAGAGCATAGCGGAAAGTAGTTGATTCGCGCTCAGTTGCCAAAGCTTTAAGGCTGAGTTTCACGAAGCGTTCTGCTGGGAATTCTGCGTCGCGAGTCATGTCCCACAACGCGAGCCAAATAAGTGAGCGAGTCAAAGAATCCTTGAAACGATACAAGTTTTCGGCAGCAAATTCAAGCGACTTTTCGTCAAAACGTAGCTTCGTGTAAGTCAAGTCGTCGTCGTTTACAAGGATAAGTGCTGGCATTTTTTCGCCGCGCGCCTCAACAACTTCCGTCACTTCGCCGTCTACGTCAAGTTCGATTCGCTTTGTGCGCTTAATTTCGCCAGTTGCTTCGTCTACATTGTAGAATCCAACAGCCAAACGGTGTGCGCGAAGAACAGGATGCTCAGCTGGCGCGCTCTGACGCAAACGCAAGGAAGCAATAGTGCCGTCACCTGCTTCTTCGACTTCGGTAGAAATCGTGTTAATTCCAGCCTTTTCAAGCCATTGAGCACTCCAAGCTTTAAGATCGCGGCCGCTTGTAAGCTCTAACTCGTGCAACAAATCGGCCAAAGTTGCGTTGCTGTATGCATGCTTGCTCAAATAGTTATGGATTCCTTCAAAGAACTTTTCGCGACCAACATACGCTACGAGTTGCTTCAATACGGAAGCACCCTTTGCATAAGTGATGCCGTCGAAGTTGACGGAAGTGTCATTCAAATCGTTGATTGGAGCCACGATTGGGTGCGTTGTTGGAAGCTGATCTTGATTAAGTGCCCAGCTTTTTTCGCCGGAATTGAAAGTGCTCCAAGCGTCATGCCATTCGGTTGCTTCAGCAGTTGCAAGAGTAGAAGTGAATTCTGCGAAGGATTCGTTAAGCCACAAATCATTCCACCACTTCATGGTCACGTAGTCGCCGAACCACATGTGTGCAAGCTCATGCAAAACTGTTACAACGCGGCGCTCAGCATAAGCGTCTGTAACTTTGGATTCAAACACGTACTGGTCGCGAATCGTAACCATACCAATGTTTTCCATAGCTCCAGCGTTATATTCTGGCACGTAAATCTGATCGTACTTTGCGTACGGATATGGCACTCCCCAAGTCTTAGCGTAGAAAGCAAAACCTTTCTTCGTAATATCGAACAAGTAGTCAACGTCTTTTGCAAAAGCGTCTTTAAGTGCCTGACGGCAGTACATTGCCATTGGCACTACGCGACCGTCTTCGTTGTCGTAAGTTGTGTGCCACCCAGCGTAAGGTCCTGCGCAAATAGCAGTTAAATAAGAGCTCATCTTTGGAGTTGACTCGAATACCCAGCGCTTCATGCCTTCTACAGTGCCATTTTCCAAAGTGCCTGCTTCAGTTTCGCGTCCTTCCAGCACTGTTTCGCTTTTAACTGGCATGTTGGAAGTCACAATCCAGCTTTCTGGAGCATCAACCGTAAAATCAAAAACAGCTTTCAAATCTGGCTGATCAAATACAGCATAAACACGGCGAGCATCCGGCACTTCGAACTGAGTATATAAATACACGTTTCCGTCAGAAGGATCGACACTTCTGTGCAAACCCTCGCCCGTGTTGGAATACTGGCAGTTTGCTACAACTTCTACGGTATTATGCTCAAGCAAATTTGCAAGCTCAATTCGGCTGTCTGCAAAAACTTTAGAAACGTCAAGATCGGTACCGTTTAACACCACGGATTCTACGCTGTTTGCAATTAAATCGAGGAAGCTTGCGCTACCAGCCTTAGCATCGAACTCAATCTTTGTGCGCGAAGTAAAATCGCGTCCGCCTTTTCCTAAATCGAGCGCAACATCGTAGTGAATTGGCATTTGGATAGCGTCGAAACGCTCTTGAGCTTCTACGCGAGTAAGATTTGCTCCTGGCATATTTTGTACCTTTCTTATTTTTTCTTATTTTTAATTATATTTACGATTATTTTCAGCTATTTACGAATAATCGCGAATATTTTTCTTTATTTTTGATTATTTTTCATTATTCTTGACTATTTTTTGCAATATCCGCAACTACCGGAACGAGCATAGGCTTCCTGCGTAAAGCGCGAGCCACCCAACTGCCCAATGTGCGTCGCATAATTTGCTGCAATTTATAAGTATCGTGCTCGCCGCGCATCATAGCATCTTGCAACTGTTCAACAATTTGATGACGAACCTTCTCAAAATCAGTCTCGTCTTCAGCAACAGCATTCAAGAAAATCTTTGGACCAGAAACCACGTCAGCGTGCTCTGTATCAACTACAACAAAGCTCGAAACGAAACCTTCCGTGCCCAAAATTCTGCGCTTTTCAAGCTCTTCATCTGTAAGCTCACCAACAGAATCACCATCAACATACACGTAACCGCATGGCACAGAACCAACAACTGCAGCATTGCCATGATACAAATCCACAACATCGCCGTCTTCAGCAAGCACAACGTTATTTGGATCAACGCCAGTTTTTACTGCAATCAATCCGTTTGCAACCAAGTGACGATGTTCACCGTGAATTGGCATAGCGCACTTTGGCTTCACAATGTTGTACAAGTACAGCAACTCGCCTTCATTGCAATGACCAGACACGTGAATAGCAGCATTATCTTTGTTAATTACGCGCGCACCCAACTGCACAAGCTTATTAATAACTTTGTAAACCTCATGCTCATTGCCTGGAATAAGCGAACTTGCAAGAATAACAGTATCGAATTCGTTAACAGTAATATCTCGGTGACTGCCATCTGCAATACGCCCAAGCGCAGCCATAGGCTCACCTTGTGAACCAGTGCACATGTATACGAGCTTGTCATCCTGAATATCCTTCGCCTGTTTTAAGTCAACAACAGTATTTTCAGGAATATGCAAGTAGCCTAAATCCGCAGCAATTGACATATTACGAACCATCGAGCGACCAACGAACACAACTTTGCGCCCAAACTTATGCGCAGCGTCAACTACTTGTTGCACGCGATGAACGTGACTTGAGAAGCTAGCAACAATAATTTTGCGCGTAGCTTCAGCAAAAGCGCGATCCAAAGCCGGACCAATCGAAGTTTCAGGCTTCACAAATCCTGGGACTTCAGCATTAGTGGAATCAGCCATAAGCAAATCTATGCCTTGCTCACCTAAACGCCCGAACTCAACTAAATCAGTAATGCGATGGTCAAGAGGAAGCTGGTCAAGTTTAATATCTCCAGTATCAATAAGCGTTCCGGCTGGAGTTTTTACGCACACAGCGAGCGCATCTGGAATAGAATGCGTAACAGTAATAAATTCAAGGTTAAACGGACCGACTTTCATCTTATCGCGACCTTCTACGCGAATAAGCTCCGGATCAATATGATGCTCTTTGCACTTAGCTTCCACAAAAGCAAGAGTTAGCTTTGAACCAATTAACGGAATGTCGGGACGCATTTTAAGAAGGTAAGGCACACCACCGATATGATCTTCGTGACCATGCGTTAAAACCAATGCCTCAACTTTGTCTAAGCGATCTTGAATGTAGTGAAAATCTGGGAGAATCAAATCAACGCCTGGCTGCTCTTCTTCTGGGAATAGCACACCACAATCGATAAGCAGAATATGACCGTTATATTCAATTACGTTCATATTGCGGCCGATTTCACCCAAACCACCAAGCGGTACGATTCGCATTGAGCCTTTACGATACTTTGGCGGCGCAATAAGCGCACCTTCTCTTTGATCGTTAACTACAGGAGGAAGAACATTTCCTGTTCTACGAGTTGATGACTCTGCGTTTTCTGTTTTAGTTTCTTTGTTGAATTTAGCTTTTTTAGTTGATTTAGTTTTAGCAGATTTTACATCTTTAGTAGATACTGATTTAGTTGAAGTATCAGAAGACATTTTTTTATTCACTTTTTTCACCGACTGTCGAATTTGCTTAGACGACGCAGAAGATTCTTGGTTATTAAGAGAACGCATATTATCAGCGTCAGATTGCAACGCATCGCGTACTACTTCAGCAAGAATTTCCTCAGTACGTTCATCATATTCTATTTTCATATTCATCTCACTACATCTTGCGATATTGCGCACTTCTTTCTAGTGTACCGTTAGGACTCAACTCAGCTTTTGTTACTGAAACGGCAGAAACTTTACAGCGGCGTAAAGAAACTGCCGTTCCCTAGCCAAAAAGCGGCAGAAACTTTACACGCGTGCGCAGTTAATGTCGCTTTTTAAGCACCATTACAATAAACCAGCCGAACGTTGCGATAGGTATAGCTGCCATTGTTGAAATCCACGGAACCATCATTCCGGCATGCGAATTCCACGAGTCGATTGCAGCTCCAGCAGCCATCGAACCTAAAGAACAGCCGACAGCAGACGCAGTTGGTAGCCATGAAAGACCTTCCGTAAGCGATTCTTCAGGGACAGTTGCTTTAACGATAAGATTTCCAGTAGCAAAAATTGGCGAAACGCATAAGCCGGAAAGCACTTCAAAAACGCTCATAAGCATAAGTCTGTCAATATTAAGACTCATAAGCACAAATCCAACAGTTAAACCAGTCAAAAATACAATCAAATGCGACCAATTAGAACCGCGGAATTTATGCGATCCAAAAATAATCGCTCCCACAAGCGAACCGCATGCAAACAATGCCAGCTGCATACCAATAAAATGATCAAGTCCTTGAGCTTTCATTGCAGCTGTTACAGACACGTCAAATGCACTAAAACTCATATTAAACACAACAAACATGAGCACTAGCGGGATAATACCGCGGTAAAGCAGCACGTTTTTGCCACGCTTTTTTGAGTGATGATTGTGCAATTGCTTAAGACTAAATTTGTCTGCAAATGAGCGTTTCGGTTCTTGCTTTTGAGATTCCGCATAATCTTTAGAAATTTCATCTTCTTTTTGAGAAGCGATTAATACATCAACGTCTTCAGCTGCAGCAGTTGGAACTTCCACTACTTTAAGCACAGCAGGTTGAGTATTTTTTAGAGAAAAGAACCAAGCTCCGCCCAATCCACTTGCAAATACTGGCACGAATAATTGCGAAACAGGATGCACAGAAGTTGCTAACCACGCAGCTAAAATAGGTCCTAATATAAACACAATTTCATCGATACCAGATTCCAACGCATAAGCAACGTTTAATAAAGAATCGTCATCTTCTGCACGCAATGTATAAGCCCAACGAGTACGCACCAACGCGCCAAAAGCAAACTGAGTTACGCCCATTACAATTGCTAGCACAAAAAGCAAAACAAGAGGAACCTTAAATAACGCTGCACATGCAAAAGAAATCATAGCGATTACTTGTGCACTTAGCGCAATAACTCCAACTTTACGCTGACCAAAACGGTCGAAAAGCTTAGCATACACAGGAGTTACCGCAGCTTGTGCAAGCACATACGACGCAGACATTGCTCCAGCAATAGTCCAGTTGTTATACAAATGGTTTAATGCAAGAACAATCCCCAACGCAATCATAGACATTGGCAAACGCGCAATTGCGCCTGCTACGCAAAACGCTTTAGCTCCATTAAATGAAAATAATCTAGAATATTGAGAAAATACCGATGCTTTATTAGTTGCCGTTTGCGACGACATATATTTCTTTGCTCCTTTTGTCAAGCAAGTCACACACGTTATACATTTGCATATTTTTTATTAGCGCGTCTTAGAACGAGCATTCGCTTGCTTTGAACGAACTCTCGGCTCACCTGAGTAAATATACAAGTCATCCACCAAAGATTTCACGTTCTTAGCTTCATAAGGATGATCCGAACGCATAAAAGAAGCATCTCTTCTAAGCCCGTGATAATCATAAAAGCTTACGTCGCACGCTGAATCAGTATGCAAATAGTAACGATTTACGCCATTATTTCTTAGCATATGCATTGTTCGCTTCCACAAGCCTCCACCGACACCATGCCCACGAGCATCCGGAGATACAAGGAAAAGCTCCAATTCCGCTTGAGTTAAATTATTAATATGAGATTTCGCTTCAAGTTTAGTTTCCAACGCGCGCATGCCATACGCTTCTTCTAAAGCGAGAGCATAGTTTTTGTCACAATTTTCTTTCATTGCGGCTTCTTGCTCGCGAAGCATTCTCCCTACTTCTGGAAATAAAACAGGTGCGCCAAAAACTCGCGCCAAAAGCAGACCCATAAACTTACCGTCTACTTCAGCAATAGTACCATGCGTTGAAGGTTCCAAGTAATGCAACACACATCTTCGAGAAAGACTTAACGAAGCATCTTTCCCAACTTCTTGCGCAATACCCCAAGTACGTTCATATTCTTTAACCATTGCATCAATATCGCTGAGTTTTACAGAACGAAATTCAACAGTCATGATTCTTCCTTACTTCATACTCAAATCGATGTTGTGCGTATGCCCGCCCACACACACTGCACGAGGAATCTGCACGTTTTCGAAGTGATGCACGATGCGTTTCAATCGCGGCGCAAAATACGTTACAGCAAACAAAAATTGCAGCAAATAAATTGCGGCAAAATGATTGCAATAGCAACATTTATGCGTCATCATCATCGAGGGAGATTAACGTGTCAGAGTGTAACTCGGCAAGGATCTCATCTTTCGTTTTTTGCTCGGCATGAATTTCCCGTTCACATTCATCCGATATGTTCACATAATAAAGGGTGGCATCGATAGCATCAAGCGGAACCTTAGTCATAAGAGACAAAAGCAGACGATACCAGTCAAGCTGACCAAGTTTAAGCGCAATATCTTGTGGCTTGGTTGGTTTTCTACCGGTTTTCCAATCGACTATCGTGTACAATTTGCTTGAATCTTCTGGATTTAAACCACCTGCGAATATTGCGTCGATTTTGCCATTAATAATTTGATCGCCTAATTCTGGAACATGAGCTACAATCGGCTGCTCTGCTGCTATAGGACGGCGATGCGCCCATTTTGATGTTATTAAACGCTGCTTCCATATCAACAATTTGCGCTCAGAAGATTTTGCATTTTGCGAAATCTTCTCGCAAGCTCCAGCAACGTTCTCATCAACGTTCTCGCCAACGTTCTCGCCAACGTTCTCATCAACGTTCTCATCAACGTCATACTGAATAGAATTTTTATTCACACAACCAGTTTTTATAAACTGTTCAGCCCAGGCATGAAAACGAGTTCCCAAATCAGAAGCAGGCGAAGAAACACTAGGAATAGGGCGAATAATTGCCATCCATTCCTTTCGCAAACGTTTAGCATCCGCATCATCAAAATCTTCATTCGCGCGCGAATAATCATTACGAAACATAGCGCGCCTTTGCACAGCAGTCACATTGACATTTTCAACATTAGAAAGCTGCTCTGCTCTGTTTTTTAACTCTTGAATGTTGCAATACCAATCAATTTTCGGCATTAAATCCGCATCTTGTAGCAAAGCTTGAGCTTTGTAAAGCAAAGAATTATCTTTTGAAATACCAGAAACTTGATTACTAATTTTTGAATTTACAACGTCTTGCGCAGATTTTTGCAATACACTACGTATAGCTTCACTAGATGCACTCGGCCAAGATAATTGCTTCTTATTATCTTCAGTTGGAATAGAGCTTTCCTCGCTAAATAATTGCGCAAGTTGCGAAGCTGACTCCCCTACAACATAACCTACTTGATTTGAAGAATCTGAAACCTTAGCTGTGAACTGAACCGGAGATTCTTCAGATCCGCGCATTGAATCATACATTTCCTGCCAAAAAACAGAAGGTTTTTTAACTCTAGAAGTTGAAATATTTGAAGATTCATCTACAGAAGAAGCTGCACTATTTGCAAAATTTTCTTTATTCTCAACAACGCTCATAGCATTAGACTGGCTGCAAGTGAGCAATGCTGCGAATTTAGCACGCGTCAAAGCAACATACATAAGGTGACGCTCGTCAATGTGCAAAGCGCGCCCACGCTCCTCGACTTGCGAAAGAGGCAATGTGCCAGTTTTCATCACAGCGTCATACACTTTTCTAGCTTCTGAAGGAATCGCTTCTACTGGAGCCTGCTCGTGCTCATGGAACTTTTCTGCCAAATCAAACATTTCTCTAGCTCTTGAACCATAAACTTCTGCGTCGATATCGTCTACAGTTAACATATTTTTCAAAGATTTTTGAGGTTCCATGCTAGTTTCAAGATCAACATCGTGAGGGAATCTTGGCAATATATTTGCATCCACTCTCATAGAAACAGGCACTTTTGCAGCAACTTCGAGCGTTGCGTATGCCCTTTCCCTGTACACGCCACTTTGTTGCGTTGCTATTACGCGCAAATTATCGCCTTGATTACTTGGGAACACGCCTTCATTAAGCCCAACTATCGCTACAGCAGGCCATTCCAAACCTTTCGATTGGTGAATAGTCATTAATACGACATCCGCAGGTTCATCCACTGAAGAAGGTTGATCGTTAATTTTGTCTATATTGAAAATCCAAGACATAAACCCATGCAAAGTAGGAGTTGTAAAATCGCTCATTTCTTGCAAATACGCGTCTGCTAGTAGACAAATAGAATCGACAGTAGAGTGCATATCGTCAAGAAGCGTTGCATTAGAGGAAGTATCATTCATAAACGCACGAGATAGCGCAACGTCAATATCAACGTTAAGCGTTTCTACAGCAACGCGCATAATATCTTGCAAAGAGCCAGATTGAGCACGTTGTATTGCATGAATCATTTGCCCTATTCTTAACACTGCTACATAAGCTTTAGAGCTTAAATTATTTTTTAGCTCAGAAAGCAAATTATTGTCGTTTTTGTCGTTATTTTTTGCTTCTTCGCTTAGTTGCGTTTCGTATGCTTCAAGCAAAACATCCGCCACAAAAACTCCACCATGAATACTATTGGTTTGCGAAGCTTGAGATTGCTGTTCTCGAACAACTTGAGACCACTTAGAGCGAGGAGTTTCAGCGTCTACTAAACCTGCTTGCACTAAAGCACGAAAAACATATTCGATATTCTTTGATGTTGCAATATTAGCTATAGCAGCCAAATCGTCAGTATTAAGCGCAAAACGAGGAGTTGCAAGCAATCTCATCAAAGCTTGAGTATTTGTGTGATCTGCAACAACAGAAAGAAGAGCTAAAACATCTCGAATTTCTGGTTTTTCAAGCAATGCAGAATACCCAACAGTAAGAGTGCGCAAACCTGCTTTTTGTAATGCTTCTTCATATAACGGAATATTATTTTTGCTACGGAAAAGAACTGCAACTCTAGCAGATGCAGAATTAGTATCGTCGTTTTCAGATAGCGCATTATGTTTTACATATTTTACAAAACGCACAACGGCTTCTACTTCTTGATATTGCGTAGGCATATTTAACACACCAAAAGTACCTTTTGGCGCATTGTCTAAGTATTGCAAGTTTTTCACTTCTACTTCTGTAGCAAGTGAACTACTATGACGAAGCGGAGGCACTCGCAAAGGTTTCGTAATAGAATTTGCAGCTTTTAATATAAGCTGCGAATTGCGTCGCGTTCTTGTAAGAGAAAACTCACTTGACTGGTCGATATTTAGTGCTTGCTCAAGCTTTCTGAAAGCTCCGGAACTAGCTCCTCTAAACGAGTAAATAGCTTGGAAGGGATCACCTACTGCAGCAATATGCGTTTGTTGAGTAGTCAAAAAGTCTTGATTTTCACTAGTTTTCGCAACAACGCTAGCTTCTTCAACACCGCTAGTTTTTTTATGAAACAGCGTTGCAATCAGCATTGCTTGAGTGGTAGAAGTATCTTGATATTCGTCAAGCAAAACTTGGCTGTATTGGCGGCGATACTGCTCTGCAATAGAAGGAAAATGCGTCACCAAACGGTATGCAGCAATAGTAAAGTCGCTAAATTGCGCCATATTTGCGCGCTGCTTTGCTGCGTCAAAAGCCAAAACTAATTCAAGTAATGCATTGCGCTTCTTAGCAGCTTCAAGCAAGTTATTACAAGATTCATAACACTTATTTTTTAATGTAATATTCAGGTATTCTACGTATTCTTTTCCGTAATTTTCGCACTTTTCGAAATATTTTTCATCCGAATCGTTTTTTCCGCGACGCAATTTAATAGAGCTAGGCTTTTTTGCAATTATTTCAGTAGTTTCAGCACAATCAATTGCTTTTTGCAAATGTTCAATCCAAGAGTTATTCCACTTTTGAATTTCTAGAACAGCTTTAGACGTGCTATCTATAGACTCTCCCCTGCTATTTATGCCAATCATCGAACATGAAATATCTGCTGCGAGCGCAAGCACGTCGTCAATAAGCGCATCAAAACTATACCAAGACAGTATTTCCGCATGATTAGTAACATAATCGTTTACTAGCGGTTTTATTAATTCGCGCGCACCTGCATCGCTTAAAGGTTGCGTATTTTGATCAAATCCAACGAGCAAACCATATTGGCGCACAATTGACTGGAAAAAAGCATCGTATGTCATTACTTCTGGCTTCAAAAAGCCACTTGAAGATGCAGAATTTCCGTTATTAATGAGCTTATTTATTTCGCTACTATGCTGACTTACAGCTTGAGCAACTCTTGCAAGCAGCTCAGAAGCTGCTTTATTAGTAAAAGTCAACCCCAAAATACTTTCAGGAGCAACTCCGCGCTCAATAAGGTCGATAACGCGACGAGTCATCGTATACGTTTTGCCACTTCCAGCTCCTGCAACAATAATCATGTTCTTATTTGTTGGCGCTTGAATTGCTGCAGCTTGTTCCACGCTATCGGTGTTCTTGCGAGTAAATTGCTTATTTGTTTTATCAATCATAACTACAGCACCTCATATACAGTATCTATGCAACCTGCGCATGCTGGGCATACTTGTTTTCCATTGCAATACTTCAAGTGTTCAGAAGTTGGGTGCGCAATAATCTTATGCGAACGAGCTGCCGCAGCAGCATAGCAAACGCGCGAAATCATAGTAAGAGACCATTTTGCGCTTTGATTTAATGATGTAAACGACTGCCAAGCGTTTTCGCTTACATTTTCTGGACAATTCTTCGCAATATCGTCAAGCTGCGAATAATCTAACAATCTTGCCATATTTTTGAATCCAACTCGTAACTCAAGCGGATTATTATTTAAAGTATTTTTTACGCAAAGCGGCGGCTGATACACGTTTTCAGCAACGTTATGATCTTGAGCAGGATAATCGTTCTTAGCAACGTGAAATAGAACACTTCGTGAAATAATTGGCGCATTCGACGCATCAATAAGCGGATTCTCATCAGAAAAAAGTAAAGCAAGCTGATAGCAAACTAATTGCAAATCGTTAAAAACTCCGCTTGCTGTTAAAGGTTTTCCTGTTTTGTAGTCCAGTAAACGAATATGCTCAGAACCATCTGAATTGATGCGCTTTTCCATGCGATCAATTCGACCGTGAATATGTACTTGCATATCTTCACTTGCGCCATCCGGCCACCCTCCAACTAAAGCACCCATCAATTCGTAGCAGTCATGCTTAGTAACGGTTTGCAAATTTGCATTCTTAAAAGTATTGTTCAATACGCGAGTAATATCATTAAATCCAAAATGCGCGCTTGTTTGCAATTCGCAATACGCTTGTTGCAATCTGCCTATGCTGCTTTCTAAAGATTTTTCGCTTTTTGTAAGAGATTCTAATATGCCGTTTTCTGACTTTTTTGAGTTAAGCGCATATGTTGATTGATCGTAAGAAGTGACAAAATATTGCGCAATTGCATGTAACGCACGTTTAATATTCTTCTCACGCGCAAGAGCCGAATAATGCTCCTTACTATCTCGAATATCTGCAAGTTCAGGCGCAATACTTAAGTAATACTTTTCCATAAGATTTGCGATTGCGTTACTGCGGCGCACAAGCGGAGAGTAAGGCGAATAGTCGGCTGAATTATTCGTCGCTTCAGCCGCATTATTCGTCGCTTCAGTTTCATCGACTTCAGTTTCCGGCATATCGTAATGCTGATTTTCGCTTGCCCACCTTGCAGTTTCATGAATTAGCGTGCCAAAATACGTTGCCGCGCTGCCGGGTTGAGGGCCTAAAAGCTGACGATTTACCAATCCACACACAGGGCATGCCCACAAACTGTCTACAGCTGAAGGAGACAAGCTTATAACAGAGTTAGTTTTTTTAGCAGAGCTAGCTTTTTCATTGTATTTTTCATTATTTTTTTCATTATCTTTTCCAACAGAAGATTTCTCATCAACATAGTCATCGACATCGCTCATAAAATCCCACTCAAAAGGATCAGCGCAAAATACTCCATTTTCTTTAAGTAATTGCAACGTTTGAGCAGCGTCAATAATCGCATTTCTAGACTTACTATTCTCACTATCGGAACTACTTGCACTATCTGCACTACCTGCATTACCTACACTATTTCCAAACTCTTCTTTCATAGAAGAAGCACGCAAAATTTGCGAACGAGCAGCACACACTAGTCCACGAACATCCATATCTAAACCGGCAAAAGGTGTAGTAAATTCCGTAAAAGGCGTGCGCGAATTTTCATTATTGTAGTATCTTTCAGGCAAATAATAATAAAGAAAGTCGCTTGGCACAGCACTATCGCTATATTGCGCGCTTATATACAAACGCTCTGTTGCGCGCGTAATAGCTAACAAAAAACTGCGCTGTTCCGAGGCAAAAACTGCAGATTTATCATTATTTGAAAGAAGTGACGCATTCACAGTCAATTTAGAAGCAGAAATCTTAGAATGCAAAATAATATTCGCTAAACTTTCTGCGCCAAACATAGTGCTACGAGAAGCAAGATTTGGCCACACACGTTGTTGCAAAGTAGGCATCCACACAAGATTCCAATGTTTTCCAACAGAACCAGCAGGAGTAGTAAGCGTTACAGCATCTGGAACAGGCGCTACTTTAGCAAGAGAATCAGCTTCAATTTCCATGCCACGAACTTGAGCTATAAAATCTGCAATACCTACAATATTTTCTTGTCTAAAAGTATCGTCAAACGTATTCATTGACGAGATATCAGAAGAAGCATATGAAGAAACATAATCAAAAAGACGCATTGCAGCATCCAAGCGATCGTTAGCTCGATAACCTTCCGAATTATGCTGTAAAGACATACGCTGCCAACGCTCAGCAACATGACAAATATTCCAAGCCTCACCAAGAGCGTATTGAGCACTACTCAAATCAGGATTATTGTGCATACGAGAAGCGAGAATTTGCACGTTTTTCCACAGTTTTACAAAAGATGCAACGTGCGGATTCCGAGGTGCCATATTCTGCAATATTTGCAACACTGTAGAATCTTTACGAACATTAGAATCATCATCTATAAAACGTGCAACATCTGCTACACAAAGCAAATAGCATGCATCAAGAGACAATGGCATAAGCTCATTTGAACTGCCATCAATACGACTATTATCAACCAAAATTTGAGATTCAAAGTACGCTTTGCTTTGCGCATTATGAAGCGAATTTTGCAACAAATCCCAGTTATGAACAAGATTTCGCAAAGGCGCATTAGATTCAAAGCTCTTGTTATTTTCACAATTTTTCTCAATTAAAACAGCCGAAAGAGAAGAAAGAGAACGCATAAGCGAATCTACAGAATATAACTTCGCAGGTATTTCAACGTCTAAATCACCGTAAAATCCAGAATCGCTCTTAGTAATCGAGGAAAGTGGACTATCCATAATATTCTGAACTCGCAAACGCACCCACGAAGCCAAATTTTGCAAACTTCTACCATGTTTTACTTGCTCAACAATTCCAGAAAAACCGTGCTGCGCAAATTGAGCAAGTTCAATAAGCGCAAATAAACCTTGCACAAACGGCTCATCTTTTAATGGGCGAGTTACTAACGAGTATCGCACAGGAACTCCAGAAGCGCGAAGCTGCTCGCCAAAAAGACGAACAGTGGAATTGTCGTGCGCAATTAACGCCATATCGCTCCACTTGCGCTTATTATTTACGTGAGATTGCTTCATTTGCCAAATAACAGCATCTAATTCCTCGCGCTGTGAACGATATAACGCTGTAAAAACAGTGTCATCTGAGTTTAGATGAGAATTTTGTGGGGTTTCTATAGGCTCAATCGGTAAGGACCCTACAAATTTTGGCATTTTCCAAGGGCGATTTGGGAGCGCAACATCTGTTTTATATTGCGAAGTAAGCGAAAGAGAAACGCGCGAAGCGAGTAATTCACGCATCGAAGGTGCTTGGGTATAATTTGCAAAAGTTGGATCTGCAGAATAATTTTTAGAAGAATCAGCAGAATCGTCGGAAGAATTTTCGCAAGAATCAGCAAAACCCGTATATTCTAAAGTTTGTTCAGCAGCATTCAACTCATCCAAAGCTGCAGAAATTGCATAATCCGGGTACGCTCCTCTAAACGATTGCACAGATTCATCCGGATTCGCAAGCAAAACTAAACGCGTGCCAATCTTCGACAAAGTCTCAATAAAACTCAAACCAGCCAAAGTAATATCTTGATAATCATCGACTACAAGAAGAGCCGGAATTTCAGAAGAGTTTACTAAACCATGCTCGCCTAATTCGCGCGCAGATTTTGCGCCCTCAACCAACAGTTGCGAAGCGTCAAGTCGGAAAGAAGATTTATAAGTGTCGGCAATTATTTTTCGATATTCAGCTCGCAAAGCAAACGCCAAACGCCATTGAGTTAATCTACGTTTAATAAGCACAGACGTTTGTAAAATATCACTATTATTGGCGTAAGATTGCTCGTCACTAAGAGCGCAAAGAACTGAATTTTCGCTTTCAAAATCGCTAATACCAAGCTCATCTAAACGAGCGAGCATATCGCGCAATTGATGCATAAAAGCGTTGTTAATATCGAAACTATCTGCCAAAAATTCTGGAGACGAAGAAGCTGCTTGAGCAGCCTGAGTTGTTGAAGGCGCGGAAGGTGCGGAAGTGGCGGAAGTGTTAGAAGTGGCGGAAGTATTAGAAACTGCGCAAGTTAATGGAATAACCCATTGAGACGTTTCAAAATAATCCTTAAAAAGCGCGCATATATTGCAATCACCATTATCTCCACGCATAACATGCTCAATGTGTGCGCGCAAAACTTTACGAAGCAAAGAATCCTGCTCAGCACCATTTAGCAGCTTAGGCGAAGGCTCATTCTTTAACTTACAGCAAGCAGAAATGATATTAAAAGCTAAAGAAGCCAAAGTGCCAACTGGACGAGACTGCTTACTCACACCAATTTGACGAATAATAATATTGTCAATTTTTGAAGCAAGAACACGATTTTGCACAGCCATCGCAGTAACATTATGCGACCAACGCTTATAGCCGGAAATTGCTGCGCGCACAGCAAACTGCGTTTTACCAGTATTCGGCGCACCATACACAAGCAACGCATTAGTCACATTGCCAGAAGAATTGCGTAACGTACCGTCAAATAATGCTTGTAATGCAGTATCCTCACTCATACGCTTAATTCTAGCAATTAGGCAATAGTGGCGCGCAACAATACTATTCTTTTAATATTGCACGAGCGCGAGCATCCTTAAGCGCAAGAAATACACTGCCGACACCAATAAAAATAAGAGTAAACACAATTAACAAATACGCAACACCAACGCCCAAAGTAGTGGCATTAAAAGTTTGCGGTGCAAAGCCGAACCAGCCGGCAGGAGCGCCATAATTGAGGAAATTATAAGGCGCGCGCATTGCATGAACACCCCAACGAACACCAGCAAACTCGCTAAGCATAGCAGCATAAGCAACATAAGCAAGAGGCGGAACAGTAGAAACATACAAATGTGCGCGAGTAGAGCGGAAACGATAATCAAAAAGCACAAAATCAGCGATTGCAAGAAGCGGCGCAACTGCGTGAACGCAAAGGCTGCTGCATCCGTTATTCATGTAAGCGCCAACAAAACCAAGCTTATTGGTAGGTGCTAAGAAACACAGGTACAAAGTGAATGTGACAGCAATTGAGATGGTCATCATGAATTTGAAAATGTACCAAGCGTTGGATTTTGAGTCGAACCATGCGCAAGATGCTGCAGAATCTTGCTGTGCGGCGGAATCTTGCTGTGCGGCGGAACATGCAGAATTACGAGCACGCATAAACGCAGCTGTATCAAGCAAAAGCGATCCAGCAAGAGCTACGCAAATCATAAGGTTAGAAAGATTCGTAAAATAAGTGAAGGTCATCAAGCCTTCCCACGAAGCAGTCATACCATAAACAGATGCGATGATTGCAATCGCGCGTATTGCTGTGCGTGTCGCGTATTCGCGCGCTGTGAGCGGAGTCTTTTGTTCTAGCATGGAATCGTTTGCCATGTTATCTCGCTTTCGTAACTTCTATAATCTACTTTTTATTTACTATATTTATGTTTACACAGTTGAAAGCAAAAATATGTAGAAGAAGTTGCAAAAATGCGGCGCGATTTTTGTAGATTCCTGCAAGTGCTGCGAAACAAGCAAAATGAGACACTAACGCAAAAGAGCGTAAGTCATGAACAAAAGATATAGTCGAAGGATGGTTCGGAGTGCGCAATTGCAACAAATTGTGAAGTCAAGCGCTGAGATTACATCCGTAAAACCTGATCTAGATAGTGCTAGCGAAGGGAAACATTATGACAACATGCAACACTGAAAAAACAAATACCTGCAACGAAGCAAACGAATACTGCACAAGCTCAACAACGCAAGTCGACACATGCTTCTCTGTACGCGCACGCCGACGTATGTTCCTTAACGACGTGCGTCAATGCATCGAACGTGTGCGCACACAGCAGCCACTCACCCATTGCATCACGAACGTAATCGTGCAAGACATTACAGCCAACGCACTGCTCGCTGCAGGAGCATCGCCAATTATGGTAACCGATCCAGAAGAAGCGCATGCACTTGCGCAAATTGCCACAGGCGTGCTCATAAACGTTGGCACATTCCATCAGCCAGAAACTTCCGAATACATGCGCGCAGCTGTTGAAGGATGCGAAAAAGCTGATACTCCGTGGGTGCTTGACCCGGTTGGAATCGGCGTTCCAGCACTTGCACCTCGCGCGCGCTTTGTACACGAAATTATTAAGCACCACCCTACTGTAATTCGTGCAAACGCTTCCGAAATAATGGCACTTGCAGGCAAAGAAAGCAACGGAAAAGGCGTAGATTCTCACGATAACGTAAACGACGCGCTTCAAGCTGCTCGCGAATTAGCTAAAAAATACGGATCCGTAGTGGCAATTTCCGGAGAAAAAGACGCGATTTACGCTCACGGATGTTTAGCTCGCGTAACAGGTGGCCACAAAGCTATGACTAAGGTAGTTGGAACAGGTTGCGCTTTGGGAGCGTTAGTTGCAGCATACGTTGGCGCAAACCCGGAACGTCCGCTCGCAGCAACTGTTGCAGCGCACGTGCACGCAGCAGCGGCTGGAACTTGGGCAGCTCGCCAAACCACAGCTCCAGGCACTTTCCGCACACTGTGGATGGATGCGCTTTCAACTCTTAGCGTAAATGATATGTTTAGTTTGACAAATATTGAGTTTACGGTGGAGCCTGTTGATTGGACACTGTATTTGGTAACGGATCCGCGCATGGGAAATCGCCCGGAAGAAGAAGTTGCAGTAGAGTCAGTTGAAGGCGGAGTTACAGTTGTGCAATTGCGCGATAAGTATTCCAATGACGCTGAAATTTCGGCCAAGGCGAAGAAGTTGCGTCACGCGCTTATTGATTCCGGACACGGCGATGTGCCTGTGTTTATTGACGATCATGTTGATTGCGCAGCTCATCTTGGTTTCAACTTGCACGTTGGGCAAAAGGATACGCCGTTTGTTGAGGCACGAAAGGCGATGCCAGCAGAGTGGATGGTTGGGCTTTCTTGCGCTCGACCGGATTTGATGGAGAAAGCTTACCGCGAGTGCAAAGAAAACGACGTTCCACTGCCGGATGTGATTGGCATTGGTGCAGCTTTTGAAACGCATACGAAAGCGCACGACGTGCCTCCACTGGGAGTTGAAGGCGTAAACGAAGTTGCGAAAGTTGCGCACTCTATGGGCGTAAAAACGTTGGCAATTGGCGGAATTCACGAGAACACGGTGTTCCCTATTCGCGGTCTTGAGCTTGACGGAGTTTGCACAGTGTCGGCGCTTATGTGCGCTGAGGATGCTGGGAAAGTTGCGCGCGAGCTTAAAAGCGTGATTACTGAGTAAAACTGGCACGCGTGCGCGACGACCTGCTTTCGCGCTTAGAGCGTAGCGCGCGAAAGCAACTCGGAGCGGAAACTCGCTTAAGCGCGAGCGTTGGCTGGTTTTGGGAACAAATGCCGGAAAATTCCCGGCATTTGTTTACGAACAGAGCTTCGATGTTCACACAGTTTGCTGAAGGATGCGCACGGAATGGTTTACCGGTCCATGCCCGCGCTCGCCGCCGCGCCCAACATGCAATTCACTCCCAGCCGCAATCGCCTCACGAAGCCACGCCGTTGACCATTCAAGCGCGCGAAGTACAGTATCGTGATCACTCAAATTCTTTCCCTCGCGCAAAGCAAGCCCAATTTTCGTAGCAAGCGCAGAAGAAAGCGAGCAACCAGTTCCGTGAGTTGTGCTTGTTTCAACTCGTTCGCTTGGTACGTGACTTGCGTAGCCATCCGGGAAAACCGCAGTATTTCCAACGTCTTCGCCAGTTAAGTGCCCACCTTTTACGATTACAACAACGCTGTTTTTTGCAGCCAACTTGCGCGCCTGGTTGCAAGCTTCCTCAAAATTTTCCGCAACACTTGACTCGCACAAAGCCGCCAATTCCGGCACGTTTGGCGTCACTACATCAACGCAGCTTATAAAGTTTCGCATCGCATTTTCAGCACTTGCCTCAAGCAAGCGCTTCCCGGAAGTTGATATCATAACTGGGTCTAGAACGCTTACAGGAACCGGATTATCACGCATCCAGTCTCGCATTGCTTCAATGTATTCTGTGCATCCGAGCATGCCGATTTTTAGTGCATCAACTGTAACGTCGTCGTACACGCATGAAAGTTGTGTGCGGAAAAAGCTTACTGGTGGCGTGAATACTTCGCGCACCTCGCATGTGTTTTGCGCAACAAGATTAGTTGGTATACACATGCCGTAACCGCCTGCCGCCATGATTGATTTAAGATCTGCCTGTATTCCGGCTCCACCTGTCGGATCTGTGCCAGCTACGCTTAGCACGCGTGGAATGATTGGATTTGATTGCTGCGAAAGCGATTGCGTATGTTGCAAGTCGTTCTGCTTACTTGATACTAGCGTCATATTTTTTATTATATTGCGTCGCGCTCGTTTGTGTTCAAGTAGGTCGTTACTAGCGCAGTGATATGTACCCCCTTTTCTGCATCAGTGTCCGAAGGTAGGCAAAATCACACTCACGCAGCGGACGACCTGCTTGAGCGCTGCAATTTAGCGCGCGAAAGCAACTCGGAGCGCCGAGCTTGCTCAGAGTTGAAAGCACAGTGTGCTTTCAACGCAAGCGAGGTCTACCTTCGTCTCGATTGACGAAGGCAGGGCAGAGTTGCGTGGTTGCGCTTTAGAAACTAAGTTGTGACTGGCGTGCGCTGACGACCTGCCTGAGCGCTGCCATTTAGCGCGAAGGCAACTCGGAGCGGAAACTCGCTTAAGTTGGAAGTCCAGTGGGCTTCCAACGCGAGTTTCGTAAGCGAGCGCGTAATCCACGCGAGCGCCAACTGTGCCAGCAACAAAAAAGAGCTTCAAGCCCGAAAGCTTGAAGCCCCATTTTTATATTAGATTAGCGCAATCACTCAGCTTCGTCGCCATAATCGCTCTGACCACCCTGATCGTCAAGGAAGTCATCTGGATTAAAGTCGTCGCCGAGCTTCATATCACCAAAATCAATGTTGGAGAAGTCAACATCGCCCATATCGCTCTCACCGAAGTTCGAAGGCGTGCTATCTGCACCGCCCAAACCAAAGTTCGGATAAATAGAGTCGCGAACCTGAGGATCCGGCTCCACACTAGCATTGCGGTAACGTGCCAAACCGGTACCAGCTGGGATGAGCTTACCGATAATCACATTCTCCTTCAAGCCCTTAAGGTCATCTTCCTTCTGGCTCAAGGCGGCCTCAGTAAGCACACGCGTAGTCTCCTGGAACGATGCTGCAGAAAGCCAAGAATCCGTAGCCAAAGAAGCCTTGGTAATACCCATAAGCTCTGGTCGACCAGCAGCAGGCTTTCCGCCGTTCTTTACAGCAGCCAAGTTTGCCTCGCGGAACTTTGCTTGATCCACAAGTTCACCTGGAAGAAGATCCGTATCGCCAGAATCGATCACCGTAATGCGGCGAAGCATCTGGTGCACAATAACTTCAATGTGCTTATCGTGAATATCAACACCCTGAGAACGGTACACGTTGTGCACTTCTTCCACGATGTTCACCTGAGCCGCACGCGGACCAAGAATACGCAGAATCTTCTTAGGATCCACAGAACCTTCAATCAGCTGCGTACCAACCTCAACATGGTCGCCATCTTTTACAAGCATTGGCGCACGACGAGTCACTGGGTAAACGATTGGATCAATCGTAGTGTCGTCTGGAGTCAAAGTCACCTGACGGCCGTGATCAGTATCCTCGACCTTCACAACGCCTGGGAACTCAGCGATTGGAGCCTCACCCTTAGGAGTACGAGCCTCGAAAAGCTCCGTAACACGAGGAAGACCCTGAGTAATATCAGAAGCCGAAGCGACGCCACCAGAGTGGAAGGAACGAAGCGTAAGCTGCGTACCAGGTTCACCAATGGACTGTGCTGCAACAATACCAACAGCCTCACCAACATCCACGAGTCGGCTTGTAGCCAAGGACCAGCCGTAGCACTTTGCGCAAACGCCGCGCTTGGATTCGCAAGTAAGCACAGAACGCGCCTTAACTTCCTCAACGCCGTGAGCAACCAAATCACGCAAAACGTCCATAGAAAGCGCGTCGCCACACTTTGCCAAAACTGTCGTACCGTCAGCAGGATCAATTACGTCTGCAGCAAGCAAGCGCGAGTATGGACCACCGTCAGCAGCCTTAACAAGCGTCAAATTGCCGTTTTCGTCGCGATCAGCAATCTTCATCATAAGACCGCGCTTAGTGCCGCAATCTTCTTCACGCACGATTACTTCCTGCGAAACATCCACAAGACGACGAGTCAAGTAGCCAGATTCTGCCGTACGAAGTGCGGTATCTGCCAAGCCCTTACGAGCGCCGTGCTGCGAGATGAAGTACTCCAACACGGAAAGACCATCGCGGTAGTTTGACTTAACAGGTCGAGGAATAATCTCGCCCTTAGGGTTTGCCACGAGGCCTCGCATACCAGCAATCTGACGAATCTGCATCCAGTTACCACGTGCGCCTGACTGAACCATGATGTTCACGTTGTTGTCATCGTGGAAGTTTTCGCGCATTGCGTCTGCAACCTTGTCGGTGCATTCAGTCCACAAGTTGATCAACTCTTGACGACGCTCTTCGTCTGTAAGAAGACCCATATCGTATTGAGAGTTGATTTTTGCAGCCTGATCCTCGTAATCTTGCGCAATTTGCTCGCGATTTGGAGGAAGCACAATGTCAGAGAATGCCATCGTTACGCCAGACCAAGGAGCGCGAGTAAAGCCGAGATCCTTCAAAGCGTCGAGTGTTGCTGCAACTTGAGCTGTAGAATAGCGGGTTGCAATATCGTCGACGATCTTAGAAAGTACGCCCTTTGGCACCTGCTCATTTACGAACGGATAGTCGACTGGCAAAGTTCCGTTGAACAAAATGCGTCCGCAAGAAGTTGCAAACAGTACAGTCCCGTCCTTAAAACGCTCTTCGCGCACAACGTCTGGGCTGCCTGGCTCAGGGTCAACAACCTTAAGCTCAGCAGGCTCCCAATTCTTTGGCAATACGAAGTCTGCAGGAACTCGAATCAGCACCTTAGCTTGCATATCAATCTCATGCTTGTCGAGAGCCATTTCAGCTTCAGCAAGCGAGGAGAAGATTCGGCCCTGACCTTTTGCTCCGTCAATTACGGTAGACAAGTAGTAAAGACCCAGAATCATATCCTGAGAAGGCATAGTCACGGTGTGACCGTCTGCTGGCTTCAAGATATTGTCGGAAGCCATCATCAAAGTGCGCGCTTCCGCTTGAGCTTCTGCAGAAAGCGGAAGATGCACTGCCATCTGGTCACCATCGAAGTCTGCGTTGAATGCTGCACAGGCAAGTGGCGGCAGGTGGATTGCTTTACCTTCAACCAAAATCGGCTCGAATGCTTGAATACCCAAGCGGTGAAGTGTAGGTGCGCGGTTAAGAAGCACAGGATGTTCGGAAATAACTTCTTCCAAAACGCCCCAAACTTCGGAGTCGCCACGGTCAACCAGACGCTTTGCGCTCTTCATATTCTGAGCGAAGCCCTGATCCACCAAACGCTTAATAACGAACGGCTTAAAAAGCTCCAATGCCATTGGCTTTGGCAAACCGCACTGATGCATGCGAAGGCTTGGACCAACGACGATTACGGAACGACCAGAGTAATCAACACGCTTACCAAGCAAGTTCTGGCGGAATCGGCCTTGCTTACCTTTAAGCATGTCGGAAAGCGACTTTAATGGTCGGTTGGATGCGCCGGTTACTGGGCGTCCGCGGCGACCGTTGTCGAAGAGTGAGTCGACTGCTTCCTGAAGCATGCGCTTTTCGTTATTAAGCATAATCTCAGGAGCACCAAGCTCAATAAGTCGCTTCAAACGGTTGTTACGGTTGATTACACGACGGTACAAATCGTTCAAATCGGAAGTTGCAAAACGACCACCATCAAGCTGAACCATTGGTCGCAAGTCTGGTGGGATTACTGGAATTACGTCCAAAACCATAGCTTCTGGCTTGTTTCCAGTAGTCAAGAACGCGTTTACAACCTTCAGTCGTTTCAAAGCGCGAGCCTTGCGCTGACCGGTTCCGTTGTCAATTTCTGCGCGAAGTTCTTCGGCAGCAGACTTCAAATCGAAATCTTGCAAACGCTTCTTAATAGCTTCAGCACCCATGCAGCCTTCGAAGTAATCGCCATAGCGATCTTCCATCTCGCGCCACAAGTCAACGTCGCCTTCCATATCGCCGGCACGCAAGCCCTTGAAACGATCAAATACGGCGTTCAAACGCTGAATTTGCTCGTCATAGCGAGTACGAATAGCAGACATTTCGCGTTCTGCACTAGCACGCAACTTAGATCTTGCAGCACCTTTGCCTTCGCCAGATTCTTCCAGCTCATGCAAGTCTTCTTCAACTTTCTTAGCGCGCGCTTCAATTTCGTTATCACGACGCTTGCGAAGGTTGCCGATTTCTGTATCGAATTCGTCTTGCAAATCTGGAAGATCTTGGTGACGCTGCTCTTCGTCGACTTTCGTAACCATGTAGGCTGCGAAGTAGATTACTTTTTCAAGATCCTTAGGTGCAATGTCGAGCAAGTAGCCCAAACGGCTTGGCACACCCTTGAAGAACCAAATGTGCGTTACCGGAGCTGCAAGCTCAATATGACCCATGCGTTCGCGGCGAACGCGACTGCGGGTAACTTCTACGCCGCATCGTTCGCACACGATTCCCTTAAAGCGCACGCGCTTATACTTGCCGCATGCGCACTCCCAATCGCGAGTTGGACCGAAGATCTGCTCACCGAACAGACCGTCCTTCTCTGGCTTTAGGGTACGGTAATTAATGGTTTCTGGCTTCTTTACTTCGCCGTGGCTCCAGCTACGGATATCTTCGGCGGTTGCCAGTCCAATCCTCAGTTTGTCAAATGCGTTGACGTCCAGCACTCTTATCGTCCTGTCTCATGAAATTGTTTTTAACGTTTCTTAATTTCTTAAAGTGTGTTCGTTACCGAATCACTGGTATTCAGGTTCAACAGCAATCTGATCTTCCTTGGCGGACGAATCTGGTCGAGCGCCAATATTGAAGCCAAGATCGTCGGAAGATGAAACTGGGTCGTCCTCTTCATCCTTCATGTCGATTGCGACGCCTTCAGCGTTCAACACCTCAACATTAAGCGAAAGCGACTGCATTTCCTTAAGCAACACCTTGAATGATTCAGGAATGCCAGCTGGTGGCAGGTTATCGCCCTTGACGATAGCACCGTACACGCGCACACGACCGTCGACGTCATCAGACTTCGTAGTCATCATTTCGTGCAATGTGTAAGCAGCACCGTAAGCCTCGAGCGCCCACACTTCCATTTCGCCGAAGCGCTGACCGCCGAACTGAGCCTTACCACCCAACGGCTGCTGGGTAATCATGGAGTAAGGACCAGTGGAACGTGCGTGAATCTTATCATCAACCAAGTGATGCAGCTTCAAAATGTACATGTAGCCCACAGAAATTGGCTTCGGGAATGGCTCACCAGTACGACCGTCGAATAAGGTTGCCTTACCGTCAGAGCCAACAAGCTTGTCACCATCGCGATTTGCGAGTGTTGTAGAAAGCAAGCCCTTCAAAGTTTCTGGTCGCACGCCGTCGAATACTGGCGTTGCAACTGGAGTGCATGGATCGCCATGCTCAGCACCTTGCGGCACGTACTTCTTCCAAGCTGCTTCCAAGTCTGGATCCAAGTTAATATCCCAGCCAGCGTGAGCAATCCAACCCAAGTGAAGCTCGAGCACCTGACCCAAGTTCATTCGAGAAGGCACACCCAACGGGTTAAGCATGATGTCAACTGGAGTACCATCAGCCAAGAATGGCATATCTTCTTCTGGCAAAATACGGGAAATAACACCCTTGTTGCCGTGACGACCGGAAAGTTTATCGCCTTGCGTAATCTTACGATGCTGAGCAATGTAAACGCGAATCATTTGGTTCACGCCGTTTGGAAGCTCGTCACCGTCGTCTTCAGCGTCTTCACGAGTGATTTCCTTAACTGCAATCACAGTACCAGTCTCGCCGTGTGGCACGCGCAAAGAAGTATCGCGCACTTCGCGGCTCTTTTCGCCGAAGATTGCGCGGAGCAAACGCTCTTCTGGAGTAAGCTCGGTTTCGCCCTTAGGAGTTACCTTACCAACCAAAATATCGCCAGCTTCGACTTCAGCGCCAATACGAATAATGCCGCGCTCGTCGAGATTTGCAATCGCATCTTCGCCAACGTTTGGCAAGTCACGAGTAATCTCTTCGGAACCAAGCTTGGTTTCGCGAGCGTCGATTTCGTATTCTTCAATGTGAATAGAAGAAAGCGTATCGTCTTGCACAAGACGCTGGGAAATAATCACAGCATCCTCGTAGTTGTAACCGTTCCAAGGCATGAATGCAACGAGCAAATTCTTACCCAATGCAAGTTCGCCCTTTTCGGTTGCAGGACCGTCTGCCAAAACTGTACCAGTTTCAACGCGCTCGCCATCTTTAATAAGCGGCACTTGGTTGTAGCAAGTAGTCTGGTTAGAACGCTGGAACTTTGAAAGCTTGTAGCTGGACTGAGTTCCATCGTCGTTCATAACGCGAATAATATCTGCAGAAACGTAAGTTACTACGCCCGGCTTTTCAGCCAAGATTACGTCGCCAGAATCAACTGCTGCACGCCATTCAGAACCGGTACCAACAAGTGGTCGCTCCGACTTAATAAGCGGCACAGCCTGACGCTGCATGTTCGTACCCATCAATGCGCGGTGGCCTTCATCGTGCTCCAAGAATGGAATCAAGGAAGCGCCGAGAGAAACCATCTGACGTGGGGAAACGTCCATGTAATCTACAGTGCTTACAGGCACATCGACTGCTTCTTCTTCGTCCACGCGAGCAAGTGCTTGAGTGCCAACGAAGTTGCCGTTTTCGTCGAGTTCCTGGTTTGCTTGAGCAATAACGTGCTCGGCTTCGCGGTCTGCAGTCATGTATTCGACTTCATTAGTTACGTGACCATTCACAACCTTGCGGTATGGGGTTTCGATGAAGCCGAATGGATTGATGCGTCCGAAGGTTGCCAAAGAACCGATAAGACCGATGTTTGGACCTTCTGGGGATTCGATTGGGCACATACGTCCGAAGTGGGATGGGTGCACGTCTCGAACTTCCATAGAAGCGCGATCGCGAGAAAGACCACCAGGACCAAGTGCGGAAAGACGACGCTTGTTCGTAACGCCTGCCAAAGGATTGTTTTGATCCATAAACTGGCTGAGCTGGGAAGTTCCGAAGAATTCCTTAATAGTTGCGTTTACTGGACGAATGTTAATCAAGGACTGAGGAGTAATTGCCTCTGCATCCTGAGTTGTCATACGTTCGCGCACAACACGCTCCATGCGGCTTAAGCCGGTACGAAGCTGATTCTGCACAAGCTCGCCAACCTGACGAATACGACGGTTGCCGAAATGATCGATATCGTCAACGTCAACGCGCAACTGTACGTCTTGACCGTCGCGCTTACCTGGGAAGGTTTTTTCGCCAGAATGCAACGTTACCAAGTACTTAATAGTTGCGATAATATCTTCGCGATTCAAGCTGCGATCGCTGTAATCTGCTTCAATACCGAGCTTGCGGTTGATCTTATAGCGACCAACGCGAGCCAAATCGTAACGCTTTGTGTTGAAGTAGAAGGAATCGAGAAGATTGCGACCAGCTTCTGGAGTTGCAGTATCTGCAGGGCGAATCTTACGATACAAATCGGTAAGTGCATCGTCTTGCGTTTCGATAGGCTCTTTTGCGAGCGCATCCAAAACAAGTGGATAGCCTTGGAAAGCATCTGCAATTTCGTCTTTCGTCATGCCAATAGCCATAAGGAATACGATTGCAGACTGCTTACGCTTGCGGTCAACGCGAACGCCTAAAACGTCACGCTTGTCGATCTCAAACTCCAACCATGCACCACGGCTTGGGATAATCTTCGCACCGAAAACATCCTTGTCGGAAGTGCGATCTTGTGTACGATCGAAGTACACGCCTGGGGAGCGCACAAGCTGCGAAACGATTACTCGCTCGGTGCCACCAATAATGAATGTGCCGTGAGGAGTTTGCAATGGGAAATCACCCATGAAGACAGTCTGGCTCTTAATTTCGCCAGTTTCGCCGTTTTCAAACTCAGCATTCACATAAAGTGGAGCAGAATAGGTGTAATCCTTTTCCTTGCACTCGAGCACAGTGTGACGTGGCTCTTCAAAGTATGGATCAGAGAATGTGAGGCTCATCGTCTCAGCAAAGTTCTCAATTGGGGAAATCTCCTGGAAGACTTCGTCGAGACCAGAGACATGAGGCACGGTGTGAGTTCCGTTTGCTTCATCTTCTGCAACGCGCTTCTTCCAGCGTTCAGAGCCGATCAACCAATCAAAGCTGTCGGTTTGCACGCCGAGGAGGTATGGCACATCAATAGGCTCACAAATGGAGCCAAAATTCACACGATCTGACGCTTTATGCAACTTAATATCATGTTCGTCAGCACGTGCGATGACTTTCGTGGTGCTCGTCATAGCTTGTTCAGCAGCCAATGGACGTTCCTTTATCACTCGCTAGTTAACTATTTAATCTTTGAAAAACTAAAGAAAATCGCGGCAAACGAAACTGCCAAATAAGCAAGTTGCGATGCGCGGGCGCCTTCTTCGGTTCCATGAGCATGCCCGCTATATGACACACCTTACACAGTCTGTCTACTCTACCAAAAACTCCGGACTTTTCCCCACTAATAACGAACGCTCGCAATAGTAATGTGCAAGTTGCGAGTAAACTAAATACGTTACGATTACGAAGTTACGTAAAGATACTTAAAAAGCTAAGGAATAGCATGAATAACAGCGAGAATACGCAAGAAGCAGCAGCCAAAACCAAAAAGCAAACCGAAGCACAAACCGAAGCACACAAAGCAGCAGCAAGCCGCGTAGAGCAAATGTACGAGTACGGCTACCGCAAGTCAAACTATGGTCCAGACGAGCTTGTAACCGACGCTCACGGAAATCCGATTAGCGTTATGGACGCAATGCTCAGCGCCGACGATGCCGCGCGCGCAGAAACGCACACTCCTCACCTCTGCTTCTACTCCCCTCGTATTCCAGGAAATACAGGTTCCGCAATTCGACTTTGCGCTGTAACTGGCACTATTTTGCATTTGGTTGAGCCGCTTGGTTTTAATTTGCACGATACTAAATTACGTCGCGCAGGCTTGGATTATCACGATATGGCTCACGTTGTTTTGCACCCAAATTTTGAGAATTTAGTTGAGTCAATGCCAAATTCGCGAATTATTGCGTTTACTGCGAATGCTACGAAACTTTACACTGAAATTGAATATAAGCCGAACGATATTCTGCTTTTTGGACCAGAACCAGGAGATATTCCTGATCCAATGGATGTTATGGCTGGTCCACACGTTGCAGAGCAGGTGCGTCTTCCTATGCGCCCGTCACTTCGTAGTTTGAATCTTACAAATTGCGCTTCTATTGCAGTGTATGAAGCGTGGAGGCAACTCGGTTTTACAGGCGGAAAGTAATCACAAAAGCATACGACGTTTACATAATTAAGCATGCAGCAAGATTCACAATCTCTTCCCGAAGAACATCTCACCGAAGAAACTTCTCAGCCATTGCGCGAATTGGCAACACTTACGCGCGATAATGTTGCATTTTTTTGGCATAGTTGTGCACGCGATTTGCCTTGGAGGTTTGGGCACACTACCCCTTGGGGTGTGCTTGTGTGTGAAGTAATGAGCCAGCAAACGCAAATGAGCCGCGTTGTACCCTATTGGCTCACTTGGATGCAAACTTGGCCAGATGCACAATCACTAGCTCACGCTACGAGTGCTGAAATTATTACAGCTTGGGGTCGCCTCGGCTACCCTCGACGCGCGTTACGTTTACAATCTTGTGCTCAAGTTGTAGCAACAACATATCGCAATAAGCTGCCATGCACCTATGAAGAACTTATTGCCTTGCCAGGTGTAGGCGATTACACAGCAAGTGCAATACTCAGCTTTGCTTATGGCAAGCACATTGCGGTGATTGATACAAATATTCGCCGCGTACTTATGCGCGCTTTTACTGGAACTGAATCGCATGGTGGCAGCACAACGCAATCTGACCGCGAGCTTGCTGCAGCAGTATTGCCGGAAGATAATCATGTTACTACTGCCACTGCTAACGCTACTAACACCACCAACACTACTTGCACTTCATCCATTTGGAATCAGGCAATTATGGAAATTGGTGCTACCATTTGCACAGCACGATCTCCGCAATGCACTACATGCCCTTTGCAAACATGGTGCCGTTTCAAAGCTGCTGGATTTCCAGGTCTTGGCCACCATACCCGCCCACAGCAACATTTTGCCGGCACTAATCGGCAAGTGCGCGGCATTATTTTGCAGGCATTGCGTGAAGCACATAAAAAACAGCAGGTATTGCAACGTTGCGAGATCAACAATTTATGGTCGAATCAAACGCAACTTGACAAATGCATTGCTTCGCTCGATCATGACAGTCTTATCACTATATTGCCGGATGGCACTTTAGCACTACCTTAAGTAACTAACTAATTACGCTGCTTTTGTAACTCTTTAATTAACAACTTAATTACTTTGTATGTTAGTCTACCTTGTGTAGTGAGTACAGTTCATCTCATCGACTTATGTATTACAATGGTAAATATGTCAATGCCAACTACGTCACCACGTAAACCGCATCGCAATGCGAGTGCAACATCATTTCGCAACCCGATGCGCAAACCCGTGCGTAAGCCCGTACGCAACATGAGTGCAGCAAAACGAAAAATGTATCGTCGCCGCAGAATTGTTGTTGGTATTGCTTTGTTGCTTTTGATTATGCTGGTCATATTTTGCGTTATTAGCTTGAGTAAGGGTATTGCTGCTATTGGTAAAGCGATTGCTGGCCATGAAGTTACTATTGTTCGTCAACCAGTGCCAGACCCTCGTCCTGTTGGCTTAACACCTCATTGCACTGCTAAAGATATTCGTCTTGAGCTTTCTACTAAGTCACAAACTGTTCCCATGGGCGGTAGCGTTGAATTGACAGAACGATTTGTGTACGAAGGAAACTCTTCTTGCCTTATTGACGCATCGGATATGAATGCTGTTTTAACGATTAATAGTAGTGAAGAAGTTACGCAAGGTAAGCAAACAACTAAAGATAATAAAAAGAAAAATAATCAAGACAGCAAAAATAGCAAAGACAGCAAAGACTTTAAAGACTCCAGTAAGAGCGTTGACTACTTATCCCATGCAGTATGGCGTTCAGACGTATGCGATATGCCTTTGAAACCTCTTCTTATGGCAAAAGGCGACCATTTTGAGAAGAAAATTACTTGGAACACTAATTCCACTTCCGGCAAAGGCTGCACCGCTGATGAGGATTTGCCAAAAGTGAATCGCGGAACTTACGTTTTACGCATTGAGCACAAACGAGTACAAGGTTTGCATAGCGAACCTGTGCTAATTAACGTGCAATAATCGCTAGCATACCGTACAAAATGCGCTCGTACTAAAAGCTAGTAACAACTTGCGCATCAAAATTAAAGCCAGACGCGACGCTTGTGCCCGCAAAGCACGAAAGCAAGTCGAAACGTAGCTAATTCTTGAAGCTGTGTACTGGAGCAGGAATACGTCCGCCGCGAGTTACGAAAGCTTCGCAGCTTGTTTGGTTTACTGGCATAATCGGCGCATATCCCATTAATCCGCCGAAGTTCGCCATTTCGCCTACACCTTTTCCAATTACTGGAATAATTCGCACAGCGGTAGTTTTTTGATTAATCATGCCGATTGCAGATTCATCCGCAATCATGCCAGAAATCGTTGCAGCGGAAGTATTTCCAGGAATCGCAATCATGTCAAGACCGACTGAGCAAACGCATGTCATTGCTTCAAGCTTTTCAATAGTCAAGCAGCCAGACTTCGCAGCAGCAATCATATTTGCATCTTCCGAAACGGGTATAAACGCTCCAGAAAGACCGCCAACATAGCTACTTGCCATAATGCCGCCCTTCTTAACTTGATCGTTCAGCATAGCGAGCGCAGCAGTTGTGCCAGGAGCACCAACCTGGTCCAAACCGATTTTCTCAAGCACTTCGCCAACAGAATCGCCAACTGCAGGAGTTGGAGCAAGCGACAAGTCTATAATTCCAAACGGCACACCAAGCCTACGAGAAGCCTCTTGCGCAACCAACTGACCTACACGAGTAATCTTAAACGCAGTGCGCTTAATAGTTTCGCATAGAAAAGCAAAGTCTTTTCCTCTAGCAGCATCGAGTGCACTCGAAACAACGCCAGGACCAGACACGCCAACATTGATCACAGCATCGCCTTCAGTTACACCATGGAAGCCGCCTGCCATGAACGGATTGTCGTCCGGAGCATTGCAAAAAGCCACGAATTTAACACAACCGTAAGAATCGTTTCCAGCTGTAGCTTCAGCGATCTTTTTAATCGTGCGTCCGAGCAGCTCTACGCAATCCATGTCTATACCAGTTCGCGTCGAGCCGACGTTCACAGACGAGCACACAATTTCCGTCTCACTTAAGGCTTGTGGAAGCGACTCAATAAGCATGCGGTCTGCTGCAGTCATCGACTTTGCAGGAAGCGCCGAATACCCACCAATTAAATCAACTCCAACAGTGTGTGCTGCTCTGTCTAATGCGTGCGCAATTTGCACAAAATCTTCAGGCTTTTTACAAGATGACGCTCCAACAAGCGAAATTGGAGTTACGGTAATTCGCTTGTTTACAATTGGAATTCCGTAGTCGCGCGAAATATCGTTGCCGGTTTTTACTAAATCTTTCGCAAGACGTGTGATTTTTGCTTCAACTTTACAACAAACGTCCTGCAAGTTTTCGCAAGCGCAATCTAGCAGGTTGATTCCCATGGTGATTGTGCGAACGTCGAGCTGTTCTTGCTCAATCATCGAATTAGTTTCGCTTACTTCCATCAGGTTGAGCATTGTGTACTTCCTTACATTTACTTAGATTGCTGCGGATTTTAGATTCTGTGCATTGCAGTGAAAATATTGCTACGCTGGCAGCGAATACGCACGCCAATTTCGTCTCCTAGCGTTTCTAATCCTGCAGCAAAGTCGCCAAATTCGCAATCAACAGTAGACACGTCAACAATCATCATCATGTTGAAGAATCCGTCGACAATTGTTTGAGAAATATTCAAAATATTTACATTATGCTCGGCAGCATGCGAAGTAACTTTTGCAATAATACCAACGGTATCGCAGCCGACAACGGTAATAATCGCTCTGGAAGCATCAGATTGCAACGCTTCTTGCGATTCATTATTTTCTGCAACTGCTGTTGTGTTATTGGCGACCATATTTGCCTCCTGCCGTTTTGAACCCGTACGTTAATGCATAAAGCTTATGCAGTTACACGAATTATGCGGTTATTTGTTTTATATATTGTACGTTTTATGCGCTTTATGCGTAAATATTATGCTGTTTCATATCTTCCGGAAGTGCGTTGCGAAGCGACACAAGCGATCCAGAGCGGAACACGGAACGAATACCAGCAGCAAGAAGCGGCGCAATCGAAAGAACCGTCATATTATCAAGACGCTTCTCTTCAGGCACAGGAACTGTATCCGTCACAATGATCTCGCGAACTCCAGCAGCTTTCAAACGCTCAACAGCAGGTCCAGAAAGCAAAGCATGCGTTGCAACCAAAGTAACAGATTTTGCTCCAGCCTCACGCAAAGTGCGTACAGCTTCGCAAATAGTGCCAGCAGTATCAATCATGTCGTCAACAACAATGCAATCGCGTCCTTTAATCTCACCGATAATGCCATGAGCTTCAGCATGATTTGGACGAGTAATATCGCGCGTTTTATGAATAAAAGCAAGAGGTAAATCTCCGAGTTTTGCAGCCCATTGCTCAGAGACTTTAATTCGCCCCGCATCAGGAGAAACAATAGTTGCGTTGTCGAGCTTCATAGAATTACGCACATAATCAATAAGCACAGGCATCGCAGTCAAATGGTCAACAGGACCATCAAAGAAACCTTGCTCCTGAGTTGCGTGCATGTCGACAGTCAAAATGCGCGTGGCGCCAGCAGCGCGGAATAAGTCAAACATGAGGCGAGCAGTAATAGGCTCACGTCCCTGATGCTTTTTATCCTGACGCGAATATCCAAAGAACGGTGCAACCACGTTAATACTGCGAGCAGATGCGCGTCGCAAAGAATCGACCATAAGCAGCTGTTCCATAATCCAATTGTTAATAGGATTCGTATGTGCCTGAAGCACAAACACATCTGAGCCACGAACAGGCTGAGTAAAGCGCACATACATTTCGCCATTCGCAAAATCGTAGGCAGTAGTCTCAAGCACATCAATACCAAGATACTGTGCAGTCTCATTAGCAAGCTCTGGGTATGCACGACCCGTAACTAACATCATCTGCTTTTTTGGATTGCCTTCAAGAATTATTGACATAATTGCCTTCCCGTTTGCAAACTGGTGTACGCGACATAGTCACCTCCCATTTTAGCAGCCTGTACGCCTCGTACGACACAACAAGCGTTTTATTTTAATGCGTTACTTTAAAAATTACTGAGCGCTACGTTTGCAAAGCAAAATCATCATTACGAAAATAAGCCCGAATCCCACAAAATCTGCCCATGAAAAAACGGCTCCAGTAAACATAACAGCAGTAATTGCAGCAGTAACAGGCTCGCTAGCTCCAAGCAAAGTACCACGAACAGAACCTACTCGCATAATGCCCTCTAAGAACAGCCAATATGCTCCAAAAGTTCCAGCAATAACAGTAAAAGTAAAAAGCAGCATAGCGCGCAAATCTAATGCAGGCATCGTTTCCCACGGTCGCACAAACGGGAGCATAATAAAACCAGCAATAATAAACGTAATGCCATTAACAGTCAGATTTCCCCATTTTGCAATCAATTTCACAGGCATAATAGCAAGCGCCGCTGTAGACGCAGCATCTGCAAGACCCCAAAGCAAACCCATAACAGGCAAAGATAGTGAAGAAAGATTACCGCCTGTAGCCATTAAAGCGGTTCCTGCAAAAGCTAGCACAACTCCAATAGTTTCGCGCATAGTTGGCACGCGGCGAGAGCGAAAACACACATAAACCAAAACAAACAGTAAGTTAAGGCTTTGAAGCACAGTAGCAGTGCCAGAATTAGTCCAATCAATAGTCCATAAATACGAAACTTGCGTAAGAAGCACGCAAACTACGCCAGTAAACGCCATCGAAATCCATGTGCGACCAGTTTTCACAGCACCACTTAACTGCTTAGGAGTGCACACTGCAGCAGTAATGACAAATAACATGCCAGCAGCAATTTGACGAACGCAAGCGATTTGCAAAGGAGATACGTGATACGTCGACATAAGGATTTTCGAAACTGTTGCGTTTGCACCCCAAAATGCGCCACCCAAAAGAGTTAAAAATATTCCTACAAGAATAGCGTTTGTAGAATGATTTAACGCTGGATTAGGTTTATTTGGAGTGCCTTCGATTGCTTTTGCTGCAGCTTTTGATGTGTCAAAAGTCTTTGAACCTGTTGATTGCAATTTTGAAGATTGTTGCTTTTTTGTTGAAGAGGAATCAATATTTGATGAATCCAAATCATGCGCACTGCTACGCCAAGAAAACTTAACCATTATTAGATTCACCTCGCATCCCCAAAACAAGCAAACATGCAGTAATTATTGCACATCTACTCAACTAATTTGCTGGTAAACAACACTTTAGAGAAACATACTCTACTTGCACACACGAAAGAAATATATAGTATTAAAAAATTACAATTCAAAATGCGCATATTAAACAATAAAATCAACGCACTAGCCATATGAAGGCGGTAACATGCACAACTACGCATCAAGCAGTAATACTTTTCAACCACACCACATCTTAGTTACTGGCGGCGCAGGCTTTATTGGATCTAATTTTGTGCATTACATAGCTAAACATCATACAACGGTTGCTGTTACGGTACTTGATTTGCTTACCTACGCTGGGAATATGGCAAATCTTTACGACTTACCTCAAGATTTTGCAAACAACCGATACGCTTTTATTCGCGGAGATATTCGAGACGAAAATATAGTTGATCAGCTATTAGATCCGCATAATCCAATTAAAACGGCAGAAGGAACAACACTTCCTGCTATCGACGCAATTGTAAATTTTGCTGCAGAATCACACAACGATAATGCAATCGAGTTTTCTGACCCATTTATAAGCACAAATATTTTAGGAACGCATACGCTCATTAAATTTGCACACAAATATAATATTCGTTTCCATCAAGTAAGTACCGATGAAGTTTACGGGGATTTTCCTATTGACAGCGTGCTTAAATTTGACGAGTCAAGTCCATATTGTCCGTCTAGTCCATATTCTGCAAGCAAAGCTGCAGGCGATCTGTTGGTAAAAGCATGGTGTAGGACTTACGGTTTGCGCGCAACTATTTCGAATAGCAGCAATAATTACGGGCCACGACAGCATATTGAAAAGTTTATTCCTCGCCAAATTACAAATATTATGTGCAATATGCCAGCAAAATTGTACGGCGTAGGAGATTCGATACGCGATTGGATCCACGTTGAAGATAATTGCGACGCAATATGGCATGTTCTAACGCGTGGAACAATCGGTGAAACATATAATATCGGTGCCAACTGTGAAGTTAACAACATAAATATTTTGCGGATTTTGATGCAGTTAATGGGCATGCCGGAAACAAATATAGCGTATGTAAATCCCAGAATAGGCGAGGATAGGCGTTACGCACTAGATACTACGAAAATTCGAACGCAATTAAAATGGGAGCCTAAGTACAACAATCTGAAGCAAGGCTTGCAAGAAACAATATCGTGGTACGACTCTCACGCTGATTTATGGAAGCCTATTAAAGCGCAAGTCGAGCAGCATTATGCTGAATTAGGGCACTGAATTTGGGTGGCGAAATTAGGTTAAGCATCAATCGGGTTTTTCGGCACGAAAAAAGGGCTTCTAGCGATTGGCTAGAAACCCTAGGCGCGGAGAATACGAGATTCGAACTCGTGAGGCTGTTACACCAACACGCTTTCCAAGCGTGCGCCATAGACCACTAGGCGAATTCTCCAAATGTTAACTTAACAATCAAATCGATTGATAAGCAAACAACTTAAATAGAATACCACAAATTTGAGATATTGCAAATTAATACGCGCGTTGACACGCCGAAACGGCAGAAACTTTACACGAGAGTAAAGAAAAGGTCGTTTGCGAGGTAATCACGCACTATCTACTAAAGCAGAACGATTAAGCAGCGCAATAAGTAGCAAGTAAGCAGCCACAGCACAGCAAGCAGCAACCTACTTAAGCAGCGGCTCTACTTGCGATTCATAAGCTCGCAAAGCCATGTCGATTACGTTGTGCATGTCGTAATAGCTGTAAGTGCCCAAGCGACCGCCGAAAACTGTGCGAGGCTCAGCCGCAGCAAGCTCCGCATAGCGCGCATACAATGCTTTATCTGCATCAGTATTCACAGGATAGTAAGGCTCATCGTCGCGAGTTGCAGCGCGAGAATACTCCTGCCACACTACAGTTTCCCCAGCTTTCACACTTTTACCCGGCACAAAATCAGCTTCACCGCTAGTATCGTCACTAGCCTCTCCGCCAACTTCTTCACGCTCTGGATTAAAGTTCTTAAACTCAATCGCGCGCGTAAATGGCACATCAGCATCCGAATAGTTCATAACTGGGCAGCCAAAATGGTCGCTCTCCTCGTAACGCACTTCCTTAAAGTCCACAGTGCGCCACTTCAACTCGCCGAGCGCATAGTCAAAATACCTATCAACCGGACCGGTATAAACAACCGGCACTCCAGCCTCCGCCAACGCGCACTTGTTAAATGGCTGCGACTCGTCGAAAAAGTCTACGCCAAGCGAAACGTGAATACGCGGATCGTCAATCATGCGCTGCATCCAAGCTGTGTAGCCGTCCGTTGGCAAGCCTTCCCAAGTGTCTTTAAAATAACGATTATTGTAGTTAAATCGCACAGGCAAGCGTTTAATAATTCCAGCAGGAAGCTCAGAAGGATCCGTTTGCCACTGCTTTGCTGTGTAGTTTTTAATAAACGCTTCATAAAGCGGACGCCCAATTAAGCTAATGCCCTTATCGTTCAAATTTTGCGGATCTTTGCCAGCAAACTCCCCCGCTTGGCTTGCAATCAAAGCCTTCGCTTCTTCTGGCGTGTAGTGCGCATGGAAGAATTGGTTAATCGTACCCAAGTTGATTGGCAACGGGTAAACTTCGCCGTCGTGAGTTGCGTACACGCGATGCACGTAGTTAGTAAACGACGTAAAACGGTTCACATAATCCCACACGCGCTTGTTGCTTGTGTGGAAAAGATGCGCACCATACTTATGAATTTCGATTCCCGTTCGCTCGTCAAAATACGAGTAAGCATTGCCGCCAATATGATTACGAACGTCAATAATTTCAACGCGAGCGCCAGTATGCTCCACTGCTTGTTGAGCTACAGTTAAGCCGAACAATCCTGCTCCAACAACTACTAAATCTGGGTAAGTTGTATTTTGGGAGGTTGCTGCTTGCGTCATATCATTTACCTTTCGTACTTTTAGTTGGGCTTATTATTCAAACTATGCTCCAACTCAATTCATTCATGCACAATACATTCTAAGAATAGGCTTAAGCGTATATATAATATCTAATATGACTAAGGCAAAGAGTGCAAAAACCCAAGAAATACAAGAAGCGCAAAATACTAGCAGCGCAAATAGCAACAATAGAAGTTGGGAAGTTGTAAATCGTGTTGTTTACCCTGTAAAAGACGTTGAAATTACTATGCCACTTTACGTAATTCCTTGGCATCGCTCGTATTTGCAGCGCACTGTGCTCGATCCTCGTATGAATATGCGCGCAATCGATATAAATAATCTCAATCTTACTGATTTTAAAAAGTTTCTTGCAGACACTAGCAGTCATTTGCCAAATGTTGAAACTCAAGGGGTTTGCACTGTTCTTTCGCGCAACTCACTTTGCATTGCATCTGGAAAACATGTGTCTCTTTGCACTTTCTTTAACGCTTTTCCTGCAAGCTATTGGCAGCATTGGACGAGCGTAAAAACTGTTAAGTTCACTGCCAGTGTTGAAGGCACTGGCTACTTGCAACTTATGCGATCGACTGGCCGCGGGCTTACGTATCCTGTGCAAAAGTTTGAGTTTGATTCTAATAAACAGCAACCAAACCAGCCAGCACAAGTTACGCAAGATACACAAATTATTAGCTACGAAATACCTATGACCGGTCTTGCAGACGGTGGATATTTTTGGTTTGAAGCTAAAGCAAGCGATTCTAGCAGTCTAACTGTTAGCAATGCCGAATGGAGTGTTCCTTTTGTAAATAAAGTGCAATTTAGCAACACAAAGCATCAGGAAGATTCAGCTAAGCAATCAAATAGCACTTTTTCTATTGCTATTACTACGTTTAATCGCCCTTCATACTGCCACAATCAGTTGAAGGCAATAGCAGAAAACAAAGCACTTCGCGCGCGACTTGACACAATTTATTGCACAGATCAAGGCACCGATTTAGTTAAGAATCAGCCTGGATTTAATGAAACAAGCGCAAATCTTGGCAACCAGCTCACCTATATTCAGCAGGCTAATTTAGGCGGTTCCGGCGGATTCTCGCGCGGCATGTTTGAAACGCTTAAAGCAGGAAAAAGCAGTTACACAATGCTTCTCGACGACGACGCAATTAGTGAAACAGAGTGTATTCTTCGCGCGCTTCAGTTTGCTGATTACACAATTAAACCAGCCATTATTGGCGGCGGAATGCTTCACTTGGATAATCGTACCGTCCTTTACACTCAAGGTGAGCGTTTCACGCGCAACAATGTGTGGATGAAGCCTTCACAGAATCTTGATTACAATCATGATTTTGCAGCGATTACTTTGCAAGATTGCCCAGAACGTCACCAGCGAATAGACACTGATTACAACGGTTGGTGGATGAGCCTTATTCCAACTGCGATTATGAAAGAAATCGGTCTTTCGCTACCTGTGTTTATTAAGTTTGACGATACTGAATATTCGATTAGAGCACTTGAGCACGGATACCACACGATTTGCCTGCCAGGAGTGGCAGTTTGGCATCAAGCTTGGCACGATAAGGATCCTTCACGCACTTGGGAAGAGTACTTCTTCCAGCGCAATCGTTGGATTTGTGGATTACTTCATTGCACTCATCCAAGCTTACGTTTCGCGATTGAAATGCTTCGAAGCGACTTGGCTTCCGGCTTAAAACTTGCGTATTCTGCAATGCATTTGCATCATATGGGATTACAGGATATCTTGCGCGGACCGCAATATATTGTTGATTCAATGCCACAAAAGCTTGGCGAGGTTCGTAAAGCGCGCCAAGCGTTTAGCGACACGCAGCCGGTAAACGATAAGGCACTCATTAGTGAGGTTTTGCGCGAACACGTAAGCCCGTTTACTGCACATGACGCTAAGGCTTTGCGTAAAACACAAAAGCACGCAACGATTAAGGCTTTGTTTGCGCACGAAAAGCACGCAAAGAATCCTCGCCCAGAAGTTGCAATCCCAGCTCAAGACGTTTCTTGGCCTTCGTTTGTGGGAGTTAATACCGCAATTGTTACGGCTCCAGATGGCACTACTCTGAATCTTTTCCAACGAGATAGCAAGTTATTCCGTAAAATGTTGCATGCGGACGCACTTTTGTCGTTAAAAATGTTGCGTAAGTGGAAGAAGCTGTCTAGAGAGTATCGCAGCTACGATATGGCAAGCATTGAAAGTTGGGATAAAATTTTCAACTCAACCAACAACAAGTAAGTAACGGAAGAAACAGCTACAAAACGCCGGAGAAATTACCGACAAATGTTTCACGAAACTTGCTTAATCGTCATAGCACGATCGCTTAGCAAAGCATAGTCGCGATTACGGCTATCTCTAATCACAAACGTGCAGGCGTTCGCATCCACTGCCACAGCTAGCAAATCTGTATAATCATCCTCAGTTGGGCTAGGTGTGCGTAAAGAAGTAAACAGCGTAAACTCGCCATTGTTAAACAAATTTAGCGGCATTTCAAAATACACTGTTTGATGCCCACGCTTTTGCATTTTCAGCACTTTAGAACCAGTATCGTAAGTGATTCCACCACGTCGAACGTCATGCAAAGCGATCGCCAAATAGAAGTCACCCGGCTCGTCATACTGATACTCAACAGCAAAACGGAAAGTATCGCTACTTTTGTAAATCTTGTCTTCCAAAGCATACGTCCTAAGCAACGGGCACTTTGCATTCAAACCTTGAGCATACTGACCCTTGCCCAGCTTTTCGCCAAGCTTATTTTGCTTTTCGCGTTCAGCTTCGATATTTGCCAAAGTATATTGATCTGCCACGGACTCAGTATTGCCAATCGCAGCAACTTCACCATCACTGATCATCATCGCACGCGTGCAATAGCGTTTAACAGCATTCATATCATGCGTAACAAGAATAACTGTTTTAGTAGGATCTTTTCGAATTTCAGTAAAGAAAGAATCGCACTTGCGCTGGAAAGCTTCGTCACCAACAGCCAAAACTTCATCAAGAACTAAAATATCTCCTTGCGCTTTAATTGCCACAGAAAAAGCCAAGCGAACTTGCATACCAGAAGAATAATTCTTTAACTTTTGATCCATAAAATCTTCAAGTTCAGCAAATTCCACAATATCGTCGTACATTGCGTCGATTTCTGCGCGAGTGAAGCCAAGTAAAGCTCCGTTAAGATACACGTTTTCGCGGCCGGTAAGTTCCGGATTAAATCCAACACCAAGCTCAATAAACGGCACAAGCTTGCCTTTTACTTTTACACTTCCAGTATTCGGGTAATAGATTTGCGAAATGATTTTTAGTAGCGTTGATTTTCCACCACCGTTTCGACCGACGATTCCGAAGAATTCACCGCGATGCACTTGAAAGCTTATGTCTTTAAGAACGTTCTGAATTTTATAGCCTTTAATACCTTTTGTAAGATTTATAAACGCTTGCTTTAGACCAGTTGCTTGCTCTGTTGGTAGTTTAAAATACTTGCCTACATGATTGACTGATAGAACAATATCGTCGTCGCTTGCTTCCGCTTCTCGCGCTACATCCACTTCAGCTTCTCGCGTTGCCGTCACTTCCGCTTCTTCCTGTAATGTATTCATAAATTCCACTTCCCCGTCATAACTGTCGTAAAATTTTCGCAATTTTCAACATCGTCACATAACTTCTACGAAAAGACGACTGTTTCTTCTAAATAGATAAACTCCCAGCCACACTATGAGCACAGTAAGTAAAAGTGGCACACAAGACATCCAAGAGAATCCAAATTCACTCCACACAGTTGGTTGCGTGTCTGGAGCCAACATATTGTGACGCATATCTTGAATGCATTGTGCTATAGGATTAAGCAGCTCAAGCTTTGCCAGTGCCGCAAAAATACCGCCTTTATTAATCACATAGCTAAGCGGATAAATAATTGGCATGCCGTAAAACAGTAGCTGTTGAACCACTTCCCAAATATGCAAAATATCGCGGAAAAACACGTACATAGTAGACATTATTAACGCCATACCAATTGCAATCGCGTAAATCTGCACCAAACTTATTGGCAACAGAACCACTCTCCAAGTAAAATGCACTCCTCCAATAATTGCAAAAATAAGCACAACTACTAAGTTGATTAAGAAGCTTATTAAAGAACCAACTGTTGCTGAAACCACCACAATGTAGTTTGGAAAATGAATTTTGCGCAACAAATCGCCACGATCTACAAGCGAGCGCAAACCGATCGAGGTTGATTCTTGCACAAACTGCCATGCACTAATACCTAGTAATAACACCACAGGATAAGTCGGTGTGCCATCTGTCATTCGCAAAAACTTGCCAAAAATAAGATACATCACACAAAACATCATCAACGGCTTCAACGCCGACCATGCTACGCCTAAGAAGGAGCCTTGATAGCGCAGCTTAAAATCGGTTTTTACTAAACCACGAAGTACGATATTTGCATAAGCGTACTTGTTTCGACAACGAGTTATGAGATTTTTCACGTTCCCTATAATATCAGTTATATTGTAATTGAATGTGCTTAATCAAATATGATACGAATACACGCAAGTGCTACACATAAGACATTTATGCTAACATCGTACGTATGCCGAAAGTATCGATTATCGTTCCAATTTATAATGTTGAAGCCTTTTTACCAGAATGTTTAGAGTCTATCCAAAATCAAACTTTTACTGATTGGGAATGTTTAATGTTTTCAGATGGGAGCAAAGACGGTTCCATCGATATTATGAAATCTTTTGCTGAAAAAGATAGTCGATTCGTTGTTATTGAAAAAGAAAACGAGGGCTATGGAGCCACTTGCAATCGTGGTTTAGAACGCGCTCAAGGCGAGTGGATTAGCATTGTTGAGCCGGATGATTTTATCGATCCGCACATGTATGAGCGTCTTTTAAGCAATACAGATCTTACGAATGAAAAGATCGATATTATTAAAGGCGGATACTGGCTTTTTTACGATGGAAAAGATGGATATAAGGATGCAGTAGACACGCCAAACTTGTGTTATTTTATGCCTAAACACAGGTCTATTTTTAGCTTGAATGAATTTGCTGAGCCTTTCTACCATCATCCTTCTATTTGGTCCGCTATTTACCGCAAAGATTTTCTTAACGGAGATAACAAAAATAATGAAACCATACGTTTTAAGCCGATTCCTGGAGCAGGTTGGACTGATAATCCTTTCTTTGCGCAAACTATGGTTTTAGCAAATAAAATCTGCTGGAATCCTGGAAAGTACTACTATTATCGTCAAACTAATCCTGGCGCTTCTAGTTTATTGAAAGATTTTCATCTTCCGTTTGACCGTTTGCGTGATATGCGCGAGTTTCTCAGTAAGCAGAATATTTCACGCGAAGTTTTACAAGCTTTTTATTCACGCGAATTTGATTACGTTAATTCGTTAATTACTGAGTTTGGTTTTGACGATAAGAATCCGGAAATACGCAAGCTTATTCGCGAAGTTTTTAGTTCTATGGATTCAAAAGAAGTTTTCCTTATGGCTTCACGTTTAAGGCCAGAGTTTATGGATTACTACATGGATTTCTTAGGATCCTCGTACGAAGTTAAAGCACACAAAGCAGAATCTAATCCTGAGCTTTCTCTTGTTATTTTTACGCATAATGCTCATTCTTGGATTGTTGATTCTCTTAAAGCTTGCACTTCTATAAGCAATATTTCTTGCGAATTTATTATTGTTGACTCTCATTCTTTGGACAGCACTCTTAATATTGCTAACAGATTTACAGATAAAGATAAACGCTTTACAATTCTGCAAAATGACAATTTATATACTGTAAAAGATATGCTCTCTAAAGCGGTTGATTACGCTCATGGAGAATACACTATTTTTATGCCTTCAAGCTATATAATCAACGAAAACGTGCTTAGAGCCGCTTTAGATAATATGCTTAAATGCTCTAACAATAAAAATAAGATCATTGATCTTGAGTTCTTTAACAATAAGAGTTTGCATAGTGATTATCTAATTGATTGTTCCATTAAAAATGATATTAAACATAATATTGATCTTTCTGAAGAAAGCTTTATTAGACCTGTAAATAATGATGACACACTGCAAGATACTTATTACGGATCTTACACTCCTAAAGATATTGCAGAGCTTCTAATAAACAGTTGCTACAACTATGGCTGGCAGAAAGTATGGAGAACTGAATTTCTGAAATCTGCTCACATTGAAGCTGGAGTTAACGATACTCCTGCAACTCTTATGACTTTTAGCACTCGCGCAGCATTAGCAGCTCAAAATATTATGTATTGCGATTTGGCTAAATCATACGAAAATGCTTATGGCAGGTTCAGCATTGGAGCTGACGAAGGGTTCGAAAACCTTAACAGTAAAACAATTCCAGAAAACTTCTGGCTTTCAATAGAGCATCATACCTCATTCAACGAAGCACCGCTTGAAGTTGATTCGGTGTTAGAGGTTGGAAAATGGCTTGAAAGCGAAGGGCTTCTTGAAACATACAATCAAGGATACGCGAATGCTCTTGTGGAAAGCTTCGTTCACGATTGCCATACGCGAGTAACTGCTGAATCGTTGGCAAACATCGTCCAAGATAAGTTAAAAGAAGTATTAGAGGTTCTGAATTACGAAAGAAATTCACACAACTTACCAACGTATTTTTACGACGAAAAAGCTTATAACGAATTCCAAAAGTTGCAGCTTAACGCCACTTCTCGCACTTTGTGGCTAAAAGAGCGCATGCTTGATTTTGAGCGCAAAAGCGAATTATGCGAGCAGGAAATTAGTAATATTCGCACTTCTGCACGCTATGTTATTGGCGAAAAAATCGTAAAAACAGCGAAGAAAATAGCCTTCCCGTCTATTATTGCAAAATTGCAGAAAAAGATACGCCTCATGAGAAGAGATAATAAATAATTTAGATTCTCGTAATATACTATACTGTTTGTTGTAGGTAAATCTGTTGGAGATCGTTAGATTATGAATACTTCGTTAAACAATGAGCGTAAAAGTGTTCCAATTTTATACATTGTTGTACCTTGTTTTAACGAGGAAGAAGGCATTTCTAAAACCGCCGAAGTCCTCCAAGCGAAGATGAATTATCTTATGAATCAAAAACTCATTCACTCTTACAGCAAGGTGATTTTTGTAGATGACGGTTCTAAAGATTCAACATGGAATTTAATTGCTTCTTTTAATCGCAAAAACCCTTCACTTTTTGGCGGAGTAAAGCTTGCGCATAACCGCGGTCACCAAAATGCGCTCTACGCAGGGCTTATGTACGCTCGCAAGCAAGGTTGCGACGCTGCTATTTCTATGGATTCTGATTTACAAGATGACGTAAATGCAGTAGACGAAATGCTTAAGAAATTTGTTGAAGAACATTGCGAGGTTGTTTACGGAGTTCGTTCTTCGCGCAAAAAAGACACGTGGTTTAAGCGCAATACAGCTTTGGCTTTTTACAAGGTTTTTGCTTCAATGGGTGCAGAAGTTGTGCCAAACCATGCGGATTATCGCCTAATGAGCGCAATTGCTTTGGATGCTCTTTCCGAATACAGTGAAGTCAACTTATTCTTACGCGGAATTGTGCCAATGCTTGGATTTAAAACTGGCAAAGTTTATTACGAGCGTGGAGTAAGAACTGCTGGAGTTTCAAAATACCCTTTGCGGAAAATGATTTCTTTCGCTTTAGAGGGTATTACTTCATTCTCCGTTAAGCCACTTAAATTAGTTACGTATATGGGATTGCTTTCTATTGTTATTGGTTTTGCAATGTTCGTATACGTAATTGTGTCTTTATTTACCAATCACACTGCTGTTGGTTGGTCATCGCTTATGTGCTCAATATGGTTTATTGGCGGATTCCTTATGATTTCTATGGGCATACTGGGAAGCTATATTGGCAAAATTTATTTGGAATCTAAGCATCGTCCACGCTACTATATTGAGAAATCTTTGTAAATACAGTCTTTGTAAATATAATTTTATAAATACAATTTCGTGAAGGCACTTTATAAAAGCAATTTTTAAAGAGAGGTTCAAAAAGTATGATTGAGCGTTTTCAGCATGTAAGCGTAATGCTCGGGCGCTTTTTTAGCAATGCTATTGTATGGTGTTCAGCTGTATTTTTCAGCGCGTTAGCATTACTGAGTTTAATCCTTTCTGCTCATCTTTTCCCCGGAGAATACAGACTTGAGTTTTTATGGTTTCAGTCGCCATTTGTACTCATTTTAAGTGCTTTATTATTCTTTGTTTTCGTGTTTTTAAAGAAACGGCATATTTTTGATAAAATCCGTATTCGATATTTTGCTGCAGCAGTTTTTGCTTATGTACTTGTATTGGGATTTTTGTGGATAAAAGTTACTCGTGCTTGGCCTGAATGGGATCCTGCTTATATGTTTAGCGCGGCGCAATATTATGCGGATCCTAATCGAAAACCTATAAATTGTGCTACTGATACGTCAGAATTATCGTGGATTATTTGCCCGGGCGGTTACTTCACTAGATTCCCATTCCAATTCCCTCTTCTTTCTCTTATGCGATTTTTGGTAATCGTCTTTGGCTCTAACGCGTACCTTGCTTTTGAAGTATTGAACGTGTTATGCGCTGCTATTACTGGAATTCTTATTGCATACTACGTAAATTTGTTGTTCCGTAATAAGAATGTAACTATTCTTTCTTTGCTTTTGTATGCAGCTTTTTTGCCTATGATTTTTTACGCGACTTTTGCGTATGGCAATACTGTTTGCTTACCGTTTGTTTTTGGCGCGCTCATTTTTCATGCTAAAAATATTAAAAGTGGAAGTTGGCTTAATGCGGTTCAGTCGTTGATTTGCATGTTCTTTGCTATATTGCTTAAGTCAACTATGGCTTATTGCTTAATTGGCATGATTGTCGTGTGGATTGTGTCGGCTTTGCGCTCTAAAAAGTGGGAACACGCTATTTGCGTATTGCTTGCCATTGTGTTCTTTGCTTTAAGTAATGTTGCTGTGGCAAGTTCAGCTAATTCTTTCGGACATAATGCAAAAGATGGTTTGCCTTCTACTGTTTGGCTTGCAATGGCAACAGATCCCTCTCGCAAAATAGGTCCAAATAATCCTGGATGGTATAACGGGTATCCTACGAGCTTTGACGTTAAAACGTATAACAAAGATGATATTAAGAAAGAATCTACGGAATTATTGCGCAATAATCTTAGGCATTTCGCAAATAATCCGGGTGATGCCTTTAGTTTTGTCACTAAAAAATTTGCTGGAGAATGGCTTGAACCTACTTACGAATCTTTACTTGCAAGTAGTTGGAAGTGGAATGGTCCAAATAGACCAGTTTTGCTTGATCGCAAAATGAATCCTGTTTTGAGATCGCTTTATTCTGGAAAGCTTAATATTATTACATTTACTTTCTTAGACGCTCTTCAATTTATGCTTGTTGCTTTTACCGCACTATTCTTATGCGTAGCTCTACGAAAGAAAAAGTCAATTTCTTGCGAATATTTTACTCCGCTTGTTATTGTCTTAGGAATGGCTGTTTTGTATCTTGTTTGGGAAGCACAGTCGCAATATATTTTGCCAGCATACTTGCTTATGATTCCGTTTGCCGCGCGAGGTTTCGATATGCTACTTTCGCGCTACGAAAATCGTGCTGCAAATAATAGTAATGCAGCAAACCCAAGCAATAATTGATGGCATTGTTTGGTAAATTATGGAAGATGCAATCATTCCCCATGCAGCGTATGTGACGTTTGCTGCCATTGCGCGAGAGGCTCCTACTTGTGCAATTCCGCGATAATAGCTTAAATATGACCCTGTTCCAAGTAAGCCTATTGCAATTAGCATTGGTATAGTTCCTAAAAGCTTAGAGGACGCAAATATGCTACTCGCTGAAATATTGGCTGTGAAGCATAGCATTAACGCGATTATCGTGTAAGAAATAGCAGATACTGTTTCTCGAATGTGTAAGATTATTTCGTCGTCTACGCTTTGCTTTCTAGCGGCCCAAGCGCATACTACAGCTTCACTACCCCAACCAATTACGCTTAAAAATGCTCCAGCTAACCCTAATAGTGTGTTTGTAATGTTTGCAGAACTTAATGTATTTTGCGCATCAGAGCATGAATAATATCCAAGTACTCCTACTGCTATAAGAGCTAAAGTAAAAGCTGCGTATTTTTTTACACTTAAACGTTCTTTTAGCACGATTGCGGAAAGAACTGCTCCAAAAGCAGGATATAGTGCGGAAATCGCTGCAGCATACCCAGCTCCTATATTGCTTGCTGCTAAAACATATCCGCTCATGCCAATAGGCCCGCCAAGTAAGGATCCGATGATAATAGGCGTGAGAATTTTTGGCTTTTTTAGTATTTCAAAAGTTTTATTCCACTTTTTTCTAACACTTATATAAGTCCATATGAGTATTGCGCATACAATATCGTGAAGTAATGCGCCAATAATTCCTGTGAAGATTACTAGAGCAGTGTTGTTTTCGTATGACGTGTTATTTGTAAATACGAATGATACGGTTAAAAGAGCTAGAAGAGCTGTATCTACTCCCCATAAAAGTCCACTTAGAAACGAATACTTCATAATAAATACCACTTGCTTGTTAGAAGATGTTTGTGATTTGTTTCTGCTTGTTTATATGCTGCTTATTTAGCTTTCACTTGCTTGTTATTAGTTTGTCGATTTATTTATTATTTTCATAAGCTTTTAAAGCTTCGTTAATATATCGTTTCGCATAGCTGTAATACGTGTACATGCAAGTTCCTATATTTTCGCCTTCTGCTTGTTTAACAAGTGACCACAAATGCCAGCACCATCCTGCAAATCCTATATAAGCCAATAAATGACGCTTTTCTTGCGTAGATGGAGTATGCGCTAAATAAATAGGCATTGCTTCGCTTATTTCGGTGTTATTGAATTCGTCTGAAACACATAAAGTACCAAAATCTTGAGCGTAATCAGACATTCCAGCATATTCCCAATCGATAAGATGATAGCGATTGTTTTGATCTATTAGAATATTTGCGCCTAGTATGTCATTATGGCAAAGGCAAGTATGCGAGCCGTCTTGAGTAATTACAAAGTTATGAAGCTCGTCAGCTAAAACACTTAGGTCGATGATTTTTGGCGGTATTTCTACATTTCTATCATTAAGTTCTTTCATATAGCGCTGAGATTCTGCGTAAAAATCAAAGTTGCGATGCACGCTTTCGTTACTTTCATGCAAAGAACGAACTAATTTCAAGCTTTCCTGTAATTGGTTAGGATCGTGCATATTTGCAATATGGCAATCTGGCAAAAATCGTGAAATCTTCCAACCTTCTTTAGCGTCTGCTGTAATAAAAGTGCCATCTAAACCAAGTTTTTGAGCCAATTGCAAAGCTTCAGCTTCAGCTTGTCTGTTAATAAGCACGTCTGTTCCAATGCCAGGATGCCTATAAACGTATTCGCTATTGTCAACCGAAAAATGGCAAGATAAATTAGTAAGACCTTTTTTAAGCGGATAAACGTTATGAATATCGGATTTTTTGCAGTTAAGTGTTTGAGTGATATGGTCAAAAATTGCGCTATCAATATTTTCTAGGAAAAGTGGATCAAATTCGCGTAGCTCATCAATAGAATCAAATTCGTGAATAATTGGCGTATCGTACTTGCGTATTTGCATGTCGAGTTCGTCAATGTGTTCAATAAAAATATCTTCCCAAAGTTTTCCTGCAGTTTGTGGCAAATCGTATTCTTCACGAAGAATTTGCATAAATCGTTTAGAAAATGCTTCGTCAAAATATACGTGACCAATCATGTACCAAGCGTTACTTCCGCCAATCGTGACTTTTGTAATGCGATCATGCGCTCCGCAAGTCATGCACCATTCTTTAGTGTATCCTTGCTGGAATTGCGCGGAATAATAAGCTTTCCAAACGTATTTTTCAAATGGATTTTCGTCGAAATAATTGTCGGATGAGCAAATATAAGTGTTCGATAACTGGTTTGCTACTGCCATAATTGAACTGTTGTTATTGCGCGTGCTGTACTCGCTATTGGGCACGATTTTTACGTTAAAAGCGTCTTCTAAGTAGAAAAATTGCTCTTGCTTGTAGCCAACAACAATTGTTATATCGTTAATCCCAGCTTCGTTAAGTTGCTTGATTTGGCGTTCAATAAGAACCTCTCCTCGAACTTTGATTAGTCCTTTAGGTATCTCGTATGAAATAGGAGAAAATCTTGAAGAAAAGCCTGCTGCCATAATAATAGCGTTGCGTACTTTATATGGTTCAAGAGATTTCATGCCTTCTTCAGTGATGCGCAATTCATTTGTTGTTTCAATAAGATTTTTATTTTCTGCGCTTTTTATTGCTGAATTAACAGTTCCGAGTGAAATTCCTGATTGCGAGGCTATGTCTCGCTGGCTTAATTGCGCACTTCTGTTTTTGTTATTTAATAGCGTTGTAAGAAGCTTAAATTCGTTGTGATTGATAGCCATGCGAGCCTCGCTTGTGTTGGTATTTTGTTCATTATACAACAAGCGTTCAAAAATAGCTATTAAATTTTTATTTTGAACAACGCACAGTTAAAGCGACCAAAACTGCACAAGCATGTAAAGAAAAAGCCGTTTTACAACCAAAATCCGACCGAAACTGCGCAAGCATGTAAAGTTTATGTCGCTTTTTAGCGAAAATCCGACCAAAACTTTACAGACGCGTAAAGAATAGGTCGCTTGCAAGCAACAAAACGTATATAATGAGTAACCATATGACTTTTGCTAGTAAAAGTGAGAGAAAGCAACAGAAGGTGTAAGTATGGCGTCTGTATTTCGTAAGCTAATGCGCAAATTTATTGAGCATTGTCCTTCATCAAAACGTTCAATAAAAGATCTTAGAGCGCAAGTTAGCGATTTACAGAACAGCATAGATCGCATGCAATGCGTGTTAGACGAGCAATTGCCACGCATTCTTGAAAACCAACGCAATATGCACGTTGACATACTTACGAATCGAGAGCACGCTTCTCTCTTAGCTTGGGCAAACTATCGCAATGACAACGAAAGCGATTTTGATGCTCGCAAGCGTTTTTACTATAGTCTTCCTCAGGCAACTGGTTCAGTGCGACTTATTCAACGCGGTTGCGCTTCGCTTTTAAATGAATTTGCAACGTTTGCTAAAGAATATAATTTGCAATATTGGGCTGATTTTGGTACTTTGCTTGGCACTATTCGCCATCGCGGATTTATTCCTTGGGATGACGATACAGATTTAGGAATGATGCGAAGCGATGTAGATAGGCTTCTTGAATTGCTTAAAAAAGATGAAAAGTTGTCTAAACGCTATCGCGCAGTGCTTATATTTGACCCTTACGTTTTCTGCAGGCAGCTTAGATTGCGATACAAAAATTCTGAAGACCCCAGCTTCATTGATATTTTCTTCTACGATTACATGCCTAAATACGATGAGCATACTAAGAAAAGGTTTATTGAAATTCGTGAAGAATTAAAAAAAGATTTGAAATCTAAACCTTTTTATAATAAATGGCACGCAAACGGATACTTGGAAGATGGCGAAGAGTTTAGTGGCGAAATAGAAAATACTTTCACCAAATATCAAAATATTGCAAAAAGTGAAAATATTATTGCAGATGACGTTACTAGCAACGAGTGCAATATTATTTACGGGCTTGATAACGTCGATTCTGAATTAATATACACATCGCAATATGAGGATATGTTCCCACTTAGGCAAGAAGAATTTGAAAAATTCGCAATTTTAGTACCTAATAAAGCAGAAAAAATTCTCTTCAATTATTATGGGAATATTTATCAGCTTCCTTCAGATATGGTTTCGCACTTGCAGCATGTAAGCCGTGAGTTGCTTAATAACAAACATACTATTGAAGCAATTGAGCAAGATATTGAAACTAACCCTTATATGCACTGATCATGCTTAAGCTCTGAAATTTAATAAGTATATACATTACATTCATTGTCATTGATCGTAAAATACATAAAGCGGTAAGTATTCGCGCTACTTGCCATGCGTTTGCAATATACTTGCTTTAAAAGTAACAGATTTGAGAACCGATACGCACAATAATGTGGGGTAAATAGTGGCAGCAATAGCGACAAAAAGCGAAATGCATGAAAACAGCACAAACGAAAAAAGTACGCGCATAATGCAGAGTTTTCTACTAAAAATAATGACATCTATACAAAATATGCAAAACTTTTTAAAAACCCACGCATTATTGCGCAAAATATTACCCTTTATAACAATATTTGTAATTACTGGACTTGTTACTATTTTCTTCTTCAGTAATCTATATCTTTCCTATAGTTCTAAAAATTATGCAGAAAAACAACTTGCTCTAGTTAACGCATCAATACCAGACTCCAGCAGCTATAATGCGCAAACAGGCAAAAAAGAAACTAAAGATCAAGCTCATATAGTTGGAAATACAATAAATATTCCAACTTCTGGATCAGATGTAATATTAAGCGACATCAACTCCGCTACTAAAGCTATAAAAATTGAGTTAGAGCAAACAAAACCAGTAACACTAGTTACAGGAACTGTTGAGATCGAAGACTTCGGCATAGCTCCAAACGCGTACACTCTAGCAGACTCTTTCCAAATGTCTACAGGAAAACACAACACTAGAACACTTCGATTTGAAAGCCACGGAGACGCTTATAAAATTCGCTTACACTTCAACCAAACAGGAGCTCCTTTTACACTCAAAGCTGTAACAGTAAATCCGCCTTTTGCGCTGCACATAAACTTTGGAATGTGGGCAATACTTTTCGTTGCAAGCTCACTTATATTCTTGGTATACAAGAAAAAGTGGTATTTGCTTAACTACGACCGCCACAATCTTGCACAAAATATAGTTTTTTGGGCAGTATGCGCAATGCTTATGGGATTCTCGCTCTACCTGTGCTTTGTTGTATATCACGGCCACGGCATACGAGTGCCATTCCCGTCTGACCTATACGATCGCGTCAACGGAAATCCGTACACTGAGCAGCTTAAAGCTTGGAAATCAAACTCTTTGGCTCTGCTGCAGCAGCCACCTAAAGAATTAGTAGAATCCGCAAACCCGTTTAGTTGGGGCCAACGCATGGACTTGGGTTCTAAAGGAGTATCCATACCTTGGGATGTGGTATTCCACAACAATCATTACTACTGCTACTTTGGCATAGTACCATTCCTGCTCACTTACTTGCCTTTTAATCTGCTCTTCCCACATGCAGTTCCTTCCGCAATATTAGTTGTTACAATATTTGCGGTTGCGATTATTCCGTCTATGTTCGCGCTTCTTAGAGAAGTTGTTGAATTCTTTGCAATACGTGCCAATTACTGCCTGTTTTTGCTTTCTGCAGCAGCCTTCCCATTTGGATGCTTAATCTTCTACTTGCAATCTTCAGCATCCCTTTACTATATGCCTCTGCTTAGCGCAATACTGTTCGGGATCTTATTCGTATACGCTTCTCTTAAAGCTGTGCGACTTCACGCAACTCATCCGCGCGCTGGATACACGCTTTTTGCGCTCGCTGGCATAAGTCTTGCTTTACAGTGTGGATCAAGGCCAAACGCGTGCATTCCAGTTGTTGCTTTTATAGCACCGCTGTTTATTGCGCTATTATTTGACGCGAAACGAAGTATTGCAAATCGCGTTGCTGCGGCTTCAAGCTTCCTTGTTCCTGCAATCGTAGGTGTAGCTGGAATATTAGCTTATAACTACTTGCGTTTTAAGTCTTTCTTTAATTTTGGCAATGAAGAGCAACTTACTAATTTCGATTTGCGATTTAATAGTAAATCTTTTGACCCTACTAAGATTCGCGATATTTTCCTTAATTATTTCTTAAAACCTTTTAATATTTCGGAAAATTTCCCATATATCTCTATACCTTGGGCAAATAATCAAGGTTATGGAAATTCTTTCTACACGCATATGATTTTCGGTCTTATGATGATTCCACTCTTCTGGTGGATGTTTACATTAAGACGTAAGTTTATGCAAAAAATTGAGTATATTATGACAGTTGTTGGATTAGTAGCATCCTTCTTGCTGCTGTATCTTAACTACTGTTTAGGCGGCAATTTGTACCGCTACTATTGCGATTCGATTATTATATTCATTTTGATTGCAATAATGAGTATGCTTCACAGAGTTAAGCCTTATAGCAAAGATATTGATATTACTTGTGAAAAAGATTGTGCAATTGCTGAGCAATCGTCTTTGCGTTTGTATATTCCAGCTGTGCTTTGTGCAGCGGTAACTATTGTAATAGTTGGTTTATTAGTATTCAGTAATCATACTGAGCCGTCTGCAGATATACAAAACGTAAACCCTGATTTATTCCTTAAGTGGAGTGATTTATTTACGATTGGTCGCTGATTTGCGCGACGACCTGCCGTAGCGCTTAAAGCGTAGCGCGCGAAGGCAACTCGGAGCGTGAGCTTGCGTTGAAAGCACGGTGTGCTTTCAACGCAAGCTCAGCAGCGAGTACACGCAAAGTGTACGAGCGCTATAAGAGCAAACACAAATTTTCCAGCCTCGTCAAAACCGAAAAATTAAATCAGTTACAAAACTCATAGACGATACTAAAGAATATCGAAAATAAAACTCGCGCAACATGAAACAAAATGTAAAATAAACTATATAAAAAATGGCCAGCATGCTGTTGAGCACACCGGCCACTTTAGCTAGTAGACTTAATTACTTAGCTTGCAATGTAGCCTTCTGGCAATCCTGACGCCAAATACCATTACCGTCATGATGCTCATCTTCAACAGGAGCACCGAGCTTTTCGAAGCCGCCGCGAGCGTAGTAATCTTTACGAAGATTGAACATAAGAACAAACTTCTTATCCTTACCATGCGTCCAAACGTCACCATTTTGGCAACGCTGACGCCACCAGCCAGCACCCATGTTTTCCTCTTCGGCAACAGGAGCGCCAAGCCAAGCAGCACCACGATGCCCTTGGTAAGAGTCGCGTAACTCGAACTGAATCACGTACTTAATGTCTTTGCCGTGCGTCCAAACGTCACCGTTCTTGCATTGCTGACGCCACCAGCCAGCACCCATATTCTCCTCATCGGCAACAGGAGCGCCAAGACGACCATAGCCACCATGCTTGTAGTAAGAGTCACGCAATTCATACTGAATCACGTACTTCTTATCTCGACCCTGCGTAAACACGTCGCCATGCTGGCAACGCTGACGCCACCAGCCGCCTCCCAAGTTTTCTTCGTCTGCAACAGGAGCACCAAGACGACCATAGCCACCATGCTTGTAGTAAGAGTCACGCAATTCATACTGAATTACATACTTCTTATCTCGACCCTGCGTAAACACGTCGCCATGCTGGCAACGCTGACGCCACCAGCCGCCTCCCAAGTTTTCTTCGTCTGCAACAGGAGCACCAAGACGAGCGTAACCGCCGTGCTTGTAGTAAGAGTCGCGCAATTCGTACTGAATCACGTACTTCTTATCTCGACCCTGGGTAAACACGTCGCCATGCTGGCAACGCTGACGCCACCAGCCGCCTCCCAAGTTTTCTTCGTCTGCAACAGGAGCACCAAGACGAGCGTAACCGCCGTGACCATAGTAGGAGTCGCGCAATTCGTACTGAAGAATAAAGCTTTTATCTCCGTTGGTCCAAAGATCGCGGCGATTTGCTTTCTTACTTACTTTCCAGCCGTCTCCAACTTCTTGCGAAGAATTCGTGCTGGTGTTAGTAATCGTGTTACCAAACTCAGAAACACCATTGATTTCGCTGCCATCAGCCATGCCAAATGCGTTCAAATCAACGCGACCATCAATTCCGTCAACGCTGCCGTCGGAAGTGTACTGCCATCCGCGCAATGCTGTAGAAATAGGGAAGCCTACACGAGAACCGTAGCTAGCAACCCAGCTTGTACGCTCGTGAATATACTGAGAATTTAATGGTCCTCTCAAATAATTTGTATAAGAGTAAACGCCGAGCTTATGGTAACCTGCAGAAACTAACTGATTCCACCAGGAAGCAACAATATCCTGGTAAACATATGGGGATGTTGGTGGTTTATGACCACTCCAGCTCCACTTTTCCAAATCGTAATAAACAGGATACGTTAAATCTTGAGGACTTACTCCAGCACCCTGTAAAAGATTTACAATGTCGGCGCCTTCAGCAGCACCATCTTCAGCTTTTTCAGCATAGGAATACATGTAAATGCCGAATGGAATACCAAGACGCTTGCATTCGCTAATATTGCGCAAAGCTTGCTTGTCATATCCATTATCCCAGCCATAGCTAATACGAATAATCGCACCATCTACTCCAGAAGCTTTTACAGCATCCCAATCAATTTCTTTTTGATGCTCAGAAACGTCAATAACCGCCTTAGCGTTATTAACGAACACATCATCATTTCCATCGATAAAAGCCGTAGTACCATCAGCATCGCTCCAATGCGCACCATACTCATTATCAATAAACGAGCTTTGATACACAGTGCCAGAATGTGATTGAATAATAGGCTTAACAACACTTTTGGTATGCACATTAGCACGCACATTTGCATGCACATTAGTATTCACATGTTCAATCGATGAAGATTTTTGCGGCGCAACGACATTCATAGTGAAAGCAGTAGCAGCCGATACTAATCCAGCTAATACACGTACGATAATCTGTCCCACGAGTCCTCCAGACATGTTTTTTACGTGTTTCTCCGCTACTACCATAGCAATAGCACCCTAATAACAAGCATAAATTCAATAGAAATGTGAAAATAATATGCAAAAATATGTGATTTTTACAAAAAACTGAAATAAATAAACCATTAAAAAGAAAATTGCAAAACGTAAAGTAAAAATAAAAAATGGAGCGGACGACGGGAATCGGACCCGCGTAATCAGTTTGGAAGACTGAGACTCTACCATTGAGCTACGTCCGCAATTACGCACCATACTTGCACGAAATATTCACGCACAAATATCGACTCGTTCAAGTATACAGATGCTTGTGACATCGACACAAGTGCACAAAACATATTTTTCTTATATTGTATCTTTTCTTATAAGACTTCAAGCATTACAACAGCTGATGCGAAAGCTGAATTATCGTCTAATAATCCGTCATGGCTGAGCGAAATATGCCAACGAATATTATCTATATGCTCGCTACTATCTACGCACTCACTACTATCTACACACTCGCTGGACGCACTGAAAAGCGATTTTACAAGTTGCGAATGCACATCTGCTCTGAGAATAACGCGCGGGCAACCATGTGAATCGTTAAGAATCTCAATACTCGCCCACGGCATGTTATCCAGAGTATATGGATAAGGGTTATTTATTGTGCATAACGCCTCGGACCACGCTTTAATCACAGCTTCTTTGCCAGCCCAACGTGCTGCAATATGTAAAGCTTTCTCATCATTCTTCACTTGCGCACGAAGATCACATTGTCGAAGCTCTCGCACAGAAAACAGCGCACGCCAACCATTGCCATCCTGCATCTGCTGAGCAAACTGCGCAACGTTTACCAAGTCGTGCCCTATTCCTGCAATCATACACACCTACTTTTAGTACATATACATACTTTTAGAATGGCACATGTTTTACACGCACCTACTTTTATGCGCACCTACTTTTAAATTGCATACTATTATTACTATATAAGCATATTTCGTTAGGTAAAAAGTAAAGGCGGATGCACAACACCCGCCTTTACAAGTAAATTTTTAATTATTACTAAAGAACTTATTATTACAAAATTACTTTATGCGAATTTAATAATTATAAGAACGAGAATAGCTGCTCTGCAAATCATTCACACCGTTAACAAAGGCATCAATCTTGCTGACCACAGTAATTTGAATATAAGCAGCAATAATAATAGTTATAATTCCAAGAACCAATCCTGCAACAGCCATACCGTGACCACGCTTGGCACCTGGAACACCAGCCTTGGTGTTACGCATTGCAAGAACAGCAAAAATAACAGACAGAATACCCAAAACCCACCAAATAATAGTGAATACAGGTACCCAAGCAAATATGGTACCAATAATTCCAAGAACTAATGATGCAACAGCCAAGCCTGAAACAGGAGCCTGCTGAATATACATTGGTTGCTGACCATATGGCTGCTGAGGCTGCTGAGCATAAGGCTGCTGAGCGTAAGGCTGCTGAGCGTAAGGCTGCTGTTGAGCAGGCTGAGCATACGGTTGCTGAGGCTGCTGAGCATAAGACTGCTGTTGGACTGGCTGAGTGTAAGTCTGTTGGACTGGCTGAGCTTGAGGAACCGGCTGAGCTTGCGGAACCTGCTGGTTATTTTCGTCCATTTTCCCTCCATCTGCAAAAGCAATACAAGTAATACAATTCCATGTAGCTCATAAAGCTTTCCAAATAATTTCGATTGTCAAACGATAAGACAAACAATGCGATTATACAACATATGTAAGCCATGCAACACATACAACATTAATTAATTAATTAAGCGTCAACACATAACATATTTTGACATTTTTATGCTCTACGCAAAAATACTATATAAAATCTTGTATAAAATATATTTAAATCAACAATCACTTACGTGATTCTTTACTGCAGTAGCAAACGCCGAAAAATCACCGGCAAATGTTTTCCAAAACTACAAAAACGACAGCAAACGCCAGAAAATTACGCACGCTACGACCTGCTTAAGCATGTGCGTGAGAAACGCTACAAGTGCGATTAATTCATATGCGAATAAATTACTATAAAACGATAAAATTTTAGATAATTTTAAATAATCCGTCGTTATGACAATATTTTATACATAGAGCACCCCCCCCCCGGCAGAAAATTTTAAAGTTGTTATATATCTAACAATAAAAAAATTATATAAACTTTAATAAAATACTGTATAATATTATGAATTATGTGTATGCGCATAAATATTTATGTCAGTATTCGTTATGAAAAAATAACGAATAAGTATAGAAAAAATGGACATAAGTTTAGAATAAAACGCACTCATAGAAGTAAAAGTTAAAACCAAAACAAGGGGAATACTATGGCAAATAACACTCGCAAAAAGCTCTCTAGCAAAAAAGCTACGAGCGCATTTGCAAACACATGCGCATATTACGCAGCAAAAACGAACGCAACTTCCGCGTCTGCTACCATGCGCAAGGTGTCATTGAGCACACTTGCCACAGTTCTTACTGCCGCCACTTGCTTAGGCGGTCAGCCAATCCTCGCATCCTCTAATATTCTTCTTCCTCCAACTACGGCAGCTTTTGCATCTCAAGTGAGTAGCGCAAGCAATGATCCTAATCCTTGGCTGCATAGGCCGAATATTCTTGAGTATCAACGCTGGCGTTATCAAAATAGTAATGGTGATGCAGGTTACGTAGACACTAAAGACAATCTTGGCGATTATCACAGCTTAAAGAACAAGACGGATATGTATGCGCATGTTGAAGAAACTAATGGCACTAAGTATTTAGTCTTTGACGTGTTCTTTAACAATGACGGCAAGTCCATGCTTACATCGTCTAAAAAACAGCAATATGTGTGGCTAGTACCTTATGCTGTTGCAGATTTAAACAATGGTGCTTATAAAGGCGATACCGTAACTGATTTACGATTTGATTTCTACAAGCGCAATGGCAAATCATCTCAGACGTATGCAAATCTTTCGCACGATATTGGCTTGTTCGAATACGATGCAAGCAAATCGTTCGATCAGAATTTATTTAACAACGACCGTGATCATAATGGCTCTACTTATAAGTATTCATTGAATGTTCGTAACGGAGGAAGTAGGGGACGAGATATATCCGACAACTTCCACGTTAGCGAAAGAGATTTAGATGACGCTATTAAAAAAGCTATAGCTCCTGGACCAAGCCCTTATAGCGGATACAACTACGGCATTGGTATAACAACTGTTAATGTTGATTACGCTGTACGCATGCATTGCAAGGTAAAGCTGCGCCAAGGCGTAACAACAGACGACATTCAAAACGCTTTTACTTACGCAAACACAAGCTCTTACGGAAGAAATACACACTCTGCATATACCTTCATTTCCGGACGAACTCACGACGAAAGCTTCCCTCGCACAAAAAGCGATAATTTGCCGCCAAAGCTGTATTTTAATGGCAAGGAGCTTACAGATGATTCCAGTAGCATTACCGTGTATCAGGGCGAGTCGCCAAAGATCTCTTTCGGCACTTCCGACAATAGCGAAAAGGTAACTAGTTTCTCTGTAGGCGGATTCCCAGATAGCATAAAGAACGCAAACTTTACAGACAAGAGCAACGACGGTTTTGACGCGACTGAAAAGAATCACTACAACCACGAAATTAAAGACGTTAAGTTTGAGAACAAGAACGGTAATACGCCAGTAAACTCCGACTACACGATTACTGTTTCTGCAACCGACGCTTCCGGCAACAAAGCAGAAAAGAAAGTCACTGTACATCTTAAGAACCTGAACCAGAAGTACAAGGCTCCAACCGCCGATGCACTTACTGTTGATTGGGGTCATAAGCTGACTGAAAAAGAACTGGAAAATCAGATAAAAGGCAATGATGGAAAAGGTAACAACGGCAATGGTACAGTAACCTTTATTGGTAAGTTACCAAAGACAAATCTATCCGAAAGCACTTTCAAACGTTCTAAAAATAAACTAAAAGTTACAGCAAAGATTACATATGCAGATGGATCTAGTCATACAGTAGACATTCCTGTAACAGTTAGAAAGCCACTCGCTTTTGAGCACGCACCAAAAGGCAGCGAGAACGCTGTAACCGTTGGGGATAAACTTAAACAACCAAGCGATTACATAACACTCGAAAATAATTCTGGCAATAAAGTTAAGCCGCAAAAAGTCGAATGGTACGGCGGAAAGCCTAATTCCAGCACAATTGGCAAATTTAATAACACTGTCAGAGTAAATTACACAGACGGTAGCCGCAAAGACACTACTGTAACATTTAACGTTAAGCCGAAAACACCTGTTATTGAAACGGATTTGAACGGTCGCGCAAAAATTAAAAACCAGAAAGTAGTAGTAAACGTCGGCACTGGGTTTATACCAGACGCCACAAACACGGTTACCTTATACGATGCCAACAATAACGCAATTGGCTCTACTACCGAAATCAAAGACGGTAAGGCAATTATTACTGTAGCTAATGGCATACCTGCAGGAAACGTATATGCAGTTACAAGCAGTTCATACAACAATTCTCAGGATAAACATACAAATACCTTCAATTTATCTTCCGATAAAAGTGAAAACCATCAAGCTACAGAAGATAAACAAAAACCAACACTTACAGCAAACGACGCAACTGCAAAAGTTGGAGAAAATTTAAGCTTTAATCTTGAAGCAAAAGATGATATTAAAATTGACGACTTCAATATTGCAACTCCATTATTACAACTTGTAAATAATGATTTTTCACGTTTGCAGATCGATTACCAAGGAACACAAACTAATCCAAAAGATCGCAAAGTAAAAATTACTATACTCGGCATGAAAGCAAACGAAGTTGGCGAACACAAGCTTAAGTTCTCAGTTACCGATGCTGCTGGAAACAAAACTGAGAAGGAAGTTAAGCTAATAGTTAAGCAGCCTTACGAACTGAAAGCAAATCCTATTACCGTTGACTTAGGACATGAACTTACTAGTGATGATGCTAAGAAGATATTTGAAAACAGCAAGAATGTTCCTTCTGGAACAACATACACTTGGGTTACTAAACCTGAAACCAATTCAACCGGGAAAGAAAAGCCAGGCAAAGTAAAAGTCAGCATTCCTGGAGGAGAAACTAAGGAGATTCCTGTAGCTGTAACAGTTCAAGATACAGTGAAACCAGTAATAAAGGTGTACAAGAAAGGTCCTGGTGACACTTGGACTGAAGTAACCGAAAAGGTTACTGAAGGCAAAACAAGTTACACAAAGATTGACACGTACCACGGTGACAAGTGCGAACTGAAAATAACTGCAACCGACAACAGTGGCAAAGTTACAGATTTGAATATTAATAGTTTATTAACAGGCTTGACTACATCTGATTTTGCAACAAAGCAAGGCGCTGGTTCCGAAAATGATCCTCGAGCTATAAAGATTGCAGGCAATGTGCCGAATGGCATGGCTGCCGGAGCGTACTCTAGGACTCTTGTAGCAGTTGATGGTTCTGGAAATAAAACTAATCTTCCAATTCGCTTTGTTGTGCACACTCAAGCAGATAAGTTTAGCAAGATTACTCCAAAGGATATAACTCATAACATTCCTGCTGACGGCAATAGTAACAATCATCCAAAGGCTGAGGATGGTATCTCGGAAACTAGCAAGAAAGATTTGCCAAAAGGTACCACGTATTCTTGGGTTAAAGAACCAGATTGGAATAAGCCTGGCAAAGATACAACTGCTACAATTCGCATAACGTTCCCAGACGGTTCTCACGTAGACGTTTCGCCAAAGCTTACTGTTACGGATACTATTAAGCCTGTTATTGAAAAGCCTGATCTAGGAACAGCATCACATGCAGGCAAAAACCATTACTTGCTGAAAGTTCATCGCGGACAGAAGTTTGACCTTACACTGAAAGTTCACGACAACACTGGCAAAATAGTCGGCGCAAGCTTGGATAACAATGTACCTGATTGCGGAATTACTAATACTGCCCTAAAAATTGACAATGCAAGCAACCACAGTGTTAAGAACCCTGCTATTGTGCATATAACTGGCACAGCACCAACCAACGAAGGAACAAGCCAATATTGGAGTCGTACTGTTACTGTAACAGACGAAGCTGGTAATAGATCTGAACTCCCTATTCAGATTGCTGTATATACAAGCGCAGAGGAACACAAAGCCACATCAAAGCAAGTCCGAAAACCATTTAATACAGCAGTAACTGTTAAAGACATTCAAGATGCAATAACAACTGACTATATAAGCAAAGACCCAACTAAGAAACCGGTAGTTTCTGTGAAAACTGGCGAAAAATTACCAGATGGCACAACTTCTGGAAACTCTAAGGTTACAGCAATTGTTACTTATCCAGACGGTTCAACGACAGAAGTTGTAGTTCCTGTCACTATTGATACTGCTCTTAGTAGAACACATATTCCAACACCTAACACTGTAGAAAAGTCTTACGGCTCTACGAAAGACGATATAGAGAAATCTATAACAAGCACTTCTAAAGGCGGCGGAATATCTTGGCCTAATGACACTGCTCCTGCAGGAAAGACAACAATTGAGATTTCCGACAAAACCAAGATTCCTAGAGGAACTGAACCTGGCACATACGAAGTTCCTGTAAAGATAACGTATAGCGATAACTCTGTTGGATACGCAACAGTAAAAGTTAAAATTGGCGAACCACAGAGCAAGAGCTACAACCCACAAGGCAATACCCTTACGTTTGATTACAACTCGAAGCCAAAGACTAACAACATATCCGGTAAAATTACTGGTGTTGGAAACGGTAATGGCATTAGCTTTGGTAAAGATAAGCAGGGTAAAGATATAGCACTTCCTGATGGTGCTCATATTGCTATTGACAACCCAAGTAACATTCCAGACGGAACCAAATCTGGCGATTTCGATATTCCTGTAACCATTACATATAAGGATGGTTCAGAAGATCATACAGTTGTTAAGGTAACAATTGGCAAGCCACAAAGCGAAACAAATAAGCCAACTGTTACTAATATAACGAAGGAATATGGTAAAACAACTAACGAAAACGAAGTAAAGAATCACGTTACTTTTGACGGTAATAAACATAAACCAACTTCCGTAACTGTTGAAAACGCTAGCGATATTCCAAATGGTACAACTCCTGGCGACGTAAATATTAACGTTAATATTGAGTATCCTGATGGCTCTAAGTCTTGCGTTACTGTAAAAGTTACTACTGGAGATCCTGATACTAAGACTTACGCACCAAGCGCAAACGAAGTTAAGAAAAACCGTGGTGATAAAATCACCGCTGATGACATTAAGAATGCTGTAAAGACTTCTACAGTTGATGGCAAGACCCCGGATAAGAGCAAAACAAAAGTAGAGCTTGTAAACAAAAACAACTTGCCTGATATGACTAAGACTGGCACAACTAATGTTCCTGTTAAGGTCACATACCCAGATGGGTCAGAAGTTGTTCTTGAAGTTCCAGTGGTAGTTAGGGATACTGACAAGGATATTTACACACCAACGTCTTCTACGCTAGAAAAGCCTTACGGCTCAACTATTAGCGAGAAGGATATTACTGATAAGGTGACAGTTCCACACTTTGTTGGAGATGCAACTAAAATCTCTTACAAAGTCAAGGATACTAAGAAGATTCCAGGGGAAAAGTCAAATCCTGGAGTTTACACGGTAACTGTAACAGTAACTTATCCGGACAAAACAAGCGAAGATGTGGACGTAAACGTTACAATCTTGAATAAGGATTCCGACTCTTACGAACCAACCGCTAAAACTCTTACGAAGAAGCACGGCGAAACGATTAGCAATGACGAGATTACTAATCAAGTAAGTGTGCCTAACTATCCAAGCGGTGATAGCAAAAAGCATCTGACTAAGACTGTGGAAACTGGAAAAAAGCTTCCAGATACAAATACTCCAGGCGAAAGCGATGTGCCGGTTATTGTTAAATACCCAGATGGTACAACTGACACTGTAAAAGTTCATGTGGTTGTTAAGGATACAGATGCGAATACGCATACTCCACAAGCTGAACCACTTGAAAAGAATATCGACAGCGGAAAGCCAACAGACACTGACATTACAAGCCAAGTAAGCGTTCCTACCTGGCCAACGAACGAAACACAAAAGCCAACTTACTCTATTGCTGATGGCGATAAGGATAAGATTCCTGCTGGAGATAAGGCTGGCAAGTTTGAAGTGCCTGTAACAGTTACGTATCCGGATGGATCAACAACTGTTATCAACGTACCTGTAACTATTAAGGCTCCGACTCCAAAACCGCAAGTTGTGACTGTGCCAAAGGGCGTGGAACCTAAGCCAGAAGACATGATTTCCAATAAGGATAAGTTCCCTGATGGAACCACCTTCGAGTGGAATAAAGACAGCAAGCCAGATACTTCTTCGGAAGGAACAGGCAAGCAAGGCAAGGTCGTAATAACAGTTCCAGGTCAAGATTCTGTGGAAGTGCCTGTAACAGTGAACGTTGTTGACCCAAGTGCTCCACAAATCAACGTGCCGCAAGGTAAGGATTTGCCAAAGCCTGAAGATGTAATTAATGATTCCACCGATAAGAACAAATACCCACAAGGCACTAAGTTCGAGTGGAGTAAGGAAGATACACCAGATACCAAGAATCCTGGCATGAAGAATGGCAAGATTATTGTCACTATTCCAGGTCAAAAGCCTGTGGAAGTGCCTGTAACAGTGAACGTTACACCAACTCCAGAAGCGAATGTTGTTAATGTGAAGGTTGGCGACAACCTTCCAGACGCATCGAAGGGTATCGCTAATAAAGATAAGTTCCCTGAGGGAACCACCTTCGAGTGGAAGAAAGATGCTGCTCCAAAGACCGACAAGCCAGGCACCGCTACCGGCACTGTGCTCGTTCATATCCCAGGTGTGAAAGATCCAGTGGAAGTAACAGTTACTGTGAACGTAAATCCTGCGCCTATAGCGAAGGAAACCACCGTCCCACAGAACAGCGATCCAGATCCTAAGAACAGCATTGATAATAGCAAAGATCTCCCGAAGGGAACCACCTTCGAGTGGAAGAAAGATGCTGCTCCAAAGACCGACAAGCCAGGCAATACTACTGGCACTGTGATTGTCAAGATTCCAGGGCAAGATCCTCAAGAAGTGACTGTAAAAATTACTGTTACAGCATCTCCTGAAGGAAAAGACGTAACCGTGCTGCAAAAGACTGACGGCAAGGATACCACTCCTCAGCCAAAGGATGTTATTAATAATCTACCTAAGGATGCTAGTATTTCTTGGAAGAAGAAGCCTGATACGTCAAAGACTGGCAACCAGCCAGGAATTGTGACTGTTAAGGTGGATGGCGAGCCAGATGTTGACATTCCAGTCAACGTGCTCGTTGTGCCAAATCCAAAAGGCAAGACGGTAAACGTGCAAAAAGACTCCGCTTTGCCGGATCCAAAAGACATGATTGCCAATAATGGTGACTTCCCTGAGAAAACCACATTTACTTGGGCAACTAACGGTAAGCCATCAACGTCTAGTACTGGTGAGCAAACTGGAACTGTTGTTGTAAATATTCCGGATATTACAACTCCTGTGAATGTAACAGTAAAAGTAAACGTTGTGGATAAAGACAAGCCATTTATCAACGATGACAAAGCCGAGAACACACCAGATAAGCCTGATAAGACCACTATTACTGGTAAAACTCAGCCAGGAAACACCGTAACTGTCAAAGACAAAGACGGTAAGACTGTTGGTACTGGAACTGCTAACAAAGACGGAAACTTCACTATCGAAATCGATAAGAAGGATCCTGGTACAAAACTCGAGCTTGTTCCAAGCAAGGGTAATAACGAAGGCACTCCAGTAGAAGTAAAAGTTACTGCTAAGCCACAAAAGCCAAAGATTACGGTACCAACCGACGATCACAAGAACGGCGGAAACGTAACTGTAACACCGCCACACGGCGATGAAAACGTTGTCAAGATTGTGATTAACGACAAGCCAAATCCGCTTAACGGTCCAGAAAAGCCAGAACAGACAATTATTGTCAAGAAGGGTGATGACGGCACGTGGAAGATTGACGGAGACACTCCAGAAGGTGTAACTGTTGATCCGCAAACTGGCGTTGTTACGATTCCAGCAAAAGACTTGGAAGACGGTAGCACTATTACTGCAGTAGCTAAGAACAAGACGGATAAACCATCTGATCCTGCTACTGCTGTAACCGGCTTTAAGACTCCGCAGATTACCAAGCAAACGCTAAAAGACAATCCATATGATTCTACTAAACAAATCATCACTGGAAAGACGCTTCCAGGCGCGAAGGTAATTGTTACCGACGAAAAGGGCAAGGAAATAGGAAGTGGCGTTGCAGATAAAGATGGCAACTTCACTATTACTATCCCGAAGCAAAAGCCTGGTGCTATCGTCACCCTCACGCCAACCAATGGTAAGGGTGATGATGCAAAGACGGGCGATAGTGTAAATATTACTATCGGCGGAAATATTACTAAGCCAAAGATTGACACTCCAACCAATGGTGGCGCTAGCGTAACGCCGGATCTCACGGATACTCGTGTCAACAAGGTTGTAATTACCTACACGCCAGAAGGCAGTGAAACAACCGCAACGATTACCGTTGTTGCTGAAGGCGATAAGCATGAGTGGAAGATTGACGGCTCTGCACCTAACGGCGTGACTGTTGATCCGCAAACTGGCGTTGTTACGATTCCAGCAAACAAGATTAAGCACGGTAGCACTATTACTGCGCAATCAGAAGACAGTAGCGATAAGACTGGCAAGAGCAAGTCAAAAGTGGTAACTACTAAAGTTGGCGAAAAGGAGAAGCCGGCACCAACTCCAACACCTATCCCAACAGATAGGCCACTTGTGGTAACACCACAAGATGGTGCAGAGCAGGGTTCTGCAACTGTTACACCACCATCTGACGCTGATTCTATGGAGATTACATACACTCCTGAAGGAACTGGAGCGGCTGGTGAAATACCTGGAATCTCTATTCCTGGTTCCCCGTTGGTTCCAACACCAACACCAACACCTACCCCAACACCTACCCCAACTCCAGCGCCTGATACCACTCCTTCTACACTCGTAACAATCAGAGTGAAGAAAGGAACGGACGGCAAGTGGACGTTTGACGGAAAAGCTCCAGAAGGCGTAACCGTTGATCCAACTAGTGGTAAAGTAACGATTCCAGCAAATAAGATAAAGGACAATACTGAAGTTACTGCAAAATCGACGAAGGGTACGTCTACTTCTCCAGAAGCAAAAGGAACAGCTGGGGCAAACCCAACAGGAAACCCAACGCCGTCTCCTTTGCCGTCTCCTTTGCCGTCTCCTTTGCCGTCTCCTTCACCGCTTCCTGATAAGCTTCCTGACGTTCTTCCTGAGCAACTTCCAGAAGAACCTACTGAGCAAAATCAAAGCGACAAGAAGGAACAAGAGCAAGATTCTAAGGACAATAAGCAGCAAACCCAAACTGCTAAAACTCAAGAATCTAATGAGAATAAGTCTGATTCAGACTCTGTAAAGCAAAATGCAAGCAACGCGAAGAACGTAGCAAATAACGCTCCGGCACGGCACTCATCCGGTAAGGTTACTACTTCAAATCTGAGTAACACTGGAGCCGCTATTGCTGCTGCAGGAGCTGTTGCAGCATTTGCAGTAGCAATAGGTGGAGCGATTGCTGTTATTGCTCGCAAAAGGAAGCGCAAGTAAGGCGTACATGCTGGGAAATAGTCAGCATAAACCACAAAACTAAATAAACTAAATAACTAAATAACTAAATAACTAAATAACTAAATAACTAAATAACTAAATGCTCTGTGGAAGAGAAAATTCGCAAATTGCGATAACTACTCAACCACAGAGCATTTTAATATACAGGTTTTTGCCCACTATTTCGCGTTGACATACTGTAGTGCTCAAAGCGCAGCGAGCGAAGTGCACAACGGTGTAAAGTTTCTGCCGGATTTCGCCTAAAAAACGACCTTTATTTTACACGCCTGTAAAATTTAGGTCGGATTTAAGCTAAAATCCGACCTTTTCTTTACATTTGCAACTACTTAGACTCAGCAGTAGTATCCGTTAGCGTTAAGGCGAGCTTCAGGATTAAGCAACATCGCCTTTTCCGCTTCGTGACCGTCGTAGCGAGTACCATCCGGAAGGCGCGTGCCATCCTTCAGCAAGTGACGATTCTCAACAGGCTCGAACAAAGCAGATCGACCCATCATGCCTTCCTCAAATCGCCTCTGACCTGCAGCCAAACGCGCATTTGCCTTGGTACGCCAATTCTTAAGCGCATCAACACCTGCACTAGCAGCCACAGCAGCCTCAAAAGCACCAGGGTGAACTAATGCCACAAATCCGCTAACATGACCGAAACCGAGCGAAGTTGCGAGAGCAGCCTTCACTGCACAAGAACCTGCACCATCGCCAATACGCATCGGTTCACGCAACCAAACCATGTGGTCGTCACGCGCAAGCTTAGGATCCACGCAGTCAAGTGATGCGTTTCCAGGAATTACGCCACTTCTAAACAGTTGAGTCAAACCGTTGATTTGGAAGATGCACGCACCGCCCTTTGCATGTCCGGTCAGCGTCTTTTGGCTGATTACGAACAGTGGATTTCCGTCCGTACGTCCGATTGCGTGCGCAAGAGTATTGTGCAGCTCGGATTCGTTCGGATCGTTGGCATTCGTAGACGTATCGTGCTTAGAAACCACAGCAATATCGTCCGGAGTAACGCCGAGAGCTGCCAAATCACGCACGAGCTTAGACTTAGCTCCACCCATGCCCGCAGCCAAAGCACCCAAGCCCGGAGCAGGAATAGAAGTGTGAATGCCGTCAGCGTAGGAGTGAATGAAACCAACCACACCAGCAACAGGCAAGCCAAGCTTCAAAGCAATATCGCCACGCGTAACCAAAATCGTACCGCCGCCTTGAGCTTCAAGGAAGCCGCCGCGTCTGCGATCGTTTGCGCGAGAGAAGAATCGTGGATCGATGCCCTTCGCATACATTTCTTCGCTATTGGCAGTTGCGTTCATATTGCCGAAGCCAACTACGGATTCCACGCCGATATCGTCAATTGCGCCAGTTACTACGAAGTCAGCTTTGCCGAGAGCAATCTTGTCGACGCCTTCTTCGAGCGAAACAGCTGCAGTTGCGCATGCAGACACCGGCTGAACCATATTTCCGTAGCCGCCGATATAGGTTTGCATTACGTGAGCTGCAACAACGTTTGGAAGCGCCTCTTGCAGTACGTCCGTAGGAATTTCGTGGTTAAGGAAGCGATCCAAGTACAGTTTTCGCATTGAGCTCATGCCACCGAAACCGGTTCCTTGCGTGGAAGCAACCATTGACGGATGCACAGATTGCAAAATCTCCGAAGGTGTGAAACCAGCAGAAATATAAGCATCTACAGTTGTGACAATATTCCACAACGCAATCGTGTCAACACTTCCAACCATCGAAGCTGGAATTCCCCACTTCAGCGGATCGAAGCCCTTAGGGAATTGTCCACCGACGGTTCTGGTCATTGCAGCCCTACGCGGCACGCGAATCATAGAACCCGCCTTGCGCGTAACAGTCCATTCGCCAGATTCTGCATCACGAGCAATCTCAGTATGCGATTCGTCAAGTGCCACATATTCGCGCGCAATTGTTTCTGTTGGAACGCTGAAACTCACGTCGTGATCGAGGAAGATTTCTGCTTCTTCTTCGTTCGCTCCATCCTTGTAGTCGCCACCCATACCGGTTTCGAATGGTCGAATACCGGAGCGCGCAACTACTTCATCGCGATATTTCTCTGCAATATCTTCTTCTGGAACAAGCGTGCCGTCCGCATCGTACCAGCCTGGCTTTGGCGAATCTTGCCAAGTAAGCAAGCCCATATTCCAAGCCAATTCCAGTACTGCTCCTGCAGAAAGCTCCACGGATCCATCTTCGCGAATTCCAAGTTCTGCTTCGAAACGAGTACGTCCGGAACCCCACGGTCCAAGCTCGCCGACTGAGACGATCACAATTTCGTCTTCTGGACGCGCTGTTACGTTCTTCCAATCAGCCAAGTTGACTCGCGGCTGAGTTGGCACGTAAGGGGTAGGAAGTGCTTTGTTGGTTGATTTAGCAGTTGATTCTGCAGCTTCTTCTGCAGCTTCTTCTACAGCTTCCGCCGCTTCTTCCGCAGCTTCAGCACGCTTCTGATCTTCCAGCGCTTCTGCACGAAGAGCATTCAAATCAAGAGGCTCCTTGCCTAATCCACCCGTAAAATCAACATCCAAAGGCGCAATTGCAGCCTGTTCGCGCGCTTCCTTCGTGCACAAATCGAGCAAACGATCTGCCATTTCTTGCGTTGAGTAGGTAGTTAAACCATGACGTTCAACTACAGCCACAAGCGGATCATTTCCACCCATTAAGCCGGTTCCACGCACCCATCCAATCTTAGGATGCGCAAAAGTCACGCGATCCGACCACACACTTTCTGCATGTGCACGGTTCACAATCGCGTCGAAAGCACTCTTGACTTCGCCATAAGCACCATCGCCGCCAAACATACCGCGGTTTGGAGAGCCAGGTAACACAACGTGCATACGATGTTGCACATCAGTATCTGCTCCAATCTGTGCAAATCCGGCGATTGCACGCTCCACTCCCCACAGCATTAATCGCGATTGCGATTCAAAAAGCGAACCAGAATCAGCCAAAGTGCCGTGAACTGGAGGCGCTGCAAACGGGAAGAACATGCTCGGCTCGTAAGCAGGCTTCAAAATAGTAGTAGTTGCGCCGCTAACTTTCTTCGAAACTGTGCCAACCCACTTTACAAGCGCGTCGACATCGCGATAACTAGACAAGTTTGCTGGAACAAGCCACAACTTTGCGCCCATTTGAGCGTTTTCGCGATACGCTTTCTTCGCCCAAGACTTAACGCTCGGCTTGAAACTGTGCGAAGTTGCGATAACCGTAGCTCCACCCTTAAGCAAGCCCGTTACTACGCGAGCAGCAATCGAATTAGGAGCAACGCCTGTAACCACTGCAACTTCTCCTGCAAAACGAGTCGCTTGAGCAGTATCAGCGTTGTTTTGCGCAAGTTTAGTGCGAGAATCGTGAGCAATATCATTAAATATTGTTGCAAGATTGTTTAATTCGCGAGATTTAGAAAGACTTGCAAACCACTCAGCTTCCGAAGCTACTGCTTCCCCTGCACCAAGGAAACTACCAAAATCATTTAAGATTTCAGAAACTTCATTTACCTGAATATCAACATTCTTTCCAGCATACTTGTAGTACAAGCGCGCAACGTCTTCACGAGCAGAGGCCCAGCGGTCGTCGAAAAGAATTGCCTTACGCTCATCAAATCGAGGAGCAACTTGCTTTGGCCAATCCGCACCAAGCTCAGCTTCAACAGCAGCTACAACAGCAGCATTTTCGTCACTTTCAGTTTCTGCTTTAGGAGCCTCAACACCAAGCTTTGCTAGCACAAACTTAGCAGTTGCAGCAAGTACGCCATCTGCGCCAACAACCTGCTGAGCGAAAGCGTCAAGAGCTGCAGAATCAACAACAGCACCGCCTGCGCCGCCAGCAGCACCAGGCTGAGAAACGCTAACGCCGTGAGCTTGAGCAACTTGCGCAATTGCTGCATCGATTAAAGCGTCAGCTGCAGCAGTATTCTTTGCAGGATCAGTTGAAAGTTGCGCAAGATTTTCACCGCGCACGCTAGCACCTTCACGCGTTTGCAAAACCAAAGCCGCAAGAACGTGCGCACGCCAGCCTTCACCAAGCTGCCAAACTTCCAAAATACGCTTGTCAATTTGCGCTGGTTTCACACCGGCTGCACCGAAAAGCGCACGCAAACGTTCGCGCACAATATCGGAAAGCACAGCACCAAAAGCTTTATAGCGAGGAGCAACCGAATCAACTAACTTTTTAAGCGCACTCATTGGAGCTTCTGCAGCACCATCCACGCTTGCCACGCCAAGCTCGGAACTAATATCCATAAGAAGCTGGTTTCTGCGCGAAGATACACCGTTTGTAAGCGTATCAGTTGTATCAGTGTCTCCGATTTGGTCAAGACGGATTTTTGCACTATACGCAATAAGCATTGAGATTGCGTCGGATGCTTTGAATGGCAAGTCTGCTACAGGTCCGCTTGCTGCTGCATTAGCTGCAGGAGCAGCAGAGACAACATTTGCTGCAGGAGATGCAGGAGCAGCAGTCGCATCAGCAGTGCTACTTGCTTCTTGACTATCTTCCTCAGTAAACACTTCAGGCACAAGCGAATCAGTGTCAGTCATATAAACGCGGCCTTCATCACGACCAACGTTGTAAACAGTCACTTTTTCGCCACTAAACTCCGGCAAAGCAAGAGTTTTAGCACCAAGATTTGCCAAAGTTGGCGCGTTTCCTAAACCAACTTCCACGTACTCTTCAACGCCAAGACCACCGCGAGCGCGATCGGCAAACATAAGAGCCTGCGTTTCAATCCAACGAACTGGAGAAGCGAACTGCCATGAAAGAAGCTCCGTAAGAAGCAATCTACCAAGCTTTTGCTCATCCTCTGCATAAGATTTCCACGTAGTTTCATCTTCCAAAGCTGCTTCAATGCGCTCAGATGGCACAACATCCAAAATCTTTTGCGCAAATTCTCGCGTAAGCTCAAACGGGCAAGCCACGAGGTTTGGAATGTAACGATCTACAAGCACAGAGTAATCAATATGCTTCGGCAGCAGCGAATCGAGCTTGTCGCGGAATTCCGGCACACCCTTTCGAAGAATTCGAGAGTGGAACGGCACGTCAATTCCTGGAACAAACATGAATGGAGGCTTGCCGCCATACTCCTTAGCGCGCTTAGAAGCGTCTGCCGCCAATGCCTTCAAGCCTTTAATAGTTCCAGCAATTGCGTACTGCTGACCTGCCAAGTTGTAGTTTACAATTTGCAAGAATTCGCCAGTAGCCTTGGAAATGCCATCAACGTAAGCGTTCACACCTTCGTCTGATACTCCAAACTGGTTTGGTCGAAGCGCACCCATGCGGTAGTTCGAGCGACCTTGCGCATCGCGCTCAATCAAGTGATGCATTGTAGATCCGCGGTGGAACACCAATTCAAGCACAGTTTCGAGTGGAATAATTTGCGCGAAGGAGCTCAAAGCATTGTATTCGCCAAGCGAATGTCCTGCAAAGTAAGCAGGCCAAATATCGCATCCTGCCTCACGCAAACGCGCGGTTTGCGCAAAGGCAACTGTTGCGAGCGCAACTTGCGTAAATTGCGTTAAATTAAGCAATCCTTCAGGATGGTGATAAGTTACGCCGTGAGCAGTAAGCTCCTTTGGATTATCGCGCACGACTGCGAGGATTGAGAATCCAAGCTTTTCGCGAGTAAGCTTGTCTGCTCGCTCCCAAGTATCGCGCACTGCAGGTGACTTTGCGCGCTCATCCAGCGACATTCCTTGCTTTTGGATACCCTGACCTGGGTATACGAATGCTGCACGTGGAGCGCGAGTAAGTGCGCTTGCTTTAGACACGATTTGCCCATCAACTCTGCATGTAACTTCCAAAGCAAGTCCGCCGCGACGAACTTTTCCAACGCGTTCAACTGTGATTTCTACTTCGTCATCAAGCTGAACCATGCCGTACATGTTGTAGGACCAACCAATGAGCTCGTAGCGAGCACCTTTTTCATCAACCGCTTGAGCCACATGCTGAGCTGTTGCAGAAAGCCACATACCGTGTACCAAAGGAGCAGAAAGCCCGGAAATTGCAGCACCTCGTTTAGAAGTGTGAATTGGGTTGAAATCTCCAGAAGTACGCGCGAAAGCGGTCATATCGTGAGGAGCGCGAACGACTACTCTGCGCAAAGCTCTGCGAGGAGTGTCTTCAATTTCATATCCGTGCAATCCTGCAGCTTCGCCATATTGCGCAGCTGGAGCAGGAAGCGCGTTGCTGAAGCTTCGTCCACGAATAGCAAAACGCTCAGTTTCATGAGCCAAACGAGTTCCATCTGCAGCAGTATGCACTACGTGAATAGTTACCACGCGTCCGGAAGCAGATTCTGCATACGGCTCAGCCCAGCCGAGCAAATTAATTCGCTTGTCGACATACTTTTTAAAGTCTTCAGCATCGACGTCAAGCTCTACTAAATGATCTAAGTGAACAGCGTTAAGCAGACCCTCAATAATCGGGTATCCATCAACCATTACGGAACCCAAAGCCGAGTAAATAGTCGGCCAAGCAGGACCTACTAACGCGTCTGGCACAATGCGAGAAGCAAGCAATCCATCTGGAAGTCTTCCAGCAGTAGCAGACTCGTGATCAATTCCAAGATTTCTTGAGAAAGTATAGGAAGAATGAACCAATCCAAACGGGAAATCTCTATAACCTTCTGCGAGCAAATCTTCCGGCAATTTTGCCAAACTGCCATCTTCTTTTACTGTTTCAACCTTAGGCATAGCGTCAAGCACATCGCCAGTAATCGCTGTATTTCCAATACCTGCGGTTGCTGCAAGCATTTCGTACACGTGCTTTGGCAAGCGCTCGCGGTCAACTACTGGTATGCTTCCAGCTTGACTTGCGTCAACAGTTAGCGGAATTACAATATCTCGTACTGCATGCTTGCGTTTTGGCGAGTTTGCAGCATTTTTTGTAGAGTGTTTTGCTTCCTGATTTTCTTGATTATCCCAGAATGTATCTAGCTTAATATCTAAATCAAGCGAAATTACGTCATTATTACTAGAAGTTACTGTAATTACGTAATTTTCGTCTCCTAAAGACGTTCCGTAAGCAGGGTTTGCAGTTACATGACCAACCCAAGAAATATTCGGGCATGCGCGCACGTAAGCTTCAACGTTTTTAGCATCAGCAATCTGACTAAAAGCAGATTTTGAAGACTTGCTCGCCGCATTTTCCTTATTTTCTGCTTCTACTCCAGTTTTAGATCCAGATTCTGCACGATTGAGCACAGCCGCTTCAAAACGTCCCAGAATATCGGCAATCGGCTCATCCATAGTCGTAATTCCAGCCACGGAAATCGGTCCTGGAATTACACGCACAGCATCTGCCGAGTAACGCGAATCTTCCGACTGCCAAAGCTGATCTTGACCCCACCAACGCAACAAATCGTTGTCAATAACTGGCACGAATGGCATTGGCTTAGGGTATTCGCGCACCAAAGTTGGGAACCAAGCGGCATCCATTGGCACAACGTTCATCTCGCGAGCTTGAGGCAACGCATCAATCAGCGTATATAAAGCAGCTTGAGGGTGCTTAGAAACTTCTTCAATAGAAGGCAGAATAGAAGTAAATTCGCCTGAATCTTGATTAATTAAACGCGCTTCAATACGCTGTAACAAATGCATGTAGCGATCTGCGTAAGTCGGATCCACCCAAGGGTATGCCAAATCTAGGAAACGTTGAGCAAATTGCAAGTAAGTCATGCTTTCTACGTCACCAAAATATGGCTTTGCAGTAGAGTTAAGCGCTTCGATTACTTCATCGCGACGTGATTCAAGCTCTTCAGGATGTTTCATCATATGAACGAGCAATCTACCGCAGCGAGCAGAAGCGTTTTCTAACTCGTAAATATCTGCGTGCAAATGGCTTAAACCACTCGTCACACCGCCAATCACTTTGCCAGAAGGCACCCAACGCTCACCCATTGGCGCGAACGGATCCTCATCAAAACCTTCAATGCTAGAAGATTTTGGCATCGCAATACCCGGAGTTTCCACAAGCATACGCTTTACTTCAGGGCTTGTATGCGCTTCTTTTGCTGTCATTGCAGCTGTGCCAATCATTACAGCATCAACTGGCATATTTGGCAAACCGTATTCACTCGCCCATTCACCAGAAATGTAGTCTGCAGCACGCTCAGGAGTGCCAATACCGCCACCTGCAACAAGCACCAAATTCTCGCACTCACGCACTTGCGCGTAAGTTGTCATAAGCAAATCATCAAGAGATTCCCACGAATGGTGACCACCTGCAACACCGCCCTCAACCTGCACAATAATCGTGGCTGGAGCAACAGCCTTAGCAATTCGCACAACTTGACGAATTTGATCAACTGTTCCAGGCTTAAACGTTACGTAAGGGAATCCATCAGCTTGCAAAGATGCTACTAATTCCTTGGCTTCGTCAAGTTCTGGAATGCCTGCAGAAATAACTACACCATCAATAGGAGCTCCCGACTGCCTCTTTTTTGGCACGATTCGCTTCGAACCAAATTGCAAATTCCACAGGTAGCGATCCATAAACATGGCGTTAAATTCAATAGTTGCGCCTTCACGAAGCTGATTTTCAAGCGACTTCATATGACGATCAAAAACTTCTGCAGTTACTTGACCGCCGCCAGCAAGCTCAGCCCAGTAGCCTGCATTTGCTGCTGCAGCAACGATTTCCGGCTCTACTGTCGTTGGTGTCATTCCTGCAAGAAGCACAGGAGCTTTGCCTGTAAGCTTGCTAAATTTGGTAAGTACTTTGCGTCCTGCAGGCGTGTTGATTACTCGAGGCGCAAAATCAGCCCAGCAGCCCGTACGCTCTGGCTCAGAAGCAGAGTCAGCTGTCGAAAGCTCTGCACGCGAGCGCAAGGTAGCAGCCTCTACTATTCCAGCGCCGGTTCCTTGCACAAGCACTCCAGTAAGCTTTCCGAGCACTTCGCTAGGACCCATGTCTAAAATCCAAAGCGAGCGCGCGTCGTTTTGCTCCAAAACTTCGCCAATCTGCGTAGCCCAATCAACAGGAGTTACAAGCACTGCATCAGCCAATTCGCGAGCAACTGTAGTGTTCAAACCAGCCTCATCCGCCCACTCTACTACCTGCTCAACTGCAGATTGAAGCATTGGCGAATGGAATGGCACTGTAACATCCAAATATTCAGCGACTGGCGCAAATACAGCTCCACCGCGAACTTTCATTTCGCGCAATTTTTTCGAACGCTTTGTTTCTTTTTGCGCTTCGTTTGCAACAGCTTCCATATCTTCCGGGTATCCTGCAATAACCACGTGATTGTAAGCGTTTTTAACAGCAATTGAGATTTCTCCGCGCGTGCGCTCTACGCGGGAAATTAACGCTTCTGCCTGCTTTTTAGTAACTCCTTTAAGTGACAGCATTGGCGTATGCTCGCCGTCACCAGTAATTTCAAGCATTCGAGATTCACGATCTCCTGCAGCTCCAATTAAGTAGGCAATTGCGAGTAACTCTTCGATTTGAGCACGAGCCTTCTGCCAAGACTTTGCTTTTATGCGAGCTTTTACCATTTCTGCTGCGATTACGCCTTGAGAATGACCCAAAACTGCGCATGGCTTGTTTACTTCAAAGTTGTATCCAAGATTTGTTAAGTCGCGCACTGCACCGAACTGTGCAAGCGTAATTCCAGGCACACTAAGAAGCGCGTTTGCAGCGTTAATATGCTTATTTTCTAGCGCGTCAAACACGTTTATGTCGCCGCCTGCATTTGCTAAAAGCTCAGAATAAATTGGCGATAGCAAAGCTTTTGCGCCTGCTTCATACTCGTGAAGTTCTGCGTTTAATTCTTCGTCTGAACTAAGCTCGCGCAAAGCTTCAACCCACGGAGTTGACTGACCTGCAAACACGAGTGCGTGCGGATTATTAGCGAGTTGGTCAAAAAAGTATGTTGTCATGATGTTTCCTTCTCGTTGATTTGGATAAGTTTTATAAATTCTGTAAGTTTTGTAAGGTTTATAAATTCTGTAAGTTCTATAGTTTTTAGTTATAAGTTTGATAATTCCTATAATTTTTATAAATCTGCTTACATTGGCTGATTTCCGTGATGCTTTCCAGTTCTGGAAACCCGCTTTTTACTGCGCAAAAGTTTCAATGAGCCAGCAATCATATCGCGAGTCTGCTCCGGGTCAATCATTGCGTCAATCTGCCCAGTTTCCAACGAAAGATTTGCGTTAACAGTAGTCGCCTCATACTCGTCAACCAGCTGCTTTCTAAGAGCTGCAACGTCTTGTCCACGCTCTTTAGCTTTTTGCAAATCTTTACGATGAATAATATTCACAGCACCTTGCGCACCCAAAACCGCAATCTGGCTGGTTGGCCACGCGTAATTTACGTCCGCACCCATCGACTTGGAACCCATAACGATATAAGCTCCACCGAAAGCTTTACGCAAAATCACCGTAACCAGCGGAACCTGCGCGTTCGCGTACGCATAAATCACTTTCGCGCCTCGGCGAATAATTCCTGCGTGCTCTTGATCTGAACCAGGCTTATAACCAGGAGTATCTACTAGAGTCACCACAGGCAAATTAAACGCATCACACAATCGCACAAATCGCGCGACTTTTTCGGAAGAATTTACATCCAAAATACCAGCGTTCACCTTCGGCTGATTTGCTACGATTCCAACAGGATGACCCTCAATGCAAGCAAAACCAACCACTGCAGAAGCAGCATACAATTCCTGCACTTGCACGAACTCACCATAATCAACAATTCTGCGAATCACGTCGAGCACATCGTAAGGCTGACGGTCGTTATCTGGCACAATATTCGCCAACTCGCGCGCAGTTTCGCGATCGGCACGAGTAGCAGAATATGCAAAAGTTGGAGGCTCTACCTCGCAGCTAGATGGCAAATAAGCCAAAACTGTGCGCGCGTAGTCAATTGCGTCAGCTTCATCCTCTCCCAAATAGTGAGCGACACCGGAAGTTGCGTTATGTACAAGACCGCCGCCTAAATCGTCCATGCTAATAGCCTCGCCGGTTGCAGCTTTAACAACATCCGGACCGGTTACAAACATGTTTGAGTGCTCGCGAGTCATAATAATCAAATCTGTTAACGCAGGACAATAAACTGCACCACCAGCGCAAGGACCCAGAATAATTGAGATTTGCGGAATTAAGCCGCTCGCTTCGCAAGTTTTTTTGAAGATACGCCCGTATTGCATAAGCGCGCTCACACCTTCTTGAATGCGAGCGCCGCCGGAATCAATTACGGCAACAACTGGCACGCGAAGTTCAACAGCCATATCTAAAAGATGGCAGATTTTCTCGCCTTCAGCTTTGCCTAAAGTTCCGCCACGCACGGAAAAGTCTTGTGCATAAACTGCAACTTTTCTGCCATAGACTTCGCCAAATCCGGTGATTACAGCGCACCCTGCAACGTCGTTATTAATGTCACCACCGTTAAAACGTCCGATTTCCACGAACGATCCGGTGTCAAAAAGCAAGTCAAGACGCTCTCTTGCAGTTGACTTTCCTTTTGCGTGCTGACGTTCTAAAGCTTTTTGTTCTGCGTCACGAGCAAGTTGTGCTGCGTGCTGAACTGCAGCTTTTCCGCGACGAGGCTGCAAGTTTGTATCGTCAGCAGAGCTATTAACAGAAGAGTTATTAACTGTTTTCGCTGAAGTTTCAGAGATTTCAGACTTTTCTTTTACTAAAGCGCTCATTTCTGCTCTCCTTCCGGCTTTTCATCGCTTTTTTCGGAAGATTTTTCTGCGCCTTTATCTGCGCTTTTGTCTCCAGCAAGATCAATCGTCACAAGCTTTGCGCCCGATTCCACGCCGTCACCAGGCCCCACAAAAATTCCAGTAACAGTACCAGCAGCCGGCGCGTAAACGTAATTTTCCATCTTCATAGACTCAAGCACCACAAGCAAATCACCCTTAGCAACCTGCTGTCCTTCAGCCACATTCACGCGCGTAATAACAGCTTGCATAGGCGCTGCGATTACGCCAGGAATCTGCTTTTGTTCTTCAGATTTGTGAGTACTTCCGCGAAGCGAACGTCCGCGCAAAGGCTGCGAAGCTCTAGAAACGCTACGAACTCGCGCCGAGCCAGTCAAATTATCAACAATATCTTGCGGAATCGTAAGCTTTACGCGCTTATTATCAACCTCAATAATGAAGGATTCCATTGCAGGCTGCTTATTTTCGGATTCATCCGCAGACTTTCCAGAAACAAGCGAAGCCGGCTGACCGCCCAAGGAAGCTGCAGGAACTCGGTTCAAATACTTGCGTTCCATCCACTTAGTAGACACGTCAAAACTGTGATTTTCCGCAGTAAACTCAGGGTCGTTAAAAATCTGCTCAAAAAGTTTTGCTGGAGTTGGCACGCCCTCAATACAAAGTTCCTTCAAAGCGCGACGCACGCGAGCGACAGCAGTTTCGCGACTTTGCGCAGTAATAATAAGCTTGCCCATCATCGAATCGAATTTTGGCGAAATATTATCGCCAACTTCAACACCAAAATCGACGCGAATACCAGGACCGGAAGGCCACTTTATTTTCGTCAAAGTGCCGGAACTTGGAGTCAAATTCGTAGCAGGATCTTCCGAAGTAATGCGAAGCTCGAAGCTGTGTCCGCGAGGTTCTGGATCCTTAATCAACTCGCCGCCGTCAGCAATATTGAGCTGTTCTCGCACTAAATCAAGTCCACTAACTTCCTCACTAACCGTGTGCTCAACTTGCAATCGCGGATTAACTTCCAAGAAGTAGACTTTATGCTGAGAAGTCACCATATATTCGCACGTGCCAAGACCAACGTAGTCAACAGCTTCAAATAGGTTACGAGAATATCGGTAAAGCTGATCTTTTTCATCGTCAGTCAAGAACGGTGCAGGAGCTTCCTCAACCAGCTTTTGGTTTCGGCGCTGCACCGAGCAATCGCGCGTGGAATATACGGTGAAATTTCCGTGAGCGTCGCGGCCGCACTGCGTTTCAACGTGGCGAGCCTTGTCGATAAAACGCTCAATAAAATATTCATCTAAGTCGCCGCCCTGAAGAGCGTCGTGATTCATGTAAAAGCCTCGCAACTCGTCATCGTTACGAACGACTGTAATGCCGCGTCCGCCACCGCCATCCGTGCGCTTCATCATCACAGGATATCCGTGCGTTTGCGCAAAAGTTAAAAGTTCTCGAATATCTTTTACCGGCTCCGAAATGCCTGGAACTGGCGGCACTTTCGCGCGAACTGCCACGCGACGAGCCGTAATCTTATCGCCCAAGTCAATAAGCGCTTCTGGGCGAGGACCAATCCAAATAACCCCAGCATCGTTAACTTTTTTCGCAAAAGACGCAACTTCCGAAAGGAATCCGTAACCCGGGTGCACGGCATCCGTGCCGCTTCTTTTAATAATGTCAAGAATCGCGTCTTCGTTTAAATAAGTATCGCGATACGTGTCTCCGGAAAGTGCGTATGCTTCGTCTGCCATTTCTACAAACTGCGCATTGCGATCAGTAGGTGCGTAAATAGCAACGGTAGAAATGCCCATTTCGTGAGCCGTGCGAATAACTCGCAAGGCAATTTCACCGCGGTTTGCGATGAGAATTTTTTTGATATTCGTAACCATACGTTACAAGATATTAGAAAAGTTGCGTTTACGGATGAGTCGACATACACAAAAGCTAGAGCAAAATTTTGTACACTTCTCCAATGCACATGATTTTTTAGGCACGTAATGTGATTAGCGAAACGGAAAACAACCGGCAAAACCGTTTAATTGACAACCTATTAGCCGCAAACGGCAAACCGGAAATAACCAAAAGAAGGTTTTCATGACCAACATAGATCAAAATAATGCAGCAACAGCATCAGCAAATTCAAACGTTGCAAATAAGTTGAAAGTAGCTGCAGCATGGCTTGCAAAGCCAGCGCTTCTCACTGTGCTTTTGGCTCTTTCTACCATGGCAGGCGCAATTTATCTTCCTATTACTCCTGTGCCTATTACGTTGCAAACTCTTGTTTTGTGCATTATTGGTTTAACTTTGAGCTGGCGCGAAGGCGTAGCTTCTGTAGTTATGTACCTTGCTGTTGGCGCAGCAGGTTTGCCTGTATTTGCTGGCTTTAAGGGCGGCTGGGCTGTTTTTGTTGGCCCTACTGCAGGATTCTTAGCCGGTTTCATATTTGGCGTTGCTGCAACTGCAGCTTTGAAGCGCGTATTTGACGTAGCTCTTGACGCAATGATGCCAGAAAACTCCTTCAAGAAGACTTTCGCACGCTTCTGCACTTACTCTGTAGCTTCTATAATCGGCACGATCGTGATTTACGCATTCGGCATTTTCGGTCAAAGCTACCTAACTGGCATGCCACTTTCAACTGCCGCCGCAACCTTGATTATCTTCATGATTGGCGATTTGATTAAGGCTTTTGTTGCGAGCGCGGCTTGCTCCGGCTTGTACAACGCACTTAACAAAAAGCGCGCGTAGCGGAAACGTTATATTGCAGAAAAACGGCATTTCCTTTACACGACTGTAAAGGGAATGCCGTTTTGTATAAGATTGCCGCGCACTTGCTCTTTGACTGAGATAACTAGCAAACAGCTGACGCTTGCGCTTTAAGCGCTCGCTGTTGAGCTTGCACGGAAAGTCCACTGGACTTTCCGTCTGAGCAAGCTCGGCGCTCCGAATTGCTTTCGCGCGCTAAATCGCAGCGCTCAAGCAGGTCGTCAGCGCACACTAGTCACAACCTAGTTTCTAAAGCACAACTACACTAACCTGCCCTGCCTGCGTCTTTATTGACGCAGGCAGACCTCGCTTGCGTTGAAAGCACACCGTGCTTTCAACCCTGAGCAAGCTCGGCGCTCCGAATTGCTTTCGCGCGCTAAATCGCAGCGCTCAAGCAGGTCGTCGCGCTTCATACGCAACTGCGTGCACATCGCCGCTTTTTACCACAATTTCCTCGCCAGATTCCTCACGAATCGTAAGCGACGCATCTTCTCCAAGCCGCACAGCAGTTCCTGTCACTACGCTTCCGTCAACTGGATGCACGTTAACTTCGCGTCCAAGAGTCCAACACACACCATTTACCTCTTTAAGCAAATCGGCAGTGTTACTTGGATAATCACGCATAAAATCGCACAATCTCGTCCTCAATCCAGTAACTATTTTCGCAGCAATCGCATCACGCAATTCTTTAGATTCCGGCAAATCAGTCATATGCATTTGCAACGAAGTTGCCATCTTAATTGGCAGCACTTCTTGCGGCACGCACAAATTCAATCCGATTCCAAAAATTACTCCAACAACATTGTCTTTGCTTGGATCGGCTACAATTTCTGTTAAGATTCCGCCTTCTTTACAATCGTGCAAAAACACGTCGTTAGGCCATTTAAGTTTTATCGCGCAAGCATCACCGTGTATCGGCGAACTTCCGCACTCTTTAAACGTTTCTAGAAGTGCGTCACGCGCTGCAAGCCCTGCAATAATAGGCAGCCAGCCATTGTGACTTGCGTCCATAACAATTGACTTCGGCAGCAAAGTTACGAATGAAACTAAAAAGCTTTCTCCCGGTCGGCTTACCCACGCGCGCCCTAATCGTCCTCTTCCTGCTGTTTGCTCGTCTGCCACAATCGCAACTATTGCTGGCTTTCCGTCATCTCGCGCGATTATTTCGCCTTTTTGTATCATTTCTCGCGCAATATTTTGCGTAGAATCTGTAATTGCGAAATATTTTACCAAATCTGCTACTTCTGATGTCTGCGGCATCAATGCCACACTTTGCGAAGAAAAAATAGTCATATGTATAATTTACATCAGATTATATTTTTGCGCGCGTAATTGCATGTTTTGCGCGCAATAGCAACCAAAATAGCTAGGCATCAATTAAGCAGGTGTTAACACATGGAGCGCATACGTCGCAAAAAGCAGTACAAGAAGCCGCGCACATTGCGTGCTGTTGTAGCACGTTTTTTAGATTACACTCTTGCTGCTTTGTTATGCTTTATACTTGCTTTTTGCACTAGCCTGGGGCCAATTTTCCGCAGTCAAGATATTAAAGTTCATTTAGGATCAATCGCTGATTTTTCGTTGGTTAATGCTTTTATTTTCGTTGCTGCCTTCATAATATACGCATTAATACTGACTGTGCTTATTTACTACGGTAAAAATAAAAAGTTTTTGCCTAAATATCAACGTTTTATGAAATTAATAAAGTCAATTGCGTTAAGAAAAAATAGTGAAAATAAAAAACAGTCAAAATTACAAAAATTTACTACTAAACACGCTATTTTCCGCAATATTTCGCATTTTCTTTTAAAATCTGCAAAACTATTTTTTAATTGCGCTAAATGGTTCATTAACCACTCCACTCGCAACAGAAGAAACCTACTTCTTACTTTTTTCGTGGGCTGGATTTGGGTTCCAGCTACGTTACTTGCCGCATACGGTGCAGATATATGCTCGCAAATTCGTGAGTACAGTTGGACTTGGAATAAAATTACAGGCTTAGACCAGCCTTATATCGGCTTCTTTAGCTTTGTCCCAATGGATATTTACCCAACTGCGCACTACTTGTGGCCAACTCACCCAACTTATTTAACAGATCAGCACAACATTGTTCTAACTGTTATTTATGGCGCAACAACAGCAGTCTCCAGATACTTTACCGACTCAAACGACGCTGGAATTGCACTTCTTGCCTTTGCACAATTTGCATTTGCAGCATGGTGCGTTTCTGCAACAGCACACCGCTTCTTAAACAAACCTTGGCTTAACGCAGAATCTAGCTCAACAAATTGCAGCACAACAACTTTTGCAAGATTCGTTATTCTGCTTATGTTTTTACTTAACCCGCTTGTGTTGTGCTCAACTATTGCGCTTACAAAATCTCCGCTTTTTGCGTTCGCTTTTGTTTGGTGGTTTGGCATAAATTACGAGTTAACTAATTGCTATCATGCGAAGGACACTAAAAATACACCTAGCACAAAGCCGAGTGCGCAAAAGCCTAGACTTCACACTGTTTTGGAATTAATTATTTCAGTGTGTGTAATGCTTATTGCTGCAAAATACGCCTGGTATATTCTGGTTGTTCAATTCGTGCTTTTAATTATTTTTGAGCGCAAACGCTGGCGTTTGTGGGTTTGCGGAATTTTGCTTCCAATCGTTGTAATTCACGGCTCGTTAATTATGCTTATTTCGAGCGGTGCTATTATTAGCGGCGATCCTATTGAGAGTCGCGGCATTCAGTTACAACAAATTGCACGTATAGCTAAGCTCGATCCGCATAGCATACCGCGTAGTGCAAAGCGCATTATTGCACCAATTTTTAATCTGGATCAAACTGCAGAAGCATACAAACCTTATGACGCAGACCCTGTGAAATCTTCCGGATTGCAATCTAAAAAAGTGAGTTATCGTTGGCGATACGTTACTAAAGACAATATTCGTAAATTAGATTTCGCTTGGTGGCAAATGATTACGCATAGTCCATTTGTGGCAACTGACGCTTTTCTTGCAAAGACTTACGGATACTTTGATATTTTTGACCGCCCGTATGTTGGGCCAGAATACTACATAGACACTGACAGCATACACAAATCTGATTGGATTAAATATTGGAATCCTAAGTGGCGAACTAAATTTGCAGAAGACATTAGCACGTTTAGTGATATTCCTGTTTTAAGTTGGCCAATTCACGGAAATACTTTCGTTATTTTTACACTACTTATTGGAGTTGCAGAAATTATTCTTCGCCGTTGGCGCACATTGTTATGGCATATTCCACTTGCCTTGCTGGTTGGAGTTATGATTCTTGCTCCAGCTAATAATTTTGAGCGACACATGCTACCGTTAGCTTTTGTTTTCTGCTTTGTAGCACTTACTTTTTGGCGAGATACTTTTACTCAATCGCGCTATAATAGTAGAGAATGTTAGAATCAAAGGCATAAGATGGACGAGAAGAATACACCTCAGTTTGCGCAAGATAGCAGCGCTGCTTCTTCTATTATGTCCGAAGAAAATTATGAAGATAAACTTGCAGGAAACAGCTTACTTAGTAGCGATTTTCTTTCGATACTAGCAAGCGTACAAGCAGCAGAAAAGCACGCGGAGGATTCTAATATTGCCAATTCTCTTGAAAATCAACAGTTAAACAAAACGCAAGTAAACGCTGTATCAAATGATCAAGAGAGCTCTTCTAAAGCAGAGCAAGAAAACGAAGAAAAGCACAAGCACCACTTATGGCATCGTCTTTCATCAAATCAAAGTCGTTCGAGTCATTCAAGTCAATCTTCTGAAAATACTAAAGGTAATAATTCACCGAGTTTTACTCCACTACCCAGCGCGCAAAAATCAACTAGCTCGGAACCGCTTAGAATTTTCGACAATCGTGATGGCCAAGTTTTTGACGCGGCGATGCGCTTGCAATTACACTCGATTATTGCCACGTGCTTAATGAATGGTATTGCAGATGCTCGTATTGACGCTTTCATGCATTTACTTCAATGGTCAGATTCGCCAAAAGTTATTGTTATTGCAGGAACTTTCGGCACTGCAATTAAGCCAGATGACGGACCAAATCGCAAGCCAGCACCAGATATTCCACCTGATAACACTGACACTTTGCGCCGAAATATTTGGCCACAGCTTGGTAGTTGCAATGCGTATGATGCAATAGTTGAGCGCACACAAAGTAGTGCTTTGCAGCGCATTACGGGAGCTTGGCAAAAAACGCAAGCACTGATATCAGCATCTACGAAAAATTCTTCTACTTTTGCAGCACCTTCTCATATTATTCTGCTTGCTGTACGCGAAAATCCTAGCGATCAAGCTTTAGAGAAGCTGTGCAAAGTTTTTGAGAATTCTCATAAGACGATTTGTGTTAGTAGCATGGTTGAAGGCGTTGAGCAGATTTCTTCCGCTCTTACTGCTACTCTTGCCGCGATTGCTGTTGCTCCAGCAGTAAAGCATTTGCCGCAAATCATTCACACGGATGATTTGCTTCCAGAGCGAGCGCTCATTGGCGATGCCACAGCTTTTGATACTCTTTACAACAAGGTGTATCAAAGTTTGGCTCCTTACAGTCATGACGATCCAACTCTGGAAACTATTGACATGTTCTTGCGCTTTGGTGGAGCTCTTGACCAAACAGCACACGAACTTAATGTGCATCCGAATACTGTTCGTTACCGTTTACGTAAAGTTGCGCAAACTACAGGATGGGATGCTACGGATCCGCGCGCCGCTTATGTGCTGCAAACAGCTATAACAATTGGTAGAATTCGCGATTCACATTAAGTCTAACTTTACAAACAAAAAACGTGCGACGCAAAACCAAAGGTTTTACATCACACGCTAAATGCAAGAATAAAGCAAGCACAAACAATAATAATATATTATTTATACTTACAGCACTAATTTAGTGACGAATCTTGCGAAGAGCAGTACCCATGCCAGCAAGAGCAGAAGCAACGACAGCAATCACAGCTACCGCGGCACCGGTCTTAGGAAGCTTAGCCTTAGCTGGAGCAGCTGGAGCTGGAGCAGCCGGGGCTGGCTTCTTATCATTCTCATGGAAATTGCTGGTAAGAGCTCTGTTGTACAAAGTCTTTGTAGCAGGCTCGCAAACTACAGTGCCCAAAGCGTTCTTGTAGCAGTGATTCATATCAGGAACCTGGGTAGGGTCATTGTAACCCTCAGGATTAGCAGGAGCCTGATGAGTCTCTGGATACAAATTCTCACCGTTCAATGGATCTGGAGTACCGTACTCAAGAACATGAGTATCGATTTCATCATCAGCCATTGCTGGAGCAGCAAAAGCACAACCTGCAAGCAAAGTAGCAGCTGCAGCGAAAGCTGCAATGGTCTTCTTCTTTAACATATTAGACCTTCAATCTCTTTTATCTGATCCCCGCGCAAAAGTTAGGGCTAACACGCAGAAGCCAGATACCAATATTAAAACTGGAATAAACCAACCCGGAATATACCAACTCGGAATATACCAATCTAAATTACAATAACACAGGGTACACCAATTTTTCACAAATAGAAAGTATTTTAAAGAAAAAACACTAAATAAAGGCGTTTTGTTGTAATAAACAAACTATTAGCAGTATAAGAGAATGTTTAGAACTCAATACAGAACAAACTATGGATAATCAGCAAACAGACATAATACTAAACTCAATATTAAAAAGTGAGCGTGCCGTATTCGCATACAGCACGCTCACAAATAGTTAAGCAATCATGCACTTTTGTGCATTAAAAGCTTAGTGGCGAATCTTGCGAAGAGCAGCACCCACACCAGCAAGCACAGAAGCAACAACAGCAACCAAAGCTACAGCAGCACCAGTCTTAGCCAATGGAGCAGCAACATTTGCAGCATTCTTCGTTGCATTCTTCGTTGTCTTATTGTCATTAGTATTACCAGCAACATTTCCAGCGCCGTTGCCAGTACCAGCGCCATTACCGCTAGGCTGACTTGGAACAGGAGTCAAAGGATTAATAGGCTTTGGAGTAAGCTTCTTGCTCTTTTCAGCTTCAGCAAGCAAAGCGCGAGCACCCTCAACAGTCTTAGCCTTACGAATCAGCTTAGCAGTGAAAGTGAAACCTTCCTTCTCAGCCTGCTGAGCAATCTTCTCAATCTCAGCCTTAACAATCTTCTGGAAAGCAGCCTTAGCTTGAGCAAGAAGCTTTACAGTATCAGCATCAAGCTTGCCATCCTTAGCAGCCTTCTTAGCAGCTTCTGCATTAGCGTTCATTTCCTCGTACAAAGCCTTAGCCTGGTCATAAGTCAAGCCCTTGAACAAGTCAGCGCCATTATACGCAGGAACATTATTAACTAAAGGAGCTACAGCATTATTAGTATGCCTCTTAGCAATCTCAGCTTCTTTAAGCAAGTTCTTCAAAGCAGTCAAAGTAGACTTCTTAGAATTACGAATCAGCTTAGCAACAAAAGTCAAGCCTTCAGCATCAGCCTTCTTAGCTAACTCCTCTATAGCATTCTTCTTACCCTGCGCAAGAAGCTTTGCTACAGCAGCAGATTCCTTAGACTTAGCATAATCCTTCAAAGCATCAATAACACTCTTCGGCAAGCCAAAACGCTCAGCCTCAGCAATAAGCGCATCCTTCTTAGCCTTATCTTTAGATATTGCTTCTTCAACCTTCGCTCTTTGAGCGTCAAATAAAGCTTTTTGGGCAGGACTAATCTTCTTATGATTCTTCTTCAATTGAGCTTCAAAAGCCTTAAAATCACCAAGACCAGCCATACTCGTAGCAACATCATCAGTTACATCGCTCTTATAAGTAAGAGTGACTGTAACAACGTTCTCACCAGCTTTAATTTCCGTAGGATAAGTAATAGTACCAACAGTACCAGTATCAACTACAGAATCACCCTGAGCAGGAGTAAGATCATTCTGCACCTGAGCTAAGAAACCAGCACCAATCCCAGCTACAGTATGGGTAATATCATCCTTAGTAGCACCGTACTTATCATTCTTATTGTAAAGAGTAATAGCCTTAGTCTTATGATCTGTAGTTCCTACCTTAAAGTTGAAAACAACATCTTTAAGTTCAGCAACTTGATCGCTCTGCACAGCAGGAGGATTAGCATTTGGCTTTTCTGCCATAGCAGGCGCAGCAAACACCAAACCAGAAACCAGCGTAGCACCTGCAGCAAATGCAGCAATCGCTTTCTTATTCAACATAATAAACCTCAATTTTTCTCACATAAATTGCGCGACATCATTTGTTCACGCAAATGCAAAATCAATAAACAAAATTCAGTAAATATTCAAAATGAGCTTCAATATTTTGGGAATTAATTCAATATCTTGAGCAATAACCTTCAAAACTTGGGTTATAGGCCAAAACTTTAATCAAACCCAAAATACGCACACGTACGGCAAAAGGCTTGGGAAACAAATGCCCCTAGTAGCACAATTACCCAAGCCTCTTACACTAATCAGCATCGCTTCCCTAACAAGCAACACTGATTCAACACTCAACAGCTAACTTACAAACACTATCCACGCTCGCACTGTGAAGAAAGAGATTTGGCAAAACAGTGAAAACGCATAATAAAATCTGTAAGTCGCCTGTGGCATAAAACTTAAACAGTCTCATGCCACAAGTTGAGTGAAAAATTATTCACTAAATTTAGTGACGAATCTTGCGAAGAGCAGCACCCATACCGGCAAGCACGGAAGCAGCAACAGCAGCCAAAGCTACAGCAGCGCCGGTCTTAGCCAATGGAGCAGCGGCAGCTGGGGTCTTAGCTGCAGCAGTCTTAGCCTCAGCCTTAGCAGCAGCCTTCTTAGCTGGAGCCTTCTTACCTGGGAAGTTTGGTTCCTTCTTCATAGCATTCAAGATATCCTTGGCACCAGTGTCGCAGCTCTGATCCTTAGCGTGATCGCGTGCGGAATCCAACAAGGCAGCAGCGCGAGTACGGTTGTTATCAGCAACCTTGAGCAAAGCTTCTACCTGAGCCTGAAGCTGCTGGACTTCGTGAGCCTCAACGTAATCACCCTTAGCAAGGGCATCCTTCATATCCTCAGCAAGCTCAGCCTTGAGATCCTTAACAGTAGCTTCAACATGACCGTAGTGCAAAACAGCCTTCTCAAGCTTACGACGAATATCCTTCAAGTAAGCGCAGGTGTCACCCATACCCTTGATGAGGTCATCCCAGCCGTGAGCCTGTGTAGCTTCAAGCTTTTGGAGAAGAGCATCATAAAGGTGAACATTGGTCTGCGCACGCTTCAAAACCTCTACGAACTGACCCTTGTAGTTATGCTGAAGCAAATCAGAGTTGATTGGATCATGGCTTTCTGGATCAGCTGCAGGAGTACCAGGAACACCATTATCAGACTGCTGACCAGTTGGATCAGTAGTGTGGCTGCTCATACCTGGAACCTTAATCCAGTCATCCAAGCCTGCTGCCATTGCTGGAGCAGAAAAAGCGAAACCGGAGAGGAGGGTGGCGCCGGCAGCAAATGCGGCAATAGCCTTCTTATTTAACATAATATTTTCCTTTCTTCTTCTCCTTCACGCCAAACGCGCGAAGAAAAAATTAATATTCACAACTTAAGTTTTGTGAATAACTACCAGCGCAGAGCATCCGGCTGGAAGCTGTTATTAACATACCCCCCCCCCGTTCGAAAAAGTCAAGAGCAGACACACAACTCATTAACAAAAAATATTCATATTTTTATGAAAATATTTCAGTCAAACTATTTTTAAAAGTAAAAAATACAGTATTACACATTACTTTTCGTAAAAATGTCAATTTCAAGGTTTTTAAAGATTTTTCCCAGAAAACTCTCAGGAAACTCTTGAATACTCCCCCAACCAGCCGCAAAACCGTTGCAATATAGCCACTCTTGTGCGACACGCCGAAACTACATTTGCGTAAGCGCGACCGAATTCCCAATGCAATACCACACAAATCTACCTTGCCTTCGTCTTTACTGACTCAAGCAGTCCTCGCTTGCGTTGAAAGTCCACTGGACTTTCAACTTTGAGCAAGCTCGGCGCTCCGAGTTGCTTTCGTGCGCGCAATGCTACACTCAAGCAGGCCGTCGCGCCACAAAACGTTGCAAAATCGCCATTCCCCCACGACACGCCGCGCACGACTACGCGCCCTCAACTTCTCCAGTCACCTATTCATTACTAACGCAGTTTGCGTACTGCGCCAGTAACGCTAAATCGCAATTACTCGTTGCTAACGCAGAAACGCAGTGACACAAGTAACAAAAAACGCTGAAAACATGACTCAAAAGAGCACATTTTCAGCGTTTATAAGTTTTAAACTTAATTTACTACGTACCAGCCATGCTTTCGCATAAGCTACGCAAGCAATAAATCAGGCAGCAATGCTGGCGATATCAACTGGAACACCAGGAGCCATCGTGGAGGTCACAGTTACCTTAGTAATGTAACGACCCTTGATGGTGCTTGGCTTCAAGCGGCGGATTTCGTCTGCAACAGCCTTGAAGTTCTCTTCAAGAGCCTTAGCATCGAAGGAGAGCTTGCCAAAGAGGAAGGACAGGTTGCCCTGGCGATCCACGCGGAACTCAATCTTACCGCCCTTAATGTCAGCAACAGCCTTGGCTACATCCATAGTCACGGTGCCAGTCTTTGGGTTTGGCATCAAGCTACGAGGACCGAGCACACGACCCAAGCGACCAACCTTACCCATCATGTCTGGGGTTGCAACGACTGCATCGAAGTCAAGGAAGCCACCGGCAACCTTTTCGATAAGCTCGTCATCACCAACAATGTCAGCGCCAGCTTCCTGAGCCTCAGTAGCCTTTGGGCCACGAGCGAACACCAAAACCTTAGCGGTTTTACCGGTGCCGTTTGGCAAGTTCACAACACCACGAACCAACTGATCAGCCTTGCGAGGATCCACGTTAAGGCGCATAACAGCTTCAACGGACTCGTCGAAAGCGTGCTTTGGCATGCTCTGCAACAAAGCGATAGCTTCAGCTGGGGTGTACAGGTTATTGCGGTCGATCTTCTCAGCCGCTTCACGATACTTCTTAGAACGCTTAGCCATTTCTACACTCCCTTTCAGTCGGTAACGGTAATACCCATCGAGCGAGCAGTACCCGCGATGATCTTCATACCGGCCTCGACGTCACGTGCGGAGAGGTCAGGCATCTTAATTTCGGCGATTTCGCGCACCTGAGCCTTGGTCACAGAACCAACCTTGTGAGTCAATGGATTCTCGGTGCCCTTCTGGATTCCAGCAGCCTTAAGCAACAAAGCAGCGGCTGGTGGGGTCTTCAAAATGAAGGTGAAGGAACGATCTTCGTAAACGGTGATCTCAACTGGGACGATCTGACCCATCTTGTCCTTCGTCTGGTCGTTATACGCCTTGCAGAAGTCCATGATGTTCACGCCGTGGGAGCCTAATGCTGGACCCAGTGGTGGAGCTGGATTTGCCTTACCAGCCTGAATCTCGAGCTTAATAAGCGCGGAGACTTTCTTTTTCGGAGCCATAATATGGTTCTTCTTTCTTGTACAAGCGGTTCAAACGGTTGTTGCAAACGCTAATATAGTCGCTTCTTACAGAAGTAAAGCACTTACGAAACGTTGCTATAAAGCCGTTTTGCAGCTTCCTCCCGCATCTTGTATTGCTGTGCTGTGCTAGCGGATTCCTCCTCCAGTCACAAGCCTTCCTATTATGCCACATCTTCGCGACACGCACCATTACGAAAGCTGCAACTATCTTTGTGCAGCAACAAAAGTTGGAAGTCTACTTCCAAGTTGGGTACAAACTTACAAAAGTTGGAAGTCTACTTCCAAGTCGAGCGCAAAACACTAGAACATTATAAAATGTTAAAACTCTAACTCAGGATTCTTTAACAACTCATCAAACATCACATGATACAAGCGCAAAGGCAGATCCTGTCGCTCGCGCGTTACAGCGCGCTCACGTCTTCGCTTGCATTGAAAGCACACCGTGCTTTCAACTTTGAGCAAGCTCAGCGCTCCGAATTACCTTTGCGCGCTACGCTTTAAGCGCAAAAGTAGGTCGTCGCGCACAAACGTAAACAGCCTCATCTGCCGTCCCATAATCTATAACCACATACCTATCGTGATACTTTCTGCCAGCAGTCTTAAACTTCAAATCAACACCAGGATAATCGCTTACAAAATCACTCAATATGCTTTCCGTAAGCATATTCTTATTCCTAGAATTATCACTAAAAACTACTATTCCCACCTCTTCACCAGCAAACCGCAATAGTTCCAAAGTTTTAAGACCAATATAATTATCAACAACGTAAATGCTTTTCTTAGCTGATTTATATATTTTGCAATATGCAAGATCCGCTTCTATTTTATTGCCGTCCATAAGAAGAAAATGTTTATGCGTATTTGGATTAATAAAATTATCCATTACCTTATTAAAATCTTCCTTTGTTGCCATTTGAGATTTTATTTCCGCTATATCTTTAGTATTCTGGTTTGTTTGAATCGCCAACTGCGCTAACTCATTCGCGCCAATAAAATCCCTGTTTTCAACAATATAATCCTTCATTTGCTTAAAGGTTCTAACTAATGCCCTACTCTGTTTAACAGCAAGATCACCTCTTAACACAGTCATGAGCATATAAATACCCTGCTCCGTAAAAGCATAAGGCAAATATCGAGAGCCACCCCAACTTGAGGTGAAATTTTTGCACCTCAAGTTTTTGAACTCGTCAGCAGTTAGCCGAAACATAAAATCTTCGCCCTCAAACTTTTCAATATTATTCTTAATCTGTCTATTGAAATTTTTCGTTTCATACCCATATATTTCAGCAAGCTCAAAATCAAGCATGACTTTTGGATTGCGAATGTTGTAGATTTTCTCTTTTATTGTTTTAGCGTCTATAAGCGCTTTAGCTGGCACACTTTTAGCGTCCGCGATAATTAAATTTTTATTCCCCTCTACCATAAGATCACTCCTAAAAAATGTGCGTAAAACCTAGCGCTGTACAACAAAAACTACATTTCTAACACAAAACCCATGAATCGCAAGCAATCAGGGTTATTCCCAAAAATCAATCACAAGCCATAAAACATCTAACAACTAGCAAAACTAGCATGCATCAGCGCATAAATATAATTCTATAAGATTCCACAAATAAAAAGCAACAAAAAAATCGGTTTTAATACAAACGCACAGCACATTTATGTAGTGCGCTTGTACCTGATTTACGGCATGTCATGCCAAATCAGCCAAACGGCTAAGCCGTGAGGAATAAGTGCACTACATAGCAGCGCGAAGGCAGGTCGGAACGCTACACCAATCCACACATATAAAGTGGTAATATTACGAGATTCAAATCTTTTCTAACGCTAAGCTGTTTAGGAGCAAATACATAACTCGTTCCAATTCTTTTTGAAAACTTCGCCTTAAATTTATCAAGAGAAACTGTTTTGAACACATTTCCAGATTTAACTTCAATCGCAGATATACGCATTTTGCCAGCAGAATCCTGAAAAGCTTTAGAAATCAAAAAATCTATTTCCATTGTATTTTCCGAATTTTCTTTGTCTCTATTTGAATAGAAAAATAGGCGATGTCCAGATGCTATTAGCTGTTGCGCAACAACGTTTTCAACTAGCATTCCTTCATTAATTGAGATTTTTCCAAATAAAATTTCTTTATATAGATTATTAGACGCAATACTACTATCTGAAAGTATCATAGAAGTCAACAAACCAGTATCAGCCATATAACATTTTACTAACGCATCATCTGCATTAAGATTCAATCCCACATTTGGATCTGTAGATTTATAGCAATTATTTGTAATACTCGCATCCGAAAGCCAAAAAAACGCATCCTTGTAATCACGCATACGAGCATTCTTACCCAAGGAAGTAATCCTATACCTTTTTTCATGCCTAGAAAGCTGTGCTGGTATTCCATCAAACACAGCCATAACTTTCATTTCATAACCTTTTGCAAACTTTGCAGCATCCTGCCTATAGAGCGAAAGAATACGACGCTTAACCCTATCTACTCGAGCAAAATCTCTCGCATCAACATATTCATTTACAGACTGCGGCATGCCACCAACTAGCATATATTCTCTAAAAAGTCGCATCGCTTTTTTATGTAAAACATCCGGCAAAGGACTTAACTCATTAAATGAATTTTTAATAACTTTCGATAGATTTTCTTCTCCAAAAGCCCACAAAAATTCTTCAAAATCAAGAGGATACATGCGTTCTTCTTGTTCTTCAGATGGAATCAATATTGTTTCAACATTATGTTTAATAGACAATAACGAGCCAGTCTCTATATAGTCGTATCTGCCATCTGCAACTAGTTGTTTTACAAATTCTCTAGCCTGTGGGAAAAATTGCACTTCGTCAAAAACCATTACCGATTCACGGTTATAAAGTTTCACACCATATAGTGCAGATATGTATGTAAAGAAAGTGCTTAAATCTGAACGATAATCTTCAAATAGCCGAAGCGCATCTTTTGATGCTTGCGAAAAATCAATAAGAATATAAGACTTGTATTCGTTTCTTGCAAACTCTTCAACTATAGTACTTTTCCCAACTCTTCGAGCACCTGTTACTAAAAGCGCTGTTGAACCGCGATCAGTATTCTTCCAATCGAGCATTTTTTGATAGAATTTTCGCCTTAACATATAACACCACTCTTAATTACCACAAAACCGTTGAAAATACTATTGTTTTATAGTATATATTTCACGAAAATCAATGTCAATTTATGCTAAATTTTCACGAAATCAGGGGTAAATATATGCCGAATTTTCACGAAAATCAAGGTGTTATTTCTCTAAATCTTCGAGACACGCTGCATTACAGCAATTCTAAGCAGTTATATGCTTGGCATGAGCAAGTGAAGCAGCACGGCGGCGGCGCTTGCGAACCGCGGCAATAATCATCGTCGTAAGAATCACCGCGCAACCAATAAGCGCGAGCACGAACATCGTCATCCAAAGCGGCCACTGCAACTTGTCCCCAGGAGCGGAAACTGGATCCGGCAGCACGCGATAGCCCGTAACCAGCAACCTCTGCGTATTCACACCATACGGCGTACACGTAAGCAGCGTCGCCAAATCTCGCCCATTCTCGCGTTGAAGCAACCTAATATCATGCGGATCGACCACACTAATGCGGAATACCTTGTAACGTAAGGTTTCGCCTTGTATGTCAAAATAGAAATAGTCGCCCTTCTTCAACTCCACTAAATCATCAAACATGGTCGCATTCGGCAAACCCGTATGCGCCGTCACAACAGCGTGACGCGTTTCGCCACCAACCGGCAAATCCGTGCCATACAAATGCCCAGCACCATACGCCAAAACCTCCTGCGAACTACCGTGATAAATCGGCAGCTTAACACCAATCTTCGGGATTTTTATAATACCCATAATCCCCATCGGCTCATCCAGCTGCTTCGCATATTCCTTATACTCCGGCGTCTTCATATAATCCGTCGTGCCATCGTAAGGATCAGCCGTAATAATCGACTTATGGCGCGCATTATAACGACGAGCCGCGTTCAAAATCTTCTCGCGAGCGCTCGCAGTCTGCTTACGACTCAAACGATCATACGCGGTAGAAATCTCCTTCGAGACCTTGTTATTCCACAATGTTGACGCAATCGGGTACGTGAAGCACAGAATCGCTGCAAGCGCGAGGGTAATTGGCTCAAGCGTTCGGCGGAGTTTGGATTTGGGTTTTTTTGTTGGCTTTGGCGCGGGTTTTGATGCGGGTTTTGATGCGGTTGATGAGTCTTGAGTTGATTCGGTTGCAGGTTTTGCTTTAGACTGATTGAAGAAAGCATATACTTTTGTAACAACGTCGTTTAATTTCATGCTTCCTCCTTGTGAAGTTTATATGCGTAAATACTTGCTTGATGTGGCGCGAGTTTTGGGGGCTGGTGTTTGGCTGGTGGATTTCTGAAGTGGATGTGAGTGGTGGGTGTTACTTGTCTCACAGCGCTCCGCTCTTATACCTTACTTGGACTTAGCGGTTGCATAGTTAAGTTTAGTTTTTTACTTACTTTCTCTGCAAAAATAGTATTCGTCAACAAGATTATTACTATCGTTCCGCTTTTATATTGCTCGACCAAGCAACACCCACCCCTCACTCGTAAATCCACACATCGTTGTTTTGTGGTGTGGTAGGAGTGCTTGGCGTGGTGTATGCGGCAGCAATGACGTTAATGTCCTTTGGACAACAAGCAATCAACGTCTGCAGAGCAATAATGCTAAAGTTCACTAAGCAATAAATAATCGACGTTTGCAAAGCATTACTGCAAAGATTCAGGAGGTTTGGGGGAAATACGACCTTTATTTTACGCGACTGTAAAATTTCTGCCGGATTAAGGCGCGTAGCCGACCATTACTTTACACAAGCGTAAAATTTCTGCCGGATTAAGGCGCGTAGCCGACCATTACTTTACACAAGCGTAAAATTTCTGCCGGATTCGAGCGCGTAGCCGACCGTTTCTGTACATGCACGTAAAGTTTATGCCGCTTGTTAGCGCGCAACCGACCGTTCCTTTACACGTGTGTAAAATTTCTGCCGCTTGTTGGCGAGAACACGACTTTTTCGTTACGAGGCTGCAAGAGAACAATCATAAGAGCAAGTGAGTCTAGGATTTAGTTGAGCAAACCCTAGACTCACACTTTGCTATTAGACTACAAGACCAGCTTTAGAAAGCGGATCAAGCGTTCTGCTGCTGTTCTTCTTCCTTGCGATTGCGCATGTACATAATCACGCTCGCAACAATAAGAACCATGCCCACAACAGCGAAAATCAGCACGCCGTAAGCACCAGTTGCAGGAAGATTGAACCAGAAGCTCTTGCCGTTGTCGCCGCCCTTAAGTGGGAGGTCCTCAAACGGCTCAGTCGTAGTTTGATCCTTCTTAACAGTCACATCGTGGACTACAGGAGAAATCGCATAACCCTTAGGAGCTTTAACCTCAACAAGATAAACAGGAACACCAGCGCGAGTCTTGTATGCCTTCGCGAAGTTACCTTTAGCATCTGTTGTAGCAGTCTGCACATCAGTAGTAGCAGCGCCAACTGGTTGGGAAGCACCAGCTGCAGCAGCATCATTAATAGTTGACGCGGCCTTGCAAGCATCAATCGAGCCAAGTTCCTTATTTTCCTTCAGACCTTGAGCGCAAGCATCAGCCTTAGCCTTATCAGCAAAAATCCTGAACTCAGCATTTTCAAGCGGCTTCTCTTCAGTACCTTCCTTATAGAACTTACGCACCTGAAGGAAACCGAAGTCAATAGTCGCTTGAGAATGATCATTATCAGGAATGATTGGCGGCAAGTCACCCTCATTCTTCTCATGAGCCTGGAAGAAGCCAGACTTGTTTACAATCTCATCCTTCTTCTTATCATCATCAGACATTGGCTTAGATTCGGTTGGAGCAGTGCCACCTTTGAAAGCATCGCTAATCTCAAACTCGAGATCAACCGTAACCTTAGGTGCTTCTTGACCTTCAGTAACGTTATTCAAGGCATCAGCAATCTTACCTAAGCCAGCATCTGTAAATGTTACTAAAATACGGGTGTGGCCATCAGCAAGATCCTTACCTTCATCTTTCTTACTATCAGTCACTAAAGTGACTTTGTAATCTTTAGGTTCAGTTGCAGTAGCTTTATCAAGAGTTGTTGTGCCAATCTTCACAGTCTTCACAGCATCAGCAAGAGTTGGAGTAGTTGTTAATCCAGCAGGCTTTTGTACTGTCAAAGCAACGGTTGGAGCATCATCGAAGACCTTATAGCCCTGAAGATTAGCAGCAGTCAACTTACCATCTTTAGGCTTAGCTTTGTTCACTTCCGCAGTAATCGTGAATGGCACTTTATCCTTAACACTAGCGAACTTAGTCTTATCGTAAACCTTCTGAATAGTAGCCGAGAGATCCTTGTTCTTCGGCGTCACAACAGGATTATAGTTATACGAAACAGTCGTCTTGGTGTTAGCACCCTCGCCTGTTGTGGTGTACTCCGGCAAAGGAAGAGTCATATAGAAGGATTGCAAGTCAGAAACACCATAGCCCTTAGGCGCGTTAGTTTCCTCAACCTTATACAAGCCAAGAGCAAGAGTACTCGTGCCATCACCAAACTTGGCTATACCATTTTCACCAGTGGTCTGCGTCTTAGCGTTATCAGTATCAAGCTTGACTTCTGCATCAGTGCCACTGTCTTTAATAGTGTGATCGTTCAGCTTAGTAACAAGCTTTGCAATCTTCTGCCAAGACTCAAATTTGCCAAGATCTAAGTTAACATACTTGTCACCTTCCTTAACAGAAGTGACTTTAGTCAATTTGAAAGTAGCATCTTTAAGCGGCTTAAAACCAATTTTGCATTGAGGATCTGTTTGTGTCTGAGAAGTAGTAGAGTTATCATCCTTCGTCTTCTTCACGCACTTAAGAATGGTTATAGTACCATTCTTTGGAGCGTCAGTCTCCCACGGAGCCTTACTAACAGGGGTTTGGCGAACTGGAGGAGCACCCCACGCAACACTGGACACGGTTACAGCGCCGGCGACGCACAGCGTGCCAGCCATCGCGAGCGACGCCACCGCCGCCACGAATTTATTAGTGAACTTTTTCATGTTCACCCCTTTCATTGCTTTTTACAGCAAGTAGAAAATTGATTTGCATTTATCATGCTCATACGAGTAAAGTTTTAAAATTTTTGGCATTTACCTTGTTTTATCACGCTCCCGAATCCCGAAAGACTGCGCAATAAAATAATACGCAATAAAACAATGCGCGAAACAGGAAGGCTTTATGCGCAAATGCGTACGTAATCGCCTTATGCGAAGCACGGCGAGTAAATGCATATACAACTGCTTTATACGTAATTGCATAAGCCTCGCCACCTTCCCAAAATTAATTTGCGACCGCGCTCACTTTGACTTACCACAAAGCCAGCAGCCAGCAGATTCACCAGTAGCGCTGCAAGAATACCGAGCTGCAAATTCCAACTCTGACCGCCCGTGTGCGGCAAAGTAAACTTGCTCACCGAATCAATATTGAGCGTAAAAGCAGCAAAATCCTTGTTTTCTTTAAGAGACGTATCACCAGCTAATGCCTTATCAATGTCCGTAGGCGTTTGCTTGCCAGATTGAGCATTGAACGCTTTAGGCTTTAGCGCGTACACAACGCACTGGTAATTGCCAACCTCAGTCGGCTTTATACTCACTTCCATATCAGTTCGCGCAGCCACTTTTTTACTTGGATCAGCAGACTCGCAAGTCTTATCGCCTTCTTTATTAGAGTGGCACGTATTTTGATTATCATCCGCAGGCACACTCAACCCAAGCTCGGCAAGATTACTGCTCCAAGTTTTGTATTCAAGATCTTCCGCAGATTGCGGAGATCCAGAAGGCTGAGTTGATTGCGACTGTTCAGAGGGTTGCTCAAATCGCGAGCCAGCATTCTTCTTCTCGCCCTTCGAGCAGAGCACGCGCAACGTAATCTTATTCTTGCTATCCGCCGCAGAAGTAGCATCAACAAACGGCTTAAGACTCATACCGAGTATCGCAGAAATCTTGTTATTGTCGCTAGTCAACGCTGTTGTAGAATCCTTAAACGGATACACTTTCAGCGTAAGATCGTTATCACCAATTTCTGGCTCTGGAGGCTTACTTGACTGCACTTCAATCGTAACCGACTTATAATCCCAGTCAATGCCTTGCTTAATATCATCAGTCTTCCACGTATTACTATCAACAATGTTTCCCTCAAACAGAGACTTCTTACCTGCATCAGTTTTGGCATTTTTCTTGAACTGATATACCAGATTAGAGGGATGCTTGCCACTTGCTTTGTCTATTAAATTAGCATCCTTAAAAGCGAACACTCTGCACTCAAAAGTTCCAGCACTCGTAGGCGTGCCGCTAATCCAGCTTTGAGATTCCTCAGTATACTTATCATCTTCATACAAAGCAGAATCAGCTGCACCAGTAGAAGGTCGATTCTCACCTTCCTTATGCTCGAACTGAGTCTGCATATCTGCAGAAGGATTATCCTTTTTATCTTTGAGGCTTAAACCATTAACACTGTCTACCGTATAACTGGCATTATCACCACTACCAGTTTTACAAATCATACGGTGATAAATAAAACCAAGCTTTTTAGTTGACTTAGAATCAATAAAAAGATTATTAATAGAATCGTAAACGTCTGTATTATCAGTACTGCCAGTAGTGTCTCCGCTAGAACCTTGACTATTAGTCTTTGGTTTTATAGTAATTTTATTATCACTTACAGGAGTCTTATCCGTCTTATTCACAAAATCGTATAAGCTCAGCGTTAAATCACCGTCGTTCGGCACGTCAGATACATCAACTTTTACACTTATTGTAGCGTATATTTTTTCGCTTTTATTTTTGTAATATGCAAAAACTTTAAATTTATAACTACCATAGTCCCATTTACCATTTGGACGCAAAGTTATAGAACCATCAAAGCTTTTTTTATCTTTACTAGTATCCTTAACTTTGATAGTTTTACCCTTTTCTTCTTTTTCAAAATTCGCCCAACTTGGTACAGGAGCTTTACCATACTTTTCTAATTCAAACCACACGCCGTTCGGCATAGAGGCTGGTTGTTTCTTACTTTTTAATTCGAATTTTGGCTTAATAGTTATAGCGTTACCACGCTGTATTGGAACAGGATTATTATTATCGACAACACTCTTATCATTATAGTAGCTAACAACATAGCATTTTTTAAAAGGCTTACCACCACACTCTTTCGGAAGCTTATTCTCTTCAGTCACACTTCTGTCAGTGCCTTTAACAGATTTCGCAGAGGCGTCTTTCTTTTGGGCACCTTCAACGTTGTTCTTTACAGCAGCCTCAGCTAACTTAGCCTTATCATCAACCTTGCTACTATCAGAGTTCTGCTTTTCAACAGACTTCGATTCCTTATTATTAGTTAAAGTACTTGAAGAGCCAGTATTTTTCTTATCAGGCTCAGTATTAATAGATTCACTCTGCTTAGTCTGCTGCTTATTCTCATCATCATTTTTAGCAGAACCAGACTTAGCACCTTCAACCTTCTCAGTCACAGTAGTATTCTCACCAGCGCTCAACGCATAAGTTGGAGCAATCACAAAAGTAGCAAGCAACATTGCAATCGCCACGAAAAAAGCAAATAACGAACGACGAATTGAGCGCACTAGTCGAAGGAAACGGCTAAATATATGCGAATTAAACATATACACCTACCTTCTAATCTGCAAAGCTTACGAATCATGATGTCATCATTACGATGACACTTAAAAAAAAAAACAACTCAATTACTCTGCTTAAACACTCAGCACTATACCCCCCCCCCCACGCCTATTTGCAAGCCAAACGAAATATTTGGAAATATTTATTATTTACATTGATAAAAGCACTGTAATTGCAAGAAAATTTAGGATTATTTCCCCATTTTACGGCGTGTTGCAGTAAATAATAAAAACCGGGGCGCGAATTAACACACCCCGGTTGGTAAAAGTTACAAAAACTTAAAGCTTTTCACTCAAGCTTTTGGATCAGTCTTTCATCTCAAACAATCGGCTCCACTTGGTTGAATCCAAGCTCCACAGGAGTTTCACGCCCAAAGATGGAAACCAACACTGTAAGCTTCTGAGTTGTAGGCTCCACATCCGAAACCACAGCTGCCATCGTTGAGAATGGACCGTCAGTCACAGTCACCTGATCGCCAACCTTGTAAGCAACCTCAACCTTACGCTTGCGCGCTGCAGCCGGCTTATCGCCAGCATTCTTCAAAGCTTCGGAAGCAATCATCGGAGCCATCATTGACACAACTTCCTTGCGGCTCAATGGTGCAGGCTCTCTAGAAGGACCAACAAAACCAGTCACGCCCTCAGTCTCGCGCACAATGCGACGAGCGTTCTCATCCGGCCACATGCGAATCAACACATATCCCGGCACACGCACACGGGTAATAACCTTCTTACCCTTTTCTGTATGCTTCTCGACTTCTTCCATAGGAACTTCAATTTGGAAAATCTTATCTTCCAAACCAAAGTTCTGCACGCGGGATTCAACGTTAGTTTTCACGCGCTTTTCGTAACCAGAATACGTGTGAAGAACGTACCACTTGCCTTCCAAAGTGCGAAGTTTCTTAGAAAATTCTGCTACAGCGATTGCGCCGGCATCAGTTGGGTCGGCTTCGTTCACATCATCAGCATCAGTAGTTTCGCCAGCTTCGCTAGTTTCGCCAGTTTCGTTAGAAGCATCAGCAATACTGTCAGTTACAACACCATCAGCAGCAGCGCCATCAGCTACATCAGCTTCAACATCAGCAGATTCCTCATCCACATCAGCTTCAACAGACTCGCTAGAAGCAGCAGCTTCATTATTCACAGCTGATTCGTTTGCTTCGTCAGCATCATGAGAAGCAAAAGCCTCATCAGCTTCACTTGCTTCTTCGAGATTGAATTCATCAGTCATCTTGCATACACCTTCAAAATTTCAACTCAGCCAATTTCAACTCAGCCGAACAGCCACATTACGGACTTACCCAAACCGAAGTCCATGCAGGTGACGAAAGCCATTAAAAATACAACAAATATGAAAACTGCAGACGACCAAGCAAACAACTCTTTGCCGTGAGGTGCAATAACCTTGCGTGTCTCGTCAATAGTTTGCTTAACGAACATGCCAATACGCACGAACAAGTTATGCTTTACTGCTTTCTTAGTACTGCGTGCCTGCGCCATGCTTGAATCCTTCGTGTAAAAACTTGAACAAAAAAACTGGCAGGGACGGCGGGACTCGAACCCACAACCTACGGTTTTGGAGACCGTTGCGCTACCAATTGCGCCACATCCCTAAGGTGAACTTGCTCATCATACCCCAAAAGGGACGAAATAGCAAACCGCCAGATAGACATACTATCTCATGGGCATGATTTCGTTATATCATCGCACAAAAGCGAGTGTCGCATTTTGCATGGCAAGCAAGTTCTTATTTTGCAATAAATACTTGCTTAAGCTTCAACCCACTTCTTCATGCGACGCATGCCCTCAGCAAGCTGGTCGTCAGCAAGAGCGCAAGAGAATCGCAAATATCCAGGAGCACCAAAAGCCTCTCCTGGAACCGCAGCAACATGCGCTTCGTCAAGCAACATTTCAGCAAATCGAGAAGAAGTATGCGGCACTTCGCTATGCTCCCCGAGCGGACGCTCAAGCAGCGCCTCAACGTTAGCAAACGCGTAAAAAGCGCCATGAGGAAGAGGGCAAGTAACGCCGTCAATATTGTTCAACGCTTCCACAATCGCTTTGCGTCGAGCGTCAAAAGCCCCACGCATAGTGGCAACCACGTCTAGCGAACCGCCGACTGCAGCAATTGCTGCACGCTGCGAAATATTAGAAACATTAGAAGTCATATGGCTTTGAAGCTTAATTGCAGCTTTAGCAACATCTTCTGGTGCCACCATCCAGCCAACACGCCAGCCAGGCATGGCGTAAGTTTTCGCAACACCATTCAAAATCAGCAGCTGCTCGCGAATTTCCGGCACCTCTACGCCAATATACGAAGTCGAAATGCCGTCGTAATGCAGGTGCTCGTAAATCTCATCAGAAATAACCCAAATATGGTGTTTTACAGCCCACTCGCCGATTGCGCGAATAGTTTGCGCGCTCCAAATAGCGCCTGTAGGATTCGAAGGCGAAGTTACGATAATTGCGCGCGTGCGTGAAGTGCGAGCGGACTCAATTGCCTCAATATCTGGCTCAAAACCGCAATCTGCACCTGCCAAAACTGGCACAGGCACGCCGCCTGCAAGCTTCACAGCCTCCGGATAACTCGTCCAATATGGAGCTGGAATAATAACTTCGTCGCCATCATCTAAGAGAATTTGGCAAGCCTCATACACAGCTTGCTTTCCGCCGTTTGTAACTACGACTTGATTTGAGGAAACTTCGTAGCCGGAATCTCGCTGCACTTTGCGCGCAATCGCCTCCCTAAGCTCCGACAAACCTGCCGTAGCAGTATAACGATAGTTGCGCGGGTCTTTACACGCTTGTGTTGCAGCATCAACAATGTAAGAGGGAGTAGGAAAATCTGGCTCGCCTGCGCCAAAGCTTACAACGTCAATACCGTCAGCTTTCATAGCTTTTGCCTTGCCGTCTACTGCCAAAGTTGCGCTCGGAGCAACTCGGTTAATACGCTCGCTTAATACGCGCCAATTTTCTGAGGATGAAGTTTCTGCAATATTCTCTGCCATGATTTACAGTGTAACCTTAAGCCGCGAAACGGCAAATCTGCCGGAAATTTATAAACGAAGCGCGACTACAAACGCTCTAGTTCCAAAATCGTATTTATCTGCGCTTCTTAAGATACTAGCGACATTTTCTACACACGGATGTAAAGTTTCTGCCGGTTTTTGGTGAGATTCCGACATTTTCTACACACGCTTGTAAAATTTCTGCCGGTTTTTGGTGAAATTCCGACATTTTCTACACACGCTTGTAAAGTTTTTGTCGCTTTCGTAGTTTTTGGAAACATTTGTCGTGTGATTTTCCGGCAAATATAGCCGCATCTAACTACACAAGCACGAGATTATCGCGGTGCACAACCGGATGCGCATACTGACGGCCGAGTGATTCTTCAAGCTCATCGCTCGTACGCCCCATAATCTCCGGAATTTCCTCCGCGTCAAAAGCAACCAAACCCTTAGCCAAATGGTTACCCTGCTCATCGTCAATCCACACAGGATCCGTCGCCGAAAACTCGCCGCGCACGCCAACAATACCAGCCGCAAGCAAGCTCGCGCGACCTCCGCGAACCGCCTTCGCAGCACCATTATCAACTACCAAAACTCCGTGTGGATGCGAAGCAAAACCAATCCAAAGTCGCCTTGAAGAATCGCGCGTATGCACCGGCGCAAACACAGTACCAACAGCATCTCCAGCCAGTGCCGGACCAGCATTTCCAGCGCAAGTTAGCACAGTTGGAATTCCCGAAACTGCAGCAACATGCGCAGCTTCCATCTTCGTCACCATACCACCGGTACCTACGCCCGAAACACTTGCGCCAACTTTCACTTCTTCAATCGCACGCGTCACATCTGGCACAAAACTCATACGCTTAGCACCCGGCTCGCTAGGTGGAGCAGTATAAAGAGAATCCACATCCGTAAGCAACACAAGAGCTTCCGCTCGCACAATATTTGCTACAAGAGCTGCAAGACGGTCGTTGTCACCAAATCGAATTTCGTTGCTAGAAAGTGCATCATTTTCGTTTACTATTGGGATTACGCCAAGCTCAAGCAAACGTAGCATTGTGCGTTGCGCATTGCGGTAGCGCGACGGCGAAATAGTAACGTCCGCCGTAAGAAGCATTTGCCCTACTCTGAAACCAAATTGCGAAAATGCAGCTTCGTATTGAGCCATAAGCAATCCTTGACCAACTGAAGCCGTTGCCTGCTGAGTCGGCACATCTTTAGGACGCTCATTAAAGCCGAGCAAACCAAATCCAGCTGCAATTGCGCCAGAAGACACAAGCACAATGCGAGCGCCTTGCATTTGCGCATGACTTATTGCAGCCACAAGAGCGCGCAACTTTTGCACATCCAGCTGACCGGACGCGCTCGTAAGTGAGCTTGAGCCAACTTTTACGACGATTGTGCGCGCCTCACGAATTGAACACCGAACCCCATCTTCGGTAAGCTCAATTTCTGGATTATTCATAAGATTCCCCTTGACCTTGATTTTTCTAGTTTTTCTGCTCTTCTCCACGACCAAACAAGCTATTTTCATCATGGCGATCGTCATCCACAGAAGGATCTGCCCAGTGACCCGACTTTCGCTCAGCCATCATCGCGTCTCGAACTGCGCTCTTTGCATCCATCATGCTGTGATAATCTCGTCTACGCTCAGCATTCGTACGCCTTGCTCCGCGAGGATCGTTCGCTTCGATTCGCAAATCCTTACCACGCGCACCCAAGTTAGCGCCGTCCAATCCTTCTGCACCGGCAGCAATATTTGGATCCCAATCGAAACAAACCATATGATTCCCAGTGCCAATACGAATTTCGTCTCCTGGACGCGCGCCCTTCTTGCGCAATTCATCCTCAACACCAAGCTTTGCTAAGCGATCCGCCAAATAACCAACGGCTTCGTCGTTGTCAAAATTCGTTTGCACAACCCAGCGCTCAGGTTTTGTGCCAGTAACAGTGAACCAAAAATCACCATTCCTGTCTTCCTCGCGCTTAATTTCAAAGTCTGCACTATTTCCACGTCCATCATCGCGGCGACGACGCAAAGCTGAAGTCTGCTGCTCAAGCGGCTGGATGACAACACGCTCTTCTTCTCGTGCTGCTTCCTCGGCAGCGAGCTTCTCACGCATCTTTTCAACCAATCGTCCAAGCGCAAAACCGAGCTCTTTCAAGCCTTCGTGAGACGCGGTAGAAATCTCAAATACAGTCAATCCCATTTTCTCAAATTCACCGCGTACAAAATCAGCCAATTCTTTAGCTTCAGGTACATCGACTTTATTTAGCACAATAATGCGCGGACGCTCTGGAATTGGAATCGCACCCAACGGAAGCTCAAGTTTATCAGCGTATTGCGCAAGCTCATGCTCAAGAGCGTGGTAATCGCTAATTGGATCGCGATTTGGCTCCAGCGTTGCGCAATCAATTACATGCGCAATAATTTCTGTGCGCTCAATATGACGCAAAAACTCAAGACCTAAGCCTTTTCCTTCGGAAGCTCCTGGAATTAAGCCTGGAACGTCTGCAATTGTGTAGCGATAGTTGCCGAAGCTTACAACGCCTAGGCTTGGCACCAAAGTAGTAAACGGGTAATCAGCAATTTTCGGCTTAGCTGCACTAATTGAGGCAACTAAGCTTGATTTTCCTGCAGAAGGGAATCCAACTAAAGCTACGTCTGCGATAGACTTGAGTTCCAAAATTACGTCGCGTTCTTCGCCAGGCTCGCCTAAAAGCGCGAATCCTGGGGCACGACGAGTTTTGTTTGCGAGTGCTGCGTTGCCAAGACCGCCGGCACCCCCCTGCGCCACAACGAATTTGTCTCCAACATGTTGCAAATCCGCCAAAACTTCGCCAGGTCGCTTTTGAGAGCCTGCGGCACCGCGTGCTGTAAAAACAACAGTTCCAACAGGTACTGGAAGCACTAAGTCTGCACCTTTTGAACCGTCTTTAGTGTCACCTAAGCCCATCGTACCGTTTTCTGCAGTGCGGTGAGGCATGAAGCGGTAGTCAAGTAAGCTGTTTGCGTTACGATCAGCTACAAAAATAACGGAACCGCCGTCACCGCCATTACCGCCATTTGGGCCTGCTAATGGTTTGTACTTTTCGCGACGAACTCCGGCAGATCCGTTTCCACCATCTCCGCCTTTTACATGCACTGTTACGCGGTCTACAAAATCACTCATACTGCTACCTTACTCGAAGCTAAACACCTAAATTCTCGGGAACATGCAAGAACAAAAAAGCCGCACCGAACTGGGTGCGGCTTAAACGTTTTATCGCCGACTTATTATCGTCGACTTATTGTTGAAGCGCTTAGGCTTAGCTAAGATTCAGGCGGTAACAACGTCAACAACCTTGCGGTCGCGACGAATACCGAACTTCACATTGCCGTCCACCAAAGCGTACAGCGTGTGATCCTTACCCAAAGCAACATTCTGACCTGCGTGGAACTTAGTGCCGCGCTGACGAACGATAATGTTGCCAGCCACTACAGCTTCACCGCCAAACTTCTTAACACCAAGATATTGCGCTTGTGAGTCGCGACCGTTGCGCGAGCTAGACGCACCCTTCTTATGTGCCATCTCACTGTCCTTTCAGGTTTATAACACCGTCAATCAGGCGATGGCCGTGATCTTGACGAGAGTCAACTTCTGACGATGACCCTTGCGACGAGCCACACCAGTCTTGTTCTTATACTTCATAATGCTAATCTTTGGACCTTTGGCTTCGTCATTCAAGACTTCTGCCTTCACCGTGATCTTAGCAAGATCCTTGGCGCTTAAGGTCACCTTAGCACCGTCAACAACGAGCGCGACCGGGAATTCCACGGTATCGCCCTTCTTTGCATCGAGACGGTTCACGAGAATGGCGTCGCCAACCTCGACCTTCTCTTGATGGCCACCGGCCTTCACAATCGCGTACATAATTCGTTCCTTAGCTCAATTGAAAGCTTACTTTTGCCTTGCGCACAGCAAAACGCGCGCGGCAAGACACCGACTATCAAAAATACACCTACCCATGTACTAACGTCAAGTCGCTAGATCCATGAGTCAATGCAGACAATATTCAATATTGTACTCAAGGCATATACTTAGTCACTATTCAGAGGAGCAATCATCACTTTCTGCAGTCTCTTGCGTAGTATCTTGCGCAGTTTCTTGCGCAGTTTCTTGCATAGTATCTTGCGCAGGTTGCTCCGAAGTATACTCAGCAATCTCTTGCGTAGTATCCTCTAAATTATTTTCAACTAATTCTTCAGAAGTTTTATCAGCTTCACTAGTTTCCGCAACTTCACTAGTTTCAGCAGTTTCGCCAGCATCCGCAGTTTCGCCAGTTTCATCCGCCTTAGAAGATACAGACTCTTTGTCAGAATTCAAAAAATTGCTATACTGCGTTTCTTCTTCAGATTTATGAGCTGCGTCAGTAATTACAGATGCGGCAGCTATACGCGCTAACTTAGCTCTCACTTCCGCACTAGAACCCTGCTGCTTAACAGGAGCAGGCTGTTCCGTTGCGCTTCCGTGACCATACTTGTTTGTTTTAACAAAAGGATCTCCGCCCTTAAGCGCGTAAGGATCCGCATATTCCGAAGAAACAGTAGGCTCATCGTGCAAAATAAATCCACGTCCCTTGCACGTTGGACACTCTTCAGAGAACGCTTCAACTAAGCCTTGGCCAACGCGTTTACGCGTCATTTGCACAAGACCAAGAGACGTAACTTCAGCAACCTGATGCTTCGTGCGATCCCTAGCCAAGCATTCCAAAAGCCTACGCAAAACCAAATCGCGGTTCGCTGGCATAACCATATCGACATAATCGATCATGACCATGCCACCAATATCGCGCAAACGAAGCTGGCGCGCAATCTCTTCAGAAGCCTCCAAATTACAACGAGTAACCGTTTCTTCCAAAGACTTACCACGCCCAATAAATCGTCCAGTATTCACATCGATCGTAGTCATTGCTTCCGTACGATCAATCACGATAGAGCCGCCAGCTGGCAAATAAACCTGACGCTCCATGCCCTTACGAAGCTGACTATCAATCTGCCACTTATCGAAAACGTCTTTGCCTTCATGCTCAGCAGGATCCCAATATTCAACCTTGCTGCGCAAATCTGGAGCCATCATCTCAAGATATTCATCAATTCGCTGACGCACTCCCTCGCCTTCAACAATAAGCTTTTGGAAGTCATCGTTGAAAATATCGCGCACAACACGAATTGCCACATCAGGCTCACCCTGTAACAACTTAGGACGCTTTCCATGCAAGTATTCTTCGCGCTTAGCTTCAATGCGCTCCCACTGCTTAACGAGCGAATCTAAATCTTTTTCAATCGACTCCTCGCTTGCACCGTCAGCAGCAGTACGAATAATAACACCCATATCTTTTGGCGCAATCTTCGACACAATAGCGCGCAAACGCGAGCGCTCTCGATCTGAAAGCTTGCGGCTTACACCTGTCATACCGCCAGATGGCACAAGCACTAAGAAACGCCCTGCAAGAGTTACTTGCGAAGTCAATCGAGCACCCTTATGTCCAATTGGATCCTTAGTAACCTGCACAAGCACAGGATCGCCAGACTTAAACGCAAGCTCAATCCTACGAGGCTGACCTTCAAGACGAGCCATATCCCAATTAACTTCGCCTGCATAAAGCACGCCATTTCGAGCCTGACCAATATCCACAAACGCAGCTTCCATGCTTGGAAGCACGTTTTGAATGCGCCCAAGATAAATATTTCCAACAGTAGCAACTTCTTGAATATCAGAAACATAATGTTCTACAAGAATATTGTCTTCAATAACGGAAATTTGCGTATGACGATCGCGCTCACGAACAACCATTAATCGTTCAACATTTTCACGACGAGCAAGGAAATCTTGCTCCATAAGAAGGTTTTGACGGCTACGCTCACGCCTATTATCTCTACGGCGTTGGCGCTTTGCTTCAAGTCGCGTAGAGCCTTCAATATCCGTAATTTCGTCTATATACTGCTGCTTGCGCGAGCGGCGAGAAGTCAAGTCGTCTTCGTTCGCATTAGTGTAGTCGGATGACTCTTCCTGAGAAGGTGCGGAATTCGTGTCATCGGAGGATTTAGAACGGCGGCGGCGACGGCGGCGCGTATAAAGAGTTTCTTCCTCATCTTGCTCACGAAGTTCTTCTGGATCTGGAATTAAATCGCGATCTTCTTGAGAGACTTCATCTAGACTTGTGCGTTTTGTGCGAGAATTCACGTCATCGTCAAGATCATTTGAAATATCGATGTCTAAATCGCGACTTCCGTTGCGGCTTTCATTTCGATCAGTGCGAGAGCTACGACGGCGACGACGGCGACGCGTAATCATTATTTCATCGTCATCGTTGCCATTATTCGCATTATAATCGTCGTTTGTACCTCTGTTATCGCCCTCGTCACTGCTATTACGGCTATCTCTGTTATCTCTGCTATTGCTACCGCCTCTGCTGTCTACTGCACCGTTTTCATTTCGAGCGTCATCATCATTAGAAATGTTATTCGACATATTGCGACGATTAGAACGCCTATTTGAAGCATTTTCCGCAGATAAAATATCGCTAACATCAAGAGTTTCATCGATGCGCGTATCAATGGGAGCATAAACAATATTGTCGTATGCAAGATCCTCTTCAATTTGCTCAACTTCAGCTGCAGCACGTCGCTCAACAGCATTCAATCTGCGAGAACGGCGAGAACGCTGGCTTTTGCGAATTTTTTCATCGCGATCATCTTGCGAATCCTGAAAATTCTTAGCATACTCAGAATCTTGAGAATACATAGAATGACTTGTTTCACGCGATGTTTCACGACTATTCCCTCTGCCACTATCACGCTTTATTTCGCTTGAATTCTCGCGTCTTTCAGAACGAGACTTGCGTTCGCTACTATCACGACTATCACGAGAATCACGGCTATTGCGTCCACCGCGCCTTCCGCGAGAAATATCACGTAAATCATCGCGCAAATCATCATTCAAGCCATCACGCGAGTTGTCACGCAAGTCATTACGCGAACTGCTGCTTTCCTCGCTACGATCGTTCACTACCTTAGGAAGAACTGGCTCCTGGAATAGGAGCGAAGTTATTGGGCGCGATTTAACAACATGCGGCTCAGAATTCTTCGCACTAGAATCCTCAACTTTTAGTTCCATTGCTTCTCCAGCCGCACCGGCACCACGAGTAACTCGTCGACCGCGACGGCGACGCGTAACGCCAGAGCTTTGCTGCAAAGTATCACCGGCAGCCATATTACTTTCCGCAAAATCTGTAGATTGCATTATTCCGGACATTTCCGCAGAAGTAGCGGTTTTAGACACAGTTCTACTATTTTCAGCTTCAGATTCATTGAAGCGTTCTCTTATTATTCTGGGCACTATGCTCCTCACGAGACGCTGCATCGCCTCGCATCCCTGGCTTTAAGTTGAGCACGCACGCGCGCGAGCCACCCCAAAGCTCTCTACAAAGTCTAGCTGCGCGACAGCGGACGCCAGCCTCGGAAAACGCTCACGAGGGGATCGACGCCATCGATTGCCTGGCGGCTTGCAGTGCCACCGCTCTCTAGTATGCCATATTGCCGAGTCAAATATATGACTCGTTGAATATTAAAATTTGCATCGCTGTTTTTAAGCCAATTAGCAGAAAAACCACGCGCGCTACTATCTACACTAATGCAAATCGTTACGCACGCACAAAAGTTGCGTATCTCTCCTATAGTTACAGCATAGGTTCGCACGCATGCAATTTGCGTGCAATTAACGAATTTTGGAGGCAAGAAATGGGCTTAATCAGCGCAATGCAAGGCTTTTGCGTAATTGGCATTGTTATTGCTGCAGGCTACGTTACTGCTCGCATGCGCGTTGGCGGTTCACAGGCTCAAATGGTCCTAAATCGCGTAAGTTTTTTCGTTTCCAGCCCTTGCTTAATGTTTGCAATACTTTCTAAAGAGCCTATTTTTGAGATTTTTCACTCTTCGATTTTTGTTGCATTCTTTTCTGCGATGATTGTTGGAGTTGCGTTCGTGCTGCTTAATCGCTTTTGCTTCCATCTTCCTGCAGCCGACTGCACTATAGGCGCTCTCAATTCTCTTTATTTAAATTCAAACAATATTGGCTTGCCGGTTGCGACTTATATTTTGGGAAATCCTGCGCTTGTTGCTCCGATTTTAGTTATGCAACAGGCTGTATTTACTCCTGTTGGTTTGACTGTTCTCGACATTACAACTACTGGAAAATGTTCTCTCAAGCGCATTGCACAGCAGCCTTTAAAACAACCACTTTTAATTGGTTCGCTTGGGGGAATTATTATTTCTGCAATTTCCGCAAAAGTTGGCTACTTCCCTGTTCCTAATTTTCTTTACGATCCAATTAAGATGATTGGCGATTCTGCAGTTCCAATGATTTTAATGGCTTTTGGAATGTCGCTTTACGGCAGCAAGCCTTTGCAAAAAGATTCTAATCGAGCTGCTATTGCCACGGTTGCTGTGTTAAAAAATCTTATTATGCCTGCAATTGCGTTTTTGCTAGCTTATTTTGTGATGGGTTTCCGCGGGGCGACTTTGTATGCGTGCGTTGTGTTAGCTGCTCTTCCAACTGGTCAAAACGTTTACAATTATGCTGCGCGCTACAACGTCGGCTTAAGTTTTGCGCGCGACGGCATACTGTTTTCTACTGTCACTAGCCCAATTTGCATAGCCGTAATTGCCGCAATTTTGGGATGATTTCGTGCGCAGTTTATACCGCCTACGCGCGCAATGCTGCGCTCAGGCAGGTCGGAGCGCACACAAAACACAACCCAGTTTCTAAAACCCAACCACACAAACCTGCCCTGCCTTCGTCAATCGAGACGAAGGCAGACCTCGCTTGCGTTGAAAGCACACCGCGCTTTCAACCCTAAGCAAGCTCGGCGCTCCGAGTTGCTTTCGCGCGCGCTGTGCTGCGCTCAAGCATGTCGGAGCGCTAACTCATCAAGGCGCGCACGGAAAGACGGCCAATCCGTGCGCATTGCCGTAAGCAACTTCAGCTTAGGCACGTCGTCAATTGGCACCCACTTAATTTCCATACTCTCGTCGTCGTGCGCGCAAGGATCCACACTATGCCCCGGCTTTTCAAACGCAAAAACCGTTGTATAACACCAGTTTCCGTGATCCTCGCGGTAAGCTCCAACAACTTCAATATCTCCCGAAGTAATATTTGCTTCCTCGAAAGACTCACGCAATGCGCCCTCAATCGCGCTTTCTCCATCGGAAATTGCGCCACCAGGGATGCCCCAAGTGCCACCCTCAGCGCTCCAAAGCGCGCGATGTTGCATCACAACGTGCGTCACGCGACCAGTTTCGACATCTCGCCTAGCAAGCAGAACTCCAGCAGCACCGTTATGACCCCAATGTCTGCGACCACAATTGCAATGCACCCAGCCATCTCCCGGCTGGTGAACATTTTCTTTAGGTACCGCCGTGGAAGTCGGATCGTTCTTTTCGCCAACTTCTTCCAAGCTTTCCTTATTCCACAAATCCGGCCAAGCATATCCAAGCTCTGAAACCATTTGTCTCAGCAGCGGCAAGCTGATTCCAAGAACACCGTGAGGATCTCCATTAATGCTTTCAATAAAAGCTCCGCCAAAACCTTCTAGTGTAAAGGATCCTGCAACTTCTAGAGGTTCACCAGTTGCTACATACGCGCGAATTTCCGCGTCACTCATTTGCGCAAAAGTTACGCTTGCATGACTTGTTTTGCAAATAGTTTTGCCGGTTTTTGCGTCGATTAAGCAGTGGCCAGTCCACAATTGTCCTGTTTTTCCGCTCATCTGCTTGATTCTCTCAAATGCCACTTCAGGAGTATGCGGCTTTCCGTAGCACTCACCATCGAGTAAGAACATGGAATCGCAGCCAACAATCAGCACACCGCTACAATCATGAGAAGATTTATTTCTATATGCAAAATCGTGAATATCGAAAGTTTTTGTAGGAACAGTAACGCCTGAAAAATCGCGAGTTTGCGCCGTATCTACGTTATGCGTTACGTCTGATTGCGAATCGCTTGCTAAAGCATTACCAGCAGATTTCGCAGTTTCTGCAAGTTCAGAAGATTCAGTTTCAGCTTCCAGCGGATACCCCACAACTAAATCGCCACTAGCCGAAGCAGCCGTATCCGCCACACGTTTCCACGCATGGTACACAGCTTGAGCTTTTGCGCGAGCCAAAATAGAAACTCGCTGCTCAGCACTCAACTGCTCAACGCTTGCACCTCGCTCACTAGCGACATCACGCAAAGCCGCCGGCTCATCCACTTCGCTTACGTGAATTACCGGAATCACGCCAGCCGCCGCCAAAACCGCTCTACGCGAAGGAGACTGCGAGGCTAAAATCAACGAAACTGTCATACCTTACCCTTCCCTTTTACAACTTCACACAACTTATTCGCGAGTTATTGCAACGCCAGTAGAATCAACCGACACGTGAAGTACCCGCCAGCCAGTACGCGAAAGCCACGGCTCAGCAATTGCGTCGATTTTTTGAGCTGCACTCTTGTTATACTCGGCATCTCCTGCATAAAATACAGCAACGCACGATCCTGCTCCCGAAATCGCTGCAGCAAAACCATGCTCGCGCAACGTTTCCACTAGCTTCCACGAATCTTTCATAAGATTTGCACGATACGTTTGATGAAGAGCATCTTGAGTTGCTGCAAAAAGTAGCGCATTTCGCGAAATATCAGATTTTACTGTGCATAATTTATTTTCAGAATCGCTATTTAACTCACCAAAAGCAACCGGAAGCATTGCAGCTCGCGACACGTTAAATATTGCGTCACCATACGGCACTTTTGCCGGAAGCGCGCGCCTAGCAAGCTCTGTAGAAAGCTCGAAATCAGGAACGAATACCGACACAGAAATATCTTGCGAAACTTTGTATCGCACAGTATGAAAACCGGTAGAAAGCGGAGCTTCGCAATCTCCAGCCACGCGCACAGAACCTTTGCCTTCCCCAGCATCAAGCTTCCAACTCATCGTCAAACCGCCAAAAACTGCAGGAGCAACATTGTCTGGATGACCTTCAATTGCGGCCGCAATTTCGAAAATTGCTTCGCGATTAAGATCACCTTCGTGAGCAAAAGCCCAAGCAGCAGCAACTGCAGCAACAATCGCTTCTGCAGAAGAGCCCATACCGCGCGCTTGCGGAATACGATTATGCGCTTCTAACGTAAATCGCAAGTTTGGCAGACCAAATATTTTGCAAGCTTTGCGAAAAGTCGCTACAACTAGATGCGTTTCATCTTTTGGAAGCGTATCCTCGCCTTCGCCGTGAATAATTACGCGCACGTTTCCAGCATAATCGAGCGAATCAAGCGAATTTTTAGAACGATTATCATCCAGAGTAAAAACTAAAGAATCCGCATAATCAAGCGCAATACCGGCTGCATCAAACCCAGAACCAAGATTTGCGCTAGTTGCTGGCACGCGCACGGAAACACTGTTACATACTGGCTTCATACGATCACCTGCAGCTTTTCACTTTATAACGCGCAAAACTAGCGGCTTTTCGCACACAACGTCCAACTTCTGCAAATCCTCGCAAATAGCTTGAACCTCAGCTTCCGAACATTCGCTCACAAGCACGCGCACACTGCCAGGTCCACCAAGACCGCACTGTGGACAATCCGAATCACCTTCAGTCTGCGCATACTGCGCTTCACAAGCCGAAGCCAAACGCTCAGCTGCAACGCCATGATCTGCAAAAACATCCATAACTTCGCTGCACAAAGCCAAAGAAGTATCTTCCATATTGCAACGAATCACAAAATCTGCTCTGGTCTGCTCGCTAGAAGCCGGCACATACTTGTTGTACATTGGCACGCCAAAACCTGCGCATCCACGCACAAGATTTCGAGCAGCACTAACAACATCTCCAACAACAGCACTTGCAGTTGGAGCGCCGCCGGCACCGCGTCCGTAGAACATCAAATCATCTGCAGCCTGCGCCTTCACAAATACAGCATTAAAACTGCCATGAACCGATGCCAAAGGATGCTCCGCGCCAACAAGCGCCGGATACACACTAACGCTTACGCCGCCATCTGAGTTTGATTCGCTGTCGCAATGCCTTTCAACTGCTGCAAGTAGCTTAATTACACGCTTTTCCGCGCTCGCTGCAGCAATATCTTCAGAGTCAATCGCGCTAATTCCTTCAACAGAAACATCGTCAATACTTACCGGCATTTGGAATGCGAGAGTTGCAAGAATCGCAGCTTTATTTGCAGCATCGAAACCTTCAACATCTCCGGTTGGATCAGCCTCAGCATAACCCTTTTCTTGAGCTGCGCGTAAAGCCGAGTCAAAATCAAGTCCGCGCACAGTCATTTCGTCAAGAATATAGTTGGTAGTTCCGTTTACGATTCCAAAAATTTGCGTAATTTCGTCGCCAATAAGTGACTCTCGAAGCGGTCGAACAATAGGAATCGCTCCTGCTACAGCCGCCTCAAAGTACAAGTCAACTCCGTGACTTTCTGCACACTCGTATAATTCCGGACCAAACTTCGCAAGCAACGCTTTATTTGCAGTAACAACAGATTTTCCGTGGCATAACGCACTTTTTACAAAAGTATGAGCCGGCTCAAGTCCGCCAATAAGCTCGATTACAATATCAACGTCTTCGCGAGTGCACAAAGAGGCAGTGTCTGTAGTTAGCAAATCACGCTTAATCCAAGAAACGTCAACTTCTTCCGGATGCAGGCACGCAACTCCTGCAAGCTCAATATTTGCACCAATTCTAGCCGCAAGTTCATCACTCTGCTCAACTATAAGTCGCGCTGTTTGCGAACCGACTGTTCCGGCACCAAGCAATCCAACGCGAATAGTTTTATTGGCTAATTTTTTGCTTAACATATAACTCGCCTCCTTAAGTCATGAATTTTGAATTTTTGTTTTTCGTTACGAAAAATAGCAGTTACGAAAAAAGCATCATCACATTAAGAATCACAGAAATAATCAAAAATGCAATTACACCTACGGTTCCATAAAGTGATTTCAAATTATTTTCCTTAGGCAATTCCAAAGGCGCATCAAAGAAAACTAAATATCGGCGACTACGAGCAAGTAACACTATTCCAACTACAAGCACTGCAAACACAAATATGCTATATAATCCAGCTAGCACAAATCCAGAAGGCAAATCCATTAACTCTTTATTTGATAATTTGTCAATTTCTATAACATTCCCGTTTGCATCTGTCATCTGTTTTAGTAACCATAAAGCAACAACGCTTCCTTGGAAGTTCACAATCATGTGAAGAAATATGCTGTAACGCAATTTAGAAGTTCGCACGTACATGTACCCGAGAATAAGCCCAAGCCCGAAAGCGTAGAAAAATTGGAATATATTCATGTGGAATAATGCAAAAGCTAAAGCAGAGAACACAATTGCTTTCTTTTCGCCATACACACGCAATCGAGAAAGTATTTGCTTTCTAAAAAACCATTCTTCCATAATAGGAGCAAGAATCACTACGAACACAAACGTTTCCCACATATTTCCAGACACAATAGTCTCTGAAATGCGATTTTCTGCTTTACCGTCTGTAATAATTGAAGCTAATGTTGTACCAATTAAGTTTCCTCCATACATAACTGGCACACTAACTGCGTAGAATCCCAAAAATTGACGCAAAGACATAGAAAATTCACGCGACGCAAGAGTTGGTACTGCTCGCATAATCAGCATTGCAATAGGAAGCGCTATTAAATATTGCGCAATGTCAGACACTAATATTGTTGCAATAGATTTTTCTAAAAATTCTTTAGGCAAAAAATACGGAAAGCACATACCTAATGCATATGCAGCAGCAATCCACACAACCATGAACATGCATAATGACATTCCAATAGTTCCCTGCCGCTTTCGCGCCAACAAATATGTGTCGTCATGTTGTATCTCTTGCATACTCATTCCTTTTGTTATTCTTTACGCTTTATTGTGATTTTTCGCTTTTTATTTGACGTGTGCTACGTTTGCGCTGCTTGCGCTACTCGCACTATTCACACTTACTTAAGCACACCCTCAATAAGCTTCGTAATTAAATCGCCATAGCTTATTCCGGTTGCTTCCCAAGCTTTTGGATACATGGAGATTGGCGTAAACCCAGGCATTGTATTGATTTCGTTGATCATCACATGACCTTCAGGAGTCACGAACGAATCAACACGGCTTAATCCTCTACCGTCTGCTGCTTTGAATGCTGCGAGCGCTGTTTTACGCACGAGCTCCAAAGTTTCCGCAGGAAGATCTGCTGGAACTTCCACGTGCGAAGCCGCGGAATCCATGTATTTGCTATCAAAATCGTAGAACTGATCTTCGCCAGCCTGACGCTTGTCTAACACAATTTCACCTGGCAAACTTACTTTCGGCTCCTCGCCATCGCGAGCTGCAAGAACCGCACACTCGATCTCGCGCGCGTTAATTCCTTGCTCTACTAGCACTCGCCAATCGTGCTTCGAAGCTTCAAAAACGGCTTGTGCTAAAGCCTCAGCATCATGCGATTCCACTTTTGTTACGCCAAAACTAGATCCTGCACGGCTTGGTTTTACAAAAAGCGGATACTCGAGTTTTGCTGCCTCAACTTGCGCAAGCATTTCGTTTGCGTACGCAGCAAAGCGATTCGTCGAGTCACTTGCAAATTTTCTAGCATCCAACGCAATCCCCGGAGCGACATCAATTCCGGCAGCCTTAAACAGCTGCTTTGCGTAGTATTTATCCATGCATGCAGCCGAAGCCAACACTCCGCAACCGACGTACGGCACTTGCATCATTTCTAGCAAACCTTGCAAAGTGCCATCTTCACCGTTTGGTCCGTGAAGAACTGGGAAAACAGCGTCGATATGACCTAAACTTTCAAGCGTGTCGTCCGCTTTTCGCACCAAGAATCCGTCTGCACCCTTTGCAGGGTCAAGCACAACATCACGCGTTCCAGCGGTTTTTGTGATTACTGGCAACTCGCCTTCTTCCATGCGGAAGTTACGAGGATCTTCACCACCAACAATCCATTCGCCTTGTTTTGTGATTGCGATCCGCACAATGTCAAAACGATTTTCGTCTACAGCACTGAGCACTCCAGCAGCAGATATGCAAGAAATCGAATGTTCGTCTGCCTTACCGCCATACAAGAACACTACACGCTTTTTCGTCATTTTTTTCCTTTATATATTTTTGAATTATTCTAGTTATTTTGGATTAGTTTTGATTATTTTTGCAAACGCTACTTACTCTTCGCAAACATCGTCGTCGAAAAGCATTGCGAGCATTTCTTGGCAGGAAATTCCTTCTTCAAGCACGCGAGCCATTGCACTTGCAAGCGGAGTTGCAACACCCAAACGCTTGCCCATTGCAACTACTGCACTTGTGGTTGGCACGCCTTCTGCAACACCATTGCTTACGGCAGTTGCTTCTTCAACGCTCATGCCTTTTCCAAGATTTGCACCGAAAGTATAGTTGCGGCTTAGAGGAGATCCACAAGTTGCAACTAAATCACCAAAGCCAGCAAGACCTGCAAAAGTGCGCGAATCTGCGCCTTCTGCTACGCCCAATGCCGTCAATTCTGCCAAACCGCGCGTTTCAATCATAGCCGCCGTATTTTCGCCATATCCTGCGCCTCGAGCCATACCAACTGCGAGCGCAACCACGTTTTTAAGCGAGCCACACATTTCTACGCCGATTACGTCTGTTGACACAAATGCTTTAAAGTAGCTGTTTGAGCATGCTTTTGCAACTACTTCTGCCTGAGATTTTTCTGCGCAAGCAACTACTGCTGCAGCCGGGTGGCGAGATGCAACTTCCTTGCTCAAGTTTGGTCCGGAAAGTGCAGCAAAACGGTTACGCGGTAAGTTCAAAGCTTCGCACACAACTTCATCCATACGTTTGCCGGTTGTGCGCTCAATGCCTTTCATAAGCGAAACAACGATCGCATTTTGTGGAATCAAACCCACAAAACCTTCCAACGCAACGCGAGCAAACTGTGCCGCAATCGCCACGACTACAATATCCGCATTCGCAACAGCCTCTGCTCGATCCCCAGTTGCAGTCATGTTTTCTGGAAGTTTTTCTACGCTAGGCAGACGCACGCCATTATGATGATGATCGCGAATTCCTTCAACAATTTCCGGCTCTATTGCCCACATTGTCACTTGATTTCCTGCATCCGCAAGTACTTGTCCAAACGCAGTTCCCCAAGCACCAGCACCCAACACCGTAACGTTCATGTTTTACGTCCTGCCTTTCGGTTGTGAGTTTTATAAGCTACTGTATAGCTATTTATTTGTAATCACACTATTACATAATTCTACACATGCCGCTTTACGGGATTTTTAAAAGATACTTTATTTTATTCTTCTGTATATTTTTTATTCTTCCGTAACGCGTTTCATCTGCCTGTAATCGAAGTATCCTGCAGGAGATTTTTCTCCACGAATTTCTTCCATAATCTGCGTCATACGCACACGCACGCGACGAGCCAACTCTTCAGCAGATTCAAGAGGAGGTAGCTCTCCCCAATTTTCACTCCCCTTTAGCAAGTCAGCATAATCGAGTTGGGTATCGTAGCACATTACAACATTTTTCTTTGGCCATGGCCACCAGTGGTTAATGCTTGCTGCGCCCCATGTAACCGCGCAAAATAGCGGAATCTGATGTCCGAGTCTGCGCGATGCTTCGAGAGCAATTATACCAATTCCGGGCTTCATGCTCATAGGCCATTTTTTAGGATCGCGCGTAACTGTTCCTTCAGGCCATACACTTAAAGGTCTGCCATTGGTGAGGATTTTAATAGATTCTTCTTCTATTTCTCGCGCTTTTCCGCTTCTGCGAGGAACCGGCTGCATGCCTACAAGTTGGAACCATTTGCCTAAGATTGGCCAGTGAGCGAGTTCCGCTTTTGCCATGTAGCGCGGACGACGACCTTGGTGGAATAGTGCAGTCATAGGTATGAAAACGTCAAACATCGTCACGTGTGTGCAAGCTGTAATAAACACGCCTTCTTCTGGCACGTTTTCCAATCCCCACGCCTTTACTTTGCAGCGCGAACGCAATACGCGCGACGTTCCTTCGAGCAGTCTTTCGGCGGCTTTAGGATTTTGCGCGTCAATTTCTACCTGATTTGGCTTGCGTTTTCCTGTCGGATAGTAATACGTTGGGTCAACTAAATTGTGTTTACTTGCTAAAAGCTTTACTTGCTCATCACTGAGTGGTTTTACTGCACTTCTTGGCGAAGGTTTTCCTTTTGATACCATGCTTTCTATTGTGCAGCATGCTATAAACCTACGCTACGACCTACTTTTGCAATCAACCCATGTTTAGGAGAGCACGCCCAAGCGAGCACAAAGAGAGCGGTTGCTACGAGCACAATTGTTCCGCCCGTTGCTGTATCAAAGCTCCACGAAATATACATTCCAACAATCGAAGAAACGCAACCAATAACAGGAGCTAAAACCATCATCCTAGATAGCCGATCAGTAAGCAGTCGCGCAGTTGCAGCAGGAGTCACAAGCAGAGCAAGCACAAGCACGTTTCCAATAATTTGCACGGAAACAACTACAGCGATAGCCACTAACACGTACAACATTCCATCTAGCCATGCAACCGGCAATCCCATTGCGCGCGAAGTTTCTCGATCCATCGATACGCAAACAAGCTCTTTGTGGAACATGCATAATATAGCCAAAATAATCAAACCAGTAATAGCAACAACAGCAATATCTGAATCAGGAATACCTGTAATCGAGCCAAACAAGAAGGATTCTAAGGATCCAGCGTAGCCAGATGCTTTAGAAATAATCACAATTCCAAGAGCAAAAGCAGATACGAAAAATACGCCAATAAATGAGTCTTCGCGAAGCCTACGGTTTTGGCTAAAAATAGATACGATTAGCGCGGTTGCAACTCCTGCGAGCGCTCCTCCAAATAGCAGATTTCCTTGCAATACGAAGGCTATAGCAAGTCCTGGGAATACTGAGTGAGCTACAGCATCTCCAATAAACGCCATTCCTCTAAGCACTACATAGCATCCAACTACACCACAAATTACGCTAGAAAGGCACGCTACAATAAGTGCTTTTAGCAAAAACCAAAGGTCCGGATTTGTTAAATCTTGTATAAATTCTATTGGAGATAACATTACTCTTTTACCACACTTTCCTTACCAATTACGCGCTCAACTGCTTTAATAAGCGGATTTTGCGGAGCTACGTGGAAGGTTTGTACCCACTGTTCTGTTTGCAAATTTTGCGGATCGTCGTCGCCCACAATAGTGCCATCAAATAGCATTATTCTCGAGCATGAGTTAATTGAGCCAATAATATCGTGTGAGCTCATGAGAATTGCTTCACCAGAAGCAGACAATTTCAAGAACAAATCGGTAAGCAGCTCCTGAGTAGGCATATCGAGTCCAGTAAACGGTTCGTCGAGCAAAAGTAAACGCGGCTCTCCAGCTAATGCTCTAGCAACAAGCACGCGTTGCCGCTGGCCTCCAGAAAGTTCTCCAATCGTGCGATCTTGGAAATCAGCCATTCCTGTGCGTTCAAGCGAGTTTAATGCGATCTCGTAATCTTCTTTTTTAGCGCGGCGAACGTAACCAATATGACGAATCCTACCCATCATCACTACATCTAAAACAGAAAGTGGGAAATCCCACGCAATATCGTGACGTTGTGGCACATACCCAACGTAAGATACGCGAGAATTAAGTTTTGCACCTTCCATATGAGGAGCACGCACTTCGAGTTTTCCAGTATGTGGAATCAAACCCATAATTGCACGAAATAGCGTTGTTTTACCGGCACCGTTTGCACCAAGCAATCCCACAAATTCGCCACTATTAATGGTAAAAGAAACGTCTTTTACCACAGCGCGATTCCCGTACGAAATATTCAAATTGTGTGCGCAAATTACTGCATTTTCTTCCATATTTACTACCTTTAACACTTTCACTTCAAACATTTCGCTAAAGAATCCGCGTTAGCTCGCATCATATCCGCGTAAGTTCGCACATTTGCGTCGAAAGCGTCACCATAAATTGGGCAAACTTTCACATGCGCTTCAGACGCAAGCTCTTTAAGCACAGACGAGCGAGAAATTAAATTCGGCTCTAAAAACACTGCAGGGATTTCCAAGTCGCGCAAAATTTGCGAAAGTCTGCGCCTATCTTGCACGCTTGGCTCGCTTGAAGGGTTGATTGTTACAAATCCCGCAATATTTACGCCATAAGCTTTACCTAAGTATGCAAAAGCGTCATGCGTTGTAACCAAGTTGCGACGCTCTTTTGGAATTGACGCCACTTTTTGCCTCATATACGCGTCTACATCTAATAGCTTGTTAATGTATCGGTCCGCATTTGCGCGATATTTGCGAGCATTTTTAGGATCGACTTCACACAAGCGGTCAGCTATTGTGCGCACATAAGCAATTCCGTTTTTCACTGACTGCCATAAATGCGGATCAATATCTCCGTGAACATGTTTTCCAAGAACAGCTTGTGGAAGTTGATAGATTTTCTGCCGTGCAAATCCAAGGAATCTATAGCCTTGTTCAGCTGGAATTTCTTTTAAAGCATTAGTCGGCACTTCTACTACTACATCTCGCGGCTCATAATACACGCGCTTTGGTGCAACCGACCGCTTTTCTTGCAAAGTGTCAACTCTGTACAAAAATCCGCGTTTAGCTAAATCGTAAGCCAAATCTGCATGGCCTTGATTCAAAACTACACTAGCTCCACGCTTTTTCGCTAATTTCTGCGCGTTAATGCCAACAGCAAAACGCATAGTTGCGTTTCCTAAACTTGCAACCCTCTCGTTTTGAGCATTGAGCATATCTGCGTGAAAACCGAGAGTATATTCTCCTGGCTTACTAAAAGCCCAACTTAAATGCGTGTGCGCGTCCGCAGGCAAATCCACATGATCTTCATCGTTAATTCCGTTTGCTGAATTAACGTAAGTTTCTACACTTCCAAAAGTGCCAGTAAGGTAAGCGAAAAGCGAACCAGGACCAGTTACTTTAGTTGCAGTTAAGCGGATCCTGTCCGAACGCTTCATGTTGTATGCTTTTGGCTTTATTACAGTAGCGCGTCCTTCTTTCGTTACAGTGGAAGGCGCGTTTGATTGCGAAGATTGAGAAACCTGAGAAGACTGCGACTTATCAGATTTCTCTTGAGATTTTTGTTGCTCTTTAGTATCTTCAGCTTCCTCAACCGTCTGCGAAGTTTGACGTTCTGTAGCAAGACCAAGCCAAATAGTGTCCAACGACACATCTTCGACCATTGGAATAATATCCGCCGCATGTTTCACGCTTTCTTCAGCAAGTTGCACATTCGGCACGTCTTTTCGCAAATTCGCATCTAAAGCAGTAATAACACCATGCTCCTCAAGCATCATGTAATTACTAAAAGCCACGTCCGCATACACAACATCTCTGATTGAACGCAATCGCGGCTCGTAAGAGTGCGGATCTGCATTATCAGGTACGATTGAACTCACATTTGCAGCATCCCCTGCTACATTCGCCACCATATCACGCAAAACGCCTGTAGTTGTAACTACATTAATGCGACCATCGCGATGTCCTGCACGATTCCCATTAGCACTACCACAAGCAGAAAGCGGCAAAATAAGCGCGACGACTGCAATTGCACCAATCGAAGAAAACAAAGTTTGCTTTACTCTTCTGGGCCTATGAATCACCCTTACACACTCCTACTACTAATAGCGCAACAGCCAGTTGAAGTTAATAAGTCCGCGATTGTAGAGATACCAAATTCCTGCACCCAAAACGCCAAGCACAGCAATAATTCCACCAGCAAGAAGCGAATAAGCAAGTAAAGGATTTCGCTTAAATAATCCTGTTACGCCTTTTGCTTCAGACTTCACAACATCATCATTATCGTTCAACTTCTGTCGGTACAAACTTTTAGCGAGCCTCTTGTTACTAATTTTTGAAACAAGACCTTTATGCTTTTTAGCTTTTCTTGGCAATTGTTTTCCAGAACGTGAATTGTTTGATCCAAAACCACGACCTCCAACAAAAGAATTTCCGCCACCGACAAAACCGATTCCACGGCTGCCATGATTGCCGCCAGAATGAGGCAAATTAGCAGGTTTTGCTGGATTATGAGGTGCAGAAGGTCCACCTTTTTTGCTTTTGGTGTCCTTTTCTTCATTGTTTTCAACACCGCCAGCAGAGCCCATTGGTGTTTCTTGTGGATCTACACCAACAGCAACGTGAATATTGCGAGTTACTGTAGAATTTCCGTCAGAAGCTTGGAATTGCAATGTGTAATATCCAGGTTTGTCGAAATCCCAATTCGCATGAGCATGCGTATTTGCAGGTATTGTATAATCTGTTGCTCCTTGAGTGGAGAAAATCTCTTGATCTCCGCCGCCCAAACCTCCAAACATCCAAACGCGTACGTTTCCAGGACCTTCAACTCCTGTTAGGCTCAATTGAGTTGGCTTATGAGGATTCATAGACTGATTATTCCAACCCATCCATGGCACACCATCAATTTGTGTTTGCGGTATACGATACACGCCGTTAGTTTTACCAGCATCACCAACTGCGAATACAACTGTATCCGGGTCTCTAAAGACGTGGCTTCCTGTCACATCTTCTTGCACAGCCATATCAACTTTATTTGAATCGCCAGTATATACAGCAATATCAACATGACCGTGGTCTATAACGAGTTTGTCACCCTTGATGTCTTTGAACTTTGTCGAAGTAGATTGCTGACTTTGAGAATCTTGCTTTCCGCTTTTCGCGTTATGTTCCCCATGAATAAGACCACCGTTATTACTTCCAAAAAGTCCTCTATTACTTCCAAGAAGTCCTTGTTGTTGCATTTTTGCTCCAGGCCATGGAGTCACATACACAGTGTTGTTGTTACCGTTAATGAAGAAAGATCCGTTACTTTGTTGCACATTAATACTGTGATCCTCACTTTGAGAATCGTCATTATCATCTGAATCTTCTTCGTCATCTTCACCATCTTCATCACCATCAAAAGATGCGCCATCATAATCAGCAAAATCCCCAGCTGTTACATCATGATTAGTGACGTGGAATGTATAGACTTGCTCAGAACTTTGCTCCTCGTCACCAACGGTAGTAGTAGCCTTCATTTTTAACTTGTACACACCAGGACGGTTAAAAGACCAATACATGTGAGAATGCTTGCCACCAGTCTCAGTGATGTCAACATCTTTCGGCCATCCGTCAACAGAACCAAGCATTTTCTCATAATCGTCACCGCTGCGAGTATACATAAAAACTTCGCCGTTGTGGGGTGCTTCGATACCAGTTAATGACAGTTTGACTGTTGGGTTAACTTTTGTAGAACCAGCTCCCTCATATAACGGTCTAGTATCTAAACCAGGCCATAATGCACCAGTATTTCCAGCTCCAGATTGATCAAAGAACCAGACTACACCTTCGCGAGTTGTTGCGTAGATTTCTTTTATTATCGGATCATTCTCATCTTTGGAAAGCTGCATGATATTTTTAGAACCAACTTCAAAAATAAGTCGATTCGTATCGTAACGAGTGTGATCTTTATCTTCACTTTCAAACGCATCTCCCAAGGTGCCTAATACTATGCGCCTGCTTGTAGCATCAAAGAAAGTTGCAAAAACGTCAGTATGACCTTTATATGCATGGCACATTACAGCTTTACTATCAGCCGCAGGTTGTGAAGCAGTTTTATCTAAGCGAGCAGCCGTACACGCTTTAAAATTAGCTTGCTTTATTGCGTCAAAATCTTTAGAAGATTTCTTTCCGCTTACAACAGTTGCGTCACTGCCATTGTCAGCAAAAGCTGCGGGAGTTCCCATCATCATGCCACACAAGCACATGCCCACCAACAAAGCGCGAGATAGTTTCTTTATACTATTACGAACCATTTTCGTCACACCATTATTTCCACTGGGTACCATCAGATTGCATATTGTCTGATTGAGAATATTGAGAATTATTAATTGGTGACATCACTGTCGTTTCTTGATCACGCACTAGATTTGACAAAGTACTGTCGCCATTTGCATTATTCACAAAATTTGCATTATTTGCATACTGTTGATTAGCTTGTGCAGAAACTTGCTTAGCAAGCGCAAGATTTCGTGCTTTCTTGCTTTTAGCTACAGCTATTAGCACAAAAATCACAATAATTACGGCAATAATAGCCACAAAAATACCTACAATTTGAAGAACTAAAGCTGTATCATCACTTTTTTCAGATACTTTGTGAGAATGCTTATGCTGGTTGCGAAGGAGTTTGTGATGATTGTTAGTTTCATCTTTTGTGGATTCATCGTTGTCTTCTTCATCTTGATCCTCTTCGTCGCCTTCGCTGCCACTTGCTCCAGCAGCAGCGCCCGCACCTAAAGCAGCATTAGGATCGGTATTATCTCCAACTGCAAAATTAAGAACACGCGTATCGCTTACAGCGCGTCCGTTTTTAAGCTTTCCTGAAAAAGTAAGCTTCACATGATAAATTCCAGGCTTAGAAAACACCCAATTCACGTGAGTATGAGCGTTAGTTTCAATCCAGCTGTTTTGCGGATAACCTTTAGTACTATCCCAAAGCTGCTGTGGATTGTTATTGCCATTTTCTAAGTAAACATGCAATTTGCCTGGACCACTTACTCCTTCAAGCGAAAGGTTTGCACCACGATCGAGCTCGTTAAGCACGCCACCTTCCTGCGTATTCCAACCAAGCCACGGCACATCAGGATTCTGAGTTTGTGGAATAACATACAGCTTCGTTCCAGGCTTTTCGCCAATAAAACTGTAGGCAGCGTCATCAGGCATAGGAATTATTGAATTGCCACCTAATTTAAATACCACATTTTCTGGGTCTCGCCACACTGGTTCATCACCAGTATCATCGCGAATCTTCAATTTCCATTTGCCGTCGATTAGCGTTGGTCCAAAATCAGCATGACCTGCTTGAATCATAACTGGCTGATTGCCTTCAGTGGCATAAGCAGTTTCTTGCATTGGATTTGGTGCACATAAAGATGCAACCAAAGTTACTAAAGAAAATATGAGCGCAAGCAACGCAGTAGAATATGCATGCTTTCGTTTTACTTGCAATGTTTCATTTTGTTTGTAATTCATCATTTAAACTTTCTAGTAATAATACGAATACTATTTACAACAATTTCAATCTAGGACGTACCAAAGCACCGCATGCACCAGTTATTGTGCATAAGCCGACGCTCGCACCTGAAGCTGCAACCGCAACCCACTTAGTCGAGGAACTATCACCTTTTGTATCATCTGAATCATCTTCATACGCTTCATCAGATTCTTCGTTGTATTGCCTTGCACCTTGCAAAGCATGGTGTTCAGTATTCTTAACAAAATCAGGGTTATTGACAGAACTATTTTTGGACTTATTGCCAGAATTATTATCTGTTCTCACGAAATTACGAATAGTCTGTCCACTTTTCTTAGAGCTCTTGTTCTTAGTATGAGTTCCGCCAGAAGTTCGTCGCGATGAATTATGTAACGATGTTCCGCTTGAATTTTCTGTTCTTGTAAAAGAACTAGAACCAGAACTAGCACCACTTTGCGTATTATTTTTAGAATTATTCTTACGATTAGTGCGGTTAGTCTTATTGCGATTCTTCTTTGTGCGCTTGAATTTTCTGTTGGATTTCTTAAAGAAATTAGATTCGAATTGGAATCCACCATTAGAGCTAGATCCGAATAGTCCAGAATTTGCAGCACCGCCGAATACGCCTTTCAAAAAGTTCTTTCCACCAGCGAAATGCTTAGTCTTATTTTTGCGCTTATTATGACGCTTCTCATGGTGCTTTTTCCCGTGAGGGTTCTCATCATCTTCAGAATCAGAACCACTTTGATCATCATCGCCATCATGGTTATGAGAGTGAGGAACACCTTTCATCTCAATAACATAATCGCAAAACTCATCAAACATTTTATTACGGTAAAGTTCACCGTTCTTTAAAACTAAGGAAGGACGAATCGTTGCACCTTGCATTGACGCATCAAGTTTTAGCTCCAACTTGCTGCTTGCAGCACCCGGAATGCGCTTAAATTCGCTTTCTCCTTCCTTTTTCATCAACCAAACATAGTCTTTAACAATGGAAGTTACTGGACTTGTCGGATCGTCAATTGGCGCACCGGTAACACCGTCGGTTGCAACATGAGGGTTAAGCAATACTGTTTTCGCGTGTAAAGTATCCCCTGGTTTGAAACGCTTATAAGGAGCAATTGCTTTTACTACAGGATGTCCGTCGGCACCGTGATCTTCAACGGCGATGGTTGCAGACGCAGTATCTTTGCCAACTTGCGTTTCACCTTCAGTTGCGTGAGCATACACTTTCATCTTGTTCATTGCAGGCTCAGCTGGAAGCTGCAATCTCTCAGCAAAAAGAGTGGTTCCATACGCGTCAGGACCTTCGTCAGCACGCACATATCTCCACTCAATACGAGCACCCTTTGGTTTGTTAACTACTTTTAAGTCTAAACCACCATAACCTTCGTATGAATGATAATGCGGATGAGGCCCGGAATCACGAATATTGCCGATGCGCATATCGCCGCCATCGTCTTTATCTGTGTCTTTATGATCTTTGGAAGCTTCGTGCGCTTCTTCATCATCGTCAGGATTAATAAAATCACCGCGACGGTGCAAATCAAGCGTTTCCGTAATGCCAGAAGCAGGTACTTCGCCTGAATATGTATCTTCTACTTCAAAAGTGTATTCTGCAGGTTCGGTTGTGATCTGCTTCTTAGTGTTCTTATTTGTAATAGTTGCTGCTACTTTTAGCTTGTAAACGCCAGGCTGCGTAAATCCCCAGTTTGCATGCACGTGGCCAGCAGTATGTTGGTGAATTACGCCAGGTAGCATAAATCGACTGCCATCAGTATCAGGTTCGTCGTCTAAATCATTCTCTTCAAATGATAATTTCTTCGAATTTTTTCCAATGCCATCGGTAGTCCAAAGCAGAATGCGCCCGTTCATTGGTCCAGTAACTTGCTGAATTGCAATATCTGCTGTTGCATCATCTGCGTGAGATGCGCCAACTAAAGATGCAGCATAACCTGTGTCCCAACCCGGGAAAAGAGGGTTCCCTTTTTGATTTCCGGAACTATCGAGATAGTAGTATTCAGTAGCGAGAGCAGGAAGTTGCGATTTTGTAGTGTACGTGCTTTTAGCTACGCGCAAAGTAGTGTTTTCAGGCTTTAAGAAAGTAGCAGCGTCTTTTTCGACGGCCATAATGAATTTACCATTGTATTGAATTGGGTAAAACACGTCTGTATGGCCGTGACTTAGCACTTCCTTTTTTGTAGGATCGTATTTTTCAGCAGGATTACCATTTTCTAATGCAACTGCCGGTAAAGCTGCACTAAATCCTGATGCGAGCACGGCAATGGCAAGTATTGCAACACTTGCCATTGCAAAAGCACGTTTCACAATATTCCTAATGACCTGAGTCATAATTACTATTTCGCTCTCTACACTTCATCTTCTTATCGTTATATGCGCTCTTCTTTTCGCAAATAATTATGGAAGATTTTTTAACAACGTCTATTAATAATAATAATGATTCTCATTAATAGCAAGTCGACACTCCGAATAAACAAAAACGCTGGCAGCTTAAAGCAACCAGCGTCTATTATTCTCAATAACTATTGAATAATTATTTAAATATTTTTAGCTAAAATTCTCAGCCTTCTACAATATCCGCATTAAGGCAAGTCTTAAAGTGGCGCAAAGCCCATTCGTGACCTGCAGGATCAAAGCTTGCAACGGCATCCTTGTGAACCACAATCTTGAATCCAAGATTATACGCATCGACAGCAGTGTGAAGCACGCAAATATCCGTGCAAACTCCCACCAAATGCAGCTCCTCAATATGGCGTTCGCGAAGCTTAATCAGCAAATCCGTGCCATTAAACGAAGAGTAGCGAGTTTTATGAATGTAATACACGTTGCTTTTATCTTTATTTGCTTCGTAAAAATCACCAAGCGCGCCGTACAGCTTCTGACCGTGAGTTCCGGCGATATTGTGAGGTGGGAAAAGTTTAGTTTCAGGATGATACGGATCATTCAAATGGTGCGTATCAATCGCAAAAACCACGAACTCACCAGCGTCAAGAAATTCCTGCGAAATCTCAGTAATACGCTTTTCGAGCTTTTGCGCAGGCTCGCCCACAGTAAGAGAGCCATCGCTTGCCACAAAATCATTCGTATAATCAATGTTAATAAGAGCTTTATTCATACCTACTCCTTGTATGAAATTTACAGAATAATCGCAAATAGCTCTACTGCAATAGCATAATCGCTTTAGTTACAATATTCCGCATTCTTAATTGCTTGATTTTATTTCAATTGATAGCCCAATTATCAACTCAATTGCTGGCCCAATTGCAATCGGCGCAATACCTTAATATTCAAAGAATACTCAAAGCTCACTTGCTTCTGCACCGACTATCATCATTTAATCACTACCTTGCGGCAAATTTTAAATCTTACTGATAAAATATTGAAACAAAAAACAAATTAACAGTACTAAGTAGTTTTATAGGTAGGGAATATGAAAAAAATAAAAATTCACCAGATTATTAATCTTATTTTTAGCGGCATTGCTTTAATTGGATTGCTTCTGCCATATTCTTCATCGTACGGAGAATACAGGAATTTTTTGACATCAAATCCAGACATCTTGTTTGCAAAAGAAATAGGTTTTAAAAATATTGACGCTGTCGATTTATCGATGTTAGAAAATCTTAGGTTATATTTCTGTCTTGCTAATAATTCTCATGGAAATGACTGGCTCAAGAATGAAGCAATAATAAATGTTGTTCTCATAATTGCACTAATCGCATCTATACTTCTTATACTATTGTTTACACTTTTAAATAAGCCTGTTGCAAATATTGTATTTGCACTCATCTTGGCAGCTGCATCACTTCTTATGAATTATGACGCAGTAAGCCGTCATGCACTTCCTTCAGATAATTATACTTTTGGCTTTACATATTACCTTTATACGCCGTTGGCAGTGGCTGTAATAGTTTGCTCAATAGTTGGAATTGTCATAAAAAAGAAAGAAAAGAAAGCTGCAAGACTTTCAAATTTTGCACATGCAAAATAAGAGTAAACAAAATTGTAAATTGTAAGCAGTTTACAAAATAATTGTAGGGGTCAATATTTTAGAACATTGACCCCTACTATTATCGCTACATTTGCAAACAAATATAGTTAATACTATTTAGACACAGCTATAAGTTTCTTAGAAACTCTCGCTTGAACATCAACATAATAATTAAGCTCATCAGAGTTCAAATCTTTGCTATGCCAATTGTTGAACTTTTTTACTGCATCATTATATTTATCTAAATACGCAGAGTACTCATTAAGAATAGTCTTATCAGTTGGATTTTTCTTATACTTTTTCATGAACGCAACATATTCGTCCATAACTGTTTCATAGCTATCCATTGCCGCTTTGAAATCACTACGCAATCCATTAACAAGCTTCGTGTTAGTTTTAGGTTTTGGTTCAGCTTTTGGAGTAGCTTGCTTTGGAGCAGCCTTTGCGGCATCTTTCTTCGCATCAGACTTATTGGAATCACCACTATCTTTAGGATTGTTGGCTGGAGCACTGATGCCAATGCTCATAATATTATTGCCTTCGTATTTTAATGACAAATGCCAGCCTGAATTATTGTACGCATAGTACCAATCATCTCCCTTACTATAATTAACTGTAAAACCTTTATCAGAGCAAGCTTTCACATATTTCTCATAATCTTCCATACTGGTGTTGCCAATATAAACTACGAAGCTATCCTCATTTTCGTAGGAGAACTTTCCGAATATAGATTTTGGTACAGGCAATTGATTAGCCGCTTTACTCGATGGCCAAGTAATTGGAGACATTTCTATCGGCGCATTCAGCGCAATACTTAGCTGATTATTGCTTTCATAACGAAGCAATTTTAACTTATAACCTTCACTGTTATAAGAAGAATATTCTGTAGAATCAGTTTTTGAATCTACAGTAAATCCTTTATCCTTGCAAGCTTTAATATAATCATTAAACTGTTTGGCAGAAATATTGTTTATATCAACATTCATTTCTTCAGAAGAGTTTTCAATGATTTTACCCATGTTAGATGGAGGATTTGGCAATTCTGAGCCTAAAACCATCTCATTCCAATTAATAACAACGCCGTTATCTAATTTTTTAATATTCAAGAATCCGCATATTGCAACAACAATTATTATTATGCTGAGTAAATAAAACCAAAATCTTTTATAAATTGGCTTTTTCTTTTTGGCATGCATGCTGCCATAACCTGTAGCTGCTGGAACAGTGAGATTCTGTTGCGGCGGCGGAACAGGAATATTTTGCTCAAAAGTCGAAGCTACCGTTGATTGTTCGACCTTTAATTTTGATCCGCAGTATGGGCAGAAGTCATTCCAAGACTCCATTCCGCAACTTGTACATTTCATACATCATCTCCTAACAATATTGATACGAACATATCATGAAAATGCATCTCATGCTTTGCTATAAATAATATCAAATAAATTGTTGGACTTTTAAGTATTAATGTTGTATGAGTTTTTGAGGGTTTAACGTCAACATCTGCTCCATTTGTGAGAACACTCTCTCACGTTTGGAGGGTTAACCCTCGCTCTACGCTCCATTTGCGAGACGACACTCGCACTATACGTGCTCGCTACGAAACTCGCGTTGTAAGTCCACTGGACTTCCAACTTAAGCGAATTTCCGCTCCGAATTGCCTTCGCGCGCTAAATCGCAGCGCTCAGACAGGTCGTCGCGCCCCCGTTTGAAGGATTACAGATAACAGTATACGAAAACGAAGAACAGTATGCGAATATGAAAAAAGCGGGGAGTAAAAAACTCCCCGCTAGAAAAATAATGCGGCAGCGTGCTAGTCTCCCACACCCTATCGAGTGCAGTACCCTCGCCGTGTCAGGCCTTAGCTTCCGGGTTCGGAATGGGACCGGGCGTCTCACCTGAGCCATGACCACCGCAAAACTAGATTATACACTCAAAACCATTGAGTGGCAACACGTGGCGGTTAGGGAACCGGACATGAACGCGCGTAAAAACTCTTTTATCAACTGATCGTTAAGCAAAACATTCAGTACTCATTAACGCTAGAAGAATAATACTCATAAGGAACTCACCCTCCCCACTAGTAAAAGTGAGGAAGAATGTCACCATCGCCCGTTAGTACTAGTCAGCTCCACCCCTTACAGGGCTTCCACATCTAGCCTATCAACCACGTGTTCTACATGGGGGCTCACACACTAAAGTGCAAGGAATGCTTATCTTGGAGCAGGCTTCCCGCTTAGATGCTTTCAGCGGTTATCCCTTCCGAACGTAGCTAACCGGCAGCGCCACTGGCGTGACGACCGGCATACCAGAGGTTCGTCCACCCAGGTCCTCTCGTACTATGGGCAGGTCTCCTCAACATTCCAACGAGCGCAGAGGATAGAGACCAAACTGTCTCACGACGTTCTGAACCCAGCTCGCGTGCCGCTTTAATCGGCGAACAGCCGAACCCTTGGGACCTGCTCCAGCCCCAGGATGCGACGAGCCGACATCGAGGTGCCAAACCATCCCGTCGATATGGACTCTTGGGAATGATCAGCCTGTTATCCCCGGGGTACCTTTTATCCGTTGAGCGATGCCACGTCCGTACGCCGGCACCGGATCACTATCTCCGACTTTCGTCCCTGCTCGACCCGTCAGTCTCACAGTCAAGCCCGCTTGTGCGATTACACTCAACACCCGATTGCCAACCGGGCTGAGCGGACCATTGAGCGCCTCCGTTACTCTTTAGGAGGCAACCGCCCCAGTTAAACTACCCGCCAGGCACTGTCCCTGACACGGATAACGCGTCGAGGTTAGACGCCAGATATGGAAAGAGCGGTATTTCACCTGTCGACTCCACGCAAGCTAGCGCCCACGCTTCACAGCCTCCCGCCTATGCTACACGATCCACACCTAACGACAATACCAAGGTATAGTAAAGGTCCCGGGGTCTTTTCGTCCTTCTGCGCTTAACGAGCATCTTTACTCGTACTGCAATTTCGCCGGGCTCCTGGCCGAGACAGTGGGGAAGTCGTTACGCCATTCGTGCAGGTCGGAACTTACCCGACAAGGAATTTCGCTACCTTAGGATGGTTATAGTTACCACCGCCGTTTACCGGGGCTTAAATTCACCGCTTCACCGAAGCTAACGGATCCTCTTAACCTTCCGGCACCGGGCAGGCGTCAGAGCGTATACAGCGGCTTACGCCTTCGCACGCTCCTGTGTTTTTGGTAAACAGTCGCTACCCCCTAGCTTGTGCCACCCCCAACAGCTCAACAATGTAAAACCATATCACCATCAGGGGTCTCCCTTATGCCGAAGGCACGGGAGTAATTTGCCGAGTTCCTTGGCCAGGATTCGCCCGATCGCTTCGGTATACTCTACCAGACCACCAGTGTCGGTTTAGGGTACGAGCGGAATCACACCTCACGTTGAAGCTTTTCTTGGCAAGCAGGATCACCGGAATCAGCCTTACAGCCTACCCATCACGCCTCAGCTTAACATCCCCCGGATTTACCTAGGAGACAGCCCACACGCTTAGCCACGGAAAACCACCTCCGCAGCCGGCTACCTACCCGCGTCACTCCCACGCTAACCTACTACCGATACAGTCCCAACACAAACCCATCAACAACCCCGAAAGGCAATCAACAAGAAAATGAAGGTTAGTACTCTCAGATTCAGTTCGAACGGTGTAACACCGGTACGGGAATATCAACCCGTTCATCCATTCGACTACGCCTGTCGGCCTCGCCTTAGGACTCGACTCACCCGGGACGACGAACGTGGCCCCGGAACCCTTAGTCATTCAGCGGACGGGATTCACACCCGTCTCTCGCTACTCATGTCTGCATTCTCACTCCTGTAAAGTCCACGACAAGTTCACACTGCCGCTTCACCCCATACAGGACGCTCTCCTACCCCGCATGAACAAAATTCATGCAGCCGCGTCTTCGGTGGCGTGCTTAAGCCCCGCTACATTGTCGGCGCGGAACCACTAGACCAGTGAGCTGTTACGCACTCTTTCAAGGATGGCTGCTTCTGAGCCAACCTCCTGGCTGTCTATGCGACTCCACATCCTTTCCCACTTAGCACGCGCTTCGGGACCTTAGACGACGATCAGGGCTGTTTCCCTTTTGACGACGGAGCTTATCCCCCGCCGACTCACTGCCGTGATAAACCTAACAGGTATTCGGAGTTTGGCTGCTATTGGTACCCGGTATGGGCCCGCAAGCATCCAGTAGCTCTACCCCCTGTAAGCAATAACACGACGCTGCACCTAAATGCATTTCGGAGAGAACCAGCTATCACGGAATTTGATTGGCCTTTCACCCCTAACCCCAAGTCATCCCCCCAGTTTTCAACCTAGGTGGGTTCGGTCCTCCACACGGTCTTACCCGCGCTTCAACCTGCTCAGGGCTAGATCATCCCGCTTCGGGTCCAGGACATGCGACTCAAACGCCTTTTAAAACTCGCTTTCGCTACGGCTCCCCCACCCGGGTTAGCCTCGCCACATACCACTGACTCGCAGACTCATTTTTCGATAGGCACGCCGTCACCCCACAAAGAAGGCTCCGACGGATTGTAAGCGCACGGTTTCAGGAACTATTTCACTCCCCTCCCGGGGTGCTTTTCACCTTTCCCTCACGGTACTAGTACACTATCGGTCAGACAGGAATACTTAGGCTTACCCAACGGTCTGGGCAGATTCACGCGGGATTCCACGAGTCCCGCGCTACTTGGGAATAAACATAAAGAGACATCGCACGACAAGCTACGGGGCCATCACCCTCTACGGCTGGGAATTCAATCCCATTCACCTAGCACGACATTTTATCACTCTCCTCAACCCCGTCAGAGGCTGAACAGTCCATCCCACGACCCCGAATGCGCAACACCTGACGGCTATCACACGCACCCGGTTTAGCCTGATCCGCTTTCGCTCGCCACTACTCACGGAGTATCCTTTCCTGCAGGTACTGAGATGTTTCACTTCCCTGCGTACCCCCCACAAAAACTGTGGTGACCACTCATAACAGTGGCCGGGTCTCCCCATTCGGAAATCCTCGGATCAAAGCCCACTCGGCAGCTCCCCGAGGCATATCGCAGCCCGTCACGTCCTTCATCGGTCCTGTCTACCAAGGCATCCACCATACGCCCTTACCAGTGACAAACACTAAAGTAAGAACCCATCAGCAAAATTCTCTAGACAAAAAATCATCACACTAAACGATCACAAAACGATCAAGCGACTCCAACAAAAGGAGCCGGTTGAAATTGATAAAAGCAAAAAAATCGAAACCAAAAAAGTCTCGCATTTTACTCGCGTCCACTATCCAGTTCTCAAACCACCACAACACCACAAAACCAGCATCAACACTCAAAAAGCATCAACCCGAAATCCTGTGAGTCAAGGACCGCAACCCCAAAACAAGGGGGGTGGCAATCCGGGAACCCAAAAGCATGCCCAACAAACTCATATAAAACGTTAACCACTGTTTTCCACACCAGTAACCACACTCAACCGAGCGTGCACAAAAACTCCGTAGAAAGGAGGTGATCCAGCCGCACCTTCCGGTACGGCTACCTTGTTACGACTTAGTCCCAATCACGAGCCTCACCTTAGACGGCTCCATCCCAAAAGGGTTAGGCCACCGGCTTCGGGTGCTGCCCACTTTCATGACTTGACGGGCGGTGTGTACAAGGCCCGGGAACGCATTCACCGCGACGTTGCTGATTCGCGATTACTAGCGACTCCGCCTTCACGTAGTCGAGTTGCAGACTACGATCCGAACTGAGACCGGTTTTAAGGGATCCGCTCCATGTCACCATGTCGCATCCCGTTGTACCGGCCATTGTAGCATGCGTGAAGCCCTGGACGTAAGGGGCATGATGATCTGACGTCATCCCCACCTTCCTCCGAGTTAACCCCGGCGGTCCCCCGTGAGTTCCCGGCATAACCCGCTGGCAACACAGGGCGAGGGTTGCGCTCGTTGCGGGACTTAACCCAACATCTCACGACACGAGCTGACGACGACCATGCACCACCTGTGAACCTGCCCCGAAGGGAAACCACATCTCTGCAGTCGACAGGCACATGTCAAGCCCAGGTAAGGTTCTTCGCGTTGCATCGAATTAATCCGCATGCTCCGCCGCTTGTGCGGGCCCCCGTCAATTTCTTTGAGTTTTAGCCTTGCGGCCGTACTCCCCAGGCGGGACGCTTAACGCGTTAGCTCCGACACGGAACCCGTGGAATGGGCCCCACATCCAGCGTCCACCGTTTACGGCGTGGACTACCAGGGTATCTAATCCTGTTCGCTCCCCACGCTTTCGCTTCTCAGCGTCAGTAACAGCCCAGAGACCTGCCTTCGCCATTGGTGTTCTTCCCGATATCTACACATTCCACCGTTACACCGGGAATTCCAGTCTCCCCTACTGCACTCTAGCCCGCCCGTACCCGGCGCAGACCCACCGTTAAGCGATGGGCTTTCACACCAGACGCGACGAACCGCCTACAAGCTCTTTACGCCCAATAATTCCGGATAACGCTTGCGCCCTACGTATTACCGCGGCTGCTGGCACGTAGTTAGCCGGCGCTTATTCGAAAGGTACACTCACCCAAAAGGCTTGCTCCCAATCAAAAGCGGTTTACAACCCGAAGGCCTTCATCCCGCACGCGGCGTCGCTGCGTCAGGGTTTCCCCCATTGCGCAATATTCCCCACTGCTGCCTCCCGTAGGAGTCTGGGCCGTATCTCAGTCCCAATGTGGCCGTCCGCCCTCTCAGGCCGGCTACCCGTCGAAGCCTAGGTGGGCCATTACCCCGCCTACAAGCTGATAGGACGCGACCCCATCCCATGCCACTAAACACTTTCCCAACAAGACATGCGTCAAGTTGGAGCATCCAGCATTACCACCCGTTTCCAAGAGCTATTCTGGAGCATGGGGCAGGTTGGTCACGCATTACTCACCCGTTCGCCACTCTCACCAGTCAGCAAGCTGACTAGATCCCGTTCGACTTGCATGTGTTAAGCACGCCGCCAGCGTTCATCCTGAGCCAGAATCGAACCCTCCACGAAAAACTTCAATGAAGAGCCAACAAAAGGCTCCAATATTAAAAAGAAAAAGACGAGACATTCTTTAAGGAAAGAACATCCCAACAAAAACCTCACCACCATTTAACCATCTCTCAGGCACCCTGCAATCTGCAAGGCAGGCAATGAACTGGCAATAATTAACTAATAAGTAGTACAGACACGCTCTTGAGTTCTCAAACCACCACCACACCAGCCGGCCCATCAACCTCAACCGAGGAGAACCAGCCGCGCTGAGCAGCAAGAGATAAACTTACACCAACCCACGCTAAAACGCAAACCCACCAAAAACAAACACCCCAAAACCATTGAAAACAAGCCAAAACACCGGCGTGTCGAAAAC